>NZ_JAIY01000010.1:898260-935353 GCF_000710405.2 Kitasatospora sp. MBT66 | reverse complement strand
CGGTGCGCCAGCCCGGCCAGGTCGTCCGGGCCGGCGGACCCGTCCGTGCCGCCGGGCGCCGCGCCCTGCAGCGCCAGCACCGTCGCCCCGTGCCGCCGGGCGTCGTGCACCCGCTCCAGCAGCGGCTCCCCGGCCGCGGACGGGGCGACCACCAGGACGGTCGCGCCGCGCCCGGCCCCGGTCAGCCGGCCGAGACCGTGCGCCAGATGGGCGGGGGCGGCGGCCGGGACCCGGTGCCGCAGCAGGGTGGGCGCCAGCCGGGGGACGTCCGACCAGGCGGCCTCGTCCTCCAGATGGGCCGCCAGGTGCCAGGGCTCGTACCCCGTGGTGCCGACGAGCAGTAACTCGCCCGCCCCGCGCCGGGTGACCGCGTGCCGCAGCTCCCCGGCGAAGCCACCGACGGCTTCCAGCCAACCGGTTCCGGCCAGACGGTCCCTCAGTGCCGAAACTCTCACCGCGTCCATGGCACTCAGGATGTCGCGACGGGCCGCTCGTTTGGCAGGATCGGCCCATGACTTCCCTCGATTCAGCGACAAACCCGGCCCATGAGCTGCCGGACGTCTCGCAGCTGGTGGTCGGTGTCCTCGGCGGCACCGGCGACCAGGGGCGGGGGCTGGCCCTGCGGCTGGCCAAGGCCGGCCAGCAGGTGATCATCGGATCGCGCGACGCGGCCCGCGCGCAGGCCTCGGCGGACGCGATCGGCCTCGGGGTGCGCGGCGCGGACAACGCCGCCACCGCCCGTGAGAGCGACATCGTCATCGTGGCGGTGCCCTGGGACGGGCACGCCGCCACCCTCACCGCCCTCCGCGAGGAGCTGGCGGGCAAGATCGTGGTGGACTGCGTCAACCCGCTCGGCTTCGACAAGCAGGGCGCCTTCGCACTCGTCCCGGAGGAGGGCAGCGCCGCCCAGCAGGCCGCCGCCCTGCTGCCGGACTCCCGGGTGACCGCGGCCTTCCACCACCTGTCGGCGGTGCTGCTCCAGGACGAGTCGATCGAGCGGATCGACACCGATGTGATGGTGCTCGGCGAGGAGCGGGCCGCCACCGACATCGTGCAGGCGCTGGCCGGCCGGATCCCCGGCATGCGGGGCGTCTTCGCGGGCCGGCTGCGCAACGCGCACCAGGTGGAGTCGCTGGTGGCGAACCTCATCTCGGTCAACCGCCGCTACAAGGCGCACGCGGGTCTGCGCATCACGGACGTCTGAGCAGCGGCGTCCACCGACTGCCCGGTCCGGTCGTCCGACGATCGGACCGGATCGCCGACCTCACCCCCGGACCGGGTCCGGGGGTGAGGTCGGCGACAATGGGGGCCGACCTCACCCCCGGCCGCAGGAGTACCCCGCCATGCCCCGCACGTCCGTCCTCGCCTCGCTCGTCGTCGTTCTCGCGCTGGCCGCCGCCGTGGTCTCGCTGGTGCAGGGCTGGTGGCTCGGCCTCGTCTGGCTGCCGATGGCCGGCATCGCCAGCAATGTGCTCTGGATGAACGTGCGCCGGGAGAAGCTGGCCCGCGCGGCGGCCGAGCGGGCCTGAGGCCCGCTCCGGAGGACGCGCCGCCCCGGTCCGGTCCGTCCGGTCAGTTCTTCCAGAACATGAACAGCTCGTGGCCCACCTGTGCGTAGACCCGGTCGACGCCCAGCAGCTCCATCGCCCCGTAGACGACCTCGAAGAACCAGTGGTTGATCTCCGGCTGCCAGAGCAGCGCGAAGACGGCCAGCATGCCGTACGGCGCGAACGGCTCGATCGCGCGCCGGGTCTTGGCCGACAGCCACGGCTCCACGATCCCGTAGCCGTCCAGGCCGGGCACCGGCAGCAGGTTGAGCAGGGTCGCGCTCAGCTGGAGCATGCCGAGGAAGCCCAGGGCGAGCGCCAGCGGCGAGACGTCCAGCTCGTAGCCGCTCCAGACCGCGTGCACCGAGGAGTCGTCCAGCCAGCCCGCGCCGACCGGGACCAGCAGCAGCACCGCGGCGAGCAGGTTCACCAGAGGTCCGGCGGCCGAGATCAGGCTGTGCTTGAGCCTGCCCCGCACCCGGTGCCGCTCGATCCAGACCGCGCCGCCGGGCAGGCCGATGCCGCCGAGCAGCACGAACACGATCGGCAGCACGAAGCTGAGCAGGGCGTTGGCGTACTTGAACGGGTTGAGGGTCAGGTAGCCCTTGGCGCCGACGCTGATGTCGCCGCCGTGCAGCGCGGTGCGCGCGTGCGCGTACTCGTGCAGGCAGAGCGAGACCATCCAGCCGGCCACCACGAACAGGAAGATCCCGAACCGGGCGTTGCCGTAGCCCTGGAACACCGCCACGGCGGAGGTGGCGAAGATCGCGAGCAGGGCCCAGAACACCGGGCTGATCCGGCGGTCCTCGCTGCGTGAGCGCTGCGTGGCGGCGAAGGTCATGGTGTGGGTGCTCCGGGGGTCGGGAGGGCGATGGCTGGGCAGAGGCCGATCATGCCGGGCGGGCCCGCGCCGGACAAGCCGTCCAGGGTGAACGTACGGAGCCCGGCACCGGGTTCCTGGCACGGTCCCCCGGAGTCAGGGTGCAGTCAGGGTCGAGGGCTGGACAAATGTGCGTGGGGGGCGGGGTCGATCCACCAGAATGGTGCGGTGCACTACGGCATCCTCGGCACCACCACGGCCCACCACGACGACGGCACCCCGGTCCCGCTCGGCGGAGCCCGGCTGCGCGCCCTGCTCGCCGCACTGGCCCTGCGCCAGGGGCGGCCGGTGCCGGCCGACCTGCTGGTCGACGAGGTGTGGGACGCCGAGCCACCGCAGGACGCGTCGGCCGCGCTCCAGACCCTGGTCGGCCGGCTGCGCCGGACCATCGGCCGCGACCGGGTCGGCTCCGGCCCGGCCGGGTACTGGCTGACCGAGCCCGCCACCGACCTCGCCGAGTTCCAGCGGCTGGCCGGGGAGGGCCGCCGGGCGCTGGAGCAGGGCGACCACGTGTCGGCCGCCGAGCGGCTGCGCGCCGCGCTCTCGCTGTGGCGCGGCCCGGCGCTCGCCGACCTGCCGGACCGGGGCGGCCCGGCGACCAGGCTGGAGGCGCAGCGCGAGGAGGTCCGCCGGCACCGGATCACCGCCGAGCTCGGCCTCGGCCGGGCGGCCGAGCTGGTGGCCGAACTCGCCGAGCTGTGCGAGGGGCGGCCGCTGGACGAGCCGCTGCAGTACCTGATGGTCCGGGCGCTGCACGAGTCCGGCCGGACGGCCGAGGCGCTGCGCCACTACGAGAACACCAGGCGCGCCCTGGCGGACGAGCTGGGCGTCGATCCCGGGCGCCGGCTCCAGTCGCTCCATGCCGAGCTGCTGAGCCCGACCGGGCCGGTCGAACCGGCCGAACCGGCCGCCCCGGGCGCGGAGCCCGCCCCGTCGGCAGCAGCGGCACCAGCATCGGTACCGGCGCCGCCCGCCCGCGCGCCCGGCAATCTGCGCGGTCGGCTGACCAGCTTCGTCGGCCGGGAGAACGACCTCGCCGCGCTGCGCTCCGTCCTGGCCACCAGCCGGCTGGTCACCCTCACCGGCCCCGGCGGCTCCGGCAAGACCCGGCTGTCGGTCGAGGCCGGCCGGCTGGAGCAGGGCGCCGGGAACTGGCCGGACGGCGTCTGGGTGGCCGAGCTCGCCCCGGTGGAGCGCCCGGACGCGGTGCCGGGCGCGGTGGTGTCGGCGCTCGGCCTGCGCGCGACCGTCCTGCACACCGGCGCCAGCATGGTCGCCGAGGTGATCGAGGGCCGCACCGACGACCCGGTGCGCCGGCTGATCGAGCACTGCGGGCGCCGCCGGATGCTGCTCGTCCTGGACAACTGCGAGCACCTGATCCAGTCCGCCGCCGACCTCGCGGACACCCTGCTCACCGAGTGCCCGGGGCTCACCGTGCTGGCCACCAGCCGGGAGCCGCTGGGGGTGCCGGGCGAGACCGTCCTGCCGGTGGAGCCGCTGCCGGACCCGGTGGCGCTGCGGCTGCTGACCGAGCGGGCCGCCGCCGCCCGCCCCGGCTTCGACCCGCGGAGCGATCCGGAGGCCTGCGCCGAGATCTGCCGCCGGCTGGACGGGCTGCCGCTGGCCATCGAACTTGCCGCCGCCCGGCTCCGGGTGATGACGGCCCGGCAGATCGCGGACCGGCTGGACAGCCGGTTCGCGCTGCTCACCGCGGGCAGCCGGACCCTGCTGCCGCGTCAGCAGACGCTGCGCGCGGTGGTCGACTGGAGCTGGGACCTGCTCGGCAAGCAGGAGCGCGCGGTGCTTCGCCGGCTGGCGGTGTTCGCGGGCGGCTGGAGCCTGGAGGCGGCCGAGTCGGTCTGCTCGGACGAGACCGAGGTGCCCCGCGAGGAGGTCGCCGACCTGCTGCTCTCGCTGGTCGACAAGTCCCTGCTGGTGGCCGACCTGGACGGGGAGGGGCCGCCGCGCTACCGGATGCTGGAGACCATCCACGAGTACACGGACGAGCGGCTGGCCGAGGCGGAGGAGACCGCCGCCACCGGGGGCCGGCACGTCGGGTACTTCCGCGAGCTGGTCCGCGGCGCCGATCTCAACATCCACGGGCCCGAGCAACTGCACTGGCTGGCGGTGCTGGAGCGCGAGCACGACAACATCCGGGCGGCGCTGCGCCGGGCCGTCTGCCGCCGGAACGAGGACGACGCGCTGGTCCTGGCGCTTGGCATGAGCTGGTACTGGTCGCTGCGCGGCTACAGTCAGGAGGCCCGCCGCTGGTACGACGCGGTGCTGTCGATCGGCCCGGACCCGTTCGCCGACGCCCGTCCGGTGCCGCTGGACCGGCATGTGCTGGAGTACCCGGTGCCGATGCCGCCGGAGGCGCTCGGGGAGGCCCGCCGGGCGATCGTCATCTACCGGCTGATCAGCATGTTCGAGGGCAATCTCGACGTCCTGGCCGACCAGGAGGCGGTCGCCATCGCCCGCAAGGTCACCGAGGCCTACGGCCGCGACCTGCCGCAGTCCTACCGCTTCCCCGGGCTGATGCGGGTCTTCGGCGCCTTCCTGATCGGCCAGCTGGACACCATGCGGGAGCTGCTGGACGACGCGGTGGAGGGCTGCCGGGAGTACGGCAGCGCGAGCGACCTGGCGTTCATCCTGCAGATCCGGGCCAAGATGATGAACGACTGGCCGGGCGGGGCCGAGCAGAGCACCCTGGACGGCGAGGAGTCGCTGGACCTGTACCGCAGAGCCGGCGACCGCTGGGGGATGTCCCAGGCGCTGTCCGCGCGCGGCGAGTCGCTGGCCAACCAGGGCCGCTCGGCGGACGCGGTCGAGGCGTACCGCCGGGCGATCGAGCTGGCCGAGGAGCTGGGCGCGCCGCAGGAGGTGCCGATGCTCCAGGTGCACCTGGGGTCGGCGATGCTGGACGCGGACCTCGACGCGGGGGAGCGGCGGATCCGGGCGGCGCTGGACGGGATCGAGCCGGGGGACAACCAGGCGACCAACGGCGCGCTGCTGTTCGGTCACCTGATGCTCTGCGGCATCAGTGTGCAGCGCGGGGACTACGAGCGGGCCCTGGCCGAGCTGGACGTGCTCCGGTGGACGCGGATCGGCGCCTTCGCCCCGGACGTGGTGGGCGGGATGCTGACGGTCACCCGGGGCTGGATCACCGCCCGGGCCGGCGATCCCGACCTCGGACGGGAGCTGGTCCGCGAGGGCCGGCAGCTGATGCGCTCGGTGCCGGCCGCGGCGAGCGGCTTCGTGGAGCAGATGTCGGTGATGCTGCTGCCGCCGGTGATCGGGCTGCTGGAGGCCTTCGCCCGGCGGGACGGCGATCCGGTGCAGGCCCGGCTGGCCGCGGTGCTGTTCGGCGCGCACGCCGGGATGAACGGCCCGAAGGGCGGCTACCTCGACCGGGTCGAGCGGGAGCGGGCCGAGGAGATCCTGCGCGGGATGCTCGGTGACGCGGAGTTCGAGGCGGCCACCGCCGAGGGGCGGACGATGTCGATGGCGGAGACCAACGCCATGCTCGACGAACTGGTGCGCTGAGCCGGGAGCCGGCCCCGGGCGCTCCCCTCGCGCGTCCGGGACCGGCGTACCGGCCGGTCGGGCCGGTCGGGCCGGGGCTCAGGTCCGCTTGCGGAACCGGGCGACGGCGAGCGGCGCGAAGACCGCGGTGATGCCGATCGACCAGGCCAGCACGATCAGCACCGGGTGCGCCACGGCGCCCTGGCCGTTCATCAGGGCCCGGCAGGCGTCGGCCAGCGCGGACAGCGGGTTGACCTTGGTGAAGGCCTGGAGCCAGCCCGGCATGGTGTCGGTCGGGGCGAAGATCGAGCTGCCGAACTGCATCGGCATCAGGACCAGCATGGCGACTCCCTGGACGGCCTGGGCGCTGCGCAGCGCCATGCCCAGCAGCATCGAGATCCACACGATGGACATGCCGAAGAGCAGCGAGAGTCCGACCGCGGCCAGCAGCTCCAGGAAGCCGCCCTTCAGCTCGAAGCCGAGGATCAGCGCGAAGACGATCAGGATGGTGAAGGAGAGCAGGGCGCGGCAGGTCTCGGCGGCGATCTTGGAGAGCAGGACCGAGGACCGGCCGATCGGCAGGGTCCGGAACCGGTCCATCACCCCGGTCTGGAAGTCGCTGTTGAGGCCGGTGCCGACGGCCATCGCCAGGGTGATGCCGGTCTGCCCGAGCAGGCCGGGGATCATGTACTGCTTGTAGGCGTCCTGGCCGCCGGAGATGGCGCCGCCGAAGACGTAGACGAAGAGCACGGTGAAGATGACCGGCATCAGGACGGCGTCGAACATCGACTCCGGGTCGGCCTTGATCCGCATCAGGTTGCGGCGGGTCAGCGCGCCGACGTGCCGCAGATGGCCGGGCAGGCCGATCCGGCCCTCCTCGGCCCGGGCGGGGGCGAGCGTGGCGGTGGTCATGCGACGGGCTCCTTGGCGAGGCTGGGGGCGGCGTCCTCGGCCGCCGGGCGGTCCGAGGGCTTGCCGGTGATGGCGAGGAAGACCTCGTCCAGGCTGGGCAGCTGGGTGTCGATGTCGGCGATGCCGAAGCCCCGGGTGCCGAGGACGCCTATGACGGCGGTCAGCTGGTCCTCGGAGGTGAGCGGCACCGACAGCAGGCCGGTGTCGGCGGAGAAGGTGGCGGTGGCGATGCCGGTGTCGTGCAGGCAGCGGGCCATCTCCGGCAGCTCGGCCGGGTGGCCGGGCCGGACCTGGAGGGTGCGGCCGCCGACCTGGGCCTTG
Source organism: Kitasatospora sp. MBT66 (assembly GCF_000710405.2). Lineage (NCBI taxonomy): Bacteria > Bacillati > Actinomycetota > Actinomycetes > Kitasatosporales > Streptomycetaceae > Kitasatospora > Kitasatospora sp. MBT66. The sequence goes on along the minus strand of NZ_JAIY01000010.1, from coordinate 928,171 downwards.
AGGTCGGCGATGCCGCCGGCCGCGATCACCCGGCCGCGGTCGATGACGGTCAGCTCGTTGGCGAGCTGCTCGGCCTCCTCCATGTACTGGGTGGTGAGCAGCACGGTGGCGCCGTCGGCGACCATCCGCTGCACCTCGTCCCAGACCTCGTTGCGGGTGCGCGGGTCCAGGCCGGTGGTGGGCTCGTCCAAGTAGAGGACCCGGGGGCGGCCGATCATGGAGGCGGCCAGGTCGAGGCGGCGGCGCATGCCGCCGGAGTAGGTCTTGGCGACGCGCTTGGCGGCCTCGGTGAGCGAGAACCGCTCCAGCAGCTCGGTGGCGCGCGCCTTGGCCTCCTTGCTGGAGAGGTCGAGCAGCCGGCCGATCAGGTAGAGGTTCTCGTAGCCGGAGAGCAGCTCGTCGACCGAGGCGTACTGGCCGGTGAGGCCGATGGTGCGGCGCAGCTGCTTGGGCTGGCGCAGCACGTCGTAGCCGCCGACGAAGGCGGTGCCGGCGTCGGGCTTGATGAGGGTGGAGAGGACGCGGACCAGGGTGGTCTTGCCGGCTCCGTTGGGGCCGAGCACGCCGAGGACGGTGCCCTCGCGCACGGTGAGGTCGACGCCGTCGAGCGCCTTGGTGCTGCCGAAGTGCTTGACGATGCCGCGGACCTCGACGGCATTCCCCGCAGCGGGCCCCCGGTCGTTCGGGGCGGTGGAGATTCGTGTCATGCGAGAAGACTGTCCGGCCCGGCTGTCAGCCCGCTGTCAGCCGGGTGTCGGGCGGGCGGCCCGTCGGCGGGCCGCTGTCGGCGCGCTGTCAGGCGGCTGTCACCGGGGCCCGGCCCGGCCGCGGCCGGGTCCCGGTGACGGGGAGCGCGTCAGTGGAAGGTGTGCTCCGGGGCGGGGAAGGCGTCGCCGCGGACGTCCTCGGCGAACGCGCGGGCGGCGTCGCCGAGCACGGCCCGCAGGTTGGCGTACTGCTTGACGAACTTGGGCACCCGGCCCGCCGTCATGCCGGCGAAGTCGGTCCAGACCAGCACCTGGGCGTCGCAGTCGACCCCGGCGCCGATGCCGACGGTGGGGACGGTGAGCTGCTCGGTGACCTGCTTGGCCAGCTCGGCGGGCACCGCCTCCAGGACGACCGCGAAGGCGCCGGCCTGCTGCACCGCCTTGGCGTCGCGCAGCAGCTGGTGCGCGGCCTCGTCGCCGCGGCCCTGGACGGGGTAGCCGCCCAGCGCGTGCACGGACTGCGGGGTGAGGCCGATGTGCGCCATCACCGGGATGCCGGCCTCGACCAGCAGCTCGATCGAGCGGGCGCTGCGCTCGCCGCCCTCCAGCTTGACCGCGCCGACCCCGGCGTCCTTCATCAGCCGGACCGCGTTGTGCATCGCCTGGGCCGGGGACTCCTGGTAGGAGCCGAACGGCAGGTCGGCGACGATCATGGCCCGCTTGGTGCCCCGGACGACGGCGCCGGCCAGCATGACCATCTGGTCCATGGTCACCGGCACGGTGGTCTCGTAGCCGAGGTGGCAGTTGCCGGCGGAGTCGCCGACCAGCAGGACGGGCGTCCCGGCCTCGTCGAAGACGCCGGCGGTGAGGGCGTCGTAGGCGGTCAGCATCGACCACTTCTCGCCGCGCTGCTTGGCTGCGGCGAGGTCGCGGACGGTGACGCGGCGGGTGGTGACCCCACCGTAGAGGGTGGTGGTCGACGCCTGGTTCTGGGCAGGCGAAGGCGAAGAAGCGTTCATCGAACAGGCTCCTGAAGGGTTGTCGTCTCGTGGCGCCGTGCGGCGTCCCCGGATCACCTCCATGCTTGCACGGCCCGGCGCGGGTGCAAAAGGGGCGAGGCCGCGCCGGGTGCGGGAGAGGCGCGCGGGTCTTTGCCAGGGTTTTACGAAACGGAGTCGTCTCGTATCGAAATGAGCGCTACGCTCACTGCGGGGGGTTTACGAGACGACCGCGGCTCGAATGTGCCCGCCAGTGCCACGCCGTACCACGGACGGGAAGAAGCCATGACCACCGCCGCCGCCGCACCACCCCGGGTGCCGGAAGCCATCCACCGCCGCCGCTGGGCGATCCTGGGCACCCTGGTGCTCGCCCTGCTCGTCGTCGTCCTCGACAACTCGATCCTCAACGTCGCGATGAAGACCATCGCCTCCCCGGCGCCCACCGGCATCGGCGCCAGCCAGAGCGACCTGGAATGGTCGATCAACTCGTACACCCTGGTCTTCGCCGGACTGCTGTTCACCTCCGGACTGCTGGGCGACCGCTTCGGCCGCAAGCGGGCCCTGCTGGCCGGCATGGTCGTCTTCGGCCTCGCCTCGCTGCTCTCCGCGCTCGCCTCCACGCCGGGCGAACTGATCGGCTACCGCGCCCTGATGGGCGTCGGCGGGGCGCTGGCCATGCCGGCCACGCTCGCCATCATCATGAACGTCTTCGAGCGCGCCGAGCAGCCCAAGGCGATCGGCATCTGGGCCGGCGCGGTCGGACTCGCGATCGCGATCGGCCCGATCACCGGCGGCCTGCTGATCGAGCACTTCTGGTGGGGCTCGGTCTTCCTGGTCAACGTGCCGATCGTGATCGTCGCGCTGATCGCGATGACCCTGCTCGTCCCGGAGTCCAAGGACCCCAACCCGGGCCGGATGGACCCGGTCGGGGTGCTGCTCTCCATCGTCGGCCTGGTGGCGCTGATCTACGGCATCATCAAGGGCGGCGAGCTGGCCGACTTCACCGCCGTCGCGGCCTGGGGGCCGGTGCTCCTCGGCCTGGTGGCGCTGACCGCCTTCGTGCTCTTCGAGCGCCGCACCGCGCACCCCGCGCTGGACGTCAACTGGTTCCGCAACAAGGTGTTCAGCGCCTCGGTCGTGGTGATCGGCGTGGTGTTCTTCGCGCTGATGGGCGTCTCGTTCTTCGGCGTCTTCTACACCCAGAGCGTGCGCGGCTACAGCGCCCTGGAGGCCGGCGTGCTGATGCTGCCGCTGGCCGCCGCCCAGCTGGTCTTCGCCCCGCGCGCCCGGCTGGTGGTCGACCGCTTCGGCGTCCGCGCCACCTCCGCCGCCGGCATGGTGTTCATCTCGGTCGGCTTCCTCGGCTACCTGCTGCTGGGCGCCACCACCCCGATCTGGGTGCTGGTCGTGCTCGGCCTGCTGATGGGCACCGGCATGGCCCACGTCATGCCGCCGATCACGGTCGCGATCATGGGCTCGCTGCCGCGCGAGAAGGCCGGCGCCGGCTCGGCCGTCAACAACACCTTCCGCCAGGTCGGCGGCTCGCTCGGGGTCGCGGTGCTCGGCGCCGTGCTCTCCACCGTCTACCGCGACGGGGTCTCCGACAAGCTCGCCCAGCTGCCCACCCCGGAACTGCGGGAGAAGGCGGGCGAGTCGCTGGAGGCCACCATGGCCGTCGCCGCGCGACTCGGCGAGCGGGGCAAGGAACTGATCGGCCCGGCCAACGACTCCTTCATCCACGCGATGCACGTGGTGGCCGGGCTCTCCGCCGGGATCACCGCGGTCGGCGCCCTGCTGGCCTGGTTCCTGCTGCCCGGCAAGGTGCCGGCCGGCGGCCCCGCGGGCGGTCCCACCGGCCCCGGTGCGGCGGCGGACGCGGCGCAGCACGGCGAGCGGGCCGCCGCGGCCCTCCGGAAGGCGGCCGCGGACGCCTGACCGGCGGCCGGGCTGAGCGAGAATGGGGCCCTGTCGCCGGGAGGACTGCCGGTGACAGGGCCCACGAGCGCGTGCGACCCCCGCCACTCTCCGGGCGGGGGCTCCACAACCGGGAGATGCGAGATGAAGACCGACCCGACGGCCGCGCCGCCGCCCTGCACCGGCCCGCGCCGCGGCAGGCCCCGCAGCGAGGCCGCCGAACAGGCGATCTTCGCCGGCGTCGAGGAACTGATGGCGGCCGGCACCAGCCTGGCGGAACTGACCATCGAGGGCATCGCCACCTCCGCCGGCGTCGGCAAGGCCACCATCTACCGGCGCTGGCCCAACAAGGAGGCCCTGCTGATCGACATGGTCAGCAGACTGGAGGAGCCGCTGCCCGAGACCACCGGGTCGATCCGCGGCGACCTCGTCGCGATGATCGAGTACATGCGGCAGCGCGGCCTGGCCAAGCGCTCCCGCTGGGTGCTCAAGGCGGCCCTCGGCCAGATGCACAGCTGGCCCGAGCTGCACGCGGCCTACCGCGAACGGGTGATCGCACCCCGCCGCGAGGCCGCCCGCCAGGTGATCCGGCGCGGCGTCGCCGGCGGCGAGCTGCGCGCCGACCTCGACGAGGAACTGCTCGGCGATCTGCTGATCGGCCCGATCCTCGCCCGCAGCGTGCTCTGGGACGACTCCGACCTCGACGACCCGCGGCTCGCCGAGCGGATGGTCGACGCCCTCCTCGACGGCGTCGCGGGCCCCGCCCTCCGGTCCGCCCGGACCTGACCGGACGGGCACTCCCGCGGCCCTCCCGCAGTCGTCCCGAGGCCGTCCCGCGCCCGCCGCCCGGCCCTCCCTCCGGCATCGCCGCAGGCCGGGAGGCGGTCACGGCCCGGCCGACCGCGCAGTGGCCTGGCTCACCAACCGGGCCACGCCGGAACCCCGGTCGCCCGGCCGGGCGTCTGTCCCGACATAGGCTGGGCCGGAATCCGACCGAACCGGCACAGGTCCGGCACGCCCGCCGCCGCCAGGCGGCAGCGGCACCGCGGACGGACAGACGGCGCGAACGACGGGAGTCACGGATGGCGCAGGCGGACAGGGCGGACCGGGTGTCCCCGGCAGCGGCCGGCGACCCGGGATCCGGCCGACGCCCGGCCGGGTTCCTCGGCGTGCGCGACTGGGGCCGGGACGCCAGGGGCAGCAACACCTGGCGGCGCGGCCTCGCGCTCGCCGTACTGGCCCTGCTCACCGGCGCCCTGCTGGCCTTCCACGCCGAGGTGCCGAACAGCGTCGGCAACCTCGGCAGCCTGCTGGAGACCTTCCTGCCCTGGCTGGGGCTGGCGGTGCCGGTCCTGCTCGTCCCCGCCCTGCTGCGCCGCTCCGCCACCGCGCTGCTCGCGCTGCTGGTGCCGGTGGTGATCTGGGCCAACATGTTCGGCGGCCTGCTCACCGACAAGAGCGGCGGCACCGGGGACTTCACGGTGGTCAGTCACAACGTGGCCGCCGCCAACACCGACCCCCAGGGCACCGTCCGGATGCTGGAGAAGTCCGGGGCGCAGATCGTCGCGCTCCAGGAGCTGGCCGGCCGGCCGCTGCGCGCCTACGAGTCCGGGCTGGCCGCGACCTACCCGTACCACGCGGTGGAGGGCACGGTCGGGCTCTGGTCCAAGTACCCGATCGGCGACGTCTCGGTGGTGGACATCAAGATGGGCTGGACCAGGGCGTTCCGGGCCGAGGTGACCACCCCGAAGGGCCCGCTCGCGGTGTACGTCGCCCATCTGCCGTCGGTCCGGCTCAAGGCCGAGGGCGGCTTCACCGTCAACCAGCGGGACGTCAGCGCGCAGGCGCTCGGCGACGCCGTCGAGGCCGAGCCGCTGAAGAAGGTGCTGCTGCTCGGCGACCTCAACGGCACCATGAACGACCGCAGCCTGGCGCCGATCACCTCGCAGATGCGCTCGGCCCAGGGCGCGGCCGGGGACGGCTTCGGCTTCAGCTGGCCGGCGTCCCTCCCGATGGCCCGGATCGACCAGATCATGAGCAAGGGCGGACTGGAGCCCACCGACTCGCGGACCCTGGAGCGGGACGGCAGCGACCACCTCGCGGTGGCCGCCACCTATCGCTACAAGTGAGCCGCCGAGGGGGCCCGGCGCCTCGGCCCGGGCCCGTACTCAGCCGCGGCGCCACCGGTTGGTGATCGGCAGCCGGCGGTCCCGGCCGAAGCCCTTGACCGAGATCTTCGGGCCCGGCGGGTACTGCCGGCGCTTGTACTCGGCGGTGTCGACCAGCCGCACCACCCGGTCCACCACGGCCGGGTCGAAGCCGGCCGCCACGATCGCGTCCCGGCCCTGGTCGCCCTCGACGTAGAGGTCGAGGACGGTGTCCAGCAGGTCGTAGTCCGGCAGCGAGTCGGTGTCCTTCTGGTCCGGCCGCAGCTCGGCGGACGGCGGCTTGACGATGGTGTTCTCCGGGATCGGCGGCACCTCGCCGAGTCGCTCGGCCTCCTCGTTGCGCCAGCGGGCCAGCCGGAAGACCAGCGACTTGTAGACGTCCTTGATCGGGCCGTAGGCGCCGACCGAGTCGCCGTACAGGGTCGAGTAGCCGACCGCCAGCTCGCTCTTGTTGCCGGGCGCGAGCACGAGGTGCCCCTCCTGGTTGGAGATCGCCATCAGCAGGGTGCCGCGCAGCCGGGACTGGAGGTTCTCCTCGGCCAGTCCGGTCAGCTCGGTGGCGGCCACGTAGGCGTCGAACATCGGGGCGATCGACACCGTGCGGAAGTTCAGCCCGGTGCGGCGGGCCAGCTCGGCCGCGTCGTCCCGGGAGTGCTGCGAGGAGTAGCGGCTCGGCATCGAGACGCAGTGGACGTTCCCGGCGCCGACGGCGTCCACCGCGAGGGCGGCCACCACGGCCGAGTCGATGCCGCCGGACAGGCCGATCAGCACCGAGCGGAAACCGTTCTTGTGCACGTAGGCCCGGGTGCCGGAGACCAGCGCGGACCAGATCTCGGCCTCGTCGGTGATCCGCGGCGCGACCTCGGCCCGGACCCGCTCGGCGGGCGCGTCGGCGGGCTCGCCGCCCAGCTCGGCGCGGACCAGGTGCAGGCCGTCGGCGAGCAGCAGCCCGTCGGTGTGGTCGCTGCTGGCGGCCGGCAGGTCGAGGTCCAGCACCAGCAGGTGCTCCTCGAACTGCGGCGAACGGGCCAGCACCTCGCCGTCCGGGGCGACCACGATCGAGTCGCCGTCGAAGACCAGCTCGTCCTGGCCGCCGACCATGTTCACGTAGGCGAGCGCGCAGCCGGCCTCGGCGGCCCGGCGCCGCACCAGCTCCAGCCGGGCGTCGTCCTTGTTCCGCTCGTACGGCGAGCCGTTGATCACCAGCAGCAGGCCGGCCTCGGCCTCGCGGGCGGCGGTCACCCGGCCGCCGTCCTGCCAGATGTCCTCGCAGATCGCCAGCGCGACGTCCACCCCGTGCACCCGCACCACCGGCAGCTGGTCGCCGGGGACGAACCAGCGGTACTCGTCGAACACGCCGTAGTTCGGCAGGTGGTGCTTGGCGAACCGGGTGGCGACCTCGCCGCGGAACAGCACCGCGGCGCAGTTCTGCGGGGATCCGGCCGGCCGGCCGAAGCGCGGCGAGGCCTGCTCCGAACGGCCGAGGTAGCCCACCACCACGGGCACCTCGCCCAGCCCCTCCGCGGCGAGCCGCCCGGCCAGCCCGGTCAGCCCGGACCGCGACGCCTCGACGAAGGAGCGGCGCAGCGCGAGGTCCTCGACCGGGTAGCCGGTCAGGGCCATCTCGGGGAACGCGACCAGCTGGGCACCGGCCTCGACGGCCTGCCTGGTCCAGTGCACCACCTCGTCGCCGTTGCGCGCGATGTCACCGACCCAGGGGTCGGTCTGGCAGAGAGCGAGACGCAGATTGGGCATACCGACGAGTCTAATCGTCGATCTGACGTTATGTCTCGGCCGGGGTCGCCAGTGCCTCCGGCGGCCGCGATCCGCCATGATGGGGAGCAGTCGCTGCCGGGGTGGTTTCCGGGCGTAACACGAACGTAAAGAGCAGAGGTGAGACTGTCCCCATGGGCAAGCAGCAGGAGTTCGTGCTTCGGACGCTCGAAGAGCGTGACATCCGGTTCGTCCGGCTGTGGTTCACCGATGTCCTGGGGTTCCTGAAGTCGGTGGCGGTGGCGCCGGCCGAGCTGGAGCAGGCGTTCGAGGAGGGCATCGGCTTCGACGGCTCGGCGATCGAGGGATTCGCCCGGGTGTACGAGTCCGACATGATCGCGAAGCCGGACCCGACCACCTTCCAGATCCTGCCGTGGCGCTCGGAGACGCCGGGCACCGCCCGGATGTTCTGCGACATCCTGATGCCGGACGGCTCGCCCTCCTACGCCGACCCGCGGTTCGTGCTGAAGCGCACCCTGGAGAAGGCCTCCGCCCAGGGCTTCACCTTCTACACCCACCCCGAGATCGAGTTCTTCCTGCTGAAGAACCTGCCCGGCGACGGCACCGCGCCGATCCCCGCCGACCACTCCGGCTACTTCGACCACACCCCGCGCGGGGTGGGCCACGACTTCCGCCGCCAGGCGATCACCATGCTGGAGTCGATGGGCATCTCGGTGGAGTTCTCCCACCACGAGGGCGCCCCCGGGCAGCAGGAGATCGACCTGCGCTACGCCGACGCGCTCTCCACGGCGGACAACATCATGACCTTCCGGCTGGTGATGAAGGAGGTCGCGCTGGAGCAGGGCGTGCACGCCAGCTTCATGCCCAAGCCCTTCTCCGACCACCCCGGCTCGGGCATGCACACCCACCTCTCGCTGTTCGAGGGCGACCGCAACGCCTTCCACGAGTCGGGCGCCGAGTACCAGCTCTCCAAGGTCGGCCGCTCCTTCATCGCCGGCCTGCTCCGCCACGCCGCCGAGACCGCCGCCGTCACCAACCAGTGGGTGAACTCCTACAAGCGGATCTGGGGCGGCTCCCAGCGCACCGCCGGCGCCGGCGGCGAGGCCCCGTCGTACATCTGCTGGGGCCACAACAACCGCTCCGCGCTGATCCGGGTCCCGATGTACAAGCCGGGCAAGCAGGGCTCCACCCGGGTCGAGGTCCGCTCCCTGGACACCGGCTGCAACCCCTACCTGGCCTACGCCGTCACCCTGGCGGCCGGCCTCAAGGGCATCGAGGAGGGCTACGAGCTCCCGCCGGGCGCCGACGACGACGTGTGGGCCCTCACCGACCCCGAGCGCCGCGCCCTCGGCATCCAGCCGATGCCGCAGAACCTGGGCGAGGCGATCGACCTGATGCAGCGCAGCGAGCTGGTCGCGGAGACCCTCGGCGAGCACGTCTTCGACTTCTTCCTCAGGAACAAGAAGCAGGAGTGGGAGGAGTACCGCTCCGAGGTCACCCCCTTCGAGCTGCGCAAGAACCTCCAGGTGCTGTAGGTCCCGCCCCGGGGATCCTGCCGCAGAGGTCCAGCCGCAGAGGGGTGACGCCACGTCAAGCACCACCGGGCCCGCCGTCGTTCCAATGGATGACGGCGGGCCCGCCGTTTGGGTTGGCGCGTTCCCTGATGGCGGAACGTGAGGAGATTGTGACGTTGCGTTGTGATCCGATAAGCGTGATCAATCCCCTCCCCCCTGAGAGGACCTCATGCCCTCCACCACCGTCAGCCGCGCCGCCGCCGTCCGCACCCTCGCCCGGCGGATCGGGATTTCCGGTGTGGCCGTCGTCGCCGTCGCCGGACAGCTGCTCACCGCCCCGATCGCGGACGCCCGCGGCTCGGGCCCCAAGGGCCCGCAGCAGCGTGCCGACACCATCGTCTCGAACCCGCTGCCGTTCAAGACGCGCTTCCAGGGCGACTTCCACGGCTCCGTCACGCGGATCAGCAACTCCCTGATGACCTGCGACGAGACCCAGCCGCCGGTCGACCCGGCGCAGCCGCCGTGCGTGGACGCCCGGACCGGCGCGGGCAGCCGGCCGATCAACAACAACTACCAGATGAAGTACATCAACATCGATCCGGGCAGCGTCGGCCCGCTCGGCGACGAGATCTACTCGGCCAGCTCGGCCGACCTCGGGCTGCTGGAGGGCTCGCAGATCAAGTACGCCCGGCTGTACTGGGGCGGCACCCGCGGCATCGGCAGCACCGTCCTGCCGGAGAGCCAGATCGACGAGATCTACCTGAAGGTCCCGGGCGAGAACCAGTACCGCAACATCGCCAACGACCAGCCGTCCATCGGCTACATCACCACCACCGAGGAGAGCAGCTACCAGGCCTCCGCCGACATCACCGACCTGGTGAAGGCCGCCGGCAACGGCACCTACACCGCCGCCAACATGGACTCGGTGGTGAAGCCGCACAGCTGGGGCGGCTGGTCGATCGTGGTGGCGTACGAGAACCCCTGCAAGCCGCTGCGCCACGTCCACATCTGGGACGGCTTCCAGGTGGAGCTGCCGGACAGCCCGGCCCGCGAGTTCAACCTCGACGGCCTGCAGACCCCGGCCACCGGGCCGGTCGCCGGCAAGCTCGGCTTCATCGTCTACGACGGCGACCTGAAGTGGACCGGGGACACCCTGGCGATGAAGTCCACCAACGGGCCGGAGTCGATCTTCTCGGACGTCAACCACGCCTCCAACGACGCGTTCAACTCCACCATCGAGGAGCTGACCCCGGCGGACCAGTTCGTCCGCAACCCGTACAACCGCAACAACTTCGGCTACGACTCCAACCGCTGGGACATCTCGCCGTTCCTGCGCAACGGGGACACCGACATCACCATCAAGTTCGACACCGACAAGGACGGCTACGACCTCGGTGTCTTCTACGCCTACGTGAACCTGGACGGCTCGCTGGAGGGCTGACCGCCCGCCACCGACCGGCGCCGCTGCCGCACCACCCGCACCGGGGGGTGCGGCAGCGGCGTTCCGGCCTGCCGGGGCGACCCGCGCAGCAGCCGCTCGCAGGGGCGCTCCACCCACCGGTGGAGGGCGCCCGCCACGGCGAGCGTCACCGCGGCGAGCAGCAGGTCGACGGCGAGCAGCGCGAGCGTCCCGGTCGGTCGGCCGGCCGTCCACAGCCAGCAGCGGATGCCGATCTCGTGCACCAGGTACCAGGCGTAGGACCACTCGCCGAGGAGCACCGCCGTCCGCCCGGAGAGCAGCCGGGGTGCCGTGCCCGCCGCGTCCCGCCCCGCGGCGGCCACCAGCAGCGCCGCGAACAGCGGGGCCGGGAACAGCTGCGAGGCGCTGTACGGGCCCCACCACAGGGAGTCGGGGACGGCCGCGTGCCAGGGCACCAGCAGGACGTGCCAGCCGGCCACCGCCGCCGCGGCCGCGCCGAGCCGCACCCGGGGGAGCAGCCCGTGCCGGGCGGCCAGCCCGGTGACCACCCCGAGCACGAACTGCGGGGTGCGGGTCAGCGGCAGGTAGTCCAGCAGCCAGCCGCGCAGGGCCGGATCGGCGGGCAGCAGCGCGCCCGCCGCCCACAGCACCGGGCCGAGCGCGGCGCAGACCGCCGCCAGCGGCAGCCAGCTCCGCCGGCGCGGGGCCAGCAGCCGCAGCAGGCCCGGGAACAGCAGGTAGAACCAGGCCTCGGCGCCCAGCGACCAGGAGGCCGGGTTGCCGCCGAAGACCGTCCCCGGCGCCCAGGCGTGCAGCAGCGGCAGCGACCAGAGCACGGCCGCCAGCGGGACGGCCAGGCCCAGGGCGGCGTTCGCGCCCAGCGACAGCGCGGTGGTCAGCGCGTGCAGCGGCCAGATCCGGGCGAACCGGCGCCGGGCGAAGGACCGGGCGGTGGCCGGCGAGCCCTCGTACGTCCAGGCGAGGACGAAACCGGAGAGGACGAAGAAGAAGGTGACTCCCGAACGCCCGTACCAGGAGAGCGGGCCCAGCAGCGGCAGCTCGCCGAGCTTGCGCGCCAGGTGGTAGAGCACCACCAGCAGCGCGGCCCAGAAGCGCAGCCCGGTGAGCGAGGGCAGACGACCGGGCATCGGACCCTCCGGGAGGGTGGGACGGGCAGCGGGAGCGGACGCCGGGTGAACGAGCGCGGCGGCCACGGGGTCACGGACGGGTGACACCGGTGTCCGCCCGGTGGTCACGCCCGGGCGCGCCGCGCCCGGGACGCGTAGCCTGCTGGGGCGGACGGGGGGCGGACGGACGGAGGGGCGATGGCGGTGGAGGAACAGCGGGCCGGCAGCCGGGTGAGCCGACCGGAGACCAGACTGGCGCGGCGCGGGTTCACCGACCCCGCCAAGGCGCTGCGGCTGCTCGCCGAACCGGCCCTGGACGGGCTGGCCGCGGACCCGGTGCTGCTCGACGCGCTCGCCGCCACCGCCGACCCCGACCTCGCCCTGCTCGGCCTGTCCCGGCTGCTGGAGGCCGCCGAGGAGACCGACCGGCACACCCTGCGCGACACCCTGACCACCTCCAAGCCGCTGCGCGACCGGCTGCTCGGGGTGCTCGGCGCGTCCACCGCGCTCGCCGACCACCTCGCCAGGCACCCGCACGACTGGCACGTCCTGGTCACCTTCGAGCTGCGCGACATGCACCCCGGCCCTGCTGACTTCCGCCGGGCGCTCGCCGAGGCCGTCGCCGCCGACACCACCGGCCGCCCGGCGGACGCGCTGCGGGTCGGCTACCGCCGCTGCCTGCTGGCGGTCGCCGCCCGCGACCTGACCGGCACCACAGACCTCGCCCAGACCGCCGCCGAACTCGCCGACCTGGCGGGCGCCACCCTCCAGACCGCCCTGGACCTGGCCGCCGCGCAGGACCCGGAGGCCGCCGCCGACTGCCGGCTCGCCGTCATCGGCATGGGCAAGTGCGGCGGCCGCGAACTCAACTACGTCTCCGACGTCGACGTCATCTTCGTCGCGGAGCCGCGCGAGGGCGTCGAGGAGCACCGGGCGGTCAGGGCCGCCACCCGGCTGGCCGCCGCGCTCACCCGGCTGTGCGCCGACACCACCGGCGAGGGCACCATCTGGCCGGTGGACGCCAATCTGCGCCCCGAGGGCCGCAACGGCCCGCTGGTCCGCACCCTGGCCAGCCATGTCGCCTACTACCGCCGCTGGGCCAAGACCTGGGAGTTCCAGGCGCTGCTCAAGGCCCGCCCGGTGGCCGGCGACGCCGAACTCGGCGAGGCGTACGTGGCCGAGCTGGCGCCGATGGTCTGGCAGGCCGCCGCCCGGGAGAACTTCGTCGCCGACGTGCAGCAGATGCGCCGCCGGGTGATCGACTCGATCCCCGCCACCGAGCTGGACCGCCAGCTCAAGCTGGGCCCCGGCGGACTGCGCGACGTCGAGTTCTCCGTCCAGCTGCTCCAGCTGGTGCACGGCCGCACCGACGAGGCGCTGCGCAGCGGCAACACCCTGGAGGCGCTGGCCGCGCTCTCCCGGGGCGGGTACGTGGGCCGCGCCGACGCCGCCTCGCTGGACGCCGCCTATCGCTTCCTGCGCTCGCTGGAGCACCGGATCCAGCTGCACCGGCTGCGCCGCACCCATCTGATGCCGACCGAGGACGAGGACCGGCGCCGACTGGCCCGCTCGCTGGCGCCGCTGATCAACGACGACACCAGGGCCGACCCGGTCGCCGCGCTGCAGCGGGAGTGGAAGCGGCACGCCGTCGAGGTGCGCCGGCTGCACGAGAAACTGTTCTACCGGCCGCTGCTGGACGCCGTCGCCGAGCTGCCGCCGGGCGCCGCGGGCCTGCGCCAGGACGCGGCCCGGGCCCGGCTGGAGGCGCTCGGCTACGCCGACCCGGCCGCCGCGCTGCGGCACCTGAGCGCGCTCGCCGCCGGGGTCAGCCGCAAGGCGGCGATCCAGCGCACCCTGCTGCCGGTGCTGCTCGGCTGGTTCGCCGACTCCGCCGACCCGGACGCCGGACTGCTCAACTTCCGCCAGGTCTCGGACGCTCTCGGCCGCACCCCCTGGTACCTGCGGCTGCTGCGCGACGAGAGCGCCGCCGCCGAGCAGCTGGCGCGGGTCCTGTCGGCCGGGCGGCTCGCCCCCGACCTGCTGCTGCGGGCGCCGGAGGCGGTCGCCATGCTCGGCGACCCGCAGGGACTGGTGCCGCGCGGGCGGCCCGCGCTGGAGCGGGAGGTGCTGGCCGCCGTCCGCCGGGCCGACTCGGTGGCCGGCGCGGTGGCGGCGGTGCGCTCGGTGCGCCGCCGGGAGCTGTTCCGCACCGCCGCCGCCGATGTGCTGGGGCGGCTCGGCGAGGACCCGGCGCAGGCGCTGGACGCGGCCGGCGAGGCGCTCACCGCGCTCAACGCGGCCACCCTGCAGGGTGCGCTGCGCGCCTGCGTGGCCGGCTGGGAGGCCCGCAACGGCGAGCTGCCGACCCGGATCGCGGTGATCGCGATGGGCCGGTTCGGCGGGCACGAGCTGGGCTACGGCTCGGACGCGGACGTGCTCTTCGTCCACGAGCCGGTGCTCGGCTCGCTGGAGGAGGACGCCGCCCGGGCCGCCCAGGCGGTCTGCCACGAGCTGCGCACCCTGCTGGCCGCGCCGTCCACCGAGCCGCCGCTGGAGGTGGACGCCGACCTGCGGCCGGAGGGGCGCAACGGCCCGCTGGTGCGCTCGCTCGCCTCGTACACGGCGTACTACCGGCGCTGGTCGCACGCCTGGGAGAGCCAGGCACTGCTGCGGGCCGAACCGGTGGCCGGGGACCCGGAGCTGGGGGAGCGGTTCCGGCAGCTGATCGACCCGCTGCGCTTCCCCGGCGAGGGGGTGCCCGAGCGGGACGTGCTGGAGATCCGCCGGATCAAGGCCAGGATCGAGGCGGAGCGGCTGCCGCGCGGCGCCGATCCGACCACCCACACCAAGATCGGCCGGGGCGGGCTGGCGGACGTCGAGTGGACCGTGCAGCTGCTCCAGCTGCGGTACGGGCACGAGCTGCCGGGGCTGCGCACCACCCGGACCAGGGCGGCGCTGGCGGCGGCGGTCGGGGCCGGGCTGGTCGGCGCGGAGGACGCGGAGGTGCTGGACGCGGCCTGGGTGCTGGCCTCCCGGGTGCGTTCGGCGGTGATGCTGGTGCGCGGCCGGCCGGGCGACTCCTTCCCGGCGGACACCCGGGAGCTGGCCGGGGTGGCCCGCTACCTGGGGTACGGGGCCGGGCACAGCGGCGAGCTGGTGGACGACTACCGGCGCACCACCCGGCGGGCCCGGTCGGTGGTGGAGCGGCTGTTCTACGGCTGACACCTGGGGAATGCCGAGAGGGGCCCCGGTCGCCCGGGGCCCCTCTCGGCGTTTCTCGTCCTCGGCCGCGGCCTCAGCGGCGGGAGCTGCTCACCGCGGGCTCGCTCCACTGCTCGGGCACCGTGACCGGCTCGGCCGGCAGCTCCCGGGCGGGCACCTGCGGGAGCCGGTAGACCCAGGAGTGGTAGAGCCAGCCGGCGGTGAGGAAGCCGACCAGCAGGCACAGCAGGCCGCCGACGGCGTCCATCCAGAAGTGGTTGGCGGTGGAGACGATCACCAGCAGTGTGGCCACCGGGTAGAGCAGGCCCAGCACCCGGACCCAGGTCCGGCGGGCCAGGAAGAAGATGGTCAGACCGCACCACGTCGACCAGCCGATGTGCATCGAGGGCATCGCGGCGAACTGGTTGGACACGTGGGTGGCCGGGCCGGAGGCCATCGAGCCCCAGGTGCCGTGCGTTTTCACGGTGTCGATGAAGCCGCCGTCGGTCATCAGCCGGGGCGGGGCCAGCGGGAAGAAGTAGAAGCCGACCAGTGCGATCGCGGTGGTGACGAACAGCACCGTGCGGGTCGCGGCGTAGCGGCCGGGGTGCCACCGGTAGAGCCAGACCAGGACGCCGATGGTCACCACGAAATGCAGCGTCGCGTAGTAGTAGTTCATCCCGGTGATCAGCCAGCCGACGCTGTCGACCGCGTGGTTGATCGAGCGCTCGACGGCGATGCCGAGGGACTTCTCGAGGTCCCAGATCCAGCCGGCGTGCTTCTGCGCGATCGTCTCCTGCTCGGGGACGGCGTTGCGCACCAGGGAGTAGATCCAGTAGCTGATGCCGATCAGTGCCAGCTCGAACCAGAGTCTCGGCCGCGCGGGTGACCGGCGCTGCTCGCGGACGCGGTCACGCAGGGCCGCGGTACGGGTGCGGGCCGCAAGGGTGGCTCCGTCGGGCATGCGGCCGCCGTTCTGCTGGATCTCGGTCGGTTCCCCCATGGACGAGAAGTCTGCCAGACGTCCCGTAGCCGTCTGCTCATCCTCCGGAAGTGGATTCTTCACCGGCTGTCCCCCTTCAGAGGTAGGGGGTGGCTCCCACCGGGGGAGGGGGTGCGGACGGATCTGGGGTCAACCGGTGGGACGGGCATACGTCCCATTGTCACGCCGGACGGGCGGGGCGGCGCAATCGGGGGTGGGAGCGCGGGACCGGGGCGCATTTTCCCCGACCGAAACGCTTTCTGCATCTTGCTGAAACATATTGCAGGCCGCTAGCGTCTCGGCCACCCGACCACCCCATGACCCCGCATACCCGCGCAAGGGAGCCTTCAGTGGCCGAAGTCCCGCCCCGCCGCCGGCGGAGCACCCCTCGCAGACCCGGCCGGACGGCGGTGCTCCTGGCCGCCGCGCTCACCGCCGCCACCCTCGGCGCCACCGGACCGGCCGCGCTCGCCGCCGCCCCGCCCGGCCCGCCCTCGGACGCCGCGCTGGCCGCCACCGCCGGACGGCACGACCTCACCCGCGAGCAGTTCTACTTCGTCCTGCCGGACCGCTTCGCCAACGGCGACCGGGGCAACGACACCGGCGGCATCACCGGTACCCGCCTGGACCACGGCCTCGACCCGGCCGACAAGGGCTTCTACCACGGCGGCGACCTCGCCGGGCTGATCCAGCGGCTCGACTACATCCAGGACCTCGGCACCACCGCGATCTGGATGGCGCCGATCTTCACCAACAAGCCGGTCCAGGGCACCGGGGACGCCGCCAGCGCCGGCTACCACGGCTACTGGATCACCGACTTCACCCGGGTCGACCCGCACTTCGGCACCAACGAGCAGTTGAAGGAGCTGATAGCCAAGGCCCACGCCCGGGGCATCAAGGTCTTCTTCGACGTCATCACCAACCACACCGCCGACATCATCGACAACCGGCAGGGGCAGTCCGGCTACCGCAGCACCGGCGCCTATCCGGTGCTGGACGCCGGCGGCAACCCCGTCGACGAGACCGCGCTCGCCGACGCTGGAGCGGCCTGGCCGAAGCTGACCAAGGACTCGTTCCCCTACAGCCCGGTCTTCCGCAGGCCCTCCGACGCCACCGCCAAGACCCCGGCCTGGCTCAACGACCCCGCGCTCTACCACAACCGGGGCGACTCCACCTTCGCCGGCGAGTCCGCCACCGAGGGCGACTTCTCCGGCCTCGACGACCTCGACACCCAGAACCCCAAGGTGGTCAAGGGCTTCGAGAAGGTCTACCGGCAGTGGGTCGACGAGGCCGGCGTCGACGGCTTCCGGATCGACACCGTCAAGCACGTCAACATGGCCTTCTGGCAGCAGTGGGCGCCCGCGCTCAAGGAGTTCGCCGCCGAGCGGGGCAACAAGAAGTTCTTCATGTTCGGCGAGGTCTACTCCGGCGACCCGGCCGTCACCGCGCCCTACGTCACCAGGGGCAGGCTCCAGGCCACCCTCGACTTCCCGTTCCAGGGCGCCGCCCGCGCCTACGTCTCCCAGGGCGGCCCGGCCCGGGGCCTGGCCGAGCTCTACGGCCAGGACCACCGCTACACCACCGCCGACACCGACGCCTACGAGCTGCCGACCTTCCTCGGCAACCACGACATGGGCCGCTTCGGCTCCTTCCTGCTCGCCGACAACCCCGGCGCCGACGAGGCCACCCTGCTGAAGAAGGACCGGCTCGGCAACGAGCTGATGTTCCTCACCCGCGGCCAGCCCGTCGTCTACTACGGCGACGAGCAGGGCTTCACCGGCGCCGGCGGCGACAAGGACGCCCGCCAGGACGTCTTCGCCTCGCAGACCCCCTCCTACAACGCCGACCGGGTCCTCGGCGGCACCCCCGGCCCCGCCGACCGCTACGACCGGGACGCCGTGCCCTACCGGGACATCGCCGCCCTGGCCCAGCTCCGCCGCGACCACCCGGCGCTCGCCGACGGCGCCCAGATCGAGCGGTACGCGGCCGACGGCCCCGGCGTCTACGCCTTCTCCCGGATCGACGCCGCCCAGCAGGTCGAGTACCTGGTCGCGGTCAACAACGCCACCGGGGCGAAGACCGTCACCCTGGACACCTTCTCCGCCGGACAGGGCTTCGACCCGGTCTACCCGGCCCCCGGCGCGCGGACCACCAGCGGCGCCGACCGCAGGGTCACCGTCACCGTGCCGGCCCTCTCCTCGGTCGTCCTCAAGGCCGCCGGGAAGCTCGCGCCGACCGCCGCCGCGCCCGCGATCACCCTCGGGGTGCCCGCCGAGGGCTCCACCGGAACCGTCACCGTCGGTGCGCAGGTGCCCGGCGGCGGATTCGGCCGGGTCACCTTCGCCGCGCAGATCGGCGACCGGCCCTGGCAGGTGCTCGGCAGCTCCGACACCGGGAAGTACGCCGTCACCCAGGACCTCGCGGGCGTCGCCCCCGGCACGCCCGTCCGCTACAAGGCCGTGGCCCAGGACGCCGCCGGCCGGCTGCGCTCCACGACCGGCGGCTTCACCACCGGCACCCCGGCCCCGAAGCCGGTCCCCAGCGCCGCCGCCCGCCCGTACGCCGTCGTCCACTACCAGCGCAAGAACGGCGACTACGACGGCTGGAACCTCTACGCCTGGGGCGACCTCGCCGACGGCGAGGCCACCCAGTGGCCCGCCGGCCACGGCTTCATCGGCCGGGACGCCTACGGCGCCTTCGCCTATGTGAAGCTCAGGCCGGGTGCCTCGGACCTCGGCTTCGTCGTCGAGAAGGACGGCGTCAAGGACGTCGACGCCGACCGGCACCTCGACCTCGGCGCCACCGGCGAGGTCTGGCTGAAGGAGGGCGACCCGGCCGTCCGCACCGAGAACCCCGGCCCGGCGAACACCCCGCCCGCGGGCACCGCCGTGCTCCACTACAACCGGGCCGACGGGAACTACGACGGCTGGGGCCTGCACGACTGGACCGGCGCCGCCAGCCCCACCGACTGGGGCAACCCGCTGCAGCCCGCCCGCCGGGACGCCTTCGGTGCCGTCTTCGAGGTGCCGCTCGCCCCCGGCGCGACCAGCCTCAGCTACATCCTGCACAAGGGCAACGACAAGGACCTGCCCGCCGACCAGTCGCTCGACCTGGCCGGCACCGGCCGCGAGGTCTGGATCCTCGGCGGCCGCGAGGGCTACCTGCTGCCGCAGTCCGGCGGCGCCTCCTCCCAGCTGGACCCCTCCTCCGCCAAGGCCCAGTGGATCGACGCCCGCACCGTCCTCGTCCCGCCCGGGTACGGCGCCGGGGACGCCGCCCTCGCCGCCGGCACCAGCGCCCAGCTGGTGTACGACCCGGCGGGCGGCATCCGGGCCGACAAGGGCACGCTCACCGGGCCCGGCCGGTGGATCCGGCTGGAGCCCGCCCCCGGCGGGCTGACCGCCGCCCAGAAGGCGGCCTACCCGCACCTGGCCGGCTACCGCGCCTTCACCGTCGACACCCGCGACGCCGCCCGGGTGCCCGAAGCCCTGCGCAGCCAGCTGCTGTTCACCGAGCACCTGCCGAGCGGCGCCACCCTCGCCGCCACCGGGGTGCAGATCCCCGGCGTGCTCGACGACCTGTACGCCCGCCGCACCGGCCGGGTCGACTTCGGACCGGCGTACTACAACGGCAAGGTCGCGCTCTCGCTCTGGGCGCCGACCGCGCAGGAGGTCTCCGTCCAGGTCTTCGACACCGCCTCCGACGGCACCCCGAGGACCCTGCCGCTGAAGCGCGACGAGGAGACCGGCGTCTGGGAGGTGGTCCGGGACCGGGCCGAACTCGACGGCAAGTACTACCTGTACCAGGTCAAGGTCTGGGCGCCGACGGTCCAGCAGCTGGTGGTCAACACCGTCACCGACCCGTACTCCGTCGCCCTCTCCACCGACTCCCGGCGCAGCCTGGTCGCCGACCTCGCCGCGAAGGCGCTGAAGCCGCCGGGCTGGGAGAACCACGCCGTCCCGCCGGCCGTCCCGCTCGGGCGGGAGCAGATCCAGGAGCTGCACGTCCGGGACTTCTCCGTCGCGGACGACACCGTGCCGGCGGCCGAGCGCGGCACCTACCTGGCCTTCACCGAGTCGGAGGCGGCCGGTGCGAAGCACCTGCGCGAGCTCGCCGCGGCCGGGGTCACCACGGTCCACCTGCTGCCGACCTTCGACATCGCCACCATCCGGGAGAACCGGACCGAGCAGAAGCTGCCCGCCTGCGACCTCGCCGCGCTGGCCGCCGACAGCGACAAGCAGCAGGAGTGCGTGGCGGCCGTCGCCGCCCAGGACGCCTACAACTGGGGCTACGACCCGCTCCACTACAACGTGCCGGAGGGCTCGTACGCCACCGACCC
Source organism: Kitasatospora sp. MBT66 (assembly GCF_000710405.2). Taxonomy (NCBI): domain Bacteria; kingdom Bacillati; phylum Actinomycetota; class Actinomycetes; order Kitasatosporales; family Streptomycetaceae; genus Kitasatospora; species Kitasatospora sp. MBT66. Next base: position 908,067 of record NZ_JAIY01000010.1, on the reverse strand, counting down.
CGAAGGGACCGCGCGCACCGTGCAGTTCCGGCGGATGGTGCAGGCGATCCACGCGGCCGGCCTGCGGGTGGTGCTCGACGTCGTCTACAACCACACCGCCGCGAGCGGCCAGGCCGAGCACTCGGTGCTGGACAAGGTCGTCCCCGGCTACTACCAGCGGCTGGACGCCAACGGCAAGGTGACCGCGGACAGCTGCTGCGCCGACACCGCGCCCGAGCACACCATGATGAACCGCCTGGTGGTCGACTCCGTCACCACCTGGGCGCGCGAGTACAAGGTGGACGGCTTCCGCTTCGACCTCATGGGCCTGGACCCGAAGTCCACCATGCTGGACGTGCAGGCCGCGCTGCGCCGGATGACGCCGGACTCGGACGGCGTGGACGGGAAGAACGTCCTGCTCTACGGCGAGGGCTGGAACTTCGGCGCGGTGGCGGACAACGCCCGGTTCGAGCAGGCCACCCAGCGGAACATGGCCGGCACCGGCATCGCCACCTTCGACGACCGGTTCCGGGACTCCGCGCGCGGCGGCAACTTCCAGCTCTCCTCGGCGCCCCAGCAGGGCTTCGCCTCGGGCCTGTTCACCGACCCGAACGGCTCGGCCGCCAACGGCACCCCGGAGCAGCAGAAGGCCCGGCTGCTCCAGCAGACGGACCGGCTCAAGGTGGGGCTGACCGGCAACCTGGCCGACTACTCCTTCACCGACAGCTCCGGACGGACCGTCACCGGAAAGGACGTCGACTACAACGGCGCCCCGACCGGCTACGCGGCCCGGCCCGGCGAGGCGCTCGCCTACGTGGACGCGCACGACAACGCCGACCTGTTCGACGCGCTGGCGTACAAGCTGCCGGCCGGCACCGCGCCCGCGGACCGGGCCCGGATGCAGGCGCTGGCACTCGCGCTGACCGCGCTGTCGCAGGGTCCCGGCTTCGTCCAGGCGGGCAGCGACCTGCTGCGTTCCAAGTCGCTGGACGCCAACTCCTATGACTCCGGCGACTGGTTCAACGCGATCCACTGGGACCCGCGGGACGGCAACGGCTGGGGCCGGGGGCTGCCGCCGGCCGCGGACAACAAGGAGCTGTGGCCCACCGCCAAGGCCCTGCTGGCGGACCCGCGGCTGACCGTGGGCGCCGCCGACATCGCGGCGGCGGGCGCGCAGTACCAGGACTTCCTGCGGATCAAGCGCTCCTCGCCGCTGTTCGCGCTGCCCACCCTGGCGGCCGTGCAGCAGCGGCTCGGCTATCCGCTGTCGGGCACGCCCGGCGAGGTCCCGGGGGTGCTCACCCTGCACCTGGACGGCACCGGGCTGCCGGGCGCGGGGAAGGGGATCACGGTGGTGTTCAACGCGACGCCCACCGAGCAGAGCCAGACCGTCGGCGCGCTCGCCGGGACGGCCCAGGCACTGCACCCGGTCCAGGCCGGCGGCGCCGACCCGGTGGTGAAGCGGTCCGGCTTCGCCGCGGCGACCGGGACCTTCACCGTGCCGGGCCGCACGGTGGCGGTGTTCGTGCAGAGCTGACGGAGTGTCGTCGACCGGGCCCCGTTCCGTCACCGACGGGCGGGGCCCGGGACTGATCCACAGGGTTTCCGGTTCCATTCAATGTATGGAGTTGGCCGGAAACCGCCCCTGGCACGGCCGGAAAGGGGAGGTGCCGCCCCCGCCGGGCCCCGGGGCGGGTACCGCGGGCCGGGTCCGCGCCCTGAGCGCTGGTCAGTGCCTGCGGGGGGTGAGCAAACCTTTTGGCGGATATGAAAACGATCGTCGGATGTTCTTACGGGCGTAACACTCCTGACCGTCCGGCAGATGTACGGCCCGGTAGCTAATCGGCCAATCCATGGCATGCATCTGTCATTAACGGCTCGTTTGCTGCCACGATTCCTCCGGCTGCAGACGAGGGGGCCCCACCCCCCGGTGCGGCTGTCCGAGGTCAGGAACAGCGCGATCCCCCTGCCGAAACGCATTACCACCTTGCTCCGCAACCGCACCCGCGCCGCGCACCGGCGGCGGGGGCCCCCACTGAGTCGCAACCCCGCGGCCAGGTTCTGTCCACCGCCCGCGAACCCCGCGGCGGTCGGAAAAGGAGTCCGCATGTCCCGTTACGCCCACGCTCGGAAGGCAGCGGTTGTCATGGCCGCCACCACCGCGCTGCTGGTGACCGGTTTCCCGGCCCTCGCAACGGCGGTCACCCCCGACGCGCCGGCCGCCGTCGCCGCGCAGCAGGCGAGCCGCGCCGAGCTGATCGCCTCCGCGACCCAGCAGACCGCCGGCCTCGCCCAGACCCTGGGCCTGACCGCGAACGAGAAGCTGGTCACCAAGGACGTCGTCCAGGACACCAACGGTGCCCGCCACCTGCGCTACGAGCGCACCTACGCCGGCCTGCCGGTGCTCGGCGGCGACCTGATCGTCCACCAGGACGCGACCGGTGCCACCACGGGCGTGACCAAGGCCAGCGAGGCCGTGCTGAGCGGCGTGAACACCACGCCGAAGCTCGCCGCGCCGAAGGCCCAGGAGGCGGCGCTGGCCGCCCAGGCCGGCTCCGCGCTCGACACCGCCCCGCGCCTGGTCGTCTGGGCCGCCGACGGGACCCCGAAGCTCGCCTGGGAGACCGTCGTCTCCGGCAAGGAGTCGGACGGCACCCCGAGCCGCCTGCACGTCGTCACCGACGCCGCCACCGGCGCCGTGCTGAGCCAGAACGAGGGCATCAAGACCGGCACCGGCACCGGCGTCTTCGTCGGCAACGTGCCGCTGACCACCACCCAGAGCGGGTCCTCGTTCCAGCTCAAGGACGGCACCCGCGGCGGGCAGTACACCACCGACATGGGCAACCGGACCACCGGCAACGGCACCCTGTTCAGCAAGTCCAGCGACACCTGGGGCAACGGCTCGGCCAGCAACCGCGAGTCCGCCGCCGTCGACGCCCAGTACGGTGCCGCCGCCACCTGGGACTTCTACAAGAACACCTTCGGCCGCAGCGGCATCCGCAACGACGGCGCCGGCGCGTTCAGCCGGGTCCACTACGACACCGGCTACGTCAACGCCTTCTGGGACGACGGCTGCTTCTGCATGACCTACGGCGACGGGTCCGGCGACACCCACCCGCTGACCGAGCTGGACGTGGCCGGCCACGAGATGAGCCACGGCGTCACCTCCGCCACCGCCAACCTCAACTACTCCGGCGAGTCCGGCGGCCTCAACGAGGCCACCTCGGACATCTTCGGCAACGCGGTCGAGTTCTACGCCAACCTGCCGAAGGACAACCCGGACTACCTGGTCGGCGAGCTCATCGACATCAACGGCAACGGCACGCCGCTGCGCTACATGGACAAGCCCTCCAAGGACGGTGGCTCGGCCGACTCCTGGTACTCGGGCGTCGGCAACCTGGACGTGCACTACTCGTCCGGTGTCGCCAACCACTTCTTCTACCTGCTGGCGGAGGGCAGCGGCGCCAAGGTGATCAACGGCGTCAGCTACAACAGCCCGACCACCAACAACATCACCGTCACCGGCATCGGCCGGGACAAGGCGCTGCAGATCTGGTACAAGGCGCTGACCTCGTACATGACCTCCACCACCAACTTCGCCCAGGCCCGCACCGCCACGGAGAACGCCGCCAAGGCCCTCTACGGCGACGGCAGCCCCGAGCTGATCGCGGTCGGCACCGCCTGGGCGGGCGTCAATGTCGGCACCGTGCCCCCGAACCCGGGCGGCGTCACCGTCACCAGCCCGGGCAACCAGAGCACCAAGGTCGGCACCGCCGTCAACCTGGCCATCAAGGCCACCGGCGGCACCGCCCCGCTCACCTACTCGGCCACCGGCCTGCCGGCCGGCCTGTCGATCAACGCCTCCACCGGCGCGGTCACCGGCACCCCGACCACGATCGGCAACTCCAGCGTCACCGTGACGGCGAAGGACTCGGCCGGCAAGACCGGCTCGGCCACCTTCACCTGGGCGGTCACCGACGGCAGCAGCACCTGCACCCCGGCGCAGCTGCTCGGCAACGCGGGCTTCGAGACGGGCACGGCCGCGCCGTGGACCGCCTCCAGCGGCGTCATCGACAACTCGTCCTCGCAGGCCCCGCACGGCGGCACCTGGAAGTCGTGGCTGAACGGCTACGGCTCCACCCACACCGACAGCCTCTCGCAGACGGTCACCATCCCGGCCGGTTGCAAGGCGACCCTGAGCTTCTACCTGCACATCGACACCGGCGAGTCCGGCACCACCCAGTACGACAAGCTGACGGTCCAGGTCAACGGCACCACGCTGAAGACCTACTCCAACGTGGACGCGGCCGCGGGCTACCAGCTGCGGACCTTCGACCTGTCGACCTACGCGGGCCAGACGGTCACCCTGAAGTTCAACGGCACCGAGGACTCCTCGCTGCAGACCAGCTTCGTGATCGACGACACCTCGATCGCCACGAGCTGACCCGGCGCCGGTGAAACCGGCGGAAACCAGGTAAAGACAGGGCAGGGCCCGGCGGGTGCGACCGCCGGGCCCTGTGTCGTGGGCGGGTGCGCGCGGGGCGGGCGAGCGGGGCTCGGGGGCCGGTACGGATCGGCGCCGTGCGGTCCGGGGCCGTGAGCTTCCGGAAACCGTGCGGTCACCCCGGGGCAACCCGCGGGCAACACGAAACACGGGCGAAACGTGTCCGTCCGCGACCGGTAATCCGTTCTCGCCACACTTCCGGCACCTGCTTCCGCACGCAGCCCTCCGGAGGACCCCATGCTCCTGGCCGCTCCCCCCGCCGCGGCCCTGGCCGCCTCCGCGCCGTCGGGGATCGACACCGGCGACACCGCCTGGCTGCTCGCCGCCACCGCGCTGGTGCTGCTGATGACCCCGGGGCTGGCGCTGTTCTACGGCGGCATGGTCCGCGCCAAGAGCGTGCTCAACATGATCATGATGAGCTTCGTCTCGATCGCGGTGGTCACGGTGGTCTGGCTGCTGGCCGGCTACTCGCTCGCGTTCGGCCCGGACGCCGGCGGCTGGGGGCTGATCGGCGGCCTCGACCACCTGGGGATGGCCGGGATCACGCCCGCCTCGGTCACCGGCACCGTCCCCACCGTGCTGTTCGCGACCTTCCAGCTGACCTTCGCGATCATCACCGCCGCGCTGATCAGCGGCGCCATCGCGGACCGGGCCAGGTTCGGCGCCTGGGTGGCCTTCACCGCCGTCTGGACGCTGCTGGTCTACGTCCCGGTCGCGCACTGGGTGTTCGCGCCCGGCGGCTGGATCCTGGCCCGGCTCGGCGCGCTGGACTTCGCCGGCGGCACCGTGGTCGAGGTCAACTGCGGGGCGAGCGGCCTGGCCCTGGCGCTGCTGCTCGGGCCCCGGATCGGCTTCCGCAAGGAGGCGATGCGCCCGCACAGCCTGCCGCTGGTGCTGCTCGGCGCGGGCCTGCTCTGGTTCGGCTGGTTCGGCTTCAACGCCGGTTCGGCGCTGGGCGCCAACGGCCTGGCCGCCTCCGCCCTGCTCAACACCCAGGCGGCCGGCTGCGCCGGGCTGCTCGGCTGGCTGCTGGTCGAGAAGCGCCGGGACGGCCACGCCACCACCCTCGGCGCGGCCTCCGGCGCGGTGGCGGGCCTGGTCGCGATCACGCCGTCCTGCGGCAGCGTCGACCTGCTCGGCGCGCTGGTGATCGGGCTGGCGGCCGGCGTGGTCTGCTCGTACGCGGTGAGCTGGAAGTTCCGCTTCGGCTTCGACGACTCGCTGGACGTGGTGGGCGTGCACTTCGTGGCCGGGGCGATCGGCACCGTACTGATCGGCCTCTTCGCCACCGCCGCGATGACCGGCGGCGCGACGGGGCTGCTGCACGGCGGCGGGTTCGGGCAGTTGGGGCGTCAGCTGGTGGCCGTCGCCGCCGTCGCGGTCTACGCCTTCGCGGTCACCTACGGCATCGGGTGGGCGATCGAGCGGCTGATGGGCTTCCGGGCCGGGGAGGAGGACGAGCTCACCGGCCTGGACCTCGCCGTGCACGCCGAGACCGCGTACGATCACGGCGTCCTGGGCCACGGCGTGCTGGGGCAGGGGACAGTCCAGGCCCGCCCCGCCGCCAGCGTGCTCGCGCACCCGTCCGACAAGGCGCCCTCCGCATGAAGCTGATCACCGCGATCGTGAAGCCGTTCAAGCTGGACGAGGTCAAGCGCGCGCTGCAGGCCGCCGGGGTGCACGGACTGACCGTCAGCGAGGCCAGCGGGTACGGCCGCCAGCACGGGCACACCGAGGTGTACCGGGGCGCCGAGTACCGGATCGACCTGGTGCCCAAGGTGCGGATCGAGGTCGTCGTCGAGGACGAGGACGCGGACCTGGTGATCGAGGCGGTGGTCCGGGCGGCCCGGACCGGGAAGATCGGCGACGGCAAGGTGTGGGCGGTGCCGGTGGAGACCGTCGTCCGGGTGCGCACCGGCGAGCGCGGGCCGGACGCGGTCTGACGGGGCGTCGGCCACCCCACCGGACAGGCGTCGGCCACCCCACCGGACAGGCGTCACCTCTTTCCAGGGGTGGCGCCTTCGCCATGGGTTCGTCTACGACCTTTGAAGGTCTGCGGAAACCTTTCTCCCATCCCCTTGACGGGTTTCGGTGGTGACCCTAAGTTCGGCGCAGCACATTTCCTGAAAGTTTCAGCAAGCTTTCATCAGCGGTACCCCGGCTGCCCCACCCCAGCCACCCCCACAGGAGACAACGTGGTCACCACCGTTCCCGCCCGCCGGCCTGCCCGCAGAACCGGGCCCGTCCGCAGCGCCAGGCCGGTCCGCGCGGCCGGCGCGCTCGGCGCCTCGGCGGCCCTGGCCCTCTCGCTCACCGCCGCCCTCGGCGCCGCCCCCACCGCACAGGCCGCCCCGCCCGGCGGCGGCAAGGACGTCACGGCGACCCTCTTCGAGTGGCGCTTCGACTCGGTCGCCAAGGCCTGCACCGACACCCTCGGCCCCAAGGGCTACGGCTTCGTCGAGGTCTCACCGCCCCAGGAGCACATCCAGGGCAGCCAGTGGTGGACCTCCTACCAGCCCGTGAGCTACCGGATAGCCGGGCGCCTCGGCGACCGCACGGCCTTCAAGAACATGATCGACACCTGCCACGCGGCCGGCGTCAAGGTGATCGCCGACTCGGTGATCAACCACATGTCGGCGGGTTCCGGCACCGGCACCGGCGGCACCGCCTACAGCAAGTACACCTACCCCGGGTACTACCAGGACCAGGACTTCCACTCCTGCCGGCGGGCGATCGGCAACTACAACGACCGCTCCGAGGTGCAGAACTGCGAGCTGGTCAACCTCTCCGACCTGGACACCGGCAGCGCCTACGTCCAGCGGACGATCGCGGCCTACCTGAACGACCTGGGCTCGCTGGGCGTCGACGGCTACCGGATCGACGCCGCCAAGCACATCGCCGCCGCCGACCTCGCCGCCATCAAGGCGAGGACGGCCAACCCGCAGGCCTACTGGGTGCAGGAGGTCATCTACGGCGCGGGCGAGCCGATCCAGCCCTCCGAGTACACCGGCACCGGCGACGTCGACGAGTTCCGCTCCGGCACCTGGCTGAAGAGCGCCTTCCAGGGCGGCCGGCTCGCCGACCTGTCCGGCTGGGGCGGCGGCCTGCTGCCCACCGACAGGGCCCGCACCTTCGTCGACAACTGGGACACCGAGCGCAACGGCTCCACGCTGACCTACCGGGACGGCTCCGCCTACACCCTGGCCAACATCTTCGTGCTGGCCCACCCGTACGGCTCGCCCAACGTCTACTCCGGCTACGCCTTCACCGGCCACGACGACGGCCCGCCGAACGGCGGCACCGTCAACGCCTGCTACCAGGACGGCTGGAACTGCACCCACGCCTGGCGGCAGGTGGCCAACATGGTCGGCTTCCGCAACGCGGTGGCCGGCACCGGGCTCACCGACTGGTGGTCCAACGGCAGCAACGCGATCGCCTTCGGCCGGGGCGGCAAGGGCTTCGTGGCGATCAACCGGGAGAGCGGCGCGCTCACCCGGACCTTCCAGACCTCGCTGCCGGCCGGCTCGTACTGCGACGTCCAGCACGGCGACCCGGCGGCCGGCGGGTGCACCGGCCCGTCCTACACCGTCGGCACGGACGGCCGGTTCACCGCCACCGTCGGCGCCGGCGACGCGGTCGCGCTGTACGTCGGAGCTCCCGGCGGCGGCACCGCGGTGACCGGCGGGGCGTCCTTCGCCGTCAACGCGACCACCAGTTGGGGGCAGAACCTCTACGTGGTCGGGGACAATCCCGCCCTCGGCGCCTGGGACCCGGCCGCCGCGCTGCCGCTCTCCTCGGCCGCCTACCCGCTGTGGAAGCTCGACCTGGCGCTGCCCGCCGGGACGTCCTTCGCGTACAAGTACGTCCGCAAGGACGCCTCGGGCGCGGTCACCTGGGAGTCCGGGGCCAACCGGACCGCGACGGTGCCCGCCTCGGGCAAGGTGGTGCTGAACGACACCTGGCGCCCGTAGGCGGGTGTCGGTGCGGGGGATGCCCGTCAGCGTGGTGCGACGGGCATCCCCCCTACGAGTGGACCGGCGGCCGCAAACCCGTTTCGGCGGGTGAACGCTGGCAGCATCGCGGAATGAGCACCACCCCCGTCGTCCTCGACCTCGAACTCTGCGGCGGCCGCTGGGACGGCCACCGCAAGCGCGTCCACGCCGCCGCCCCGCCGCCCTCGCTGCGGATGGCGCTGCGGACCGAACTGCCCGCCGCCGAGGCGGGCGAGTACTGGCCCACCACCAGCGTCTACCTGCTGGTCGAGGAGGGCGGCGGGCGCCGCTACCGGCACTCCCACGACGAGTAGCCGCCGGGGCCCGTTCGTGGGCTTCCTGGGCCTGGTGGTCGGCTCCGGTCGTCGGCTCAGCCGCGGCCGACGTACGGCATGGTGGTCGCCATCACGGTGGCGAACTGCACATTGGCCTCCAGCGGCAGTTCCGCCATGTGCCGCACGGTGCGGGCCACGTCGGCGACGTCCATGGTCGGCTCCACCGCGATCCGCCCGTCCGCCTGCCGGACGCCCAGGCTCATCGCGGCCGTCATGTCGGTGGCGGCGTTGCCGATGTCGATCTGCCCGCAGGCGATCCGGTACGGGCGGCCGTCCAGCGACAGCGACTTGGTCAGCCCGGTCACGGCGTGCTTGGTCGCGGTGTAGGCGATCGACTGCGGGCGCGGCACATGCGCGGAGATCGAGCCGTTGTTGATGATCCGGCCGCCCTGCGGACGCTGCGCCCGCATCTGCCGGAACGCCGCGCGGGCACACAGGAACGCGCCGGTCAGATTGAGGTCCACCACGGCCCGCCACTCGGCGATGTCCAGCTCGTCCACCGCGGCCGGGGCGCCGAAGGTCCCGGCGTTGTTGAACAGCAGGTCCACCCGCCCGAAGCGTTCGACGGCCGCCGCGAACAGCGCGTCCACGGCCTCCGGATCGGTGACGTCGGTCGGTGTCACCAGGGTCTCCGTGGCGATCGTCCGGGCGGTCTCGCGCAGCGGTTCCGCGCGCCGTCCGGCGAGCACCAGCTGCCAGCCCCCGGCGGCCAGTTCCCGCGCGACGGCCCGGCCGACGCCGCTCCCGGCTCCGGTGACAACGGCGATCTGTTCCAGCATGGCGGACTCCTCGGCTCACGGCGGCTGGCCCGATCGTTCCCGATCCCCGCCCCGGCGTCACTGGTACGAGTGTCCAAGGCCCGGGCGGCGCGGTGGCCGCTCGCTCGTTCGGGCGGTTCCGGCGGTGGGCGGTGGACGGGCCCGCGGTGGTCCCGCGGACGGTCCTGGAGGAGGACTCCGGTCCCGGTCCGGCGGATCCCCGCCGACCGGCGGGGGAG
>NZ_JAIY01000010.1:874467-898239 GCF_000710405.2 Kitasatospora sp. MBT66 | reverse complement strand
AGTCCCCCCGCCGGTCGGCAGGGACCGGCAGAGGCTTTACTCGATCGGGAACAAACATTGGATCGGTGCAGGCCGGCGCGCAACCGGCCCGGGGCGGCTCACGTCATAAGATCGCAGGACGGCACGCCGCCGCGCAGGGCGGCGACCAGCCTCCCGGGGGTCCCGCAGACAGTCGCGCCCCGGGCCTGTCCGGCCCCACCCGGGGGCCACCGCCCGGCTCCGCGGAGCGGGCGCGACACCGGTCGGAGAGTTCTCACCGTGCAGCCGCAGTCCTCCCGTTTCCGCGCCGTGCTGACCGGTGCCACCGCCCTGACCCTGGCCGCCGCGCTCGCGGCCTGCGGTAGTACGGACGGGAGCAAGGGCGATTCGGCGAAGGCCGGCGCCGGCAAGGGCACGGCGGCGGCCACCGGCTCCTCCTCCGCGGCCGCCGCCTCCTCGGCGCCCGGCTCCTCGGCGCCCGGCTCCTCCGCCCCGGGCTCCCCGGCCCCGGGCTCCCCGACGGCCGGTTCGACCTCGGCCACCGCGGCGCCCGCCCCGGCCGCCGGGTCCGGCAAGGTGCTGATGCCCACCGGCCCGCAGGCCGCGTTCGGCAAGGCCAGGGACACCGCGGCCGGCCAGATCATGATGACCACCCTGGCCGGCCCCAAGTCCGGGGTCTCCGGCAAGGTCTGGGTCTGGCTCCCCCCGGAGTACAACGACCCGAAGTACGCGAAGACCGGCTTCCCGGTGCTCACCCTGTACGCGGGCGGCCAGAGCGCCGGCTACAACACCTGGACCGACAACCAGCTGCCGATCCAGGAGGTCGACGCCGACCTCGCCAAGCAGGGCAAGGCCCACCCCTTCATCATGATCATGCCGGTGCAGAACCTCGACTCAAACGAGGCCAAGGCCCTGGAGTGCGCCGACATCCCGGGCCAGCCCAAGATCGGCACCTGGATGGCCGAGGACATCCCCGACTTCGTGCGCGCCAACTTCCGCACCGTGAAGGGCCGCGACGGCTGGGGCCTGATGGGCGCCTCCACCGGCGCGTTCTGCAGCGCGAAGCTGGCCCTGCAGCACCCGGACAAGTTCAAGGCCGCCGTCCCGATCGACGGCTACTTCAACCCCGACTCGCCGCTCTGGAAGGGCTACGAGAACGACCGCCAGGCCAACAGCCCCGACCTGCTGGTCGCCCAGGGCAAGGCCGACGTCAGGATGCTGGCCACCGCCGGCGGCGCCAACGCGTACGAGATGAAGCTGGTCAAGGCGTGGGTCGCGAAGGCCGCGCCGCCGCTCACCGTCGAGTACTACGAGCAGCCCGGCGGGAAGCACCTGACCACCGACTTCAAGAAGATGATCCCGGACACCCTGCAGTGGCTCACCAAGAACCTCGCGGGGCCGCAGAGCGACTGAGGCACCCGGGGCACTGGGTCCGGAGCGGACCGGCCGATCGCATCGGCCGGTCCGCTCCGCCGTTTCCGGCGTTCGAGCGCGAGAGTCCCGGTGCTGGCGAGGGTCGAGGCGGAATGTTGCGCCGCGTTCGCCGCCGCGCCCACCGAAGCGGGTCGAACAGCCGCTGAGCTGCACGTCAATCGGACATTGATTCGCCTCTGATGTCCTCTCATCACCCTGGTGGGAGTGCCAGCCCACCACTTCCGCCAGGTCGTGCCAGCCCTGCCCGAGACGTGAAGAGAGTGCCATGCCCAGCCACCTGCTGCCCGTAGCGTCCCCGGTGTCCCCGGCCCTGCCCACCCAGGGCGGCCCCGTGCACGACCGCACCGCCGACGAGGAGCCGCAGGCCTACCGCTTCGCCGGCCTGCGACTGGTGCACTCCGCGCTCCGCCGCGACCTCGCCAGGCTTCCCAACGCCCTCCGGCTGCTGCAGCCCGGCGAGGACGAGAAGGGCGCCGCGCTGCTGCGCCACTGGACCTTCGTCACCGCCGTGCTGTCCTGCCACCACGAGCAGCAGGACACCCGGATCTGGCCGATCGTCCGCCGGTTCGCGCCCGAGCTGCGGCTGCTGCTGAACTGGCTGGAGTCGGACCACCACAACCTCGACCACTCGTTCACCCGGGTCACCACCCTGGTCCGGATCGCCAGCCGGGACACCGGTTCGGTGTGGCCGGTGGCCTACGCGATCGAGGACCTCGCCGCCCGGCTGGAGACCCATCTGCGGGTCGAGGAGCGCCAGCTGCTGCCGCGGATGGAGCTGGTCTTCACGGAGAACTCGCGGGTGGGCAGCCTGCCCGAACTGCTCGACGTGATGCACTCCGCCGACGGCCCGGGCACGCCGGACGCGCTCGCCTGGCTGCTGGACGGCGTCGAGCCGGCGCTGGTCGAGCGGCTGCTCGCCGACTGCGACGACCTCGTGGCCCGGCACTGGCCGCACTGGCAGGCCACCTACCAGCGGTGCACGGCGCCGCTGTGGGGTCCGCCCGAGGCCTGGGACGCGGCCGGGGAGTGAGCCGAGGGGCTTTTGCGGCCCTTCGGTCTACGCGCGTGGCAGGTGCCGGGGGCCTATGCCGTCGTGCCCGTGCCCGTTGCCGACGGGCCGTCCTGCGCGGCGGGGTTCAGCGCAGGCCGAGGCGGCCCAGGTAGCCCGGCAGGTCGGCGGGGTCGTGGGTGGCCAGGCCCAGGTAGCCGTCCGGCCGGACGACGAACAGGCCCGGTCCGTACACCCGCTCCGTGACTCCGCCGTCGATCCGGTGCCCGTGCACCCCGGCGGGCAGTTCGGGCAGGGCGCGGCCGACCGCGAGCACGGTGACGTGCGGGCCGCGGAACAGTTCGAAGAGCCGCCGCGCCTCGCCGGTCCCGCTGTCGGCGGTGCCGTTCGCGGTGTCGCCCGCCGCGCCGTTCGCCGTACCGTCCAGCGGCGCGTCCGGGGCCCGCTCCCCGGCCCGCAGGGCGTCCTCGGCCAGGCCGGGGCGTGCCTCGACGCTCAACGGGCCGTCCTCGTAGCCGAGCCCGAGCTGTTCGGTGCGCGGGCCGCGCCGCAGTCCGCCGGCCCCGATCCCGCCCGCGCGGTGCAGCCGGGTGGAGATCTCCAGCACGTCGGCGGCGATCGGCAGCCGTTCCTCCTCGTAGCTGTCCAGCAGGGCCTCGTCGGCGCCGTGCCGCAGCACCTGGCCGAGCTTCCAGCCCAGGTTGTAGGCGTCCTGGATGCTGGTGTTGAGGCCCTGGCCGCCGGCCGGGGAGTGCATGTGCGCGGCGTCGCCGGCCAGGAAGACCCGGCCCTCCCGGAACCGCTCGGCGAGCGCCGTGCGCGGCCGGAAGCCGGAGGCCCAGTGCACCCGGCCGAGCGCCGACTCCGGCAGGTGGGTGCGGGCCGCGACGGTCCGCCGCACGCCCTCCGGCGAGGTGTCGGGCTCCGTCTCGTTCTCCGCGCTGCCCTCCGCCTCGTTCTCCGCGCTGCCCTCCGCGCCGAACTGGGCGAACAACTGGAACGCGGTGGTGCTCGGCAGCGGGCAGAGCAGCAGCGGGCCGCCGGGTGCCTTCGGCCAGACGTGCCAGTTCCGGCGGTCCAGGCCGTCGATCTCCAGATCGGCGACCAGGGCCGGGCGCGGGTCGACCTGCCCGCCCGTCATCGGGATCCCCACCGCCCGGCGGACGGTGGAGCGGCCGCCGTCGGCGGCGACCAGATAGCGGGCGGAGACGGTCCGTTCGGCGCCGTCGGGGCCGGTCAGCCGGGCCTCGACCCGGTCCGGGAACTGGTCGAGGCCGCTCAGTGCGGTGCCGAGGACGACCTCGCCGCCGAGTTCGCGCAGCCGCTCGTGCAGCAGTTCCTGGGTGCGCCACTGCGGGAGCATCCAGACCGAGGGGAACGGCACGGTCGGGTCCGGGACGACCGGCCCGGGGCCCCCGACGAGGTCCCACTCGCCCTGCGGTTCGCCGTCCTCCCAGTTCAGCATCCGGGGGTAGGGCCGGCCGGCGGCACGGACGGCGGTGAGCAGGCCGAGGTCCTCGAAGACCTCCTGGGTCCGGGGCTGGAGCCCCTTGCCGCGCGAGCCGGGGAACAGCGCCCCCGCCTGCTCGACCAGCAGCGCGGAGACTCCGCGCCGGGCCAGGTCGCAGGCGAGGGTCAGGCCGGTCGGGCCGGCGCCGACAACGAGGACCTCGGTCCGGGTCGGGGCGTGCGTCATCGCACACTCTCCTTAACGTTGTTAAGTAGCTGACGTCCGGAAGCATGGGCTTAACGGTGTTAAGTTGTCAATGCCGCACCGTCGCACCGCAGGGCTGCGCCGGGCGGCCCCGTCGCCGCGAAATGCGGCCGGGCGTCACGGAAGGAAGGGCGCGACATGCCGCCGAAGCTGGACCGCGCCCAGGTGGTCGACGCCGCCCTGCGCCTGCTCGACGAGACCGGGCTGGAGGGCCTCACCCTGCGCCGGATCGCCACCGAGCTGGACGTCAAGGCGCCCGCGCTGTACTGGCACTTCGCCAACAAGCAGGCGCTGCTGGACGAGATGGCCACCGAGATGCTCCGCCGGATGTACGCCGGGCCGGTCACCCTCCCGGGGAACTGGCAGGAGGCGATCACCACCACCTGCCGCACCCTGCGCACCGCGCTGCTCGGCTACCGGGACGGCGCCAAGGTCTTCAGTGGCACCCGGCTCACCGACTACGGGCACGCCGAGGGACAGGAGGCCCTGCTCGCCGCCTTCCGCCGGGCCGGGTTCGAACTCGCCGACGCCGTCCTGGCCTTCACCACCGCGTACGCGTTCACCACCGGGTTCGTGATCGAGGAGCAGGCCGTCCACCCGGTGCCGGGGGAGCGGGCGCCCGACTACGACCCGGACCGGCGTGCCGCCGCCATCGATCCCGGACACCCGCTCGCCGCGGCCGCGAGCCGGGAGCTCTTCGGGGACTTCGAGCGGCGCTTCGAGCGCGGCCTGGCGATCGTCGTGGCCGGCGTCGAGGCCTCGCTCCGCCCGGAACCCTCGCCCCTGGACCCGTCCTGAGCGGCAACTCCCGCTGTCCCCTAAGGGATTCACCCCGCACGACGTCCGGGTGGGGGCGGCCCGGAGGCTCGGGGGAGGGCCAGGGGCCGGGTACCGCCGACGGCCGATGGCCGGTCGGCGGCGCGCGCCTACCGTCGGAGCCATGACGAGTGCACCCGCGAACCCGCCCCCGGAGCACCGCCCCGGACTCCGCTCCGCCGACCTGCCCGCCGGTCCGGCCACCGACCTTCCCGGCGGCCTTTCCGGCGGCCTGTCCACCAGTCGCCGCCGCAGGCCGGCCGTCCGCTCGGCCGCCCTCGCGGTCGGCGCCGTGCTGCTGCTCGGCGCCGGCCTCACCGCCTGCAAGGGCGGTGTCTCGCTCTGCCTCAACGACAACAGCTGCGATGTCGCCGTGCACACCGAGAAGGCCGACAGCACCCACACCGTCGAGGTCTTCGGCGGCGACAAGACCCTCAGCCTCACCGTGGGCCGGATCACCGACACCACGGCCGAGGTCAAGCTCGGCGAGGACACCAAGACCCTCACCGAGGACGTCGAGACCAGCGTCGGCTCCGCGAAGATCACCCTGCGCCATGCCGACGCGCAGGAGCACACCGCCGAACTCCACGTCGTCCGCTGACCGCCCGTCGGCCCCGCTCGACCCGGTGGGCCCGTCGTGGAGCGCCGCTACTCCGGCAGGCGGTTGAGCCAGGTGATCGGCGTGACTTCGATCGCCGTCTCCGGCGCACCGTCCCACTCCGAGGGCAGCCCGGCCGCCGTCAACGCCGCCACCACCGCGCGCCCGACCTCGGCCGTCCGCCGCACGGCGGCCTCCGTCGACTCGCCGTCCAGCTGGAACCCGCCGTACCGCAGCATCAACGCACCGCCGTCGGCAGCCCGTTCGGTGTCCTGCTGATGGAAGAACACAAAGCCCCGCGAGTCCTCCTCGGCCTCGCCCCCGATCTCGGCGTAACCGCAGCTCGCACAGCAGGTGAAGTCCATCGCGGCGACGATGCCCAGCTCCTCCAGGGCGTCGAAGGCGGCCTCCAACCGGTCGACGTCGGTCGTCTCCGGCCAGGAGGCCTGCTCCTCCAGCCGCGCCCGCCACAGCGGAGCGACGATCCGCTCCGCCTCCTCCATCGTCAGTCCCTGGTCGTCGAGGACCTCGACCAGGGACTCGGCTATCTCGTCCGGCTCCTGGAAGCCGCACCGGATCAGTTCGCGGGCCCGCTCCTCGGCGTCCCGCAGTACCTCGTCGGTAAGGGTGCTCTGTACGGTCTCCTGGTCCATACCCGCATCCAAGCACCCGCCTCCGACAACGGCCGGGGCGTGCCGCCCGGTGCTACCGTCCCTCGATGGCCTCTCTCCTCCAGCCCCCGCTGATCACCCGTCTGCTGGCCGCCGAGCGCATCCTGATCGCCGGCGCGGGCGGCGGCTTCGACGTCTACGCGGGCCTGCCGCTCGCCCTCGCCCTGCGGGCCGCGGGCAAGGAGGTGCACCTGGCCAACCTCTCCTTCAGCGAGCTCCACGCCCTGCCCGCCGAGGTCTGGCAGGAGAGCGACCTGGCCCTGGTCCGGCCCGACACCCCGGCCCCGGAGGGCTACTTCCCCGAGCGGACGCTCGCCCGCTGGCTCCGGCTGCACGACATGCCCGACGAGGTCTGGGCGTTCCCCAGGACCGGGGTGCAGCCGCTGCGGGAGGCCTACCGGTCCCTCGTCGAGCGACTCGGCATCGACGCCCTCCTGCTGGTCGACGGCGGTACCGACATCCTGATGCGCGGCGACGAGGCGGGCCTCGGCACGCCGGAGGAGGACATGACCAGCCTCGCCGCCGTCGCCGGGCTCACCGAGGTCCCCGAACGGCTGGTCGCCTGCCTCGGTTTCGGCATCGATGCCCACCACGGCGTCAACCACTCCCTGGTTCTGGAGAACCTCGCAGCGATCGACCGGGCCGGCGGCTACCTCGGCGCCTTCTCCGTCCCGCGCGACAGCCGGGAGGGGACGCTCTACCTGGATGCCGTGGAGCACGCCCGGGCGGCGTTCCCCGAGCACCCGAGCATCGTCCAGGGCTCGGTGGCGGCCGCGCTGCGCGGCCAGTTCGGCGACGTCCGGTTCACGGACCGCACCAAGGGCGGCAAGCTCTTCGTCAATCCGCTGATGACGCTCTACTTCGGGGTCACCGTGGAGGCGCTGGTCGCCGAGCACCGCTACCTCGACCGGCTGGAGCGGACGGTCCTGATGCGCCAGGTCGCCACCGCCATCGGCGACTTCCAGGACTCGTTGCCCGTCCAGCGGCCACCGCGGCAGTTCCCCCACTGACACGCCGGGCCCGGCCGCCGGGCCTCCGTCCCGCGCGACCGTCCCGGGCCGAGGGGCGGGGCGGGTCAGCCGGTGGCGAGGCGGAACTCCAGGTTGCCGAAGCGCACCTGGTCGCCGGGGCGGACCCGGAAGCCGCCGACGATCCGGTAGCCGTTCACATGGGTGCCGTTGGTCGAGCCCAGGTCGTACAGCACCCAGCCGTCGCCCTCCCGGCGCAGTTCGGCGTGGTGCCGCGAGACCGAGGCGTCGTTCAGCCGCAGCCCGGACCCGGGGAACCGGCCGATCGTCAACTGCCCGCCCCCGGAGTGGGGGAGGCTCAGCCCCGGCAGCCGCTCGGCCCGCCAGGCCCCGCCCAGGCGCACGCCGAAGGCGGAGACCCGGCCCACCGCGCGCAGCAGGAACCGTCCGACCGGGTTCCCGGCCGGCAGGTCGGCCATCACGGACTTCAGTTCGGCCCGGCTGCTCGCACGGAGCACGAGGTCCAGCCGGCCCAGAAAGGTGTCGTGCGACAGCCGGCCGTTCCCGGCGCCCTCCCGCAACGCGTCGAGGGCCCGCTCCCGCTCGGCCTCGGACGGCCGGACCACCTGTGTCCGGTTCTCACGCGACATCATGGACCGATTCTCGGGTGCCCCCGCCGACCTGTCCAGATTCCCCGGGCTGCCGGTCCGCCGGCTGCGGGTCCGCCGGGTCCGCCGGTGCGGCTCAGGTCTTGCGCGCGGCCGCCACGATCTTGACCGTGGTGTGCAGGAAGCGCGAGGTCACCGCCCCCTGGTAGGACTTCCCGAAGAGATTGCCGGTGGTGACCCACTTGCCGTTCTTCAGGTGCACCACGACGAACGCGGTGCCGGGATCGGCGCCGAGTACCTCGTAGTCGCCCTTCGGCGAGGTGTAGGGGAGCGGGAAGTCTGCGGGCAGCGGCTCGGAGAGGAAGTTCAGCGTGAGCCGGACCTCGGGCGTCACCTCGACCTCCGCGAACGGCTCGGCGTCGAGCACCGCCTGGACCTCGTCCACCGTGCGCAGCAGCACCGGTACCGGGAAGCCCAGCTGTTCGGCCAGGTGCCGCTCGATCCGTTCGGTGAGCGCGGCCCGGGCCGCCGCGTCGGTGGCCTCGGCGGTGAAGAACACGTTGCCGCTCTGGATGTAGGAGCCGACGCGCTCCAGGCCCAGCTCGGCGAAGAGCGCGCGCAGCTGCTCCATCCGCACCGTCCGGCCGCCCACGTTCACGGCGCGCAGGAAGGCGATGTAGGTGGTCGTAGTGGTCACCCGGCCAGTGTGGCACCGGGCACCGACAGCGCACGGCGGCGCGAGGTCCGGGCGCCGTCGGTGCGAGCTCCGGGCGAGGTCTGTGCCCGGTGTCCGCGCGGCCCTCGGGAGGCGTCCGGGCGGTGTCCGCCCGGCGGCTGTCAGTGGCCGGTGCCACACTGACGGCATGGCTACCTGGCAGGATTTCGAGCAGGAGGCACCGGATCTGGCCCCCGCCGTGCGGGCCCGCTTCGAGGCCAACAAGCACCACGTCCTGGCGACGCTGCGCAGTGACGGTTCACCCCGGGTGAGCGGTATCGAGGTGGGCTTCTTCGGGGCGGACGTCGTGCTCGGCTCGATGCACGACGCGATGAAGGTGCGGGACCTCCGCCGCGACGCCCGCTTCGCGCTGCACAGCAACCCGAGCGACGAGACACTGGCGGACGGCGACTCCAAGCTGTCCGGCCGGGCCGTGGAGCTCACCGACGAGGCGGAGCGCGCCGCCTACGAGGCCGAGCTCCCGGAGCCGCCGCCCGGCCCGTACGACGCCTTCCGGCTGGAGCTGGAGCAGGTCGTGCACACCACCGTCGAGGGGGACGCGGTCCGGATCAGCTCCTGGCGGCCGGGCGAGCCGGTGCGGCGGTTCGAGCGCCGCTGACACCCGGCCGCCGGTAGCGGCCGGTGTCCCGGGCCGGTACTCCGGGCGGGTGGCCCGGGTACCCCGGGCCGGTACGGCCGAGCGGTACCGGCGGCCGCCGCTACGGCAGGACGGACCTGACCGCCTCCGGCGTGCGCGCCACCACGGCGTGCCCGTCGTCCGCGGTGATGATCGGGCGCTGGATCAGGATCGGGTGCTCGGCCATCGCCGCGAGCCAGGCCGCCCGGTCGCCGTCCTCCCGGCCCCACTGCTTCATGCCCAGGTCCTTGGCCACCGGCTCCTCGATCCGGACGATGTCCCACGGCTCCAGGCCCAGCCGCACCAGCACCTGCTCCAGCTCGGCGACGCTCGGCGGGTCCTCCAGGTAGCGACGCACGGTGAACTCGGCGCCCGCGCCGGTCAGCTCGTTCAGTGCGCTGCGGCACTTCCCGCAGCGCGGGTTGATCCAGATCTCCATCCCACTACCCTACCGACCGGGGCCGACCCCGCCCCGCCCCCGCGCCGCCCGGCCGCCCGCGGCCCCGTGTCCGGACCGCACCGGGTCCACCGCCCCTGCGCGGGAACTCCCCTCCGTCCACCGACAGTTGTCCGTAGCGGAGTTGGATCTACGGGAGGGGAATCCCGCATGGACGGTGCGTCGATCATCGAGCGTCTCATGACCACGGAGGGGCGCTTCGACCCCTACCCGCTCTACGCGCGGGCGCACGAGCTCGGGGCCGCCGCCCCGGCCGGCCCCGCCGCGGTCCTCGTGACCGGGCACGCCGCCGCCAACCAGGTGCTGCGCAATCCCGCCTTCGCCGTGGAGGACACCAGGACCCTCACCGCCGACAACGCGGACCTGCTGGTCCACCCCTCGGTCGTGCTGCTCGGCCACTCGGTCCTCCAGCGCAACGCCCCCGACCACGGCCGGGTCCGCTCGCTCGTCGCCTCGGCCTTCAACGCCCGGCGGGTCGCGGCCCTGCGCCCGGCGATCGCGGCGACGGTCGCCCGGCTGCTCGACGAGCTGGACGACGGGGGCGCCGACGGTTCGCCCGTCGACTTCATGGACGCCTTCGCCTTCCGGCTCCCGGTCGAGGTGATCTGCGAACTGCTCGGCGTCCCCGTCGCCGACCGCCACCGCTTCCGGGGCCTCGCCTCGGACCTCACCATCGCCCTGGAGCTGATCCAGGACCTCGGCGAACTGGCCGCAGCCGATGCCGCCGCGGACGAACTGGACTCCTACTTCGCGGAGTTGGTCGCCGAGCGGCTGGCCAGGCCGACCGGCGACCTGGTCAGCGACCTGGCCCGGATCGCCGCCGACTCCCCGGACCGGATCTCCGGCGAGGAGCTGCTGGGCAACCTCGTCCTGCTCCTCGTCGCCGGCTTCGAGACCACCACCAACCTCCTCGGCAACGGCCTCACCCTGCTCTTCCGCCACCCCGGCGCCGCCGAGGGCCTGCGCACCGGCGGGCTGGACCCCTCGCTGTTCACGGACGAGGTGCTGCGCTACGACTCCCCGGTCCAGCTCACCTCCCGGATCTCCACCGCCCCCGACCTCACGGTGGCCGGCCTGCCCGCACCCACCGGCACCGTGGTGCTGGTGATGCTGGGCGCGGCCAACCGCGACCCGGCCCGCTACGCCAGTCCGGACCGCTTCGACCCGACCCGCACCGACAGCCAGCCGCTCAGCTTCGGCGGTGGCCAGCACTTCTGCCTGGGCAGCCAACTCGCCCGGCTGGAGGCGGACATCGCCGTCCCGGCACTGCTGGACCGCTTCCCCCGGCTGGCCCCGGCGGGCATTCCGGTGCGCCGCGACCGCCTGGTGCTCCGCGGCTACGAATCCCTCCCCGTCACCACCCGCTGAGCCGCCGCCCGGGGGCGCGCCCGTCCTCGCCCCCGCTTCCGTCCCCGTCCTCGCCCCCGTCCCCGGCCGCTTAGGCGAGCCGGAGGCTGCGGGCGGACTGGTAGCGGCAGCCGGCCGCGGCGAAGGCGGCGGCCGTGGCCCGCACCCGGGCCGGGTCGCCGTCCAGGAGCGCCTGCGCCCGGTCGAGTTGGGCCCCGGCGACCGGGTTGCCCGCGACCGTGGCGCGGGCCCCGGCGAGCCGCTCGCGCGCCTCCGGGTGCCCGCTCAGCACCGAGGCCTCGACCCGCACCGCCGCGTACCAGTGCAGCCAGACCCAGGACACCCACTTCCACACCTCCTCCGGGGCGGGCGACAGCCGCTCCAGCGCGGCCCCCGCCTCCCCCCGGTGGAGCAGCACCGTGGCGTCGAACACCGCGCCGTAGCCGTGGCGGTGCTCCTCCTCGGTGCCCGCCCGGCCGACGACGGCCAGCCAGGACGCCCGGGCGCCGTCGTCGCCGCGCAGCCCGTGCACCATGGCGACCGCCGCGGCCGCCGGGCCGAGCGAGAACGACCGCGGCCGCCCGCCCTGCTCCCAGGCCCGGAGGAACCGCGCCCCGCCCGCGAGCACGGCCTCCTCCTGCCCGGCGAACGCGTCCGCGACCAGCAGCCAGGACGTGGCGTGGTGCCCCACCTCGGCCGTCAGCGGATGCTCGGCGAGCTGCCGCCCCCACTGCCGGGCCCGGTCCAGTTCGCCGACGCCGATCGCCGTCGCGGCGGCCATCGCGAGCGCGTCCACCTGTTCGTGCGCGGTGGCCGGGGTGCGCGGCGCCAGGGCCAGCAGCTCGACCCGGCGGCGGGCGGCCCCGGCGGCCGCGAACGGCTCCCCGGCCCAGCTGTGCGCACCGGAGAGGGCGTCCAGGGCGGCGGACTCGGCCACCGGGTCGCCCGCGCGCCGGGCCAGCTCGACGGCCCGCTCGGCGTACCCGACCGTCTCCCGGGCCGTGTTGTCCGGGCTGCCCTGGACGGAGCCGTAGGCGTCCGCGAGCACGGCCGCCTCGGCCAGGGCGAGGGCGGCCGAGGCCGCCGGGGAGCCGTCGGACAGTTCATCGGCCCGCGCCAGCAGGGTGGTCACCTCTGCGGCGGCGGGAAGGCGGACGAAGGTGCTGGAGAAGCGGTGGGCGACGGTGGCGGCGGCCGCCAGGTCGCGGGCGGCCCCGGCCGGGTCCCCGGCGTCGATCGCTGCCGCCGCGGCGGCGCGGTGGAGGCGGTACATGTCGTCGCCGAGGCGTCGGCACCCGGCCACCCGGGCGGCCTCCCGCAGCGCGGCGGCGGCGTCGGCGTCGGCGGCGTCGGTGGGGGAGCCCTGGACGGAGGAGTCGTCGGCGAGGGCGGCGGCCTGTTCGAGCCGCTGCTGGGCCTCGCCGAGCAGATGCCGGTCGAAGGCGAGCCCGGCGAGGCCGAGCGCGAGTCGGCGGGCGTCGGGCCGCCGCTCGGGCCGCTCGGCGGCCCAGGCCAGCGCGGTCCGCAGCTCCTCGGCCAGCGCGTCGAACCCGGCCTGCCAGCCGCCCTCCCGCAGCTGCCGTTCCTCGTCCGTCGCCCGCGCGAGTCCGTCCGCGCCGCTCAGGCACCAGTCGAGGTGGCGCCCCCGCACCCGCGCCGACTCCCCGGCCCCGTCGAGTCGTTCGGCGCCGTACTGCCGGATCGTCTCCAGCGCCCGGTAGCGGGTGCCGTGCGCGGACGGGACGGCGGTGAGCAGGCTCTGCTCGGCGAGCCGGCCGAGCCCGTCGGCCACGGCGCCCGCGTCGAGCGGGGCGAAGCCCGACACCGCGACCGCCGCCCCGGCCGTGAACGGCAGCACGAACGCCGACACCCGCCGCAGCAGCGCCCGGTCGGCGGGCTCCAGCAGTTCGTGGCTCCAGTCCAGGACCGCCCGCACCGAGCGGTGCCGGTCGTCCGCGCGCGGGCCGCCCGCCAGGATCCGCAACTGGTCCGACAGGCCCGCCCGGAGCCCGTCCAGCCCGAGCGTCGGCCAGCGGGCGGCCGCCAGTTCGATCGCCAGCGCCATCCCGTCGAGCCGCTCGCAGACGGCCGCGATCCCGTCCCGGAGCGCCGGGTCCGGCGCCACCCCGGCCGCCGCGGTGGCCCGTTCGACGAACAGCGCGACCGCCTCCGAGCTCCCGCCGCCGTCCCGCGACAACGGCGGTACGGGGAAGACCCGTTCGAAGGGCACCAGCAGCCGGGCCCGGCTCGTCGCCAGCACCCGCACCTCCGGGCAGGACGCCAACAGCCGTTCCAGGAAAGGCGCGACACCCTCCCTCACCTGCTCACAGTTGTCCAGCACCAGGAGCGCCCGGCGTTCGGACAACGCGGCGCACACCGCCTCGTCGAGCCCCTGTCCGGGCTGCTCGCCGACCCCCAGGACGGCCGCGACGGCCGCCGCCACCCGGTCCGGACCGGCGACCGGGGCCAGGTCGACGAACCACACCCCGTCGGCGAACCCGCCGGCCGCCTCGGCCGCCACCGCCAGCGCCAGCCTGGTCTTGCCCACGCCGCCGGGCCCGACCGCCGTCACCTGCCGATGGTCCGCCAACAGCACCGCCAGCGCGGCACGTTCGCGCTCCCGCCCCACGAACTCCGTCAGCGGCGCCGGCAGCGCGGGGGCCGGCCGGGGCCGCTCGGCACGGGCGAGTTCGACCGCCCGCCGGGACAGTGCCCGCCGGTCCGGCAACGCCAACTTGCGCAGCAGCGACGAGGTGTGGGACTCGACCGTGCGCACGGAGATGAACAGCCGAGCGGCGATCTCGGCATTGCTGAGGTGTTCGCCGAGCAGCGCGAGCACATCGGCTTCGCGGGGCGAGATCACAGGAGTCGGCACCGCGTCATTATGCGGGGCGGCTCCGTGGTCCGTTCCGTGGTCACCACGGATGTGGCCCCCGCCCCGCCCGGAGGAGGCTGTGTCCAACGCCGCAGACGAGCACAGGAGTGAGAGACCATGACCGGACCGCGCCCCTCCGCCGAGCGCCGCCAGGACATCGAACGGCGGCTCGCCGAGGACGTCGACGTCTGGGTGGCCACCGCCTCGCCGGACGGCGTGCCCCACCTCGTCCCGCTCTCCTTCGACCACGACGGCGGAGCGCTGCTGCTCGCCACCCCGGTCGGCAGCCCGACCGGCCGCAACCTCGCCGCCGCCGGCACCGTCCGGCTGGCACTCGGCCACACCCGGGACGTCTGCATGATCGAGGGCGAGGTCGAGGCCCTCGGCATCGACGACCTCCCGTACGAGCGGGCGGACCGCTTCGCCGCCCGCACCGGCTTCGACCCGCGGGCCTCGGCCGTCCGGTACGGCTGGTTCCTGGTCACGCCCCGCCGCGTCCAGGCCTGGCGCGAGGAGAACGAGCTGTCCGGCCGCGAGCTGATGCGCGACGGCCGCTGGCTCGACGAACCGGTCAGTTCTTGAGAAGCCTTCCCCGGCGCTCCCGCGCCACCATGAAACCGTCCCGCCCCACCAGTCCCACCGAGGAGCCCACCATGACCACCACCGCTTCGAAGACCCCCACGTCCAAGACCCCCACCCAGCCCTTCGACGGCTTCACCGAGGACGAGCGCGCGGCCATGAAGGAGCACGCCAAGGAGCTCAAGGCCGCCGCCCGCCGCAACCCGCGCACCGCCAAGGCGGACGCCGAGCAGGAGGTCCTCGCCAAGATCGCCGAGATGGAGCCGGCCGACCGCGCCCTCGCCGAACGCGTCCACGCCCTCGTCCGGGCCGCCGCCCCCGCCCTCACCCCCAAGCTCTGGTACGGCATGCCCGCCTACGCCAAGGACGGCAAGGTCCTCTGCTTCTTCCAGTGCGCCCAGAAGTTCAAGTCCCGCTACGCGACACTCGGCTTCAGCGACGTGGCCACCCTCGACGACGACACCATGTGGCCCACCACCTTCGCCCTCACCGCCCTCACCCCCACCACCGAGGCCCGCATCACCACCCTCCTCACCACGGCCACGGCCTGACCGTCCCCGACTCCCGCCCGACTCCCGCCCGACTCACCCGGCCCGGTTGGCCCGGAAGGCGCGCCGGTAGGCGGCGGGTGTGGTGCGCAGGGCCTCGTGGAAGCGGCGGCGCAGATTGACGGCGGAGGACAGGCCGACCCGGCGGGCGATGGTCTCCACCGGCAGGTCGGTCTCCTCCAGGAGGGCCCGGGTGGCGGCGATCCGCCGGTCCAGCAGCCAGCGTCCAGGGCTGATGCCCAACTGTTCGGTGAAGCGCCGGGTCAGCGTCCGCGCCGACACCTGGGAGCGGACGGCCATCTCGGCGACGCTCACCGGCCGGTCCAGCCGTTCGGCCAGCCACTCCAGCAGCGGTGCCAGCGAGTCGCCGGCCGGCGGGGCGGGCAGTTCGGCGTACTGCAGCTGACAACCCTCGCGGTGCGGCGGCATCACCATCCGCCGGGCGATCCGCAGGGCGTGCGCGGCGCCGTGGTCCTCGCGCACCAGGTGCAGGCAGAGGTCCACGCCGGCCGCGGCGCCGGCGCTGGTGGCGACATCGCCGTGGTCCACGTAGAGCACCCCGGGGTCGACCCGGACCCGCGGGAACCGGGCGGCCAGCTCGGTGGCCCGGGCCCAGTGGGTCGCGGCGCGGCGGCCGTCCAGCAGTCCGGCGGCGGCGAGCACGAAGGCACCGGAGCAGAGGCCGACGACCCGCGCGCCGCGCCGGTGCGCCCGGCCGACCGCGTCGACCACCGCCGGCGGCACCTCCGTGTCCGCCGGTTGCTGCCAGCCGGGCACGAGCACGGTGTCCGCGTCCTCCAGCGCGTCCAGCCCGGCGGTGACCAGGAGGTCGTAGCCCGCCCGGGTGCGGACCGGGCCGGGGTGCTCGGTGCAGACCCCGAACGTGTAGTGGGCGGGGACGGCCGGACGGTGGTCGCCGAACACCTCGGTCGCGCAGGCGAGCGGGAAGGTGTCCTGCGGAGGCAGCAGCAGGGCCACCACCCGGTGCGGCACCGGGGGCCCCGGGAGCGGACGCGGCGTCATGGCGGGAAAGTACCCCATCGTGTCGTTCGGGACACTGGGTCGGGGCAATTGGTCTGAACCACTATCGCTGCTGTGACCACCGCCGAGACGCACAGCCCACCTGCCCCGCACCCCGGCCCCGGACTCCGGGACGCCCGCAGCCCGTTGTGGACCGGACCCTTCACCCTCTACTTCACCGCCCGCGCGGTCTCCCTGCTCGGCGACGCGATGATGCCCGTGGCCGCCGCGCTCGCGGTCGGCGCGCTGTACGGAGTCTCCGGGGCCGGCCTCGTCCTCGGCACCTGGACCGGGACGTTCGTGCTCCTGGTGCTGTTCGGCGGGGTGCTCACGGACCGGATCGGTGCCCGTCGGACGATGGTCGCCGCCGATCTCGTACGGGTGCTCACCCAGGGCGTGCTGGCTGCCGCCTTCTTCGCCGGACGGCCGCCGTTCTGGCTGCTGGTGACCATGGCGGCGGTGGCCGGCGCCGCCGTCGCGATGTTCCTGCCGGGTGTGAACGGGATGGTCCCGCTGGTCGCGGCCGACCCGCAGCGGGCGAACGCGACCCTCAAAGTGGCCGACGCGCTCGCCCACCTGCTCGGCCCGGCCCTGGCGGGACTGCTGATCGCGCTGACCGGCGCCGGGGCGGTGTACGCGATCGACAGCGGCACCTTCCTGCTCAGCGCCCTGTGCCTGGCCCTCGTCCGGCCCGCCCCGGCCGACCCCGGTCCCACCGCCCGCACCGGCGGCCCGCTCCGCCGCGAACTGCTCCAGGGCTGGCGGGAGTTCCGCGCCCGTACCTGGATGTGGGCGGTGATCCTCGTCTGGATGGTCTTCGGCGTCCTGCTCTTCGGCCCACTGGTGCCGCTGGGTTCGGCCCTGGTCGCCGACCGGCTCGGTCCGAACGCCTACGGCCTCGCGGTCTCCTTCCTCGGCGCCGGAACCGTACTCGGCGGCCTGGTGGCCCTGCGACTGCGCCCGGCCCGCCCACTCGCCGCGGGCACGGCGGCCATGGTGCTGTACACCGCGCTGCCGCTCTGCGTGGCCGTGGACGCCGGCCTGCCACTTCTCCTGGCGGGCCACGTCCTCGGCGGCGCCGCCCTGGCGTTCTGGTCGGTGATGTGGGCGACCAGCGTGCAGACCCACACCCCGCCCACCGTGCTCAACCGCGTCTCCGCCTACGAGTTGGCGGGTTCGGTGTCCGGCATCTCACTCGGCCAACTACTGGCCGGCCCGGCCACCGCACTGGCCTCCCCGGCCCACCTGCTCCTCCTGTCGGCCGCCGCCTGCCTGGCCGGCTGCGCGACCCTCATCGCCACCCCCGCCATCCGCAACCTCCCCCGTACCCCACCCGCTGGCCCGACCTTCACCGGGTGACCGGCTCGTGTTCGCCGTAGGTCACTCGTTCGGTGTCGGCAGCGGGGTGTTCTCCTGGCTTGCGAGCCGGTTGTCGTCCCGCTGCACACCGATGGAGGTCGCGCTTGCCGACGGGGCGCCGGCCTCCTGCTCCTGCTCGTCCTCCGCAGGTCAGCGAGGCGCTGACCTGCGGAAACGGCGAGAGGTCGAACTGCGTTACCGCAGGTCGGGGCTACTCCTACAGGTCGTAGTAGAGCTCGAACTCGTGCGGGTGGGGGCGGAGGGCGATGGGGGCGATCTCGTTGGTGCGCTTGAAGTCGATCCAGGTCTCGATGAGGTCCGGGGTGAAGACGTTGCCCGCGAGGAGGTACTCGTGGTCGGCTTCGAGGGCCTCCAGGACGGCCGGGAGGGAGGACGGGACCTGGGGGACGCCGGCGTGCTCCTCGGGGGCCAGCTCGTAGAGGTCCTTGTCGACCGGCTCGAGGGGCTCGATCTTGTTCTTGATGCCGTCCAGGCCGGCCATCAGCATGGCGGCGAAGGCGAGGTAGGGGTTGGAGGACGGGTCGGGGGCGCGGAACTCGATGCGCTTGGCCTTGGCGTTGGAGCCCGTGATCGGGATCCGGATCGCGGCGGAGCGGTTGCGCTGGGAGTAGACCAGGTTGACCGGGGCCTCGAAGCCGGGGACCAGGCGGTGGTAGGAGTTCACCGACGGGTTGGTGAAGGCAAGCAGCGACGGCGCGTGCTTGAGCAGGCCGCCGATGTAGTAGCGGGCGGTGTCGGAGAGTCCGGCGTAGCCCTGCTCGTCGTAGAAGAGCGGTACGCCCTCGGTCCACAGCGACTGGTGGACGTGCATGCCCGAGCCGTTGTCGCCGAAGATCGGCTTCGGCATGAAGGTGGCCGTCTTGCCGGCCCGCCAGGCGACGTTCTTGATGATGTACTTGAACAGCATCAGGTCGTCGGCGGCGTGCAGCAGGGTGTTGAACTTGTAGTTGATCTCCGCCTGGCCGGCCGTGCCGACCTCGTGGTGCTGGCGCTCGACCTCCAGGCCCGCCTTGGCGAGTTCCAGGGACATCTCGGCGCGCAGGTCGGCGAAGTGGTCGACCGGCGGGACGGGGAAGTAGCCGCCCTTGTACTTGACCTTGTAGCCGCGGACGTCGCCCTCGGTGGAGCCGGAGTTCCAGGCGCCGGCCTCGGAGTCGATGTGGTAGTACGAGGCGTTGGCGCTGGTGTCGAACCGGACCGAGTCGAAGACGTAGAACTCGGCCTCGGGGCCGAAGAACGCGGTGTCCGCGATGCCGGAGGAGGCGAGGTAGGCCTCGGCCTTCTTGGCGACGTTGCGCGGGTCGCGGCTGTAGGCCTCGCCGGTCACCGGGTCCTGGATGAAGAAGTTGATGTTGAGGTGCTTCTCCTGGCGGAACGGGTCGAGCCTGGCGGTGGCGAGGTCGGGGACCAGGGCCATGTCGGACTCGTGGATGGCCTGGAAGCCGCGGATCGACGAGCCGTCGAACATCAGGGTCTCGGACGGGTCGAACGTCGCCGCGGGTACGGAGAAGTGCTGCAGAACGCCTGGCAGGTCGCAGAAGCGGACATCGACGAACTTCACGTCGTTGTCCTGGATGAACTGCTTCACTTCGGCGGCGTTGTTGAACATCCATCCTCCTCGGCGTAGCGAATGGGGCTCACCCTAGGAATGGGCCGTTTCCGGCCGGTGACCCAGTCGTTTCCTGAATGTTAACCGCACACGTCACGTGGGCGGCAAAGCCCTACGGTCCTGGACAAAACGCCTCGCCCGGCCAGGTGGGGGCGTTGAAGTGGTCTGGACCACTGGGGAAGGGCGGGGGAAAGCCGGCGGCGGCCGATTCACTCTCCGGTGGCGCGCGCGGGCGGGCGGCGCGGTGCGGGTCGGGGAGGCGGTGGCCGTCCCCGGTGTTCGCCCGGTTAATGTGGATTCGTGGACACCAGAGAAGCGTTGGGATCGTGGATCGACGGCCCGAAGGCGGCCGCCGAGAAGATGGGAGCCGACTTCGGCTACCGCGGTGAGCGCCTCGGACTGCCCAAGGAGGGTTCCGGCTCGATCGCGGGCCCGGGCCGGCGGCTGGGTGCCCTGTTCGTCGACGGCTGGCTGGTCGCCGTCGTCGCCTACGGGCTGCTCGGCAACGGCTCCGCGGGCTCGGCGAACATGTGGACCACTCCGCTGCTCTTCGCCGTCATCGTGCTGCTGCTCGCGACGACCGGGACGACCTTCGGCAAGCGGCTGTTCGGCCTGCGGGTGGTCCGGCTCGACGGCGGCCGGGCGACCATCCCGCAGGTGCTGCTGCGGACGGCGCTGCTCTTCCTGGTGGTGCCGGCCCTGGTCTGGGACCGCGACACCCGGGGGCTGCACGACAAGGCGGTCGGCACCGTCGAGGTCCGGATCTGATCCCGAGCCGGTGCGAATGCCGGAACCCCGAACGTCGGAACGCCGAACGTCGGAACCCCGAACGCGCCGTAATGCCGAACGGCCCCGCTGCGGAAGCTCCGCGGCGGGGCCGTTCTGGTGTCGACGGGGGAGGGGCTCAGCGAGCCTGGCCGCCCTTGGGCATCCGGGCGCCCTTGGGCATCGGGCCCTTGGGGATGGGGGCCTTGGAGAGCAGGTCGCCCAGCGCGCGCAGCCGGTCGTTGGTCTCGGTGACCTGGGCGGGCGTGATGGCGCGCGGCAGACGCATCAGGTGGATCTGCAGCTTCTTGAGCGGGACCTCGTCCTTGCCGTCGCCCACCACGATGTCGTGCACCGGCACGCCGTCGCCGACGACCCGGGCCATCTTCTTCTTCTCGGACGCGAGCAGCTGGCGGACCCGGTTCGGGTTGCCCTCACCGATCAGCGCGATGCCGGCCCGGCCGACGGCGCGGTAGACCGCGTCCTGGCTGCGGGTGACGGCCACCGGCGTGGAGCTCGCGCTCCAGCCGCGCCGGATGTTGTTCAGCACAGCGGCGACGGCGCCCGGCTGGCCCTCCATCTGCCCGAACGCCGCGCGCTCGGCCCGGCGCCCGAAGACGATCGCCATGGCCAGGAAGGCCACGATGAAGCCCAGGATTCCCAGGTAGACGGGGTGCTCGATCGCGAAACCGATGGCCAGGAACACGCCGAAGGTCAGCAGGCCGACGCCGGCGATGATCAGGCCGATCTTGGTGTCGACCTTCTTGGTCATGGTGTATGCCAGGCGGATCTGCTTCAGTCGCCCGGGGTTCTCGGATGTTTCCCTCGCCATAACGCTCATGGTACGTGGCGCGGGTACGGGATATCCAAGCCCGGGTACCCGTTCGCCCCGAACCGTGACCCGGGTGCCCCTGTTCCGCCCGGTGTGTCGCCCCCCGAACTGCCCCTGAACTGCCCTCGAAGTACTCCTGACGTACCCCTGGAGTACCGTCCTCCACCCCGGCTCCCCACCCCTCGGCGCCCGCCGCTGTCCGCCGTCAGCGGCGCGCGGCGTTCGCCGGTCCGCCCACCGGGGCGCCCGCCGGTCCGCCGTCGAGTTCCCGCGCCGCCGCGTGCCTGCGGTTCTCGCAGACGGCGGCCCAGGCGTTCCGCCGCGCCTGGCGCTGGCCGCCCGCCAGCAGCACGCTCTCGGCCAGCCGGAGCGCGGTGCTCACCGACCGGAGTTCCACCCGGAAATCGACCCGCATGCCGAAACAGCTCCCCTCGGACCGAGCGGCCGCGCGCGCGGACCCGTGACCGGGTGCGCGCGGAGGTGCGGACGTGCTCGGAGGTGTGGCTGAGAAAAATCGAACACTCATGGAGACGCCATCATCCCCACTCCGTGTTACCAGTCCGTGACCAGGCAGTCAAAGTCCGGTGAAGCGAAAGGGGCGGAGCCGAAGCCCCGCCCCTCCGATGGCGTGAAACCGTCGCCGCTGCCCGTCAGACCGCCGCGACCGGGGCGTCCGCGACCGGGGAGGACGCGGCCGGGGCCGACGCCGCCGTCCCGCTCTGCCGCTCGCGGTGCTCCAGCGCCTGCCGGTACAGCCGCCCGGCGCGGTACGAGGAGCGGACCAGCGGGCCGGACATGACCCCGGCGAAGCCGAGCTCCTCGGCCTCCTGCTGCAGCTCGACGAACTCGTGCGGCTTGACCCACCGCTCCACCGGGTGGTGGCGCAGCGACGGCCGCAGGTACTGGGTGATGGTGATCAGCTCGCAGCCGGCCCCGACCAGGTCGGCCAGCGCCTGGCTGACCTCCTCGCGGGTCTCGCCCATGCCCAGGATCAGGTTGGACTTGGTGACCAGCCCGGCCTCGCGCGCCTGGGTGATGACGTTCAGCGAGCGCTCGTAGCGGAACGCCGGGCGGATCCGCTTGAAGATCCGCGGCACGGTCTCGACGTTGTGCGCCAGCACCTCGGGGCGCGAGGAGAAGACCTCGGCCAGCTGCTCCGGCACCGCGTTGAAGTCCGGGATCAGCAGCTCGACGCCGGTGCGCCCGGCCTCGCGGGCGGCGGTCAGCGCGTGCACCTGGCGCACGGTCTCCGCGTACAGCCAGGCGCCGCCGTCCGGCAGGTCGTCGCGGGCGACGCCGGTGATGGTGGCGTAGTTGAGGTCCATCGTGACGATGGACTCGGCGACGCGGCGGGGCTCGTCCCGGTCGAAGTCGGCGGGCTTGCCGGTGTCGATCTGGCAGAAGTCGCAGCGGCGGGTGCACTGGTCACCGCCGATGAGGAAGGTCGCCTCGCGGTCCTCCCAGCACTCGAAGATGTTGGGGCAGCCGGCCTCCTGGCAGACCGTGTGCAGCCCTTCCTTCTTCACCAGCGACTGGAGGGCGTTGTACTCCGGCCCCATCTTCGCGCGGGTCTTGATCCACTCGGGCTTCCGCTCGATGGGGGTCTCGCTGTTGCGGACCTCCAGGCGGAGCAGCTTCCTGCCGTCGGGCGCGACAGCGGACACGTGCGACTCC
Organism: Kitasatospora sp. MBT66; assembly: GCF_000710405.2. Taxonomy (NCBI): domain Bacteria; kingdom Bacillati; phylum Actinomycetota; class Actinomycetes; order Kitasatosporales; family Streptomycetaceae; genus Kitasatospora; species Kitasatospora sp. MBT66. The sequence continues at coordinate 876,004 of NZ_JAIY01000010.1, read as the reverse complement.
TAGAACTAGACGGGGTACCCCCAGGGTACGCCTGTGCTTGTACGGCCTTCGCCGGGGCCGGGACCCCGCAATCGCAGGGCAACAGGGCTACCGGCAAGTAGATTCCCGGGTGCGGGACCGGCGTCCGGGACTGGCATCCGGGAACAGCGTCCGGGACCAGCGTCCGGACCGGCGTCCGGGCTCAACACCCGGAACCGGTTCCCGGGCTCAGCGCCCGGCCGCCGGCTCCGGCAGCTCGGCGAGCACCTCGGCCAGGTGCTTCTCGACCAGCGGCAGCGCCTCGGCGACGGGAAGGGCCCGCCCGAGCTCGCCGGCCAGCGAGGCGACCCCGGCGTCCCGGATGCCGCACGGCACGATCCGGTCGAACCAGGTCATGTCCGGGTCGCAGTTCAGCGCGAAGCCGTGCATGGTCACCCCGCGCGCGACCCGGACGCCGATCGCGGCCAGCTTGCGGTCGTCGCCGCGCTGACCCGCGTTGGACGGCGCGTACTCCGGACCGGCCAGTCGGGGGTCGATGCCGAGCGGCAGGCCCATCCGCAGGGTGAGCTTGCCGATGTCCACCACCTGCGCGGGGTCCACCACCGCGTCCGGGATGTCCCCGCCCAGCACCCAGACGCCGCTGCGGCCCTCGACCCGGGTGGTCCCGACGCCGAACGCGCCGCAGGCCCGGATCAGCGCCTCCTCCAGCCGCCGCACGTACGCGATCACGTCGATCGGGTCGGGCAGCTTGACGATCGGGTAGCCGACCAGCTGGCCGGGGCCGTGCCAGGTGATCTCGCCGCCCCGGTTCACCTCGACCACCGGGGTGCCGTCCAGCGGCAGGTCCGCCGGATTGGTGCGCTTGCCCATCGTGTACACGGGCTGGTGCTCCAGCAGCAGCACCGTGTCGGGGATCTCGTCGGCGACCCGGAGGGCGTGCAGCCGCTGCTGCTCCTCCCAGGCCTCCTGGTACGGGACGGCACCGTCGCCGATGCCCATCCGGACGAACCGAACGTTCTCGCTCACCGCTGCTGCTCCTTGCCAGGCGTTCGAGACCAACCTCGCCACTGTACGCCCCGGCCCGTACGGACCGTCCAGGCGCCCGCTCAGGCCCCTGACAGCAGCTGGAGCCGCAGGGCCAGCTGGAGTTCCAGCGAGCGCTCGGGACCGTTCCAGTCCTGGCCCAGCAGTACCTCGACCCGGTCGAGGCGCTGGACGACGGTGTTCACATGGACGTGCAGCTCGTCCTTGGCCCGGGTGAGGCTGCCGCCGCAGTCGAAGTACGCGCGCAGGGTGCGGACCAGCTCGGTGCCGCGCCGGGCGTCGTAGTCCAGCAGCGGCCCCAGCGTCGCGCCGACGAAGCCGGAGACGTCGTGGCCGTCGCCGAGCAGCACCCCGAGGAAGCCGAGCGACCCCGCCGAGGCGCCCTCCCCGTCCCGGCCGAGCACCCGCAGCGCCCGGACGCAGCGCAGCCCCTCGGCGTACGCGGCGGCCAGCGCGACCGGTCCGGAGGCGGGCCGGCCGGCGCCCACCGTGACCGGGAAGCCCGCCAGCCGGG
>NZ_JAIY01000010.1:869699-874208 GCF_000710405.2 Kitasatospora sp. MBT66 | reverse complement strand
CGCCCCGGCTCGGCGACCAGCACCAGGTGCGGCCGCCCGAGGTCGACGCCCAGCCGGCGCCCCCGCGCGGTCAGCCCGGCCGGATCCCGGTCGGGAGCGGTGAGCAGGTCGGCCAGCAGCTCGCCGCGGACCCGGTTCTCCGTCTCGGCGACCGACCGCCGCAGCAGCAGGAGCAGCGCGGTCACCACTCCGGCCCGTTCGAACAGCCTGCGGTCGGCGTCGTCGAGGTCCGGCCGGCCGCGCAGCACCAGCGTGCCGAGCTGCTCCTGCCCGGCCAGCACCGCGCACACCCAGGCCCCGCCGTGGCGCACCGCGCGCCCCTCGGCCCGGGACGCCGCCGCCGTCTCGGCCGGCCCGGTGCCGGGTGCGGCGGCCCGTCCGGCGAGCGGCTCGCCCTCGGTGTCCAGTACGGCTATTCCCCCACCGAGCAGCGCGGCCACGGCCGCGGCGACGTCCGGCACCTCGGCCCCGCGCAGCACCAGGTCGGTGAGCCGGTCGTGGCCCCGCTCGGCGCGCTGGACGGCGGCGGAGTGGGCGCGGATCAGCTCGTTGGCGCTGTTCAGCTCGGCGAGCGCGGACCGGGTGTCGGCGAGCGCCTTGGCGGTGTCCAGCGCGATCGCGGCGTGCGCGGCCAGGGTGCACAGCAGTGCGACCTCGTCGGGGGAGAACGCGCGGGGCGAGCGGTCGGCGGCGAACAGCACCCCGATCACCCGCCCGCCGAGCAGCAGCGGGACGCCGATGATCGCCACCAGGCCCTCGTCGACCACGCCCGCGTCGATCACGTCGGTGTGGTGGAAGCGGTCGTCGGTGCGGTAGTCGGGGGTGGCGTACGGGCGGGCGCTCTGCGCGACCAGGCCGCCGAGGCCGTCGCCGAGGCTGAGCCGCAGGGTCTGGAAGAGGACCGAGACCGAGCCGTCGGTGACCCGCATGTAGGTGTCGCCGGCGGCTTCGTCCGGGAGGGTGAGGTAGGCGGTGTCGGTGCCCAGCAGCATCCGGGCCCGGCGGACGATCGCCTGCAGCACGGAGTCGAGGTCGCGGGAGGCGGCGAGGTCGCCGGCGGTGTCGAAGAGGGCGGTCAACTCGGCCTCGCGGCGCCGGTGCTGGCGCAGGGTCCGGTGGACCCGCAGTGCCTGCCAGGTCGCGTCGTCGATCTCGCCCAGCACGTCGGCCGGCGCGCCCCGGCGGCGCGCGTCGGCCAGCACGTCGGTGAAGTCCTCGGTGGCGGCGCCGGAGGCGAGCAGGTCCAGCAGTCGCCGCAGTGCGGGCGCCGAGCCGGCGTGGAGGTCGTTCATGGTACGGCCGCCAATCGGCAGTGGGTGTTCGTGTCCCGGGGAGGGAAGCGCGATGCTAGCCGCTCGGCCCGGGTGGCCGTAGCCCGCCGGCGCCCGTACGGTGACGGGCGCCGGCGGGCCGGACGGCGTGTCAGGCGGTGGCCGCCTTCCCCACCGTGGCCGCTCCCGGCTCCGCGCCGTCCTCGGCCGGTCGGCCGCCGGTCACCTCCGCCAGGTCGTGCCCGCGCGTCTCCCGTCCGCACAGCACCGCCAGGACGGTGATCGCGGCGGCGATCGCCACGTACACCGAGATCGGGGTCGAGCTGCCGTAGTCCTTCAGCAGCGCGGTGGCGATCAGCGGTGCGGGTGCGCCGGCGGCCACCGAGGCGAACTGCGCGCCGATCGACGCGCCCGAGTAGCGCATCCGGGTGGCGAACAGCTCGGAGAAGAAGGCGGCCTGGGGCGCGTACATGGCGCTGTGGAAGACCAGGCCGACGGTCACCGCGAGCACCAGCGACCCGAAGGAGCCGGTGTCCACCATCCCGAAGAAGACGAACGCCCACACCCCGACGCCGACGGCGCCCACCAGGTACACCGGTTTGCGCCCGACCCGGTCGGAGAGCGCCCCGAACACCGGGATCAGCGCGAACTGCACCGCCGAGGCGATCAGGACGGCGTTCAGGGCGGTCTGCTTGGGGAAGTGCACGTGCGAGACGGCGTACGCGAGCACAAAGGTGGTCATCACGTAGTACGAGATGTTCTCCGCCATCCGCGCGCCCATCGCGACCAGCACCTCGCGCCAGTGGTGCCGCAGGACCCCGACCAGCGGCGGCTGTTCGGCTTTCCCGCGCGCGGCCGCCCGGGCCAGCGCCTCCTTGAACAGCGGTGACTCGTCCACGGCCAGCCGGATCCACAGGCCGACCCCGACCAGGACCGCCGAGAGCAGGAACGGCACCCGCCAGCCCCAGGCCAGGAACGTCGCCTCCGACTGGATGCCCGTCAGCAGCGAGAGCACCCCGGCCGCCAGCAGGTTCCCGGCCGGGGCGCCGCCCTGCGGCCAGGACGCCCAGAACCCGCGCCGCCGGGCGTCGCCGTGCTCCGACACCAGCAGCACCGCGCCGCCCCACTCGCCGCCGAGGGCGAAGCCCTGCACCAGCCGCAGCAGCGTCAGCAGCACCGGCGCCGTCACCCCGACCGAGGAGTAGGTCGGCAGGCACCCGATCAGCGTGGTCGAGCCGCCCATCAGCAGCAGGCTGACCACCAGCAGCCGCTTGCGGCCGACCCGGTCCCCGAAGTGCCCGAAGACCAGCGCCCCGAGCGGGCGCGCCGCGAACCCGATCGCGTAGGTGAGGAAGGACAGCAGCGTGCCGGTCAGCGGGTCGCTGTTGGGGAAGAACACCTTCCCGAACACCAGGGCCGCGGCCGTTCCGTACAGGAAGTAGTCGTACCACTCGATCGTGGTACCGATCAGGCTCGCCGCCACGACTCTGGGCAGTGAGCGGCTCCGTGCTTGATCCGAGACGGCGGTTGTCATGGGGTCACCACTTCCGGGCCGGGGACAGGACAGGACGGGGGAACGGGGCGGGGCGGCGGAACAGGGCGGGACGGGGCGGGACGGGACGGGGGAGCGGGCGCAGCGCGAGGAGCGGGCAGGACGGGGGTGTCGCCACAAGGTAGGGAGCCGCGGTGCCCGGGACTATGTGACCGACCCACATACCCCGGTCGGCTGCCGTGGTTGGAGGAACCATCACGCCCCCGCTCAGTGCGCCGTCCAGGCGCCGTCGAGGGGGAGCGAGGCGCCGGTGAGGCAGGCGGCGTGCGGGAGGCAGAGGTAGAGGGCGAGCCGGGCCACCTCGACCGGCTCGATGAGGCGCTTGACGGCGGTGCGCTCCAGCAGGACGCGCTCGACGACCTCCTCCTCGGGCACGCCGTGGGCCCGGGCCTGGGCGGCGATCTGCTGCTCCACCAGGGGGGTGCGGACATAGCCGGGGTTGACGCAGTTGCTGGTGACGCCGTACGGCGCGCCCTCCAGCGCGACGGTCTTGCTGAGCCCCTCCAGGGCGTGCTTGGCGGTCACGTAGGCCGATTTGAAGGGGCTCGCCCGCAGCCCGTGGACGGAGGAGATGTTGACGACCCGGCCCCACCGCCGCGCGTACATGTGGGGGAGGGTGCGGCGCAGGATGCGGAACGGGGCCTCGACCATCACCCGCTGGATCTGGACGAAGCGTTCGAGCGGGAACTCGTGGACCGGGGCGACGTGCTGGAGGCCGGCGTTGTTGACCACGATGTCGGCATCGGCCGGCAGGGCCTCCACGGCCTCCGGGTCGGCGAGGTCGGTGACGTGCGCGACGCCGCCGATCCGCTCGGCCAGCCGACGGGCGGGGTCGGCGGCGAGGTCGACGACGTACACCCGGGCGCCGGCCTCGGCGAGGACCTCGGCACAGGCCCGGCCGATGCCGGAGGCGGCCCCGGTGACGAGGGCGGTGCGGCCGTCGAGCGGGCGGGCTGAAGTGGTGTCCATGGCCCAGAACGGTAGGAATCCGACGCCCGGGCTCCTATGTGGTGGTCCTCCACAGCACCCCTGAGAACTGTGGGGTTCTCCGCCATGACGGTCGCCGGCCGGCAGAAGCCCCGAAAGCCAAACCCACCCTGAGGGGTCTTCCCCACAATGGGCGCGGATGCTTCACCCGTTCGGAGGATTGCTCGGTCAGAACCACCCATAGCGCCCGAATGCTCGCTACATTCACGCCGATTCCCGACAGGGGGCGTCGCCACAGGCAGCCGAACCGCTGGTGGAGCCGGTGCGGCGTCCGAGAGGTGTTGACTGACTATGCCCCAAAGGCCTGCAACCGACAGCCCGGCGTACGGACCGCTCGACCCGCTCGACCAGCACCGGGGTCCGGTCGGCCGGGCCCTTCCGGACGCCCCCGACGCCCCGACCGCCGACGAACTGCGGCTGCCCGAGCAGGCCACGCCCGACCGGCACGCCCTCGACCGGCCCGGCCCGGGCGGCCGGCACACGCCCGGTCCGGACCGGCACACGCCCGACCGGTCCGCTCCCGCCCGGCCCGTTCCCGAGCGGCACGTCCCGGAACGGCCGCCCACCGAGCGGCACCAGACGGCCGGCACCCAGAACCTCCAACTGGCCGCCCTGATCGAGGAGGCCGGCTTCTCCCACGCCGGCCTGGCCCGCCGGGTCGACCAGCTCGGCCTGGAGCACGGCCTCGACCTGCGCTAC
>NZ_JAIY01000010.1:860389-869217 GCF_000710405.2 Kitasatospora sp. MBT66 | reverse complement strand
GCGGGCGGCCCGACGACCGGCCCCGCCGCCGGGGCGGCCGCGTTCGGGGCCCGGGTGCCCACCCAGAGCCGCCGTCCGCCGATCGCGGTCGAGCCGCCGTTCCAGGACCCGGCCCGCGATCCGCGCCCGGCCCTGCGCGTCGGCCGGGGCGACATCGCCGCCATCCGCGCCGTCGGCGACCTGTTCCGCGCGCTGGACCACGCCTACGGCGGCGGCCACGCCCGCCAGGCGCTGGTCCGCTACCTGGAGAGCGAGGCCGAGCCGATGCTGCGCGGCCGTTACGGCGAGCAGATCGGCCGGGCCCTGTTCGGCGCGGTCGCCGACCTCACCCGGCTGGCCGGCTGGACGAGCTTCGACATCGCCGCACACGGTCTGGCCCAGCGCTACTTCGTCCAGGCCCTGCGGCTCTCCCAGGCCGCCGGGGACCGCGCGCTCGGCGGGTACGTCCTGGTGACGATGAGCCAGCAGGCCGTGCACCTCGGCCACGGCCGGGAGGCCGTCCAGCTGGCCCGGGTGGCCCAGCAGGGCGTGGGCACGGCGGTGCCGCCGACCGTGCAGGCGCTGCTGCACGCGGCCGAGGCGCGCGGACACGGCCTGCTCGGCGACGTCCGCTCCTGCACCACGGCGCTGGTCCGGGCCGAACGGGCGCTGGCGGCGGCCCGCACCGGCGACGAGCTGCCGGCCTGGGCGCGGTTCTTCGACGAGGCGCAGCTCTCGGACGAGTTCGCGCACTGCTACCGGGACCTCCAGCAGTGGCGGACGGCCGCCCAGCACGCCGAGAAGTCGCTGCGGCTGCGCTCGCCCGCCTATGCCCGGAGCCGGATCTTCTGCCGGCTGGTGCTGGCCACCGCCCGGCTCGGCATGGGGGACCTCGACGAGGCCTGCGGCATGGCGACCGACGCCCTGCGGGCGGCGGGGGAGATGCGCTCGGCCCGGTCGCTGGAGTACGTGCGCGACTTCCACCGCCGTCTCACGCCCTACCGGGGCAGCCCGGTGGCCAGGGCGTTCGAGGAGACGGCCCGTCAGGCGGGGGTGATCTGAACCGGGGGCTCCGTCCGGACCGGCGGAGTCACCAGCTCTCGGCGTTCACCCGCGGCCGGTCGCCCTCCACGGCGGCCGGCGGCCGGACGTCCCCGCGCAGCCGCTGCGCGGCCAGCGGGAACAGCAGCACGGAGAGCATGCCCGCGCCGACCAGGGCCGCCGAGGTGGAGGACGGCAGATGGCCGGCGTCCACCTCGATCGTGGTGATCACCACGACCAGCGGCAGCGCCGTCGAGCCGTAGAGGCCGAGCGCTCCCCGGTCGCGCCGCCCCAGACCGGCGGGGGCGAGCAGCGCCGCGGGCAGTCCGCGCACGGCCAGCAGCAGGACCACGAAGAGCGGGACGAGCAGCAGCGTGCCCGGATCGTCGATCAGCGCCTCCAGATCGAACTTCATCCCGCTGACCACGAAGAACACCGGGACGAGGAAGCCGAAGCCGATGCCCTCCAGCTTGGCCTCGATCACCTCCTCGGCCGGCCCGGGGATGTCGGAGAGCAGCAGCCGGGAGACGATGCCGGCGGTGAACGCGCCGAGCAGCATGTCGAGTTCCAGCCAGAGGGCGGCGGCCACCATGGTCGCGAGCACCAGGATCACGGTCCGGACGGCGAACTGGCCGGAGGTGCGCAGGGTGCGGCGGATCAGCCGGGTCATCCAGGCCGGCCGCGGCCGCCGGGCGCCGCCGATCGCGACGGCGGTGATCACCGCGTAGGCGCCCAGGATGACGGCGGTGCGGCCCGCGCTGTTGCCGCTGAGCAGGACGGCGACGGCGATGATCGGCCCGAACTCGCCGACCGCGCCGGTGGCCATGACCAGCGAGCCGAACGGGGTGGGCAGTTCGCCGGCGTCGCGCAGGATCGGCAGGATGGTGCCGAGTGCGGTGGTGGTCAGCACGAGCCCGGTGAAGGCGCCGTCCAGGGGTTTCGGGTTGATCACCGCGCCCACGACCAGCGCGACCGCCACGCTGATCAGCCACGCGGTGCCCGCCCGGCGGAGCGGTCCGCCGCGCAGTTTGGCGAAGTCGATCTCGTAGCCGGCCAGGAACATCAGCATCGCCAGGCCGAACTGGGAGAGCGCGTCGATCAGGTCGTCCACGTGCGCCCAGTTCAGGGCGTCGGGGCCGATCAGCACGCCGAGCAGGATCTCGAACACGACGGTGGGGACGGCGACCCAGCGCAGCAGCCGGTCGGCGATCAGCGGGGCGGCCACCGCGGCGGCCGGGACCAGGATCAGCGTGAGCGGCTGGACATCGAAGTCGGCGCTCACCGGGCGTTCACCGGGCGGCCCGGCGGGGGAGCGGAGGTCGTCCGATCAGCGGTCATATCGGCATATTGGCACGCGAACCAGCACCACTCGGGCAGCCGGGCCGCGCGCCGCACGCCGGGCGCTGCCCGCCGCACATCACGCGCCGCACATCACGCGCCGCACATCACGCGCCGCACAGCACAGGACGCACGCCGGGCGCCGCGCTCCGTGCGCCCGCACGCCGAGCGGCGCCGGGGGTGGCCCGCACAGGACACCCCCGGCGCCGTCCGCCGTCAGGCCGCCTCCGCCTCCCGTACGGCGATCGGCAGCCCGAGATCGCGCGCCACGGCCTCGGCCGCGCGCCGCCCCGACACCAGCGCCCCCTGCACGCTGCTGGTGTCCCGGTGGTCGCCGCAGACGTAGAGCCCGGCGAGCAGCCGGACCGGCCGCCGGGTGTTGTGCGGCGGCGGCATGGCCGGCACCGCGTCCGGCAGGTGCCGCACGCTCAGGAACTGCCAGCCGCCGGTCGGCGTGCCGTACAGCTCCGCCAGCCGGGCCCGGACGGCCGGCTCCAGCGCCGCCGGTCCGCCGGCGTCGAAGGTGCGGCGGCCGAGCACGGTGGTCGCGATCAGCGCCTGTCCGGTCGGGGCGTACGAGGGGTGCAGTTCGCTGAGCACCAGCGAGTGCGACACCAGGGACGGCTGCCCGCCCGGCCGGTCGCCGTCGAGCAGCAGGGCGGCCTCCCCCAGGGGGGTGCGGTCGGCCGCGTGGTAGAAGGTCGTGACGGGGTGGAAGTCCGGCAGCCGCAGACCGGGCAGCAGGTCGGCGGCCGAGCGGGGATCGGTCGCGACGACCACGGCCTGCGCGCCGATCCGCCCGTGGGTGGCGGTCTCCACGCCGTCGGCCGTGATCGAGGTGACCCGCACTCCGGTGCGGACCGTACCGGCGGGCAGGGCGGCGGCCAGCTGGGCCGGCACGGCCGCGATCCCGCCGGCGGGCAGACAGAGCCGGCCGCGCGCGTAACAGCGGAGCACCAGGTCGGCGACCCGGCTGCTGGTACCGAGCGCGGGGTCGCTGAGCAGTGCGCCGAGCAGGGGCCGCAGCAGTCCGTCGACGGTGCGCGGGGCGAGGCCCCGGTCGCCGAGGGCCCGGGCGGCGGTGGTCTCCGGCCGGGCCTTCAGCCGTGCGGGCGGGGTGTTGGCGAGGCGGTTGAGCCAGCTGCCGAGCCGCGCCCTGTCCAGCGGACTGCCCAGTGGCACCCGGGCGGCGGCCTGCCGGGCGGTGGTCAGCTGCGGGTCCCCGACCCGGTACCGGCGCCCGCCGTTGTGCACGAGTACGCCCGGCGTGAGCGGGCGTGGATCGAGGCGGTCGAGGTCGAGCACGCGGCGCGGCTCGGGGAAGGCGGTGTTCAGCAGATGGCTGCCGTGGTCGAGCCGGAAGCCGTCGAGTTCGTGGGAGGCCGCTCGACCTCCGATCCGTTCCGCGGCCTCCAGGACCTGAACGGCGAGGCCGTGGGCGGTGAGTACGCGGGCGGCGGCGAGGCCCGCGAGGCCGGCTCCCACCACGACGACGTCCGGGTCGGACTGTCGGCGGGTGCGGCGGGTGAAGTCGTACGTGGGCACTGGTGGCTCCCTCCCTGGTCCCGGGATTTCGGGCCGGTGCAGGCAGCAGGGTGCTGGGACACGGTCCGACCGGTGTGATGCCCAGTCAGTACGAGCGTCAGACAAGCACACGGGTCCCGAACCCGGTGGGGAAGGGGAGTGGCCGCATCCGGTGGCCGCGCGGTCACGGACTGTGCTCCTCCTCGCCCGTGTTCCCGTCCGACGGGCGCGCACGGTCACCAGGGGCGCGCAGCGCGCCCGCCGTGTGCTCCCGTGCGCCCCCTCTCGGAGCCCTGCGCCGCGGTCGCCCGGACTCCGCTGCGCATATGCCCCTGGCCAGGGCGGACGTCGTAGCGCGTCTACGCGACGGGGCCGGACGCGACCGCGCGCGTCCGGCCCCGGCCGCCCTGGGGCCGTGCCTCGGGGAGTCGCCCCGGAGCCACCCCCAACGGCGCGGCCCGAACCTCAGAGAGCCGCCAGCACCGCCGAGTCGACGTCCGGATGCGCGAAGCGGAAGCCCGCGTCCAGCAGCCGGCGCGGCACGACCCGGTGGCTGCCGACCACCTCCACCGCCAGCTCGCCCAGCACCGTGTCCAGGACGGCCTTCGGCACCGGGAACGGCGTCGGCCGGCGCAGCACCCGCCCGAGCGCCGCCGTCAGCTCGGCGTTGGTCACCGGTTCGGGGGCGGTCAGGTTCACCGCCCCCTCGATGTCCTCCCGGTCGATCAGGAAGCGCAGGGCCGCGACCTCGTCGGTGAGCGAGATGAAGCTCCAGTACTGCCGGCCGTCGCCGAGCCGGCCGCCGAGGCCCAGCCGGAACAGCGGGAAGAGCCGTCCGCCCGCGCCCCCGGCGGCGGAGAGGACGAGCCCGGTGCGCGGGTGGACCACCCGGATCCCGGCCCGCTCGGCCGGCCGGGCCGCGGCCTCCCACTCCACGCAGACCTCCGCCAGGAAGTCGTCCCCGGCGGGTGAGGACTCGTCGATCACCCGGTCCCCGGTCTGCCCGTAGTAGCCGACGGCGGAGGCGCTCACGAGGACCTTCGGCGGTTCGGCCAGTCCGGCCAGGGCGGTCGCCAGGGTCTCGGTGCCCAGGACCCGGCTCTCCCGGATCTCCCGCTTGTAGGAGTCGCTCCACCGGCGGTCGCCGACGCCGGCGCCCGCCAGGTGCACGACCGCCTCGACCCCGGCCAGCCCGGCCCGGTCGATCTGGCCCAGCAGCGGGTTCCAGCCGATGGCGGTGGTGCCGTCCGGCCGGGGCCCGGTCCGCGAGCGGTGCCGGACCAGCCGCACCACCTCGTGCCCGTCCGCCAGCAGCGAGCCGACGAGTGCCGCGCCGATCAGTCCCGTGGATCCTGTGACCGCGATTCTCATGGGCCCATCCTCGCAGCCGGCCGGGTGCCTTCCCGGGAGCGGCGGTCCGGCCGGGTCGCGGGAATTGCCGTGTACGCCGGGGCCGGGTCGCGGGAATTGCCGTGTACGTCCGGGCCGGGGGTGATTAGCATGCGGCGCATGCACGAGAACGATCAGCTGATCATCCGCCCCGCCCGGGCCGAGGACGAGAAGGAACTCGCCGCCCTCAACCGCTCCAGCTGGACCGCGCTGGCCGAGGTCGCCCCCAGGCCCGACGAGGACGCGGGGGTGTTCGACGAACGCCACAGCCCGGACCAGTTCCGGCTCGCCCTGCTCGACGGCCGGGTGGTCGGCTACATCCGGGTCGTCCCGCCCACCCCGCTGGCCAGCAACCAGCACGTGCGCCAGATCCAGGGCCTCGCGGTCGACACCGCCGTGCGCGGCCGGGGCATCGGCGTCGCGCTGGTCGGGGCGGCCTGCCGGACCGCCCGGGAGCAGGGCGCCCGCCGGATCACCCTGCGGGTGCTCGGCCACAACGCCCCGGCCCGCGCCCTCTACGAGCGCTGCGGCTTCGTGGTCGAGGGTTCGCTCAAGGAGGAGTTCCTGATCGACGGCGTCTACGTCGACGACATCTGGATGGCCCGGTCCCTCGACGACGGGCCGACCGGTCGGGCGGCCGACTGAGCGACCGGCCGGCCGGGCCACCCGCCCGACCGTTCCCGCACGACCCTTCCCGCATCGCTGACGCAACGTCAGATCCTGTGCGCGGGTGGTGCAGAGTCGTGACAGACCCGCCCTGTCTGGAGCGTCACCCGGACGGGTAGGTTACGGCCGTGAGCAACTCGACGCCTCCCGGGTGGTACCCGGTACCGGGTGCGGACGGCACGGCCGGTCATGAGCGCTGGTGGGACGGCACGGCCTGGACCAGTGACGTCCGCCCCGTCCAGGCGGGCGGCGGCCCGATTGCCGACGCCCCGACACAGGTCGCCTGGCAGAACCCCTCGGGGGGTTCCGCACCCGCGCCGCCGGCCTACGGCTACGGCGCCCCGCAGCAGGGGCAGCCCGGGTACGGCTACCCGGCGCAGAACCCGCCGGCGTACGGCTACCCGCCGGCCGCCTATCCGCCGCCGGAGCGGCCGAACCGGATCAGGACCGGGACGGCCATCGGCATCGTGGTCGGCGTGCTGGCCGTGGTCGGCGTGGTGGCCGCGGTGGCGCTCAACAGCGGTGGCGACGGCCCCATCGCCAAGCCGACCCAGCCGGTGACCACCGTCACCGTCACCGACACACCGAGCCCGAGCGCCACCACCCCCAGCCCGACCAGGTCCTCCCCGCCGCCGCCGACCACGCCGCCGAAGCCGAGCCCGGTGCTCAAGGACACCGTGGCGGACCCGCAGCACGCCATCACCGTGCCGGTGTTCGAGGGCTGGGAGGCGAACACCAGCGGCTCCCACTCCACCGTCTTCCTCGGCAGCGGCCAGTACACCTGCCCCGGCGGCGGCAACTGCATCCGGGGCCAGTTCTCGGTGGAGAAGGACACCATCGCCGGCACCACCGCCCGGGCGGCGGCCGAGGCGGCCATGCCGGCCTACGCGGCGGCGATCTTCAGCAACATCACCGGGCACACCGACGCGGGCTCCTCCAGCACCACGGTCGCGGGCATCTCCGGGTACGCGGTGCGCTGGCACATCACCACCTCGGACGGCAGCAAGGGCTACATCCTGATGGTGGCCGTCCCCGCCAAGGGCGGCGGCTTCGTGGCCTTCGAGGGCGGGGTGGACGACGCCGCGGGCGCGCCCGACCCGTCCGTGCTGGACCAGATCCTCAAGGGCATCAAGCAGGACACCAGCGAGGCGGCGGGCTCCAACGCCTGAGCCGCCGCCCGGGCGGGCCCGGCGGCCGCGAGCCCCGGCCCGCCCGGCCCGTCCGCCCGGTCCGTCCCTCCACCAGGTCCACCAGGTGCGCCGGGTCCGCCCGGACCGTCCCGCCGGAGTCAGTCCCCGTACCGCTCCCAGAGCTTGGGGAACCGTTTTGCCATGACCTCGGGGTCGTCGAAGTCGAACGCGGCTCCGAACGGCTGCGCGGGCTGGCGTCCGCCCACCTCGGGCAGCGGCAGCGCGGTCAGCTGCTCGTACGCCTCGTCGGCCGCGTAGCCGAGGTCCTCGGCCTCGCCGTCCTCCTCCTCGTCGAAGCCGGGCAGCAGGTCGGCCAGGTCGTCCGGCTCGTGCAGCCCGCCCTCGAAGACCTCCCGGCCCTGACCGATCAGCCAGCACCGGAAGAAGTCGAAGGAGTCCTCGGAGGCCCCGCCCAGCAGCAGGTAGGCCGCACCCCACAGGTCGTGGCGGTAGGCACGCTGGAACCGGGCCTCGAAGAGCCGGGCGAAGTCGATGACGTCGTCCGGGGTCAGCTCCACGAGCCGTTCCACCAGACGGTCCGCCTGCTCGTCCGGGTCGCCCTCGGCGTCCTCCCGGGTGTCGTCGATGATCTGCCAGAAGTCGGTCTCGTCCATCACCGCTCCAGCATCCCTGTTCGGCCGCACGCGCGCATGCGAAGAGCGGGTGAATCGCCCGGAACGGCACGAAAAACCCGGAACGGCGCCAGGACGCCCCCACCGTCCGCCGCCGGCCCGCCCCGGACGCGCGGAACCCCGCGCCGTCCGGGGACGACGCGGGGTTCCGGTGCTGCCGGAGGGGGACCCTCGGGCGGAGCCTTACAGGCCGAGCTCGACCTCGAACTCGCCGGCCTCCAGGATCTCCTTGACCGCCACCAGGTAGCGGGCGGCGTCGGCGCCGTCCACCAGGCGGTGGTCGTAGGAGAGCGACAGGTAGGTCATGTCACGGATGCCGATGGCGGTGCCGCCGTCGGCCTCGATGACGACCGGGCGCTTGACCGTCGCGCCGATGCCCAGGATGGCGGCCTGGTTCGGCGGCACGATGACGGTGTCGAACAGCGCGCCGCGCGAGCCGGTGTTGCTGATGGTGAAGGTGGCGCCGGACAGCTCGTCCGGGGTGATCTTGCTGTCGCGCACCTTGCCGGCCAGCTCGGCGGTCTTCTTCGAGATACCGGCGATGTTGAGGTCGCCCGCACCCTTGATGACCGGGGTCATCAGACCCTTCTCCGAGTCCACCGCGATACCGATGTTCTCGGTGTCGAAGTAGGTGATGGTGCCCTCGGCGTCGTTGATCCGGGCGTTGACGACCGCGTGGGCCTTCAGCGCCTGGGCGGCGGCCTTGACGAAGAACGGCATCGGGGACAGCTTCACGCCCTCGCGGGCGAGGAAGGAGTCCTTGGCCTTGGCGCGCAGCGACATGATCCGGGTGACGTCCACCTCGACCACGCTGGTGAGCTGCGCCTGCTCGTGCAGGGCCTTCATCATGTTGTCGCCGATGACCTTGCGCATGCGGGTCATCTTGACCGTCTGGCCGCGCAGGGCCGACGGGGCGGCGGCGGCCTTCGGCGCGGCGGCGGCCGCGACCGGGGCAGCGGCGACCGGGGCCGGCGCGGCCTTGGCGGCCTCGGCGGCGGCCAGGACGTCCTGCTTGCGGATGCGGCCGCCGACACCGGTGCCGGTGACAGCGGTCAGCGCATCCGCAAGC
>NZ_JAIY01000010.1:837178-859812 GCF_000710405.2 Kitasatospora sp. MBT66 | reverse complement strand
CGGCCGGGGCGACCGGAGCCGGAGCGGCGGCCGGGGCCTCCGCGACCGGGGCCGGAGCCGGAGCCGGAGCAGCGGCGGCCGGAGCCGCGGCGGCGACCGGAGCGCCCGAGCCGTCGTCGATGATCGCCAGCTCGGCGCCGACCTCGACGGTCTCGTCCTCGCCGACCTTGATCGAGGCCAGAATGCCGGAGGCCGGGGCCGGGATCTCGGTGTCGACCTTGTCGGTCGACACCTCGAGCAGCGGCTCGTCGACCTCCACACGCTCACCCTCGGCCTTCAGCCAACGGGTGACAGTGCCCTCGGAAACGCTCTCGCCCAGCGCGGGCAGTGTTACTGAGACCGCCATGGTTTCAGCGACTCCTATTCAAGTCTTGCGAACTGGAAGATGGGGGGTGTGGGGGCGCGATCAGTCGTGCGCGTGCAGCGGCTTGCCGGCCAGCGCCAGGTGCGCCTCGCCCAGGGCCTCGGACTGGGTCGGGTGCGCGTGGATGAGCTGCGCGACCTCGGCCGGGAGAGCCTCCCAGTTGTAGATCAGCTGGGCCTCTCCGACCTGCTCGCCCATGCGGGCGCCGACCATGTGGACGCCGACCACGGCGCCGTCCTTGACCTGGACGAGCTTGATCTCGCCGGCGGTCTTCAGGATCTTGCTCTTGCCGTTGCCGGCCAGGTTGTACTTGACGGTGACGACCTTCTCCTTGCCGTACAGCTCGACGGCCTTGGCCTCGGAGATGCCGACGGAGGCCACCTCGGGGTTGGAGTAGGTCACGCGCGGGACGCCGTCGTAGTCGATCGGCACCGGCTTGAGGCCGGCCAGGCGCTCCGCGACGAGGATGCCCTCGGCGAAGCCGACGTGGGCCAGCTGCAGGGTCGGGGCCAGGTCGCCGACGGCCGAGATGGTCGGCACGTTGGTGCGCATGTACTCGTCGACGAGGACGTAGCCGCGGTCCATCGCGACGCCGTTCTCCTCGTAGCCGAGGCCGGCCGAGACCGGGCCGCGGCCGATGGCGACGAGCAGCAGGTCGGCGTCGATCTGCTTGCCGTTCTCGGTGGAGACGCGCACACCGGTCTCGGTGTACTCGACGCCGGAGAAGCGGGCCTTGAGCTCGAACTTGATGCCACGCTTGCGGAAGGCGCGCTCCAGCAGCTTGGAGGAGTTCTCGTCCTCCAGCGGGACCAGGTGCGGCAGGGCCTCGACGATGGTGACGTCGACGCCGAACGACTTCCAGACGGAGGCGAACTCGACACCGATCACGCCGCCGCCGAGGATGACGGCCGACTGCGGGATGCGGTCGAGCTTGAGGGCGTGGTCCGAGGAGATGACGCGGTTGCCGTCGATCTCCAGACCCGGGATCGAGCGCGGCACGGAACCGGTGGCCAGGAGGATGTGGCGGCCCTCGATGCGCTGGCCGTTGACGTCCACCGAGGTCTGCGAGGAGAGCTTGCCCTCGCCCTGGATGAAGGTCACCTTGCGGGACGCCACCAGGCCCTGGAGGCCCTTGTACAGGCCGGCGACGACGTCGTCCTTGTACTTGTGGACGCCGTTGATGTCGATGCCCTGGAAGGTGGCCAGCACGCCGAACTCGGCGGCCTCCTTCGTCTCGTCGGCGATCTCGGCCGCGTGCAGCAGCGCCTTGGTCGGGATGCAGCCGCGGTGCAGGCAGGTGCCGCCGAGCTCACCCTTCTCGACCAGGGCGACGCTCAGGCCCAGCTGGGCGCCGCGGAGCGCCGCGGCGTAACCGCCGCTTCCGCCTCCGAGAATGACTACGTCGAAAACGGTGCTGGCGTCGTTCGCCACGTCACGTCCTCCATGCAATGGGATGTGGATCGCCGGGCCGGTCGCGGTCCGGTGGGTCGGAAGCCCTTGTGGGGCGCCCAGTCGTGCCGGAAATACATCTTCGCACTTGTTCGCGGCGGCTG
Organism: Kitasatospora sp. MBT66; assembly: GCF_000710405.2. Taxonomy (NCBI): domain Bacteria; kingdom Bacillati; phylum Actinomycetota; class Actinomycetes; order Kitasatosporales; family Streptomycetaceae; genus Kitasatospora; species Kitasatospora sp. MBT66. Next base: position 857,895 of record NZ_JAIY01000010.1, on the reverse strand, counting down.
ATGTCCGGGTCCACCCCAGGGGTGTCCCTGAGGGTGGTCGCAGGGGTGGGATTACCCCGGACGGAGGGGCATCGTCGCAGCTCAAGGCGGGGTTGACAGGGGGCTGGAGAGGGTTTCCGGGTGCCCTCGCAGCCGGTGGTTCCGCACTGTGGAACAAAGTTTCGCCCGCAGCGAACACGGGTGCGGAGCGCGCCCGCGCCCCCTACTCGCAGGTAACCCGCGGCGGAAGCCGGACGGGGCCCGGCGCGTGCGCGCCGGACCCCGTCCTCGGTCGTACCCGTCCGTCAGCCCTTGCCGCCCGCGGCCTTCTGCTCGGCGAAGCGGACCAGGGTGCGGACCGCGGAGGCGGTGCCGCCCCGCGGGGTGTAGCCGAACGGCGCGGCCTCGTGGAACGCCGGGCCGGCGATGTCCAGGTGCGCCCAGTCGATGCCCTCGGCCACGAACTCCTTCAGGAACAGGCCGGCCACCAGGCCGCCGCCCATCCGCTCGCCCATGTTGGCCAGGTCGGCGATGGTCGACTCGGTCATGCCCTTGCGCAGCTCGGCCGGCAGCGGCATCGGCCAGGACTGCTCGCCCACCTCGCCGGCCACCGCGTGCAGGTCCGCGCGCAGCTCGTCGTTGTTGGCCATCACACCGAAGGTGCGGTTGCCCAGCGCCAGGATCATCGCGCCGGTCAGGGTCGCCACGTCGACGATGACGTCCGGGTTCTCCTCGCCGGCCCGCACGATGGCGTCGGCCAGCACCAGGCGGCCCTCGGCGTCGGTGTTCAGGACCTCGACGGTCTTGCCGCCGTACATCCGCAGCACGTCGCCCGGGCGGGTGGCCGTGCCGGACGGCATGTTCTCGGCCAGCGCCAGCCACGCGGTGACGTTGACCTGGAGGCCGAGGCGCTTGGCGGCGACGACGGCGGCGAACACCGCGGCGGCACCGGCCATGTCGCACTTCATGGTCTCGTTGTGGCCGGCCGGCTTCAGCGAGATGCCGCCCGAGTCGTAGGTGATGCCCTTGCCGACGAACGCCAGGGTGGCCTTCGCCTTCGGGTGGGTGTACGCCACCTTCACCAGCCGCGGCGGGTTGGCCGAGCCGTTGCCGACGCCCAGCAGGCCGCCGAAGCCGCCCTTGAGCAGGGCCTTCTCGTCCAGCACCTCGACCTTCAGGCCGTGCTCCTTGCCGGCGGCCTGGGCGATCGCGGCGAAGGACTTCGGGTTCAGGTCGTTCGGCGCGGCGTTGATCAGGTCGCGGGCGCGGTTCATCTCCTCGCCGACGGCGACGGCGCGCTCGACCGCGGCCTTGGCGTCCTTGCTGCCCTTGCGGGTCGAGAGCACCAGCAGCTCGCCGACCGGCTCCTTGCCGCCGTTGCCGTTGCTCTTGTAGGTGCCGTACGCGTAGGTGCCGAGCAGGGCGCCCAGCGCGACCGCCTCGACCTCCTCGGCGGACTCGGCCGGCAGGGCCAGCGCGACCTTCTTGCTGCCGGCCAGGGTGCGGGCGGCGACACCGGCCGCGCGGCGCAGCGCCTCCGGCGCGTACCCGCCCTCGACGGCGTCGCCGAGGCCGACCGCGAGCACGAGCGCGGCCTTCAGACCGGCCGGGGCGGGCACCTTGACGGCGTCGCCCTCGGCGCCGGTCGCGCCCAGGGTGGCGAGAACCTCGGCCAGCTTGCCCTCGAACGCCTCGGCCACGGCCTCGCCGCCCGGGGCCAGCACGATGCCCTTGGAGCCCTTCGCCACGCCGATCACCAGGGCGTCCGCGCGCAGCGAGGCGGCGGCGGAGGTGCTCACAGACAATGCAGTCACGTAATGCGTCCTGTTCTTTCGCGGTCCACGGCCGGTCGCGGCGCGAGTGCCGCACCGGCGCAGCCCGGAACCGCCGGCCAGGCCGGCCGGCGGTGTCGGACCCGGGACCCCTGGTGTGCGCGACCGCCGTCGCGGCGGTCGCGCACACCAGAGGCCCCGGCGCCGCGACGGGCGCCGGACGGGCAGGACCTGCGACGGTGCAGGGCTGCGGTGCTCCCCGCATGGTAGTCCGCATGGTGGGATCACGCGCCGCCCGGTCTACCCCCTTTCGGCACCGGGGCTTTGGCGCCCTCAGCGGGGCAGCAGCGCCAGTGCCAGCAGCGCACCCGTCGCGGCGGTCTCCACCGTCGCGCCGAGCACGTCCCCGGTGATCCCGCCGAACCGCCGCACGCACCGCCGCAGCAGCGGCCCGGCGGCGGCGGTGCCGAGCACAACGGCCAGTGGCAGCAGGAGGGCTGACCATCCGTCGGGAATCCCGAGGAGTCCGAGCAGGGCCGCCGCGGCCCCGGTCGAGGCGAGCGCCGCACCCGGCGTCACGGTGCTCGCCACCATCGCGCCGAGCCCGCCCGGCCGGGCCGCCGGCACCGTGCGCAGACAGCCCCAGGCGAGCGCGCAGCGCCCGGCCACCGCCGCGGCGAGCACCGCGAGCGCGCCCCGCAGCGGGGAACCGTCGAACTGCCCGGCCAGCGCGGCCACCTGCGCGAGCAGGACGAGCACGAGGGTGAGCACGCCGAACGGGCCGATGTCCGACTGCTTCATGATCCGCAGCGCGTCCTCGGCGGGCTTGCCGCTGCCCAGGCCGTCCGCGACGTCCGCCAGGCCGTCCAGATGGAGGCCCCGGGTGGTCACCGCGAGCACGGCGACCGCCGCGACCGCCCCGAGCAGCCCGCCCGCGCGCCAGGCGACCAGCGCCCCCGCCGCCCCGGCGAGCGCCCCGAGCACCACCCCGACCAGCGGCGCGGCCACCATCGCCCGCCCCCCGGACGCCCGGTCCCACCGGTCGACCCGCACCGGCAGCACCGACAGGGTCCCGAACGCGAACCGCAGCCCGTCCCGCAGCCCGTCCCGCAGCTCGTCCCGCAGCCCGTCCCGCACCGTCAACCACCCACTCCCGTCCGGCACCCGGCCGGGTGCCGGAAGCGCGCGTGCCAAGAGCAGGGCCCGGGACCCGTCGACCAGCGACGGATCCCGGGCCCCGGCCCTTCCTTACAGCTTGCCCAGCAGCTCCGCCGCCGTCGGCAGCCTCGCCGGCTCCTTCGGCGCCGCCGGCACGTACGCCGTCGGCGGCTCGTCGGCCAGCGTGTCCGCCGCGGCCTGGAGCAGCGGCAGCGCCATCAGCGCGCCGACGCCCTCGCCCATGGTGATCCCCTGCTCCTGCAGCGGCGTCAGGGTCAGCCGGTCGTACGCCTTCGCCTGGGCCGGCTCGCCGCTGGTCTGCCCGGCCCGCCACCACTCCGGCGCCCGGAACGCGATCCGCTGCGCGACCAGCGCGCAGGCCGCCGAGACGACCCCGTCCAGCACCACCGGCAGCTTCCGCACCGCGGCCTGCAGCAGGAAGCCGGTGATCGCCGCGAAGTCCGCGCCGCCGGTGGCCCCGAGCAGCGCCAGCTGGTCGCCCAGCACCGGCCGGGCCCGCCGCAGCGAGTCGCGCACGGTCGCGCACTTGACCATCCACACCCGGTCGTCGATGCCCGAGCCGCGTCCGGTGACCGCCGCCGCGTCCGTCCCGCAGAGCGCGCCGACCAGGACCGCCGCCACCGTGGTCGAGCCGACCCCGAGGTCGCCCAGCACCACCAGGTCGGTCCCGGCGTCGGCCTCCTCGTCGGCGACGGCCATCCCGGCCCGGAACGCCCTGGCGGTCTCCTCGGGGCTCAGCGCGTCCTCGACGTCGATCCGCCCGGAGCCGCGCCGCACCCGGTGCGCCGTCACCTCGTCGGGGAAGTCCGCGGTGTCGGCGTCGACCGCGACGTCCACCACCCGCACCTCGGCGCCGAAGCGCCGGGCGAGCAGTGCGACCGGCGCGGTGCCGTCGAGCACGGCCCGCACCCGCGCGGCCGTGCCGCCCGCGGCGGGCAGCCGGGAGACCCCGACCCGGGCCACCCCGTGGTCGGCGGCGAACAGCACCACCTTGGGCGCCGACAGCGGCCGCACGGGGGAGCGCCCCTGCACGGAGGACAGCCAGGCGCCCAGCTCCTCCAGCTTGCCGAGGCCGCCCAGCGGCCGGTCCAGCTCCTGCCACCGCTCCTCGGCGGCGCGCCGGGCGCTCTCGTCGGGGCGCTCGACGAGCGAGGAGAACGTATCGAGATCCACGGTCGTGTCCATCGTCCGGAAGGCTACACGCCGCACTTCCTCAGTGGACGGGCGGCTTGACGCTGAGAACCTGCCCCGCCACCACCAGCAGCACACGCTCGGAGGCGTCGGCCACCATCATGTTGAGCCGGCCCAGGGTGTCGCGGAACCGTCGGCCGGCGGCGGTGGCCGGGACGACGCCCATGCCGACCTCGTTGCTGACCGCCACCACCTGCCGCCGGGTCCCCGCCCAGGCGGCCGCCAGCGCTTCGCAGCGCCGCTGCACCTCGGCCTCGCCGCCGTCCGCCCAGACCGCGTCGTCCCAGGCGCCGCACTCGTCCATCACCGAGGTGAGCCACAGCGCCAGGCAGTCGATCAGCACCGGCGCCGGGTCGGCGGTGTCGGCCAGGACGGCCTCCAGCCCGCAGGTCTCGGCGGTGCGCCAGCTCGCCGGGCGCCGGTCCCGGTGCAGGGCGACCCGCTGCGCCCACTCCGCGTCGCCGTCCCGGGTGCCGCCGGTGGCCACGTACAGCACGTCGTCGTACCGGGCCAGCAGCTGTTCGGCCCGGGTCGACTTGCCGGACCGCGCGCCGCCGAGGAGCAGGGTGCGGGGGAGCGGTGCGTCAGGTGTCATGCGCCCATCCTCGCCCACGGCGCATACCGAAGATCCGGCCGGGCAACCTGAGGGCAGGTGCTCTCCGCCGGGTCGCGCATGGCGTGATCCGGAAGGGAGCACCTAGGGTGCGCAGCACAGCACATCGCTGGTCGTCGGCGGGAGGAGCCGGGCATGGTCTGGACGTGGCGGTACGAGAAGGCGGACGGCACCGTGGTGGCCCCTGGCAGCGGGCAGGCGGAGGAGTTCGCCGGCCAGGGGGACGCGGAGACCTGGATCGGGGAGAACTGGAAGCAGTTGGCCGAGGACGGCGTGGACCGGGCGGTCCTGCTGGACGACGACCGCGAGATCTACACGATGAGCCTGCACGAGGGCTGATCCGGCCCGGACGGGGGGCCGCGCGCCGGTGCGCGGGCGGCCTCCCCGGGCTGCCCGCCGGGGCTACTTCATCCCGACGACGTGCAGCAGCGCGGCGACCTGCCGGTACGGGTCGGTGCGGCCGGCCCGCTCCTCGGCCTCCAGCAGCTGGGCGAGCTGCCGGCCGTCCACGGGCGGCGCGTCGTCGGGGGTGCTCTCGGTGAGGACCCGGACGCCGTACCAGTGCCGCAGCGGCACGGACACCTCGGAGAGGGTGACGGCGAGGTCGCCGATCCGGTCGGCGCGGGCCGCCAGACCGAGCCGGTTGTAGTACCGGTCGCTCTCGAAGGCCTCCAGGGCGGCGCGCCAGTCGCCGGCGGCGGCGGGCCGCAGGGCGAGCGCGTCGCGGTTGCGGACCACCAGCGAGAGCAGCCCGCCCGGGGCGAGCAGCCGGGCCAGCGAGGCGATCATCGGATCGGGGTCCGGCAGGTACATCAGCACGCCGTGGCAGAGCACGACGTCGAAGCTGCGCGCCCCGAACCAGCGCCCGCACTGGTGCCCGTCGCCGATCAGCAGCTGGATCCGCTCGCGTACCGCGTCCGGTTCCTCGGCCAGCGTCTCCTGGGCGGCGCCGAGCGCGGCCGCGTCGGAGTCGATGCCGGTGACGTAGTGGCCGGCCCGGGCCAGCCGCAGGGCCTGGGTGCCCTGGCCACAGCCGATGTCGAGGACGCGCTGGGCGGTGCGTCCGGTGAGCTGCTCGGCGAGCTGCCGGGCGACCATCTCCTGCCGGACGAGGTTGCGCAGGGTGCCGGAGCGCCCCGGCGCGGGGCCGGTGCCGCCGGCGAAGGAGCCGCTGCGCGAGGGCAGCCGCCGCTCGTGGCCGTGCCGCTCGTACCCGTCACGCTCCTGGGTGAGCCGGTCCTGCGCGAGCCGGTCGTGGCCGCCGCCCCCCTGGCCGGGGAGCGCGTAGAGGCCGGGCCCGTCCCACAGGGGAGGGGCCCAGCCGGAGTCCACCGGTTCGGCGGTCAGGGCTTCTCCCCGCGCCGCACCTGCGGCTTGGGCAGTCGCAGCCGGCGCATCTGCAGGATGCGCATCAGGCCGTACGCGACCGCGCCGCGGGTGTTCTGCCCGGCGAAGCGCTCGGCGAGCTGCTTGCGCAGGCCGAAGCCGAGCCGCACGAAGTCCAGGATCACCAGGACGAAGAAGAGCAGGAACAGCACGGTGGAGAGCAGCTGCAGGGCCGGCACCTTGACGATGCTGAGCACCAGGATCAGCACGGCGGCGGGCAGGAAGAACTCGGCCAGCGACCAGCGGGCGTCCACGTAGTCGCGGGTGAACTTCCGCACCGGGCCCTTGTCACGGGCCGGCAGGTGGCGCTCGTCGCCGTCCATCAGCGCCTGGCGCTGCTTCTCGCGCTCGGAGCGCATCCGCTCGCGGGCCTGGCGGGAGGCCTCCTTGCGGTCCTTGGGCACGGTGACCCTGGTCCGGCGGTTGGTCTCGGCCTCGCTGCGCTTGGGCGTGGGCCGCCCCTTCTTCGCCTGCGGGTCGCGGGTCTGCGTCTTGCCGTCCTGCTTCTCCAGCACGGTGGCGGAGGCGGCGGCTTCATCTGAACGGCGTCGGAACACACCACCAGCCTACGGGGTGCGGCGACGCTTCTCCGGGTCGCCCGGGAACCGAACGCGTATCGATCGCGTCCCGGCGAGGCCGCGACGGGCCCCAGGGGGGACCGAGGTCGGGGTCCCGTACCCGTTCAGGGGGGAGTCCCGTAGGGGATCACTCCGCTGACCGGCGGGTGGAATGAGGGCGGGATCCACCCCGCGGATGAGGCTTCCCGGGACCGACCTGTAGCAGGCTTGTTGCAGGCAGGTGCACTGCGGCGACGGGCTCGCTGCACATACACTCGTCGTGTCTGGTAAGAGACTGATACCGCAGGCCGGAGAAGGGGGCACCCGAGGCCCATGAGCGACGGAATCATGAAGCGTATGGGGCTGATCTTCCGCTCCAAGGCGAACAAGGCCTTGGACCGGGCGGAGGATCCGCGTGAGACGCTCGATTATTCGTACCAGAAGCAGCTCGAGCTGCTGCAGAAGGTGCGTCGTGGCGTCGCGGACGTGGCCACCTCGCGCAAGCGTCTGGAGCTCCAGCTGACCCAGCTGCAGCAGCAGTCGGCGAAGTACGAGGACCAGGGCCGCAAGGCGCTCTCGCTCGGCCGGGAGGACCTCGCCCGCGAGGCCCTCACCCGCAAGGCGAACATGCAGTCCCAGATCAACGACCTGGAGGTGCAGTACCAGCAGCTCCAGGCCGAGGAGGAGAAGCTCACGCTCGCCTCCCAGCGGCTGCAGGCCAAGGTCGACGCCTTCCGCACCAAGAAGGAGACCATCAAGGCCACCTACACCGCGGCCCAGGCGCAGACCCGGATCGCCGAGTCCTTCTCCGGTATCTCGGAGGAGATGGGCGACGTCGGTCTGGCGATCCAGCGGGCCGAGGACAAGACCGCGCAGATGCAGGCCCGGGCCGGTGCGATCGACGAGCTGCTGGCCTCCGGCGCGCTCGACGACGCCAGCGGTCTCGGCCGCAAGGACGACATCGAGGCCGAGCTGGAGCGGGTGGCCGGCGGTTCCGACGTCGAGCTGGAGCTGGCCCGGATGAAGGCCGAGCTGACCGGGGGATCCCCGGCCGCCCCGCAGGCGATCGAGCAGGGCCGCCCGCAGGATGCCGCGCCGCAGCAGCAGGACGGCCCGCGGATCAACTACAACAAGTAGTCGGAGCGGCAACCGACCTGAGCTCCGCCCCGGAGCACCTCCGGGACCATCCCCAGGAACAGGGAGACGCACGGCATGATCATGCGGGTCATGGGTGAGGGGCAGTTCCAGGTGGGCGAGACCCATCTGAACCGGCTCAACGAGCTCGACGAGGAGCTTCTCACCGCACTGGAGTCGGGGGACGAGGAACGGTTCCGCCGGGCGCTCGTGGAGCTGCTCGGCGCCGTGCGGGAGTTCGGCACCCCGCTGGCGGACGATTCGCTGGAGCCGTCCGACCTGATCCTGCCGGACGCCGAGGCCACCATCGAGGACGTCCGCGAGATGCTGCGGGCGGAGGGTGACGGCCTCATTCCGGGCATTCCCGAGTAGCCGCCGTCTCGCGCCAGACACGAGGGCGGGCCCCCTCCGCACGGAGGGGGCCCGCCCTTTGTCGCTGTCCGGACCGCGCCCGGACCGCGCCCGGACCGCGCCCGGACCGCGTCCGGACCGGCTGCGGTCCGGCGAATCGTTACGGCAGGGCCAGCATCCGGTCCAGCGCCGCCTTGGCGTACTTCTCGGTCTCCGGGTCGACCTTGATCACGTTCGGCACCCGGCCCTCGACCAGCGACTCCAGCGCCCACACCAGGTGCGGGAGGTCGATCCGGTTCATGGTGGAGCAGAAGCAGACCGCCCGGTCGAGGAAGACGACCTCCTTGTCCGGGTGCGCCTTGGCGAGCCGGCGGACGAGGTTGAGCTCGGTGCCGATGGCCCACTTGGAGCCGGGCTCGGCGGCGTCCAGCGCCTTGATGATGTACTCGGTCGAGCCGACCATGTCGGCGGCCGCGACGACCTCGTGCCGGCACTCCGGGTGCACCAGGACGTTGACGCCGGGGACCCGCTCGCGCACGTCGTTCACCGAGTCCAGGGTGAACCGGCCGTGCACCGAGCAGTGGCCGCGCCAGAGGATCATCTTCGCGTCCCGCAGCTGCTCGACGGTCAGGCCGCCGTTCGGCTTGTGCGGGTTGTAGACGACGCAGTCGTCCAGCGAGAAGCCCATGTCCCGCACCGCGGTGTTGCGGCCCAGGTGCTGGTCGGGCAGGAACAGGACCTTCTGGCCCTGCTCGTACGCCCACTCCAGCGCCCGCCGGGCGTTGGAGGAGGTGCAGATGGTGCCGCCGTGCCGGCCGGTGAAGGCCTTGATGTCGGCGGAGGAGTTCATGTACGAGACCGGGACGGTCACGTCGGCTATCCCGGCGTCGGTCAGCACGTCCCAGCACTCGGCGACCTGCTCGGCGGTGGCCATGTCGGCCATCGAACAGCCCGCGGCGAGGTCCGGCAGGACGACCTGCTGGGCGTCGCCGGTGAGGATGTCGGCCGACTCGGCCATGAAGTGCACACCGCAGAAGACGATGTACTCGGCCTCCGGGCGGGCCGCCGCGTCCCGGGCGAGCTTGAAGGAGTCGCCGGTGACGTCGGCGAACTCGATCACCTCGTCGCGCTGGTAGTGGTGGCCCAGGATGAAGACGCGGTCGCCGAGCGCGGCCTTGGCGGCGCGGGCGCGCTCGACCAGGTCCGGGTCGGAGGCCGGGGGGAGGTCGCCGGGGCACTCGACGCCGCGCTCGCTGTTCGGGTCGGCCTGGCGGCCGAGCAGCAGCAGAGCGAGCGGCGTCGGGGTGGGGTCGACGCCGTAGGTCTCGGTGATGGTGGTGGTCACGGGCGGGTGCCCTTCTGTGCGGCCGATCAAGCGGTGCAGCCTTTTCGTCTAACTGACGCAATCTATGATAACCGGTTAGCGTCAGAGTGACGATGGCCATCCTGTCGATGTGACGAGAACCGCTCGCCGGTTCGGAGCCTTCCCGGGCCCGTCCGGCGTGGCCGGAACCGGATCCCGGTCCGGCCGGGTTTCGCTGGTGGCATGAAGGCAATCGCGATCCACCGCTACGGCGGCCCCGAAGTGGTCGAGTACACCGACCTGCCCGACCCGAAGGTCGGCCCGGACTCGGTACTGGTGCAGGTCAGGGCGGCCGGGGTGAACCCGGTCGACTGGAAGGTGCGGGACGGGCGGCTGGACGGCCTGCTCGACGCGCACTTCCCGCTGGTGATGGGCTGGGACGCGGCGGGCGTGGTCCGGGCCGTCGGCGGCGGTGTCACCGAGTTCGCGCCCGGCGACGAGGTCTACGGCTATGTGCGCAAGGACACGGTCGAGCACGGCACCTACGCCGAGCTGGTGGCCGCGCCGGTCCGCACCCTGGCCCGCAAGCCGGCCGCGCTGGACTGGGCACAGGCCGGCGGACTGCCGCTGGCCGGGCTCACCGCCCTCCAGTCGCTGCGGGCGGTGGGCGCGGGCCCCGGCGACACCGTCCTGGTGCACGCCGCCGCCGGCGGGGTCGGCCACCTGGCCGTCCAGATCGCCCGCGCCCTGGGCGCCCGGGTGATCGGCACCGCCGGCGAGCGCAACCACGACTACCTGCGCGAGCTCGGCGCCGAGCCGGTCCGGTACGGCGAGGGGCTGGCGGAGCGGGTCAGGGCACTGGCCCCGGAGGGGGTGGACGCGGCCCTGGACCTGGTCGGCGGCGACGCCGTCGAGGTCTCGGCCGGACTGGTCGCCGACCCGGCGCGGATCGCCTCCGTCGCCGACTTCGGGGTCAAGGCCCTCGGCGGCCGCTACGTCTGGGTCCGCCCGGACGCCGCCGGGCTGGCCGAGCTGGCCGCGCTCGCCGACGAGGGGCGGCTGACCGTGACCGTCGCCTCCACCTTCCCGCTCGCCCAGGCCGCCTCCGCCCAGGCGCTCAGCGCGGAGGGCCGTACCCGGGGCAAGATCGTCCTCCTCGCCGACTGAGCGCCGCCGCCCGGCCGACGGACGCGCGTCCTCCCGTTGTCATCCGTCAGCGGTGAACTCGCTCCTGACATCCGCCAGAATGGAGCCGAACCGTTTCAGCGGGCCGCTGCCGCCGTCCCCGGCGGGCGAGGCCCCGCCCCGATCCCGATCCCGACGCCGCACGACCCGTGGAGCCCCGCACCGATGACCAGCAGCCGAGCGAACGAGACGGTCGGGGCCTCCCTGGACGAGACCGACCGCCTCCTGCTCGCCCGGCTGGCCGGGGACGGCCGCGCCTCGTACGCCGAGATCGGGCTCCAGGTGAACCTGTCCGCGACCGCCGTCCGCCGCCGGATCGACCGGCTGCGGGCGCGCGGGGTGGTCCGCGGATTCACCGTGGTGCTCGACCCCTCGGTGCTCGGCTGGCAGACCGAGGCCTTCGTCGAGGTCTACTGCCGCGAACGGACCGCCCCCGAGGAGATCCTCGCCAGCCTGCGGCAGTTCCCCGAGGTGATCGCCGCCTGGACGGTCACCGGCGATCCCGACGCGCTGGTCCACCTCCGGGCCGCCGACATGCGCCACCTGGAGGCGGTCATCGAGCGGATCCGCCGCGAGCCCGGCGTCCAGCGCAGCCGCTCCTCGGTGGTCCTCTCCCAGCTGATCGGCTAGCCGATCGGCCGGCCGGGAGAACCTCCCCGTTCGGCCCATTTCGCCCCCCGCGCAGGAATCCTGCGCCGGGTCCGCCGAAGACGCCCGAAAGCTGCCCGACCGGCCGCGTTCCGACGCGCGGGGAGGGCCCGGGGCTGCCTACGCTGATCATGTCCGGCCGTGCGGTGCCAACCCCCCGTTCCACCGGATCCTCCCCGACCCCCACAGCCGAGAGGGACACCCGTGTCCGCAGCCCCCGACCGCATGCACCGGCCCGACAGCGACCTGGTCGACCTGGTTTTCGACTACATGCGCGAGCGGCTGCAGTACGACCCGGTCCCGCTCGACCACCCCGGTGACGGCGAGCACCTGCGCGCCCAGCTGTCCGGCCTGCTCAACCAGGACGGCAACAACCCGGCCGACGTGCTCAAGCTCTACGACCACGAGCTCTCCCGCGCGGTGATCTCCGCCGACAGCCCGCGCTACCTGTCGTTCATCCCGTGCGCCCCCACCAAGGCCGCGCTGCTCTTCGACATGGTGGTCTCCTGCGCCTCGCTGCAGGGCATCTCCTGGCTGGAGGCGGCCGGCGCGATCGCCGCCGAGAACCAGGTGCTGCGCCTGATAGCCGACCGCGCGGGCATGCCGGCCTCGGCCGGCGGCACCTTCGTCTCCGGCGGCTCGGCCGGCAACCTCTCCGCCCTGGTCGTCGCCCGGGACACGGCCCGCCGCAAGCTCGCCGAGCAGGGTCGACCCAGTGGCCCCGAGGTCCGGCTGCGGATCGCAGTCGCCGACCAGGTGCACTCCTCGGTCAAGAACACCTTCAACATCATCGGCGTCGAGGCGTTCAAGGTCCCGACCGTCGACCGCCGGTTCACCGGCGAGGCGCTGCGCGCCGCCCTGGCCGCCGACCCGAACCCGGAGACGGTGATCGCCGTCGTCGGCACCGGCGGCACCACCAACGAGGGCATCGTCGACGACCTCCAGGGCCTGTCCGAGGTCGCCCGCGAGCGCGGCCTGTGGTTCCACGTCGACGGCGCCTACGGCGGCGCGGGCCTGTTCGCCCCCTCCGTCCGGGAGCGCTACAACGGCATCGAGCACGCCGACTCCTTCGTCGTCGACCCGCACAAGTGGCTGTTCGCGCCGTTCGACTGCGCCGCGCTGATCTACCGCAACCCGCAGCTCGCCCGTGCCGTGCACACCCAGGACGCCTCCTACCTGGACGTGCTGCACACCGAGGGCGACGAGTGGAACCCCACCGACTACGCCTACCACCTGACCCGGCGCGCCCGCGGCCTGCCGCTGTGGTTCTCGCTCGCCGTGCACGGCGTCCAGGCGTACACCGACGCCATCGAGGCCGGCCTGACGCTGGCCCGGGACACCGCGCAGCTGATCCGCGACAGCGAGCACCTGGAGCTGCTGTTCGACCCGCAGCTGTCCGCGGTCTGCTTCAAGCGCAACGGCTGGACCAACGACGACTACTACCGCTGGTCGCAGCAGCTGCTCGCGGACCAGATCGGCTTCGTCACCCCCACCGGCTGGGACGGCGAGACGGTCGCCCGCTTCGCCTTCCTGCACCCGGGCACCACCATGGAGATGGTCAAGGAGATCCTCGACACCATGGAGTGACGCCCGCGGCGCCCCGCGGTCTGCGCCGCCCGTTGTCCCGAGGAGCCCGCGTCCCCGCGCGCACCGACCCCCGCCCGGCACCGCCCGGCGGGGGTCGCGCGCGTCCGGGCTAGAGCAGCCCGCCGTTGGGGATGTACGGCGCCGGCGGGCGCATCCCGCGCAGCCCCAGGTACCCCCGGGTCTCCACGGACAGGCCCAGTTCCAGGCCGACGTCCAGCGCCCACTCCTGCTCGGCGGTCAGCGCCTCCACCCGCGCCTCCACCCCCTCCGGCACCCGGGCCAGCGCCTCGCGCAGCAGCCGGGTGGCGATCCGCTTCGAGGTGGCCGCCAGCAGCCGCACCTCGCCGCCCTCCCGGTAGCAGTAGCCGCTGCCGGCCAGGGTGTCCGCGACCAGCACCTCCTCGCAGTGCGCGAGCAGCAGTTCGTGGTCCGGACCGTGCGCGGCGCCGCGCAGCCGCCGGTCCACCGAGTCCAGCAGGTGCCGGTGGGTGGCGTTGCCGGGGTGCACCGGGAGGTCGCCCGGATCGACCAGCCGGGACCGGTCCACCCGCCCGGTCAGCTGCATCGCCGGGTGCAGCGTGAACCCGGCCAGCCGGTACCGCCGCACCGCCGCCGGCGACGGCGAGGCGCACAGCATCCCGCGCAGACAGCCGCGCCCGTGGGCGAGCGCCCGCTCCAGCAGCAGCCGCCCCACCCCCTTGCCCTGGGCCCGCGGCAGCACCACGAGCAGCGCCAGCACCCAGACGCCCTCGCGGCGCAGCGCGAGCACCGCGCCCACCGGCTCGCCGTCCAGCTCGGCCACCCAGCAGCCCTGCGGATCGGTGCGCGCGAGATGTCTGGTGCGGGCCAGCTGGAACACGGACGGCGGGGGCGGCCCGGTGACCTGCGGGGTGTCGGGGAGCGAGGCGAACGCGGCGACGGAGATCTGCCGGACCGCCTCCGCGTCGGCGGCGGAGTCCTGGAGCGGGCGCAGGAGCATGCCCTCCATCCTGACCGCCGGACCCGCGCCGCGGGGCCGGTTCGCCCGTATCCGTCCGACTGGGATGCCGCCGAGGTCCGCCGGTGTGCGAGCATGGAAGGCGTATGGGGAACGGGTGCACGCCCGGCCCACGGAACACCGCCGCCGTGAATCCACCGAAAACACTCCGTCGTCCGGGAAATGAATCCGGACGGCCGTCGGTTGGTACTGGCGGCAGACCGTCGTCAAGACCGGGAGAACGCAGATGACCGTCCAGGACGAGACCACCGTCGAGAGTGGCATCCTCCTCACCGATGCCGCCGCGGCCAAGGTCAAGGGCCTGCTGGAGCAGGAAGGCCGGGACGACCTGGCGCTGCGCGTCGCCGTCCAGCCCGGCGGCTGCTCGGGCCTGCGCTACCAGCTGTTCTTCGACGAGCGCTCGCTCGACGGTGACGTGCTGAAGGACTTCGACGGTGTGAAGGTCGTCACCGACCGGATGAGCGCCCCGTACCTGGGCGGCGCCACCGTCGACTTCGTCGACACCATCGAGAAGCAGGGCTTCACGATCGACAACCCGAACGCCACCGGCTCCTGCGCCTGCGGCGACTCGTTCAGCTAGTCGGTCCGGAGCTCGTCGCTCCGACCACGAAGGCGGCCCCCGGACACCGGGGGCCGCCTTCGTCGTGTCCGCGCGGAGTCCGCGCCGGGGTCACGGGTTGCCGGGGACGTCCGGGACCGCCGGATCCGGGCCGATCTTGGCGTCCGCCTCCAGCGGCACCTCCTGCCCGGTCGCCAGATCGGTCACCGCCCGGCCCTGGAGCGGCTGCTTCAGGTCGGCCGTCACGGTCTGCCGCTTCGCCAGCTCGGCGCAGGCCTGTCCGGCCGGGACCGGTGCCGCCGTGGTCACCCGGACGTCCACCCGGCCCGGCTTGGACTCGTCGGCCTTGAGCGCGTACCGCTGGCAGATCCCGCCGTAGAACCAGACCGTCAGCTTGTTGCCGTCCACCCGGTAGGTGATCGCCGGGTGCACCGGCGAGCCGCTCCCGGTGCCGTTCGGCGGCGGCTCGCCCACCGCGATGCCGTTGCCGCCCGAGCCCGGGGGAGTGGGCGCCGGGGTCGGGGTCGTCGCCGGGGCCGGCGGCTTGGTGGCCGGGGCCGGACCGGTCGGCCGCGGGTCCGGGGCGGTGGCCGTCGGGTCGACCGGCGGCGTGGTCACCGGGGCCGGCGCGGTCGGGGCGGAGGTCGAGGTCGGGGCGGCCGGGTCGGCGCTGCCGGTGGCCGCGCCCGGCGAGGCGGAAGCGCTCGCCGAGGCCCGCTCCCCGCCGGAGGCCGCCGCGTCCGAAGCCGCCTCGGTCCCGCCGTCGCAACCGGCCAGGACGGCCACCGCCGCCAGGGCGAGGGCGGCCAGCGCCGTCGCGCGTGCCCGGCCGGAACGCCTGGGCATGCTTTCCAGATCCATCTGAACTTCCTCCCGAGGGTTCAGCGGTACGCCTTGCCGGCCGCACCGCGGGGATGTGACGTGGCCCGGACGATTCCGGTTCCCCGCCCGCCCCGGCCGCACCCCGGGACCCTCGGGAGCCCCGCTCAGGGCCCGTACTCGGGCATCGACGCGACCACGCGCCGGGCCCGGGAGGGGACGCGGAAGCCGGAGCCGGCCGGCGCGCTGTCCTGCGGACCGGCGGCCAGCAGCGGCCAGAACCGCCGCAGCCGGCGCGAGGAGTCCACCAGCGCGTCGAGCGACTCCCCGTCGGCGTCGCCGAGCAGGGCGGGCGGAACCCGCAGCGGGTGGTGACTGGGCAACATCGGCCATCAACTCCGATCCACCTGCCGTGGCAGCGCCGCCACGGTCCGGTCGGGGCCGGGAGGGGCCCCTGACTGCGACCCTAGGCCGGGCGTCCGGCAGCCACCAGAGCTACCCCGGGGTAGTACACCTTCGGGGGCGGCGGGTGACAGCGGACGGCCGGGAACGCACCCGGCGTCTTGCTGGTGCCCCGGGCCCGCCGGGTACCGTAGGTGGGTTGCACCCCCCGCTGTTCAATGGCCCCGCTGCCATCCTGAGGAGACCCCGTGCGTATCGCCGTCGCCGGTTCGATCGCGACCGACCACCTGATGACCTTCCCCGGCCGGTTCGCCGACCAGCTGGTCGCCGAGCAGCTGCACACCGTGTCGCTGTCCTTCCTGGTCGACACCCTCGACATCCGCCGCGGCGGCGTCGCGCCGAACATCGCCTTCGGGATGGGCGTGCTCGGCCTGCGCCCGGTCCTGGTCGGCGCGGCCGGCGCGGACTTCGCCGAGTACCGCAGCTGGCTGGAGCGCAACAACGTGGACTGCCGGTCCGTCCACATCTCCGAGACCCGGCACACCGCGCGCTTCATGTGCACCACGGACGAGGACCACAACCAGATCGCCTCGTTCTACACCGGTGCCATGGCCGAGGCCCGCAGCATCGAGCTCAAGCCGATCGCCGACCGCGTCGGCGGCCTCGACCTGGTGCTGATCGGCGCCGACGACCCGCAGGCGATGGTCCGCCACACCCAGGAGTGCCGTACCCGCGGCTACGCCTTCGCCGCGGACCCGTCGCAGCAGCTGGCCCGCCTCGACGGCCACGACATCCGCCAGATCGTCGACGGCGCCGCGTACCTCTTCACCAACGAGTACGAGGCCGCGCTGATCGAGTCCAAGACCGGCTGGGACGCGGAGGAGATCCTCACCCGGGTCGGCACCCGGATCACCACCCTCGGCAGCAAGGGCGTCCGGATCGAGCGCAAGGGCGAGTCCCCGATCGTGGTCGGCTGCGCCCCCGAGGCCGCCAAGGTCGACCCGACCGGTGTCGGCGACGCCTTCCGGGCCGGCTTCCTGGCCGGCCTCTCCTGGGAGCTGGAGCTGGAGCGCGCCGCCCAGCTCGGCTGCATGCTGGCCACCCTGGTGATCGAGACCGTCGGCACCCAGGAGTACGAGCTGCGCCCGCACGACTTCCTGCAGCGCTTCGTCGCGGCCTACGGCGACGAGGCCGGCGCCGACGTCCGGGCGCACCTGGTCAACTGACCCGCCGCACCAGGTAGGCCGAGCCCCGGTCGCCGCCGTACTCGGCGGCCGGGGCCTCGCCCAGGTACTCCTGCTCGCGCATCCCGCACCAGGCCGGCACGTCCAGCCGGGCCGCCTCGTCGTCGGCCAGCACGACGACCGTGCCGCCCACCGGGACCTCGCCGATCCGCTTCGCCAGTTCGATCACCGGCAGCGGGCAGCGCTTGCCCAGCGCGTCCAGGACCAGCGGGCCCCCGTCGGACTCCCGGGCCGCGGCGGGCGCGGGCAGGTCCAGGCCCAGCGGCGCGCGGACGCCGGCCACCAGCTCCGGCAGCACCGTCAGGAAGCGGTCGATGTCCGCCCCGGCGGTGCCGAACGGCAGTGAGATCCGGACGTTCCCCTCGGTGAGCACGCCCATCGCGGCCAGCACATGGCTCGGCGTCAGCGTGGACGAGGTGCAGGAGGAGCCGGAGGAGACCGCGAACCCGGCCCGGTCCAGCTCGCCCAGCAGGACCTCGCCGTCCACGTACAGGCAGGAGAAGGTGACGATGTGCGGCAGCCGCCGCACCGGGTCGCCGACCACCTCCACCTCGGGCACCAGCCGCGGCACCCTGGCCCGGATCCGCTCGACCAGCTCGTGCAGCCGGGCGTTCTCCCGCTCCGCCTCGGCCCGTACCGCGCGCAGCGAGGCCGCGGCCGCGACGATCGCCGGCACGTTGACGAAGCCCGGCACCCGGCCCGCCTCCCGCTCGTCGGCGGGCAGCGGCGAGACGTGGCGGACGCCCTTGCGCACCGCGAGCACCCCGACCCCGGCCGGTCCGCCCCACTTGTGCGCGCTGGCGGTGAGCAGCGACCAGCCGGTGGGCAGGTCGACCCGTCCGGCGCTCTGCGCGGCGTCCACCAGCAGCGGCACCTCGCCGCGGAGCGCGGCCACCTCGGCGACCGGCTGCACCGTGCCCACCTCGTGGTTGGCGGACTGCAGCACGGCGAGCGCGGTGTCCGGCCGCAGCGCGGCGGCGAACTCCTCCGGGTCCACCCGGCCGTGCCGGTCCACCGGCACGGAGGTGACCTCGCCGCCCTCGGCGAGGTGGCGTTCGGCGCTGTGCAGCACGCTGGAGTGCTCGACGGCGGAGTGCGCCAGGTGCCCGCCGCGCCGCCGGTTGCCGCGCAGCGCGCCCAGCACCCCGAGTTGGACGGCCTGGGTGCCGCTCGACGTGAAGGCGATCTCGTCGGCCCGGCAGCCGATCACCTCGGCCACGGTCTCCCGGGCGGCGTCCAGGAGCATCCTGGCCTGGCGTCCGGAGCGGTAGAGCCGGGCCGGGTCGGCCCATCCCTCGTCCAGGGCGGCGGTCAGTGCCTGCCGTGCGACGGGGTGGAGCGGTGCGGTGGAGGCCACATCGAAGTACACGGTCACATTTAACGACACCGACGGGCGTGTCCGGGCTTCCGCCGACGGCTCACCCTCCGTCAGTCGATCATCCCGAATGTCCGGATAGTCCGCTCCCGACGGGGCGTCACCACGTTGTCCGAGGTCATCCCTCGATCGGGCGTACGGACCCCTAATGCCTAGGATGACCTGCGGCGCAGCCCCTGCCGGGCCTGATCGGGTGTCCGGGCGGCGCGTTACTGGGACCTGCCCGTCAGCAGCGCATAAGGCTGGAGTAGGGTTTGGCCCGCATAAGCATTCAAACCGTGCCCGTGGTCGGGTCGCCGGGGAGGGAAAGCCTCCCCGGGGCGACGCGAAGGCGGGCGAGACTTCGGGAAGGCGCTACGTGAGTCCCAACGGCTCCGACCGCTCGCCGCGGCGCACGATGCGGCGGAAGCTGCCTCAGGCGCTGGCACTGGGCCTCGTCATCGCGACCGCCACCGGCTGCTCGGCCAACGACCTCCCCAGGCTTGGCCTCCCGAGTCCTGTCACCAAGGAAGGGCCGATGGTCCTCCACATGTGGCAGGGCTCCTGGATCGCGGCGCTGGTGGTCGGCGTACTGATGTGGGGTCTGATCATCTGGAGCGTGATCTTCCACCGGCGCAGCCGCACCGGTGTGCAGGTCCCCCCGCAGACCCGGTACAACGTGCCCATCGAGGCGCTCTACACCGCGGTCCCGATCATCATCGTTTCGGTGCTCTTCTACTTCGTCGCCCGCGACGAGTCGAAGCTGATCTCCGTCTCCGAGAAGCCACAGCACATGGTCAACGTGGTGGGCTTCCAGTGGAGCTGGGCGTTCAACTACGAGAACACCGAGAACCCCGACCCGGCCAACCAGCAGGCCGCGTACGAGGTGGGCACGCCCAACGAGGCCCCCACCCTGTACCTGCCGGTGAACGAGACGGTGCAGTTCCGCCTCACCTCGCGTGATGTGATCCACGACTTCTGGCCCATCAACTTCATGATGAAGATGGACGTCGTCCCGGGCGTGGTCAACAAGTTCGAGGTCACCCCGACCGTCAAGGGTGAGTACAAGGGCAAGTGCGCCGAGCTCTGCGGCGTCGACCACTCGCGCATGCTGTTCAACGTGAAGGTCGTCGACCGTGCCGAGTACGACCAGCACCTGAAGGACCTCAGGGCCAAGGGTCAGACCGGCGCGGTGCCCTCCGGCATCACGACCATGGGAAGTGAAGAGAAGTGACCATCCTCAACGAGCCCGCCGCGGCCGGCGGGGGCGCCGGGGCCGTCACGGTCGGGGCGCAGCGGACCCGGAAGCCGGGTTCCACCATCATCAAGTGGCTGACCACCACTGACCACAAGACGATCGGCACGCTGTACCTGGGCACGTCGTTCGCCTTCTTCCTGATCGGTGGCATCCTCGCCCTGGTCATGCGCGCCGAGCTGGCTCGTCCCGGGACCCAGATCCTGTCGAACGAGCAGTTCAACCAGGCGTTCACGATGCACGGCACGGTCATGCTGCTGATGTTCGCGACGCCGCTCTTCGCCGGCTTCGCGAACTGGATCATGCCGCTGCAGATCGGCGCGCCCGACGTCGCCTTCCCGCGGCTGAACATGTTCGCCTACTGGCTGTACCTGTTCGGCTCGCTGATCGCGGTGGCCGGCTTCCTCACCCCGCAGGGCGCCGCCGACTTCGGCTGGTTCGCCTACGCGCCGCTCTCCGACGCGGTCCGCTCGCCGGGCATCGGCGCGGACATGTGGATCATGGGTCTGGCCTTCTCCGGCTTCGGCACGATCCTCGGTGCGGTCAACTTCATCACCACGATCATCTGCATGCGCGCGCCCGGCATGACGATGTTCCGGATGTCGATCTTCGTCTGGAACGTCCTGCTGACCGCCGTGCTGGTCCTGCTGGCCTTCCCGGTGCTCGCCGCCGCGCTGTTCGCCCTGGAGGCGGACCGCAAGTTCGGGGCACACGTCTTCGACCCGGCCAACGGTGGCGCGCTGCTCTGGCAGCACCTGTTCTGGTTCTTCGGCCACCCCGAGGTGTACATCATCGCGCTGCCGTTCTTCGGCATCGTGTCGGAGATCATCCCGGTCTTCAGCCGCAAGCCGATGTTCGGCTACTCCGGCCTGATCGCGGCCACCATCGCGATCGCCGGTCTGTCCGTGACGGTGTGGGCCCACCACATGTACGTCACCGGACAGGTGCTGCTGCCGTTCTTCTCCTTCATGACCTTCCTGATCGCGGTCCCGACCGGGGTGAAGTTCTTCAACTGGGTCGGCACCATGTGGAAGGGCTCGCTGAGCTTCGAGACCCCGATGCTCTGGACGGTCGGCTTCCTGGTCACCTTCCTCTTCGGTGGTCTGACCGGTGTCCTGCTGGCCTCCCCGCCGATCGACTTCCACGTCTCGGACTCGTACTTCGTCGTCGCCCACTTCCACTACGTGGTCTTCGGCACCGTC
>NZ_JAIY01000010.1:836427-836755 GCF_000710405.2 Kitasatospora sp. MBT66 | reverse complement strand
GGCCTTCGACCTCCACTACCCGGAGATCGCCGCGCTGGACTACCTGGAGTACCACGGTGAGCCGGCCAAGCACTTCGCCGGTGTGACCCCGGCCAAGTACGACGCCCCGAAGCTCGGCAAGGGCAAGAAGGAAGGCGACGCCTGATGAGGGAACAGGGCAAGATTTTCCTGGGCCTGGCGGTCTTCGTGCTGGCCATGGCGATCACCTACGGCCTGTGGACCAACAACTCCGACCACGGCATCGAGGCCGCCGGTACCACCGCGCTGTTCCTCGCCTTCGCGCTGTGCGCCTTCATCGGGTACTACCTCGCCTTCACCGCCCGCCGGG
>NZ_JAIY01000010.1:835612-835899 GCF_000710405.2 Kitasatospora sp. MBT66 | reverse complement strand
GTCCGCAAGGTCGACGCTGCCCGGCTGGTCCATCTCTCCGCCACGGAGAAGGTGGACCCCTCGCAGCCGGTCACGGTCACCGCGGAGCCGGGCAGCCGGCTGACCGATGTCACCGTGGTCGGCCCGGACGGCCGGATCGTCGCCGGACGGCTCTCGGAGGACCAGCGCAGCTGGCAGACCACCGGCCGGCTGAAGGCGGCCACCGCCTACACCGTGCGGATCGCCGCCGACGACGGCAGCGGCGGGCGCGGCGAGACCACCTCCGGCTTCGCCACCCTGGCCGCCCA
>NZ_JAIY01000010.1:834182-835102 GCF_000710405.2 Kitasatospora sp. MBT66 | reverse complement strand
GTATAGCGGCCGGCAGCCAGGAGTCCTACGACCTCGACGTCGAGTGGGCCACCCGGGTCACCTGGAGCGGCGAGTACGTGCACGCGGCGCCCTGGTCGGTCGGCTCCCAGGGGGTGGAGAACGTCAGCCACGGCTGTACCGGCATGAGCACCGAGAACGCCCACTGGTTCTACCAGAACACCAGGGTGGGGGACCTGGTGACGGTGGTGAACAGCCGCGGCAAGAGCATGGAGCCGTTCGGCAACGGTTTCGGGGACTGGAACATCGGCTGGGGCGAGTGGGTCGGGCACAGCGCCCTCGGGCAGCCCGTCAGCACCACCACGCCGGCCACCAGGGCCCCCGCCGGCGGGATGATCGCCCCGCAGCTCTGAGGACCGGCCCCGAGGGCCCTCAGGGCCCCTGCAGGCCCTCGGTGGCGCCCTCCTCCCGGTAGGCCAGGCGCAGCGCGTTGTCGGCGGCGGCCAGGGCGTCCGCCGCCGGCAGCCCGAGCCGCCGCACCCGCTCGGCGTACTCCGCGGCGGCCGCGGCGGCCAGCCGGTGCGCGGAGTCGCCGACGGCGGCGATCAGGGTGCCGCGCCGGCCGTGCGTCTCCACCACCCCGTCCGCCTCCAGCTCCCGGTAGGCGCGGGCGACCGTCCCGGCGGCCAGCCCGAGCTGCTCGGCCAGCGCGCGGACGGTGGGCAGCCGCAGTCCGGTCACCAGTTCGCCGGTCCGGGCCTGTTCGGCGATCTGGGCCCGGATCTGCTCGTACGGGGGAGTGCCGGCCGCGGGGTCGACGGACAGCTGCACAGGAGGCTCCTGACGTTCGGCGGGGGCATCGCGGGGCGCCCCCGGGGACGGGAAAGCCCGAGGGCCGCCGACCAGAAGAACTCTGGTCAGCGGCCCTCGGGGTGCGACGCGGGGTGCGTACGGGATCAGTG
>NZ_JAIY01000010.1:831657-832300 GCF_000710405.2 Kitasatospora sp. MBT66 | reverse complement strand
GTCGAAGGTCGACTGGTGGCAGGGGCAGAGCGCGTGGTGGGTCTGCTGCTCGTACAGGCTGATCGGGCAGCCGACGTGGGTGCAGATCTTGGAGTAGGCGAGGATGCCCTCGAAGCCCTTCTCCTTGGACTTGTCGTCCTTGATGTTCTCCGGCGCGATGCGCACCAGCATGAGGGCGTCCTTGGCGATGCGCTGCTGGAAGTCCTCGTCGTGGGTGCTCAGGCCCTCGGGCATCGCGAAGGTCAGCGACCCCGTGATGATGTCCTCGGCCTTCATCGGCTGGTTGGTGTTCATGTTGATGAGCTGCAGGGGCTTGGCGTCGGTCGCCTCCTCCCAACCCGTGTGCTCCAGCTTGTCCTCGGGCAGCGGGCCCAGGTCGCGCAGGAGGACCACACCGGACAGCGGCACCAGGGCCATCGAACCGATGAGGGTGTTGCGGATCATCTTGCGGCGGCCGAAGCCGGACTCCGCGGCACCGGTCCGGAACTGCTCGATGACGTCGGCGCGAACCTCGTCGTCGGCCTCGATCGGGTGACGCTCGGCCGGGATCTCGTGGTCCGACATCAGGGTGCGGGCCCAGTGGACCGCGCCCGCGCCGATGAGGAACAGCGCCAGACCGAGGGTCATGCCGAGCGCGAAGTTC
>NZ_JAIY01000010.1:830588-831464 GCF_000710405.2 Kitasatospora sp. MBT66 | reverse complement strand
GGCGAACGGATCGCCGTGGGCGGCCACCTCGTGGTGCCCGGCGGAGCCGTGGGACTCCGGGAGCTTCTCTTCTGACATGTCGTGGCTCATGACTTCTTGGCCTTGGTGGTGTGGGCGGCGACCCAGATCGCGACCGCGATGAGCGCGCCGAGACCGAAGATCCAGCCGAACAGGCCCTCGGTCACCGGACCGAGGCTGCCGAGCGTGAGACCGCCGGGGTTGGGCTCATCGTTGGTGGTGTGGCGGACGAAGGCCACGATCTGCTTCTTCTGCTCCTCGGGCATGGTGCTGTCCGGGAACGACGGCATGTTCTGCGGGCCGGTCTGCATGGCCTCGTAGATGTGCTTGGCGTCCACGCCCTCCAGCGACGGGGCGTACTTGCCCTGGGTCAGGGCACCGCCCTGGCCGGCGAAGTTGTGGCACTGGGCGCAGTTGGTGCGGAACAGCTCGCCGCCCTTGGACAGGTCGTCCGGGTTGGTCGAGGTGTACTGCTCCTCGGTCGGCGTGACCGGACCGGGGCCGAGCGAGGCGACGAAGGCGGCGAGCTGGTCGATCTCGGCCTGCGAGTAGATGTTCGGCTTGCGCGGCACCTGGGCGCCGGGCTGCTGGGCCGGCATACGACCGGTGCCCACCTGGAAGTCGACCGCGGCGGAGCCGACGCCGACCAGGCTGGGGCCGTCGCTGCTGCCCTCGCCGTTCAGGCCGTGGCAGGAGGAGCAGCCCACGGCGAAGAGCTTCTTGCCCTCATCGATCGCGAGCGACTGCGCCGCCACGTCGGCCTGCGCCTTGCCGGCGGGCGCGAACGCGGCGTACAGCCCCCCGGTTGCCGCCAGGGCGAGAAGTAGGACGACCAGCGCCGCCAGTGGGTGGCGCCGT
>NZ_JAIY01000010.1:829966-830377 GCF_000710405.2 Kitasatospora sp. MBT66 | reverse complement strand
CTGGTTACTTGATCAGGTAGATGGTCGCGAACAGGCCGATCCACACGACATCGACGAAGTGCCAGTAGTACGACACCACGATGGCGGCGGTGGCCTGCTCGTGCGTGAAGCGCTTGGCTGCGTACGTCCGTCCCAGGACCAGCAGGAAGGCGATCAGACCACCCGTCACGTGCAGACCGTGGAAGCCGGTGGTCAGGTAGAACACCGTGCCGTACGGGTCGGAGGACAGCGACAGGCCGTCCTTCTTGACCAGCTCGGTGTACTCGAAGATCTGGCCGCCGATGAAGATCGCGCCCATCACGAAGGTGATGACGAACCACGAGCGGAGCTTCTTCACGTCCCCGCGCTCGGCGGCGAAGACGCCGAGCTGGCAGGTGAGCGAGGAGAGCACCAGGATCGTGGTGTTGACCG
>NZ_JAIY01000010.1:828628-829914 GCF_000710405.2 Kitasatospora sp. MBT66 | reverse complement strand
CCCTTGACGGAGCGGAGCGTGAAGTACATCGCGAAGAGGGCCGCGAAGAACATCAACTCGGAACTGAGCCAGACGATCGTTCCGACGCTGACCATGTTCGGCCGGTTGACCGATCCGTGCGCGTGCCCGGTTTCTACTGCTGTTGCTGTCGCCACGACGGACATTATGTCGGTCCCTTATTCCGTCTTCACGTCGGGGGGTCACCCTCGGAGTGTCCGGTGCGTGCGGTATGCCCCCCTGGGGCCCGACGGGGCGTCCGTACTGCCGCTGAGCAGCGGCGTGTCCCTTTTCTGACGGTTGCTCGAAGGGCCCGTCCGGACCCTGTCCGGCGTGTCGTGGCGGGCCTTCGGGGGTCCTCGGGGGTAAGGGGAAGTTCCACTCGTCCGCCGTACGGGTGGACCGTGCGGGCGGGGGTGACGCGCCGTGCTCCGGCCGGACCAGTGGCGGACGCGGCGCCGTCGGGAAGAGATCGCGCGGGAGGGGCTCGGCGGGCGGTGATCGGGAGTAGCATCCGGGGAGAGGCGAACGTGGTCCGGATCACACGTGAGGGAGCAGGGCCCATGGCGTACACGACCGACGAGACGCTGACCGTTCTCGTCTACAGCCACGACCGAACCACCCGTGAGCAGGTGCTGACCGCTCTCGGGCGGCGGCCCGCGGAGGACCTGCCGGAGCTGGCCTACCTGGAGTGCGCGACCACCCCCGCGGTGCTCAAGGCGCTGGAGAAGGGTGGTGTCGACCTCTGCGTCCTGGACGGTGAGGCGGTGCCGGCCGGCGGGCTCGGGCTCGCGCGGCAGCTGAAGGACGAGATCTACGGTTGCCCGCCGGTGCTGGTGCTGATCGGCCGACCGCAGGACTCCTGGCTGGCCGCCTGGAGCCGGGCCGACGCGGCGATCTCCCAGCCGGTGGACCCGGTGGCGCTGGCGGAGGCCGCCGCCACGCTGCTGCGGGCCCGGCTGGCCAAGCGGGCGCCCGCCGTCCGCTAGTCCGGTCCCGCCCCGCGTTCCACCCGGCGTCTCACGACAAGAGAAGAAGGGTGAACGGCGGAGCCCCGGCGGCCCGCCGCTCGATAGGCTGACTCCGTCCCTACGTCCTTCCCCGGGTAGCCGGGGCAGCGAGAGCCGGAGTCAGCCATGGTGAACGTGCAGCCTGCGAACGGTGGGAGCGACCCCGCGCAGGTGGTCCGCTCCTGGCCGGACATCCTGTCGGCGCTGCTGAGGGGAGAGGACCTCGACCGCTCGGCCACCGCGTGGGCGATGGACCGGATCATGAGCGGCGAGGCCTCC
>NZ_JAIY01000010.1:827477-827805 GCF_000710405.2 Kitasatospora sp. MBT66 | reverse complement strand
TGGTGGCACTGGACCTCACCGACGCGCCGCTCGCCGAGCAGCTCGGCGCGGCCATGCGGCGTACCGCGGCGGCCGTCGACTCGGGTGCCGCGCGGGACCTGCTGAAGCACTGGTCGGAGGCCACCGCCCGGGTGTGACACGGCGGTTGGGGCCCATCGGGAATCCTCCCGGTGGGCCCCGACGCCTGTCCGGGATGTGGACCCTTGTTTGACCGGCGGGCGGACCCGACCTACAGTCTTGGCCAGGTCATGAGCGACAGCGACAAGCCCCAGCTTGCTGTCCGGCAACCCTCCGTCCGTGGCGGGGTGCCCTGGGTGAGGACCGGGCC
>NZ_JAIY01000010.1:826916-827430 GCF_000710405.2 Kitasatospora sp. MBT66 | reverse complement strand
GCACTCCCGGGGTCCCAGACCCGTAGACGGAGTGCATTCCCATGTCTGTTGCCACCGGCCTCAGCACCCCCCTCGCCGTTCTCGGCCACGATGTCGAGGTCCCCCTCGCCAACGGCGACAAGGTCGCCTACGCGGCGCTCGACTACGCCGCCAGCGCCCCGGCGCTCCAGCGGGTCTGGGACGAGGTCGCCGCCTACGCCCCCTACTACGGCAGCGTGCACCGCGGCGCCGGCTACCTGTCCCAGCTCTCCACCGACCTGTTCGAGCAGAGCCGCCG
This sequence comes from Kitasatospora sp. MBT66, assembly GCF_000710405.2. Taxonomy (NCBI): domain Bacteria; kingdom Bacillati; phylum Actinomycetota; class Actinomycetes; order Kitasatosporales; family Streptomycetaceae; genus Kitasatospora; species Kitasatospora sp. MBT66. Next base: position 827,153 of record NZ_JAIY01000010.1, on the reverse strand, counting down.
CACCGTCGCCGAGTTCCTGGACCTGCGCGAGGGCGACCAGGTGGTCTTCACCCGCGCCACCACCGACTCGCTCAACCTGCTGGCCGGCGCCGTCCCGGCCGGGACCCAGGTGTTCGCCTTCGAGACCGAGCACCACGCCTCGCTGCTGCCCTGGGCGCACGCCGGTCTGACCGTCACCTGTCTGCGCGCCCCCCGCTCGCACGCCGAGGCGGTCGCCGCCTTCGACGCCGCGCTCGC
>NZ_JAIY01000010.1:826349-826756 GCF_000710405.2 Kitasatospora sp. MBT66 | reverse complement strand
GTCTCGGTGCGCGAGCTGGGGGTCGACTGGATCGCCTTCTCCGGCCACAAGCTGTACGCGCCGTTCGGCGCCGGGGTGCTGGCCGGCCGGGCCGACTGGCTGGACGAGGCCGAGCCGTACCTGGCCGGCGGCGGCGCCACCCGGACCGTGGCCCGGGAGACCGACGGCACGGTGGCCGTGCAGTGGCACACCGGCCCGGCCCGGCACGAGGCCGGCTCCCCGAACGTCATCGGCGTGTACGCGATCGCGGCGGCCTGCCGGGCGCTCACCGAGGCCGGGTTCGACGCGCTGGAGGCGCGCGAGCGGGCGCTGGTGGCCCGGCTGAAGGCCGGTCTGGCGGAGATCCCCGAGGTCAGGGTGCTGAACCTGTTCGGCGCCGAGGCGGACCGGGTGGGCGTGCTGTCCTT
>NZ_JAIY01000010.1:825986-826268 GCF_000710405.2 Kitasatospora sp. MBT66 | reverse complement strand
GGCCTGTTCTGCGCCCACCCGCTGGTGCGTACCCTGCTCGGCGACGAGGAGGCCGCGCCCTCGGAGTGCGGCGCGCCGGAGGCCTCGCTGCCGGGCGAGCGCAGCCTGAACGCGATCCGGGTGAGCTTCGGCGCCGGCACCCCGGACGAGCACGTGGACCGGTTCCTGACCGCCGTCCGCGAGCTGGTCACGGACGGCGCGGCGTGGAGCTACCGGAACGAGGGCGGCCGCTGCGTCGCGGACACCCGCCGGGAGGGCTGAGGCCCCGTCGAGGACCGTCGC
>NZ_JAIY01000010.1:824917-825210 GCF_000710405.2 Kitasatospora sp. MBT66 | reverse complement strand
CCGAGCCGGTGCTCCACGGCGGGGCCGAAGACGTGGAGGAAGAGCAGGTTGCCGAGCAGGTGCAGCCAGCCGGCGTGCAGGAAGAGCGCGCTGAGCACGGACAGCGCCGGATGCTTGCCGGGGGTGGCCGAGGCCGGGCAGCCGGGCACCGGCTCGGGGGCCTCCGCCAGTTGGTCCGCGGTCAGCGGGTGGCCGGTCAGGAGCTCGGCGGGGACGGCCCCCCAGCGCTGCTCGTAGCGCTGCTCGGCGCAGACCCGGGCCTGGTCCCGGCCGTAGAGCGGATTGAGCCCCGC
>NZ_JAIY01000010.1:824519-824842 GCF_000710405.2 Kitasatospora sp. MBT66 | reverse complement strand
CGGCCGCGGTGCGCGCCGGGGTGGGGGACCGGGATCGCCATGGGCTCCAGCATCCCCCCGGTACCGGCCGGGCACCGCGCGGTTACGGCAGGTGGGCTACCGCCCGGGAGTGTTCGGCCGGTGGCCGGGAAGGTTGCCCCAGGCAATAGGCTTGGGGCGGGCATTCCCGCCTCCCGCCGCCGACGCCGGGGCTCCGGGGGGAGCGCCTGAGCCCGTTCCGGGACCACCCGAGAGGACCCCCGATGACCGTCCCCGCCCTGACCGCCGAGACGCGCTGGCGCTGCACGCTCTGCGGAAACCTGACCCGCTTCGACGTGACCCGG
>NZ_JAIY01000010.1:822993-823504 GCF_000710405.2 Kitasatospora sp. MBT66 | reverse complement strand
GCTGCGGAGCACGGCCCGGTCCGACCTGGAGCGCCAGCGGGCCGAGTCGGAGGACGTCCGCAAGGAGGCCGAGTCGCTGCGCCGACGGCTGCGTTCGCTGGAGAGCGACACCCGCCGGGCGCAGGCGGAGACCCGGAAGGTCGCCGCCGAGCTGGAGGCGGTCAGGGCGCAGGCGGCGGCCGAGCGCGGCGCGGCGGAGACCGAGGCGCGGCGGCTGCGGCACCGGGTCACGGAACTGGAGAACTCCGCCGAGCAGGGCCGGCGCTCCGCCCGCGAGGGGCGCGGCGTCGAGGACATGCGGCTGCGGCTGCTGCTGGACACGGTGCTGCAGTCGGCCCAGGGCCTCCAGCGGGAGCTGGCGCTGCCGGTCTCCCAGATCCGTCCGGCGGACCTGGTGGAGGCGGTGGTGCCGGGTTCGGCCTCGCCGCACGACGTGGCACGGCGCGGGCTGGCCGAGGACGACCCGGCGCTGCTGGACCAGTTGCTGGCGATTCCGCAGGTCCATCTGGTG
>NZ_JAIY01000010.1:820991-821823 GCF_000710405.2 Kitasatospora sp. MBT66 | reverse complement strand
AAGGACCTGAACCAGTCCAAGGCCGAGGTCGGCAAGAAGCTCAAGGACGCCCAGGACCTGCTGAACTCGCTCAGCGCCGCCGACCGCGCGGCCGTGAAGGCGGCGCAGCAGCAGGCCGACCGCGCCTCGCGCGGCAGCGAGCGGACCGACCTGGGCAGCCTGCCGCAGGCCAGCGGCATGGCCGGTGCCGCGGTCGCCAACGCGATGGGCAAGCAGGGCTCGCCCTACGTCTGGGGCGCCACCGGTCCGAGCACCTTCGACTGCTCCGGCCTGATGGTCTGGGCGTACGGGAAGGCCGGCGTCTCGCTGCCGCGGACCTCGCAGGCGCAGGGCAACTACGGCAGCAAGGTCTCCTCGCTGGCCGAGGCGCAGCCGGGCGATCTGATCATCTACCGCCCCGACCGCAGTCACGTCGGCATGTACATCGGCAACGGCATGGTCGTCCACGCGCCGCACACCGGTGACGTGGTGAAGGTGATGAAGGCCGACGCCATGCCGATCAACACGATCCGCCGGGTCTGACGGTCCGCCACGACACTCCCGGGGGCGGTTCTCGGCCCCTGTGATCAGCGCCACCTCCGATCGGGGGTGGCGCTGAGGTTTGGGTCGGGCGTTGGGCCGTCCAGGTGGAAATGATCAGCCTGATGTGGGGATGTGATCACGCTCGGTCATATTCACAAAGGAACTTGGGTATTCTTCTGGCTTTTTTCTGACAAGGATTTGAACGGATCACGGATCTGTTACTAGGGTCGTGCTTCGAACCTCGCACAGTCGATCACCCAGCCTGGGTGGCGGTGGGGTTCGCCGCCGAGTTCGCGAAGCAGCCGGGCGG
>NZ_JAIY01000010.1:820138-820438 GCF_000710405.2 Kitasatospora sp. MBT66 | reverse complement strand
ATCGCAGACCGTCCAGCTGATGCTGTCCGCCAGCCCGGACAACTTCCTCAGCCAGGCCGACGCCCTGAACCAGGCCGGTTCCACCCAGTCCGGCGCGCTGAAGGAGCTCCAGGAGCAGCAGCGCAGGCTCGACCAGGACCGCAACGAGACCCAGACCAAGCTCGGCGAGCTGGAGTCCACCACCCAGCAGCTGAAGACCGCCAAGGACGACGTCCAGGGCAAGCTGGCGAAGGCCCAGCAGCTGCTCAACACGCTCACCGAGCAGGAGCGCCAGGCCCTGCGCGCGGCCGAGGAGAAGGC
>NZ_JAIY01000010.1:818175-819862 GCF_000710405.2 Kitasatospora sp. MBT66 | reverse complement strand
GGCCTCACCGGCTGGGCGTACGCCCAGGCGGGTGTGTCGCTGCCGCGCACCTCGCAGGAGCAGGCCAACGCCGGTACCCGGATCGGCTCGGACATCTCCCAGGCCCAGCCCGGCGATCTGGTGATCTTCTACGGCGACCGCCACCACGTCGGCATCTACGTCGGCGGCGGCCAGGTCATCCACGCCCCGAAGCCGGGCGCGTCGGTCCGCTACGAGTCGGCGTCCAACATGCCGGTCAACACCGTCGTGCGCCTCTGACCCCCGGGTCGGCAGACTCCCGGCAGGCCCGGTCTCCCCGCGGGGGAGGCCGGGCCTGCGGCTTTGCCCCGGTCACCGGTGGCTCCGGCGGGCGAACCGGTCTGATGTCCGATCAGTGACTGAATATTCTGATTCGGAGGGGTTTGGAAACGGTTGCCCTGACTCGCTAACGTCTGCCACCGGACGCCCGCTTCGACAGCCGCTCGGTCCGGTGCGGCGGCGGGTCCGGGCCCAGGATCGGAGTTGACGTCGAATGACCGCGCACCGCCGTTCCCCGCTGTCAGGTGTCCACACGCTCGCCCGGGCGCTGGTGCTCACCGCGGCGGCCACCACCGCGCTGGGCGTGGCGACCGGCGGCACCGCGCAGGCGGTCCCCGGCGCGCCCGACGCCCCGGCGAACCGCAAGGACGTCAAGGCCCAGGTGGAGCAGCTCTACGACGAGGCCGAGCAGGCCTCGGAGCGGTTCAACGCCGCCCAGGAGGCCCAGCAGCGGCTCCAGCACGAGACCGGCACGCTCCAGCAGCAGATCGCCCTCTCCCAGGACGAGCTCAACCGGCTGCGCGGCGACCTCGCCACCGTGGCCGGGGCGGAGTACCGGGGCGGTGGCATGGCGCAGACCGTCCAACTGATGCTCTCCACCGACCCGGAGGGCTACCTGTCCCGGGCCCGCACCCTCGACCAGGCCGCCGAGCGGCAGAACGAGACCCTGCACGAGGTGCTGGGCCGTCAGCGGGTGCTCGACCAGCGCCGGGCCGAGGCCTCGGCCAAGCTCGCCGAGCTGGAACAGACCCGCAGGGTGCTGGCCGACGGCAAGCAGCAGATCCAGCAGCGGCTCGCCAAGGCGCAGCGGCTGCTCAACAGCCTCGGCGTCACCGAACGCGCCCGGCTCGCCGCCCAGGACGCCCGTGAGGCCGAGCAGCGCGCCACCCGGGGCACCGACCGGCTGGACCTCGGCACCACCCCGCCCGCCTCCGAGCGCGGCGGCGCCGCGCTGGCCGCCGCGGTGCGGATGATCGGCTCGCCCTACGTCTACGGATCCACCGGGCCCAAGGCGTTCGACTGCTCCGGTCTGATGTACTACAGCTGGCGGCAGGCCGGAGTGACCCTGCCGCGCACCTCGCAGGCCCAGGCTTTCGCCGGGCAGCGGGTCAGCATCTCCGAAGCACGGCCGGGAGACCTGGTGATCTTCTACCGGGACATGCACCACGTCGGGATGTACGCCGGCGGCGGGGTGATCGTGCACGCCCCCTACCCGGGTGCCCGGGTGCGCTACGAGAGCGTCAACGCCATGCCGGTCTCGGGGGTGATCCGGCTCTGAGTCGCCCGGAGCCCGCCGGCGGCCGCGGCCCGTCCCGGCGCACCGCCCTGCTGCTCGCGGCCGGCGGCCTCGCCCAGCTGTCGCTGCCCGGGGCCGTCCCCGCGCGGCCCG
>NZ_JAIY01000010.1:814201-818154 GCF_000710405.2 Kitasatospora sp. MBT66 | reverse complement strand
CGAGTACGCCGAGGTCTCGGCGCTGCTCGCCGAGCGGGCCCGGACGCTGGGCGCGGGGCCGCCCCCGCTGCCGCTCCGGGCCGGCTACCGGAACCTGCTGCTCGGACCGGTGGACCGGGCCGGGCGGTCCACCGCCACCGCCGAGCTGACCGTCACGGTGACCGGGTACGACGAGCAGCCGGTGGTGCACCCGCGCTGGCTGACGCTGCTGCGGACCGCCGGCGGCCCGCGGATCGAACGCGAGGAGGGCGCCGGGGGGCCGCCGCCGCTGTGGGACCTCGGCACCGTCGGGGCGGCCGCCGGGGCGCGCTGCCTGGTGCTCGGGGTGGACGGCGCGGACACCGACGGCCCGGCCGCGCGCGCGGGGGCGGCCGTGGTCGGCGACCGGGCGGTGTCCGCCGTGGAGACGCTCTGGGGCAGCTCCTGGGCGGGCCGGCTGCTGCTCGAACTGCCCGCCACGGGGGAGCAGTTCGCCCGGCTGCTGGCGGACGACCGGCCCGGCTGGTCGGACCTCGCCGCGGTCACCGTCTCGGCGCCGGGCGCGCCCCTGCACGCCCCGGCCGACCGGGTGCTGGTGAACCCCGAGGTGTACGCCCGGCTGAGCGACTTCGGCCGGCAGGTGGTGGTCACCCACGAGGCGGTGCACGTGGCGACCCGGGCCGACACCCGGGCCTGGACACCGCTCTGGCTCTCCGAGGGGGTCGCCGACTGGACCGGCTACCGGGACTCCGGCCGCACGGCCCGGCAGATCGCGCCGGAGCTGGCCCGGGACGTCGCGGCCGGACGGCTGCCCGTCGCGCTGCCCGCGGACGCCGCCCTCACGGCCGGCGGGGAGGGCCTGGCGCAGGCCTACGAGCAGTCCTGGCTGGCCTGCGACCTGATCGCCCGCCGGTACGGCCCGCAGCGCCTGGTGGCGCTCTACCGGGCGGTCGGCGCGGTCGCCCCCGGGGCGGACCGGGAGGCCTGGCTGGACGGGCTGTTCCGGGACCGGCTGGGCCTCGGGCTGGCCGAGTTCACCCGGCTCTGGCTCGCCGAGGTCCGCGCCCTGGCGGGCTGAGCCGGGCGCTCCGGCGCCGTCCCGACCGGCCTTGTCCGCCCGGGGTCAGCGCCGTTCGCTGGGGGCGGCCGCGGGCCGTGCCGTGCCGTCCACGCCGTCCAGCAGGTCCTGCTCGTACGCGATGCCCGGCCGCACCGAGAACGCGGCGGCCGGCACCGGCTCCGGGCGGGCCAGCACCACGGTGGCCGGGACCCGGTCGGTGCGCCGGGTCGAGCGCCAGAGCCGGATGCAGGACAGCACGGTCGCGACCAGCAGCAGCAGATTGCGGGCGGTCAGGACGGCGATCGCGCCGGGCCTGCTGGCGACCACGTCGCCGAAGACCAGCGGGAACTCCACCAGGGTCAGCGGTGTCGCGGCCAGGATCAGCAGCGCCACCGGCCGCTGGCTGGTGCCGCGCACGGTCAGGCAGACCGCCGCCGCGCCGACCAGCCAGACCAGGTACTGCGGGCTGATCACCCGGCTGGTCACGGTGAAGATCAGCAGTGCGGCGAGCGCCGCGTCGTACATGGTGGCGGCGTTGCGCCGGCGGGCGGTGAAGCGCCACAGCAGCAGCCAGCCGAAGCCGAGCACGGTACCGGCCAGCATCACCTTGCTGACCAGCGGAACCCACGGCCCGAGCATCTCGACCGAGCCGTAGTTCATCATCACCTTGCCGTCCCAGCCGCCCGCGATCCGGGCGAAGTGGATCGGCAGCGCGCCGACCGACTCCACCTCGATGCCGCGGTCCTTCTGGAACGTCAGGAACTCGAACGCGCCGTTCATCCCCGCCGCCAGCAGGAAGCCGATCGAGGCGGTGGTGGCGGCCGCGGCCGTCCAGGACCGCCGGGTGCGGCGGCCGGAGGGGGTGCCGATGAGGCCGAGCAGCGGCCAGATCTTGACGATGCCGCCGAGCCCGAGCAGCAGGCCGCCGATCGCCGGGCGGCGGATCAGCGCCAGCAGGCCGGCCACCGCGATCGCGGTCACGATCACGTCGTAGCGGTTGTAGATCATCGGGCCGAGCAGCGGGACGCCGGCCACCCAGACCCAGGCGCCGGTCAGCGCCCGGCCCTTGCGCAGCCCGGTGCGGACCAGCAGGCCCATCGCGAGCGCGTCGGCGATGCCGCAGATCACCCAGAAGGAGACCAGGTACGACCAGGGCAGCAGGCCGGGCAGCAGGATCACCAGGGCGGCGCCCGGCGGGTACTGCCAGGTGACGTCGTCCAGCGGGAAGGTGCCGGTCTGCAGCACGCCGTACCAGCCGTGGTAGATCAGCCAGACGTCGGCGGTGATGTCCCCACCGGGCATCCGGAGCACGCCGGTCACCAGGAGCATCAGCAGCGTCCGGGTGGCCACCCAGCTCGCGCCGAGCGCCAGCAGCGCGCCGGAACGGCCGGAGGGGCGCGTGGTGCGCTGCACGGGCTCGCGGCGGACGGCGAGCGCCGTGCCGGAGCCCTCGGCGCCGCTGGGTGTACCGGACTCGGTGGCCGGGGCCAACTCCACAACGCTCCCTCGTTCGTCTCGGACGTTCCGTCGGCGGCGCCGCGCGACGGACGCCCGGGCAGTCCGGGCGGGTCGGGACCGGCCGCCACCGCGGGGCCGGGCCGGACACGCCGACCACCCTTGTCCTAGGACAGACCCGGGGAGGGAACGGTTGCCTTGCACGGATCCGTTCCCGGCGGGTCGTCGTGTTGACCTATCGTACGGATCACCCAGCGGTACACCGAGCACCCCCCGACCGAGCGAGCCGTGGCCTGATGCACAAGACCTTGATCGTCACCAACGACTTCCCGCCGAGGCCCGGCGGTATCCAGGCCTTCGTGCACAACATGGCCGTCCGTCAGCCCGCAGGAAGCATCGTGGTGTACGCCTCCACCTGGCGCGACGGCACCGAGGTCGCGCGCTTCGACGCCGAGCAGCCCTTCCCGGTGGTGCGCGACCGTACGAAGGTGATGGTTCCCACACCCCGGGTCACCCGCCGGGCCGCCGAGATCCTGCGGGCGGAGGGCTGCGACTCGGTCTGGTTCGGCGCCGCCGCGCCGCTCGGGCTGATGGCCCCCGCCCTGCGCCGGGCCGGGGCCGGCCGGCTGCTCGGCATGACCCACGGCCACGAGGCCGCCTGGGCCCAGCTGCCGGTGGCCCGGCAGCTGCTGCGCCGGATCGGCGAGGGCACCGACGTGCTCACCTACCTCGGCGAGTACACCCGCTCCCGGATCGCCGCCGCGGTCGGCCCGGAGCCGGCCGCGCGGATGGCGCAGCTGCCGCCCGGCGTGGACGAGCGGACCTTCCACCCGGACTCCGGTGGCGCCGCGGTGCGCGAGCGGCTCGGGCTGGCGGACCGCCCGGTGGTGGTCTGCGTCTCCCGGCTGGTGCCGCGCAAGGGGCAGGACACCCTGATCGAGGCGATGCCGCAGATCCTCGCCGAGGTGCCGGACGCCGTGCTGCTGATCGTCGGCGGCGGCCCGTACCGGGCGGAGCTGGAGAAGCTGGTGGACGCCCGGGGCGTGCGCTCCGCCGTCCGGTTCACCGGCTCGGTCCCGTGGGAGGAGCTGCCCGCGCACTACGGCGCCGGCGACGTCTTCGCCATGCCGTGCCGCACCCGGCGCGGGGGACTGGACGTCGAGGGGCTCGGCATCGTCTACCTGGAGGCCTCGGCGACCGGCCTGCCGGTGGTGGCGGGGGACTCCGGCGGCGCGCCGGACGCGGTGCTGGAGGGCGAGACCGGCTACGTGGTGCCGGGCGGCACGCCCGCGGCGGCGGCGGAGCGGATCGTCCGGCTGCTGCGGGACGAGGAGCTGCGGCGGCGGATGGGCGAGGCCGGACGGCGCTGGGTGGACCGCTCCTGGCGCTGGGACCTGCTGGCGGGGCGGCTGACCTCGCTGCTGGCGGGCTGAACGCCCGGCCCGACGCGCACGCGGCT
>NZ_JAIY01000010.1:771437-814171 GCF_000710405.2 Kitasatospora sp. MBT66 | reverse complement strand
AGCCGCGTGCGCACGGTGCTACTTGCGGTAGATCGCCTCGACGTCGGCCGCGTAGTCCTTCAGCACGACGTTGCGCTTGAGCTTGAGCGAGGGCGTCAGATGGCCGCTCTCCTCGGAGAAGACGGTGTCGAGCAGCCGGAACTTCTTCACCGCCTCGGCCTGCGAGACCGCCGCGTTGCCGTCGTCCACCGCCTGCTGGAGCGCGGCCAGCAGGTCCGGGTCCTCGCGCAGGTCGGCCACCGTGGCGTCGGCGGGCTTGCCGTTGAGCTGCTTCCAGTTCGGGAAGAAGTCCTCGTCGACGGTGATCAGACAGGCCACGAAGGGCTTGCGGTCGCCGACCACCATGACCTCGCCGACCAGGGCGTGCGCCCGGATCCGGTCCTCGATCACGGCCGGGGCGACGTTCTTGCCACCCGCGGTGACGATGATCTCCTTCTTGCGGCCGGTGATGGTCAGATAGCCCTCGTCGTCCAGCGAGCCGATGTCCCCGGTGGCGATCCAGCCGTCCTTCAGGGTGTCTGCGGTGGCCTGCGGGTTGTTCCAGTAGCCGGTGAAGACGTGCGGCCCCTTGAAGAACACCTCGCCGTCCTCGGCGATCCGGACGGCGGCGCCGGGGACCGGCTGGCCGACCGTGCCGATCTTCGGCTTGTCCCACGGGTTGAAGGCGGTGGCCGCGCAGGTCTCGGTCAGGCCGTAGCCCTCCAGCACGGTGAAGCCGATGCCCCGGTAGAAGTGCCCGAGCCGCTCGCCCAGCGGCGCGCCGCCGGAGATCGCGTGGGTGGCCCGGCCGCCGAGCGCGGCCCGCAGCTTGCTGTAGACCAGCTTGTCGAAGACGGCGTGCTTGAGCTTGAGCAGCAGGCCCGCGCCGCCCGCGTCCAGCGCCCGGCTGTAGGCGATCGCGGTGTCGGCGGCCTTGTCGAAGATCTTGCCCTTGCCGTCCGCCTGCGCCTTGGCCCGGGCGGTGTTGTACACCTTCTCGAAGACCCGGGGCACACCCAGGATCAGGGTCGGCCGGAAGGCGGCCAGTTCGGCGGTGACGTCCCGGATGTCGGAGACGTGGCCGAGCTTGATCGGGGCCATCGCCGGGGCGATCTCGGCGATCCGGGCGAGCACGTGGGCCAGCGGCAGGAACAGCAGGACGGAGCTCTCGCCGGTGCGGAACAGCGGGGCCAGGCGCTCCACCACGTTGCCGCACTCGGCCATGAAGTTGCCGTGGGTCAGCTGACAGCCCTTGGGGCGGCCGGTGGTGCCCGAGGTGTACACGATGGTGGCGATCGCGTCGGCGTCGGCCACCGAGCGGCGCTCGTCGACGGTGGCGTCGGTGACCTCGCGGCCCGACTCCGCCAGCGCGGCGAGCGCCGGGCCCTCGATCTGCCAGGTGTGCCGCAGCTCCGGCAGCCGCTCCCGGACCTCCGCGACCACCGCGGTGTGGGTGTCGGTCTCGGTGAACACCGCGACCGCCCCGGAGTCACCGAGGATCCACTCGACCTGCTCGGCGGAGGAGGTCTCGTACACCGGCACCGTGATCGCGCCGGCGGTCCAGATCGCGAAGTCCAGCAGCGTCCACTCGTACCGGGTGCGGGACATGACGCCCACCCGGTCGCCCGGCTCGACACCGGCGGCGATCAGGCCCTTCGCGGCCGCCCGCACCTCGACCTGGAACTGGGCGGCGGTCAACTCCTGCCACTGGCCGTCCACCTTGCGGCTGAGCACCGCGACATCGGGGTGCCGCTCGGCGTTCTGGTGCACGAGGTCGGAGAGGTTACCGCCGCTCGGTACCTGGTAGAGGGCCGGAAGGCTGAAGTCGAGCAAGACTGCTCCTCGTTCGCGACGCTGCGGGACGGCAGGACGTTACTGCCCGGTAGGCAGCTTCGACCAGGGGGGTCGGCTCCGGTGTTCGAAGTGTCACACCTTGACCCGTCCGACCAGGTCGGGACCGGGTCGTTCGAATGGCACCCTACGGCAGCCCGGAGGTGACCGGCCGGTAGCCGTCGGCCACGGACCGTACGCCCCTGCGGCGGGGCGCACCCGGGCGCTCCGGGGCGTACCGAGGGACCGCCCTGATCGCGGGGCGCGATAGCCTGCTCCGGGCGCACCCGGCCGAGCAGGCTCGGCCGGACCAGCACGGGACGACGCGGAGGGCCATTCCATGGCGGAGCACACCAGGTCGAGCATCACCATCGACGCGACCCCGGCGACGGTCATGGCCGTGATCGCCGACTTCGCCGCCTACCCGGCCTGGACCGGCGAGGTCAAGGAGATCGAGGTCCTGGAGACGGCGGAGGACGGCCGCGCCGCCCAGGTCCGGCTGGTCCTCGACGCCGGCGCGATCCGCGACGAGCACGTCCTCGCCTACACCTGGGACGGCGACCGCGAGTGCGCCTGGACCCTGGTGCGCAGCCAGATGCTCCGCTCGCTCGACGGCTCCTACACCCTGGCCCCGCTCGGCGCCGACCGCACCGAGGTCACCTACCAGCTCGCGGTGGACGTCAAGATCCCGATGCTGGGCATGATCAAGCGCAAGGCCGAGAAGGTCATCATCGACCGGGCCCTGGCCGGCCTGAAGAAGCGGGTCGAGGACACCGCCGCCGGCACGGCGCTCTGAGACCCGGCGGCGCGGAGGAACAGGGGCGGTACGGCATGACGGCGACACGCACCATCCTGGTCAGCGGCGACCCGGCGGCGCCCGAGGTGGCCGCCGCCACCGCCCTGCACGCCGCCCGGCAGGGCCGGCGCACCCTGCTCCTCGCGGCCGACGACCCGCACCGCACCCTGGACGCCGTGCTCGGCGTCCGGCTGGAGGCCGAGCCGGCCGGGTACGCGCCCGGCCTGGCCGTCGCCAGGACCGACGAGCAGGCCGCCTTCCGGCACGCGCTCGACGAGATCGGCGGTCGGCTCAAGCCCGCCCTCGACCTGCTCGGCGCCGACCCGCTCGACCCCGAGGAGCTCACCGCGCTCCCCGGCACCGCCCGGCTCGCCCTGCTCCGGGCGCTGCCCGCGGTAGAGGCCGAGGTCCTGGTGGTGCTCGCCCCGCCGCCCGCCGACCTCATCGCCACCCTCGCCCTGCCCGAGCAGCTGGAGCGCTACCTGGCCCGGCTCGTCCCCGAGCAGCGCCAGGCCGCCCGGGCCCTGCGGCCCCTGCTGGCCGGCCTCGCCGGGGTCCCGATGCCCGCCGACTGGCTGTACGAGACGCGCGCCAAGGCCGCCGGCGCGCTCGCCGAGGCCCGCGCCGCGATCACCGCGCCCGGAACCAGCGTCCGCCTGGTCACCGCCGCCGACACCCACCCCTTCGCCGAACTGCGGCGGATCCGGGCCGGCCTCGCCCTGCACGGCCACCGCCCGGACGCCGTGGTGGTGCACGGGGTGCTGCCCGACGCCGCCACCGACTCGCCCGACCCGTGGCTGGCCGCCCTCGCCGGGCGCCGCCGGGACGAGCTGACCGCGCTCGCCGCCACCCTGGACGGCATCCCGCTGCTCACCACCGGGCCCGCCGAGGCCACCCTGGAGGCCGTCGCCGACCGCCTCTACGGCACCGGGCCCGGCCCGGAGGCGCGGGCCGCCGGGCCGTGGACGGTCGAGGACCGGCGGGCCGCGGACGGCCTGCTGGTCTGGCGCCTGGAACTGCCGGGTGCCGCGCGGGAGGACCTGGACCTGGTCCGGCGCGGGGACGAGCTGGTGGTCGGCCTGGGCGCGCACCGCCGGGTGCTGGCCCTGCCGTCGGCGCTGCGGCGGTGCACGGTCGCCGGCGCGGGGCTGCAGGACGGGGTGCTGGCGATCCGCTTCGCCCCGGACCCGGCTCTCTGGCCCCGATAGTCGCCCGCTCGCCTCCGGGGCGCTTCTGTCCGGCGCCGACGGTCGTTGCTCCCTCGCTCTCCCCCAGCCTCCGGCCGGGGGTACCCCCATCGTCGCTCCCTCGCTCCCCCAGCCTTCGGCCGGGAGGTGCCCCCACCCTTTCGGCACCGGCGCGCCTCTTCGGCTCGGGGCGGGGGTCGCCCGCTCGCCCTCCTTCGTGGGCCTCGGGCGGGGGTCGCCCGCTCGCCTTCCGTGCAGGGGGCCCAACGGGGTCCGGTAGCGTCGGGGCGGGTGGCCGCGGGCGCGGGCACCGTTGTTGAGGAGGCGCGCGCGATGACCACCACCGACCGGAACGAGCCCACCGCCGAGCACCCGTTCGGGCCGGAACTGGGCCCGCTGGTGGACGAGGTGCGCCGGTTCGCCTCCGTCGTCGGCGAGAAGGCCCAGGAGGCGAGCGCCGAGACCCTGCTCTCGCTGGCCGGGCTGGCCGACCGGCTGCGCGAGAAGCAGCCCGAGGTGTACGACCACCTCGCCGCCGCCGGTACCGGCCTGGCCGCCGCCGGGGCCGAGCTGCTGGCCGCCTACCGGGCCGCCGTGGCGGGCCACGAGCACCGCTGGACCGCCGGGGAGCCGACCCGCACCGAACGGGTGGACCTCGACGACGCAGCTGAGGGACCGTCCGCCAAGCAGTGAACCCCTGATCCCCTCCGGGTCACGTCGTGGCTTCACCCTGTGATGCCACCGGTGAAAATGTACGACTTTTGAAGGGGCTCGGGCGGGTTGGGAGCGGATTGTCTTCGGTTAATGTATGCGACGGTGTGTACGGGGGCTTGGTTGGGCGGTACCGTTCCGTCCAGCGGGAACGAGTGAATAGCTGAGGGACACATGGCTCTGACCATCGGCGTCGACGTCGGCGGGACCAAGATCGCGGCAGGCGTGGTCGACGAGGCCGGCGAGATCCTGGCCCGGACCAGGGTGCCCACCCCGGCCGACCCGCAGTGGGCGGTCGACGCCATCGCGCAGGCCGTGCGCGAACTCAAGGAGCAGTACCCCGACGTGACCGCTGCGGGCATCGGAGCCCCCGGCTTCGTCGACCGCGAGCGCTCGACGGTGATCTTCGCCCCCAACATCGACTGGGAGGACGAGCCCCTGCGCGGCCGGGTCGAGGAGCTGACCGGCCTGCCCGCGGTGGTCGAGAACGACGCCAACTGCGCCGCCTGGGCCGAGTACCGCTTCGGCGCCGCGGCCGGTTACAGCGACATGGTGCTGATCACCGTCGGCACCGGCATCGGCGGCGGCCTCGTCCTGGACGGCCGGCTGCACCGCGGCCGGTTCGGCGTGGCCGGCGAGATCGGCCACCTCAACATGGTCCCGGACGGCCTGCCCTGCGGCTGCGGCGGCCGGGGCTGCTGGGAGCAGTACGGCTCCGGCCGCGCCCTGCGCCGGTACGGCCGGGAGCGCGCCGCCGAGGACTCCGTGCGCGGCAAGCGGATGCTGGAGCTCAACGACGGCGTCGCCGAGACCATCCGCGGCATCCACATCACCCAGGCCGCCGAGGAGGGCGACCCGCTCGCCCTGGAGTGCTACGCCGAGCTGGCCGACTGGCTGGGCCGGGGGATGGCCGACCTCGCGGCGCTCTTCGACCCGGCCGTCTTCGTGCTCGGCGGCGGCGTCTCCGACTCCGGCCGGCTGCTGCTCGACCCGGTCGCCAAGGCCTTCGAGCACTACCTGACCGGCGGGGTGCACCGCCCGCGCGCCGAGGTGGTGCTCGCCTCGACCGGTTCGGCCGCCGGCATCGCCGGCGCGGCCGACCTGGCCCGCACGGTCTGACCCGTCCCCCCGCACCGCCGACGGCGGCCCGGTCCCGCGCGGACCGGGCCGCCGTCGTTCCCGCTCCGTCGGGAAGTGTCGCTCCGCCGGGCGGTGTCGCGCCGTCGGCGGCCCCGGCGGTCCGGGCGGTAGCGTCGTCCGGGACGCCCAGGGGAGGACCGCCCATGACCGCCGCACCGGCCGAACTTCCGCCGCCCGCACCGGGCAGGATCCGGCTGCTCAGCTATAACGTCCGCTCCCTGCGGGACGACCGGCAGGCGCTCGCCCGGGTGATCCGGGCCTGCGAGCCGGACCTCGTCTGCGTACAGGAGTCGCCGCGCTACTGGCGCCCCGAGGGGCAGGCCGCCTGGCTCGCCCGGGCGACCGGCACCGTGGTGCTGAGCGGCGGCGGCCGGACCGCGGCCGGGCCGCTGCTGCTCGGCCGCCCCGGCGTCCGGCTGCTGGCCGTCCACGACCGGCTGCTGCCGAAGACCAGGGGGCTGCACGCGCGCGGCTTCGCGACCGCGCTGGTCGAGGTGGCCGACGCGGCGCCGTTCACCGTCACCAGCTGCCACCTCAGCCTGGACGCGGACGAGCGGCTGCGGCAGTTCGGACTGCTCGCCGGACAGCTGCGGTACGCCGGACCCGGCGTGATCGCCGGGGACTTCAACGAGCACCCGGACGGGCCCGGCTGGCGGTCGCTGGCCGAGCGGCTCCAGGACGGCTACACGGTGGCGCCCTGGGGCGGCGAGATGACCTCCGTGCCGGAGAACCCCTACCAGCGGCTCGACGCCGTCTTCGCCACCCCCGACATCGAGGTGCTGTCCTGCGGCGTCCCGCACGGACTGCCCGGCGTCACCGGGGCCGACCTGCTCGCCGCCACCGACCACCTGCCGGTCCTGGCCGTGCTCCGGCTGCCCGCACCGGGACCGGGCGCCGCCGGCCGGTGACACGGCCGCGCGGCGCGGCACACCCGCTCGGGTGCCGCGCCGCGCCGACGTACCGCCGGGGGAGTGCTAAGGGCAGCTGATGACGGTGTCACCCGCCGCCGCGGTGCAACTGTCGGTGCCGGAGCCACCGTTCAGGGTGTCGGTGCCGGGGCCGCCGTTGAGCGAGTCGTTGCCGATGCCACCGGTCAGACGGTCGTTGCCGAGGCCGCCGAGGAGCGTGTCGTTGCCGGACCCGCCGTCGACCGTGTCGTTGCCCGAGCCGGCGTAGACGGTGTCGTTGCCGCCGCCCGCGTTGACCGTGTCGTTGCCGCCGAGGGCGCAGATGACGTCGCTGCCGCCGGTGCCGAACAGGGTCTCGCCGTTGGCGGTACCGATGATCGTGCAGCCGTGGGCGTTGTTGACGCCGGTGTTCGTGGTGGCGGTGTTGTTGGCCGGGACGGGGTCGCTCTGGGTGGCGCCGACGGTGGCGGTGTCGGTGAGGGTGCCGGTGGCCCGGGGCTCGACGGTCACCGTGACGGTGGTGCTCGCGCCCGCCGCGAGGGTGCCGAGAGCGCAGTTGGCGCCGGTGGCGGTGGTGGTGCAGCTGCCCTGGCCCGGCGTGGCCGAGAGCACGGTGCCCGGGCCGGTGAGCGTGTCCGTGAGGGTGACGCCCGTGGCGCTCTGGCCGGTGCCGCGGTTGGTGACCGTCACGGTGTACGACGGGGTGTCGCCGATGCTGGTGGTGCTGGGAGCGCTCCGGGTGACGGCCAGGTCGACACCGGCCGGGGCGTTCACCGTGGTGGTGGCGGTGGCGGTGTTGTTGGCCGGGACGGGGTCGCTCTGGGTGGCGCCGACGGTGGCGGTGTCGGTGAGGCTGCCCGCGCCGCTGGTGCCGACCGTGACGGTGACGGTGGTGCTCGCGCCCGCCGCGAGGGTGCCGAGAGCGCAGTTGGCGCCGGTGGCGGTGGTGGTGCAGCTGCCCTGGCCCGGCGTGGCCGAGAGCACGGTGCCCGGGCCGGTGAGCGAGTCCGTGAGGGTCACCCCGGTGGCGGCCGCGGCGCTGTTGTTGGTGACCGTCACGGTGTACGGGGCCTGGCCGCCGGCGGTGACGGTGGCGGGGCCGGTCTTGGTGACCGAGAGGTCGACCCCGGCCGGCGTGCCGGCCGCGCCGTCGTAGCGGGCGAGGGCCGCGTCACCGTCGCTGAAGCCGGCCGCGAGGATCCGGCCGTCCGCCTGGACGGCGGTGCCCAGCGCCTGGTCGAAGCCCCCGCCGAAGTCGGTGGTGGTCCTGCCGTCGCCGCTGAAGCCGGTGTCGAGGGCGCCGCTCGGGGTGTAGCGGGCGAGCGCGAAGTCACTGGCGCCGCCCGACACCGTGGAGCCGACGGCGACGATCGAGCCGCCGGACTGCACCGCGACGCCGTAGGCGATCTCGCTGCCGCCGAAGTCGGTGGTGACCTTGCCGTCGGTGTCGAAACCGCCGTCGAGGTTGCCGGCGCTGTTGTAGCGGGCCAGCGCGAAATCGCTGCCGGTGTACCCGGCGGCGACGATCTTCCCATCGGGCTGCAGGGCCACCGCGTGGGCGAACTCGACGCCGCCGAACGTCGTGGCGACCTTGCCGTCGCTGCTGAAGCTCGTGTCGAGGGCGCCGCTCGCGGTGTACCGGGCGAGGGCGAAGTCGTAGTTGCCTCCGCCGCTGCCGGTGTACCCGGCGGCGACGATCCTCCCGTCGCTCTGCACCGCCACGGCGCGGGCCGCGTCGGCGCCGCCGTCGAAGTCGGTGGTGACCTTGCCGTCGGAGTCGAAGCCGCTGTCGAGGGTGCCGTCGGCATTGAGCCGGGCCAGCGCGAAGTCACCTCCCGTCAGACCCGCGACGACGATCCGCCCGTCACCCTGCACCGCCGCGCCGAACGCGTCGTCGGCGCCGCCGGTGCCGAAGTCGACGGTCACCTTGCCGCCGGTGCCGAAGCCGGTGTCCAGCGAGCCGTCGGTGTTGTACCGGGCCACCGAGAACCAGCCGACGCCGCCTTCGGGCACCTCGCTGCGCCCGACCGCCACGATCCTGCCGTCGGCCTGGAGGGCGAGGCCGCGGGCCTCGTCCGAGCCGCCGGCGAAGTCCGTCGTCACCTTGCCGCCGGTGCCGAAGCCGGTGTCCAGCGAGCCGTCGGTGTTGTACCGGGCGAGGGCGAAGTCGTCGCCGGCACCCGCGTAGCCGGCCACGACGATCCGGCCGTCCGCCTGGACGACGACACCGCGGGCTTCGTCGCCCCCGCCGCCGAAGTCGGTGGTCGTCCTCCCGCCGGTGCCGAAGGCCGGATCGAGGTCGCCGGGCGCGGCGAGCGCCGCCCCGGGGACCGCCAGTGCGAGCAGCAGGCCGGCGGCCACTGCCGCGCCCAGCCGACCGGATCCCGGCCAGGCGCCGGATCTCGGTCCGGACCCCCGCTCGGGCTTGGATTTGGACGTGGGCAAACGGTCCACTTCGAGTCTCCTCGTCGTCACGCCGACCAATGGTCCGGTGGTCCTCGTGCCGAGGTCCTCGCGGTGGCGGCGTCGCCTCACGGGTGCACCGCGCACCCGCCACCCCGGACCGGCCCCTTCGTGCACGACGGGCACCCGGTCCGGGGCGTCGGCACACAGCTTCGGGTCGCCCCCCGCGACGGCCCGGCAGGGCCGGGCGCCACTGCACCCACTGGCCGCCGAACTCCACCCCGAGGAGTGACCGCGGAACCGGTCCGGCACGCCGACGGCCTCCCGGGCGGTGCCCGGGAGGCCGTGCGACGGACGTCCGGGAGCGGCCCGGGCGAGGGAAGCGGAGGGGTCAGACGACGGCGCCGCCGTGCGGGTCCTCGGGCTCGTCCTCGTCGCGGTCCTTCATCCGGACCACCAGGGTGGCGAAACCGCCGAGGAAGGAGGCCACGCCGACCCAGGCCGGCCAGCCGGAGACCTCGCGCCAGACCACCGCGTCGAAGAGCAGCAGCGCCGGACCGCCGAGCACCGCCAGCCAGGCGAACTTGGCGGTGGTGTCGGCCTCGGGCAGCGGCGGCGGCTCCGGCGGGACGAAGTGGCCCTCGTCGGTCTCCTCGGACAGCTCGAAGTCGCGCGGCCCGGCGGAGCCGGCGGCCGGCATCACCGGACGGCCGGAGCGGGGGCGCGGCTGGGGCGCCAGGTCGGAGAGGTCGCCGGGATCGCCGGGGAGCCGGTCGGCGCCGGGGTCCTTGAAGCCCTTGAGCTCGTTGCGTGCCCGGAGGTTCTCGACCTCGGGCCAGTTGGGGTTGTTGAGGTCCACCGGGTCGTCGAACTGGGCGACCAGCGCGGCGAAGATCTCGTCCTGCTCGGCCTGGCTGCGCTCGGGCGCGCGCCGCGTCCGGGACGGCTCGGCCGCCCCGCCGCCGTCGCCCGCCACCGGGGCGTCACCGGAGCCGGAGCCCGAAGCCGTGCCCGAAGCCGTGCCCGAAGCGGAAACCGGACCCGAGCCGGAAACCGGACCCGAGGCCGTCCCCGAGCCGGACCCGGACGCGCCGGCCGTCGTGGCCTCGCCGCCCGTCGCCGGGGCCGCCGCGCCCCCGGCCGGGCCCCGGCCCGTCTGCTCGCCGTCGGCCCGCCCGGCGCCCGGCCGCGCGCCGCCCGTGGTCGCACCGTCCTCGCGGGGCGCGTCGTCCTCGCCGCCCGCCGTGCTGCTCTCGTGCACTTCCGGCCCTTCAGCCTTGGTGGTGGTCGGATTTCACCGGAGTGACGCCCGCCGCGTGCGCGGGAGCCAACCGTCGGATGAAGTCCTGGGCGGCCGCGAATATTTCCCCCGCGTCGTGGTCCAGCGTCGCGACGTGGTAGCTGCGCTGGCACAGCCGCTCCGTCACATCGGTCGAGGATATCCGGGCCAGCACCAGCTCGGAGTTGGCCGCGGAGACCACGTGGTCCTGCGGGCTGCGGAAGAGCAGCACCGGCTGGGTCACCCGGGGCAGCCGGGCCTGGACGTCCTTCCAGAGCCGGGCCAGCGACCAGGCGGCGTGCAGCGGGGTGCGGTCGTAGGCCAGCTCGTCCGCGCCGGGCCGGGCGATGTCGTTGGCGACGCCGGGCACGCTCGGCACCAGGTGCCGCAGCACCGGCAGAATGACACTCGCGGGGTTGTCCGACCGCACCGACGGGTTGACCAGCACCAGCCCGGCGATCCTCGGCCCGTGCACGGAGGCCAGTCGCAGCGCCAGCCCGCCGCCCATCGACAGCCCGAAGACGAAGACCCGCTCGCACTGCCCGGCCAGCGTGAGCAGTTCCCGCTCGACCTCGGCGTACCAGTCCTCCCAGCGGGTGAGCTGCATGTCCTGCCAGCGGGTGCCGTGGCCCGGCAGCACCGGCAGCCCGACCGTGTACCCGGCCCGGGCCAGGTCCTCGGCCCACGGCCGCAGCGACTGCGGGGAGCCGGTGAACCCGTGGCAGAGCAGGACGCCCACCGGCCCGCCCCGGTGGCGGTACGGTTCGGCGCCGGGCAGCAGCGACATGGCGGGCTCCTTCGCGGGCGAGGACGCTGGAGGGTGGCGCTGGAGGTGGCGCTGGTACGAGCGGTGCGCGCTGGACGTGCGGGAGCGCCCGGGGACCGGCCGGCACCGGAGGCTGCGGAATTCGCATCGTCCCACGTGCCCGCCCGCCCCGTACACCCCCGCCGGGCACCGGGCCGCCCCGCCCCCGGAACACCCCGCCGGGGCGGGGCGGGGCACGGGCGGACACCGAAGGGCATTAGGATCGACCGGTCCGCAATACAGGAGGCCCGGGTTGTTCTACCGACTGATGAAGATGATCGTCGCGCCACTGCTTCGGATCTTCTTCCGGCCGTGGATCGAGGGTGAGGAGAACATCCCCACCGAGGGTGCCGCGATCATCGCGAGCAACCACCTCTCGTTCTCGGACTCCTTCTTCTTCCCCGCGCTGATCAAGCGCCGGGTGACCTTCATCGCCAAGGCGGAGTACTTCACCACGCCGGGCATCAAGGGTCGCCTGACCGCCGCCTTCTTCAAGGGCGTCGGCCAGCTCCCGGTCGACCGCTCGGGCGTGCGCGGCGCCGGCGAGGCGGCGATCCGCTCGGCGATCGCCGTGCTGGACCGGGGCGAGCTGTTCGGCGTCTACCCGGAGGGCACCCGCTCGCCCGACGGCAAGCTCTACCGGGGCAAGGTCGGCGGCCTGGCCCGCGTCGCCCTGGCCACCGGCGCGCCGGTCATCCCGGTCGCGATGATCGACACCGAGAAGGTGCAGCCGCCCGGCCAGGTGATCCCGAACTTCGGCACCCGCCCGGGCATCCGGATCGGCCGCCCGCTGGACTTCTCCCGCTACCACGGCATGGAGAACGACCGCTTCATCCTCCGTTCGGTGACGGACGAGGTGATGTACGAGATCATGCGGCTGTCCGGCCAGGAGTACGTGGACATCTACGCGACCGCCGCCAAGCGGCAGCTGGCCGACGACAAGAAGAAGGCCGACGCCGAGCGCAAGGCCGTGCAGAAGGCCGAGCAGGCCGCCGCCAAGGCCGAGAAGGCCGAGGCGGAGAAGCTGGAGAAGGCCGAGCTGGAGAAGGCCGAGGCGGAGAAGGCCCAGCAGAAGAAGGCCGCGCAGGAGCAGCAGAAGGACACCGGGCCGGCCTGAGTCGGGGCGGACCCGGCGCCGGGGGAGGGCGACAGGGATGACGGACGGCGGCAGAGCCGGGGCGGCGCGCCCGGGCACGGTCGGCGCGGCGGTGGCGGCGGGCGGCATGTCCGTCGAACTGCCGCTCTGGCGGGCGATCTCCTCGTTCCGGGTGCTGGCCCTGGGCTACGCGCTGCTCCGCTACTTCGACTCCTACCTGGAGTTCCTGCACCCCGTCGCGGGCTGGATCTACCTCGGCGCGCTGACCCTCTGGACGCTCGCCTCCACCCGGGCCTTCTCCGGTCCGCAGCGCTGCACCTGGTACGTGCTCGCCACCGATCTCACGCTCGTCGTCACCGGCATCGTGATGAGCGGCATGGTCGACGAGCCCTCCCGGATCAGCCACGGCGCGCCGACCCTGCCCACCATCTGGGCGGCCGGCACCGTGCTCGGCTTCGCCGGCCGGGGCGGCTGGCGGTGGGCGGCGGCGGCCGGCTCGGTGATCGGGGTGGCCAACATCCTCGGCCACGGCGGCGCGACCGGCGACAACCTCCACAACATCGTGCTGCTCATGGTGGCCGGCTGCGCGATCGGCTATGTGATCGAACTGGCCCGGGCCAGTGAGGCGACGCTCACCCGGGCGCTCCAGGTCGAGGCGGCCACCCGGGAGCGGGAGCGGCTCTCCCGGGACATCCACGACGGGGTGCTGCAGGTGCTCGCGCTGGTCCAGCGCCGGGGTACCGAGCCCCCGGCCGGCGGGGCCGACCTCACCGAGCTGGGGCGGCTGGCCGGCGAGCAGGAACGCGCCCTGCGCGCGCTGATGAGCGGCGGACCGCTGCCCGAGCAGCGCGCGCCGGAGCAGCCGCAGGACCTCCGGGCCCTGCTCGCCCCGTACACCGACGAGCGGGTGACCGTCTCGGCCCCCGGCACCCCGGTGCTGCTGCCCGGGCGGACCGCCGGTGAGCTGGCCGCCGCCGTCGGCGCCGCGGTGGACAATGTGCGCCGGCACGCCGGGCCCGGGGCACGGGCCTGGATCCTGGTCGAGGACGAGCCGGAGGCCGTCACCGTCTCGGTCCGCGACGACGGTCCGGGCTTCGCGCCCGGGCGGCTCGGCGAGGCGGAGCGGGCCGGGCGGCTCGGCGTCTCCCAGTCGATCCGGGGCCGGCTGCTGGACCTCGGCGGCACCGCGGAGCTGTACTCGGCGCCCGGGGAGGGCGTCGAGGTGGAGCTCAGGGTCCCGCGCACCTCGTCCGGCGCCCCGGCCGGCCTCCTGTGACACCTCCCGCGAAAGGGTTCCGCGCATGACCACCGACCTGTCGACCGATCAGCAGGCGGCCGCCGCCCGTCCGGTGCGGGTGATGGTGGTGGACGACCACCCGATGTGGCGCGACGCCGTCTCCCGGGACCTCGCCGAGGCCGGGCTGGACGTGGTGGCCACCGCCGGGGACGGTGAGGAGGCCGTCCGCCGGGCCCGCGCCTGCTCCCCGCAGGTCGTGGTGCTCGACCTCAACCTGCCCGGCCTTTCCGGCGCCGAGGTCTGCCGCCAGGTGGTCGGGCACGACCCGTCGGTGCGGGTCCTGGTGCTGTCCGCGAGCGGCGAGCACGCGGACGTGCTGGAGGCGGTGAAGTCGGGTGCGACCGGCTACCTGGTCAAGTCGGCCGGGCGGGAGGAACTGCTCGACGCGGTGCGCCGCACCGCCGTCGGCGACGCGGTGTTCACCCCCGGCCTGGCCGGGCTGGTGCTCGGCGAGTTCCGCCGGCTGGCGGCCGAGCCGCCCGTCCCGGCCGCGCCGGTCGTCCCGCAGCTGACGGCCCGGGAGACCGAGGTGCTGCGGATGGTCGCCAAGGGGCTGTCGTACAAGCAGATCGCCGATCGGCTGGTGCTCTCCCACCGCACGGTGCAGAACCACGTCCAGAACACCCTGGGCAAGCTCCAGCTGCACAACCGGGTCGAGCTGGTCAGGTACGCGATCGAGCAGGGGCTGGACGACGCGGTGTGACGCCCGGGCGGGGTGTGCGGACAGACCACCCCGCCCGGGCGTCACCGGAATCGGCCCGGTGACGGCGGCTCAGCGCGGGACGCCGGCCACCGCTCCGCGCAGCAGCCCGGCGACGATCTCCACGCCGTCCCTGGTGAGCACCGACTCGGGGTGGAACTGCAGCCCGGCGAAGCCCGGCCCGCGCAGCGCGTGCACGTCCCCGGTCAGCGGGTCCCGGGCCACCTCGACGCCGGCGGCGGCCAGCCGGGCGGCGTCGGCGTCGGTGCAGCGCGCCGTGAAGGTGTTGTAGAAGCCGACGGTCCGCTGCTCGCCGAAGAGGTCCACGCTCTCCTGCGCGCCCTGGTACGGCACCGCCTTGCGGACCAGCGGCAGCCCGAGCGCGCCGGACAGCAGCTGGTGGCTGAGGCAGACGGCGAGCAGCGGGGCGGTGCGCCGGCCGGCCCGGACGGCGGCCAGCGCGTCGGTGACGATCGGGCGCAGTACGGCCATCTTGGGGTCGTCGGTGGCGGCCGGGTCGCCCGGGCCGGGGCCGAGCACCAGCGCGCCGGGGTGGGCGGCGACCCGCTCGCGCAGGCCCGGCTCGTCGAACCGGGCCACGGTGACCCGGTGGCCGAGCGAGGTCAGCAGGTGGCCGAGCATCGCGGTGAAGGTGTCCTCGCCGTCGACGACGAGGGTCTCCAGCTCCTCGGTGATCCGGGCCGGCTGCTGCATCCGCAGCCAGAACGGGGCGAGGCCGGCCCGGCGGGCGTCCAGCGCGGCCTGGACGCGGTGGTGGTCGGCGAGTCGCGGGCTGTTCCGGCCGGCCGTCCGGGCGGGCGCCGGGCGGGCGCCGATCGCGGTGAGCACCCCGGCGGCCTTGGCGTGGGTCTCGGCGACCTCGCCGTCCGGGTCGGAGTGGCGGACGAGGGTGGCGCCGACCCGGACGGCGAGCCGGCCGGTGGCCGGGTCGATGTCGGCGGTGCGGATGCAGATCGGGGAGTCCAGCAGCTGGCCGCCGCTGGCCGAGCGGCCGATCAGGGCGAGCGCGCCGGAGTAGTAGCCGCGGCCGCCGCGCTCGTACCGCTTGATCACCCGGGTGGCGTTCTGCACCGGGCTGCCGGTGACGGTGGCGGCGAACATGGTCTCCTTCAGCACCTCGCGGACGTCCAGCGAGGTGCGGCCGCGCAGCTCGTACTCGGTGTGCGCGAGGTGGGACATCTCCTTGAGCCGGGGGCCGAGCACCTGGCCGCCGAGGTCGCCGACGGTGCACATCATCTTGAGTTCCTCGTCGACCACCATGGTCAGCTCCTCCAACTCCTTGGGGTCGTGGAGGAAGGAGATCAGCGAGTCCAGGTCGGAGCCGGCCGCGGGATAGCGGTAGGTGCCGGAGATCGGGTTCATCACGACCGTCCCGCCGCTCTGCCGGACGTGCACCTCGGGGGAGGCGCCGACGAGCACCCGGTCGCCGGTGTGCACCAGGAAGGTCCAGTAGGCGCCGCGCTCCTGGTCCAGCAGCCGCCGGAACAGGGTGAGGGCGAGCGCGGGCGAGAAGTCCTCGAGCGTCGCGGTGAAGTCGCGGCGGATGACGAAGTTGGCGCCCTCGCCGCGGCCGATCTCGTCCTCGATCACCCGGCGGACGATCTCCGCGTACTCGGCGTCGTCGATGTCGAAGCCGCCGTCGGTCAGGGCGACCGGGAGCTGCGGCAGCGCGGCCGTGACCTCGGCCAGCGGCAGGGCGTACTGCTCGGTGACGGAGAGAGCCTGCAGCGGGGTGTCGTCGTCGTGCGCCTCGAAGCCGCGCTCGCGGATCTGCCGGTAGGGGACCAGTGCCAGCAGGTCGTGCACGGGGCCGTCGGCGGGGACGCCGTGGCGGACCGGCAGGTCGGCCAGCCGGTCGTGGCTGCCGACGGTGCCGAGCAGGATCTCGACGGTGTCCGGGGCGGTGCGGGGCGTGCGGCGGTGCAGCAGGGCGAAGGCCGGCGCGTCGGCGGCGGTGAGGCGGGCGAGCAGGTCGGCGGCACTGGTCACGGTGGCGGCGTTCCTTCCGGGATGGCTTCTGCGGCGGGGTGGGGTTTCCGCTCCGGGAGGCTGCCGACCGGCTGGTGGAACGCCGACGGCCGCCCCGGGGGGCGGCCGTCGTGTGCGTCTAGGAACGCGCTGACTGTGGGCCACCCGGAGGGTCGGCCCACCACCAGGATCGGGTGTGCGGCGTGTTCACGGGACCGAGCCTAGCGGATCCCCGGACGGCCGTGAGGCCCGTCACCCGATTGTCCGCAAGGTGTCTCATCCCTCGGGCGGTGGTCACAATTCGGTTGCCGCACCCCGTAGCCTTGACCGCGTGACCGTGACGAATCCCCACACCTGGCAAACCCTGCCCGCGGCGCAGCAGCCCGAATGGCCGGACCAAGAGGCTCTGCGCAAGACCCTTGCGGACCTCGCCTCGTATCCGCCGCTCGTCTTCGCCGGCGAGTGCGACCAGCTGCGCGCCCGACTCGGAGCCGTGGCCCGTGGAGAGGCGTTCCTGCTGCAGGGCGGCGACTGCGCCGAGGCCTTCGACGGCGTCTCGGCGGAGCACATCCGCAACAAGCTCAAGACCCTGCTGCAGATGGCGGCCGTGCTCACCTACGCGGCCTCCGTGCCGGTGGTGAAGGTCGGCCGGATCGCTGGCCAGTACTCCAAGCCGCGCTCGAAGTCGACCGAGACCCGCGACGGCGTGACCCTGCCGGTCTACCGGGGCGACTCGGTGAACGGCTTCGAGTTCACCCCCGAGTCCCGGATCCCGGACCCGGAGCGGCTGAAGCGGATGTACAACGCGTCCGCCGCGACGCTCAACCTGGTGCGCGCCTTCACCACCGGTGGCTACGCGGACCTGCGCCAGGTGCACGCCTGGAACCAGGACTTCGTGCGCAACTCGCCGGCCGGTCAGCGCTACGAGCAGCTGGCCCGCGAGATCGACAACGCGCTGGCGTTCATGAACGCCTGCGGTGTCGCGCCGGAGGAGTTCCGGACGGTCGAGTTCTTCTCGTCCCACGAGGCGCTGGTCCTGGACTACGAGACCGCGCTGACCCGCGTGGACTCGCGCACCGGCGAGCTGTACGACGTCTCCGGCCACATGGTGTGGATCGGCGAGCGCACCCGTCAGCTGGACCACGCGCACATCGAGTTCGCCTCGAAGATCCGCAACCCGATCGGTGTGAAGCTCGGCCCGACCACCACGGTCGACGAGGCGCTCACCCTGATCGAGAAGCTGGACCCGGAGCGCGAGCCCGGCCGGCTCACCTTCATCACCCGGATGGGCGCGGGCAAGGTCCGCGACGCCCTGCCGACCCTGGTGGAGAAGGTCACCGCCTCGGGCGCGCAGCCGGTCTGGATCTGCGACCCGATGCACGGCAACACCTTCGAGGCGTCCAGCGGTCACAAGACCCGCCGCTTCGACGACGTGCTCGACGAGGTCAAGGGCTTCTTCGAGGTGCACCGGGCGCTCGGCACCCACCCGGGCGGCATCCACGTGGAGCTGACCGGCGACGATGTCACCGAGTGCGTCGGCGGCGGCGACGAGGTGCTGGTCGACGACCTGCACCAGCGCTACGAGACGGCCTGCGACCCGCGGCTCAACCGCAGCCAGTCGCTGGACCTGGCCTTCCTGGTCGCCGAGATGTACCGCGGCACCGTCTGAGAACGGCCCGAATGTGAGCGAAGCCTCTCCGGCCTGGGGTTTTCCCCGGCCGGAGAGGCTTTTGCGTGCCCGGATCGACGGGTAAGGTGAGGCTTAGTGAACTAAGGCAAGCCTTAGTCAAGATCCACTCGCTCAGCCCCCGGGAGAGACCGCGATGTACGTGTGCATGTGCCATGCGGTCACCGAGGACCAGGTGAAGCGGGCGATAGACGCGGGGGCCGACACCCCGCGCCGGATCGCCAAGGGCTGCAAGGCCGGCACCGACTGCGGATCCTGCGTCCGGCGCATCCAGGCCCTGCTCGGCGAGCACGGCGCCCGGCCCTGCCCGACCGCTCGGCTGGCCGCCAAGCTGGGTCTGGCCGATCCGGGTGCCGACTCCGAGGACTCCGAGCCGGTCCCGGCACCGGTACCCGTGGCAGCACTGCGCGTCGCCTGAGCCCCGGCCCGCGGGCCACGGCGCCCGGCCCCGGTCAGGACTCCGGCTGCTCGATCAGCTGCGCGAGGTAGAGCGCCTCCCCGAGCTTCTCCAGCAGTTCGAGCTGGGTGTCGAGGTAGTCGATGTGGTGCTCCTCGTCCTCCAGGATCGATTCGAAGATGTTCGCCGAAGTGACGTCGTTCTTGGCGCGCATCACCACGATCCCGCGCTTGAGCCGGTCGATCGCCTCGACCTCGACCTGCCGGTCCGCCTCGAACATCTCCTTGACCGTCTGGCCGATCCGGACGTGGAACAGCCGCTGGTAGTTGGGCAGGCCGTCGAGGAAGAGGATCCGGTCGGTGAGCACCTCGGCGTGCTTCATCTCGTCGAAGGACTCGTGCCGGGTGTACTTGGCGAGCTTCGTCCAGCCGAAGTTCTCCTGCATCTTGGCGTGCAGGAAGTACTGATTGATCGCGGTCAGCTCGGCGGTGAGCTGTTCGTTCAGGAACTCGATGACTTCGGTGTCGCCCTTCATGGCGCTGCCTTCCTGCTGCTCTGCGTGCGGGCTGCTGTGGGAGCTGGACGGGGCCGTTACCCTCCGGCTGCACGCATCCTGGCACCGGGGCGGGAAGAAATTCCAGTAAGTTCACACTCACTAGGACATGTGTCGGAATATCCGATTTGCCGGGTCTTGAGCCGTACGAGCGGGGCGTGCGAGGCGGTCAAGGGGCGCGCGCGGCCCGCCGCCCGCCGTCTGTCACCATGGATCCATGGGTCAGTCCGAACAAGAACCGTCGTCGCCGTCTGACCCCCGGCTCCCGCCGGGCCAGCGGGTCCAACGCGGCTGGCCCGCCCTGCACTACGGACCGGTGCCCCGGTTCAAGCCCCTGACCTGGGACCTCCAGGTGTTCGGTGCGACCGCCTCGGCCGAGAAGCACAGCTGGGACTTCGAGGGCTTCAACGCCCTGCCCCGCACCACCGTCCGGGCCGATCTGCACTGCGTCACCCGCTTCTCGGTGCTCGACAGCGACTGGACCGGGGTGTCCGCCGCACTGCTGCTCGACCTGGTACCCCCGGACCGGGATGTCACTCACGTCATGGTCTGGGCCGAGTACGGCTACAGCGCCAATCTGCGGCTCGCCGACTTCGCCGCCCCCGACACCCTGCTCGCCACCCACCGCAACGGCGAGACGATCACCGCCGAGCACGGCTTCCCGGTCCGACTGGTCGTCCCCCGGCTGTACGCCTGGAAGGGGCCCAAATGGGTCCGGGCGGTCGAGTACATGCGGGCCGACCGGCGCGGCTTCTGGGAGGAGCGCGGCTACCACAACCGGGCCGACCCGTGGCGCGAGCAGCGCTACTCCCACCAGGAGGAGCCGGGCGACGGCCCGCTCCGGTAGGGCGCGGGGCGCGCGCTCCCGGGCCGGGGCGGCTCCCGGAGGGGGAGACCGGGGCGGCTCCTAGAAGAACGGGAAGGTGACCGTCACCACGGTGCGCTGCGGCTTGCGCTCGCCGGCCGCCGGGGACTGACCGGTCACCTTGCCGGTGCCGAACAGGTTGACCCCGTTGCTCTGCATCGCGAACCCGGCCGCCTGGAGCGCCTTCTCCGCGGCCTCCTTGCTCATCCCGGTCACGTCCGGGACCGCCACCATGCCCTTGCTCACCACCAGCGCCACCGGAGTGTTCTCCGCCACCTGCTCCCCGGCGGCGGGCGAGCTGCTGATCACCGAGCCCTCCGGCACGGTGTCGCTGAACGTCGAGGTCACCGTGCCGGCCGCCAGCTGCACCCCGGCCAGCGCCGGGGCCGCCTGCGCGGACGGCTTGCCGACCAGGTCCGGCACGGCGATCCGCTTCGGCCCGCGCGAGACGGTCAGCGTCACGGTGTCGCTCTTCCGGGACCGGGTGCCGACCCCGGGGTCGGCCGCGACCACCTGGCCGGCCGGGACGGACTCGCTGTACACCTCGGTGATCCGCCCGTGCATGCCGGCGGCGTCGAGGATCCGCTCCGCCTCGGCCCGGTCCTTGCCGAGCACGCCCGGCACCGTGCCGTACACCGCGCCCGAGATCGCGTACGTCGCCCCGCCGACCAGCAGCACCAGGGCGGTGAGCACGGCCGCCCAGACCAGCGGCTTGCGCGGCAGCCGCCGGCGGGAGGACCCGGACCGCCGGGCCGAGCCGGACCGGCGGCCGCGGGGCGTCCGGTCCGGCGGCGGCTCGTCGTACGGGCGGGGTTCGGTGAGCAGCTGCTCCATGACGTCCGGCGGCACGTCCAGCACGCTGGTGCGCTCGACCGGGGCCGCCGGGGCCACCGGGGTGAGCACCGAGGTCGCCTCGCCGGTCGGGTACCGGGGGCTGGGGCGGGTGGAGGCGGGCGGCTCGGCGTCCAGCTGGGCAGGCGTGAGCCCGCGGCGGACCCGCTGGAGCGCGGCGAGCAGTTCCACCGCGTCGTACGGGCGGAGGTCGCGGTCGCGGGCGCAGGCCCCGGCCACTATCGCGTCCAGTTCGGGCACCACGCCGGGCACGGTCGCGGACGGCGGCGGGACGTCCTCGTGCAGATGGCGGTACATCACCTGGACCGGGTTCTCGCCGGTGTGCGGCCGGGTGCCGGTGAGCATCTCGTACAGCAGGATGCCGGCCGCGTAGACGTCCACCCGCCGGTCGGTCTCGGCGCCGGGGTGGATCTGTTCGGGCGCCAGGTAGGAGACGGTGCCGAGCACGGTGTCGGTGGTCGAGGTGCTGGAGGAGGCCGCGCCGTCGGCGGCGTTCAGCACCCGGACCAGGCCGAAGTCGGCGACCTTGACCAGGCCGTCGTCGTTGATCAGGACGTTCTCGGGCTTGACGTCGCGGTGCACCAGCCCGGCCCGGTGGGCGGCGCCGAGCGCGGCGAGCACCGGCTCCAGGATGTCCAGCGCGGCCCGGACGGAGAGCGCGCCGCGGTCGTTCAGCAGGTCGCGCAGGGTGCGGCCGGGAACGTACTCCATGGCGAGGAAGACATGGCCGCCGTCCGCGCCCTGGTCGAAGACATTGACCACGTTGGGGTGGGCGAGCCGGGCGACGGCCTTGGCCTCACGGATGAAGCGGGCGGTGAACGCGGCGTCCCCGGCCAGCGAGGGGTGCATCACCTTGAGCGCGACGACCCGGTCGAGCCGGGTGTCGGTGCCCCGGTACACGGTGGACATCCCACCGGCGGCGATCCGCCGCTCGACCCGGTACCGGCCGTCGAGCAGGGTACCGATCAGGGGGTCGCGCAAAGCCATGTCCACCCGGCGAGTCTAGGCCGTCGGGATCGGAGGGCCCCCGGAGACACCGCTCCGGGGGCCGCTCTGTGCCCGCTTCGTGACACCGGACGGACGTCGGACTCTCCTCAGAACGCGGGACGCTCACGGGTGTCGAGGTCGGCGCGGCCGGCCATCGCGGAGGAGGCCTCGGCGTGGAAGCGGCGCGGGATCCGGCCGGCCCGGTACGCGAGCCGGCCGGCCTCGGCGGCGTGCCGCATCGCGTCGGCCATCAGCACCGGGTCCTGGGCCCGGGTGACCGCGGAGGCCAGCATCACCGCGGCGCAGCCCAGCTCCATCGCCAGCGCGACGTCCGAGGCGGTGCCGGCGCCGGCGTCCAGGACCACCGGGACCCCGGCGCCCTCCACGATCAACTGGAAGTTGTGCGGGTTGCGGATGCCGAGTCCGGAGCCGATCGGCGAGCCCAGCGGCATGATCGCCGCGCAGCCGACGTCCTCCAGCTTGCGGGCCAGCACCGGGTCGTCGTTGGTGTACGGCAGCACCGTGAAGCCGTCGTCGACCAGGGTCTCGGCGGCGTCCAGCAGCTCGATCGGGTCCGGCAGCAGGGTCCGCTCGTCGGCGATCACCTCGAGCTTCACCCAGTCGGTGCCGAGCGCCTCGCGGGCCAGCCGGGCGGTCAGCACGGCCTCGCCGGCGGTGAAGCAGCCCGCCGTGTTGGGCAGCACCCGGATGCCGTTGCGGGTCAGGACGTCGAGCACCGAGCCCTGGGTGGCGGCGTCGACCCGGCGCATCGCCACCGTGGTCAGCTGGGTGCCGGACGCCTGGAGGGCCTGCTCCAGGATCTCCAGGCTGGGGGCGCCGCCGGTGCCCATGATCAGCCGGGAGGAGAAGGACTCCCCGGCGATGGCGAGAAGGTCGTCGGCCATCGGTCAGCCTCCCTGGACGGCGGTGAGGATTTCGATCCGGTCACCCGCGGACAGCGCGGTGAGCGGCCACCGGGTGCGCGGCACCACGGTCTCGTTGAGGGCGGCGGCGACCCCGGAGTGGGCCTCGCTGAGGGTCGCGACGACCTCGGCCAGGGTGGTCGAGGCGGGCACCTCGCGCGGCTCGCCGTTGACGCTCAGCCGGACGTTCGGGGGGGTGTCGCTGGTGCGGGGGCTCATGCCGGGACCTTCGTGAATCGGTGGGGGGAGAACGGGCGGGCGAGCTCCGGCAGGTCGCCGGTGGCCAGGTACTCGGCGAGGAGGTCGCCGGTGACGGGCGTCAGCAGCACGCCGTTGCGGTAGTGGCCGGTGGCGGCGACCAGGCCGGGCAGGGCGGTCGGGCCGAGTAGCGGCGCGTTGTCCGGCGAGCCGGGCCGCAGTCCGGCGCCGGTCTCCACCAGCGGCAGCTCGGTGATGCCGGGCACCAGCTCGTGCGCGTCGCGCAGCAGCTCGTAGACGCCGCCGGCGGTGACCGTGGTGTCGTGGCCCTGCTCCTCGGTGGTCGCGCCGATCACCAGCTCGCCGTCGGCACGCGGCACCAGGTAGATGTGGCCGCCGCGGACGACGGCGCGGACGTTGCGGGACAGGAACGGCCGGTAGGCCTCCGGCACCCGCAGCCGCAGCACCTGGCCCTTGACCGGGCGGATCGCGGGCAGCACGCCGGGCGGCAGGCCGGCCAGCAGGTGGCTGCGCGAGCCGGCCGCGAGCACGACCTGCCCGGCGCCGAGGACCGTGCCGTCGGCGAGCCGGACGCCGGTGGCCCGGTCGCCCTCGACCAGCAGTTCGGCGGCCTCGGCGCGGCGCAGCACCGCGCCGGCCCGTTCGCAGGCCCGGACCAGGGCGGCGGCCAGCCGGCGGCCGTCCACCTGGTGGTCGTCGGTGACGTGCAGTCCGCCGCGCACGCCGGGGGCGAGCATCGGCTCCAGCCGGCGGGCCTCGCGGCCGGTGAGCCACTGCGAGTCCAGGCCGAGCCGCCGGTGGAAGGCGTGCAGTTCGCGCAGTTCCTCGCGGTCGTCGGAGTCCAGGGCGACGGCGAGGGTGCCGCACTGCCGGTAGCCGGTGTCCAGGCCGCCGCTCGCCTCGGTCAGGTCGGCGGCGAAGGCCGCCCAGCGCTCGTTGGAGGCCATGCCGAGGTGGAGCAGGGGCTCCTCGCCGTACTGGAGTTCGGTGACCGGGGCGAGCATGCCGGCCGCGACCTGGGCGGCGCCGCCGCCGGGGGCCGGGTCGAGCACGGTGACCCCGAGGCCCCGCCGGGCCGCCTGCCAGGCGACCACGAGCCCGATGATCCCGCCGCCGACCACCAGCACCTCGGCGCGGTCGCCCGATGCCAAGCGTGTCAAAGTCGCTGCTCTCCCTTCGCCGGTATGACCCGGATCAGGTTCGGACGGTCGCGGGCCGTGCCAGCCCGCCTCTCAGCCCGGTCCGCCGGGCTCCCGTGATGGTGCCCCCACCTTAACTCCGGGGGGTCCGGCCGCTGAAGGTGCCCGTGAGGGCCCCGGCCCGGAGGCGGTCCTAGGTCCGAGGGCCTGCGACCGGGCTCAGTACAGTGACGGGCGTGGCTGAGCTGAGCGGTACGGGACAGACGGATCGGGTGGTCGTGGTCGGCGCCGGGCTGGCCGGGGCGCAGTGCGCCGCGGTGCTGCGGCGGGACGGCTGGGAGGGGCGGATCACGCTGGTCGGCGAGGAGCCGCACGCGCCCTACGACCGGCCGCCGCTCTCCAAGGACGTCCTGCTCGGCAAGACCGACAGCACCGCGCTCGACCTCGACTTCGGGCAGCTCGACGTCGAACTGCTCACCGGCCGCCGCGCCACCGGGCTCACCCCGGGCGGCCCCGGCGCGGCCGGCACGCTGCACACCGACGCCGGGGACGTCCGGTACGACGCGCTGCTGATCGCCACCGGCTCCGAACCGCGGGTCCTGCCCGGAGCGGAGCGGGCCCACCTGCTGCACACCCTGGACGACGCGCTGGCGCTGCGCGCCCTGCTCCGCCCCGGCCTGCGCCTGGTGCTGGTCGGGGCGGGCTGGATCGGTGCCGAGGTGGCCACCGCCGCCCGGGCGGCCGGCTGCGAGGTGACCGTGGTCGAGGCCGGTCCGGCGCCCGTCCCCGGCGCGCTGCCCACCGAGGTCGGCCGGGCGATGGCCGCCTGGTACGCCGAGGCCGGGATCGGGCTGCGCTGCGGCACCGGGGTGGCCGCCGTCGAACCGGGCGCGGTGCTGCTCGCCGACGGCTCGCGGCTGCCCGCGGACGAGGTCGTGGTCGGCATCGGCGCCCGCCCGGCCACCGGCTGGCTGGCCGGCACCGGCGTCGCGCTGGACGCGGCCGGCGCCGTCCTGGTGGACGAGCGGCTGCGCGCCACCGTGCCGGGCGTGCTCGCGGCCGGCGACTGCGTCGGCTACCCCTCGGCGCGCTCCGGCGCCCGGCTGACCGTCCAGCACTGGGATCACGCGCTGCAGTCCGGCGAGGCCGCCGCCGCCACCCTGCTCGGCACGGACGCGCCGCCGTACGACCCGGTGCAGTACTTCTGGTCGGAGCAGTTCGGGCGGATGGTGCAGTACGCCGGGCGGCACGGCGCGGAGGACGAGCTGCTCTGGCGCGGCTCGCCGGACGACGCCGACTGGTCGGTGCTGTGGCTGCGCGACGGCGTGCTGCGGGCGCTGCTCGCGGTGGACCGGCCGCGCGACCTGACCCAGGGCCGCCGGCTGGTCGAGCGCGGCGCCGTACTGGACCGGGCCCGGGCGGCCGACCCGGCCGTTCCGCTGAAGTCGGCGCTCGCCGGGTAGCCGCGGGGCGGCCGCCGGGAGGGCGATTGGTGCGCGGGGGGCTGCGGAGGTGGCAGTCTGGGGGGGTGAGTGAGATCGAAGCCAAGATTGAATCCCTGGTCCCCGCGTGGCTCTACCTGCCGGACATCTCCGAGCGGTGGGGTGTGGTGATCACCGAGGTCCGCAACATGGTCAAGAAGGGTGAGCTGATCGCCGTCCGCCGCGGCCCCAACAAGTCGCTGCAGGTCCCGGCGGCCTTCATCGACGAGACCGGCCTGGTGAAGCACCTGCTCGGCACGCTGACGGTGCTGCGCGACAGCGGCTTCAACGACGACGAGATCCTGGTGTGGATGTTCACCGAGGACCCGTCGCTGCCCGGCACCCCGATGCAGGCGCTCTGCGAGAACCGGGCCACCGAGGTCAAGCGCCGGGCCCAGGCGATGGCGTGGTGACGGACCGGCGCGACCGGCTCGCCGACGCCCGGCTGTACCTGTGCACCGACGCCCGGCGCGAGCAGGGCGACCTGGCGGAGTTCCTGGACGCCGCGCTGGCCGGCGGCGTGGACATCGTCCAGCTCCGGGACAAGGGCCTGGAGGCCAAGCAGGAGCTGGCCGCGCTGGAGGTCTTCGCCGACGCCTGCCGCCGGCACGGCAAGCTGCTCGCGGTCAACGACCGGGCCGATGTCGCCCACGCGGCCGGCCCCGACGTGCTGCACCTCGGGCAGGACGACCTGCCGGTGCCGGCCGCCCGCGCGATCCTCGGCGAGGACGTGCTGATCGGGCGCTCCTGCCACGCCGAGTCGGAGGTGGACGCGGCGGCCGTCGAGCCCGGCGTCGACTACTTCTGCACCGGTCCGGTCTGGCCGACCCCGACCAAGCCGGGCCGCTTCGCGCCGGGACTCGGCCTGGTCGAGTACGCGGCGAAGCTGTCCACCGGGCGGCCGTGGTTCGCGATCGGCGGGATCGACCTCGGCAACCTGGACGAGGTGCTGGCCGCCGGGGCCCACCGGGTGGTGGTCGTCCGGGCCATCACCGCGGCCGAGGACCCGGGCGCGGCGGCCGCCGAGTTCGCCCGGCGGCTGCGCGCCGTCTGACCCCGGGGCCCGTGGGCCCTTCCGAGGCCCTCGCGCTCTTCCGGGGCCGTCGTCGTCAGGCTCAGTACTTGCGGACGGTGGCGGCCTCGGCCAGTGCCAGCAGGGCCGTCCGGGCCTGCCCGTCCGCCAGCGGGGCCGCGTCCAGCGCCCCCAGCGACTGGCGCAGCAGCTCGTCGATCCGCCGCTCCACCCGCTCCGGGGCCCCGCTGCGGGCCACCAGCTCGCGCAGCCCGGCGACCTCGGCGGGCGTCAGGTCGGGTGCGCCCAGCCGCTCGTCCAGCCGGCGCGCCTCGTCGGCCGGCAGCCCCCGCATGGCGTGCGCGACCAGCAGCGTCCGCTTGCCCTCGCGCAGGTCGTCGCCGGCCGGCTTGCCGGTGACCGCCGGGTCGCCGAACACACCGAGCAGGTCGTCCCGCAGCTGGAACGCCTCGCCCAGCGGCAGGCCGAACGCCCCGTAGGCCTCCACCAGCCGGGGCTCGGCGCCCGCGAGCAGCGCGCCGACCTGGAGCGGCCGCTCGATCGTGTACTTGGCCGACTTGTAGTGCAGGACGGTCTGCGCCCGCTCCAGCGCGCCGCCGTCGGTGGAGTCCCCGGCGACCGGCTCCAGCACGTCCAGGTACTGGCCGACCATGACCTCGGTGCGCATCAGGTCGAACATCGGCTTGGCGGCCAGCACCGCCTCCGGGTCCAGGCCGGAGTTCAGGAACAGTTCGTCGCACCAGATCAGCAGCAGGTCGCCGAGCAGCACCGCGGCCGAGGCGCCGTACTGCTCGCGGTCGCCGCGCCACCCCCGGGCGCGGTGCAGCGCCTCGAAGCGGCGGTGCACGGAGGGCAGGCCGCGCCGGGTGTCGCTGCGGTCCATGAGGTCGTCGTGGACCAGCGCGCTGGCCTGAAGCAGCTCCAGCGCCGCCGCCGCCCGGGTGATCCCCTCGCCCCTCGCCGGGCCGCCGGCGCCGCGCCAGCCCCAGTAGCAGAAGGCCGGGCGGAGCCGCTTGCCGCCGTCCAGCAGGAAGTCCCGCAGCGCGTCGGTGACCGGGTCCAGCTGCGGGGAGACCTTGCTGAGCAGGGCCGACTGGCCGTCCATGAAGCCGACGAGGGCGGCGTTGACGCGCTCGCGCACGTCCTCCATGTCAATGGGGTTGGCCGGCCGCGGGCTGGACGAGGTCACGATGGGGCTCCGGAGGTAGCTGTGGTGCAGCAAGGGTATCCGGGGCGGAGGAGAACAGCCGTACGGGCGAGTTCCGGCCGGACGGGTGAAGCG
The DNA here is from genome assembly GCF_000710405.2 of Kitasatospora sp. MBT66. Taxonomy (NCBI): domain Bacteria; kingdom Bacillati; phylum Actinomycetota; class Actinomycetes; order Kitasatosporales; family Streptomycetaceae; genus Kitasatospora; species Kitasatospora sp. MBT66. The sequence continues at coordinate 786,633 of NZ_JAIY01000010.1, read as the reverse complement.
CTGTTCACACGGGTGTCGCACCCGCCCCCGGTGCCGTCCGTCCGGGGTTCGCCCCCCGTCCATCCAATGTCTCAAAACATGGGACGGAGTTGTCCGTGCCCTTCCGCCGACGGCTAACCTGCCACCATGGCACTCGGTATCGCTTCGACCAGACCGGACCGCGCACAGACCGTCCGCGACCTGCTGGCGGCGGGCAAGCGGTCCTTCTCCTTCGAGTTCATGCCGCCCCGCACCGAGGTCGGCGAGCAGAAGCTCTGGGACGCCATCCGGCGGCTCGAACCGCTCGACCCCAACTTCGTCTGCATGACCTACGGCGCCGGCGGCTCCTCGCGGGAGCGCACGGTGAACATGGTCGGCCGGATCGCCACCGAGACCACGCTCACCCCGGTCGCCCACCTGACCGCCGTCGACCACTCGGTCGCGGAGCTGCGCAACATCATCGGCCAGTACGCCGACCAGGGGGTCCGCAACGTCCTCGCGGTGCGCGGCGACCCGCCCGGCGACCCGATGGGCGAGTGGGTCCGCCACCCGGAGGGCGTCACCTACGCCTACGAGCTGGTCGAGCTGATCAAGGGCATCGGCGACTTCTGCGTCGGCGTGGCGGCCTCGCCCAACATGCACCCGCGGTCGACCGACTGGGACGAGGACATCCGGCACTTCGTGGCGAAGATCCGCTCCGGGGCCGACTACGCCATCACCCAGATGTTCTTCGAGGTCGACGACTACCTGCGGCTGCGCGACCGGGTGACGGCCGCCGGCTGCGAGACGCCGATCATCCCGGAGATCATGCCGGTCACCAACGCCCGGCAGCTGGAGCGGTTCCCCCAGCTGAGCGGCGCGCCCTTCCCGGCCGAGCTGGAGGCCGGGCTGCGCGCGGTCATCGACGACCCGGTGGCGCTGCGCGAGATCGGGATGGAGCACGCCACCGCGATGTCCGAGCGGCTGCTCGCCGAGGGTGCCCCCGGCCTGCACTTCATCACCCTGAACCACTCCACCGCGACCCTGGAGATCTACCAGAACCTCGGTCTGCACCAGCGCTGAGCTGCGCGCTTCCCACCCTTCGGGACGCCCTTCCCGGTACGCCCGACGGGTGGGAACGCGATGCGGTACCCGGGCCGTTGAACGGGTACAGTCGCGGCACACGCGCGGCGGGCGCGGGCACGCGACTGGAGGTAGCGGGCGGGATGGGGATCGGGTACCTGCTGCTGTACGCCGCGTTGGCGGTGGTCGCGCTCTGGCTGGTGGCCGAGCTGCTGTTCCAGAACCGTGCCCCGCTGCACTGGCGCGGCCTCGCCCTGGTCGGCTTCCTCGCGGTGGCCGGCGGCATGGCGATGGGCTCGGTCCCGGTGATCGGCGGCGGCGCCGCGATGTTCGCGGTGGGCCAGACCTTCGTGACGCTCTCGGTGAAGCGCGGGTACGCGGCCGGCTGGTCGCTGCGCCGCGCGGACGGGAGCCTGCCCGGGCCGCTCGCCAAGGTGCCGCTGCTCGGCGCGCTCACCGGCGGCGGCGCGGTCGCCGCCGCGACCGTGGTCGCGGCGGAGCGGGTCGGCGAGGTCGGCGCCGTCGAGGAGGCCCGGCCGGCCGCGGACAGCGCGCCCCGGCTGCCGGAGGAGGTGCCCGTCGAGCAGACCGCCGCCTTCGAGATGCAGGAGCTGGCCGCCGACGGGGTCTACGCCGCCGCCTACTACGAGCAGCAGCAGACCGAGGTGCTCCATGCGGTCGAGACCGCCCAGGCGCTGTCGCAGCAGTCCCAGCAGCCCCAGCAGGACGCCTACGCGGAGGCCTACCAGGGCGGCTACGACCCGGCGCTGCAGCAGCTCCAGCAGCAGGCCGGCCAGTACGGCTACGACCAGCAGCAACAGCAGCAGTGGCAGGCCCAGCAGCAGCCGGTGTTCGGCTACGACCAGGGCTACGGCGGCTACCAGCAGCAGGACCCGTACGGCGGTTACCAGCAGCAGCCGGACCCCTACGCGGCCTACCAGCAGCCCCAGCCGCACGAGCAGCAGCACGATCCGCTGAACGACCCGCAGCACAGCGGCCAGTACGGCTACGACCAGCAGCAACAGCAGCAGTGGCAGGCCCAGCAGCAGCCCGACCAGCAGCACACCACCGGCATCCCGCAGCAGCCGCAGCCGCAGTACGACCAGTACGGCTACCAGCAGCAGCCCACCTGGCAGCAGCACCAGGGCTGAGCCCGGGCGGCCGGGCTCAGGCGGGGCTCAGGCGGGGCGCCGGGTGGGGCTCAGGCCGGGCCGATGAGGTTGGCCACGATGCAGGCGGACATGCCGACCCGGGCCAGCCCGCCGCCGGGGTGGGCGGCGCCGCCGGTGAGGTAGAGGCCGGGGTAGTCCTCGTTCGGAGCCTGGAGCAGGTCGCCGTCGAGGCCCGCCAGGGCCGGCGGCGGGACGGAGCCGAAGAAGGAGCCGGTCTCGCGCTCGGTGTGCTCGGGCGTGCGGACCACCCGCCAGAGCATCCGCTCGCGCAGCCCCAGACCCGCCGCGTCGACCTGGTCGAGCATCCGGTCGGCGAAGGCCTCCGGGACGCCGGGCATGCCCCAGTCGAGGTCCAGCGACGGAGTGGTCGCGGTCAGCACCACGGCCTCGTGCCCCGCCGGGTGCAGCGAGGGGTCGTCCGGCCGCAGCACCTGGACGGTCGGCCGGTCGCCCATCGGCGTTCCGGTGTCGAACAGCCCCGCCAGCTCGGTGGCCGGGTCGGGGGAGTGCACGACCGTGCGGTGCGGGGTGCCTTCCGGGCGTTCGCCGCGCAGCGCCAGCAGCACCACGACCCGCCCGGGCACGCAGTGCAGCCGGGAGGCCGATTCGGGCCAGTCGTCCGAGCTCTCGGCCGGGCCCATCCACTGGGTGTGCAGCACCCGCGCGTCGATCGAGGAGACCACCAGGTCGGCGTCGATCCGGTCGCCCTTGGTCTGCACACCGGTCACCCGGCCGTCCTCGACGACCACCCGGGCGACCGGCGTCCCGAACCGGAACTCCACCTTGCGCTGCTCGCAGCGGCGGAAGAAGGCGTCGGCCAGGGCGCGCAGGCCGCCCTCGACGTACCAGACGCCGAAGGACTGCTCCATGTACGGCAGCACGGTGGCCCCGGCGGGGGCGGTGCGCGGATCGAGGCCGAACCGCAGCGCGTGCTCGTGCAGCAGGGCGGTCAGCCCGGGGTGTCCGCCGAGCTCCTCCGCGGCGACGTCGGCGAGCGTCCACCGGCGCGGGGCGCGCCGCCGGCCGAACAGGCCGCGCCGGGCCGGGGCCGCGCCCGGCACCGGGTACGGGTCGGTGTGCAGCGGCGTGGGGTCGGCCGGCAGCGGCTCCTCCAGCAGCGGGCGGCGGGTGGCCTCCCAGACCGTGCGGCCGTGGTTGAGCACGGCGGCCCACCGCTCCCCGGTGCCGGGGCCGAAGGCCTCGTCCAGGGCCCGGACCACCCCGCCCCGGGAGGCGTTGGGGAGGGACACCGCGGTGCCGTCGGGGAAGAGGTGGCGGCTCTCCGGATCGACCGGGCGCAGCCGCACCAGCTCCTCCAGCGGCTCGCGCCCGGTCTTCAGCGCGAGGTCGCGGTAGACGGCGGGCAGGGTGAGCAGGCCGGGGCCGGTGTCGAAGGCGAAGCCGTCCCGCTCGTAGCGGCCGACCATGCCGCCGTAGGTGTCCCGTGCCTCGCAGACCGTCACCTTGTGTCCGAGGGTCGCCAGCCGCGAGGCCGCCGCGAGTCCGCTCATACCTGCGCCGATGATGACGATCCGTGCCATGGCTCGATCCTAGGTCCGGTAGGGAGCCTCCTCCGCCACCGGGCGTCCGGCGGCGGCGCGGGCGGTGCGGCGTTCGCGGCGGCGGGCGCGGAAGGCGCGGATCCGGTTGATCGCGAACCACACCAGCAGGATGCCGACCAGCAGCAGTACGGCGGAGATCGAGGCGGCCAGCCAGGGGTGGAAGATCGCCAGGGTGACCAGCCCGGCCACCGAGATGTCCTCGGCCAGCGAGACCACGATGTTGCTGGCCGGCTCCGGCGAGGTGTTCACCGCCATCCGCAGCGAGGCCTTCACCAGATGGCTGACCAGCGCCGTGGTGCCGCCCATCGCGCCCGCCGCGACCTCGCCCAGCGAGCCCGGGTCGGTGGTGGCGGCGGCGATCAGGGCGCCGACGGTGGCGCCGGCGATCGGGCGGATCACGGTGTGGACGGCGTCCCAGACGGTGTCCACGTAGGGGATCTTGTCGGCCACCGCCTCCAGCAGGAAGAGCACGGCGGCCGCGATCAGCACATCGGTGCGCTCCAGGGCCGGCGGCACCGAGTCGGCCCCGCCGAACCGGCCCAGCAGGCCGAGCAGCAGGACCACCGCGTACGCGTTGATCCCGCTCGCCAGTCCGCTGGTGAAGATCAGCGGGACGATCGTCATCGGTTCCCCGTCCGTTTCCTGCTCGCGACCCGGTCCGGTGTTCGGTCCGGCCTCGCCGTACCGTACCGGGACGCCGCCGCCGGGGCCCGCGGTTCCCGCCCCCGCCGGTCTGAGTACGGATACTCAGACCGGCGATTGAGTACCTGCACGGATGCCCCGCGACCTGCGAAGACGTCACAGTGGTGGCACCGGGACGGCGGCGCGTCGGGCGCCTGCGGCCCGAGGGGCGGACGATCGGCGTCCGGCGGTCACGGGGGACCGGCGGAAGCGCGTCGAGGGGGTGTCCGCCCCGGAGCCGGTCGGAGACCGCGCACCGCCGGCACGGGGCGGCGGAGCGGGTCAGGGGGGACCGGCACCTCCGGGGGGACCGGGAGTTCCGAAGCGCCGTCCGTGGGGGACGGCGCTTCGGCGACCGGCGGGGGCGACCGGACCGCTCCCGGGGCGAGTCGCCGCCGGACCGCACTGCCAGGAGGCCGAGTCGCCCCGGGCCTATGTGACAGCGGGCCTATGTGACAGCGGGCCGATTTGACAGCGGGCCGAATTGTCAGTGGTGCCGTTCACGATGGAGGAGCACGGACCACCCGGTCCGCGCGCTGCCTCGGAACGGGGGAGACCATGACCATCAGTCACCCTGAGCACGTCACCGCCCGCCTCCACTCCGCCGCCTACCGACCGGGGGCCGCGCCGCGCGCCTCCGCCCACCGTCCGGCCGCCGACACCGGGGCCGACCCGGTGCTGCGCCGCCTCGCCGCCCCGCCCGCCGCACTCGACCTGCTGGCCGAGGCCCACCGCACCCTCGACCGCGCCCGCTCCCTGCCGGACCCGCTGGAGCGGTACGCCGCCGCGCACCTCGCGGCGCTGCGCACGGTGGCGGCGGTGCTCGCCGTGCGCGGCCGCCCGGAGAAGAGCGAACGCCGCCGCCGGGCGATCCGCAGCGCCTGGGAGGTCCTGCCCGAGGTGGCGCCCGAGCTCGCCGAGTGGGCGCCGTACTTCGCCGCGGGCGCGCGCCGCAGGGCGGCCGCCGAGGCGGGCATCAAGGGGGCCGCCTCGGCCCGTGACGCCGACGACCTGATCCGCAACTCCGCCCTGTTCCTCCGGCTGGTCGAGCGCCTGCTCGGCCTGCGGGCCGCCCCGCCCGCCCCGCGGCTGCCGCTGGACGGCGCGGGCGGGGAGAACGGGGCGGACGCCGACACCCGGGAGGCCGGTTGACCGGGGGCGGGGCCGCTCGGAGCGGGGCGGGGGACAGGGGAGGGGGAGCGGTCGGTCTAAGGTTGGGGACAACCTGATCGACCCTGCACGTGCCAAGGAGCCTCGCCTTGTACCCGACGCGTCCCCGCAGCGCCCTGCGTACCGCCGTGGTGTGGGAGGTGGTGCGGGCCGCCCTGGAGAAGCGGGTGGCCGAGCTGGACCAGCCGGTCCTCGACGTGGTCGACACCGGTGGCGGCACCGGCAACTTCGCCGTGCCGGTGGCCCGGCTGGGCCACCGCGTCACCGTGGTCGACCCGAGTCCGGACGCGCTGTTCGCCCTGGAGCGCCGGGCCGCCGAGGCCGGCGTGACCGATCTGGTCCGCGCGGTCCAGGGCGACACCCAGACGCTCCCCGAGCTGGTTCCGCCGGGCACCGTCGACGCGGTGCTCTGCCACGGCGTGCTGGAGGTCGTGGACGACCCGGCGGAGGCGCTCGGCAGCCTGGCCGGCACCCTGCGCCGGGGCGGCTTCGTCAGCCTGCTGGCCGCCAACCGCAACGGCGCGGTGCTGGCCCGGGCGCTCGGCGGCCACTTCGCCGAGGCCCGCGCGGTGCTGGGCGCCGCCGACGGCCGCTGGGGCGAGCAGGACCCGATGCCGCGCCGCTTCACCGGTGAGGAACTGGACCGGCTGGCGGTCGGGGCCGGCCTGCGGGTCGAGTCGGTGCACGGCGTCCGGGTCTTCGCCGACCTCGTCCCGGGCGTCCTGGTGGACACCGAGCCCGGCGCGATGGAGGCGCTGCTGAAGCTGGAGGAGGCCGCCGCCGGGCAGCCGGCCTTCCACGCCGTGGCGACCCAGCTCCACCTGCTGGCCACCCTGGGCTGACCGGGCGGACCGCCGCCGTTCGCCGACGGAACTCCCACCGTTCGCCGACGGACCGACGGCGCGTCCCCCGCTCGTTTCCCCGCCTTCTCCTCGGGATCTCCCCAGGTCCGGACCGATTCCATCGGATCGGGCACTAGTCCGGCCGCCGCCGCGTTGAGTGTGGTGCGGCGAGGAGCCGCCGAAGTGGCCGGGCCCACGCGTGGTCGACCACTCCGTCGCGAGCCCGTGGACCGTATGATCTGGGTAAAGCCGGAAAGCATGACCGCCGGATGCTCGGGGCATATGGACGACACGGGCCCGGGCCCCCGCACAGGCGTCCGACCGCGTGTTCTGAAGGCTGATTGGACTTGCCACCCCGACCGGGGCGGCGGACCGGTCGCACCCGCGACCGACGAGTAGGAGGACTCCGTGCCGCTCTCGGAGCACGAGCAGCGACTGCTCGACCAGATGGAGCGAGCGCTGTACGCCGAAGATCCCAAATTCGCTACGGCGCTCGAGGGAACCGGTCTGCGCACCTACACCCGTCGACGGGTCTATCTCGCCGTCGGCGGCTTCGTGGTCGGTATCGGCCTGTTGATGGGCGGCATGGTCGTACCCAATCAGATCTGGGTCAGTGTGGTCGGCTTCCTGGTGATGCTCGGGTGCGCCGTCTTCGCCGTGACGGGCTGGCGCCGCGGTCCCGCCGGGCAGGCGCAGCAAGCCGGTCCGGCCGCCGCGCCGCGCCGCAAGGCGGGGATGATGGACCGGGTCGAGCAGCGCTGGCAGCGCCGGCGCGACGAGCAGACCGGTGGCGGATTCTGAGACCTGAGGTCCCTACCGCCGCCGGTACGGACGCGAAGAGGGCGGGCAGTCGACCGACTGCCCGCCCTCTTCGTATCCGCGTCCGGGGTCAGGACGCCGGGCCGCCGCGGCCGCCCCGGCCGGGGCGGCGGGCGGTCAGCCGGCGGACCGGCCCGGTGACCGCGCCGGCCACCCGGGCGAGCAGGCCGCCGACCGCGAGCCGGGCCGTCAGCAGGGCTTCCGAGATCCGCCACCGCAACTGCGCGGAGGAGGCCGGCAGCAGCAGGGCCCGGATCCGACCGCGCCGTCCGGCGTGCGCCCGCAGGCCTTCCCTGGCGGTCCTGACGTCGGCCGCGAGCGGGTCCCCGACCTCCGCGGAACGGGCGTAGAGCACCCGTTCGGTGGCCAGTGCCACCCGGCCGGCGGCCGCCGTCGCGCCTTCGTCCAGCTCGGCGGCCTCGGCGATCCGGCGGGCGGCGGCGCGCGGGGTGCGCGAGTCGTCCGGCGGGATGCCGAGGTCCCAGGCGGAGTCGATCAGTTCGTCCCAGGCGGCCAGCACCTGCGCGTCGGTGAGCGGGACCGCTCCCGGCCCGCCGGGGCGCCGCCGCCCGCTCCCGCCCAGCCGGCGCCGGCGCAGCCGGGCCCGCCAGACCATCGGGGTGAGCAGCAGGAGCAGCACCAGCGCGACCGCGGCCAGGCCGGTCAGGACCTTCCCGGAGAGCAGCCAGGACTCCTCGCCGGCGGCCCCGGCGCTCTCGGGCCGCTCACCGCAGTCCCCGGTCCGGCGCAGCTTCGCGTCGCAGTCCGGGTTGGCGGACGGCAGCTGGACCGGCGCGCTGGCCTGCGGCTCGACGGTCGGCTGGGTGGTCGGCTGGGTAGTCGGGGAGGAGACCGGGTCCGAGTAGTCGGGCTGGACGCCGCGGGTCGGGGTGGGCTCGAAGCGCAGCCAGCCGTAGCCCTCGAAGTACAGCTCGGGCCAGGCGTGGTACATCGCGTCGGTCACCGAGTAGACGTTGCTGCCCTTGGTGTTGCCGGGGGTGAAGCCGAGCGCGACCCGGGCCGGGACGCCCAGGATGCGGGCCATCACGGCCATGGTGGACGCGAAGTGGACGCAGAAGCCGCGGCGGCGCTCCAGGAAGTCCTTCATCGCGTCGCTGCCGCTGTCGGTCCTGGTGGTGGCGTCGTAGGTGAACTCGGGGCCGGTGAACCAGTCGCGCAGGGCGACCGCCTTGTCGTACCCGGTCTTCGCCTTCCCGGTGACCCGCAGGGCGGTGTCCCGGACCACCGGCGGCAGGTCGCGCGGCACCACGAGGTACTGGTCGCGGATCCGCTCGGGCGGGGTCGGCACGGTGCGCAGGACGGTCGCGGTCGGCCGGACGTCCAGGGCGTTGACGGTGTAGTTGAGGCCCTTGATCGCCTTCTCCCTGGCCGGCAGGAGGCTGGAGGTGACCGGGTCGAGCTGCCAGGCGGAGTTGTCGCGGAGGGTGACGCCGACCGCCGGGTAGGGCATCGGCAGCCAGGCGTCCTCCAGCTGGGAGCCGATCCGGACCTCGGCCTTCAGCTGCTCGGCCAGGTCGGCGCTGCGCAGCCCCTCGGGGGCGGGGAAGGTGCCGGCGAACGGCACCGTGGCGCCCGAGCTGCGCTTCCAGCCGACGCCGTCGAAGGCGTCCAGCGAACCGGTGCGCAGATAGGTGGAGTCGGCGGCCGGGCTGTCGGACTTGTAGCTGAACAGTTCGATGTTGCGCGGCTTGGGGATCGCGCCGGTCAGGGTGATCAGCGGGTCCAGGCTGCTGACCGCGCCGCCGGTGCTGGCACCGGTGCCGCTGCCGCTGTGCACCAGGCCGGAGTCCCAGCGCGGCAGGAACACCGGCAGCAGCAGGGCGAGCGCCAGCGCCAGGACGCCGACCTGCTGGCCGCTCCGGCCGAGCGTGCCGCTCCCTTCGCCGTCCCGCTCGGAGCCGCGGAAGATCCGGCCCCAGCGGGAGACCCGGTCCTGGCCCTCGGCGAAGAGCAGTACCAGGTAGCCGGCGGCGGCGGTGGCGAACCAGAGCCAGTTGCCGTCGTCCCCGGCCAGGCCGTTGCCGATCGAGTAGAGCGCGAGCAGCGGCAGCCCGGCCAGGGCCGAGCGACGGTAGGTGACCGCGACGGTGTCCACCACGACGGCGATCAGACCGACCGAGCCGACCAGGATGAGCCGCAGCCCGGGGCTGGGCGGGGCGGGGATGGCGTAGTCACGGACGTCGTGGAGCCCCTGGGAGAGGATCCGGCCGAGCAGCCGGACCGACTCGGGGCCGGGCACCAGGCCGCCGAAGACCGCGGCCGAGGAGGCGAAGCCGATCAGCAGCAGCAGGAACAGGGCCAGCAACTGGCCGGCCGGGACGGTCCACCGGTAGAACGGCGTGCGCCGCAGTCCGGCGCCGACCGCCGCGACGACCGCGACCACCAGGAAGGCGTGGGTGATCCAGCCCTTGGTGGTCAGCAGCGGGGTGAGGCAGAGCGCGGCCAGGGCGGTGGCCAGCGCCGAGTACACGGTCAGTTTGGCCCGGGTGGTCACGCGCCGGCCTCTTCTCGGTAGGGGGCGGACGACTCGGGCCGGTCGGCGGCGCGCCAGAGGTCGGGGAGGGAGTCGCCCGCGCGGACGGTCAGCACCGTCCAGCCGGCCTCGCGCAGCCGGCGGGCCCGGTCGCGGAACTCCTCGCCGCCGGTGTCGGGGGAGAGCAGGCGCAGGCCCGCCCAGGTGCCGGTGTCGAGCAGGAGGACGACGGCGCCGCCGGTGCGGCCGCGCAGCCGGGCGAGCCGGGCGGTCTGCTCCTCGTCGAGCTCGCCGAGGACGGCCACCAGCAGGCCCTCGCCGCCGGCCCGCAGCGGCTCCTCGGCGCGGGAGAGCCCGGCGCCGTCGGAGAGGTCGACCACCGCGAGCGCGTCCAGGATCACCCCGGAGGTGTCGGCGGCGTTGTGGCCGTTGTCCGCCTGGACCCCGGGGACGGCGTGGCCGGTGTCGGTGAGCAGGCGGGTCTGGTAGCCGCGCTCCAGCAGGTGGACGGAGACCGAGGCGGCGGCGGCGACCGCCCATTCGAAGGAGGAGGCGGGGCCGCTGCCCCGGTGGCCGGTCTCGCGGGTGTCCAGCAGGACGGTGGCGCGGGCCCTGCGGGGCTGCTCCTCGCGCCGGACCATCAGCTCGCCGTAGCGGGCGGTGGACTTCCAGTGCACCCGGCGCAGGTCGTCGCCGGAGCGGTACTCGCGCAGGATGACGTCGTCGTCGCCGGCCAGCGCGAGCGAGCGGGTGTGGCTCTCGCCCTGCCCGGCCCACTCGCCGGTGAGCCGCACGAACGGCAGCGGCAGTACCTGCGGGACGACGGTGAGCACGTCGGAGGCGGCGAAGGAACGGTTCAGCTCGCACATCCCGAACGGGTCGGAGAGCCGCAGTTGGAGCGGGCCGAGCGGGTAGCGGCCGCGCAGGTCGGAGCGGACCCGGTAGGAGACCTCGCGGTGGCCGCGCGGTTCGACCCGGTCCAGCACGAACCGGGGCCGGGGCCCGAGCACGTACGGGACCTTGTCCTCCAGCAGCAGCAGGCCGGTGGGCACCCGGGAGACGTTGTCCACCCGCAGGTGCACCCGGGCCTCCTGGCCGGCCACCGAGCGGTGCGGGCTGAGCCGGCGTCCGCTGGCGACCCGGTAGCGGGTGTTGGCCAGCAGCAGCGCGGCGGCCAGCGGCAGCGCGGCGAGCAGGACCCCCACGCGCAGCAGCGCGTCCTGGCCGAGCAGGTAGGAGCAGACCACCGCGGTCAGTCCGGCGGCGAGGAAGGAGCGCCCCCGGGTGGTGAGGCCGCGCAGGCCGGCGCGCAGGCCCGACGGTTCGTCGGACGGGCCCACCTCAGCCCCTCCGGACGGCCGGGCCGCCCTGCGGGCGCGGCAGCGGCAGACGGGCGACCAGGTCGGTGACGATCTGCTCGGAGGTGCGGCGGCTGAGCTGGGTCTCGGCGGTCGGCATCAGCCGGTGGGCGAGCACCGGCACGGCGAGGCGCTGGATGTCGTCCGGGGTGACGTAGTCGCGCCCGTCCAGGGCGGCGGCGGCGCGGGCGGCCCGGACCAGGTGCAGGGTGGCCCGGGGGGAGGCGCCGAGGCGCAGCTCGTGGCTGGTGCGGGTGGCGGCGACCAGGTCGACGGCGTAGCGGCGGACCGGGTCGGCGACGTGCACGGTGCGGACGAGGTCGATCAGCTTGAGGATGTCGGCGGCGTGGGCGACCGGCTGGAGGTCGTCCAGCGGGCTGGCGCCGGCGTGCACGTCGAGCATCGCGAACTCGGCCTCGGCGCTGGGGTAGCCCATCGAGATCCGGGCCATGAAGCGGTCCCGCTGGGCCTCCGGGAGGGGGTAGGTGCCCTCCATCTCCACCGGGTTCTGGGTGGCGACCACCATGAAGGGGGACGGCAGCTGGTAGCTGGTGCCGTCGATGGTGACCTGGCGCTCCTCCATCGACTCCAGCAGCGCGGACTGGGTCTTCGGCGAGGCGCGGTTGATCTCGTCGCCGACCACGATCTGGGCGAAGATCGCGCCGGGGCGGAACTCGAAGTCCCGCTGCTGCTGGTCGAAGATGTTGGTGCCGGTGACGTCCGAGGGCAGCAGGTCCGGGGTGAACTGGATCCGTCGCACGGTGCAGTCGACCGAGCGGGCGAGTGCCTTGGCCAGCATGGTCTTGCCGACGCCGGGCACGTCCTCCAGCAGCAGGTGGCCCTCGGCGAGCAGGACGGTCAGGGCGATCCGGACGGCCTCCGGCTTGCCCTCGATCACGCTCTCGATGTTGGCGCGGATCCGGTCGACGACGGCGGCGAGTTCCGGCAGACCGACGGGGCGGTGCTCCGCCGCCTCCCGGTCGCCTCCCGCACGACCGTTGAGATCGGCCTGATCGCTGTAGCTCGTCACCCGTACGCTCCCTGGCACACCAATGACCGGCTCCGTCCGAGCCCGGCCCCCACCCCATGCTGGACGCGGCCCCTCCGGTCGCGGTTCCGTGTCGGGGAGCCGGTGCCGGGGTACGGCCTGCGGCAGGCCTCCCCAGGTGGTTCGGGGTCAGACCGGCAGGCGCATTCTCCCCTGCGGGGCGGAGGAAGTCACCCTGTTCCTGTGCGCCCGCCTCCGGGAGGGCTGCCCGCGCGTCCCCCGGGTGCCGGGCCGGGGGGTGTCCGGCGGCCCGGACGCCGTCGGCCGGGCCGGTCGGACGGGCGGGGGTCAGTCGATCTCGCGCAGCAGACCGGTGTGGACGTCGAACACGAAGCCGCGCACGTCGTCGGTGTGCAGCAGGAACGGGGAGGTGCGGACCCGCTGCATGGACTGCCGGACGTCGCCGTCGAGGTCCACGAAGGACTCGACCGCCCACTGCGGGCGCTGGCCGACCTCCAGCTCCAGCTCGCGCCGGAAGTCCTCGGTGAGGCCGAGCAGGCCGCAGCCGGTGTGGTGGATCAGCGCGACCGAGCGGGTGCCGAGGGCGCGCTGACTGATGGTGAGGGAGCGGATGGTGTCGTCCGTGACCACGCCGCCCGCGTTGCGGATGACGTGGGCGTCGCCGAGTTCGAGGCCGAGGGCGGCGAACAGGTCGAGGCGGGCGTCCATGCAGGCCACCACGGCGATCTTCTGCACCGGGCGGGCGTCCATGCCGCCGTCCCGGAAGGTCACCGCGTAGTCGCGGTTGGAGGCGACGAAGCGGTCGATGATGGTCGGGGTGGCGGAATCGGCAGCGGCGGTCGGCGTGGGCCGGTCGGGGGTCACTGTCATGGTGAAGACGTTAGTGCGATTTACCCGGTCGTGGTGGGGCTGATTGCTACAGAGCGGGTGCCTGTGACCGAGGGCATGTCCACAACGCCGTCCGCCGGGGTGCGCGCCGTCCGTCCGGTCGCGCCCGGGTGGCTGGCATGTGCCACGAGCACCCTCGCGACCTGCGGTGATCCGTACCGCCGCCCGGGTGGTGCGCCGGAGCGGACCATTGACTGGAGGGGCGCGCGCGATAGAGTTGCGGCGCAGTGGAGCACACCCGCCGAGGCCCGTCAACCGGGCCTTTCCGGCCGTGCGCGACCGACGCGGCCCGCGGCCTCCACCCGCTCCCCGTACCACCTGGCGCACCTTCCCCGGCGCCGGGCGGGCACGGCCTTCCCCAGGAGCGGGCGGGGACCACGGGCCGCGCGGCCCGGCCCGTGCGACGGCTCCACCTCCCGGTGGGACAGAATGGGCGGGGCTCCCCGGACGTCGGGCGGCTTTCGCACCGAGGAAGGGCGCCACAGCGCATGAGCACCAACGATCCGGGTCCCAAGCACGTCCCGGTGATGCTGCAGCGGTGCATGGACGCCCTGGCCCCGGCGATCTCCCGGCCCGGAGCGGTGGTGGTGGACGCCACCCTCGGCCTCGGCGGCCACAGCGAGGCACTGCTCACCCAGTTCCCGGACGTCCGGCTGGTCGCGGTGGACCGCGACACCGCCGCGCTCAAGCTCTCCGGCGAGCGGCTGGCCCCCTTCGGCGACCGGGCCACCCTGGTGCACGCGGTCTACGACGAGATCCCCGAGGTGCTGGAGCGCCTGGACATCCCCAGGGTCGACGGCATCCTCTTCGACCTCGGCGTCTCCTCCATGCAGCTCGACGAGGCCGACCGCGGCTTCGCGTACGCGCAGGACGCGCCGCTGGACATGCGGATGGACCAGACCCGGGGGATCAGCGCGGCCGAGGTGCTCAACACCTACAGCCACGGCCAGCTGGCCCGGATCCTCAAGGTCTACGGCGAGGAGCGGTTCGCCGGGAAGATCGCCTCGGTCATCCTCCGCGAGCGCGAGAAGGAACCGTTCACCAACAGCGCGCGTCTGGTCGATCTGGTGCGCAACGCCATCCCGGCCGCCACCCGCCGCACCGGCGGCAACCCGGCCAAGCGGACCTTCCAGGCGCTGCGGATCGAGGTCAACGGCGAGCTGGAGGTCCTGGACCGGGCGATCCCCGGGGCGCTGGACGTGCTGGCGCTCGGCGGACGGATCGTGGTGATGTCCTACCAGTCGCTGGAGGACCGCCTGGTCAAGCAGTACCTGGCGGCGGGCGCGACCAGCACCGCGCCGCCGGGGCTCCCGTTCGTCCCCGAGGAGCACCAGCCCTGGCTGAAGCTCATCACCCGCGGTGCCGAGCAGGCCACCGAGGAGGAGATCGAGGAGAACCGGCGTGCCGCACCCGTGCGGCTGCGGGTGGCGGAGAGGATCAGGGACCGAAGCACCCGGGGCTGACCGGAACCGGGGCGGTCCGAAGGGCGGAGGAAGACGGTGGGGCCGGTGGCCGGAGGCGGGGCGGGGAGCCGGGTGCTCCCCGGGCAGGGCGGCAGGGCGCGGATCACCGTGCGCCCGGGCCGGTCGGTACGGGGGCGGACGCCGTTCGCGGTGCTGGTGGTGCTGCTGCTCGGGGCGGGGCTGCTCGGGCTGCTCGCCCTGAACACCGCGCTCAACGAGGGCTCCTTCGAGCTGTCGCGGCTGAACCGTCAGACCACCGTGCTGACCGACGAGCAGCAGGGGCTCCAGCACCAGATCGACCAGAACTCCGCGCCGGACGCGCTGTCGCGCCGGGCCGTGGAGCTGGGCATGGTGCCGGCCGGCGGGATGGCCTTCCTCGACCTGCCGAACGGCGGCGCGGTGGTCGGCACGCCGAAGCCGGCCCAGGACAGTCCGCCGGTGAAACGGTCCACCGTGGAACCGTGGCCCGGAAAGCAGCCCGCGCCGGGCCAGTCGACGCCCCAGCCGGCCGTCCAGCCGAGTGTCCAGCCCTCCCCGGCGGCGCCGGCCGCCACCGCGGCCCCGTCGGCCGTGCCGGGCGCCGGCGGCGACGTCACCGTGCAGGTCAACCCCGGTCCGGCCAGGCCGGCCCCGGCCGCGGGCGGAGGTGGCGCCCGATGAGCACACCCCGTCAGCCCTCCGGCGGCGGCGCCGGCGG
>NZ_JAIY01000010.1:724827-771041 GCF_000710405.2 Kitasatospora sp. MBT66 | reverse complement strand
CGAGGGGCGCCCGGCGGCCGGTGCGCCGCCGCGCCGCCGCCCCCCGCAGCGCCGTCCGGCCTCCCGGGGGATCCGGCTGGCCGATCCGCGCCGCCGGCTGCGGGTGATCACCGTCGTGCTGTCGGTGGTGTTCTCGGTCTTCGCCGGGCGGCTGGTCCAGCTCCAGCTGCTGGACTCGGACGCGCTGGCCTCCGACGCCAACACCAACCGCTACCTGAACATCCCGATCACCGCCGAGCGCGGCTCGATAACGTCCTCCGACGGCGTCGCGCTGGCCACCACCGTGGACGCCTACGACATCACCGCCGACCCGGCGATGTTCACCCCCGGGGCGACCGGCCTGCCCGACGCCCCCGAGCAGGCCGCCGCCCTGCTGGCGCCGATCCTCGGCGTGCCCAAGGAGAAGATCGCCGCCGATCTGCGCACGCCGAAGACCCGCTACAAGCGGCTCGCCGCCCAGCAGACCCCGGACGTCAAGAACCAGATCACCGACCTCAAGTCCAGCCTGGAGAAGCAGGCCGGCTCGCGTGCCTGCCAGGCCCAGAAGCGGCTGCTGAACAAGCCCGTCGACGAGGGCGGCCGGACCCGGGTCGACAACGAGTGCGTCAATCCGCTGGCCGGCGTCTTCAACCGGGACACCCAGAAGCGGGTCTACCCCTCCGACGGGCTGGCCGCGAACCTGGTGGGCTTCGTCAACGCCGAGGGCGAGGGCGCGGGCGGCCTGGAGCAGCAGTTCCAGAACCAGCTGGCCGGCAAGGAGGGCCACAGCAGCTACGCCCAGGCCGGCGGCCGGCTGGTGCCGACCGCGGGCGGCTCGCTGGAGCCCGCCGTGCCCGGCACCGACCTGCGGCTGACCGTCAACCGGGACATCCAGTGGGCGGCCCAGCGCGCCATCACCGACCAGGTCGCCAACGCCGGGGCGGAGAAGGGCTATGTGATCGTCCAGGACGTCAAGAACGGCCAGGTCCTGGCGATGGCGACCTCGCCCGGCTTCAACCCGAACGACCTGAGCACGGCCAAGAACTCGCAGCTCGGCAACGCCGCCCTGCAGGACGCCTACGAGCCCGGCTCCACCGCCAAGCTGATGACCATGGCGGCCGTCCTGGACACCGGCAAGGCCACCTGGGACACCAAGGTCACCGTGCCGTACCCGCTGGTGCGCGGCGACGTGGCGTTCAAGGACGACGTCGAGCACGACACCTGGTACCTGACCCTGGCCGGCGTGCTCGCCAAGTCCTCCAACATCGGCACCATCGAGGCCGCCCAGACCCTCGGCGCCACCCAGCCCGAGGCCAACCGGGTCCTCTACGACTACCTGCGGAAGTTCGGCATCGGCCAGCAGACCGGTCTGGCCTTCCCCGGCGAGACCGCCGGACTGCTCGACAAGCCGGAGGACTGGAAGGCGTCCAAGCAGTACACCATCCCGTTCGGCCAGGGCCTGTCGGTCAACGCGCTCCAGGCCACCTCGGTGTTCTCCACCATCGCCAACGGCGGTGTCCGGGTGGCGCCCAGCGTGGTCCAGGGCACCACCGCGCCGGACGGCAAGTACACGCCGGCCCCGGCGGGCGCGCAGTCCCGGGTGGTGAGCGAGCAGACCGCGAAGACCCTCACCGAGATGCTGGAATCGGTCGTCTCCGACGAGCAGGGCACCGGTGGCAAGGCCGCGATCCCGGGTTACCGGGTCGCCGGCAAGACCGGCACCGCCAACCGGGTGGACCCGAAGAACGGCGGATACCGCGGGTACACCGCCTCCTTCATCGGTTTCGCGCCCGCCGACCAGCCCCGGGTCACCGTCTCCTGCGTGATCCAGGACCCGGTCAACGGCCACTTCGGCGGCCAGCTGTGCGGCCCGGTGTTCAAGCAGGTGATGGAGTTCACCCTCAAGACCCTCCAGGTCCCGCCGAGCGGGAGCGAGGCGCCCAACCTGCCCGTCGAGTGGAAGCCGTGATCGACCATGGACAACGACCTGGCGGGTGCGGCCGCCGGTGTGCAAAAGGGCCGGTTTGGCCCTGGACACCCTTCGGCGGATAGCCTCTCCGCCGTGCCGAAACCCGATCAAAACACCGTGAGCCCGCCCCGCCCCACGCGGACCGGCGCCCGGACGCTCGCCGAGGTCGCCCGTCTGCTGGGCCTGGATCCCGTCGAGGGGCCCGAGGTCACCGGCGTCACCCACAACGCCCGCGAGGTCCGCCCCGGTGACCTCTACGTGGCGTTCCCGGGGGCCAACCACCACGGCGCGGCCTTCGCCGGACAGGCCGCCGGAGCCGGCGCCGTCGCGGTGCTCACCGACCCGGCGGGCGCCGAGCTGGCGGCCGGCACCGGTCTGCCGCTGCTGGTCGTCGACCGGCCCCGGGCCCGGATGGGCGAGCTCGCCGCGGCCGTCTACGACCGCCCCTCCGAGCGGCTGCTGATGATCGGACTCACCGGCACCAACGGCAAGACCACCACCTCGTACCTGGTCGAGGGCGGCCTGCGCGGCGCCGGGCGCCACCCCGGGGTGATCGGGACCGTGGAGATGCGGGTCGGCGACGAGCGGATCAAGAGCGAGCGCACCACCCCCGAGGCCACCGACCTGCACGCGATCCTCGCCGTGATGGGCGAGCGCGGCGCGGACGCGGTGACCATGGAGGTCTCCAGCCACGCCCTGGTCTACGGCCGCACCGACGGCGTGGTCTACGACGTCGCGCTGTTCAACAACCTGACCCCCGAGCACCTCGACTTCCACCCGGACATGGAGGACTACTTCCAGGCGAAGGCCCGGCTCTTCCAGCCCGGCAAGTCCCGCGCCGGCGTGGTCAACCTGGACGACGCCTACGGCCGCCGGCTCGCTGCCGAGGCCAAGATCCCGGTCGCCACCTTCTCCGCCACCGGCGCCCCGGAGGCGGACTGGCGCGCGGTCGACGTCCAGCTCGGCCCGGTCGGCTCGACCTTCCGGGTGCTCGGCCCCGGCGGTGTCGAGGCCGACGCCGCCGTCCCGCTGCCCGGCCCCTTCAACGTCGCCAACGCGCTGGCCGCGATCGTGCTGCTGGCCACCGCCGGACTCCCGCTGGAGTCGGCCGTGGCCGGTGTCGCCGCCGTCCCCGGGGTGCCCGGCCGGCTGGAGCGGGTGGACGCCGGACAGCCGTACGTCGCGGTGGTCGACTACGCCCACAAGCCGGACGCCCTGGAGGCCGTCCTCGGCTCGCTGCGCGAGGTCACCAAGGGCCGGCTGCACGTGGTGGTCGGCTGCGGCGGCGACCGCGACCCGCACAAGCGCGCCCCGATGGGCGGCATCGCCGCCCGGCTCGCCGACACCGCCGTCCTGACCAGTGACAACCCGCGCAGCGAGGACCCGCTGGCGATCCTCGCCAGCATGCTGAACGGCGCCGCCGCAGTGCCCGAGGCCGAGCGCGGCGCCGTGCTGGTCGTGCCGGACCGCGCCGAGGCGATCGAGCTCGCGGTCGCCCGGGCCCAGGCCGGTGACACCGTGCTGGTGGCGGGCAAGGGCCACGAGCTCGGCCAGTACGTACGAGACGAGATCCGCCCCTTCGACGACCGGGAGGTGCTGCGCGAATCCATCGTGCGGACCACGGCCGCGCAGGGCAGCCAGGGCACCCGAGGAGTGGACCAGCCGTGATCGCACTGACCCTCGCCGAGGTGGCCGCCGCAGTCGGGGGAACCCTGACCGACGCCGACCCGGACGCCCTGGTGACCGCCCCGGTCGAGGTCGACTCCCGCAAGGTCCGCCCCGGCGGGCTCTTCGCGGCCTTCGCCGGCGAGAACGTGGACGGCCACGACTACGCGGACCGGGCGCTCGCGGCCGGCGCCGTCGCGGTGCTGGCCTCCCGCCCGGTCGGCGGCCCGACCGTCCTGGTCGACAGCGTGGTGGACGCGCTCGGCAAGCTCGCCCGCGCCGTCGTCGGCCGCGCCGACGCCGCAGTGGTCGCGCTGACCGGCTCGGCCGGCAAGACCAGCACCAAGGACCTCATCGCCCAGCTGCTCCAGCGCCTGGGCGACACCGTCTACCCGCCGGGCTCGCTCAACAACGAGATCGGCCACCCGATGACCGCCCTGCGGGTCGAGGACACCACCCGGCACCTGGTGCTGGAGATGGGTGCCCGGCACAAGGGCGACATCGAGTACCTCACCTCGATCACCCCGCCCCGGATCGGCCTGGTGCTCAACGTCGGCACCGCCCACGTCGGCGAGTTCGGCTCCCAGGAGGCGATCGCCGAGGCCAAGGGCGAGCTGGTCGAGGCCCTGCCCGCCGACGGCGTCGCGATCCTCAACGCGGACGACCGCCTGGTGCGCGCGATGGCCTCCCGGACGAAGGCCCGGGTGGTGTACTTCGGCGAGTCCGCCGAGGCCGACGTCCGGGCACAGGATGTTCGCCTCGACTCCACCGGACGTCCATCGTTCACGCTGAGCACCCCGGCCGGTTCCGCACCCGTGCAGCTGCGCCTGTACGGTGAGCACCACGTCTCGAACGCCCTCGCCGCCGCAGCGGTGGCGACGGAGCTCGGGATGACCGTCGACGACACCGCCGAAGCACTGAGCGAGGCGGGTGCGCTGTCCCGCTGGCGCATGGAGGTCGTCGACCGGGCCGATGGTGTCACCGTCGTCAACGACGCCTACAACGCGAACCCCGACTCGATGCGGGCCGCGCTGCGGGCGCTGATCTCGATGGGTGGGCGCGGCCCGGAGCGCCGCCGCACCTGGGCGGTGCTCGGCGAGATGCGGGAGCTCGGCGAGGACAGCCTGGCCGAGCACGACGCCATCGGGCGGCTCGCGGTCCGGCTCGACGTCACCAAGCTGGTGGCGGTCGGCGGACGCGAGGCGGCCTGCATGGAACTGGGCGCGAGGAACGAAGGTTCGTGGGGTGAGGAGTCGGTGCTGGTGTCCGACGCGGACGCGGCGGTCGAACTGCTGCGCAGTCAGCTGCGGCCGGGGGATGTGGTGCTGGTGAAGGCGTCCCGTTCGGTGGGGCTGGAGAAGGTGGCCGAGGCCCTCCTCGCGGACGGTGCGGCCGAGTAATGAAGCAGATCCTCTTCTCCGGCATGATCGGTCTGATCCTGTCGCTGGCCGGTACCCCCGCGCTGATCAAGCTGCTCGCCCGGCAGGGCTACGGCCAGTACATCCGCGACGACGGCCCCAAGGCGCACCACAGCAAGAAGGGCACGCCCACCATGGGCGGCATCGCGTTCATCCTGGCGACCCTGATCGCCTACTTCGCCACCAAGGCGATAACGCGCGAGAGCCCGACCGCCTCCGGCCTGCTGGTGCTGTTCCTGACGACCGGTCTGGGCCTGGTCGGCTTCCTCGACGACTACATCAAGGTCGTCAAGCGCCGCTCCCTGGGCCTGCGGGCCAAGGCCAAGCTGGCCGGCCAGTCCATCGTCGGCCTGGCGTTCGCGGTGCTGGCCCTGCAGTTCCCCGACAACGCCGGCCGTACCCCGGCCTCGGAGCACCTCTCCTTCGTCCGGGACTTCGAGTGGGCCGTCGGCCCGGTCCTGTTCGTCATCTTCGCGTACTTCCTGATCGCCGCGACCTCCAACGGCGTCAACCTGACGGACGGTCTGGACGGCCTGGCCACCGGTGCCTCGGTGATGGCCTTCGGCGCCTACACCTTCATCGGCGTCTGGGAGTACGGCCAGAGCTGCGCCTACGTCTCCTCGGCCACCGCCAACTGCTACGACGTCCGCGACCCGCTGGACCTCGCGGTGGTCGCCGCCGCCCTGATGGGCTCCTGCTTCGGCTTCCTCTGGTGGAACACCTCGCCCGCCAAGATCTTCATGGGCGACACCGGCTCGCTGGCCCTCGGCGGCGCGCTGGCCGGTCTGGCGATCTGCTCGCGCACCGAGATCCTGCTCGTCCTGCTGGGCGGCCTCTTCGTGATCATCACCCTCTCGGTGATCATCCAGGTCGGCTCGTTCCGGATGACCGGCAAGCGCGTCTTCAAGATGGCCCCGCTGCAGCACCACTTCGAACTCAAGGGCTGGAGCGAGGTCCTGGTCGTGGTCCGGTTCTGGATCATCCAGGGCCTGTGCGTGGCCGTCGGCCTCGGCCTCTTCTACGCGGGATGGGTGACCGGATGACCGACTCCGACCGGCCCGGCCGCCCGGACACCGATCTGCCCGACCTGCCTGATCTGCCCGACTGGACCGGCCTGCCGGTCACCGTCGCCGGGCTCGGCGTCTCCGGCATCAGCGCCGCCCGGGTCCTGCACGGCCTCGGCGCCCTGGTCACGGTCGTCGACGGCGGCTCCGGCGAGGGCCTGAGGGCCCGCGCCGCCGAACTGGAGACGCTCGGCGTCACCGTCCGCCTCGGCGACGGCGACCCCCTGCCCGAGGGCACCCGGCTGGTCGTCACCTCGCCCGGCTGGCCGCCGAGCAGCCCGCTGTTCGAGGCCGCCGAGCGGGCCGGCCTGGAGATCTGGGGCGACGTCGAGCTGGCCTGGCGGCTGCGCCGGCCGCACCCCGCCACCGGCGAACCGGCCCCCTGGCTGGCGGTCACCGGCACCAACGGCAAGACCACCACGGTCCAGATGCTCGCCTCGATCCTGACCGCCGCGGGCCGGCGCACCGCCGCCGTCGGCAACGTCGGCGTCTCGGTGCTGGACGCGGTGCTCGCCGAGGAGCCCTACGACGTGCTCGCCGTCGAGCTCTCCAGCTACCAGCTGCACTGGGCGTCCTCGCTGCGCCCGCACTCGGCGGCCGTGCTCAACCTGGCCCCCGACCACCTGGACTGGCACGGCTCGATGGAGGCGTACGCCGCCGACAAGGGCCGGATCTACCAGGGCAACACCGTCGCCTGCGTGTACAACCTGGCCGACCCGGCCACCGAGGCGCTGGTCCGCGAGGCCGACGTCGAGGAGGGCTGCCGGGCGGTCGGCTTCGGCCTCGGCGCACCCGCCCTGTCGAACCTCGGCGTGGTCGACGGCCTGCTGGTGGACCGGGCGTTCGTGGCCGACCGGGCCAAGAACGCGGCCGAGCTCGGCTCGGTCGAGGACGTCAGCCCGCCGGCCCCGCACAACATCAGCAACGCGCTGGCCGCCGCCGCGCTGGCCCGCGCCTACGGCGTGGAGCCGAAGGCGGTCCGCGAGGGCCTGCGGGCCTTCCGCCCGGACGCGCACCGGATCGCCGAGGTCGCCGTGGTCGACGGGGTCACCTGGATCGACGACTCCAAGGCGACCAACACCCACGCCGCCGCGGCCTCGCTGGCCGCGTACCGGCCGGTGGTCTGGATCGCCGGCGGCCTGGCCAAGGGCGCGGAGTTCGACGACCTGGTGCGGGGCGCGGCCGACCGGCTGCGGGCCGCCGTACTGATCGGCGAGGACCGCGCGCTGATCCGGGAGGCGCTGGCGCGACACGCGCCGGATGTCCCGGTGATCGAGGCGGCCGAGGGCCAGACTGGCGCGGTGGCGATGACCGAGGTGGTCCGCGCGGCCGCTTCGCTCGCCCGAACGGGTGACACGGTGCTGTTGGCCCCGGCCTGTGCCTCGATGGACATGTTCACCAACTACGGCGAGCGCGGAGACCTCTTCGCTGCGTCCGTCCGGGAGCTGGCGGACGGGGACCAGTAGCGGGACGGACGGCCTCCGGCCGCCGTCGCCGCGCCCGCCGGAGGCCGACGAGGCACGAAACAAGGGGAGCGTTGTGGCCGGGAGCGGCAGGGCGGGCGGTTCGAGCGCGCCGGAGAAGGGCCGCCCGGCCGAACCCCTGCGGGTGATCTCGGCCACCACCACCGCCTACAAGTCGGCCGGTCCGCTGGCCCGCCTGCAGGCCTTCCGGGCCCGCGCGCGGTACACCCTGGACCGGCCGCTGACGCCGTACCTGCTGATCGCCGGCACGGCGCTGCTGCTGGTCGTGCTCGGTCTGATGATGGTCTTCTCGGCCTCGCAGATCCTCGCGCTGGGCCAGCACCGCTCGACCCAGTTCTACTTCTACAAGCAGCTGCTCGCGGTGGTGCTCGGCTTCGCGCTGCTGCTCGGCTTCGCCCTCGTCCCGGTGGCCGTGCTGCGGGTGATCGTCTACCCGGTGATGCTCGCGGTGATCGGGGCCATGGCGCTGGTGGCGATCCCCGGCATCGGCATGGAGGTCAACGGCAACCGGAACTGGCTGGATTTCGGCGTGTTCCAGTTCCAGCCCTCCGAGTTCGCCAAGCTCGCCCTCGTCCTCTGGGGCGCCGACCTGCTCGCGCGCAAGCAGAAGACCGGCACCCTCGGCGAGTGGAAGCACCTGCTGATCCCGCTGGTGCCCGGCACCCTGCTGCTGCTGATGCTGATCATGCTCGGCGGCGACATGGGCACCACGATGATCCTGGTCGCCATGCTGTTCGGGCTGCTCTGGATGGTCGGCGCGCCGCTGCGGCTGTTCGTCGCCACCCTCGGCGTGGCCGTGGTCGTCTGCACCGCGCTGGTGGTCACCGTCCCGCACCGGGCCGAGCGGCTCTCCTGCATCGGGGTGACCAAGCTCGACCCGGCCGGCTCCTGCTTCCAGGCCCTGCACGGCGTCTACTCGTTCGGCCTCGGGGGCCTGTTCGGCTCCGGACTCGGCGCCGGCGTCGAGAAATGGGGCCAGCTCCCGGAGGCGCACACCGACTTCATCTTCGCCACCACCGGCGAGGAACTGGGTCTGGTGGGGACGCTGTCGGTGATCGGTCTCTTCGCGGCACTAGGCTACGCGGGTATCCGTGTGGCCATCGGTACGAGGGATCCCTTCGTCAGGTACGCCGCGGGGGCCGCCACCACCTGGATCATGGCTCAGGCCGTGATCAACCTGGGGTCGGCGCTGGGACTGCTGCCCATCGCGGGCGTCCCGCTCCCGCTGTTCTCCTACGGCGGTTCCGCCATGCTGTCGGCCATGTCCGCGATCGGGGTGCTGCTCTGCCTGGCACGCAGCAGCTCGGGAGCGAAGGCGGCCCTGGCCGCCCGGAGCAAGAACTCCCGGATCAGGAAGCAGCTGGCCCGGGTGCTGCCACGACGACGAACCACAGCGCGCCCGGTCCCAGGACCGGCACGCAGGGAGCGGTGAATTTCGGTGCATGTCGTACTCGCCGGCGGGGGGACCGCCGGTCACATCGAGCCGGCCATGGCCCTCGCGGACGCCCTCCGCAGGCACGACCCGTCCGTCGGGATCACCGCCCTCGGCACCGAGCGCGGCCTGGAGACCCGGTTGGTCCCCGAGCGCGGCTACCAGCTGGAGCTGATCCCGGCCGTCCCCCTGCCCCGCAAGCCCACCCCCGAGCTGATCACCGTACCCGGCCGGCTGCGCGGCACCGTCCGGGCCGCCCAGGAGATCATCGAGCGGGTGAAGGCGGACGCCGTGGTCGGCTTCGGCGGCTACGTCGCGATGCCCGCCTACCTGGCCGCCAAGCGGGCCGGCGTGCCGATCGTGGTGCACGAGGCCAACGCCCGGCCCGGCCTGGCCAACAAGATCGGCGCCCGGTACAGCGACTTCGTCGCCGTCTCCACGCCGGACAGCAAGCTGCGCGACTCCCGGTACATCGGCATCCCGCTGCGCCGGACCATCGCTACCCTGGACCGGAACGCGGCCCGGCCCGAAGCGAGGCACTACTTCGGCCTCGACCAGCGGCTGCCCACGCTGCTGGTCACCGGCGGCTCGCAGGGCGCCCGCCGGCTGAACGAGACGATCACCGCGATCGCCCCCCGGCTCCAGCAGTACGGGGTGCAGATCCTGCACGCGGTCGGCCCGAAGAACGAGCTGCCCCAGGTGGACGACATCCCGGGGATGCCGCCGTACCGCGCGGTGCCGTACCTGGACCGGATGGACCTCGCCTACGCGGCGGCCGACATGATGCTCTGCCGGGCCGGCGCCATGACGGTGGCCGAGCTGGCCGCGGTCGGCCTGCCGGCCGCCTTCGTGCCGCTGCCGATCGGCAACGGCGAGCAGCGGCTGAACGCCCAGCCGATGGTGAAGGCCGGCGGCGGCCTGCTGGTCGACGACGCCGAGCTGAACCCCGACTGGGTGCTGCAGAACGTGCTGCCGGTGCTGACGGACCCGCAGCGGCTGTGGGACATGAGCCGGTCGGCCGCCGAGTTCGGCCGCCGGGACGCCGACGAGCTGCTCGTCGGCATGGTCTACGAGGCCATCGAGGCTGCCCGGGGCGGCCGCCGTCGTGGCTGACGCCCGGCTCGCCGACCCCCTGGACGAGGAGTTCGAGGCCGAGGAGCACGCTCCTCGGCTTCGGCTCTCCCGGCGGGGTGTGGTGGTGCTGGGCGCCCTGGTCGCGCTGCTGTTCGGGGTGCTGTCCTGGCTGGTCTTCTTCTCCTCGGTGCTGGAGGTGCGCTCCGTCGCGGTGCAGGGCCTCCAGGACGAGCGGCTGACGGCCGACGAGGTCAGGACGGCGATCGGCGGGGTCGGTTCGGGGCCGCTGGCCCGGGTGGACCTCGACGACGCCCGCGCGCGGGTGGAGGCGATCCCCCGGGTGGCCGGGGCGGAGGTCTGGCGGGGCTGGCCGAACACCCTCCGGGTGAAGGTCACCCAGCGCACCGCGGTCGCCGCGGTGAAGGGCGAGGACGGCCGCTTCACCCAGGTCGACGCGGGCGGGGTGAGTTTCGCCACCGAGCCGGCCGCCCCGTCCGGGGTGCCGGTGGTGGAGCTGAGGCTCAGCCAGCAGGCGCTGGACACCGAGTCGGTGATCGGCCGGACGCAGCTGGTCGAGGGCGCGGTGGCGGTGGCGGCGGGGCTGCCGGAGGAGGTCCGGCAGCGGGCCGGGGCCGTTCTTGTGCATTCGTTCGACGACATCCAGCTGCAGTTGGCCGGGGGTGCGACGGTGCGCTGGGGGAGCCCCGAGCAGACGGATCGCAAAGCCCGGGTGCTGGTGGCGCTGCTGCGTCAGAAGGGTACGAACTTCGACGTGAGCGCTCCGGACGCGCCTGCGGTGTCCGGATGATCCGGTAGGTTCTGTGCCCAAGGGTGCACGTGGAGCGCGCCGTTCGGAAGGACGGCGGCGGGCCGCGGGCGGGGTTGACGCGGCTTCGTGTCGGCCCGACCCTTGGTGGTCACCCCGGTGTCATCCGCCGGTCGATGATCACATAGGCTCAAAAGAAAAAGGGAAGCTCGGCGTGTTCGTTGAAACACGTGGCCGGAGCCACCTAGTGTCCTGTCTCACCAGACTGTGTTCCCTGGTGATGTGACAGAGGCACAGCACTAACCCTAAAGGTCAAGTTTAGGGTTGGGGTCGGCGGTCGGCATTTCGGACATTACGTCAGGAACCAGGCTCCCTACCCATCGACATCCGTCGGTCCGGCCCTGATCGGGCATTCGGGCCGACCTGGAAATTCGAGGCGAGAGGCCTTCGACGTGGCAGCACCGCAGAACTACCTCGCAGTCATCAAGGTCGTCGGTATCGGCGGCGGTGGTGTCAACGCCATCAACCGGATGATCGAGGTCGGTCTCAAGGGCGTCGAGTTCATCGCGATCAACACCGATGCGCAGGCCCTCCTCATGAGCGACGCCGACGTCAAGCTCGATGTGGGCCGTGAACTCACCCGGGGCCTCGGCGCCGGCGCCAACCCCGAGGTCGGCCGGAAGGCCGCCGAGGACCACCGCGAGGAGATCGAGGAGGTCCTCAAGGGGGCCGACATGGTCTTCGTCACCGCCGGCGAGGGCGGCGGCACCGGCACGGGCGGCGCGCCGGTGGTCGCCAACATCGCCCGCTCGCTGGGCGCGCTGACCATCGGCGTGGTCACCCGTCCGTTCACCTTCGAGGGCCGGCGTCGCGCCAACCAGGCCGAGGACGGCATCGCCTCCCTGCGCGAAGAGGTCGACACCCTCATCGTCATCCCCAACGACCGGCTGCTGTCCATCTCGGACCGCCAGGTCAGCGTGCTGGACGCGTTCCGCTCCGCCGACCAGGTGCTGCTCTCCGGCGTCCAGGGGATCACCGACCTGATCACCACCCCGGGTCTGATCAACCTCGACTTCGCCGACGTCAAGTCCGTCATGTCGGACGCCGGTTCGGCGCTCATGGGCATCGGCTCGGCCCGCGGTGAGGACCGTGCCAAGGCGGCCGCCGTGATGGCGATCTCCTCGCCGCTGCTGGAGGCCTCGATCGACGGCGCCCGCGGCGTGCTGCTGTCCATCTCCGGCGGCTCCGACCTCGGCCTGTTCGAGATCAACGAGTCCGCCCAGCTGGTCAGCGAGGCGGCCCACCCCGAGGCCAACATCATCTTCGGTGCAGTCATCGACGACGCCCTGGGCGACGAGGTCCGGGTCACCGTCATCGCGGCGGGCTTCGACGGCGGCCAGCCGCCGGCGATCGTCCGCGACCCGGTGGTCAAGGCGAGCGCGGCCCCGGCCAACCCGCCGGCCTCCTCGGGCACCCCGGAGCGTCCGGCCGGCCGGCCCTCGTACGGCGGCATCGGCTCGGTCACCTCCCGCTCGGAGGGCGACAGCGCCTCCTCCCGTTCGGCCGAGTCGCCGGCCACCACCACGGCCGCCCCGGTGCCGCCGCAGGTGCAGCCGGCCCGGCAGCCGTTCGTGGAGAGCCCGGCCGAGGAACTCGACGTGCCGGACTTCCTTAAGTGATCGACCACGCGGTCCGCGACGGTGCTCACTTCGCCTTCACCACCCGGTGGGGCGGGGTGAGCACTTCGCCGTACGGGGAGCTGAACCTCGGCGGCGCGGTGGGGGACGACCCGGCGGCCGTCTTGGAGAACCGGGCGATCGCGGCCCGCGAGCTCGGCCTCGACCCGGCCGACGTGGTGTGGATGAACCAGGTGCACGGGGCGGACGTCGCCGTCGTGACGGAGCGCCAGCCGGCGGGGGAGGCCCCGACGGTCGACGCGGTGGTCACCGACCGGCCGCTGGCGCTGGCCGTGCTGACCGCGGACTGCACCCCGGTACTGCTGGCGGACCCGGTCGCGGGGGTGGTCGGCGCGGCCCACGCCGGACGGCCCGGCCTCGCGGCCGGTGTGGTGCCGGCGGTGGTCGGGGCGATGGTGGCGCTCGGCGCCGAGCCCGCGCGGATCACCGCCGCCACCGGCCCCGCCGTCTGCGGCCGCTGCTACGAGGTGCCCGCGCAGCTGCGGGCCGAGGTCGCCGGGCGGGTGCCCGAGGCCCACGCGGTCACCTCCTGGGGGACCCCGGCCCTGGACGTGCCGGCGGGAGTCGCGGCCCAGCTGGCCGCCGCGGGCGTCACCGGGCCGGTGCTGTCACCGGTCTGCACCCTCGAATCCGCCGACCACTACTCCTATCGGCGCGAGCAGCGCACAGGCCGGCTCGCGAGCTACGTCTGGTTGGGCTCTTCACACTGATGACGAATGACATCTACGGACCGTTCCCGGGCGATTCCGCCCGATTCCCGGACAAGTCCTGGCTCGACGCGCTGACGGAGGGCCAGCGGGCCCGGTACGAGGAACTCGGTACCAACCTGGAGGTCGTCGAGCGGCGGATCGCCGACGCCTGCGCCGCCGCCGGGCGGGCCCGCGACGAGGTCCGGCTGATCGTGGTCACCAAGACCTACCCCGCCGAGGACAGCGCGCTGCTGGCCGGGCTGGGCGTCACCGACGTCGCGGAGAACCGCGACCAGGACGCCGGGCCCAAGGCGGAGCAGTGCAGAAACCTTCCTCTTGACTGGCACTTCGTCGGCCAGCTGCAGACCAACAAGGTCCGCTCGGTGGTCCGCTACGCCGACCACGTCCACTCGGTGGACCGGGCGCGGCTGGTGGAGTCGCTCGGCGCCGCGGTCGTCAAGGCCGAACGCGCCGACCTGGGCTGCCTGGTGCAGGTGGCGCTGGACAAGGAGGCCGGCGAGGGCGGGCACCGGGCCGGGGTCGCCCCGGCGGACGTGCTCGCGCTGGCCGACGCGATCGCCGACACGCCCGGACTGCGCATGGACGGTGTGATGACCGTCGCTCCGCTGGCGGGTCCGCTGGCCGGCGATCCGGCCGCGGCCTTCGATCGGCTGGCGGAAATCGCAACCGCAGTACGAGCGGCCCATCCGGCTGCCACCATGGTCTCGGCAGGGATGAGCGGCGACTTGGAGCAGGCCATTGCCGCCGGAGCGACACATGTGCGCGTCGGAACGGCGGTACTCGGAGTGCGGTCACCCCTCAGGTAACGTCACCGGGTAGTAGATCAGACTGCAGGACAAAATAGGACAGAAGCTAGCAGCTTATCGGAGCGCTAGCCAACCGTGGATCGTTGCTCCGCGGCCCTCATCCACGAACTCTGATTGGCCGTCGGCCTGACGAAGCGTCGTGGGCGGACCGCGGAATCCGCGGACGGGGCCGTTCGGCCCGGCCGTCGGGACGGAGTCGGTCCACCACAAGCGGAGGAGACAGGAGCATGGCCGGCGCAATGCGCAAGATGGCGGTCTACCTCGGCCTCGTGGAGGACGAGACGTACGACGGCCAGGGGTACGACCCCGACGACGACTACGACGCGGACCCCGAGCCGATCCGGACCGGACGGACCGAGGACATTCCGCGGCCGGCCTCCCCGGCGCCCGCGCCGGTCTCCTCCATCACCCCGCAGCCGGTGCCGGCCGCGGTCCCGATTCGCCAGGAGACCCCGAGGATGGCACCAGTGTCGTCCATCACACCCGAACGCCGCCACAACCTGGAGAAGAGCGCCCCGGTGATCATGCCCAAGGTAGTGAACGAACGAGAGCCCTACCGCATCACCACGCTGCACCCGAGGACCTACAACGAGGCCCGTACCATCGGGGAACAGTTCCGTGGCGGGACTCCTGTGATCATGAATCTGACCGAGATGGACGACACCGACGCCAAGCGGCTCGTAGACTTCGCCGCTGGACTCGTCTTCGGTCTGCACGGCAGTATCGAGCGCGTGACGCAGAAGGTGTTCCTCCTGTCGCCTGCTAACGTCGATGTCACGGCGGAGGACAAGGCTCGGATCGCCGAGGGTGGGTTCTTCAACCAGAGCTGACCCGACCACGACTTTACGTGTGGATCTGATCGACAGTGAGTTAGCGACAGGCGAGAGCGGCCCGAGGGCCGACAACCGGGGAGAGGGAAGCGCGATGGAGATCGTGTGGGCGGTGCTCTATTACGCACTGACCGTCTTCCTGGTGTTCCTGCTCGTGCGGCTGGTGATGGACTGGGTCTTCCAGTTCGCGCGTTCGTGGCGGCCCGGCAAGGCCATGGTCCTGGTCCTGGAGGCCACGTACACTGTCACGGATCCGCCGCTCAAGCTTCTGCGGCGGTTCATTCCGCCGTTGCGTCTCGGGGGCGTGGCGCTCGACCTGTCCTTCTTCGTACTGATGATCATTGTGTATGTCCTGATCTCGCTTGTGCGGCCCTAGTCGTAGGTGAGCGATGCGACAGGATGCCGGTGTGCCGACGATCACGTTGAGGTGAAGAGATGCCATTGACCCCCGAGGACGTTCGGAACAAGCAGTTCACGACCGTCCGCCTGCGCGAAGGCTATGACGAGGACGAGGTCGATGCCTTCCTCGACGAGGTCGAGGCGGAGCTGACCCGTCTCCTCCGCGAGAACGAGGACCTGCGCGCCAAGCTGGCCGCCGCGACCCGTGCCGCCGCGCAGAACCAGGCCAACATGCGCAAGGAGCCGCCGCAGGACGCGCGCCCCGGCGCCCCGGTACCGGCCGCCATATCCGGCCCGCCGGTTCCCGGCCAGCAGGGTGGCCCCGGTCCGCAGCAGCAGATGGGCCCGGGCGGTCCGCAGCAGCAGCAGATGGGTCCCGGTCCGCAGCAGCAGCAGATGGGCAACCAGCCGCTCGGCCTGCCGTCCGGCGCCCCGCAGCTCCCCGCCGGCCAGGGCGGCCCGATGGGCGGCCCCGGTCAGCAGCAGATGGGCCAGACCATGGGCGGCCAGCAGCAGCTGGTCCAGCCGATGGGCGGTCAGATGCTCCAGCCGATGGGCGGCCCCGGTGGCCCGCAGGGCATGGGCAACCCGATGGGCCAGGGCATGGGCCAGCAGCAGATGCAGCAGATGGGCGGCCCCATGGGCGGCCCGCAGCAGATGGGCGGCCCGATGGGCGCCCCGATGCAGCAGCAGCAGAACCCCGGTGGCGACAGCGCCGCCCGGGTGCTGGCGCTCGCCCAGCAGACCGCGGACCAGGCGATCTCCGAGGCCCGTTCCGAGGCCAACAAGATCGTCGGCGAGGCTCGCAGCCGCGCCGAGGGCCTGGAGCGGGACGCCCGCGCCAAGGCCGACGCGCTGGAGCGGGACGCGCAGGAGAAGCACCGCGTCGCGATGGGCTCCCTGGAGTCCGCCCGCGCCACGCTGGAGCGCAAGGTCGAGGACCTGCGGGCGTTCGAGCGTGAGTACCGGACGCGCCTGAAGTCCTACCTGGAGACCCAGCTGCGTCAGCTGGAGTCGCAGGCGGACGACTCGCTCGCGCCGCCGCGGATCCCGGCCACCGCTTCGCTGCCGCCGGCCGCGTCGTCGATGGCTCCGGCCGGTGCGAGCGCGATGAGCAGCCCGTCGCCGAGCTTCGGCGGCAGCCAGCAGTCGTTCGGCGGCCAGCCGTCCTTCGGCGGGCAGAGCGCCTTCGGCGGGAACGGTGCGCCGAGCTTCGGCGGGCCGTCGGCCGCGGGCAACTCGGGTGCGCCGCAGATGCAGCCGGCCGGGATGACCCAGCCGATGGCGGCCGTCCGTCCGCAGCCGCCGCAGCCGATGCAGCAGGCGCCGGCTCCGATGCGGGGCTTCCTGATCGACGAGGACGGCGACAACTAAGCGGTAGCCGTCGGCAAAGGCGCCCCCTGCTCGACCCTTCGGGGTCGGGCAGGGGGCGCCTTTGTGTGTGCGGGGTGCCGCTTCCGTGCGTGCGGGGCCGTTCCTGACGGGTCGGGGAACGGCGGAGCCGCCGCCGCCCGGTGGGCGACGGCGGCTCCGGGGTGGGTCAGGCCTTGCGCAGCTGGAAGGCGAGGCCGAGGGACTCGTCGGCGAAGGTGTCGGACTCCCAGTCGGCGGCGCCGGCGGCGAAGTCGGTGGCGAGCACCTCCTCGGCGACCAGCGCACCGTGCTCGGCGATGGCCTCGGCGGTCTCGTCGTTGCTCGCCCGCCAGCGCAGCACGATCCGGTCGGCGACGTCCAGGCCGGAGTTCTTGCGGGCCTCCTGGATCTGGCGGATCGCGTCCCGGGCGACGCCGAGGCGCTTGAGCTCGGGGGTGATCGCGAGGTCCAGGGCGACGGTGGCACCGGACTCGTTGGCGACGGCCCAGCCCTCGCGCGGGGTCTCGGTGATGATCACCTCGTCCGGGGACAGGGCCACCGTCTCGCCGTTCAGCTCGACCGAGGTGGTGCCCCCGGCCCGCAGCTCGGCGGCGAGCCGGGCGGCGTCCGCGGCGGCGACCGCCTTGGCGACATCCTGCACGCCCTTGCCGAAACGCTTGCCCAGTGCGCGGAAGTTGGCCTTGGCGGTGGTGTCGACCAGCGAGCCGCCGACGTTCGCGAGCGACTCCAGGGCGGAGACGTTGAGCTCCTCGGCGATCTGCGCGCGCAGGTCCTCGGGCAGCTCGTCCCAGCCCTGGGCGGCGACCAGCGCGCGGGACAGCGGCTGGCGGGTCTTCACACCCGACTCGGCGCGGGTGGCCCGGCCCAGCTCGACCAGCCGGCGGACCAGCGCCATGTGGCGGGAGAGGTCGGTGTCGATCAGCGACTCGTCCGCCTGCGGCCAGGAGGCCAGGTGGACCGAGGCGGGGGCGTCGGGGACGACCGGGACGACCAGGTCCTGCCAGACCTGCTCGGTGATGAACGGGGTGAGCGGGGCCATCAGCCGGGTGACGGTCTCCAGCGCCTCGTGCAGGGTGGCGAGCGCGGCGGCGTCGCCCTGCCAGAAGCGGCGGCGGCCGCGGCGGACGTACCAGTTGGAGAGGTCGTCGACGAAGGCGGAGAGCAGCTTGCCGGCGCGCTGGGTGTCGTAGGCCTCGAAGGCCGCGTCGACCTCGCGGACCAGGGTGTTCAGCTCGGAGAGCACCCAGCGGTCCAGCTGCGGGCGGTCGGCCGGGGCCGGGTCGGCCGCGGACGGCGCCCAGCCGGAGGTGCGGGCGTACAGGGCCTGGAAGGCGACGGTGTTCCAGAAGGTGAGGAGGGTCTTGCGCACCACCTCCTGGATCGTGCCGTGGCCGACCCGGCGGGCCGACCAGGGCGAGCCGCCGGCGGCCATGAACCAGCGGACGGCGTCGGCGCCGTGCTGGTCCATGAGCGGGATCGGCTGCAGGATGTTGCCCAGGTGCTTGGACATCTTGCGGCCGTCCTCGGCCAGGATGTGGCCCAGGCAGACGACGTTCTCGTACGAGCTCTTGTCGAAGACCAGGGTGCCGACGGCCATCAGGGTGTAGAACCAGCCGCGGGTCTGGTCGATCGCCTCGGAGATGAACTGCGCCGGGTAGCGCTTCTCGAACAGCTCCTTGTTCTGGTACGGGTAGCCGTACTGGGCGAAGGGCATCGAGCCCGAGTCGTACCAGGCGTCGATGACCTCGGGCACCCGGGTCGAGGTGCCGCCGCACTCGCGGCAGTCGAAGGTCACCTCGTCGATGAACGGGCGGTGCGGGTCGAGGCCGGACTGGTCGGTGCCGGTGAGCTCGGACAGCTCGGCCAGCGAGCCGACGCAGGTGAGGTGGTTCTCCTCGCAGCGCCAGATCGGCAGCGGGGTGCCCCAGTAGCGGTTGCGGCTGAGCGCCCAGTCGATGTTGTTGTTCAGCCAGTCGCCGAAGCGCCCGTGCTTGACGTTGTCCGGGAACCAGTTGGTGGCCTCGTTCTCCCGGATCATCGCGTCCTTGACCGCGGTGGTGCGGATGTACCAGGACGGCTGCGCGTAGTACAGCAGCGCGGTGTGGCAGCGCCAGCAGTGCGGGTAGCTGTGCTCGTACGGGAGGTGGCGGAAGAGCAGGCCGCGCTCCTTGAGGTCCGCGACCAGGGCCTCGTCGGCCTTCTTGAAGAACTGGCCGCCGACCAGCGGGACCTCGGGGGCGAAGGTGCCGTCGGTGAGGACCGGGTTGACCACCGGCAGGCCGTACTTGCGGCAGGTCGCGAGGTCGTCGGCGCCGAAGGCGGGCGACTGGTGGACGATGCCGGTGCCGTCCTCGGTGGTGACGTAGTCGGCGTTGAGGACGTAGTGCGCGTTCTCGATCTCGACCAGGTCGAACGGGCGGCGGTAGGCCCAGCGCTCCATCTCGGCGCCGGTGAAGGACTCGCCGGTGGCCTCCCAGCCCTCGCCGAGGGCCTTGGCCAGCAGCGGCTCGGCGACCACCAGCTGCTCGGTGCCGTCGGTGGCCACCACGTAGGTGACCTCCGGGTGGACGGCGGCGGCGGTGTTGGACACCAGGGTCCACGGGGTGGTGGTCCAGACCAGCAGCGCGGCCCGGTCGGCCAGCGGGCCGCTGGTCAGCGGGAAGCGGACGAAGACCGAGGGGTCGACGACGGTCTCGTAGCCCTGGGCCAGCTCGTGGTCGGAGAGGCCGGTGCCGCAGCGCGGGCACCAGGGGGCGACCCGGTGGTCCTGGACCAGCAGGCCCTTGTCGAAGATCTGCTTGAGCGACCACCAGACGGACTGCACGTAGGACGGGTCCATGGTGCGGTAGGCCTGGTCGAGGTCGACCCAGTACCCCATCCGGTTGGTGAGCTCGACGAAGGCGTCGGTGTGGCGGGTCACCGACTCGCGGCACTTGGCGTTGAACTCGGCGATGCCGTACGCCTCGATGTCCTGCTTGCCGGAGAAGCCGAGCTCCTTCTCGACGGCGAGCTCGACCGGGAGGCCGTGACAGTCCCAGCCGGCCTTGCGGGCGACGTGGTAGCCCTTCATCGTCCGGTACCGGGGGAAGACGTCCTTGAAGACCCGGGCCTCGATGTGGTGGGCGCCGGGCATGCCGTTGGCGGTCGGCGGGCCCTCGTAGAAGACCCACTCGGGACGGCCCTCGGACTGCTCCAGGCTGCGCTGGAAGACCTTGTTGTCCTGCCAGAACGACAGGATCCGGTGTTCGAGGGCGGGCAGGTCGACCTGCGCGGGGACGGGGTTGTAGGAGCTGGCCATAACGGGCGTCTACCTCCGGCGGATGCATGGACGGGATCCGACGGAGGGACGAGACGGCATGCCGCCCCGCGGTACCACCCTCCTTGGCCGCGATGGTGTCCGCGGCCCTCTTGTTTGGGCTTGCTGCCGGGTCTAGCGGGCCGACGAAGGGGATCGCGGACCGTTCTTCCGGCGGCTCCGGGGTGATCTTCGCGCGGTGCACACCCCCGGGCTCGCACCGTCCCCGGGTCGCTGGTGGCTGCGTACTGCGGTACTCGTCCCCATCTGCGCCTTGCAGGCCCAGTGTATCGGCCGTCGCAAGTCGGTTTCGGCGCGCCGGGGCGGGGGGCACAACTCTGTTCGGCGCGATGGGCGTGTCGCGTGTGGCGGCTGGCTGGGTGGGATCATGGTGAGGCGTCGGTATGTCATGTTGTGACCATTTTTGATCGGGATTATCGTTCCGGCACTGGAGGCCGCCGGGAACCGGCGGCTCGATTCGTTCGTAGATGGGGTCGAAGCCATGGCTGAGAAGACAACCGTCGCGGGTACCGCCACCAAGCGGGCACGCAAGGCCGTGGCAGGCGATCCAGGGGAGGGGACCGTGACCACTACCGCACGGCGCAAGAACACCACCGACACCACTCTCGTGGCCCCCGGCCGCACCCGTACCCCGGCCGGGGCCGGGGCCACCGCCCGTACCGGCGGTGCCGAGTCGGTCGACCCGGCCGAGCTGCCGGTCCGTCCCGGCGAGGACCCGTGGACCTCCGAGGAGGTGCGAGACCTGCATGCCGAGCTGATCAACGACCTGGAGCGGCTCCAGCAGGAGATCGACGCGGCCGAGGCGGCCATCACCGGCCTGATGCGGGACTCCAACGACGGGGCCGGCGACGACCAGGTGGACGCCGGTACGAAGAACATCTCGCGCGAGAGCGAGGTGGCGCTGGCCAACAACGCCCGCGACAGCCTCGCCCAGACCGAGCACGCGCTGGCCCGGCTGGAGGGCGTCGGATTCGGCACCTGCGAGTCCTGCGGCCAGGCCATCGGCAAGGCACGGATGCAGGCCTTCCCGCGGGCGACGCTCTGCGTCCAGTGCAAGGCCAAGCAGGAACGCCGCTGACCGCTCCGGGCGGCCGACCGGGACGACGGGAGGGGTCGGGCTTGCCGTAGGCTCGACCCCGTAACGTCGCCCGATCCGTCGGATGATCCCTCGGAGATCGGGTTTCCCACCGGCCCATCGGCCCCCCACGTCACGGCAGCGGAGCGGATCATCAGTACGCAAGGTTCCCCCCAGACGCGGGACGACTCAGTCCCCACGCCCGCCGACGTCGTGGCCCCGGCCGGGGACGTGGCCGGGCCCGGTGACGGGGCCCCGGCCCGGCCGGAGGCCCCCGAGGCGGCCGCGGCCCCCGCGTCCGCTCCGGTCTCTTCCCCGGTCTCCTCTCCGGCGCCGGTCCCGGTGTCGGCCCCGGCGTCGCTGCCGGTCGAGCCGGCCGCGGCGGAGGAGCCGAAGGGGCGCAGGCGGATCGGCGTGCTCCTGGTCGTCGCACTGCTCGCCTTCCTGGTCGACTTCGGCAGCAAGCTGCTGGTCGTGGCCAGGCTGGAGAACCACTCGGCGATCAAGGTGATCGGCGATGTGGTGACCTTCCAGGTGATCCGCAACTCCGGCGCCGCCTTCGGCATGGGGCAGGCGCTGACCGTCGTCTTCACGATGATCGCCTCGGCGGTCATCGTGGTGATCTGGCGGATCGCCCGGCGGCTGTACAGCCTCCCCTGGGCGATCGCGCTCGGCCTGCTGCTGGGCGGCGCGCTCGGCAACCTGACCGACCGGCTGTTCCGCTCGCCCGGCGTCTTCCGCGGGCACGTGGTCGACTTCATCTCCGTCCAGCACTTCGCGGTCTTCAACCTCGCCGACTCGGCGATCGTCTGCGGCGGCATCCTGGTCGTCCTGCTCTCCTTCCGGGGCAGCAACCCGGACGGCACCGTGCACCAGCAGGCGGACAAGGGCGAGCAGGCGGACAAGGACCAGTAGGCGGACGAGGGCCAGCAGGGCGCGGCGGCCTCCGCTCCCCGCCGGGCATGGCGCGGGCGGGGGCCCGCGCGTCCGGCATACTCGTACGGGTGAGTACCGCAGCGCAGACCCGAAGCCTCCCCGTTCCCGACGGCCTGGAGGGCGAACGCCTCGACGCCGCCCTCGCCCGGATGTTCGGCTTCTCCCGGACCAAGGCCGCCGAGCTGGCCGCCGAGGGCAAGGTGACGCTCGACGGGGCCGTCGCCGGCAAGTCGGACCGGGTCACCGCCGGCTCCTGGCTGGAGGTCGAGATCCCGGCCCCCGCCGCGCCGGTGCAGATCGTCGCCGAACCGGTCGACGGCATGCGCATCGTCCACGACGACGACGACATCGTGCTCGTCGACAAGCCGGTCGGCGTCGCCGCGCACCCGAGCCCGGGCTGGACCGGCCCCACCGTGATCGGCGGGCTGGCCGCGGCCGGCTACCGGATCTCGACCTCCGGCGCCGCCGAGCGCCAGGGCGTCGTGCACCGGCTCGACGTCGGCACCTCCGGGCTGATGGTGGTCGCCAAGTCCGAGCGCGCCTACACCGACCTCAAGCGGCAGTTCCACGACCGGGTGACCGAGAAGAAGTACCACACGCTCGTCCAGGGCCACCCGGACCCGCTCAGCGGCACCGTGGACGCGCCGATCGGTCGCCACCCCAGCGCGGACTGGAAGTGGGCGGTCACCCGCGAGGGCAAGCCGTCCGTCACCCACTACGACCTGATCGAGGCCTACCGGGCCGCCTCGCTGATGGACATCAAGCTGGAGACCGGCCGCACCCACCAGATCCGGGTGCACATGTCCGCGCTGCGCCACCCCTGCGTCGGCGACATCACCTACGGGGCCGACCCGACCCTGGCCAAGCGGCTCGGGCTGACCCGGCAGTGGCTGCACGCCGTCTCGCTCGGCTTCGAGCACCCGTCGGACGGCGAGTGGGTGCAGTTCTCCAGCGAGTACCCCGCGGACCTGCGGAAGGCGCTGGACATCATCGCGTCGGAGAGCTGAGTCGCGGGGTCGGGTCGCAGGGCCCGGTCGCAGGGTCGGGTCGGAGAGCTGAGGAGTACGCGGGATGACGGTGACGATCAGGGTCGCGCAGGGAGAGGCCGACCTCGCGCTGGTGCACGAGGTCCGGCGGGAGGTCTTCATCGTCGAGCAGGGGATCGCCGAGGAGCTGGAGTGGGACGACCTCGACCCCACCTCGGAGCACCTGTTGGCGGTCGGGCCGGAGGGTGAGCCCGTCGGCACGGCGCGGCTGATCTTCGGGGAGCAGGCGCTCGGGATCACCGGCGGGGTCGCCGGACGGGTGCTGCTCGGTCGGCTCGCCGTGCTGAAGACCGCCCGGGGGACCGGGCTCGGCGCCGAGCTGGTGCGGGCCGTCGAGGCCGCCGGGCGGGAGCGCGGGGCGCGCGAGCTGGAGCTGCACGCCCAGGTGCAGGCGCTCGGGTTCTACGAGCGCCTCGGGTACGCGGCGGAGGGACCGGTGTACGACGACGCCGGGATTCCGCACCGGACGATGACCCGGGTGCTGTAGCGCCCGCGGACGACAGGCAGGGCGCGGCCCCCGGGAGAGCTCCCGGGGGTTCGCGCGTTCCCGGGTGCCGTGCGGCCGCTGTTCTTATCGGACGCCTA
This sequence comes from Kitasatospora sp. MBT66, assembly GCF_000710405.2. Classification (NCBI taxonomy): domain Bacteria; kingdom Bacillati; phylum Actinomycetota; class Actinomycetes; order Kitasatosporales; family Streptomycetaceae; genus Kitasatospora; species Kitasatospora sp. MBT66. The sequence goes on along the minus strand of NZ_JAIY01000010.1, from coordinate 747,416 downwards.
CTCCGGGGGCGACTACGATCACGCCCATGGAGCTCGGTGGGGCGTGGCGCCGGTGGCGAGGCCGTGGGACGGTCGCCGGACGGAGACTGGTGGCCGGGGCGGTGGCCCTGACGGCCGTCGTCGGGGTCGGAGCGGCCGCGGCCGTAGCCGCCGGGGGCGAACAGCCCGTCCGCCAGGAGGACCGCTTCCTCGCGATGGCCGAGACCCCCGGCAGCTCGCAGATCGTCCAGCTCGACACCTCCTTCTTCACCACCGGCAGCAGCCCGCGCCCCGCCGTCCTGCTCGGGCACGGCTTCGGCGGCTCCAAGGAGGGCGAGCGGGAGCGCGCCCAGAAGCTCGCCCGGCAGGGGTACGCGGTGCTGACCTGGTCGGCGCGCGGCTTCGGCCGCTCCGGCGGGAAGATCGGGCTGAACGCGCCGGACCGCGAGGTCGAGGACGTCAAGCACCTGGTCGACTGGCTGGCGCAGCGCCCCGAGGTCCAGCTGGACGGGCCCGGCGACCCCCGGGTGGGCATCACCGGCGCCTCCTACGGCGGCGCGGTGGCGCTGCTCGGCTCCGCGTACGACGGGCGGATCGACGCCGTGGCCAGTGCGATCACCTGGTGGAACCTGGCCGACGCGCTGTTCCCGCAGGGGGTGCGCGGCTCGGGCGCGGTCGACGGCGTGTTCAAGAAGCTGTGGTCCGGGATCTTCTTCACCACCGGTTCGGTGGGCGAGCTCGGCCCGTCCGGCGGCGCGGCGCGTCCGGCCCTCGCCCCCGAGCAGGGCGACGGGCAGGTCGGCTGCGGGCGGTTCCTGGACGAGCTGTGCCGGATGTACGACCGGGTGGCGACCGCCGGGCACGCCGATCCGGAGGCCGTGGCCCTGCTCGACCGGTCCAGCCCCTCCTCGGTCGCGGACCGGCTCAAGGTGCCCACGCTGGTGGTCCAGGGCCAGCAGGACTCGCTGTTCCCGCTCGACCAGGGTGACGCGATCGCCAAGGCGGTGGCCGCCAACGGCGCCCCGGTGGCGGTGGACTGGTTCGCGGGCGGGCACGACGGCGCGACCGACACCAGCGACCGGGTGGACGACCGGGTCACGGCCTGGTTCGACCGCTATCTGAAGGGTGCCGGGGGCGCGGGCGACGGCGCGGCCGGTACCGGCGCGGCGTTCCGGGTGACCCGGACCGGCGGGGTCGACTCGACCGGCTTCCAGGCGGTGCTGCGCGGCGCCACCGCCGACAGCTACCCCGGCCTCGGCGGCACCGGCTCGCGGCAGTTCGAGCTGAAGGCCCCGGACGGCGCTCCCGAGCAGGCCTTCGCCAACCCGCCGGGCGGCGCGCCGTCCAACATCTCCGCCGTGCCCGGCCTCGGCGGCCTGCTCGGCCAGGCGTCCGCGCTGGGCGCGGGTCTCGCGCTGGACTTCCCCGGCCAGTTCGCCACCTTCGAGTCGGCGCCGCTGGACTCCTCGGTCCACCTGACCGGGCAGCCGACGGTGCCGGTCAAGGTCCGGGCCGACCGGCCGGACGCGGTGCTCTTCGCCAAGCTGTACGACGTCGCCCCCGACGGCAAGCAGAGCCTGCCGCAGCAGCTGTCCGCCCCGCTGCGGGTGACCGGGGCGGACGCCCCCGACGGCCGGAGCGTCACCGTGGCGCTGCCCACCGTCGACCACACCTTCGACGCCGGGCACCGGCTGCGGCTGGTGCTCGCCTCCACCGACCTCGCCTACGCCTCGCCGGTCGAGCCGGCCACCTACCGGGCGGCCGTCACCGGGCCGGTCGTCCTGCCCACCGTCGACGGGCTGGTCACCGAGGCCGCGCCGCTGCCGAACCGGACCTGGTTGCTGCCGCTGGTCGCGCTCGCGCTGGCCGCCGGGCTGGTGCTGGTGCCGCGGCTGCGGGCGGCCAGGGCCGGGCGGCGCGCGCACGGACCCGCGTACGACCCGGAGCTCGCCGGGGTGCCGCTGGTGATCACCGGTCTGAGCAAGCGCTACAAGGGCGCCGCCGACCGGTACGCCGTCCGCGAGCTGGGCTTCCGGGTGGAACGGGGCCAGGTGCTCGGCCTGCTCGGCCCGAACGGCGCCGGGAAGACCACCACGCTGCGGATGCTGATGGGGCTGATCCGGCCTGACGCCGGCGAGATCAGGATCTTCGGCCATCTGATCCGGCCCGGGGCACCCGTGCTCTCCCGGGTCGGCGCCTTCGTCGAGGGTGCCGGCTTCCTGCCGCACCTCACCGGGCGGGCCAACCTGCGGCTCTACTGGCAGGCCACCGGCCGTCCGGAGGCCGACGCCCACCTGGACGAGGCGCTGGCCATCGCCGGGCTCGGCGAGGCGCTGGACCGGGCGGTGCGCACCTACTCGCAGGGCATGCGGCAGCGGCTGGCGATCGCCCAGGCCATGCTGGGGCTGCCGGACCTGTTGATCCTCGACGAGCCGACCAACGGGCTCGACCCGCCGCAGATCCGCGAGATGCGCGAGGTGATGATCCGGTACGCGGCGGCCGGGCGGACCGTCATCGTCTCCAGCCACCTGCTGGCCGAGGTCGAGCAGAGCTGCACCGACCTGGTGGTGATGGACCGGGGCCGGCTGGTCACCACGGGCGCGGTCGCGGAGATCGTCGGCGCGGGCACGCAGCTGCTGATCGGCACCGGGGCGTCGTACGACGCGGTGGAGCTGGCGGCGGCGGCCGACAAGGTCGCCGCGCTGGACGGGGTCGGCACGGCGGAGGCCGTGGAGGGCGGGCTGCTGGTCGGGCTGGACGGCATGGCGGCGAGCAGGCTGCTGGCCGAGCTGGTGCGGCTCGGGGTGCCGGTGGAGTCGGCCGGGCCGCAGCGCCGGCTGGAGGACGCGTTCCTGTCGCTGATCGGAGGTACGGCGTGAGTGCCGCGGTTGCTGAGGTGTCGGCCGATCACGCGGCCGGCTACCGGCCCGGACGGACCCTGCCGTTCCGGGTCGAGGTGGTCCGCCAGCTGCGGCGGCGCCGCACGATGGTGATCGGCGGGGTGCTGGCCGCGATGCCGCTGGTGGTGCTGGCGGCGTTCGCGGTGGCCGGGACGCCCGGGCGGGCCGACCGGACCACGTTCATCGAGCTCGCGACCTCGTCCGGGCCGAACTTCGCGACCACCATGCTTTTCATGGGCACCGGCTTCATGCTGGTGATCCCGGTCGCGCTGTTCTGCGGCGACACGGTGGCCTCGGAGGCCAGCTGGTCCTCGCTGCGGTACCTGCTGGCCGCGCCGGTGCCGCGGGCGCGGCTGCTGATGCGCAAGTTCCTGGTCGGGCTGCTGTTCTCGGCGGCGGCGGTGGTGCTGCTGCCGCTGGTCGGGCTGGCGGTCGGCACGGCGGCGTACGGCTGGGGCGACCTGCGGCTGCCGGCCGGGGCGAGTCTGACCGCAGGCGAGGCGCTGCCCCGGCTGGCGGTCGCGGTGGCGTTCGTGTTCCTGAGCGAGGTGGTGATCGCGGCGCTGGCGTTCTGGCTCTCGACCGCCACGGACGCGCCGCTGGGGGCGGTCGGCGGGGCGGTGTTCGCCTCGATCGTCGCCGGGGTGCTGGACGCCATCACCGCGCTGGGCGACCTGCGGGCCTGGCTGCCGGCGCACTGGCAGTGGGCGTGGGCGGACGCGCTGCAGCCGCGGATGGAGTGGGGCGGGATGCTGCAGGGGGTCTCGCTGTCGCTGTCCTACGCGGTGGTGCTGCTGGCGCTCGCGTTCCGGGGCTTCGCGCGCAAGGACGTGGTGTCGTAGCGCGGTTCGGTAGCGCGGTTCGGGAGGCGTGGGAGAGGCGGACCCCGCCCGCCGGGGGACGGCGGGCGGGGTCCGTCGTTCGCGGGACCGCTCCGGGGCTACTTGACGGGGGAGTAGACCCGCTCGACCTGCTGGGTGCCGGACCTGGTGCGGTAGGAGCGCGACCACTTGGTGGTGGCGTCCTTGCGGGTCCGGTCGGAGAGGACGTAGTAGTCCATCTGGGTCTGGGCCGGGGTGACCTCGAGGACGCCGTAGCCGTGGGAGTCGAGGTCGACCCACTGGACGTGGCGGTTGGCGCCCTTGATCGCGGCGGCGGCGACCAGCGAGAGGGTCTGCGGCGCGACCTTGAGGAAGTCGTCGACGTTGTCCGAGGTGACCGAGGTGACCACGAACTCGGTGGCGACGCTGCCCGACAGCGGGTAGGTGGCGGCCTCCTCGGGGACGTCCGAGGCCCAGGCGGAGTGGATGTCGCCGGTGAGGAAGACGGTGTTGGTGATGCCGTTCGACTTCAGGTGGCCGAGCAGCTCGCGGCGGTCGTGGGTGTAGCCGTCCCACTGGTCGGTGTTGACGGCCAGGCCCTCGCCGGGCAGGCCGAGCAGCTTGGCCAGCGGGCGCAGCAGGTAGTCCGGCAGCGAGAAGAGGGCGACCGGGGAGATCATCACCTCGTTGCCGATCAGGCGCCAGGCGGTGTCGGAGGCGGCGAGGCCGGACTTCAGCCAGTCCATCTGGGCGCGGCCGGTGAGGGTGCGGTCGGCCGAGTCGACGTCGCCGTTGCCGACCTTGACCTGCTGGGAGCGGAACGAGCGCTGGTCCATCAGGTGCAGGTCGGCGAGCTTGCCGTAGCGCAGCCGGCGGTAGGTGGTGCCGGCGATGGACGGGCGGACCGGCATCCACTCGAAGTAGGCCTGCTTGGCGGCGGCCATCCGGGCCGTCCAGTCGCCCTCGGTGCCCGGGGTGTGGTTCTCGGCGCCGCCGGACCAGGCGTCGTTGGCGAACTCGTGGTCGTCCCAGATCGCGATGGTCGGGATCTGCGCGTGCAGCGCCTGGAGGTCCTCGTCCGTCTTGTAGCGGCCGTGCCGGGTGCGGTAGTCGGCGAGGCTGAGGATCTCGTGGGCGGGGGCGTGCGGGCGGACCACGGAGCCGCGGGCGCAGAACTCGCCGCTCTTGTACTCGTAGATGTAGTCGCCGAGGAAGAGGAAGGCGTCGAGGTCGCCGCGGGCCGCCAGGTGGCGGTACGCGGAGAAGTAGCCGGCCTCCCAGTTGGCGCAGGAGGCGACGCCGAAGCGGAGCCGGTCGAGGGCGGCGTCGGCGGTCGGGGTGGTGTGGGTGCGGCCGACGGGGGAGACGGTCGCGCCGGCGGTGAAGCGGTACCAGTAGGCGCTGTCCGGGGTGAGGCCGCGGACGTCGACCTTGACGGTGTGGTCGGTGGCGGCGTCGCTGGTCACGGTGCCGCTCGCGGCGATCCGGGTGAAGCCCTTGTCGGCGGCTATCTCCCAGCGGACCTCGGTGCCGGCGCCGAGGCCGGAGCCGGGCACCGCCTCGGGGGCCGGGGTGACCCGGGTCCAGAGCAGGATGCCGTCGGGCAGCGGGTCGCCCGAGGCGACGCCGTGGAGGAACTGCGGGGCGGTGGCGGCCTGGGCGGAGGCGCCGAGGGCGAGCGGCAGGGCGGCGGCGCCCGCGACGACGGCGGTGGCCTTGAGCACCTGGCGTCGGTGGGGGCGGGCGGCGGTCATGTCATTGACAAGGTCAGTCACGGCGGACAGGCTACCGGCGGGTAATGCAGTGTTCCATATGCTGAACTGACTGTTCGTTGTCGCTTCACCGCGACGTGACGTCCCGCCACCCCGCCGGGTGGGCGCGGTCACCCGGCGGACATGCGCGATGATGGGAGGCTGTTCCGGCCCCCGTCGCAAGGAAGTCCCGCCCGTGGCACACGTCCTGCTCCTCCACTCCGTGTACGGCCTGCGCCCTGCGGTCCACGCCGCCGCCGACCGGCTGCGCGCCGCCGGGCACACCGTGCACACCCCCGACTTCTTCGACGGGCGGACCTTCGACGACGTCGAGGAGGCCATGGCCCACAAGGAGGAGATCGGCAGCGACGAACTGCTGCGCCGGGCCGTCGGGGCCGCGGCCCCGCTGCTGGGCGCCGGGACACCGCTCGTCTACGCCGGCCTCTCGCTCGGTGGCTCGCTCGCCCAGAACCTCGCGCTCGCCGACGAGAAGGCCGTCGGTCTGCTGCTCCTGCACGGCACCTCGGACATCCGCGAGGACGCCGCCACCGCGATCCCGGTCCAGCTGCACGTGGCCGAGCCGGACCCGTTCGAGTCGGAGGACTGGCTGAACGCCTGGTACCTGGGGATGCGCAAGGCCGGCGCGGACGTGGAGGTGCACCGCTACCGGGGCGCCGGCCACCTCTTCACCGACCCGGAGCTGCCGGACTACGACGCGGAGGCGGCGGAGCAGACCTGGGCGGTCGCGCTGGACTTCCTGGCGGAGCTGGACGCGGCGTAGGTCCTCTCTTTCGGATCACGCCAGGCGGTCGCCGCCGGAGCACGCACCTCGCCGGCTTGTCGTCGTCGCCGATGGCCCCCAGCCTCCGGCCGGGAGGTGCCCCCACCGCATGGACTTCCTCCTCCGCACCGCCGATGCACGCACTCCAACAACGCCCGCTCGTCCGACGTGATCCGAAAGAGAGGACCTAGTCCGTGGTGCCTGTTGCGCAGGAAGTCGGCGTGGCCGACTTCCTGCGCGAGGCTCGGCGCCGGTCTGCCCCGGCTCAGGGCTCACGGCTCCAGACGGTGCGGGCCGCGGAACAGGAACGTGACCTCGCGGATGCTGGGGGCGTCGAGCAGCAGCATCAGCAGCCTGCCGAGACCCAGGCCGAATCCGCCGTGGGGCGGGGTGCCGAAGCGGAAGCAGTCGAGGTAGCCGGCGAGCGGCCCGGTGTCCATGCCCTTCTCGCGGGCCTGGGCGACGAGGCGCTCGTGACGGTGCTCGCGCTGGGCGCCGGTGGTGATCTCGACACCCTTCCACAGCAGGTCGAAGGACTCGGTGACAGTGGGGTCGTCCTCGGGCCGCAGGTGGTAGAAGGGGCGGACCGAAGCGGGGAAGCGGGTGACGAACACGAACTCGTGCCCGGTCTCCTCGGCGACGAGGGCGGAGAGCCTGCGCTCGCCCTCGGGGTCGAGGTCCTCCTTGACGCCCTCGGGGTCCCAGCCGGTGGCCCGGAGCCTGGTGAGGGCGTCGGCCATCGTGACGCGCGGGAACGGCTGCTCGGGGACGGTGACCCGGGCACCGAAGTGCTCGGCGACGGCGTCGCCGTGGCGCGCCGAGACCCGCTGGAGGACGCGTCGCAGGAGCCGTTCCTCGAAGGCCATGACGTCCTCCACGCCGTCGATCCAGGCGAGTTCGGCGTCGACGCCGGTGAACTCGGTGGCGTGGCGGGAGGTGAAGGACGGCTCGGCACGGAAGACCGGGCCGATCTCGAAGACCTTGTCGATGCCGCCCGCGATGGCCATCTGCTTGTAGAACTGCGGGGACTGCGCGAGGTAGGCGGTGCGGTCGAAGTAGTCGACCTTGAAGACCTCCGCCCCGGACTCGGAGGCGGTGCCCATGAGCTTCGGGGTGTGGAGCTCGGTGAAGCCCTCCTCGGCGGTGACCTCGCGCATGGCCTGCTCGACTGTGGTCTGGACGGCGAACACCAGCTGCTGCGAGGGCCTGCGGACGTCGAGGAAACGCCAGTCGAGCCGCTGGTCCAGCCCGGTGTGCTCGTCGATGGGCAGCTTCGGCTCGGCGCGCGACACGACCTCGACGCGCTCGGGGACGATCTCCAGCCCGCCGAGCTTGACGTGGGGGTTGCCGACGACCTTGCCGGTGATCTTCACGGCGGACTCGGTGGTGACGCTCTCGAAGGCCGCCTCGATCCCGTCGCCCTCGCCGCCCCGGGCATGGGTGACCTGGACGAGGCCGGTGTGGTCGCGGACCAGCACGAACTGCATGCGCCGCTGGAGGCGGAGGGTGTTGATCCAGCCGTAGACGGTGACCGTCCCGTCGAGGTGGCTGGAAAGTTCTGCGACGAGGGTACGCGTCATGACGGCAACTCCCTGATTGCGGGCGCGTTGGTCGCGCCACTGGGTCGGGCGGTAGACGGCCGCCCGGGGACTGGCGCCACGATAACCGGAGGGGTCGCGCGGGTGCCTCCGGATTAACGCCCGTCGCGATCCAGCGACCCCGAGCCCGGCAGGCCGGGGGAACCGGCTTGCCCGTGGAGGTGGTTCCTCCGCATGGGCGGGACATGCGGGAAGACTTCGGCCGCCTTCGTCGTGTGCGACGAAGGCGGCCGTGGGAGTGGGTTCAGCGCAGGTGGTCGAAGGCGCCGGACTTCGCGCCGTCCAGGAGGGCGGCGATTTCGGCGCGGGTGTAGACGAGTGGGGTCTGCGTCGGGGTCTTGGAGTCGCGGATGGCGATGAACTGGCCGATCACGCCGAACTCCACGCAGTTGTCGCTGCCGCCGCTGAACGGGGACTTCTCCCAGATGACATCGGAGAAGTCGAGCTCGGCGGGGTTGGGCTTGTTGATCACGTGCGCTTCTCCTTGAGCAGGCCGGTCAGGTGGGCATGGGTCTCGGGCGGGCCGAGAGCGCGCGCTCGCAGGTGGTCGAAGACCTCGGTGTAGTGGTCGACCTCGTCCGCACCCTCGAAGTACACCGAGTTGGGGCCATTCTCCATCCACACGACCTCCGGGTTGGGGTCGGGAAAGCCCATCAGAACGAACGGGCCGTCGAGGCCGGGGTGGAGTCCCGCGCTGAAGGGCAGGAACTGCACGGTGATGTTCGTCCGCTCTGCCATGGCGAGCAGGTGCTCGAGTTGGCCGCAGAGTACGGCGGGTTCCGGAATCCGGTGAAGCGCTGCTTCGTCGATCACGGCCCACAGCTTGATGGCGTTCTCGCCCTCCAGCAGGTCGCGGCGGCCCATTCGTACCTCGACGAGGGCTTCGATCTGCTGCGGAGTGAGGTCGAAGCGCATGTTGGCGATGACCTGCCGGGCGTACTCCTCGGTCTGCAGGAGGCCGGGAACGAGTTCGGTTTCGTAGGTCCGGAGGGAGTTCGCGCTGGACTCCAGGGCCAGGTAGCCGCCGTACTTCGTCGTGTTGATGACGGCGGAGTACTTCCTCCACCACGGTTGCCGCTGAGCCGCGTCGGCGCGGACCAGGTCGAGGATGTCCTCGCGGGCTGCAGGGTCGGTTATGCCGTAGCAGTCCAGAAGAGCCTTCGCGAGCACCGGGGTTGTCCCACGGTCGCCGTTCTCGATGCGGCTCAGCGAGCCCTGGCTGACCTCCACCACGGCGGACACCTCGGTCAGCGTCAGGCCGGCCTGCGCTCTCAACTCCTTGAAGCGAGCGGAGAGCTGACGTCGGTACACCGATGGTGGTGCCGGGTTCCTCTTCCATGCCATGGGCAGCAGTGTGCCACCTGGAGACCCTTGAGCAACTCGAATGGGGGAAAATCTACTGGGCATATTGCCCACCTTGAGAGCGCCGAGGCATGCTGCCGGAGGTAGCGATACGTGAGGGCATCGTCGCGGCTCGTGTCGGTGCGTGATCTCATAGGAGGCATCCGGTGCCGTCCATCAGGACCGAATCCCGACAGGTCTCATGGGTTGTTCCCTCGCGGGACGAAGCCGTCGGCTACGTGCGGCACAGAACGGTGGCCGAGATCAGAGCATGGGGCATCGAGCTTGCCGATCCGCTCGAAGTGGAGCTGGTGGTCACCGAGCTGGTGACCAACGCGGTCTCGCATGCCGGCGGGCAGGTCGTCGGTGTCGGGATCCAGGTGGCCGAGGCGGGTGCCGTGGTGATCCGGGTCAGTGATTCGCACCCGGGGTTCTTCGGGCGGCGGGTGTGGCGGGAGCCGGGGGAGCACGGGCGGGGGCTCGTCATGCTGCGGCAGTTGGCGCGGTGCTGGTGGTGGGAGCCGTTGCCGGAGGGGAAGGTGGTCTGCGCCTTGGTGTAGGTGTCCGGCTGCTGAACGTCCCGGGGGAGGATGGGGGGATGGTGATGAGTGACGGGCGGTATGCGCCGGCGGGGTCGTTGATCGGGTTGGTGCAGCGGGGGCGGGGGCTCGGGGCGCGGATGGCCGCCGAGGATCCGGCCGCTGCTGCCGAGCTGGTCCACGGGTGCATCCGGTGGGACTGGCGGTGGGACTCCGTGGATCAGCGGGCGCTGTATCTGGCCCGGCTGGTGCGGGACTTGGAATTGCCGCTCGGGCCGGTGGCGGAGGGGCTCGGCGCGGGGGAGGAGTCGAGCGAGCGGGCCGCCCGAGTGCTGGCGCTGCTGGCGCTGGACGGGTCGGGGGAGGCCCGGGAGGTATTGCGGGCATACGCGGAGGAGGGGGAGCACTGGGTCGCCGCGCTGGAGGAGATGGCGCACCGGTGGCCGGTGGAGTGGTGGGACGACCTGGAGGGCACGGCCCGCGAGCGGCTGGGCGACCGGGACCGGGCGGAGTTGTGGGCCGATCCGTGGGACCGGTGGGGGCTGGCCGGGCCGCGTCCGGTGCGCGGGCCCCGGGGGCCGAAGCCGTTGGCGGAGGTCGACAGCGCCGGGCTCCTGGAGCTGCTGGCGGACCCCGGGGAGTCGAAGGAGCGGAGGACCGCCGCGCTCGATGTACTGGACGACCGGGGGCCGGAGCCCGGGGTGATCCCGTTGGTGCCGTCGCTGGGTACGGCGGACGGGAAGTACATGCTGTGGCCGCTGATCGGGGTGGTCGACAAGCTCGGGGCGCTGGCGGTGCCCGCCGCGCGGGAGTGGGCCGCGGTGACGGAGCCGGAGTGGTTGCGGCTGCGGGGCCTCAGTGTGCTGGCCGAGTGCGGGGAGGCCGAGGACATCCCCGTACTCGTCGCGGACCTGGAGCGGGACTGGGTGGAGCGGCGGTGGTGCGGGCCGAAGCGGACGGCCGACGGGTTGGCGCGGTTCGGCGCCGAGGCGCGGGGGGCGGTGTCGCTGCTCAGGCGGTTCTGGCTGTGGACTCCGCACTCCTACGAGCGGGTGAGCTATCTGGAGGCGTTGGGGGAGATCGACCCGACGGGGTTGGAGTCGGTGTACGTGGAGTGTCTTTGGGACTGTGAGGACGACGCCCGGTTGTTGGGGGTCGAGCGGGCTCCGGATCAACCCGAGGTGCGGGGGAGGTTGGAGTACCTCAGGGACGACGAGTTGGAGGAGCCCGCGGTCAGGGCCGCCGCGCGCGAGCGGCTGGCGGCCCTGACCGGGCAGTCCTACAGGCCCGGGATGCGGCCGTTGCGGTAGAGGTCGACGAAGAGCTGGTGGTCGGCGCGGGCGCGGGCGCCGTAGGCGTGGGCGAAGTCGACCAGCATCGCCGTGAAGCCCGCCTCGTCGCGGGTGACGGCCTCGTGGATCGCGTGCTCGGTGGAGAACGGGACCAGGGTGTGGCCGCTGGACGACTCGTCCGCCGCCGCGTGCATGGTGGCGGTGGCGCGGCCCAGGTAGCGGGTGACGGCGAGCAGGTCGGGGACTTCGTTGAGGTCCCGCCAGTCGAGGTCGGTCGCGTACGGCGACACCTCGGCGACCAGCTGGCCCCGGCCCCGCAGCGTGGTGTACCCGAGCCACGGGTCGCTGTGGGACTGGAGGGCGCGCTGGGAGATCACCGTGCGGTGGCCCTCGTGCTCGAAGTAGCCGGCGATGGCGGGGTCGGTGACGTGATGCGACACGGCCGGGGTCTGGCCCTGCTTCATGTAGATGATCACGTCGTTCTCGAGGGCGTCGGTGTGCCCTTCGAGGAGGACGTTGTAGGAGGGCAGCCCCGCCGAGCCGATGCCGATGCCCCGGCGGCCGACCACGTCCTTGACCCGCAGGGCGGTGGGGCTGACCCGGGAGGAGGGCGGCAGGGTGGCGAGGTACCGCTCGAAGGCGGCGAGGACCTCGGCCTTGGTGGCCTCGTCCAGTTCGAACGCGCCGCCGCCGAGGCGGAAGCGGCGGTCGTAGTCCTCGACCACCGTGTCGCCGTCGAGCAGGGAGACCCGGGTCTGCAGCCGGGCCTTCCGGAGCGTGTCGAGGATCGGGCCGGTGGCGGTGTCCAGGGTGTACGGGTCGGCGTCGCCGGAGGTGACGTGGGCGGCGATCCGGGCCCGGTACGCCTCGGCGAAGGCGGTGACCAGCTCGGTGATGGTGGTGTCCGACAGGGCCTTGGCGTAGCCGATCAGGGCGAGCGAGGCGGCGAGCCGCTGGACGTCCCAGGTGAAGGCGCCGACGTAGGCCTCGTCGAAGTCGTTGACGTTGAAGACGAGCCGGCCCTCGGCGTTGAGGTAGGTGCCGAAGTTCTCCGCGTGGAGGTCGCCGTGGATCCAGACCCGGCCGGTGCGGTCGTCGAGGAAGGACGCGCCGTAGGAATCGAACGGGGCGGTGGTGAGGTCCGCGTAGTAGAGGGCGGCGGTGCCCCGGTAGAAGGCGAACGCGGAGGCGGCCATCTTGCGGAACTTCACCCGGAACGCCGCCGGGTCCTGGGCGAGGAGGTCGCCGAAGGCCGTGTCGAAGACGCCGAGGATGGTCTCGGCACGGTCGGTGGCGGGGGTCGGCGGTTGCGACATTCGGGATCCTTCGGGCTCGGCGGGTGGCCGGTAACAGGGCAGCCTCAGGAGGCTAGAGTAGGAGCGTGAACGTGTGAGTGCTGGTCCGGGCCCGGTGAGTGGCTCGGGCCGCAATTGTTTCCGGGCGTCCTCTGTGACCTGCGCGTTCACCGGCTCCCCAGCTGCCAGTACGAGCCTACGGAGGCCCCGCCTTGAGCGATCAGCCGTTCGCGCACCTGCACGTCCACACCGAGTACTCGATGCTGGACGGCGCAGCCCGGCTGAAGCAGATGTTCAAGGAGGTCGAGCGGCTCGGGCAGACCCATGTCGCGATGACCGACCACGGCAACATGTACGGCGCCGCCGAGTTCCACAAGCAGGCCACCGGCGCGGGCATCACCCCGGTGATCGGGATCGAGGCGTACGTCGCCCCGGAGTCCCGTTCGAACACCAAGCGGATCCTGTGGGGCCAGCCGCACCAGAAGCGGGACGACGTCTCGGCGTCCGGCGCCTACACCCACAAGACCATCTGGGCCCGGAACAAGGAGGGCCTGCACAACCTCTTCAAGCTGACCTCGCGCTCGTACTCCGAGGGCTGGTTGGTCAAGTGGCCGCGGATGGACAAGGAGCTGATCTCCGAGCTCTCCGGCGGCCTGATGGCGACCACCGGCTGCCCGTCCGGTGAGGTGCAGACCCGGCTGCGCCTGGGGCAGTTCGACGAGGCGCTGCGGTCGGCCGGCGAGTACCAGGAGATCTTCGGCCGGGAGAACTACTTCCTGGAGCTGATGGACCACGGTCTCGACATCGAGAAGCGGGTCCGGGACGGGCTGATCGAGATCGGGCGCAAGCTCGGGATCCCGCCGGTGGTCACCAACGACTCGCACTACACCACCGAGGCCGACGCGGGCGCGCACGACCTGCTGCTCTGCGTGCAGACCGGCAAGAACCTCTCCGACCCGGACCGCTTCCGGTTCGACGGCACCGGCTACTACATCAAGTCGGCCGCCGAGATGTACGCGCTGGACCAGTCGGACGCCTGGCAGGAGGGCTGCCGCAACAGCCAGCTGCTGGTGGCCTCGCGGGTCGACACCGCGGGCATGTTCGAGTTCCGCAATCTGATGCCGCGCTTCCCGATCCCGGAGGGCTTCGAGTCCGAGGCGGAGTTCTTCCGGTCGCAGGTCTGGCAGGGCATGGAGTGGCGCTTCCCGAACGGGTACGACGAGGAGCACCGCAAGCTCGCCGAGTACGAGATGGACACCATCGTGCAGATGGGGTTCCCGGCGTACTTCCTCGTGGTCGCGGACTTCATCATGTGGGCGAAGGGGCAGGGCATCGCAGTGGGCCCCGGCCGCGGCTCGGCGGCCGGCTCGCTGGTCGCGTACGCCATGGGCATCACCGACCTGGACCCGATCCCGCACGGTCTGATCTTCGAGCGCTTCCTCAACCCCGAGCGCATCTCCATGCCCGATGTCGACATCGACTTCGACGAGCGCCGGCGCGGCGACGTGATCCGGTACGTGACCGAGAAGTGGGGATCCGACAAGGTCGCCATGATCGTGACCTACGGCACCATCAAGGCGAAGGCCGCCATCAAGGACTCCTCGCGGGTCCTCGGCTACCCCTACGCGATGGGTGACCGGATCACCAAGGCGATGCCGCCGGACGTCATGGGCAAGGGCATCCCGCTGTCCGGCATCACGGACAGCAGCCACCCGCGCTACAGCGAGGCGGGGGAGATCCGCGGGCTGTACGAGAACGACCCCGACGTGCGGAAGGTGATCGACACCGCGCGCGGCATCGAGGGCCTGATCCGCCAGCCCGGTGTGCACGCGGCGGGCGTCATCATGTCCGCCGAGCCGCTGACCGACCACATCCCGGTCTGGACCCGGCACACCGACGGCGTCACCATCACGCAGTTCGACTACCCCACCTGTGAGGGCCTCGGCCTTCTCAAGATGGACTTCCTCGGCCTGCGCAACCTGACGATCATGGACGACGCCGTCAAGGCGATCGAGAAGAACAAGGGCATCAAGATCAATCTTCTTGAGCTGCCCCTGGACGACAAGCCGACCTACGAACTGCTGGCCCGGGGCGACACGCTCGGCGTCTTCCAGCTCGACGGCGGTCCGATGCGCTCGCTGCTGCGGCTGATGAAGCCCGACAACTTCGAGGACATCTCCGCCGTACTGGCGCTGTACCGGCCCGGCCCGATGGGCGTCAACTCCCACACGAACTACGCGCTGCGCAAGAACGGCCAGCAGGAGATCACCCCGATCCACCCGGAGCTTGAGGCGCCCCTGGAGGAGGTGCTCCGGCCCACCTACGGCCTGATCGTCTACCAGGAGCAGGTGCAGAAGGCGGCGCAGATCCTGGCCGGCTACTCGCTCGGCCAGGCCGACCTGCTGCGCCGGGCGATGGGCAAGAAGAAGAAGGAGATCCTGGAGGCGGAGTTCGTCCCGTTCCAGAAGGGGTGCCGGGAGCGCGGCTACTCGGACGCGGCGATCCAGGCGGTGTGGGACGTCCTCGTCCCCTTCTCCGGCTACGCGTTCAACAAGGCGCACACGGCGGGGTACGGGCTGGTCTCGTACTGGACGGCGTACCTCAAGGCCAACTTCCCGGCCGAGTACATGTCGGGCCTGCTGACCTCGGTCAAGGACGACAAGGACAAGTCGGCGGTCTACCTCAACGAGTGCCGCAAGATGGGCATCAACGTCCTGCCGCCGGACGTCAACGAGTCGGACGCGGACTTCACCCCGCACGGGGACACCACGGTGCGGTTCGGCCTGACCGCGATCCGCAACGTCGGCGGGCCGGTCGTGGAGTCGATGATCCGGACCAGGAGGGCCAAGGGGAAGTTCACCTCCTTCCCGGACTTCCTGGACAAGGTGGAGTCGGTGGTCTGCAACAAGCGGACCGTCGAATCGCTGATCAAGGCCGGTTCCTTCGACTCGCTCGGGCACACCCGCAAGGGCCTGAGCGCGGAGTTCGAGCCGATGATCGACAACGTGGTGGGCATCAAGCGCAAGGAGGCCGAGGGGCAGTTCGACCTCTTCGGCGGCGACGCGACCAGCGACGAGCCGACCTTCGGGCTGGACGTCGTCTTCTCCGAGGAGGAGTGGGAGAAGTCCTTCCTGCTCGCCCAGGAGCGGGAGATGCTGGGCCTGTACGTCTCCTCGCACCCGCTGCACGGCATCGAGCACGTGCTCGCGGAGAAGGCGGACTGCGCGGTGGCGGAGCTCGCCGAGCGGCCGGACGGGTCGTTCGTCACCATCGGCGGCATCATCTCGGGCCTCCAGCGGAAGATGACCAAGCAGGGCAACGCCTGGGCGATCGCGACGGTCGAGGACCTCGCGGGCTCGATCGACTGCATGTTCTTCCCGGCCAGCTACCAGCTGGTGTCCTCGCAACTGGTCGAGGACGCGGTGGTGTTCGTCCGGGGCAAGGTGGACAAGCGGGAGGACGTGCCGCGGCTGATGGGGATGGAGCTGAGCGCCCCCGACCTGTCGAACGCGCACGCCGAGCCGCCGATCGTCATCATCATCCCGGACGGCAAGGTGACGCCGCCGCTGGTGGCGCGGCTCGGCGAGGTGCTGAGCAGCCACCGGGGGACGACGGAGGTCCGGGTCCGGCTGGAGGAGGAGCACCGGACGACGCTGCTGCGGCTGGACCGGCACCGGGTGAAGTCGGACCCGGCGCTGTTCGGCGACCTCAAGCAGCTGCTCGGGCCGAGCTGTCTGGCCGCCAACGGGGCCGCCAACGGGCCGGGCGGCGCGGCGGGCTGACGCTGCGGCGGGGGCGCCCGGGCCGGGCGCCCCCGGCTCAGGCGGAGTTGCGCAGCGGGGCCGGGACGGCCGTGTGCAGGGCGGAGACGAAGGCGGAGATCGCCGGGTGGGCCCCGGCGCCGGCGCGGAAGGCGGCGCGGGTGCGGCGGTACATCGGCAGCCGGGTGAGGACGACCCCGGGCGGGGGCCGGTCGATGCCGAGGTGCGGGACCAGCGCCACGCCCTGACCGGCCGCCACCAGGGCGAGCACGGTGGCGAAGTCGTCGATCCGGTGCCGGATCCGGGGCGCGAAGCCGGCGCTCTCGCAGGCACGGACGGCCATGCTGTGGCACAGGGTGCCGGGCGGGGAGAGGATCCACGGTTCGGCGCGCTGGTCGGCGACGGTGCCGGGGGCGCGGGCGGCGAGGTACATCGGTTCGGTGAAGACGGGCCGGGTCACCGCCAGGCCGGGTTCCGGGTCGGCCGGGACCAGGTCGTACTCGTGCACCAGGGCGACGTCCAGCTCGCCGGCCCGCAGCGCCGCCGCGACCTCGGCCGGGTCGACCTCGGTCACCATCGGCTCCAGCCCCGGGTGCCAGCCGGCGAGTTCGGCGAGCACGGCCGGGACGATCGCGCGGGCCGCCGACGGGTAGGTGCCGATCCGCAGCGGTCCGGCCAGGCCCTCGCGGGCGTGGGCGAGTTCGGCGCCCGCCTGCTCCAGCCGTTCGAGCACGGCCTCCGCGTGCCGGACCAGGTTGCGTCCGGCGGGGGTGAGGACGACCCGGCGGCCGGTGCGTTCGAGCAGCGGGACGCCGGCCTCCTTCTCCAGCACGGACAGCTGCTGGGACACCGCCGAGGCGCTGAAGCTGAGCGCCTCGGCGACGGCGGCGATGGTGCCGAGGTGGGCGAGTTCGCGCAGCAGGCGCAGGCGTCGGACGTCGAGCATCGGCCCAGCTTACGAGAAGCGTCGGAAACATGAACTGGACCTGGGGGTTCGCCCGGCCGCAGGATCGTGGCCATGGAACTCAAGGGCATTCTCGTCCCCCTGGTCACCCCGTTCGCGGCCGACGGCTCGGTGGCGCTGGACGCGCTGGAGAAGCTGGCCGGCTCGCTGCTGGACGAGGGCGCGGCCGGTCTGGTCGCGCTCGGCACCACCGGTGAGCCGGCCGCGCTGACGGCGGACGAACGGCAGGCGGTGATCGGCGTCTGCGCGGCGCTCTGCGCCGACCGGGGCGTGCCGCTGCTGGTCGGCGCGGGCGGGCCGGGCACCGCCCTGGCCGCCGAGGAGCTGGCCGGGCTGGCCGGGCGGGTGCCGGGGGTGGCGGGCGCGCTGGTCACCGTGCCGTCGTTCGTCCGGCCGGGCGAGGCCGGGACGGTGGCGCACTTCCGGGCCCTGGCCGAGGCCAGCTCGGTGCCGCTGGTCTTCTACCACATCCCCTACCGGACCGGGCAGCAGCTGTCGGGTGCCGCGCTGCTGGAACTGGCCGCGCTGCCCGGGGTGGTGGGGGTGAAGTACGCGACCGGCGGGGTGGACCAGGCGGTGGTGGAGCTGCTGGCGTCCGCTCCGGCCGGGTTCTCGGTGCTGGGCGGGGACGACGCGGTGCTCGCGCCGCTGCTCGCGCTGGGCGCGGCCGGCGGCATCCTGGCCTCCGCCCACCTGGCCACCGCCCACTGGGTCGAGCTGGCCGAGGCGTGGCGGGCCGGGGACGCGGCCCGGGCCCGGGTGCTGGGCCACCGGCTGGCCGGGCTGGCGGTGGCGGCCTTCGCGGCGCCGAACCCGGCGGTGGTCAAGGGGGTGCTGCACGCCCAGGGGCGGATCCCGACGCCGGACGTGCGGCTGCCGCTGCTGCCGGCCGGGCCGGCGGAGGTCGAGCGGGCGCTGGAACTGCTCAGTGGTCTGGACCACTGAGACCACAGGGTGGAATATCCGGCTGTCCGACGCCCGTGACAAGGCATGATGGGCGGAGTGCGGCCGTGCACGGCGACATCGAACGGCGACATCAAGAGGAGCAGACGGATGAAGATCGGCATTGTCGGGGCCACCGGTCAGGTCGGCGGCGTGGTCCGCGAGATCCTGGCGCAGCGCGCGGACCTCCCGGGCGGCGTCGGCCCGGTGGAGCAGCTGCGGCTGTTCGCCTCGGCGCGTTCGGCCGGGCGCACCCTGCCCTGGCAGGGCACCGAGATCACCGTCGAGGACGCGGCCACGGCCGACTACACCGGCCTGGACATCGTGATCTTCTCCGCCGGCGGCTCCACCTCCAAGGAGCTCGCCCCCAAGGCCGCCGCCGCGGGCGCCGTCGTCATCGACAACTCCTCCGCCTGGCGCCGCGACCCCGAGGTCCCGCTGGTCGTCTCCGAGGTCAACCCGCAGGCCATCGCCGACCGCCCCAAGGGCATCGTCGCCAACCCGAACTGCACCACCATGGCCGCCATGCCGGTGCTGCGCCCGCTGCACGACGAGGCCGGCCTCGCCGCCCTGGTCGTCTCCACCTACCAGGCCGTCTCCGGCAGCGGCGTGGCCGGCGTGGCCGAGCTCCAGGAGCAGGCCGCCAAGGTCGTCGACGGCGCGGCCGCGCTCGCCCACGACGGCTCCTCGGTCGAGTTCCCCGAGCCCAAGGTCTACAAGCGCCCGATCGCCTTCAACGTCGTCCCGCTGGCCGGCTCGATCGTCGAGGACGGCTCCAACGAGACCGACGAGGAGCAGAAGCTCCGCCACGAGAGCCGCAAGATCCTCGGCATCCCCGAGCTCAAGGTGGCCGGCACCTGCGTGCGCGTCCCGGTCTTCTCCGGCCACTCGCTGCAGATCAACGCCCGCTTCGAGCGCCCGATCAGCCCCGAGCGCGCGGTCGAGCTGCTCACCGGCGCCCCCGGCGTCGAGCTGAGCGAGATCCCCACCCCGCTCCAGGCCGCCGGCCAGGACCCGAGCTACGTCGGCCGGATCCGGGTCGACGAGACGGTCGAGAACGGCCTGTCGCTCTTCGTCTCCAACGACAACCTGCGCAAGGGCGCCGCGCTCAACGCCGTCCAGCTGGCCGAGCTGGTCGCCGCCGAGCTCCGGGGCTGACCTGCCGCATCCCGCCGAAGGGCCCCGTCCACGACCGGACGGGGCCCTTCGGCCTGTCGCGGGACAGCGGCGGAGCCCGAGGTTCGGCGGGCGGGTCAGTGGGAAAAGGTGACCCAACGATCGGGCGGCAGCGGGCACCCCCTCACCCCACCCCGCCCGGCCGCCGGGCGGAGCGCGCCCACCCCGGCACCGTCGGCCCGGCGGAGCCCCCACCCCGAGGGCGAGCGGAAAGAGGTGCGCGATGGACCGCTGTGTCGTCCTCGTGGATGCCGGATACCTGCTGGGCGCCGCCGCCAGCCTGCTCGCCGGTGACCCGTCCCGCTCCAAGGTCACCGTCGACCACATCGCGCTGATCGCCGCCCTGCGCGAACGCGCCGAGGCCGAGACCGGCCTCCCGCTGCTGCGGATCTACTGGTTCGACGCCGCGCCCGAGCGCCGCCCGATGCCCGAGCACCGGAGGCTGCGGGTACTGCCCCGGGTCACCGTGCGGCTCGGCGCGCTCACCCGGGCCGAGGGCCGCTGGGTGCAGAAGGGCGTCGACGCCGCGATGCACGCCGAACTCTCCGAACTCGCCCGCAACCGGGCCTGCGCCGACGTCGTGCTGATCACCGGCGACGGGGACCTGCTGCCCGGCATGATGTCCGCCAAGGAGCACGGCGTGGTCGTCCACCTCTGGGCGCTCCAGGCCGCCGACGGCGACTTCAACCAGTCCGAGGACCTGGTCGGCGAGGCCGACGAACGCCGGGTGCTGGACCGCGAGTGGATCGAAGGATCGTTCAGCCTGCGCGACACCTCCAGCGTGTTCCCCGCCCCCGGCGCCCGGCACGACATCGCCAAGATCCTCGCGGCCCCGCCCGCCGCGCCCCCGGCCGGACTGCCCGGCCCGCTGCCCGCCGAGCCGGTGCCCGGCCGTCCCGCCGCCGGGGCGCCAGCCGCGGCGGCCGTCGCCTCGGTCGCCGCCGGCCCGGTCGCCGACGGACGCCCCCAGCCGGCCTCCGCCGTCGGACTCAAGGTCGTCCCCACCCCCAAGGACCTCGCCGGACGCAGCGCCGACCGGCAGGCCACCGCCGCCGACCGCCACCAGAGCGGCCCGGTGCTGCGCTGGTCATCGGACCGGGGCTGGATCGAACGGCCCGCCCAGGAGCCCGCCGTCACCGCCGGGGACGGCCTGCCCACCCTCGCCCAGCTCACCACGGCCGAGCAGCGCTGGGCCGACCGCGAGGAGGACATCACCTCCATCGGCGGCGACGCCCACGAGGTCGGCCAGGTCTTCGCCCGCCGCTGGACCACCCGGGCCGGCGACGTCGAACGGCTCACCGTGCTGTGGCCCGACTACCCCCGGATCCCGCACCGGGTCGACGGCGAGCTGCTGCGCTACGCCGCCCGGTTCGGGCTGCTCGCGCACAAGGACGACCAGATCGACGAGCACGACCGGTACGCGATCCGGGCCGGGTTCTGGAAGGAGCTCGCCACCCGGGTCCCCGGCGGGAACCTGATCGTGGTCGACGACTGAACCGGGCGGGAACCCGGCTGCGGTCGGTGATCGACCCCGGCGGGAACCCGGCCGCGGCCGGCGGCCGACCCCGGCGGGCGACCGGGACCGGGGCGGAACGGGCCCCGTTGTCCGGTTCGCCGGTTGCACCGCGTAGAGTCTTCGGTCGTGAGCGAGTCGGCCGGGCGGGCACCCCAGGACACCGCGCCGTGCTGCGCCGTACGGGACCTGGTGAGGACGTACCGCGCCGGGCGCGGCGGCGCCGCCGAGACGGTCCGGGCCAACGACGGCATCAGCCTGACCGTGCGGCAGGGCGAGATCTTCGGCCTGCTCGGACCCAACGGCGCGGGCAAGTCCACCCTGGTCCGCCAGCTCACCGGCCTGCTGCGGCCCGACTCCGGCAGTATCGAGATCCTCGGCCACGACGTGGTCCGGCACCCCGAACGGGCCGCCCGGCTGCTCGGCTACCTCGGCCAGGAGTCCACCGCGCTCGACGAGCTGACCGTCGCCCTCGCCGCCGAGACCACCGGGCGGCTGCGCGGCCTCACCCGGACCGGGGCCCGGGCGGCGACGGACGCGGTGATCACCGAACTGGGCCTGGAACCGCTCGCCCACCGGCCGCTCGCCAAGCTCTCCGGCGGGCAGCGCAGGCTCGCCTGCTTCGCCGCCACCCTGGTCGGCGACCGGCCGCTGCTCGTCCTCGACGAGCCGACCACCGGCATGGACCCGGTCGCCCGGCGGGCCGTCTGGTCGGCGGTCGAGCGCCGCCGGGCCGAACGCTCCACCACCGTGCTGCTGGTCACCCACAACGTGATCGAGGCGGAGACCGTACTGGACCGGGTCGCCGTGATCGACGAGGGCCGGGTGATCGCCTGCGACACCCCCGGCGGGCTCAAGGCGCTGGTCGACGGCGACGTCC
Source organism: Kitasatospora sp. MBT66 (assembly GCF_000710405.2). NCBI lineage: Bacteria > Bacillati > Actinomycetota > Actinomycetes > Kitasatosporales > Streptomycetaceae > Kitasatospora > Kitasatospora sp. MBT66. The sequence continues at coordinate 725,883 of NZ_JAIY01000010.1, read as the reverse complement.
GGCTCGACCTGGTCTGGCGGGACGAGGCGCCGCTGGGCGTCCCCGCCGTGGCGGCGCTGGCCGAGCGGGCCGAGCGCACCGGCCGCCGCTGGACCGTCCGCACCACTCCCGAGCAGGCCCGCGAACTGGTCTCGGCCGTCACCACCGGCCCGGCGTTCGCCGCCCTGGACGACTTCACCCTGGCCACCCCGAGCCTCGAGGACGCGTACCTCAAGCTGGGCGGCCGCCACGGAGGACTGGCCAAGTGACGCTGCTCTCGGCACCGCCGCGGACCACCCCGGCCGCGGCCGGCGGACCCGCTCCGCTCGCCCCCGCCGCCCGGCTGCTGCCCGCCCTCGCGGCCGTCTACCGGGCGCAGCTCGCCCGGGCCAGGGTGGCGCGGATCCCGCTGCTGTTCGTGGCCACCTTCCAGTCGCTCGGCATCCTGGTGATGATGCGCGGCGTCGTCGACTCCGGGCAGACCTCGGCCGCCCAGTACGTGGTGGCCGGCTCCAGCGTGCTGGTGGTCGCCTTCGTGGCGCTCAACCTGCTCGCCCAGTACTTCGGGCGGCTGCGGGCCAGCGGCGGCCTGGACCACTACGCGACGCTGCCGGTGCCGGCCGCCTCGGTGGTGCTCGGCGCGGCCGCCGCGTTCGCCTCGTTCACCCTGCCGGGGGCGCTGGTCACGGCGGCCGCGGGCGCGGTCATGTTCGGACTGCCGCTGGGGCAGCTGTGGGTGCTGCTCGCCGTGGTGCCGCTGGCCGGGGCGGCGCTGGCCGGGCTGGGCGCGGCCTGCGGGCTGCTCGCGCCCCGGCAGGAGATCGCCACCATGCTGGGGCAGCTCGGCATGTCGGCGGCGCTGCTGCTCGGCGTCCTGCCGGTCGACCACCTGCCGCAGCCGGTGCTGTGGCTGCGCGACCTGCTGCCGTCGACCTACGGGGTGGAGGCGTTCGCCCGGACGTTCCGGCCGGACCCCGACTGGGCGGCGGTGGTCGCGGACCTCGGGGTGTGCGCGGGGGTGGGCGTGGTCTCGCTGGCCGTGGCCACCTGGGCGTACCGGCGGGCGACCCGCCGCTA
>NZ_JAIY01000010.1:712909-723596 GCF_000710405.2 Kitasatospora sp. MBT66 | reverse complement strand
TCGACGTCGGCGACCAGGGTCTTGAAGACCCGGTCGGCGGTCACGCCCAGCGCCTCGGCGGCCTCCTCCCCGTACGAGGCGGCCGCCGGGTCGTGCTCGTAGGCGTGCACCGTGAACGGCACCTCGGCGGTCTCCAGGGCGACCGTCGCGGGGGTGCCCCGGCCGCCCTTCTTCGGTTTCGTGGCCACGGGGCCTCCGGTGGTCGGTCGGGGCTGGGGTCGGGTGGTGGGGCCGGTCCGGTCGGGCCGGTTCAGTTGGGGCTGAAGGACTGGCGGGTCAGGTTGACGGCGGGCAGCGAGGGGAGCCAGCCGAGCACCGCGCTCTCGCGCCGCAGCAGCTCGAGTTCGGCCCGCAGCCGCTGGGCGTTGTCCGGGCTGGCGAGCAGCCGCTGCTTGAGCGGGACCTCCAGCACGGCCGCGGCCGCGACCAGGTAGGACAGCACCTGCGGGTCGTCGGGCAGCTCCTGGCGGCCGACGGTGCTGGCCTCCCGGGCGCCGGCGAGCCGCCGCTGGTAGGTGCGGAAGGCACGCTCGACCTCGGCGGCCAGGGCCCCGGAGCCCTCGCCGGTGCGCTCCTCGATCGGTTCGGCCTCGCCGACCAGGTAGGGCCCGCCGACGTCGACCGAGCGCAGCCGGAACCGGGTGGTGCCGGTGACCAGCAGCTCGTAGCGGCCGTCGGGCTGCGGCTGGACGGAGGTGACGTCCGCGACACAGCCGATGTGGTGCAGCGCCTCCAGCGGGTCGCCGGTGGCGGTGCCGAGGCCGTCCAGCGGGCCGGCCGGTCCGTCCTCGGGGCGGACCGGGGCGACCTCGCGGCCGTCCTTGATGGCGAGCACGCCGAAGCGGCGCGGCCGGTCCTCGGGCCCGTCGACCAGATCGGCGACGAGACGGCGGTAGCGCTCCTCGAAGACGTTCAGGGGCATGACCAGGCCCGGGTAGAGCACGTTGTTCAGCGGGAAGAGCGGCAGCCGTTCTGTCACGGCGGACAGCGTAGTTCCCCGGGCGGTGCGAGCGCTCCGGGGTTATCCGTGCGAGCGCGTCCGCGGCCGCCGGCGGCCGTCCGCGCGGGAGTGTCCGCCGCTCGTCCGCCGCTGCCTGCGGCTATCCGCGCTGGAGCATCCGGCTGGCGCCGGCGGCGACGGTGGTGGCGAGCACCCAGCCGATGACGACCAGGCCCGCCGAGACCCACTGGGAGGCCCCGCCGGGGTTCCAGCCGCCCTGGCCGAGGTCGACGACCGGCAGCAGCTGGCCGAGCGCGTACAGCACCGGGTTCCAGTGCGGCCGCTCGTCGGCCTTGAGCGGCTGGAGCGCGTGGGTGGCGAAGTAGAGGCTGCCGAGCGCCCAGGCGAGCAGCAGCCAGAGCGCGGCCCGGCCGGGCCGGTAGCCGTAGCCGACCGTGGCGTCCTGGACCCGGCCCCAGATCCGGGCCGGCAGCGGCAGGGTCTGCCGGCGGCGGCGCTCCTTGGCGTGGAGCACCTCGCGGGCGTCGTCGTCGGCGCCGTCGCGGCGCAGCGCGGCGGCGAGCTGCTCGTAGGACTCGGGCTGGAACTCCACCGCGGCGCCCTCCAGCCAGGCGATCCGCTGGTGGACGGGGAACGGCACGGCCGGGCGCAGGCACTCGTAGGTGAAGCCGGTGAGGCCGACGGTGCCGCCCTGCGGCCAGGAGCCGGGGGCGTCGACCAGGTTGCCGATCCGGGCCCGGGACAGCGAGACCGTGCCGCCGGCCGGGAAGCGGCAGGTGAACCGCAGCTCCGGGGTCTGGATCCGGCGCAGGGTGACCTCGTCGCCCTCGTCGAGGTGGAACTCGGCGTCGGAGAGCAGACAGGCGTTCTCGAACCGGCCGTCGGACAGCCGGACCTGGCCGAAGGCGCGGAACGGCGTGCTCGGCGAGCCCGCCGGCGGCACCTCGCCGTACCCGGAGCCGTAGTAGGTCTGCGAGCCGAACCAGCCGCCGTCGGCCGAGCCGCTCAGGTACAGCGTGTGGCCGACGGTGAGCCGGACGGCGTTGAGGGCGTTGCGGTTGCCCGGGACGGCGTGCAGCTGGGCGCCGCGCAGCGAGAGCCGGCCGCCGATCCGGGCGGTGCGCAGGCTGACCTCGCCGTCGGTGGCGAGCCGGTCGGCCTCGCAGTCCTGGTTCACCGCGATGCCGTCGGCGGACAGCGCCCGGCCGAACCGGTCGCCGCCCAGCACGGCCTGGTTGAGCAGCAGGTCGGTGCCGATCCGGGCGTCGGTGAGCCGGACGCCCTGGCGTATTCGGCAGCGGGCCAGGTGCAGGTCGCCGGAGGTCACCAGCCGGGAGGCCTCCAGCCGGGGCACGAGGCAGTTGATGAAGCGCAGGGTGCCGGCCTCGGCCTCGGACATCAGGATCTTCTGGTCGAACCGGCAGTCGTGCAGCTCGACGTAGTGCCCGATGGTGCCGCCGGCCAGCCGCAGCGGACCGGTGACCAGCGCGCCGGTCAGCTTCAGCGAGGCGACCCGGCCGGGCACCGGGGCGGGCCCGTCCAGCAGCAGCCGGGAGAGCACCTCGGCCCGGACCGTCCGCCGGGCGTCCCAGACGGCCTCGCCGAAGGGGTCGTCCGCCGCGGCGTCGCCGGTGCGCAGATCGAGGGTCCGGCCGTGCCGGAACGCCTGCCACAGTGCCTGCTCGGCCGCCGTCCAGCCGTCCGGTGCCCGCTCCGCCATGCCGTCCCCCCGTGTCCCCCGGTTGTCTCGCTCTTCGTATCACGGACTGAAATGCGGGATCGCGGGTTCCGGCCACTCCTTACACTGGGGGGCGTGATCTCTCGAATCGATCTGCGCGGCTCGCTCGACGACCCGCGCGGCCTGCTGCCCCGTGCCGACTTCGACGTCGCGGCCGCCCTGGAGAAGGTGCGCCCGATCGCCGAGGACGTGCATCATCGCGGGGTCGCGGCGCTGATCGAGATCACCGAACGCTTCGACGGCGTGCGGCTGGAGTCCACCCGGGTCCCGGCCGAGCAGCTCGCCGAGGCCCTCGCGGAGCTGGACCCGAAGGTGCGCGCCGCACTGGAGGAGTCGATCCGCCGGGCCCGGCTGGTCCACGCCGACCAGCGCCGCGAGGGGCACACCACCCAGGTGGTGCCCGGCGGCACGGTTACCCAGCGCTGGGTGCCGGTGGACCGGGTCGGGCTGTACGTACCGGGCGGTCTGGCCGTCTACCCGTCCTCCGTAGTGATGAACGTGGTGCCGGCCCAGGAGGCGGGCGTCGCCGGGATCGCGGTGACCTCGCCGCCGCAGAAGGCCTTCGGCGGCCGGGTGCACCCGACCATCCTGGCCGCGTGCGCGCTGCTCGGCGTCACCGAGGTGTACTCGGTCGGCGGCGCCCAGGCGGTCGCGATGTTCGCGCTCGGCACCGAGGAGTGCGAGCCGGTGAACATGGTCACCGGCCCCGGCAACATCTACGTGGCCGCCGCCAAGCGCTACTTCGCGGGCCGGATCGGCATCGACTCCGAGGCCGGACCGACCGAGATCGCCGTGCTCGCCGACGACACCGCCGACCCGGCGGAGGTCGCCGCCGACCTGATCAGCCAGGCCGAGCACGGCCCGACCTCGGGCTCGGTGCTGGTCACCGCCTCGGTGGCGCTCGCCGACGCGGTCGAGGCCGAGCTGAAGGTCCAGGTCGCCCGGACCAAGCACGGCGAGCGGGTGGCCGAGGCCCTCGGCGGCCGGCAGTCCGGCATCATCCTGGTCGACGACCTGGAGCAGGGCCTGGCCGTGGTCAACGCCTACGCGGCCGAGCACCTGGAGATCCAGACCCGGGACGCGCACGCGGTCGCCGCGAAGGTCCGCAACGCGGGCGCGATCTTCATCGGCCGGTACACCCCGGTCTCGCTCGGCGACTACGCGGCCGGCTCCAACCACGTGCTGCCCACCGGCGGCTGCGCCTGCCACTCCGCGGGCCTGTCCGTGCAGACCTTCCTGCGCGGCGTGCAGGTCGTCGAGTACGACCGCGAGGCGCTGGCCGGCATCGCCGCGCACGTGGTCACCCTGGCGGACGCCGAGGACCTGCCCGGTCACGGCGACGCGATCAAGGCGCGTTTCGTCGGAGACGAGCAGAATTGGCGGAGCGAGTGGACGGTTTCCGGCACGTGACCACGATCGACGACCTTCCCGTCCGGGACGAGCTCCGCGGCCAGTCGCCCTACGGCGCCCCGCAGCTCGACGTCCCGGTCCAGCTGAACACCAACGAGAACCCGTACCCGCTCCCCGAGGAGCTGGTCGCGCGGATCGCCGAGCGGGTCGCCGAGGCCGCCCGCCACCTCAACCGCTACCCCGACCGGGACGCGGTCGAGCTGCGCGACGGCCTGGCCGCCTACCTGACCCGGACCACCGGCTTCGCCGTCGCCCGGGAGAACGTCTGGGCCGCCAACGGCTCCAACGAGGTGCTCCAGCAGCTGCTCCAGACCTTCGGCGGCCCCGGCCGCACCGCGCTCGGCTTCGAGCCCTCGTACTCGATGCACGCGCTGATCTCCCGGGGCACCGGCACCGGCTGGATCTCCGGCCCGCGCAACGACGACTTCACCATCGACCTGGACGCCGCCGCCGCGGCGATCGCCGAGCACCGGCCGCACGTGCTGTTCGTCTGCTCGCCGAACAACCCGACCGGGACCGCCGTCGCCGCCGACACCGTGCTGCGGCTGTACGAGGCCGCGCAGGCCGCCCGGCCCAGCCTGGTGGTGGTCGACGAGGCGTACGTCGAGTTCTCGCACCGCGACTCGCTGCTGTCGCTGATCGAGGGCCGCCCCAACCTGGTGGTCACCCGCACCATGTCCAAGGCCTTCGGCGCGGCCGGGCTGCGCCTGGGCTACCTGGCCGCCGACCCGGCGGTCGTCGACGCGGTCCAGTTGGTGCGCCTGCCGTACCACCTGTCGGCCGTCACCCAGGCGACCGCGCTGGCCTGCCTGGAGCACACCGACACCCTGCTCGGCTACGTCGGCCGGCTCAAGGACGAGCGCGACCGGCTGGTCGGGGCCCTGCGCGGACTCGGCCTGGAGGTGACCGACTCGGACGCCAACTTCGTCCAGTTCGGCCGCTTCGCCGACACCCACGCCGTCTGGCGGGCCATTCTCGACCACGGCGTCCTGGTCCGGGACAACGGCGTCCCCGGGTGGCTGCGCGTCACCGCCGGCACCCCCGCCGAGAACGACGCCTTCCTGGCCGCCGTCGCCACAGTGATCAAGGAGCTGTAACCCGTATGACCCGCATCGGACGCGTCGAACGCACCACCAAGGAGACGTCCGTCCTGGTCGAAATAGACCTCGACGGCACCGGCAGGACCGAGATCTCCACGGGCGTCGGCTTCTACGACCACATGCTCGACCAGCTCGGGCGCCACGGCCTCTTCGACCTCACCGTGAAGACCGAGGGCGACCTGCACATCGACAGCCACCACACCATCGAGGACACCGCCCTCGCGCTCGGCGCCGCCTTCCGGGAGGCGCTCGGCGACAAGGTCGGCATCTACCGCTTCGGCAACTGCACCGTCCCGCTGGACGAGTCGCTCGCCCAGGTGACCGTCGACCTCTCCGGCCGCCCCTACCTGGTGCACACCGAGCCGGAGAACATGGCGCCGATGATCGGCGCCTACGACACCACCATGACCCGGCACATCCTGGAGTCCTTCGTGGCCCAGGCCCGGATCGCCCTGCACGTCCACGTGCCGTACGGGCGCAACGCCCACCACATCGTGGAGTGCCAGTTCAAGGCGCTGGCCCGGGCCCTGCGCTACGCCGCCGAGCGCGACCCGCGCGCGGCCGGCATCCTCCCGTCGACCAAGGGTGCGCTGTGAGCAACACCGCGATGATCCTCATCTTCGTCGGGCTCTTCCTGGCCGGCGGCGTGATCTCGTTCTGGAAGCAGAAGCAGGCGAAGGGCGTCATCCTCGTCCTCGCGCTGGGCTCGGCCATGTGCCTGGGCGCCGGCCTGATGCGCCTGTAACCGCGGCGGACGAAGACCGGCGAACGAAAGACTGGACACCTGAACATGGGCAAGAACGTCGTGGTGCTCGACTACGGCTCCGGCAACCTCCGCTCGGCGCAGCGCGCCCTGGAGCGGACCGGCGCCACCGTCACCGTCACCTCCGACTACCAGAAGGCGATGGACGCCGACGGCCTGCTCGTCCCCGGCGTCGGCGCCTTCGAGGCCTGCATGCGCGGACTGAAGTCGGTCCGCGGGGACTGGATCGTCGGACGCCGGCTGGCCGGCGGCCGACCGGTCATGGGCATCTGCGTGGGCATGCAGATCCTCTTCGAGAAGGGCGTCGAGCACGGGGTGGAGACCGCCGGCTGCGACGAGTGGCCGGGCACCGTGGAGCCGCTGGAGGCCCCGGTCGTCCCGCACATGGGCTGGAACACCGTGGACGCCCCCGAGGGCAACCGGATGTTCGCCGGCCTGGACGCGGACGCCCGCTTCTACTTCGTCCACTCCTACGGGGTGCGGCACTGGGAGCTCGAGACGCACAGCGCGCGGATCAACCCGCCGCTGGTCACCTGGGCCACGCACGGGCAGCCGTTCGTGGCGGCGATCGAGAACGGCCCGCTCTGGGCCACCCAGTTCCATCCCGAGAAGTCCGGCGACGCCGGCGCCGCCCTGCTGACCAACTGGGTCAACACCCTCTGACCACGGAAGACGTGTACCTCATGAGCCGCCTCGAACTGCTGCCCGCCGTCGACGTCCGGGACGGGCAGGCCGTCCGCCTGGTCAAGGGCGCCTCCGGCACCGAGACCTCCTTCGGCGAGCCGCTCGCCGCCGCCCTCGCCTGGCAGAGCGCCGGCGCCGAGTGGCTGCACCTGGTCGACCTCGACGCCGCCTTCGGCACCGGCTCCAACCGCGAGCTGGTCCGCGGGATCACCGAGACCCTCGACATCAAGGTCGAGCTGTCCGGCGGCATCCGCGACGACGCCTCGCTGGCCGCCGCCCTCGCCACCGGCTGCACCCGGGTCAACCTCGGCACCGCCGCCCTGGAGAGCCCGGACTGGGTCGCCAAGGTCATCGCCGAGCACGGCGACCGGATCGCCGTCGGCCTGGACGTGGTCGGCACCACCCTGCGCGGCCGGGGCTGGACCAGCGAGGGCGGCCAGCTCTTCGAGGTGCTGGCCCGCCTGGACGCCGAGGGCTGCGCCCGCTACGTGGTCACGGACGTCAACCGGGACGGCACCCTGACCGGCCCCAACCTCCAGCTGCTGCGCGACGTGTGCGCCGCCACCGACCGTCCGGTGGTCGCCTCCGGCGGCGTCTCCTCGCTGGACGACCTGGTCGCGATCGCCGGCCTGGTCGGCGAGGGAGTCGAGGGCGCGATCGTCGGCAAGGCACTCTACGAGCAGAAGTTCACCCTCGAAGAGGCGTTGGAGGCGGTTTCGGGATGACGGAACGTCGGATCGTGCGCGGCCGGGTCGACGGGTTCTCCCCCTGGGAGGAACTCCTCGGCGCGTCGCAGGCGATCGCCGTCGGGGACCACGTCCACGTGGCCGGCGCCAGGCCGCTGGTGGACGGTGTGCTGCAGGGCGAGGGCGACCCCTACGAGCAGGTGCGGGCCGCCTTCGGCAACGCGCTGGAGGCCCTGGCCGCGTACGGTCTGACGGCGGACGACGTGGTCCGCACCCGGGTGTACCTCACCCACTCCCGTGACATCGACGCGGCGGGCCGCGCCCACCAGGAACTCTTCGGGGCCGTGCGCCCGGTGGCCACCGTCGTGGTGGTGCAGAGCCTGGTCGACTCGCGTCTGCTCGTCGAGGTCGAGCTCGACGCCCACCGCGCCGGACTCGCCGCCACCCTGGAAGCTCTGGAAGGCAAGCAGCCGTGACCCTCGCAGTACGTGTCATCCCCTGTCTGGACGTCGACGCCGGCCGTGTGGTCAAGGGCGTCAACTTCCAGAACCTGCGGGACGCCGGGGACCCGGTCGAGATGGCCAGGCTCTACGACGCCGAGGGCGCCGACGAGCTGACCTTCCTCGACATCACCGCGTCCTCCGGCGACCGCGAGACCACCTACGACGTGGTCCGCCGCACCGCCGAGCAGGTGTTCATCCCGCTCACCGTCGGCGGCGGCATCCGCGCCGTCGAGGACGTCGACAAGCTGCTGCGGGCCGGCGCCGACAAGGTCGGCGTCAACACCGCCGCCATCGCCCGCCCCGAGCTGGTCCGCGAGATCGCCGCACGGTTCGGCCGCCAGGTGCTGGTGCTGTCGGTGGACGCCCGCCGCTGCGCCGAGGGCACCGAGACCGCCTCCGGTTTCGAGGTCACCACCCACGGCGGCCGCAAGGGCACCGGCCTGGACGCCGTCGAGTGGGCCGGCCGCGCCGCCGAGCTGGGCGCGGGCGAGATCCTGCTCAACTCGATGGACGCCGACGGCACCAAGGACGGCTACGACCTGGAGCTGATCCGGGCCGTCCGCGCGGCCGTGTCCGTCCCGGTGATCGCCTCCGGCGGCGCCGGGAAGCTCGCCGACTTCGCCCCCGCGGTGGAGGCCGGCGCGGACGCGGTGCTGGCCGCCAGCGTCTTCCACTTCGGGGACCTGCGGATCGGCGAGGTCAAGGACGCGCTGCGGGAGGCCGGGCACCCGGTCCGCTGAGTGTGCGGTGCGCGGCCTGCCCGGTCCGGTCCGGCGCGCGGCCGGGCGGTCGCGCGCCGGACCGGGGGCGCCACCCGTCAGGCGTCCTTCGGCGGCTCGCCCTTGATCAGGGCGAACGGGGCGCCGAACGGGTCGGCCAGCCAGGCGATCCGGCCGACGTCCGGCACGCTCTCCGGGCCCATCAGCACGCTCGCCCCGGCGGCGGTGGCCCGGGCGACCACCGCGTCCACGTCGGAGGAGCCGAAGTACGGCGTCCAGGACGGCGGCCCGGAGTCGGCCATCACCGGGGCGATGCCGCCGAAGGTGGTGGCCCGCAGGTCGCCCTCGGCCGGGGAGAGCACCTTGTACGTCATGCCGGGCGCCGGGAAGTCCTCCTCGCGCCAGCCGAACACCGTCCGGTAGAAGCCGAAGCCGGCGTCCACGGAGCCGGTGTGCAGCTCGATCCAGATCAGCGCGCCGTCCTCGGACACGGCGTCCAGGCCGGTGACGGCGCCCGGCTGCCAGACCGCGAACTGCGCGCCCTGGGGATCGGTCAGCTGGGCCATCCGCCCGGCCTCCATCACGTCGAAGGCCGGGACCCGGACGGTGCCGCCGGCCCGCTCGACGGCCGCGGCGGTGGCCTCGGCGTCCGGAGTGCGGAAGTACGTCGTCCAGGCGGAGCGCGCGCCCTCCTCGGTGAGCCGGCCGACGGCGGCGACCGTCCGGCCGTCCGACTGGAGGAAGCCGTAGCCCTCGGCCTCCGGGCCGGCCGACCGGAAGGTCCAGCCGAACACCGCCCCGTAGAACGTGGCGGCGGCGGCCGGGTCGGGGCTGCCGAGGTCGATCCAGCACGGGGAGCCGGCCGGGAAGTCGGTGGTGAGCATGGTGTCGCGTCCCTTCGAGGGAGACGGTAACGACGGGCAGGGGCCGGACGGCCGCCGCCGTGGGCCCGGCGACGCCCCTCCCGGCCACCTGCGAGTCTGCACCCCGCCACCGACATCCGCAGCCGGGGCGGGGACCGCCGGCCCTGCCGGCGCTACTCGCGCTCGGGGAGCGGGAGGGCGTGCCGCAGCGCCTCGACGGCGTCGTGCGGGCCGTCCACCTCGACCCGGGTGCGGGCACCCCGGCCGAAGGCGAGCAGCACCAGCTCGCCCGGCTCGCCGGTGATCCGCACCGTCGCCGGTCCGGCCGGGCCGACGGCCAGGGTCCGGCCGTCGGGGTGGCACAGCTCCAGCCGCACCGGGGAGCGCCGGCCCGCCTCCATCCGGGCGGGCAGCGACAGCCGGCGCCAGAGCGCCTCGGCCCGGCCGGCCGGCACCGCCGTCGGCGCCGGCCCGTCGCCGGCCCGGGCGACGTCCTCGGCGTGCACGTAGTACTCGACGGTGTTGCCCGCCTCGTCCGCGCCGGGCAGCGAGAACAGCGAGAACGGGGGCGGACCGGCGCGGAACATCCGGACCAGCTCCTCGTACGGCCGCCCGGCGTAGGACTCCTGCACCCGGTGGGTCCAGCCGGCCAGCGGGCCGATCCGGATGCCGGCGGCGGCGTCCGGCCGCCGCTCGCGGATCACCAGGTGGGCGGCGAGGTCGCGGGTGGACCACCCGGCGCAGAGGGTGGGCGCGTCCGGCCCGGCGGCGGCCAGCAGTTCGGCCAGACGGTGGCGCTCGGCGAGAGCGTGGTTAGACATGCCGCCCACCCTACGAGTGCCGACGGGGGGTCAGCGCAGGTGTCCGGTGAGCTTGCCGGTGTCCGGCCGGTTGCCCGCCGTCAGGATGCAGGTGTAGTCGCGCCAGCCCTGCTGGTAGAAGGCGTAGCTCGGGCCCACCGGGTAGCTGTAGTACGGCCCGCCGCCGCCCTGCCGGGCCTCGGCGGCGGCCTGGGCGTCCTTGCAGCCGTCCCGCATCGCGTTGGCGACCTGGTAGTCGCCGGTCAGCCCGTCGGGCAGCAGCTGGTCGGCGATCGCCTCGCCGTCGTGCTTGCCCTCGCAGGGGCGGGCCTCCGGCTTGGTGACCGTCCGGCTCAGCTGCGGGTGGTCCAGGCAGGTGCCGACGGTGAAGAAGCTGTACGGGACCACCTTGGTCGGTGTCGGGGTCGGTGTGGGGGTCGGCGTGGGCGTGGGTGTCGGG
>NZ_JAIY01000010.1:709898-712666 GCF_000710405.2 Kitasatospora sp. MBT66 | reverse complement strand
GGAGTGCTGCTCGGAGGTCATGACCACGAGAATGGCGCAGAGCGGGGGCACCCGGCAGGCGGTTGGCACAACTCGTTCGATCGGATGGTCCTCCCGGCCGGGCGCCGCCCCCGCGCGCGCCCGCCCCGACCTGCGCCCACGGGCCCGGCCGCGATCCGGACGGCGGCCCTGGCGGCCGGAGCGGGCTGTCACAATGGCCCCATGTCCACCACACCCGCCGCTCCCGGCTCCACCGCCCTGGCCCCCGAGATCGCCGCCCGGCTCAAGCGGACCGCGGACGGACTGCTCCCGGCCGTCGCCCAGCAGTACGACACCGGCGAGGTGCTGATGCTCGGCTGGATGGACGACGAGGCGCTGCACCGCACCCTCACCACCGGCCGCTGCACCTACTGGAGCCGCAGCCGCAACGAGTACTGGGTGAAGGGCGACACCTCCGGCCACGTCCAGCTGGTCAAGTCCGTCGCGCTGGACTGCGACGGCGACACCCTGCTGGTCAAGGTCGACCAGACCGGCGCGGCCTGCCACACCGGCGACCGCACCTGCTTCGACGCCGACGTGCTCCCGCTCGGCTGAACCGCCCGCTCCGCCCCTCCCCGTAAGGTGCCGCCCGCATGGACCTCGAAGCCTTCCGCAAGCTCGCCGTCGACACCCGGGTCATCCCGGTCACCCGCAGGCTCCTCGCGGACGGCCTCACCCCGATCGGCCTCTACCGCGGCCTCGCCGCCGAGCGCCCCGGCACCTTCCTGCTGGAGTCCGCCGAACAGGGCCGCAGCTGGTCGCGCTACTCCTTCGTCGGGGTCCGCAGCGCCGCCACCCTGACCGTCGGCCCCGACGGCGACGCCCGCTGGCTCGGCGCCCCGCCGGTCGGCATCCCCACCACCGGCGACCCGCTGGAGGTGCTGCGCGCCGCGCTGCGCACCCTGCACACCCCGCGGCACCCCGACGACGGCCTGCCGCCGCTCACCGGCGGACTGGTCGGCTACCTCGGCTACGACGTGGTGCGGCGCCTGGAGAAGCTGCCCGACCTCAACCCGGACGACCTGCGGCTGCCCGAGCTCACCATGCTGCTCGCCACCGACCTCGCCGTGCTCGACCACGTCGACGGCACCGTGCTGCTGATCGCCAACGCGGTCAACCACAACGACCTGGAGAGCGGGGTGGACGAGGCCTACGCGGACGCCGTCGCCCGGCTCGACCGGATGGAGGCCGACCTGCTGAGGCCGGTCGACCCGGGCCTGGCCACCTTCACCCCGACCGGCCCCGGCGAGGTCCGCTCGCCGTTCGGCGGGGCGCCCTACCGGGCCGCGGTGGAGGAGATCAAGGAGCGGATCCGGGCCGGCGAGGCGTTCCAGGTGGTGCCCTCGCAGCGCTTCGAGGCACCCTGCCCGGCCTCCGCGCTGGACGTCTACCGGGTGCTGCGCACCACCAACCCCAGCCCGTACATGTACCTGTTCCGCTTCCCCGGCCCGGACGGCGGCGCCGAGGGCGGCTTCGACGTGGTCGGCTCCAGCCCGGAGGCGCTGGTCAAGGTCACCGACGGCGAGGCGATGCTGCACCCGATCGCCGGCACCCGGCACCGCGGCGCCACCCCGCACGAGGACGCCGCGCTGGCCGCCGAACTCCTCGCCGACCCCAAGGAGCGGGCCGAGCACCTGATGCTGGTGGACCTCGGCCGCAACGACCTCGGGCGGGTCTGCGAGCCGGGCAGCGTCGAGGTGGTCGACTTCATGCAGATCGAGCGCTACAGCCACGTCATGCACATCGTCTCCACGGTGACCGGGAAGGTCGCCGAGGGGCGGACCGCCTTCGACGTGCTGACCGCGTGCTTCCCGGCCGGCACGCTCTCCGGCGCGCCCAAGCCGCGGGCGATGCGGATCATCGAGGAACTGGAGCCCACCCGCCGCGGCCTGTACGGCGGCTGCGTCGGCTACCTGGACTTCGCGGGGGACTCGGACACCGCGATCGCGATCCGCACCGCGGTGCTGCGCGACGGCACGGCCTACGTCCAGGCCGGCGCCGGCGTGGTCGCCGACTCCGACCCGCACGGCGAGGACACCGAATGCCGCAACAAGGCCGCCGCCGTCCTGCGGGCGGTCGCCACCGCGAATACGCTGCGTAGGCCGTAGGCCCCAGGGGCCCCGCGCGCGTCGCGGGGCCGCCGCAGCGGAAGGGACGACAGCATGCCTGACGTGCAGCGGAGGATCGTGGCCGCCGCCAGGGAGCAGCTGCTGCGGCAGTCCGGCGGCCACGGCGGTGTGCGCTCCGTGCTGAGCGGGGACGGGCGGGAGAGCCGGCTCCTGGTGCTGGCACCGGGGGCGTCCTCGGACGCCGCCGGCGGCTACCGGACCGCCGACGCGCTGGTGGTGCTGGAGGTCGCGCCGGTGCCGGAGCCGACCGGGGGCCACCGCGCCCACGCGGACGCGCGGGTCCCGCTGTACGTCCTGGTGGACCCCGGGGAGGCGGTCTGCACGGTGCACAGCCGGCCGCTGCCGGGGGTGGGGTACCGGGAGGCGGAGCGGGTGCCGTTCGGGAACGATCTCTTCCTGCCGCTGGGGGAGGGGACGCTGGTGCTGGAGACGGGCGACTTCCCGGTCGGGCCGCCGACCCCGGGTGCGGCGGCGGGGTGAGGACGGGGGACACTGGTCCGGTGACCGCTGAAGCCCGTACCGACGCCGTGTCCGCCGACCCCGCCGCCGCCCCGGCGCCCGCCGCGCGGGCCGGCCGGCGCACGCTCGGGGTGATGCTGCTGCTCACCGTGCTGGGCGCGG
>NZ_JAIY01000010.1:680262-709675 GCF_000710405.2 Kitasatospora sp. MBT66 | reverse complement strand
GGACACCGCCGCGCTGGACGCCGAGGCGGCCCGCAAGCTGGCGCTGACCGGTTCCGCCGCGACCGGGGTCGGGCACACCGCCTGGCCGTGGGTGGCGCTGCTGGGCGGGCTGCTGCTGGCACTGGCCGGCTTCCTGACCGTCCGCTACGGGCGCGGCTGGCCGGCCATGGGCAGCCGCTACGAGGCGCCGACCGGTGGGGCGCCGGTCCGGCGTTCGGCGGCGGCCGAGACCCCGGCGGACCTGTGGAAGGCGCTGGACCGGGGCGAGGACCCGACCGCGCGGTGAGCCGGGCGGAGCGGGTCGCACTGTGACGCGATAGACCCGCCACCCGCTTTGGGCCGCCGCTGTACGGCCCGGCACAATGGAGACGTCAACCCGCCAGGGGCCCGCAGGCCCGGCCGGGGCCCCGAGAGCGTAGGAGCACCATCTGATGTCTGCAGGAACGAAGGCCGCCAGCGGCCACACCGTCGCCGCCTGGACCGGCGTGACGATCTCCTTCATCGGCTTCGCCATCGCGGGTGTCGCGATGATCCTGCCGTCGGTGCTGCTGGTCTGGGGCGGCCTCGCGGTCGTCGTGCTGGGCGGCGTGGTCGGCAAGGCCATGTCGATGGCGGGCATGGGCGCGCAGCCGAGCGCCCACGTCTACACCCCGGAGGAGCAGGCGGCGCTGGCCGGCAGCGCGGCCTGACCCGGTCGGACCTCCTCACGTGAACGGCGGGCGGCAGGCCCGCCGTTTCGTTTCTCCCGCGACGGCGCCGGGAGGGGCACAATCATGGGCGTGAACGCCGCCCCCGCCCCCACCGCCGCCGCCCGGCCGTCCGGCCCCCGCCGGCTGGTTCCGCCGCTGGCCGCCGCGGTCGCCGTGGCCGTCCCCGCCGGGTACATCGCCGCGGTGGACCCGAACAACCCCGGGCACTACCCGGACTGTCCCTTCCTCGCGGCCACCGGCTGGTGGTGCCCGGGCTGCGGGGGGCTGCGCTGTGTGCACGCGCTGACCCACGGGGACTTCAACGGGGCCCTGCACGACAACGCGGTGGCGGTGCTGCTGTTCGTGGTGCTGGCGGTGCTCTGGGCGCGCTGGCTCTGGGCGGCGCTGCGCGGACTGCCCGGGCCGCGGCTGGCGCTCGGGCCCCGGCGCTGGGTGCTGGTGGCGCTGTTCGTGCTGGTCTTCACGGTGGTCCGCAACCTGCCGGTCGGCGCCGGTCTGGCCCCGCCGTCGGTCTGAGCCCGGTCCCGACCGGTCCGAGTCGGTTCGAGCCGGTTCGAGTCGCGGAGCGCCCGGGCCTTCCCCCGGCGGTGCGGCCGGGCGGGGTGGCGGAGCGGTGAAGGCGCAGGCCGGAGCCCCCGGACGGTGTCCGTACCACGAGACGCGCGCCGGGCGGATGCGCTGTGCGCCCCCCCGTGCCGATACCATCGAAGGGCCGGAGGCCCATTGGCCCCGGCTCCTCGCCAGTCAGTACCGGCAAATCATGATGGGGGCGCCCGAGTGAGTGTGCTCGACTCGATCGTCGAAGGGGTCCGCGAGGACCTCGCCGAGCGACAGGCCCGGGTCTCGCTGGACGAGCTCAAGGAGCTCGCCGCCAAGGCCCCGGACGCCAAGGACGGCGTGGCCGCACTGCGCGGCGACGGCATCCGGGTGATCTGCGAGGTCAAGCGCTCCAGCCCGTCCAAGGGCGCGCTGGCCACGATCGCGGACCCGGCCTCCCTGGCGACCGACTACGCGGCCGGCGGTGCCGCCGCGATCAGCGTGCTGACCGAGCAGCGCCGCTTCGGCGGCTCGCTGGCGGACCTGGACGCCGTCCGCGCCGCCGTGGACACCCCGCTGCTCCGCAAGGACTTCATCGTCACCGCCTACCAGCTGTGGGAGGCCCGCGCGCACGGCGCCGACCTCGCGCTGCTGATCGTCGCGGCCCTCGAGCAGCCGGCCCTGGTGTCGCTGATCGAGCGCGCCGAGTCGATCGGCCTCACCCCGCTGGTGGAGGTGCACGACGAGGAGGAGATCAAGCGCGCGGTGGACGCCGGGGCGCGGATCATCGGCGTCAACGCCCGCAACCTCAAGACCCTCGAGGTGGACCGCAACACCTTCGGCAATGTCGTCCACGCGATCCCGGACGGCATCGTCAAGATCGCCGAGTCCGGGGTGCGCGGTCCGCTGGACGTGATCTCCTACGCCAACCTGGGCGCGGACGCGGTCCTGGTCGGCGAGTCCCTGGTGACCGGCAAGGACCCGCGGGCCGCCGTGGCCGACCTGGTCGCGGCCGGCGCCCACCCGGCGATCCGGCACAAGGACTGATCCCGCCGCCATGAAGATCGCCACTCGTCTCGCCCCCGGCTGCCGCCCGCGCGGCTGCCGCGCGCCCGCGCGCCGGGTGCTGGGGCGGCGGGTGCGGTACGTCATCGGCTGCGAGCCCGGACAGGTCCCCGGGAAGCGATGGCGTCCGACGTCCGGCTGACCGCAGCCATCAGACGTCACGTCATCCGTCGACATCACCCCGAAGGACTTCACCATGTCCGAAAAGTCCGAGAACCCCTCCGCGGGGCCCGAGCGGGACCACCTGCCCGGCACCGAGGTGCCCGACGCGCGCGGCTACTTCGGCGCGTACGGCGGCCGCTTCATCCCGGAGGCGCTGGTCGCCGCCGTGGAGCAGGTCGCCGAGGAGTACGAGAAGGCCAAGTCCGACCCGGCCTTCGCCGCCGAGCTCGACGCGCTGCTGAAGGACTACACCGGCCGCCCCAGCCCGCTGACCGATGTGCGGCGGTTCTCCGCCGAGGCCGGCGGCGCGCGGATCCTGCTCAAGCGCGAGGACCTCAACCACACCGGCTCGCACAAGATCAACAACGTCCTGGGGCAGGCCCTGCTCACCAGGCGGATGGGCAAGACCCGGATCATCGCCGAGACCGGCGCCGGCCAGCACGGCGTGGCCACCGCCACCGCCTGCGCCCTGTTCGGCTTCGACTGCACCATCTACATGGGCGAGGTCGACACCCAGCGCCAGGCGCTCAACGTCGCCCGGATGCGGATGCTGGGCGCCGAGGTGGTCTCCGTGACCTCCGGCAGCCGGACGCTCAAGGACGCCATCAACGAGGCGTTCCGCGACTGGGTCGCCAACGTCGACTCCACCCACTACCTGTTCGGCACCGTGGCCGGCCCGCACCCGTTCCCGATGATGGTCCGGGACTTCCACCGGGTCATCGGGATCGAGGCGCGCCAGCAGGTGCTGGACCGCACCGGCCGGCTCCCCGACGCGGTCGTGGCCTGCGTCGGCGGCGGCTCCAACGCGATGGGCATCTTCCACGAGTTCATCCCGGACGCCGGGGTGCGGCTGATCGGCTGCGAGGCGGCCGGCGAGGGCGCCGAGACGCCCAAGCACGCCGCCACCCTGACCAAGGGCGACCCGGGGGTGCTGCACGGCTCCCGGACGTACGTGCTGCAGGACGAGGACGGCCAGACCATCGAGTCGCACTCGATCTCGGCCGGCCTCGACTACCCGGGCGTCGGCCCGGAGCACGCCTGGCTGAAGGACACCGGCCGGGCCGAGTACCGCCCGGTCACCGACGACGCCGCCATGCAGGCGCTGCGGCTGCTGTCCCGCACCGAGGGCATCATCCCGGCCATCGAGAGCGCGCACGCGCTGGCCGGCGCCCTGGAGCTGGGCCGCGAGCTCGGACCCGGGGCCACCGTGCTGGTCTCGCTGTCCGGCCGCGGCGACAAGGACATGCACACCGCCGCCGAGTACTTCGGCCTCTACGACGAGCCGGGCGCCGGCTCCGCCCACGGGGGTAAGTGACCATGGCTTCCAAGCTCAGTGGCATCCTGGCCGCCGCCAAGGCGGAGGGCCGCGCCGCGCTGATCGGCTACCTGCCGGCCGGCTTCCCGTCCGTGGACGGCGGCATCCGCGCCGTCGGCGCGCTGATCGAGGGCGGCTGCGACATCGTCGAGATCGGCCTGCCGCACTCGGACCCGGTGCTGGACGGCCCGACCATCCAGACCGCGGACGACATCGCGCTGCGGGGCGGGGTGCGGATCAAGGACGTGCTGCGCACCGTCCAGGAGGTGGCCGCGGCGCACCCCGCCGCGGCGGTGCTGGTCATGACCTACTGGAACCCGGTGGACCGGTACGGCGTCGCGCGGTTCGCCGCCGACCTGGCCGCGGCCGGCGGGGCGGGCTGCATCCTGCCGGACCTGCCGGTGGAGGAGTCCGTGGAGTGGCGCAAGGCGGCCGAGGAGCACGGTCTGGACACCGTGTTCGTGGTCGCGCCGAGCAGCAAGGACCGCCGGCTCGCGGAGGTCACCGCGGCCGGCAGCGGTTTCGTGTACGCGGCCGCGGTGATGGGCGTGACCGGCAGCCGGGCCCAGGTCGGCGACCTCGCCGAGGACCTGGTCGCCCGGACCAGGGCCACCACCGAGCTGCCGGTCTGCGTCGGCCTCGGGGTGTCGACCCGTGAGCAGGCGGCGCAGGTCGCCGGGTTCGCGGACGGCGTCATCGTCGGTTCGGCCTTCGTCCAGCGGATCCTGGACGCGGACGGGGACGAGGGGGCCGCGCTGGCGGCGGTCCGCGAGCTGGCCGGCGAGCTGGCGCAGGGCGTTCGCCGCAGCTAGATCCGCTTTCGGTTCTGTCACCGACGGCCCGTCATCTCCTCGGAGGTGGCGGGCCGTCGGCGTTCCCCCGGGCGCGGGCGGCCGGTCGGACCCGAACGGGTGAACACTGCGGGGCGCGCGCATCAGCGGGGGTTGACCGGCGTTGAGTGGAGGGACGAGTGCACGAACCACGCGCCCCCGGGGGCGCGGGAGCGAGCGGAAGGGGTCGGCCGATGCCCGGTCTTCAGCGAGCCGTGCTGCTACGGGCGGCCGCGGCCGCGCTGGCCCTCGGCGCCGCGCTCGGGGCGCAGGCGGCGGTCGTCCCGGCCCTGGCCAAGAGGGGGGTGGAGCGGGCCGAGCGGGACGCCTACGTGTGCGCCGAGGCGGTCCGGATGGAGGCGGTGGTCCGGGCCGGCCGCTCGGACCCGCAGGGGCGGCCGGCACTCCTCGGCGACGGCCGGTCCGAGGCCGGGAGATCCGAGGCCGGGAGATCCGAGGCCGGGAGGTACGGGCCCGGGAGGTACGAGGTCGACCGGTACGACCTGGGGTGGCCGCCCGGCTGCGACCCGACCACTCGTTAGGGTGAAACCGGGTCAACAACTATCAATGCTCACTCTTTCGGCTTAACTCGCGAAACCGGAGGAACCCGGCGTCACCGTCGGCGGTTCATAGGGCGTGACGGTGTTTCCCGAGGGGGTTGTCCGGATGGCCGGGCCGGTGACGGAGTGGGTCGGTACGGCGGCCCGGTTGGGCCTGGCCGTGGTCTGGGGCTGGGCGGGGCTGGCGAAGATCGCCGACCCGGCGGAGGCCGCCCAGGCGGTGCGCGCGTACGAGATCCTGCCCGAGGCGCTGGTCAAACCGGTCGGCCACGGGCTGCCCTTCCTGGAGCTGGCGCTCGCGCTGCTGCTGGTGGTCGGCCTGGGCACGCGCCTGGTCGCGGCGCTCTCGGCGGGGCTGCTGCTCGCCTTCATCGCCGGGATCGCCTCCGCCTGGGCGCGCGGCATCTCCATCGACTGCGGATGCTTCGGCGGCGGCGGGGCGGTCGACTCCTCGCAGACCGAGTACCTGCAGGAAATCCTGCGCGACACCGGGTTCCTGCTGCTGGCCGGCTGGCTGCTCCGGTGGCCCCGCACCAAGTTCTCGGTGGACGGCTGGCTGGCGCGCTGAGCGCCCCGTCCTCCCACCGCACCACCCCCGCCCCCGAATCTGGAATGTCCAAGGCTGATGAGCGAGAAGAACCGAGAAGGCAAGCGCACCGCCCGCGAGCGGATGCTGGCGGACCGGGCCGCGGACGAGGCCCGCGGCCGGAAGAAGAAGAAGCTGATCATCGGCGGGGTGGCACTCGCGGTGATCGCCGCCGCCGTGGTCACCGGCGTGGTGGTGCAGGACCAGCGCTCCAAGCCGGAGACCCCCACCGCCGCCCCGGCCGGCACCATCGGGGACAAGAACCTGGTGATCCCGGTCGGCTCCGACAACTCGCCCGCCGTCCTCACCGTCTACGAGGACCCGCGCTGCCCCGCCTGCGGCACCTTCGAGCGGGAGTTCTCCTCCACCATCAGCCAGCTCGAGGACGCGGGCAAGATCTACACCAACTACCACATCGTCTCGTTCATCGACCGGGCCGTGCCCGGCAAGGGCTCCCGCTACGGCGCCAACGCGCTGGCCTGCGCCCAGGACGCCGGGCACTTCCGCGACTACCACGACGTGCTCTACCGCAACCAGCCGGACGAGACCAGCGACGCCTTCGGCGACAAGGCGACCCTCATCAGCCTCGGCAAGCAGGTCAACGGCCTCGACACCCCCGCCTTCGAGGCCTGCGTCAACAACTCCACGTACAGCGGATGGGTGTCGGCGGTCCAGCAGGACTTCGACAAGTCGAGCTACAAGTCCACGCCCACCGTGCTGCTCAACGGACAGCCGATCTACCCGAAGTACAACAACGAGGAGATCACCCCGGCGAACCTGGTGAAGTGGGTCGACGCCGCCAACCAGGGCAAGACACTGGGCACCCCGGGCACCCACGGACAGTCGCCGGCCCCCACCAGCACCGCCTCGGAGAGCAACAACCCCTCGCCGAAGGCCGGCTGAGCCGGACGCCCGCGCCGCGGCCGCCGCCGTCCCCTCCCCGGCCGGAGGGGGCGGCGGCGGGCCGTGCACCGGGCGCGCGCCGATCGGTGCACCGATCTGTGCACCGACTGTGACCCGCCGGGGTGTCCTGGACGGGCCGTCGACCCTGTAGCGTCGGAGCTGCCATGGATATCGCCTACATTCCCAGCCCGTCGCGGGGCGTCCTGGAAATCGGACCCGTCCCGCTGCGCGCCTACGCCTTCTGCATCATCCTCGGTGTCGTCGTCGCCGTCTGGCTCGGCAGCAAGCGCTGGGTCGCCCGCGGTGGTGGCAAGCACACGGTCGGCGACATCGCCGTCTGGGCTGTGCCGTTCGGCCTGGTCGGCGGCCGGCTCTACCACGTGATCACCGACCACCAGCTGTACTTCGCCGAGGGCAAGAACCCCTGGAACGCCTTCAAGATCTGGGAGGGCGGCCTCGGCATCTGGGGCGCGATCGCGCTGGGCGCGGTCGGCGCCTGGATCGGCGCCCGCCGCCGGGGCGTGCCGCTGCCCGCCTACGCCGACGCGATCGCCCCCGGCATCGCGCTCGCCCAGGCGCTGGGCCGCTGGGGCAACTGGTTCAACCAGGAGCTCTACGGCCGCGAGACCACCCTGCCGTGGGGCCTGGAGATCAAGAAGACGCTGCCGAGCGGTGAGGTCGTCACCGGGATCTACCACCCGACCTTCCTCTACGAGTCGCTCTGGTGCGTGGGCGTCGCGGCGCTGGTGATCTGGGCGGACAAGCGCTTCACCCTGGGCCACGGCCGGGCCTTCGCGCTGTACGTGGCCGCGTACACGGTGGGCCGGTTCTGGACCGAGTGGCTGCGCATCGACGACGCGCACCACATCTTCGGCCTGCGGCTGAACGACTGGGTGGCGATCTTCGTCTTCCTCGGCGCCGTCGCGTACCTCGTGATCGTCGGGAAGAAGCACCCCGGCCGCGAGGACCCGGCGAGCATCGACCCGATGGCGGCGGCGGAGGACCGGGCGGTGGCCGCGCCGGCCGACCGGACCGCCGACGAGCCGGGTGGCACGTCGGACGAGAAGCCGGGCGACGCGTCGGGCGGGAAGCCGGACGGGGAGTCGGAGCGGAAGTCGGGCGGGAAGGCCCAGGACGCCCTCGCCGAGAAGCTCGACAAGTTGGAGAAGAAGGACGCCGGGAACCCCGCCTGAGCTGCGCCGATCCAGGCCCCCGGCCGCCCTCCGCACCCTGTGCGGAGGGCGGCCGCCGTCATGTTCGGACAGCCTTACTTTGCTGGAAATGCCCAGGTCAACAGGGCTACGGTCAGTAAGTAAGGCGATCGGACCAATGGACGGAGGGGGAAGAGTCGTGACCGCGACCATCCTGGAGCACGAGGCCGGGCAGCACCCGCGGATACCCGCGGCGGGGCACCACCGGGACGTCAACGGCGGCTGGCTGCGGCCGGCGGTGTTCGGCGCGATGGACGGACTGGTCTCCAACTTCGCGCTGATGACCGGCGTCGTCGGCGGCGCCGTCTCCAGCAGCACGGTGGTGCTCACCGGCCTGGCCGGGCTGGCCGCCGGCGCCTGCTCGATGGCGGCGGGGGAGTACACCTCGGTGGCCTCCCAGCGGGAGCTGGTACAGGCCGAGATCGAGGCGGAGCGGCTGGAGCTGAGCCGCAACCCGCACGGCGAGCTGGCCGAGCTGGCCCAGGTGTACGTCGACCGCGGAGTGGAACCGGAGCTCGCCCACGAGGTGGCGCGGCAGCTGTCCGCCGACCCGGACCGGACGCTGGAGGTGCACGCCCGGGAGGAACTGGGCGTCGACCCCAACGACCTGCCCTCGCCCTGGGTGGCGGCCGGGTCCTCCTTCGTCTGCTTCGCGGTGGGCGCGCTGCTCCCGCTGCTGCCGTACCTGCTGGGCGCGACCTCGCTGGTGCCGGCGCTGCTGCTCTCCGCGGCCGGGCTGTTCGCCTGCGGCGCGGTGGTGGCGCGGGTGACCGCGCGCAGCTGGTGGTTCAGCGGGCTGCGGCAGCTGCTGCTGGGCGGGGTGGCGGCCGGGGTGACGTATCTGCTGGGGTGGCTGATCGGCGGGCAGATCGGCTAGGGCCGCACTTTGCAAAGTGCACTTTGCAAAGTCTGCCGGGACTTTGCAAAGTCCCGGTCCGGACCTGCGGAGGCGCGCGCCGGGGGGCCGGGGGCGGGGGCCGAGGGTCGGGGAGCGGGTCCGGTCGGCGGGGGGACGGCACGCTGTGCTGTTGCATGGTTATGCATACCCCTGGGTGACATTGCGCACATGGGGCTCCGGCTCCGCCTGGCTTGTCTCAGTATTCGAGCCGATCGGGCCGAGGAATCGCATCTGCCGATCGAGTGTGGGAATGGATTCGCAGGCACCCCTGGTCAACGCCCGTGGCGGGCGGATGTCGCCCCTGTTTCAGGCGGTCGACGGCCGGGCACAATCGTCAGGGCGTGCGGCGCGGCACGCCCTCCCGCAGCACCCGTGACCTGCGGATCCGTCCCGCGATGTGGACGAGGTATCCCGCTTCCCGGGATGTTCGGCATCATGTAACTTGCACGAAATCGCATCAGGGCCAACGTCGTCCCTACTGCACCAGCCTCCAAAGACGACGACGGGAGAGCCGATGCTGTCTGCATCCATGCACTCCGCCAACGAGCCCCAGGCCGGCGCCGCCCGCCCGCCGTACGCGCTCGTTCCGGATGCGCGACCTGCTGCTCAGGGCCTGTACGACCCGCGAAACGAGCACGACGCCTGTGGCGTCGGATTCGTCGCCACGCTGACCGGCATCGCCGACCACACCGTCGTCGAGCAGGCACTGACCGTGCTGCGCAACCTGGAGCACCGCGGCGCCACCGGCGCCGAGCCGGACTCCGGTGACGGCGCCGGCATCCTCACCCAGGTCCCCGACGCCTTCCTGCGCGCCAAGGTCGACTTCGAACTCCCGGCCGCCGGCTCCTACGCGGTCGGCATCGCCTTCCTGCCCGACGCCGACGACCAGGACGCCGCCGCCGTCGCGCGGATCGAGGCCATCGCGGCCGAGGAGGACCTGACCGTCCTCGGCTGGCGCGACGTCCCGGTCACCCCGGACCTGCTGGGCGCCACCGCCCGCGGCGTCATGCCCCGGTTCCGCCAGCTGTTCCTCGCCGGCGCGGACCGGAGCGGCATCGAGCTCGACCGGGTCGCCTTCGTGGTCCGCAAGCGCTCCGAGCGCGAGGCCGGGGTCTACTTCCCGTCGCTGTCCGCGCGCACCATCGTCTACAAGGGCATGCTGACCACCGGCCAGCTGGAGCCCTTCTTCCCCGACCTGTCGGACCGGCTCTACGCCTCCGCGCTCGGCCTGGTGCACTCGCGCTTCTCCACCAACACCTTCCCGAGCTGGCCGCTCGCCCACCCGTACCGCTTCGTCGCGCACAACGGCGAGATCAACACGGTCAAGGGCAACCGGAACTGGATGACCGCCCGGGAGTCCCAGCTCGTCACCGACCTGATCCCGGCCAACCGCAACGGCCAGGGCCTGGAGCGGATCTTCCCGATCTGCACCCCGGACCACTCCGACTCGGCCTCCTTCGACGAGGTCCTGGAGCTGCTCCACCTCGGCGGCCGCTCGCTGCCGCACGCGGTGCTGATGATGATCCCCGAGGCGTGGGAGAACCACGTCACGATGGACCCGGCCCGCCGCGCCTTCTACCAGTACCACTCCAACCTGATGGAGCCCTGGGACGGCCCGGCCTGCGTCACCTTCACCGACGGCACCCGGATCGGCGCCGTGCTGGACCGCAACGGCCTGCGCCCCGCCCGCTACTGGATCACCGAGGACGGCCTGGTCGTCCTCTCCTCCGAGGTCGGCGTGCTCGACATCGAGCAGACCCGGGTGGTCAAGAAGGGCCGGCTGCAGCCCGGCCGGATGTTCCTCATCGACACCGCCGAGCACCGGATCGTCGAGGACGAGGAGATCAAGTCGGCGCTGGCCGCCGAGCACCCCTACGCGGAGTGGGTCGAGGGCGGGCAGATCGAGCTCACCAGGCTCCCCGAGCGCGAGCACATCGCGCACACCCACGCCTCCGTCACCCGCCGCCAGCAGACCTTCGGCTACACCGAGGAGGAGCTGCGGGTCGTCCTGGCGCCGATGGCGAAGACCGGCGCCGAGGCGCTCGGCTCGATGGGCACCGACTCGCCGATCGCCGCGCTGAGCGAGAAGCCGCGACTGCTGTTCGACTACTTCGTGCAGCTCTTCGCGCAGGTCACCAACCCGCCGCTGGACGCCATCCGCGAGGAGCTCGTCACCTCGCTGCTGTCCAACCTCGGCCCCGAGGGCAACCTGCTGGCCGCCGAGGCCGCGTCCTGCCGCTCGGTCGGCATCACCTTCCCGGTGATCGACAACGACGAGCTGGCCAAGCTGGTCCACATCAACGCGGACGGCGACCAGCCCGGCCTCAAGGCCGTCACGCTGTCCGGCCTGTACCGGGTCGCCACCGGCGGCGAGGGCCTGGCCGCCCGGCTCGCCGCCATCGCCGCCGAGGCGGACGCCGCGATCGCCGACGGCGCCCGGATCATCGTGCTCTCCGACCGGCACTCCGACGCCGAGCACGCCCCGATCCCCTCGCTGCTGCTCACCTCGGCGATCCACCACCACCTGATCCGCACCAAGCAGCGCACCCGGGTGTCGCTGCTGGTCGAGGCCGGCGACGTGCGCGAGGTGCACCACGTCGCGCTGCTGATCGGCTACGGCGCCGGCGCGGTCAACCCGTACCTGGCCATGGAGTCGGTCGAGGACCTCGTCGCCCAGGGCACCTTCCTGACCGGTGTCGAGGCCGAGAAGGCGATCAAGAACCTGATCAAGGCGCTCGGCAAGGGCGTGCTCAAGGTGATGTCCAAGATGGGCATCTCCACCGTCGCCTCCTACCGCGGCGCGCAGGTCTTCGAGGCCATCGGCCTCGCCCAGGAGCTGGTCGACGCCTACTTCGCCGGTACCACCAGCAAGCTCGGCGGCATCGGCCTGGACGAGGTCGCCAAGGAGACCGCCGCCCGGCACGCCAAGGCGTACCCGGCCTCCGGCATCCCGGCCGCGCACCGCGCCCTGGACATCGGCGGCGAGTACCAGTGGCGCCGCGAGGGCGAGCCGCACCTGTTCGACCCGGACACCGTCTTCCGGCTGCAGCACTCCACCCGCAACCGCCGGTACGACATCTTCAAGCAGTACACGGACCGGGTGAACGAGCAGTCCGAGCGGCTGATGACGCTGCGCGGCCTGTTCAAGCTGGACGGACTCGGCCGCACCCCGGTGCCGGTCGAGGAGGTCGAGCCGGTCTCCGAGATCGTCAAGCGGTTCTCCACCGGCGCCATGTCGTACGGCTCGATCTCCCTCGAGGCGCACGAGACGCTGGCGATCGCGATGAACCGCCTCGGCGCCAAGTCCAACACCGGTGAGGGCGGCGAGGACCCGGACCGCCTGTACGACCCGGAGCGCCGCTCGGCGATCAAGCAGGTCGCCTCCGGCCGCTTCGGCGTCACCTCCGAGTACCTGGTCAACGCCGACGACATCCAGATCAAGATGGCCCAGGGCGCCAAGCCCGGCGAGGGCGGCCAGCTGCCCGGCCACAAGGTCTACCCGTGGGTCGCCAAGACCCGGCACTCCACCCCGGGTGTCGGTCTGATCTCGCCGCCGCCGCACCACGACATCTACTCGATCGAGGACCTGGCGCAGCTGATCCACGACCTCAAGAACGCCAACCCCGAGGCCCGCATCCACGTGAAGCTGGTCTCCGAGGTCGGCGTCGGCACGGTCGCGGCCGGCGTCTCCAAGGCGCACGCGGACGTCGTGCTGGTCTCCGGCCACGACGGCGGCACCGGCGCCTCGCCGCTCACCTCGCTCAAGCACGCGGGCGGCCCCTGGGAGCTCGGCCTCGCCGAGACCCAGCAGACCCTGCTGCTGAACGGCCTGCGCGACCGGATCGTGGTGCAGACCGACGGCCAGCTGAAGACCGGCCGCGACGTGGTGATCGCCGCGCTGCTGGGCGCCGAGGAGTTCGGCTTCGCGACCGCCCCGCTGGTGGTCTCCGGCTGCATCATGATGCGCGTCTGCCACCTGGACACCTGCCCGGTCGGCGTCGCCACCCAGAACCCGGTGCTGCGCGAGCGCTTCTCCGGCAAGCCGGAGTTCGTGGTCAACTTCTTCGAGTTCATCGCCGAGGAGGTCCGGGAGATCCTGGCCGAGCTGGGCTTCCGCTCGATCGAGGAGGCCGTCGGCCACGCCGAGCACATCGACGCCGAGGCCGCGGTCGACCACTGGAAGGCCGCCGGGCTCGACCTGGCCCCGCTGTTCCACGTGCCCGAGCTGCCCGAGGGCGCGTCCCTGCACCGCACCACCACGCAGGACCACTCGCTGGACAAGGCCCTGGACAACCAGCTGATCGACCTGGCCCAGGACGCCCTGGAGAACGGCGACGCCGTCCGCATCCAGCTGCCGATCCGCAACGTCAACCGGACCGTCGGCACCATGCTCGGCCACCACGTGACCAAGCGGTACCGCGGCGAGGGCCTGCCCGAGGGCACCATCGACGTCACCTTCACCGGCTCGGCCGGCCAGTCCTTCGGCGCCTTCGTGCCGCGCGGCGTGACGCTGCGGCTGGAGGGCGACGCCAACGACTACGTCGGCAAGGGCCTGTCCGGCGGTGTGCTGGTGGTCCGCCCGGCCCGCGACGCGGCGGCCATCGGCAACGACGCGCAGAACCACGTCATCGCCGGCAACACCATCGGCTACGGCGCCACCAGCGGCCGGATCCACCTGCGCGGCAAGGCCGGCGAGCGGTTCGCCGTCCGCAACTCGGGTGCCACCCTGGTCGTCGAGGGCGTGGGCGACCACGCGCTGGAGTACATGACCGGCGGCCGGGTCGTCATCCTCGGCGAGACCGGGCGCAACCTGGCGGCCGGCATGTCCGGCGGTGTCGCCTACGTGCTGGACCTGCGCCCGGCGAACGTCAACAGCGGCATGGTGGGCATCGAGGCCCCCGGTGCCGCCGACCGCGAATGGCTGCGCGAGACCGTGCAGCAGCACTACGAGGAGACCGGCTCCACGGTCGCGGCCGAGCTCCTGGCGGACTGGGGCAGCGGGGTCTCCCGCTTCTCCACGATCATGCCGACCGACTACAAGGCAGTGCTCGCCGCCAAGGACGCCGCTGAGCGCGATGGCCTCTCCGAGGCCGAGACCACTCGCAAGATGATGGAGGCGGCACGTGGCTGACCCCAAGGGCTTCCTGACCACGCCCAAGCAGCTCGCCGAGCGGCGTCCCGTGGACGTGCGCATCCGGGACTGGAACGAGGTCTACGTCGAGCGCAGCCTGCTGCCGATCATCACCAAGCAGGCCGGCCGCTGCATGGACTGCGGCATCCCGTTCTGCCACAACGGCTGCCCGCTCGGGAACCTCATCCCCGAGTGGAACGACCTCGCCTACCGGGACGACTGGTCCGGCGCGATCGAGCGGCTGCACGCGACCAACAACTTCCCGGAGTTCACCGGGCGGCTCTGCCCGGCTCCCTGCGAGTCGGCCTGCGTGCTCGGCATCAACCAGGACGCGGTGACCATCAAGAACGTCGAGGTCACCATCATCGACAAGGCCTGGGACCGCGGCGGGGTCACCCCGCAGGTGCCGGAGCGGCTGTCCGGCAAGACGGTCGCCGTGGTCGGCTCCGGGCCGGCCGGCCTGGCCGTCGCCCAGCAGCTCACCCGGGCCGGGCACACCGTGGTGGTGTACGAGCGGGCCGACCGGATCGGCGGCCTGCTGCGGTACGGCATCCCCGAGTTCAAGATGGAGAAGCGCCACATCAACCGCCGCGTCGAGCAGATGCGCGCGGAGGGCACCCGGTTCCGCACCGGTGTGCACGTGGGCGAGGACATCACCGGGCAGCAGCTGCGCGAGCGCTTCGACGCGGTCGTCGTCGCGGCCGGCGCCACCACCGCCCGCGACCTGCCGGTGCCCGGGCGCGAGCTCAAGGGCGTCCACCAGGCGATGGAGTACCTGCCGCTGGCCAACAAGGTGCAGGAGGGCGACTTCGTCGAGCCGCCGATCAGCGCCAAGGGCAAGCACGTCGTGGTCATCGGCGGCGGCGACACCGGCGCGGACTGCGTCGGCACCGCCCACCGCCAGGGGGCGGCCTCGGTCACCCAGCTGGAGATCATGCCGCGACCGGGCGAGGAGCGGCCGGCCGGCCAGCCCTGGCCGACCATGCCGATGACCTACAAGGTCACCTCCGCGCACGAGGAGGGCGGCGAGCGGATCTACTCCGTCTCCACCACCCACTTCAGCGGCGACGAGGAGGGCAACGTCCAGGAGCTGCACCTCGTCGAGGTGGAGTTCAAGGACGGGAAGTTCGAGCAGGTGCCGGGCAGCGAGCGGGCGATCCCGGCGCAGCTGGTTACCCTGGCGATGGGCTTCACCGGCACGGACGTCCGGAACGGTCTGGTCGAGCAGCTGGGCGTGGACCTCGACGCACGCGGTAATGTGTCCCGGGACGCGAAGTTCGCCACCAATGTCGATGGCGTCTACGTCTGCGGCGATGCCGGCCGTGGCCAGTCGCTGATCGTCTGGGCCATCGCGGAGGGCCGCTCGGCCGCCGCGGCGGTCGACACCTACTTGGGCGGCAAGACCCCGCTGCCCGCACCGATCCGGCCGACGGACCGCCCTCTGGTGGTCTGATCCGGTCCAGGTAACCCGGCGCTGCACTCGCCGGGTCGCACCGAGCCGCACCCCGTCAGCGTCGCCGGGCCACCGCGGTCCCTGGCGCCTGCCCACATCCCCGACCAGTTTGGGGGCAGGCGCCGTTCGCGTACCCGGGGGCGGTTCAGGGGCCGGCCGGGAAGTGGACGGGGCGGCCGGCGAGGTTGAGGACCACCCGGTCGCCGAGGGGGCGGGTGAAGGCGAATCGGGGGTCCCGCCGGACCGGGACAGTAGCCGTCCCGCGACTGGTGACCTGCGGGTGGGTCGCCGACCGGACGGCGGTGACGGTGATCCGGGTGTTGCAGGGCTCCGAGGTGCAGGTGGCGCGCGGTTGGGCGAGGTACTGCTCGTAGTGGGCGCGCGGGTCCGTCAGCGGCAGGGGCAGCGTTCTTCCGTCCGGGAAGGAGACCGTGCCGCGGCCGCGCGGGGCCGGGAAGTCCGCCCCCAGGTCCATCGGAGTGCGGCGGTGGGCAGGCGTCTCAGCACCACGTCGGGGACGTTCGGCCGCGCGTGCGGGTTCCGTCAACTGTTGTCGGTTCCGGCCGAGTTGTGGTCGACCTACGGGTGGTGGCGGGGGTTGGGGATGTGCATCGCGGCGGCGGGGGACTAGAGTGCGTTCCGGGGAGCTACGGTTCGGCTACCGCGCGTATCCGGACGCTGCTCGTCCGGGCGGCCCCGTGGGGGCGGAAGATCCCGATGAGGGCGTTCCGAGGACTGTTGTTCGTCGGTCCCTGGTGGAAGACTGCGGCCACGGCCGGGGGGCTGCTGACGTGCGGAGGTTGAGGCGATGAGTGCGACTCAGGCGGGTGGCGGTGCCACGGTGCGGCGTCTGCTGCTGGGGTCGCAACTGCGGCGGCTCCGGGAGGCCCGCGGGGTCAGCCGGGAGGAGGCCGGGTACTCGATCCGGGCCTCCGAGTCGAAGATCAGCCGGATGGAGCTCGGCCGGGTCGGCTTCAAGGAGCGCGACGTCGCCGATCTGCTGACCCTGTACGGGGTGGACGCGGAGCCGGAGCGGGCCTCGGTGCTCGGGCTGGTCCGGGCGGCCAACGCGACCTCCTGGTGGCACGGGTACGGGGACGTCCTGCCGGGCTGGTTCCAGAACTACCTGGGCCTGGAGGAGGCCGCCACCGAGATCCGCAGCTACGAGGTCCAGTTCGTCCACGGGCTGCTGCAGACCGCCGACTACGCGCGGGCGGTGATCACCCACGGCGGTCACGTCCACGAGGCGGCCGAGATCGAGCGGCGGGTGGAGGTGCGGCTCAAGCGGCAGCAGGTGCTGGGCGCCGAGCGGGCGCCGCGGCTGGTCGCGGTGCTGGACGAGGCCGCGCTGCGCCGTCCCTGGGGCGGTCCGGAGCTGATGCGGGCGCAGATCGACCGCCTGCTGGAGCTGACCGAACTCCCCAACGTGGTGCTCCAGGTGATGCCGCTGGGCTTCGGCGGGCTGCGCGCGGAGGGCGGGGCGTTCTCGGTGCTGGCCTTCGACGAGCAGGAACTGCCGGACATCGTCTATCTGGAGCAGTTCACCACGGCCCTCTACCTCGACAAGCCGGCCGAGGTCGCCGAGTACGCGGGCGCGATGGACGGTCTGGTGGCGGACAGCCTTTCTCCTGACCGGACACGAGAAGTTCTCCGCTCCGTACGCCAGGAGCTGTAGCAGGTAAGTACGATGAGGCCCGATCAGTTCTGATCGCGAACGACCGTTGGAGCATCGCGGGCGTTCCCGAACGGTATGAGAGGGATCGGATGTCGTACCTTTCCGAGTTGGCGCTGCAGTACATCGACGGCGAGTGGCGCGAGGGCAGCGGCTCCTGGGACATCGTCGACGTCGACCCCTTCACCGGGGACAAGCTCGCGAGCATCACCGTGGCCACCGTCGACGAGGTCGACCAGGCGTACCGGGCCGCGACGACGGCGCAGAAGGAGTGGGCGGCCACCAACCCCTACACCCGGCGGCTGGTCTTCGAGCGCGCGCTGCGGATCCTGGAGGACCGCGAGCAGGAGATCACCCGGGACATCATGGCCGAGCTCGGCGGCACCGCCGTCAAGGCCTGGTTCGAGCTCTCCCTCACCAAGGACATGCTGCGCGAGGCGATGCAGCTGTCCCTGCGGGCCGAGGGGCGGCTGCTGCCCTCGCCGGTGGACGGCAAGGAGAACCGGCTCTACCGGCTGCCGGTCGGCGTCGTCGGGGTGATCAGCCCGTTCAACTTCCCGCTGTTCCTGTCGATGAAGGCCGTCGCCCCGGCGCTGGCGCTCGGCAACGGCGTGGTGCTCAAGCCGCACCAGGAGACCCCGGTGGTCGGCGGCACCCTGATCGCCAAGATCTTCGAGGAGGCGGGCCTGCCGGCCGGCCTGCTGAACGTCGTCATCACCGACATCGCCGAGATCGGTGACGCGTTCATCGAGCACCCGCTCGCCAAGGTGATCTCCTTCACCGGCTCCGACAAGGTCGGCCGGCACGTCGCCACCGTCGCCGCCTCCCACTTCAAGCGGACCGTGCTGGAGCTCGGCGGCAACAGCGCGCTGATCGTGCTGGACGACGCCGACCTGGACTACGCCGTGGACGCGGCCGTGTTCAGCCGCTTCGTGCACCAGGGCCAGGTCTGCATGGCCGCCAACCGGGTGCTCGTCGACCGCAGCGTCGCCGAGGAGTTCACCCGCAAGTTCGTCGCCAAGGTCGCCACCCTGAAGGTCGGCGACCCGAGGGACCCGGCCACCCACATCGGCCCGCTGATCAACCCGGTCCAGGCAGACGCCATCTCCGCGCAGGTGGACCAGGCCGTCGCCGACGGCGCCACCGCGCTGCTGCGCGGCACCACCGTCGGCAGCCTGATGGACCCGGTCGTGCTCGGCGGCCTGCCGGCCGGCGCGCCGATCCTGCAGCGCGAGCTGTTCGGGCCGGTGGTGCTGGTGGTCGAGTTCGACGGCGAGGACGAGGCGGTGCGGATCGCCAACGACACGCCGTTCGGGCTCAGCGGCGCGGTGCACACGGCCGACGTCGAGCGCGGGGTGCGGGTCGCGCAGCGGATCGAGACCGGCATGATCCACGTCAACGACGGGACCATCGCGGACGAGCCCGTGGTGCCGTTCGGCGGGGAGAAGAGCTCGGGCGTCGGCCGGCTGAACGGCGAGTCCACGGTGGACGCCTTCACCACGGTGAAGTGGATCTCGATCCAGCACGGGCGCAGCCGCTTCCCGTTCTGAGCGGATCCGAGGACCCGGCCGGCCCCGCTGGAGGGGCGGCCGGGTCCCCCGCGGTGGCAGATGTTCGACGGATCGAAGGGGTGGCCGGGTGACCGGATTTCAGGAGATCGGCCGGGAGTGGCTCACCGGTGACGGTGCGGGCGGTGCGCGGCCGCCCGCCGACCTGCGCCCCGAAGTCCCGCACCCCGCCCGGATGTACGACTACTACATAGGCGGCAAGGACAACTTCCCGGCCGACCGCGAGGCCGCGGAGCGGGTGCTCGCGATCAGCCCGATGGTGCGGATCAGCGCCCTCGCCAACCGGGCCTTCCTCGGCCGCGCGGTGCGGCACCTCGCCGAGGACGGCGTCCGCCGGTTCGTCGACATCGGCACCGGCATCCCGAGCGGCGGGAACACCCACGAGATCGCCCAGCGGGTGCGGCCCGACGCCCGGGTGGTGTACCTCGACAACGACCCGATCGTGCTGGTGCACGGCCGTGCGCTGCTGAGCGGCACCACCCCGGAGAGCACCGCGGTGGTCCAGGCCGACCTGCGCGATCCGGCGGGGATCCTGGCCGCCCCGGAGGTCCGGCAGGCACTGGACTCGGGCGAACCGGTCGGGCTGCTGCTGGTCGCGGTGCTGCACTTCGTCGACGAGCAGGACGACCCCTACGGCATCGTGCGCACCCTGGTGGACGCCCTGCCGTCCGGCAGTCGGCTCGTCCTCTCCCACGGCACGCTGGACTTCACCCCCACCGCCGACGCCGGCCGCGGCCCGGCCGTCTACCGCAACGCCTCCGCCCAGCTCACCATGCGCTCGCGCGAACAGGTGCTGCGCTTCTTCGAGGGCCTGAAGCTCACCGACCCCGGCCTGGTCACCGCCCCCCTCTGGCGCCCCGACACCCCCGAGCAGCCCACCGACTCCCAGGTCGGCATCTGGGCGGGCGTGGCGGAGAAGCCCTAGCCGTTCCGGTCGGCCGGGTACCGGAGCAGCTCGGAGGTCGCGAGCTCGAAGGCGAACGGCTCCGGGACCGGCACGGCGTCGCCGAACTTCCCGGTCCACCGGCGGTGGTAGACGCCGTTGCCGGGCTCGGAGTGCAGGGTGAGGGTGCCCTCGCGCGGGTCGATCACCAGGTAGAGCGGGATCCCCATCTGCGGGTAGTCGCGGACCTTGCCGACCAGGTCGTTCTCCGGGTTGGAAGGGGAGACGATCTCGACGGCGATCACGGCCAGCTCTGCGGGAACCTGGTTGCCGCCGAGCTCGACGGTGGCGAGCGGGATGTAGGTCAGGTCGGGATTGCGGAGCTTGCCCGTGTTCGGAGAGCTCAGATCGGTGTTCTCGCTGGGCATCAGGTCTTTCGGGCGACGGGCATCGAACTGCTCGCGGACGAGCAGCAGATTGCGCTGGTGGATCACCGACGGCCCGGCCATCATGATGATCTCGTCGCCCGACACCTCGATCTTCCAGCCCGACGGTGGGGTCAGGCTCTGGGCGTAGGCCAGCAACTGGGCCTGCCGTTCGGGGATCCGGAACTCGCTCATGGGGCCATCCTCTCATCCGGTGGTGCGTCTCCGGATAGTAGTTCGTGGTGCGAATTACGGCTGTTAGGCTGGTCGGATGGCGAAGAGCGAGGGTGGCGGTACCGGGGTCGTGGGGGCGTTGGTGCGGGCGGCGTTCCTGGTGGACGCGGTGTATGCCGATTCGGCGCGGGAGTTCGGGTTGACGTCGCAGCAGGGGCAGTTGCTCTGTGTGCTGCTGGGGCGGTCCTACGTGATGGGGGAGTTGGGCGGTGTGCTGCGGCTGGCCAAGTCCAGCCTGACCGGTCTGGTCGACCGGTGTGAGCGCAACGGGCTTGTGCGGCGGGAGAGTTGCAAGGGCGACGCGCGTGCCGTGTGGGTGCTGCTGACGGCGGAGGGGGCGGTGCTGGCGGAGCGCTTCTACGCGGAGACCTGTCGCCGGATCGACGAGCTGCCCGCCGGGCTCTCCGGGGCGGAGCGGGAGCTGCTGGGCGGGCTGCTCGGCCGGGTGGTGCTGGACAACAAGGTGCCCCTGGTGTTCGGGGAGTAGCGGGCGTTGGGGCTTGCGGGGGTTGAAGTTCGCGTCACGAACTAATATGTTCGTGACGCGAACTTCAGCTCCTTTTGCATGTGGGGGAACGATGAGCATCGGGAACGCGGGCGTCGTCTTCGGATTCGGCGCACCGGGAGACCTCGCCGACGCGGCGGGCCTGCTGGACCTCGTCCAGCAGGCCGACCGGGACGGGCTGGACCACTTCTCGCTGTCCGACCACCCGTACGTCGGCGGGCGGGTGGACGCGTACGCCGCGCTCGGCTTCCTGCTCGGGCGGACCGGGCGGATCAGCGGCTTCGTCAACGTCACCAACCTGCCGACCCGGCCCGCACCGATGCTGGCGCGGACCGTCACCTCGCTG
The DNA here is from genome assembly GCF_000710405.2 of Kitasatospora sp. MBT66. Taxonomy (NCBI): domain Bacteria; kingdom Bacillati; phylum Actinomycetota; class Actinomycetes; order Kitasatosporales; family Streptomycetaceae; genus Kitasatospora; species Kitasatospora sp. MBT66. Next base: position 688,681 of record NZ_JAIY01000010.1, on the reverse strand, counting down.
TCCGCGCTGTCCGACGGGCGCGTGGTGCTGGGGATCGGCGCCGGCGGGGTCTGGGACCGGATCACCGACCTGGGCGTCGAACGGCTCACCCCGGGCGAGGCGGTGGAGGCGTTCGAGGAGGCGATCGTGCTGGTCAAGCGGCTGTCGGGCGGCGGCCCGCCGGTCACCCACGAGGGGCGGCACTACCGCGTCCGGGAGATCGAGCCGGCGCCCGTCGCCGCGCCGCCGGTGTGGACGGGTTCCAACGGCCGCAAGTCGCTGGCCGCCACCGGCCGGGTCGCCGACGGCTGGATCCCCGGCCACGCGGCGGACTGGCTCAGCGAGCGCTACCGCACCTCGCGGCCGGTCGTCGACGAGGCGGCCGCCGCCGTCGGACGCGACCCGCGCGAGATCCGCACCGTCTACAACCTGCCCGGCCGGATCACCGACCGGCCGCTCGCCGCGACCCGCGACGCGGACGGCAGGTGGCTCGGCGGCTCGGTGGGCCAGTGGGTGGAGGAGCTGACCGGCGCGGTGCTGGAGCACGGCGCGTCCGGCTTCACCCTCTTCGCCGCCGACCACGGTTCGCCGGACCCGGTCACCCTCGGCCGGTGGGCGCGGGAGGTCGCCCCGGCGGTCCGGGAGGCGGTCGGGGGCGAAGCGGGTGAAGCGGGTGAAGCGGTCGGGGACGCGCGCGGGAAGGGCTGAGCCCGCTCTCAGGCCGTGCGGGCCTCGCGGCGGTAGCCGCCCGGGGCGAGGCCGAACTCGCGCTTGAAGGCCTTGGCGAAGGCGTACTCCGAGCCGTAGCCGGTCTTCGCGGCGACGGCGGTGAGCGGGGCCTCGGACTCGCGCAGCAGGCGGGCCGCCGTGGTCATCCGCCAGCGGGTCAGGTACGCCATCGGGGGCTCGCCGACCAGGGCGGTGAACCGGCGGGCGAAAGCCGCCCGGGAGAGGCCGGCCCGGCCGGCCAGCGACTCCACGGTCCACGGCGTGGACGGCGCCTCGTGGATCGCGGTGAGCGCCGGTGCCACCGCCGCGTCGCCGAGCGCCGCCGCCCAGCCGGCGGCGGTGGCGGGCGGCTGCTCCTCGAACCAGGCCCGCAGGATGTACAGCAGCAGTGAGTCGATCAGCGCCGGGACGATGCCGGCCGAGCCGATCCGCGGGTTCTCCAGTTCGGCGCCGAGGAGTTGGACGGCCGCGCTCAGCTCGGGGTGGCGGCCGTGCCGGGTCTGCAGGTGGACGATCTCCGGCAGTTGCCGCACCAGCGGGTGCGGGCGCGCCTGGTCGAGGTGGTAGTTGCCGCACAGCAGGCTGGTGCGCGGCCCGTCCCCGCCGACGGTGACGGTGCCGATCGGCAGGCTCGGCCGGAACTGCGAGGGCTGCTCGGGGAAGGCCGGGGTGTCCGGCCGGTCGGCGAGGACGTGGCCCCGGCCGTCCCGCAGGAAGACCACGTCCCCCGGGCTGAGCGCGATCGGCTCGGCCGTGTCGTCCTCCAGCGGCACCAGCCAGCAGGTCCCGTAGAGGACGACGTGGAACCCGGCGCCGGCGACCGGGGGCAGCCGCAGTCCCCACGGGGCCCGGCCCTCGGTGCGGACGGAGGCGGGCTGCCCCGTCCGCATCGAACCCAGTGCCTCGGTCAGGATGTCCATGCCGCCTCCCCCGGTCGGTACGTGTTCCACCGGAACCCTACGGCTCAGGCGACGGTGAGGACGATCTTGCCCTGGGTGCGGCCGGTGGCGATCAGTTCGTGCGCCTTGCCGGCCTCCTCCAGCGGGAAGGTCTCGGCGATGTGCGGCCGGATCCGGCCCTGCTCGACCAGTGCGGCGATCGCCTCCAGCGAGGCGTAGTCCGGCTCCACCGAGATGCCGGCGAACCGGCGGCCGGCGGCCTCGACCTCGGCGGCCAGCGCGGTGTTCCAGTGCTCCATGATCGAGACCAGGACGCCGCCCTCGCGCAGCACCTCCAGCGAGGCGGTGCCCTGCGAGGAGGAGTCGAGCACCACGTCCACCTGGCCGACCGTCGACAGGAAGCCCTCGGTGCGGTAGTCGATCACCTCGTCCGCGCCCAGGCTGCGCACGAAGTCGTGCTTGGGCTCGCTCGCCAGGGCGATCACGTACGCGCCGCGGGCCTTGGCGATCTGGACGGCGAGGTGGCCGACGCCGCCGGCCGCGCGGTGGATCAGCACCCGCTGCCCCTCGGACAGGCCCGCCGCGTCCACCAGGCCCTGCCAGGCGGTGAGCGCGGCCAGCGGCAGCGCGGCGGCCTCGACGTGGTTCAGCGCGGTGGGCTTGCGGGCCACCTGGCGGGACGGCACCGCGACGTACTCGGCGTAGCCGGTGGCGGCCCGGGGGAAGAACGGCAGGCCGAACACCTCGTCGCCGGCCTTGAACCGGGCACCCGGACCGGCCACCTCGACGACGCCCGAGATGTCCCAGCCGACGCCGAAGGGCGGCTCGCCGAGCAGCGGGTAGGCGCCCGAACGGACCGCCACGTCCACCGGGTTGACGCCGCTGGCGTGGACGCGGACGAGCACCTCGCCGCCGCGCGGGGCGGGCCGGTCGGTCTCGACGACCTCCAGGACCTCGGGGCCGCCGACGGACTTCTGGACAACTGCGCGCATGGGACTGCTCCTTGTCGGTGCGGTGTGCTGCTCTCGGTGACGTGGTCAACGGTAGGCAGGGCGGGCGCGCGGCTGAATATCCTGCGGTCTCGGGAAGATGTCCCAGCGTCTCGCCGGCCGGTCGTCCTGGCGTTCCGTCCCTCGGACGGCTCCCGCGGTGGCCCCTCCCACGGCGGGAGGGTCCACCGCGGCGGCGTGCGCGAACAGGACGCTCCGCACCGTCGGGCGCTTCGCCCGGCTCTGCCGGCTGGGCGTCGAACAGCTCCGCCACTACGGCGACACCGGGCTGCTGCCGCCGACCCGGCCCGCCAACTGCCCCTGGCCGCCCGGACGACGGAGCCGTCCCGGATCGAGCGGGAGGCGGTGGCGGAGCCGGTCCGGCTCAGGAGTCGGCGCTCAGGTCCCCGATGCGGACGAGGGGCCGGCCGGACCGCCGGCAGTGCCACCAGGCCCGCTCCCCGTCGTCCGGGTCCGCGGCCGGTACCAGCAGGTGGACGTGGCCGGGACAGGTCGGCCACTGGAGGAACTCGTAGCCGGTGACGTGGTCCTGCACCTGTTCGGCGACGAGCGCGGTGAGCGGCCCGGGCGGCAGGTAGGGGTCCACTTCGAGGGTGTACCGCAGGCCTCGGGCGCTGCCGAGGCCGAGCAGGAAGCCGGACCAGGGCTCCTCGGAGAGCTCCCAGCAGGCACCGGCCGGCAGTCGGGCGCCGGCCGGCAGGTGGCGCAGGTCCCGCCCGACGCGGGCGCAGGGGATGTGGAACCCGGTCGGCACATCGGCCGGGGGCGGGGCGTCCAGGGGCCAGGCGGCGATGGTGGTCCGCATACGGGCCAGGCTACCGGCGAGGGTTGGGCGGGGGAGGGGGAACAGCCCCCGGGGTACGGGCCCCGGGGGCTGTTCCGGCCGTGCGGGCCGGTCGGGCGTTCCGGCCGTGGGACCGGGTCGGTCAGAAGACCGGCTGGCCGGCCCGGACCAGGCGCCAGGAGTCGGCGGCGAAGTCGGCCGGGTCGATGACGCCCTTGGCCTTCACCCAGGCGATCATCGCGTTGCGGATCTCGTCCGAGTTGGCCCACACCTTCTGGGAGGCCGCGACGTGCGGGAAGTTGCCGCCGCCGTTGGCGCGGTAGTTGTTCACCGCGAGGACGAACTGGGCGGTGGGGTCGATCGGACGGCCCTCGAAGCTGAGGTTGACGATCCGCGAGCCGACCGGCTGGGCGATGTCGATGTCGTACGAAACGCCGTACACCGAGTCGTAGTTGTAGTCCGGGGTGTTCTGGGCGTTGGTCAGGGTGGCCTTGTCGACCGGCGCGCCCGGGGCGAGCTGGTTGTAGTACTTGGCCGAGAACTCCAGGTAGTCCTTGATCTGGGCGCCCGTCAGGATCCGGGCCTCCAGGGTGTTCTCGTAGATGTACAGGCCGGCCGCGTCGCGCAGCTTGACCTGGCCGGCCGGGATCACGGCGGTGCGGTTGAACGGCGCGGCCTGGGCGAGCACCGGCAGCTTGGCGTACTGGCCGCCGGCCAGCGCCGCGCGCACCACGTCGGCCTGGACCCGGCCGATGAGGTCGATGATCGGGGTGTCCTTGAACGGCGCGTCGGCGATGGACAGCGCGACCTTGGCGGTGCCGATGACCTGGTTGACGTACTCGACGACCTTCTTGTGCTGCTCGGTCATCAGGTCGACGATCTCCGGGTCCTCCGGGACCGTGTTGGAGTTCAGCACCCGGGAGGAGAGCGAGACGACCTTCCACGCGCCGCCGTCGAGCTCGACCTCGAAGTCGAAGCAGGTCAGCCGCTGGCCCCAGCACAGCGGCTCGGACAGCACGACGGTCTTGCCGGTCTCCTTGTTGACGACCAGGCGCTGCGGGATCTCCTTGTGGGCGTGGCCCACCAGGACGGCGTCGATGCCGGGCACCTGCTCGGCCAGCGCGACCGAGACGTTCTCGCCCCAGGGCAGCTGGTCGCCGTAGGAGGTGGCCTCGTCCATGCCGGAGTGGCAGGCGATCACGACGACGTCCGCGCCGGCGGCCCTGACCTTCGGCACCCAGATCCTCGCCGTCTCGACGATGCCCGGGAAGGTCATCTTTCCGGCGACGTTCGCCTTGTCCCAGATCGCGATGCCCGGGTTGGTCAGGCCGACGATGCCGACCTTGAGGGCCGGGCCGCTGCCGAGCTTGACCTTGCGGATGACGTAGGGCGGGAAGGCCGGCTTGTCGTTGCGGGCGTTCAGCGCGTTGGCGCCGAGCAGCGGGAAGTCCAGCTGCTCCTCGTAGGCGCGCAGGGTGTCGATGCCGTAGTTGAACTCGTGGTTGCCGAGCGCGGCGGCGGTGTACTCCATGGTGTTCATGGCGAGCGCCATCGGGTGCTCGGGCGCGGTGTCGGCCTCGGTGGCGATCGGCTCGACCCGGGCGTAGTAGTAGGTCAGCTGGGTGCCCTGGATGGTGTCGCCGGCGTCGATGAGCAGGCAGCGGTCCCAGCCCTTCTCCTCGCGGACCTGCTTGGCCAGCGTGGAGATCTTGGCGAGGCCGACCTCGTTGTGCGCCTTGTCGGCGTAGACGGCGTCGGTGAAGTAGTCCCAGTTGAGCACCCGGCCGTGGAGGTCGGTGGTGCCCATGACGGTGAAGGCCTGGCGCTTGGTCCGGCCCTTGGCGCGGGCCTCGTCCGGTCCGGCCGCGGCCGCGGGCGAGGCGGCGGCGAGGGCGCCGCCGCTCACGAGGGCGGCTCCGGCGGCGGTGGCGGCGGACCGGGTGACGAAGTCACGGCGGTTCAGGGGCATGGACGACTCTCCCGGTGGGGACGGCGGCAACGGACCGTCAACGACGGCCGGGATCGCCGCCGGTGACGGCGGGAAGGCGCGTTGACGCGCGTAGAAGTACGCGCGTAGAAGTCTGCCGTGCGCTCCCCTCCGGCGGATAGTCCCCGGACCTTTCCAACAGGTGAGATCTTGGCGACTCGTTCGTGACCCGGGCGGGCGGGTACCGCACCCGCCCGCCCGGACCGCGGCGGAGCACCGCCGTCCTCCTGGCGGAGCACCGCGTGGGCTGCCTGGATGCAGCCCTCGCGTACCGCGTGGGCTGCCTAGATGTAGCCCTCGCGCACCGCGTGGGCCACCGCGTGCGCCCGGTTGCGCAGTTGCAGCCGGGTCGTCAGACCGTGCAGCACGTTCTTCACGGTGCGCTCGGAGTACGACAGCCGGGCCGCGATCTCCCCGGTGTCCCAGCCCTCGGCGACCAGCCGCAGCACGTCCGACTCACGCTCCGACAGACCCGTCGGAGCCTGGCCCGGCATGCCCTGGACGGACCGCTGCAGCCGCCCCACCTGGGCGATCAGCCGCCCCTGGAGGTCGGCCGGCAGGTCGCCGTCGCCCCGGGCCGCGGCCAGCACCGCCCGGCCCAGCCGCTCCGGCGTCGCCTCCCGTCGCCACAGGATCGCCGCCACCCCGCACTCGACGGCCTCCATCAGCTCGGTCTCGCGAAGCCGCTCGACCACCAGCACCACCCGCTGCCCGGCACCGCGGACCAGCCGGCGCAGGGCCGCCGTCGCGGCCGCGTCGGCGGACTCGGCGACCAGCACGGTGACCGTGCCCGGACCGGCCGCACCGCTCGGGTCGACCACCGCCACCCCGGGGAAGCGGCGCAGCTGCGCCTCCGCCCCCGCCCGGGAGAGCGGATCGGCGGCCTGGACGGCGACCGGCACCGTCGAGCTGCGGGCGGCCGCCGCGGCGACCGCCCGCCCGGCCCCGGCCGCACCGCGGACGGCGACGGCGGCCTGCGGGTGGACGGCTGCCGCGGCGGTACCGACGGCATGGGTGTTCGTGGTGACCGAGCGGGACGCCGTCGGGCGCTGCGGCGGGACCGTACGGGTGGCGGACGCCGACCCGGACGACCCCACCGCCGTGCCCCGGCGGTCGTACTCGGTGTGCAGAACAGTCAAATCTGGCCCCCTCCTGGAGAAGCCGGCCGGCCACCCGGCGGACCCCGAACGTCAGGGCGTGGCGCCCCACCCGGGTCGGCCGACCGTTTCGACGGCGATCCGGGAGCGCTGCCCGTGCCCCGGAATCAACCACCATGCTTCCCGCCCGGGCAGGCTCCCGGCCATCGTGGTCCACCACGAGATCGGGCCCGCCGAGCGGTCCCCGCCGATCGGGGGAGGCAACGTTTTCGGCCCCCCAGGTGGTCTGGAAGTTCGGAGAGGTGGGTCGAGGGGCCGCCGGAACACCGCGAAACCGTCGAATCGGGCGGTCGGAGCGGCCCGGACCGGCCCGCAGCGGTCCGGGCGGGAAACCCCGTCCGCGGGCGCGGAAACCTGACTCGCCAGTAACGCGTGGTTAGTACGTCAAGCCGTTTTCCCGGTAGAACGACAGGCAGTGCCCGTTCGGACACCGACGAAGACCCGGGAAGGGCAAAGAGGAGCACCTGGATGAGCACCGCCACGTCCACCCGCCTCGTGGACCGCGAACCGCAGCTGCGGCTGATCGCCGACCGGGCCGCCGGCGCCCGCCGCGGCACCGGCCACGTCCTGCTGCTCACCGGCGCCGTCGGCACCGGCCGCACCGCGCTCCTCGCCGAGGCCGCCCGCCGGGCCGCCGCCGACGGCACCACCGTGCTGCGCGCCCGCTGCTCCGCCGAGGAGGCCACCACCCCCTACGCGGCCGCCCGCCAGCTCTTCGACACCGGCCCGACCCCGGCCGGCCCCTACGTCCACACCGCCTGGGCCCCCCGGCCCGCGGCCGCGGGCCCCGCCGAGGCCGGCGCCGGCGGCATCGAGCCCGACACCGCCGAGTCCACCCTCTGGTCCCTGCTCCGGCTGCACGGCACCCACCACCCGCTGCTGCTGGCGATCGACGACATCCACCTCGCCGACGAGCCCTCCCGCCGCTGGCTGCGCCAGGTCGCCCGCCGGATCGACCGGCTGCCCGCCCTGCTGGTGGCCACCGAACGCCGGCAGGCCACCCTCACCGGCGGGACCGACCGCTTCGCCCGCGACCTCCCGCCCGAGCTCGCCACCACCCTGCGGCTCGCCCCGCTCGACACCCCGGCGGCCGTCCTGCTCGCCGGACAGCGGCTCGGACCCGGCACGCCCCCCGGCCTGGCCGCCGACTGCGCCCGCGCCACCGGGGGAAACCCGCTGCTGCTCACCGCGCTGCTCGCCGACCTCGCGGCGGCGGACGGCGGCGGCGAGGGTGCGGACGGCGGCGATGGTCGGGACGGTGCGGAGGACGGGGAGAGCGCGGAGGGTGGCAACCACGAGGCCGCCGTGCCCCCCGCGACAGCGGCCCGGACACTGCCGCCCGCCCGGACGCTGCCGCCGGCCCTCCCCGAGCGGTGCGGCGCCCTCCCCGGCGGCGCCTTCGCCGAAGCCGTCGAGACCTGGCTGCACGGCGCCGGCGAACGCGCCGTCACCGCCGCCCGGGTCCTCGCCCGGATGCACGAGCACCCCGCCGCCGACGCCGCCCCCACCCCCGGCACCCCGCCGCTGGACCCCGTCCCCCTGCTCGCCCACCTCGCCGCCGCCGACCCCGGCCGGCTCACCGGCTGGCTCGCCGACCTCACCGCCCACCACCACCTCGACACCTCCGACGCCGGCCGCTGGCCCCGCTTCGCCCACCCCCTGCTCGCCGACGCCGTCCTCACCGGCCACGCCCCCGGCCACCGCGCCGACGTCCACCTCGCCGCCGCCGAGCACCTCCACCACGCCGGCGCCCCCGACGAACTCGTCGCCGGCCACCTCCTGCTCACCCCCGCCCCCGCCCCCCACTGGGCCGCCGACACCCTGCGCCGCGCCGCCCGCGGGGCCGCCGACACCGACCGCCCCGCCGACGCCGT
>NZ_JAIY01000010.1:679051-679384 GCF_000710405.2 Kitasatospora sp. MBT66 | reverse complement strand
GCCGCTACGCCGAACTCCTCGGCCAGCAGAACGCCCACCTCGTCGCCCAGGCCGTCATCGCCCTCGTCGAGACCGGCCGGCTCTGGCAGGCCCACGGCCTCGCCCGCGCCGTCGCCGCCGACCGCGCCCGGGACTCCTGGGAGTGGAACGAGTACCTCTACTCCCGCGGCCTCCTCCGGCTCGCCTCCGGCGAACCCGCCGAAGCCCTCGCCGACCTCCTGGAATGCGGCCGCCGCCAGGGCGAACGCCAGGTCCACAGCCCCATCGTCACCCCCTGGCGCACCGCCGCCGCCGAATGCCACCTCCAACTCGGCGAACCCGGCCCCGCCGTCG
>NZ_JAIY01000010.1:614588-678983 GCF_000710405.2 Kitasatospora sp. MBT66 | reverse complement strand
TGCGCACCCTCGCCGCCGCCACCGGCGGCCGGCACGGCCTCGACCTCGCCGCCGAGGCCGTCCAACTGCTGCGCACCGCCGAGATCGACACCGAACTCGTCCCCGCCCTCATCACCTACGGCCGGCTGCTCGGCGACGGCGGCCGGCGCGGCGCCGCCCGGCGGGCCCTGCGCGAGGCCGCCGGGCGCGCCGAACGCCTCGGCGCCGTCCGGCAGCGGGCCGCCGCACTGGAGGCACTGCGGGCCTCCGGCGCCCGCATCGGCCGCGGCGACCACGCCGGGGCGGAGGCGCTCACCGACAGCGAACTGCGGATCTGCCGACTCGCCGCCGCCGGGCACTCCAACGCCGAGATCGCCGCCATGCTCCACCTCGCGGTGCGGACGGTGGAGACCCACCTGACCAACAGCTTCCGCAAGCTGGGGGTGCGGCGCCGGCTCGAACTGCCCGGCGCGCTGGAGGCCTGACCGGACGGAGACGGTGGCGCGGGCCGGGCGCCTGACGGGACAGGCGCCCGACGGACGGGCGGCGGAGGCCGGCCGGACATGCGAACGGCCCCGGTCCGCAGGGGACCGGGGCCGTACGACTGCTGTCTCGACGCTGTCAGGAGGCCGGCACCAGGGCCGCCATCTCGTCCACCGCCCGGGCCAGTTCGGCCGCCGGGTCGGCCCCGTCCGCCGCCCACGGCTGCCAGGTCAGCGCCCGCAGATAGCCGTCCACCGCCAGCGGCAGCCGCCGCCGGACGATCGGCTCGGTGGTCGGCCCCGGCCCGGCCGTACGCAGCCGCTCCAGCAGCCCCGGCACGTTCGCCGACGGCGGCAGCGGCGCCGAGCCGACGAACGCCGCCAACTCCTCCAACTGGGGCCAGAGCATCGGTGGGGCCGGCGGCGCCGCAGGTGCCGCCGACACCGGGGACGCGGCCGGGGACGCGGCCCGGGGTGCCGCCCGCCGGGCGTGCAGCGCGACACCCAGCGGCGACGTCCGCCCGGCCGGCCCCGGCCCCGACTCCGGCCCCGACTCCGGCCCGGACTCCGGCCCCGACCCGGACTCCGGCTCCGGTTCTTCGGGGACCGGCGGCGCGGGCGGACCCTCCCCGCCCGGCGGTTCGTCCGGCGGCTCGTCCGGCTTGCGCGGCCACAGGGCCACCGTCGCGACGTACGGCCCCGCCACCAGCAGCGCCGAGAGCGCCACCGGACTCTGCAGCCCGATCGCCGCCCCCGCCCCGGCCACGGCCGCCGCACCCGCCGCATAGTGCTTGGCGGAGGTCAGGTACGCCCAGACCCGCCCACCCGGCCCGCCGGAGCCGTTCCCGCCACCGTTACTGGTAGCCACGGATCTCCTCGAACGCCCCGTCCAACGAACCCGTCCCGTCGAACAGCTTGCCGCCGGTCAGATCGGCGATCCCCTGCAACTGCCCCTTCGCGGCGTCGCCGAACAGGATCGGGAACACCGGCGTCGCCTTCTGCGCGGAGGACAGCCCCTCGTAGAAGGTCCGGAAGTCCTTGTCCGACGCCCCCTCGTTGCTCTCCCCGTCCGTCATCAGCACGATCGAGGTGAACCGGTCGTCCCCGGCCGCCGACTGCTGCCGCTGGATCACCCGGTACGCCTCCTGCAGCGAGGAGTACACCGCCGTCCCGCCGTCCGCCGACAACGCCTGCACATCCCCGTTGATCGACGCCAGCTCCTGCTGCGCCCCCGCGCCGGTCGGCACCGAGTGCGTCTTCGTCGACTTCACCTTCGAGGCGAAGGAGATCAGCGTGACCTCCTCGCGGTCCCGGAACCGCCGCACCCCCCGGGTGTCGTCCGCACCCGTCAGCCGGCCCATCGCCGACTTCAGTGAGCTCAGCCGCTGCCCGGCCATCGAGCCCGAGGTGTCGAGCACGTACACCGTGCGCGAGGGGCGGCGCAGCTCGTTCTGGTACGAGGACAGCAGCCCGTCCGCCACCGCCCGGGTGCCGGGGAAGGGCAGCTCGCGCAGCCGGTCCGTGGGCAGACCGGCGGCGGGGGACACCCCGGGAGCCACCGGCCGGCGCAGGGTCAGCTCGGAGATGCGCTTCTGCACATCCTCCTTGAGCAGGTAGGAGGTCAGCCGCTGGAAGGACTCCCGCTCCCGCTGCTGGGACGAACCCAGCAGGGTCAGCGGGTAGTTGGCGGAAATCACACCGTCGGTCGGACGGACCACGGTGAGCTGCTGGTCGGGGCTCAGCGTCTTGTTGAGCGACAGCAGCACCGACTCGTAGTTGACCAGCGCGCCGATCGAGCCCCGCTCGGCCCGGCTGTACGCCTGGGCCAGCCAGCCCGAGGAGCCCGAGGTCAGCTTCTGGCCGGTGAAGAACTGCTTGAGCTGCGGCGTCGCCTTCTGCACGTCGGCGTCGGTCAGCGCCGAGCCCGCGCCCGAGAACGCCGAGGCCACCGCCACCAGGGCGGAGAAGCCCGAGTTCGACCGGGACGGGTCCGCCATGCCGTAGGTGAGCTTGCCGCCGGACGCGGCCTCCGCCAGATTGCCCCAGCTCACCTTCGAACCGTCGCCCCAGGACAGATCGTTGAGCACGGCGGAGCGAATGCCGAAGGCGACCGGCGAGGTCATGATCGGCGTCTCCGAGAGCAGCTTCGCCCGGCTCCCCGGGTCGAGGTGCAGATACTGGTTCGACGGGAACCAGATCGCGTCGTACTTGCCGTCCGTCCGGCCCGCGGACACCGCGTCCGCGCCGTCCAGCGAGCCGGTCCAGGCGAACTGCACCGTCACCCCGGTGGCCTTCTGGGCCTCCTCCAGCACCGGCGCCATGTCCTGGAGTTCACTGCCGGCCAGCACCCGGAGCACCCCCGGCTGCGCGCTGGCCGCCGGCGGGTCGCTCGGCCCGGGCGCCGGCGGCGGCGCCGGCGACGAGGTGCACGCCGCCACCGAGGTCGCCACCAGCAGCGCCAGCCCGGCCATCAGGCCCCGTACGCCGTTCCTGCGCATCGTGCCCGCTCCTGTCCTCATGTCCCCCGTCACCCCTTCTTCTTCAGGGCGTCGACCAGATCGCTCATGATCGACGTTTCGGGCACCGTGGCCTGCTTGATCCTGGCCGCACCCAGGTCCGGGGCGAACGCGAACTTCGGCTCCTGCTGACTGCTCTTGAGCTGCTGCACCCGCTGGGCGAACTCCGCCGAGCCGGCCGTGCCGGAGGGCCGGAAGCCGAAGTCGACCTCGAGCTTGCGCAGGTCCGCGTCGTCGGTCAGCGCCTGCCCCAGCTTCCGGCCGTTCTCGGTGAGCCCGACGAGCGTGTGGTCGGAGACGATGGTGGTGTCCGGGTAGAGCATCACCATGTCGGGCGGGATCTTCGACTTGAACGTCAGGTCCAGTGCCTGCGACTCGTACGCGAGCACCAGCGGACCGCCGGTGTTGGACACGAAGTCCACGAACACCTCTTCGGTGGAGTTCTTCATCTGTCCCTGCCGGTTCACCGCCTCCTGCAGGGTCGGAGTGATCCGGTCGACGGTGGCCCTGTCCGTCACCGACTGGTGCTGGTTCAGCAGGTACGCCAGCATCGCGACGTAGAGCGCGCCCGACGAGGACGTGTCCGGGTTGGTGGTGGTCAGGAAGAGGTCCCCCGAGAGATCCCCTGGCCGGTCGGTGGGGGCGAGGTCCTCCCACTTCTTCTTGCCCGCGACGTCGGCCAGGAAGGGGTCCATCGCGAACGTCCAGACCTTGGAGGCGTCGTCCCGCTTGGCCAGGCCGCTCCTCAGCAGCACATCGGCGGTCTGCCAGTGCGCGAGGATCACCAGCGGCGAGTAGAACGGCCGCGGCGGGACGTCGGTGAGGCCGTTCTGCTTCTTGATCTGCTCCGCCGGCGGCTGGCTGGACGGGAAGGCGAAGTCCATGCCCTTGGTGCCGACGTTGCCCATCTGCCAGGATCCGACGCTCTGTGCGCTGACCGCCAACCCCTTGGCCTTCAGGGCGTCCTTGACCCGCTGGTCCCCGAAGAACGGGCCCTTCTCCGAGCCGACCATGCCGGTGAGGGTGTCGACCTTGCCCGGATCCTTCCCGGGGTCGTCCTTCGTTCTGTTCAGGACCGCGAACGCCAGACCCCCGAGCACCAGAAGTACCGTCAGTACTCCGATCACGCGCTTCATTCCGGAAGCTTCCCCCCTCGTCACAACGTTCTCTCCCCACCCGGGTGACGAGCGTCCCGCCGGGCCGGGAGCAGGGGCGGAAGTCCTGGTGAACCAGGGGTGAACAGCCCTTCACGGAATCGCATCGGGGATCGAGTGCGGACGGACTTCCGGGAACCTCTCGCACTCCGGTCCGACGTTGTGTCAGATTGTTCAACTCTCCTTACGGCAACGGCCATCCCGTTGTCCGGACCGGCATCGACGTTACGCGCCGGTAATGCCTACTCTCAGCACTATGCGCCGAGCAAAAATCGTCTGTACCCTCGGGCCCGCCACCGACACCTACGACCAGATCAAGTCCCTGGTCGACGCCGGGATGGACATCGCCCGATTCAACCTGAGCCACGGCTCCCACATCGAGCACGAGGAGCGGTACCGCCGGGTCCGCAAGGCCGCGGACGAGAGCGGCCGCAGCATCGGCGTGCTCGCCGACCTTCAAGGCCCGAAGATCCGCCTCGGGACCTTCGCCGAGGGCCCCGTACTTCTCGAACGCGGCGACGAGTTCACCATCTCCACCGACAAGGGCGTCGAAGGGGACCAGAACGGCTGCGGCACCACCTACCCCGGCCTGGCGGGGGACGTCGCCGCCGGTGAGCGGATCCTCGTCGACGACGGGCGGGTCACCCTGGAGGTCGTCGAGGTCGACGGGCCCCGGGTCCGCTGCCTCGTCGTCGAGGGCGGGCTCGTCTCCGACCACAAGGGCCTCAACCTCCCCGGGATCGCCGTCTCGGTGCCCGCGCTCAGCGACAAGGACGTCGCCGACCTGCGCTGGGCCCTGCGGACCGGGGCCGACCTGATCGCGCTCTCCTTCGTCCGCAGCGGCCGGGACGTCGAGGACGTCCACCGGGTGATGGACGAGGAGGGGCGCCGGGTCCCGGTCATCGCCAAGATCGAGAAGCCGCAGGCGGTGCAGAACCTCGACTCCATCGTCGACCGCTTCGACGGCATCATGGTCGCCCGCGGCGACCTGGGCGTGGAGATGCCGCTGGAGCAGGTGCCGATGGTGCAGAAGCGGGCGGTCAAGCTCGCCCGGCGGAACGCCAAGCCGGTCATCGTCGCGACCCAGATGCTCGACTCGATGATCAACTCCTCGCGGCCCACCCGCGCCGAGGCCTCCGACGTCGCCAACGCCGTCCTCGACGGCACGGACGCGGTGATGCTCTCCGGCGAGACCTCGGTCGGCAAGTACCCGTCCGAGACGGTCCGCACCATGGGCCGGATCATCGAGGCCGCCGAACAGGACGTCCTCGCCGACGGCCTGCCCGTCCTCACCCCCAGCAACAAGCCCCGCACCCAGGGCGGCGCGGTCGCCCGGGCGGCCGCGGAGATCGGCGACTTCCTGCACGCCAAGTACCTGATCGCCTTCACCCAGTCCGGCGACACCGCCCGCCGGCTGACCCGCTACCGCTCGCCGATCCCGGTGCTGGCCTTCACCTACGAACCCGCGGTGCGCAGCCAGTTGGCGCTCACCTGGGGCGTGGAGACCTTCCTCGGCCCGTTCGCGCCCACCACCGACGAGATGGTCGAGCAGGTCGACGCCGCCCTGCTCTCCCTGGGCCGCTGCGAGAAGGGCGACATCGTCGTCATCACCGCCGGCTCCCCGCCCGGCCTCGCCGGCTCCACCAACCTCGTCCGCGTCCACCACGTGGGCGCCCTGGACAACTGACCGCCCCGGTGCGGCTCCGCCCCGGGCGGAGCCGCACCGGCGTCAGTGCTTCGGGCCGATGTGGGCGTCCATGAGGGCGACGCAGGCCTTGCGGGCCACGGAGACGTTGACGGCGCCGGTGGGGCGGGTGACGGACTTCCACCGGACGCCGACGCTGTCGAGGGTGTCCGTGAAGAGGCGGACGATGTCGGTCGAGGTGTTGGTGAAGAAGTAGCGCGGGTACTCGTAGCGCTTCTGGACGCCGCCGACGGTGCGGGTCGTCCAGTTGGTGAAGCGGCAGCCGTCGGAGTGGATCAGTCCGCGCAGGAACTCCCAGGGGTGGGCGTCGACGATCTCCTGTTGCCAGGGTTCGAGAGCTATTCGACGCCGGTGCTTCGGGCCTGGGCCATGCTGGGGAAAGAGGCAGGGCCAATGCTTGCTGGTGCTGACCAGGCTGGTGTGGCCGACAGCGCGCACACGCGTGACCTTGTTTCGTGGCATGACGGTGGCCATCGCCCGCTCGCACTCGTCGATCAGGCCCGGCCAGGCGTCACCACATGCGATGCGAAGGGCATGGACGCTGCGACGGCCCTCGCTGATGCAGCCGTCGCCCAGGTAGAGGCCGAGAAGGTAGGCGTAGTCGGCGCGAGGAACGGAAGGGCTTGGTCGGCCGCTGGGAACCGGGCAGTCGGCCGGCTTCCGGGGTTTGGGTTCCGTGGTCCACTGCCTGATCGCATAGCGGGAGATTCCGGTGGCACGGCTCACCTGGCTGAAGGTCAGACCGGACGCATGGAGGTCGAGGGCTCGCTGCCGTGCAGCCGTGTCGTACATGCGTCCGAGCCTGTGTCGCCGGGGTGCGCACCGCCGGTAGTCATGCGAATCTTCATTCGAAGTGATGAAGATCGCCAACCGTTGGACCGGTTTTTGTGACCTTGGAAATGAAGGAAAAGTGCCCCGGGTGGGATTCGAACCCACGCTGTATGGTGTTTGAGACCATCGCCTCTTCCGCTGGGCTACCGGGGCAACCGGTGAATCGAAGGTTTGCTCCGACCCCGCTGGGTCTCAAACATACCGTGTCTAGGTACCCTCGTGCATGCAGTACCCCGCCGGAACGAGGAGCCCCGTGAGCACCGCCGACGAGCAGGCAGAGCCGCTTGAGACCGATTCGCCCCAGATCACCAGGATTGTGATCGCCGAGGACGAGGCGCTGATCCGCCTCGATCTGAAGGAGATGCTGGAGGAGGAGGGGTACACCGTCGTCGGCGAGGCCGGGGACGGGGCCACGGCGGTCCGGCTGGTCCAGGAGCTGAAGCCGGACCTGGCGATCCTGGACGTGAAGATGCCGGTGCTGGACGGGCTGTCCGCGGCCGAGCAGATCCACGAGGCGCACCTGGCGCCGGTGCTGATGCTGACCGCGTTCTCGCAGCGCGAGCTGGTGGACCGGGCGCGGGACGCCGGGGCGATGGCGTACATCGTCAAGCCGTTCTCGAAGAGCGACCTGGTGCCGGCGATCGAGATGGCGGTGTCCCGGTACACGGAGATGCGGACGCTGGAGGAGGAGATCGCGGATCTCACCCAGCGGCTGGAGACCCGGAAGCTGGTGGACCGGGCGAAGAGCGTGCTCCAGACCAAGTTCGGGCTGAACGAGCCGGCCGCGTTCCGGTGGATCCAGAAGACCTCGATGGACCGCCGGATGACGATGGCGGCGGTGGCCGAGGCGGTCATCGAGGAGGGCGCGGCGCAGGACCGGAAGAAGGCCGAGGAGCCCCCGGCCGCGGGTACCGCCACGGAGACCCCGGAGCAGTAGCAGCGGGACATGCGGGAGGGCCCGGCGCGTGACGCGCCGGGCCCTCCCGCGTTCCGTGCTGCGGGGAGGTCAGTCCTCGCCGAGGTAGGCCTTGCGGACCGACTCGTCGTGCAGGAGGTCGGCGCCGGTGCCCTGGAGGACGATGCTGCCGGTCTCCATGACGTAGCCCCGGTCGGAGAGGGAGAGCGCCGCCTGGGCGTTCTGCTCGACCAGCAGGATGGTCGTGCCGTCGGCCCTGAGTTCGACGATGGTCGCCATGATCTTCTGCATCATCAGCGGCGAGAGGCCCATGGAGGGCTCGTCGAGCATCAGCAGCTTGGGCCGGGACATCAGGGCGCGTCCCATGGCGAGCATCTGCTGCTCGCCGCCGGAGAGCGTGCCGGCGGCCTGCTTGCGGCGTTCGCCGAGGATGGGGAAGAGGCCGTAGGCCCGTTCGACGTCCTTGGTGATGCCGTCGGTGTCGTTGCGCAGGAAGGCGCCGAGGAGGAGGTTCTCCTCGATGGTCATGCGCGGGAAGATGTGCCGGCCCTCGGGGGAGTGGGCCAGGCCCAGGGCGACGATCTTGTGGGCGGGGACGGTGGAGAGGGCCTGTCCGTCGAAGGTGATGGTGCCGGCGGTGGGCTTGAGCAGGCCGGACAGGGTGCGCAGGGTGGTGGTCTTGCCGGCGCCGTTGGTGCCGATCAGGGTGGTGACCTCGCCCTGGTTGACGGTGAAGCTGATGCCCTTGACGGCTTCGATCTTGCCGTAGGAGACGCGGAGGTCCTGGACTTCGAGGAGTGCGGTCACTGGTCGGTCTCCGTAACGGGGGCGGTGCCTTCGAGCGGGGCGCCGAGGTAGGCGGTGATGACGCGTTCGTCGTTCTGGACCGTCTCGCGGTCGCCCTCGACGATCTTCTGGCCCTGGACCAGCACGGCGGTGCGGTCGCAGAGGTTGAAGATGAAGCGCATGTCGTGCTCGATGACGAGGACGGAGACGCCCCGGTCGCGGATGGCGAAGACGAGTTCCTCGGCGGCTCGGGTCTCCTGCGGGTTCATGCCGGCGGTGGGCTCGTCGAGGAGCAGCAGGCCGGGGTCGGAGGCGAGGGCGCGGGCGATCTCGAGCTTGCGCTGCTCGCCGTAGGGGAGGTTGCGGGCGAGGTGCTCGGCCTTGCCGGCGAGGCCGGTGAACTCGAGGAGTTCCATGGCCCGGTCGCGGCTCTCCTGTTCGGAGCGGCGGTAGCCGGGGCCGCGCAGGACGGCGGAGAGCAGGCCCTGGTGCATCCGGCTGTGTCGGCCGACCTGGACGTTCTCCAGGACGGTCATGTTGGCGAAGAGCCGGATGTTCTGGAAGGTGCGGGCGATGCCGGCCTGGGTGACCAGGTGGGGTTTGGGGGGCAGGACCGTGCCCTGGTAGGTGACGGTGCCCTCGGTGGGGACGTAGAGGCCGGTGAGGCAGTTGAAGAAGGTGGTCTTGCCGGCGCCGTTGGGGCCGATGAGACCGATGATCTCGCCGCGGCCGACGGTGAGCGAGACGTTGTTGACGGCGGTGAGGCCGCCGAACCGCATGGTCACGCCGGAGACGTCGAGCAGGGTCTCGGCGGGGGCCGGTGCCGGTGCCGGGGTGGGGGCGGGGGCGTCGGTGGTGGTCATCTGAGGGTCACGCCCCTGCCTTGGAGAGGGCGACGGTGTCGCCGGTGGCCTGCGCCGGGATGTCGGCGTCGGCCTCGTGGAATTCGAGCTGGCGGCGTCGGTTCGGGATGAGGCCCTCGGGGCGCACCCGCATGAGGACGATGAGGGCGATGCCGAAGGCGAGCAGCTGGTAGTCGGCGAGGAACTCGAGCTTCTTCGGGATGAGGAAGAGCAGGGTGGCGCCGGCCAGCGGGCCGCTGATGGTGCCCATGCCGCCGAGGATGACGGCGGCGAGCAGGAAGGCGGAGTTGGGCGGGAGGGCCTCGGCGAAGGTGTACTGGTCGGGGGTGACGGTGTAGCTGACGTGGGCCTGGACGGTGCCGGCCAGGCCGGCCAGGCAGGCGCCGAGGGCGAAGGCGAGGAGCTTGAGGCGGAAGCCGTTGATGCCCATGGCCTCGGCGGCGGTCTCGTCCTCGCGGATGGCGACCCAGGCGCGGCCGATGCGGGAGTTGCCGACCCGGGCGAAGACCAGGACGACGACGGCGGTGACGAGGAGCATCAGCAGGTAGTAGTTGGAGAACCGGCCGAGCTCGAAGCCGAAGATCGTGGTGGGCTTGCCGAGGTTCCAGCCGAGGATCTCCAGGTCGGGGATCCGGGGGATGCCGTTGGAGCCGTTGGTGATCTTCGGGCCGGTGGTGCCGTTGAGGTTGAGCATGGTGATGCGGAAGATCTCGCCGAAGCCGAGGGTGACGATGGCGAGGTAGTCGCCGCGCAGTCGCAGGGTCGGGGCGCCGATGACGACGCCGAAGACCATGGAGACCACGGCGCCGGTGAGTACGGCGCCCCAGAACGGGAACTGGACGTGGATCGGCGAGGCTGGGGAGCCGGAGACCAGGGCGGCGCTGTAGGCGCCGACGCCGAGGAAGGCGACGTAGCCGAGGTCGAGCAGGCCGGCCAGGCCGACGACGATGTTCAGGCCGAGGGCGACGGTGGCGAAGATCAGGATGTTGGTGGCGACCGAGGTGTACTGGTCGCTGGTCTGGGTGAAGGGGAAGCTGGCGGCGGCGGCGAACGCGGCGCCGGTGGTGACGGTCTGGTACTTGACGGTCAGGGCGCGCAGTCGGGGCAGCAGGCCGGAGCGGCCGAGCGAGGCGACCACGGAGGCGGCCAGCAGCAGGTAGCCGGTGAAGAGTTCGCCGTACTCGGTGTCGATGCCGAAGGTGATGGCGAACAGGCCGATGGCGAAGGCGACCACGATCAGCGCGACCTCGACCCAGGAGGGCAGGGCGCGCGGTGCGGGGAGCGGCCGGTTGACGGTGCCGAGGCGCAGCCAGCTGTTGGCGGCGTGGCCGAGCTGGACCAGCAGGACGCCGCCGGTGGCGATGGCGAGGCCGCCGGCGAGGGCGGTGAGCACCGGGGCGACCGGCTTGTCCTCGGGGACGGCGTGGGTGGCGAACCAGACCACGGGGGCGATCGGGACGAGCAGGAACAGGCGGCGGTCGAGGATGCGCAGCGGGACGGCGGTGCGCCGGTCGAGCGGGAGGCCGAGCGAGCCGGCCAGGGCGAGCAGGGAGCCGGCGGCGAGGACCCAGCCGCCGGGCTCCAGGTGGGCGAGGCCGCCGAGGTCGGTGGCGATGGAGATCACCGAGAACCAGCCGACGGCGACGGCGCCGGCGGCGGCGAGCAGGACGGCGTTGCTGCTGCGGCGGGGGGCGGCCCAGCGCAGGCCGGGGACGCCCTGGGTGGCGAGGAGGAGGACGAGGGTGACCAGTCCGGCGGTGAGGGCGAGCCACTGGAGGCCGGCCGGGGAGCCGTAGAAGGTCAGGTCGCCGGGGTACTCGGAGGTCCAGGTCCAGGGCATCAGGGCGGAGCCGGCGGTGGCGGCGGCGCCGAGGCCGGTGAGGAGGGCGGCGGTGCGGCCGGGGAGGGCGATGACCGGGGTGGTCTCGGTGGTGCTGGTGGTCATGGTGCTCACGCCCTGTCCGCGACGCGCTCGCCCAGCAGCCCCTGGGGCCGGACGAGCAGGACGACGATGAGGAGTACGAAGGCCCAGACGTCCTTCCAGGCGCCGCCTCCGAAGAGGTGCATGCCGGGCAGGTGCTGGATGTAGCCGGTGGCGAGGGCCTCGGCGAGGCCGAGGGTGATGCCGCCGAGCATGGCCCCGTAGATGTTGCCGATGCCGCCGAGGACGGCGGCGGTGAAGGCCTTGAGGCCGAGCAGGAAGCCCATCCGGAAGTCGACCTGGCCGCTGCGCAGGCCGTAGGCGACGGCGGCGACGGCGGCGAAGGCGGCACCGATGGCGAAGGCCATCACGATGATCCGGTCGGTGTCGATGCCCATCAGCTTGGCGGTGTCCGGGTCCTGGCTGGTCGCCTGCATGGCGCGGCCGGAGCGGGTGCGGGTGACGAACCAGCCGAGGGCGAGCATGCAGAGCGGGGCGGCGATGATCAGGAAGATGTCGCTGCGCTGGATGGCGACCGAGCCGATCTCGAAGGGGTCGCCGGGGATCTTCGGGAAGACCCTGGCCTTCTTGGCGTCCGGGTAGAAGGCGAAGACCAGCTGCTGCAGGGCGATGGACAGGCCGATCGCGGTGATCAGCGGGGCGAGCCGGGGGGCGGAGCGCAGCGGCCGGTAGGCGAAGCGCTCGGCGGCGACGGCGGTGAGGGTGGAGACCAGGATGCCGGCGATCAGCATCAGCGGTAGGGCCAGCCACAGGGTGGTGCCGCCGGGGAGGGCGAGGTAGGCGGTCAGGGCGCCGAAGCCGCCGACCATGACGATCTCGCCGTGGGCGAAGTTGATGAGCTGGACGATGCCGTAGACCATCGTGTAGCCGATCGCGACGAGGCCGTAGAGGGCGCCGAGGATCAGGCCGTTGGCCAGCTGCTGCGGTAGGTCGTGCACCGCTGGGCCTCCGTTGTGCGTGTGGGGTGTCCGCGTGGGTGGTGGATGTGGGTGCGCGCGGGGGCACTCGTGGCGCCCCCGCGCGGTGGTTCCGACGTTCTGTGGCGCTCCTGACTCCGGGTCAGGTGCGGGTCAGCCGCTGAAGGTGCCGGACTTCTCCACGGCCCACTTGCCGTCCTTGACGGTGTAGACGGTGAGCTGCTTGTTGGTGGTGTCGCCGAACTCGTCGAAGGAGACCTTGCCGGTCACGCCCTCGAAGGAGACCTTCTGGACGGCCTCGACGACCTTGGCGCGGGGGCTGTCGGGCAGCTTGCCGTTGTTGGCGGCGACGACGGCCTTGACGCCCTGGATGATGGCCCAGGCGCTGTCGTAGGAGTAGCCGCCGTAGGTCTCGTAGGCGTCCTTGTAGCCGGCCGCCTTGTAGTCGGCGATGAACTTGGCGGCGGTCGGCAGCTGCTCGACGGGCAGGCCGACGGCGGTGGCGAGGTCGCCCTGGCCCTTGGGGTTGAGCTTGATGAAGTCGCCGCTCTGGATGCCGTCGCCGCCCATGAGCGGGATGTTGACGCCGGCGTCCTTGAGCTGGAGCGAGAGCGGGCCGGCGGCGGGGTACTCGCCGCCGTAGTAGACCGCCTCAGCGCCGGAGGACTTGACCTTGGTGACGACGGCGGCGAAGTCGCGGTCGTCGGGGTTGACGTGCTCCTCGCCCATGATCTGGCCGCCGTTCTTGACGAACTGGCCCTTGAAGGTGGCGGCGAGGCCGGCCCCGTAGGTCTTCTGGTCGTCGATGAGGAAGACCTTGGTCTTCTTGGCGTCCTTGATCAGGTAGTCCGCGGCGAACGGGCCCTGGACGGCGTCGGTGGTGGCGGTGCGGAAGTAGCTCTTGAAGGGGCGGGCCTTGACGCCGCTGGCCCACTTCTCGCCCTGGCTGAGGGCGACGCCGGTGTTGGCGGGGGAGATCTGGACGAGGTTGGCGTCGTTGAAGATCTGCTGCATCGACTGGGCGACGCTGGAGTTCAGCGGGCCGACGACGCCGATGACGTCCTTGTCGCCGACCAGCTGGGTGGCGTTCTGCTGGCCGGGGGCGGGCTTGCCGGTGTCGTCGAGGCCCTTGATCTGGAACTTGACGCCGGGGACCTCGTTCTTCTCGTTGGCCTGCTTGACCGCGAGCTCGACGGAGTTGCGGATGCCGAGGCCGAGGGCGGAGAGGTCGCCGGTGAGGGGAGCGTCGACGCCGATGGTGACGGTGGTGGAACCGCCGGCCTGGCCGCTGTCCCCGGACTTCTTGTCGTCGCGGGAGCCGCACGCGGTGAGGCTCAGGGCGCCGATGACGGCAATGCTCACGACAACTGCTGAACGATGACGCACGGGGGGTCCCCTTCGGTTCAGGAGGGCGCCGCGCCTGAACGGCGGGAGCCTGGATGCGCGGTGGGCCTGGCCCATTCCGGTGGCGCGGTGACTGGCCGTGACTCTAGATGGCGCTCGGCGGCTCTGGCAGTGCTCCGGCGAGGCTGTGATTCTCTTGTTATGAGCACACGGAGAAGTCGTCTCAACATGTGGTCGTTCCGGCCCGACCGGTCCGCCCGGGCCCCAGTATTTCCATGCCAACTCGCGCCATGTAAGGCGTAGAACGGCAGGTGACTCCTGAACTCACCGATTACCGGACAAGAGTGTCCGCGTCGTTGGAGTCGGGCGTATGCGTCCGAATATCGGACGTCAGGCGCTGGCAGGCGCTGTTTTCGGGTGGATCCGACCCCCCGGGGTCCTCGGCTGCTCGGATTTCCTAGTTGTTACGCACGGTTACATCGCCGCGGACGGCCGGACATGCCACCGCCCCCTTGTCCAGACCAACGACTTCCCAACGTGGTCGAAGGTCAAACAAGGGGGCGGGCAAGGGATTTGACGGAGAATCGGCTCAGAGGTCGCGCAGCATGCAGGTGAGGCGGCAGCTGGTGACCCGCTTGCCGGTGTCGTCGGTGATCGCGATCTCGTAGGTGGCCGCGGTGCGGCCCTTGAACACCGCGGTCGCCACGCCGGTGACCAGGCCGGAGGTCGCCGAGCGGTGGTGGGTCGCGTTCAGGTCCACGCCCACCGCGTACCGGCCCGGACCGGCGTGCAGCATCGCCCCGACCGAGCCGAGCGTCTCCGCCAGTGCCGCCGAGGCGCCGCCGTGCAGCAGCCCGTACGGCTGCTGGTTGCCGTCCACCGGCATGGTGCCGACCACCCGGTCGCCCGAGGCCTCGACGATCCTGATGCCCAGCTTGTCGCCCAGCCGGCCGCCGGAGAAGGTGGCCGGGTCGACGCCGAGCTTGGCGAAGTGGTCCAGCATCTCCTGCGGGATGTCGATCAGGGGGGAGATCCCGGTGGTGCCGGGGGCCGCGTCGGTGCCGGTACCCGTACTGGTGCCGGTGCCGGTGCCGGTGGCGGTGCTGGTGCCGGGGGCGGGGTCGGTGGCGGTGTCGGGGGCCGGGTCGGTCATGGGGGAGCTCCTGCCGCTCGGGGGTCGCGTCGTCGTGCTGCCTGTGATCGTACGACCGTCCTACTCGGCGGTAGAGGCCGTGGCGGAAGAAAACCGGAGTGGCGCCCGGGGCGCGAGCGCACCCGAGGGGCGCCCGCCCCCGGCATGCCCCTTTTGTCAGTGGCGGGCCCTAGGATCGGTGGCCGGTAGTGGAATCGGCAGGAACGGACGTTGACGTGGCTACGCAGAGTACGGACAAGGGCGCGGCGGGTGGTGGCGGGGCCGGATCGCGGCCCCGCCTGATGCTGCTCGACGGGCACTCGATGGCCTACCGGGCGTTCTACGCGCTGCCCGTGGAGAACTTCAACACCTCCACCGGCCAGCCGACCAACGCGGTGTACGGCTTCGCCTCGATGCTCGCCAACACCGTCCGGGACGAGGCGCCCACCCACCTCGCGGTCGCCTTCGACCTCTCCCGCCAGACCTTCCGCTCGGTCGAGTTCCCCGACTACAAGGCCAACCGGGCCAAGACGCCGGACGAGTTCCGCAGCCAGATCGGGCTGATCGGCGAGCTGCTCGACGCGATGCACGTACCGCGGCTGACCGCCGAGGGCTTCGAGGCGGACGACATCATCGCCACCCTGGCCACCGCCGCCGAGGCGGCCGGCTACGACGTCGACATCGTCACCGGCGACCGCGACTCGCTCCAGCTGGTCACCGAGCACATCACCGTGCTCTACCCGACCAAGGGCGTCTCCGAGCTGACCCGCTACACCCCGGAGAAGGTCGCCGAGAAGTACGGCGTCACCCCCCGCCAGTACCCCGACCTCGCCGCCCTGCGCGGCGACCCGTCCGACAACCTGCCCGGTATCCCCGGCGTCGGCGAGAAGACTGCCGCCAAGTGGGTCAACCAGTTCGGCTCCTTCGACGAACTCGTCGCCCGCGCCGACGAGGTCAAGGGCAAGATCGGCGAGAAGCTGCGCGAGCACCTCGACTCGGTCAAGCGCAACCGCGTCCTGACCGAGCTGGTCCGGGACGTCGAACTCCCGCTCGGCGTGGCCGACCTGGCCCGCGCGCCGTTCGACGGCCCGGCCGTCACCGCACTCATGGAGACGCTGGAGTTCCGCAACGCCAACTTCCGCGACCGCGTCCACGGCATCGACCCGGCCGCCGCCGAGCCCGAGGCCGCCGAACTCGCCCCCGGCGTCGAGGTCGACGGCGAACTCCTCACCGACCCGGGCACCCTCGCCGCCTGGCTGCGCGAGCACGCCGCGGACAAGACCCCGGTCGCGCTGGCCGCCGTCTACCGCTGGGCGCTCGGCGCCGGCGAGGTCTCCGAGGTCGCGCTCGCCGCCGGAGAGACGGCCGCCTGGTTCGACCCGGCGCTGCTCGCCGAGGAGGACGAGCGCGCCTTCGCCGCCTGGCTGGCCGACCCGGCCGCCCCCAAGGCCCTGCACATCGCCAAGCAGGTCATGCGGGCCTTCGCCGAGCGCGGCTGGAGCATCGAGGGTGTCGTCGCCGACACCGCCCTCGCCGCCTACCTGGAGAAGCCCGGCCGCCGCACCTTCACCCTGGAGGTGCTCGCCGAGGAGTACCTGGCCCGCTCGCTCACCCCGGCCCCGGCCGCCGAGTCCGGCCAACTCGCCTTCGACGCCCCGGAGGAGGACCCGACCGCCGGCGCCCAGGCGCTGATGCTCCAGGCCCGCGCCGTGCTCGACCTCGCCGCGCTGTTCGACACCCGGCTCGCCGAGGTCGGCGCCACCGGGCTGCTGCGCGACATGGAGCTGCCGATCGCCGCGCTGCTCGCCCGGATGGAGCGCACCGGCATCGCCGCCGACCGCGACTGGCTCACCGGCCTGGAGGCGCAGTTCGCCGCCGAGATCCAGCGCGTGGTCGAGGAGGCGCACGCCGCCGCCGGCCACGAGTTCAACCTCGGCTCGCCCAAGCAGCTCCAGGAGATCCTCTTCGGCGAGCTGGCGCTGCCCAAGACCAAGAAGATCAAGACCGGGTACACCACCGACGCCGACGCGCTGACCTGGCTCGCCACCCAGACCGACAACGAGCTGCCGGTGATCCTGCTGCGCCACCGCGACCAGGCCAAGCTGCGCACCACCGTCGAGGGCCTGCTCAAGACGGTCTCCCCGGCCGGGCGGATCCACACCACCTTCAACCAGATGGTCGCCGCCACCGGCCGGCTCTCCTCGCAGGACCCGAACCTGCAGAACATCCCGGTCCGCACCGAGGAGGGCCGGATGATCCGCCGGGCCTTCGTGGTCGGCGAGGGCTACGAGTCGCTGCTCACCGCCGACTACTCGCAGATCGAGCTGCGGATCATGGCCCACCTCTCCGAGGACGAGGCGCTGATCGAGGCCTTCGCCACCGGTGAGGACCTCCACACCACCGTCGCCTCCCAGGTCTTCGAGGTCCCCGGCGGCTCCGTCGACGCCGAGATGCGCCGCAAGATCAAGGCGATGTCCTACGGCCTCGCCTACGGCCTGTCCGCCTACGGGCTCTCCCAGCAGCTCGGCATCAAGCCGGCCGAGGCGCAGGGCCTGATGGACACCTACTTCGAGCGCTTCGGCGGCGTGCGCGACTACCTGCACCGGGTGGTCGAGGAGGCCCGAGCCACCGGCTACACCGAGACCCTGCTCGGCCGCCGCCGCTACCTGCCGGACCTCAACAGCGACAACCGCCAGCGTCGCGAGATGGCCGAGCGGATGGCGCTCAACGCCCCGATCCAGGGCTCGGCCGCCGACATCGTCAAGATCGCCATGCTGCGGGTGGACGAGGCGCTGCGCACGGCGGGCCTGACCTCCCGGATGCTGCTCCAGGTGCACGACGAAATCGTGCTGGAGCTGGCCCCGGGCGAGCGCGAGCCGGTCGAGGCGGTCGTCCGCGAGCAGATGGCCGGCGCCTACCCGCTGCGGGCCCCGCTGGACGTCTCGGTCGGCGTCGGCGTCAACTGGGAGGTCGCTGCACACTGACGCTGCGTCAATAGGCCCCGGGCGAAGCTTTTTCGAGGCGGTGCCCGGGGCCTTTCCGGCACGGGGGAGCGGTTCTACCCTGGCGGGTATGCCTGCCGATGAGGTGCTCCGCCCCGGCCGTGACGGGGCCACCGTCGACCTCGTGTTCGAGCCGGGCGGGGGCTCCTGGCCCGCCGCCGCGCTCCTGGTGGTGCGCGCCCTCGCCATGCTGCTCGCCCTGGGCGTCGTCTTCCTCCCCGCCGGGATCCTGGTGGTGGCGGTCGCGGTGATCGTCGGCGCCACCTTGGTGGGCGCGGTGACCGTCTGCGGCGCGCTGTGGGCGGCCGCCGTGCTGCTCCTGTGGCCGTTCGCCGCGGTCGCCGAGTTGAGCTCGGTCCGCCGGGTGCAGTTCGCCCCGGCCGGGGCCCCGACCGAACTGCGGTTCGTCCGGGGTGCCCGCGCCGGGGCCTGGGCCCCGATCTCCGGCCTGCGACGGATCCAGTTGGACGAGTCCGTGGAGGAGCCCTACGAGGGCGACCCCGCGCCGGCCGTCCGCACCCTCGCCGTCACGGTGGTGACCTCGACCGGCGGCGAGGGCCCGCACAGTGCGCCGAAGGGGACCGACGTCGACGCGCTCCACCGTTCCCTGGAGGACCTGCTCGGCCCGGCCGGCGTCGCTGTCGTGCGTCGCACCGAGCGTCGCGTCCGCCCCGAGCCCCGCGTCCCCGCCGGTGGTTGGGTCTACGGCGGGTCGGGCTCGGCCAACTCCGGCGGGGGCTTCTCCGGCGGCGGGTGAGTCCGGGGCCGCCCGGCGAACGGCGCGGAAACTCCCTGCTGCGGGTGGCACGCCCACCCGCCGCTGCGCGAGCCGGCCGGGCCGCCCCCGCAGACGCCGCGCCCGTGGACGTCCGGCCCCTGTCGCCCTGCCGTCGCCCGCCGGAGCAGCGGTCCTGGGCCCGGCGGCGGGGTGCGGGCCGCCGGGCCGCCGTCCGCGTGCCCGGGAGTCCCAGGGGGATCCGCCGGGTTCCTCCGCTCTGTCGCGGTGGCCCTGGGGGGTTGATACCGGGTCAGCGAACCTCTTCACTTGTCATGGCGCCGCCGTCCTTGATCGTGTCCCTCGGTCGTGGGCGCGGCACCGTCCGCTCCACCGCTCCACCGCTCCGACGCCTCATCGCTCCGATGCTCCGACGCCTCACCCGACGAGTCTGGAGATCCCCTCATGTCCCAGTCCCGCCTGCGGCGCGCCGTTGTCGCGCTGACGGCCCTGCCCCTGCTCGCGCTCGGCGCGGGCCAGGCCGTGGCCGCCCCGGCCCCTGCTCCTGCCCCGGCCCCCGCCGCCGCCTCCAAGGTGACCGCGATCGAGGACGAGGTCGCCCGCACCCTGGCCGCCTCCCTCGCCGACCCCGCCCTGCGCGAGCGGCTGCGCACGGCGACCGCCGCCGCGCCCGCCGGCGCCGAACTCCCCCCGCTGGCCGCCGGACTGTCCGGCGCCACCGCCCGCGGGCTCGCCGCCACGACCGCCCGCGCGGACCGGGCGGTGGCCACCGCGAAGGGCCTCGGCGACCTCGGCCCGCTGCTGCGGGTCCAGCTGGCCGACCCGTCGATGCGGGCCGCCCTGGACGCCGGCGCCGCACCGCTGGTGGCGACCGCCGGCACCGACGAGCACGCCCGCACCGTCCGCGCCTACGACACCGCCGGCCGGGCCCGCGGCCTGGACGCCGCCACCCTGCCCACCCGCCCGGTCTACCTGGTCGACATCGACACGGCCAAGGCCCTGACCGCCGGGATGGACCTGCTCCAGCGGGAGCTGACCGCCCGCGGGATCGCCCCGGCCGCCCCGCAGGCCCCGTCCGCCGCCGGCTGGTGGGGCACCAAGATCACCTCGGTCGAGGTGAACGACGACGAGGAGCCCTGGTTCAAGGGCGCCGCCGAGATGTTCAGCCTGGTCTCCGGCTTCGGCCTGGACGGCAAGGTCCGGGTCGACTCCGTCGCCATGCCGTACCTCCAGTACGACGGCACGGTGTACTACCCGAACCAGATCCTGGTGAACTGGTCGAACTACAAGTACAACCTGGCCGACGTCGTCCTGATGGAGGACGACGGCGACACCAACTACCTGGCCCTCGCCCAGGCCGTCGCCGCAGTCCTGCTCACCATCGCCGACCAGGGCGCCTACATCCCGCTGGTCAACGCCGTGCTCGCGGCGCTGCCCTCCTCCTGGTGGACCGACGACCCGGACTACGTGGAGTCCTGGTACACCCTCGCCCGCACCAGCACCGGCCGCCTCAACGGCGCCCGCGGCAACGGCTGGATGACCGTCGAGCCGTACTGGGTCGGCCAGCTCTGACCGTCCCACGGGGCCGGGCCGGCGCAGCGCTTCGCCGCACTGCGCCGGTCCGGCCCGCAGTTGACCGACCCGTGTCACGGAGTCAGTTTCGTACTACCGTGGGCACGATGACCATGGAATCCACTTCGACCGACCGGCCCGTCTCCCTGCCCGAGGCGCCGACGCTCCAGGCCCGCAACTCCGCCGCCTTCTGGACCGCCACCGGCGTGAGCCGGGGACACGAGGTGATCCGGCGCCGCGGCTTCGTCGCCGTCGACGGCGACGAGCGCGCGGGCCAGCGGATCCTGATCCAGGAGCCCGACCTCGACCCGGGCGAGGTGGCCGAGGTGAGCGAACTGACCCGCCGGGCGGCGGGCGCGGTGACCGTCGAGGACCCGTTCAGCGCGACGGACCTGAGCCACCTGGGCATCCGCACCTGGCAGATGCCGATCATGCTGCGCCTGCCCGGACCCGTCGCCGCCCCGGCCCTGGACGTGACCCGGGTGGAGCGGTCCGAGGACCTCCGGGCGGCCGAGCAGGTCGTGATCGAGGCTTTCGACCTCGACGGCTTCCAGCCCTACCGCCCCGGCGAGCTCTTCCCGACGTCGCTGGTCGAACACCCGGGCGTGGACGTGTTCCTCGCCTCCGTCGACGGCGCGGTCGCGGGAGCCGGCCTGAGCGTCGCGGCCGACGGCGTCGCCAGCCACTACTGGATCGCCACCTCCTCCGCCTTCCGCTCCCGCGGCGTCGGCCGGGCCGTCATGCTCGGCGCCCTCGCCGACGTCGCGCACCTCCCGGCCACCCTCACCGCCTCGAAGCTGGGCCGGCCGCTGTACGAGTCCCTGGGGTACACGGTCGCGGCACCGTCGACCTGGTGGGCCACTCCCGCGGCGGACGCGTAGCGGTCGGGCCGTGGGGCCCGCCGGTGCCCGGGCGGCGCGGGAAGTCGGCCCGGCCGACTTCCCGCGCTCGGTGGGCGGCGCCCGGCCCCCGTACCGGCCCGGTCAGCCGATGGACTTGATGGCGCCCCAGCCGCCGTTGCCGACCTGGACGCTCGGGCCGTCGATCGGGCCGTGGATCGAGGTGCCGCCCTGATAGAACCTCAGGGTGCCGTCACCGGCGGTGGCCCACATGTCGGCGGTGCCGTTCCGGTCGGCGTCGGCGGCGCCGGCGATCAGGGGTCGGTAGGCGGTGGTGTACCCGTGGCCGTACTCGGTGCGGGAGCTGAAGGACTTCCCGTCGGGCTGGCCCATGTAGTGGTACAGGATGCCGTCCCGGGTGTCGCGGGCGAGGAGGTCGACCCGGCCGTCGTGATCGGCGTCGCCGGGGGCGCTCAGGTCCATGACGTCCCAGCCTGTGGTCCCGATGACGACGGGGGCGCCGACGGCCGGGGCGGTGCCGACGACGGCACCGGGGTAGCGGAAGAGCTTGTCGGTGTGCTGGACCACCAGGTCCGGCTTCCCGTCGTGGTCGGTGTCGCCGACCGCCACGACCTGGGCGGTGGTGGGCAATCCGCTCGCGATCTGGATCGGCGCGCCGAGGGTGCCGTCGCCGAGGTTCGGGTAGACACGGAGCTGGCTGCCGACCCGGGCGACGATGTCCTCCTTGCCGTCACCGGTCCAGTCGCCGCGGTGTGTCACGGAGGCCCCGGACCAGCCGCCCGCGCCGATGACGATGTGCGGGCCGAGGCCGCCGGTGCCGGTGCCGGGGTAGAGGCGCAGCTTGCCGGTGTCGTCGACCGCGACCAGGTCCGGCTTGCGGTCGCCGGTCATGTCGCCGGGTGCCGCGGGCACCGCGCTCCGGTCGAGCTGGATCCGCGGTGTGGTGCCACCGGTGTAGGCGATGGGTTTGCCGTCGTTCTTGAGCAGCGCTTCGAGCTGGTCGATGCTCAGGCCGGGGTAGGTCTGCCTCAGCACGGCGAGGGCCCCGGTGACGTGGGGGGCGGCCATGGAGGTGCCGTTCATCGATGCGTAGCCGCCGGGCACGGAGGAGACGATGCTCGTGCCGGGGGCGAGGAGGTCCAACAGCGCTCCGCGGTTGGAGAAGGCGGCGAGCTGGTCGTCGTCGGTGGTCGCACCCACCGTGATCGCGGAGGGGACGCAGCCGGGAGAGCTGACGGCATCGGGGTCGCCGCTGTTGCCGGCGGCGACGACCGTGGCGACGCCCGCGGCGCGCAGGGCGTCGATGACCGCCGCCAGGGGGTCGCGGGTGCAGGCCGCGGTCCAGTGACCGGCGCCCAGGCTCAGGTTGGCCGCGACCACGTCCGTCCCGGCTCGCTTCAGCGCGAGGACCTTCTCCAGACCCTTGAGCTGGGAGCTGGTGTAGCTGAGCACGCACGGGTTCGTCCCGGTCACCCAGCAGACCTCGTCGGAGCTGAACCTGGAGAACACCTGGACGGCGATGATGTCCGCCCCGGGCGCGACACCACGTACGGGTGCCCCGCTGGTGCCGGCGCCGTTGCCGGCGGCGATTCCGGCGACGTGGGTCCCGTGGGAGCACTCGGCGCCCAGGGAGGCGCACGGGCCGCTGCCGGCGTCGGCGCTGCCGTCGCCCTCCTGCTGGGCGGAGCCGTCGGGGCACAGGCTGGTGACGCCGGCGGCCTCGTCGTTGACGGAGAAGCACGCCTGGGTCTTCACACGGCCCGAGAGGAACGGGTGGTCGACGGCGACGCCGGTGTCCAGGATCGCGACGGCGGTGCCGGCGCCCGTCTTCCCGGCGGCGAAGGCCCGGTCACTGCCGATCTTGACGGTGGATTCGTTCAGCGTGGGCGGGACCGGGACGTCCTCGGTGACGCTGACGACCCCCGGCCGGGTGTTCAGCTTCCGGAGGCCTTCCTGGCCCACGCGGAGGGTGACCATCGGCAGGGTGTCGTACGAGACGAGGGTCGGGCCCGCGTCGGTGGCGGAGGCCAGGTCGGTCCGCCGGTCGGTGACGACGTTGACGCGGACGGTGCGGCCGTTGCGGGTGCTGTCGAACAGCGGGGGATCGACCGGTCCGGCCTCTTCGGCGGAGGCGGAGGCGGAGGCGGGGACGTGGGAGGGGGCTGCTTCGGACAGGGGGCTGATGCCCACCGGTATCGCGGTGAGCACTGCGGCCGCCGCTGCGGCGACGACCAGGCTGCGTGTACGTGGGTTCACTCACTGCTCCATAGACCAAGGACGGGGCGGGGACGGGGGCGGAGGGGTTCCGCCGCCCGGCCCCGTTGCGACCGGGCACATCCGATCCGGCCCGTGCGCGGGAGCGCCGCCGGAAGGGGACGGCGCGCTACCTCGTCGCGTTGGCGCCGTTCTTCGGATTGCCGTGGTTGCTCACGGCCTTGTAGTAGGTCCACGCGTAGGCGTAGCACTTCGGCCGCCGCAGGACGAAGTAGTGGTTGCAGCTCTGGTTCTTCATCGTGCTGTAGAAGGCGTTCTCGACGTTCGACTTCTTGTTCCGGTCGAGGTAGTACGGGTAGTTCTTGTACGTGTTGCCGATGAGGCCGTAGCCGTAGTCGTGCATGTCGCACGCCGGCCGGAAGTCGAAGCCGCCCGGCCTGCTGATGTTGGGTCCGGGGGTGGTGCAGCCGTCGTGGTTGATGCCCATGACCCGGAAGCCGGTCGGCGTGTACTTGTAGGTCGGGGCGTGCCAGCCGTAGTGCGCGACCCAGGACGCGCAGCCCCGCTTGAGGTACCACATCCAGTCCGTCGCGCCCGAGCAGTAGCGGGGGTTGGCCTGGGTGTCGGTGAACTCC
This sequence comes from Kitasatospora sp. MBT66, assembly GCF_000710405.2. Classification (NCBI taxonomy): domain Bacteria; kingdom Bacillati; phylum Actinomycetota; class Actinomycetes; order Kitasatosporales; family Streptomycetaceae; genus Kitasatospora; species Kitasatospora sp. MBT66. The sequence continues at coordinate 655,397 of NZ_JAIY01000010.1, read as the reverse complement.
CCGGTGGTGAAGTCCGCCGCCGGCGGGCCGCTCGCGGCGGGGTCGGTGATCCCGGCCGCGCCCTCCAGCGGCGCATCCGCGGCCGGACGCGCGGCACCGACCGGGGCGGCGCTCGGCGAGGCCGATCCGGCGGGGAACGCCAGGTCCCAGGCGCCGTTGGCCGGTGACGTGACGGAGGAGATTCGTCCTGCGGCGTCGTAGGTGTACGAGGAGACGGTCTCGATGCCCGAGGCCGGGTCGGCCACCGAACGGAGCTTCCCGGAGGCGTCGTAGGAATACCGGGCGAGCGCCTGCACCGTGGCGCCGTCGGTGAGGGTGATCTCCCGGGCCCGGCCCGCGAATTCGCCCGGCGTGGAGGCCGTGGCGGTGGTGGTGGTCGAGTACGCGACCGTCAGCAGCCGGGAGGTGGTTTCCCCGGCTTCGGTGTCCTTGACGGTGGCGATCCGGCCCGCGTTGTCGTAGGTGACGGTGGAGAGGGCGCTGTCGGCGACGGTGCCCAGGCCGGTGACGCGCCAGCCGTCGGGTCCCGCGGCCACCTGCTTCCAGGTGTAGGTCGGTGTCAGCCGGTCGAGTTCGACCGGGGCGCCGGCATCGGTGTCGGCGCCGGCGGGCAGGTCCGTGTCCGGCACCGACCCGGTCATGGCCGACACCTCGGTGGCGGTGGACACCAGGGTGCCCGTCGACTCGTTGAACCGGGTCGTCTCGGTGAGGGTGTCACCCTCGGGAGTCGCGTACTTCCTGACCGAGCCCCCGCCCGGGTAGCTGAGGCTGCTCTTCAGTGCGTAGGTGACCGCGGCGTGCGCGCCGAGGTCGGTGACGACGACCGAGTCGCCCCGTTGCTCCAGCTTGCGGTTGAGCCGGCCACCCACGAACTCGGCCTCCCAGCCAGGGCCGAAGACCCCCATGTCCGCCCGGGCCGCAGGTGCGGACGACGGCATGGAGAGACCGTCCGGCTGGACGGTGACGGTGTGGCTGCGGCTCATCAGGCCCACCGCCACATCGGTCTCGTGGATCTCGAACGACTTGTCCGCGGTCGAATAGACACCGGGGCCGACCTGCTGGAGCTCGCCGTCCGCCGCCGGCGGTTCGACGGCCTCGGCCGTCAGGGCGGGTAAGGCGCCCGCGGGTGCGGCTCCGGCCGGGCCCTGCGGAAGCAGCAGGGACAAGGACACCGCGGCCAGCACGGGAAGCGCGCTTCTGCTGCGCACGAGTTCCCCTCTCGTGAAAAGGCGATCAGTGGTCCGAACGGACCGACGGGTCTCGGCCGGTCCGTTCGGCTGGTGCGCACATAGGAGGAGGGGAGGCCCGGAAAGGATTCTCGAAGCTGGGCCGGTCGCTGTACGAGTCGCTGGGGTACACGGTCGCGGCCCCCTCGACCTGGTGGGCCGCCTCCTGAGCCACAGCATGGTGCGCAGGAAGCCGGACCCGCCGACTTCCTGCGCGCGACCTGGCCGTCCGAGTACTGGGGTCAGATCGGAAGGTTCCAGCCCGGCCCGTGCTCGGTGCCGAGCCAGACCCGTTGCCCCGCCGCCGAGACGGTGATACCGAAGGCGACCTGGTGCGGCTCGCCCGCTTCCTGCCAGGTCTCGACGGCGGCTTCCACCTGGTCCCACAGGCGAAGCGGTCCGCGCTGGAACACAGTCCAGCCGCCCGCGGGGTCGGGCACGGTCCGGGCCTGCGAGCCGGTGGCCACGTCCGAGAGGATCTGCTGCGCTCCGCTTCCCATCCGTTCGGCGGAGGGCGCGGCGAGCTGTGCGATCCAGCTGCCGGTCCAGGTGTCGAGCTTCGCGGGGTCGATCCGGCTCGGGCGTCCCTCCCCGGGGAGCAGCGCCGGGGTCGGACGGGGAGGCCGGTCGTGAGGGCGGGCGATCATGAAGCTGGTAAAGCCGGGCAGGAACCGGCCGGTGGCCTCGCCGGGGCCGGTCACGTCGAGCAGCGCCAAGGCGTTGGCGTAGCTCCACCCGGACAGGGTGACGAGGATGCGGCCGCCCGGCGTGACCTGGTGGAGCCAGGCCATCGGCAGGTACCGGACCGAGCACGTCGCGATCAGCCGGTCGAAGGCGCCGCCGTCCGGGTCCCCGCCGAGGCCGTCGCCGGTGAGCAGGCGCGGTGCGTAGCCGGCCGCTCGGAGTGCGGTGGCGGCGCGCGCCGCCACGCGGGGGTCGCACTCGATGCTGGTGATGTTCCCGTCGCCGAGGCGGTGCGCGCCGAGGGCGGTCGAGTAGCCGGTTCCGGTGCCGACTTCGAGGACCCGGTGACCGGCCTCCGCGCCGAGCCGCTGCCACATGCCCAGCACGAGCGAGGGCAGGGTGGAGGACGACGAGGGCGCTCCGGTCACCGGCCGCTCCCCGGCGTCCTCGGGGTGGGTGCGGCCGTCGAGTTGGGTGACGAGGGTCCGGTCGGCGTAGACCCCCTCCAGCCACCCGGGATCACCGTGCCGCAGGGTCCGGTAGGTGGTCGGGTAGCTGCCGTCGATCGCGTCGAAGTAGGAGCCGGTGAACAGTTCGCGCGGCACGGCCGCGGCGGCCGCGGTCCACGCGGGATCGGCGAGCGTGCCGTTCTCGGTGAGCTGCTCGACGAGGGCGGCGCGCAGGATGGCGGAGGTGGTCACCGCTCGTGGCCTCTTTCCAGTCGGTCGGCGATCGCGTGCGCGATCCGATGGGTGGTCCCGGTCGGCTGCCATGCCCACTGCCCGTTCGGGTTGCACTCCAGGAAGTGCCACATGCCATCTGCGGTGACGGCGAAGTCGAAGGCACCGAAGGTCAGTCGAAAGGCGGCGAGGTAGCGGGTGATGGCCACGGCGACCGGGGCGGGGACGTCGATCGGTCTGCAGCGCATCCGGTCCTGGCGGCGTCGCCAGTCGAGGTCCGGGCTGTCGATGCGGATGCCGAAGAGCAGGTCTCCGACTGCGGCCACCCGGGTGTCGAACACTTTGGGAAGCCTGGCTTGGAACATGTGCGGGCACATCGTCACGGCCCCGGTGATCTCCCCGCCGCGGACTTCGCGGACCCAGACGGCCTGGGCCTGCCCGCCGACCGAGTACGAGGTGTGCCACACGGGCTTGTAGACCGTGCCGGCCGCGTGCTCGGCGGTGAACTCCCGCGCCTCGTTCTCGTCGTCGGTGATCATTGTGTGGGGCACCTGGAATCCGCAGCGTTGGGCTGCGGCGAGCTGGGACGGCTTGTACTCCGCCGCCCGGTTGTCCCAGGGGTGGTTCACGTAATGAGCTCCGGGGAGCGAGGCCAGGATGCCACCCGTCCCCCAGAAGCCCTGCGCGGCGGCGAACCGGCGGTCCTGGGTGTCGAGGCCGGGCGGACCCTCGTAGGGCGAGGGCCTGCGTACCCAGACGGACCGAACGGCCGTGAGGTCCAGTTCACGGCTGGACGTACGGAGGGTGCCTCGCTGACCGCCACTGTTGTAGGTGGCGGTCAGCGAGGCGCCCGCGTGCAGGTCGGTGCCGGGGTCGAGACGGACCACCGGTACCCGGCGGTCGGCGAGCACCCGCAGTACCGCATCCGCCGTCACATCGGAGGAGTTGGTCAGTACCAGCACCGACCCGCTTCGGTTGTCCATCAGCCGGAGCTCTGGTCCTGGTCGTAGGACTCGGTGACATCGCTGTCCGTGGCGCCGCCCGGCGTGGACCCGTCGCCGGGGCTCGTTTGGGTGGGCGTGACACCGCTGGTGCTGGTGCCGTGGCTCCCCAGTTCGACCGTCCGGCCGTTCTCGTCCACGATGACGGCGATCTGGGTATCGGGGTCGATCACGGGCGTGAACGCCGGGAGCGTGGCAGTGGCCGGGTAGGGCCTCATCCTGCCGGTGCCCCAGGGGGCGGGGGTCTGCGTCATGCGTCCTCCTTGATCGGGAGTGGGCGATTCCGATGCGGCGGCTACGGGGCGGGCGGGATCGGCAACTACGGTACGGAGAGGCATCGGACGACTCCCACGGAGTTGCGGATGGTTGCGGAGATTCACCCGAGGGCGTCGATCGCCGAGGCGATGAGGGCGCCGGCCTCCCGGCCGTAGACCGCGAACTCCTGCAGTTCGCGGAAGGTTTCGAGGTATTCGCCGACTTCGGGTGGGGTGGTGATCCGGACGCGTGCGGTGACCAGTTCGACCTCGACCACGCGGTCATCGGCGACATGGAAGGTCTCCACCGGCCAGATGGTCCGCTGCGTTGTGAAAGGGATGATGCCGAGGCTGACCCGGGGAAGCGCCTTGATCGAGAGCAGTCTGGCCAACTGGTCAGCCATGACAGAGGGCTCGGCGATCCGGTAGCGGAGGACGGACTCCTCGACCAGGCAGACGATGCGGTGGTTGCCCTCGTACATGGTCTCGGTGCTCCGCATCCGCTGGGCGACCGCCTGTTCCAGGTCGTCGGGCGAACTCGCCCGATCGGCGAAGCGGGAGAGGATCGCCGCGGCGTAGCCGGAGGTCTGGAGCATGCCGGGAACGACGTCCGAGGAGTAGAAGCGTAGAAGGCGCGAGTCTCGGTAGGAACGGGTGTAGGTCTCCTGGAGCTGTTGGAGGCCGGCGCGTTGGAGGCGCTTCCACTCCACGTACATCGACGCGACCGAACGCGAGGCCGCGATCAGTGCGGGGATGCGGTCCTCCGCTCCGCAGGCCGCACACCAGGCCCGGATGTCGCTGTCGGAGGGAGTCGATTCACCTTTCTGGATGCGGGTGGTCTTCGCCGGGTGCCAGCCGCACCGCGCGGACAGCTCACGGCCGGTGAGCCCCGCGTCCCTGCGCAGGTCCTGGAGCCTGTCGGCCAGAGCCTGACGGGCGGTTTGGGCAGCTGAGGACGGAGAAGAGGCCATGAACTGTCCGCGATGGTCCGAGTGGTCAGACGATGTACCGGTCGTGCGGGACGCCGCGCTCCCAGACGGTCTCGAATGCGGCGGAGGCCATCTTCACCACGGCCGGATCCTCGGTGTACTCGTGCCCGGCCCAATTGCCGTCGCCGGTGAACCAGTGGAAGAGAAGCAGGCGGTCGTCGATCAGCCACAGGTCATTGCCGGGCAGCGGGATGTCCGAGGCGAGGCGTCGGGGGAGCCACCGCACGTGCTCGCCCGCAGCGAGGTTCACCGGGGTCAGTGCGTGCTCCCACCGGATGTAGTCGGTCACCGGCTCCGACACGATCCGCGCCCGGCGCATCACCACGCCACGGCCGACGGTCTCTCGAACGAGTGGCACCCAGCCGGACCAGCCTTCGGAATCCGGGTCCAGATCGACCGAGCCGACCCGCTTGAACTCCTCGAACTCGGCTGCCTCGTCGGCGACGCCGTAGACGTCACGCATCTCCAGATGGACGGCCGTCCGCCGTGCTCCCTTCAACAGGGCGGAAAAGTCCGGCACGTTCTGCGTCATCGCACGCCTTTCGCAGGATCGGGATCATCCGCAGGGGGACGCGGACGACGGTTTCGTGCTCAGGGATGCCCCTCCCGTGGCCGGGCACCCACTCGGTCCCGTGGATGCGGGCCTCAAGAGCGGCGCCCGCCTTCCAACCCTGGATCACGAGCTCGTTCGCCTCGTCCTCGATCCATACGGTCGGCGAGCCTCCGGACTTGCTCTCGGGGTCGATCCCTGCAAAATCCAGCGCCATGGTGGTCTCCTGGGTCCGGCCGTGTCGAGGGTAGTCGTCGCGGTACACACGGTGAAGTCGGGGATGGGGCACGTCAACGGCGCACGGTCGCGCGAGAGGCGCGAATCGAGCGATCAAGGACTGCCTTCGATCCTGGGGCGGTGAGGTGTCGTGAGCAGGAAGTCGGATGGGTCGACTTCCCGCGCGGGGCTCGGACGGGGCCCTCTGGAGCGGGAATTCGAGGTCCTGGCCGGGTGGGCCGGACAGTACGATCGCCTTCGGGTCGACGCCCTCGTGCGGCTGGACAGCGTGGCCGTGGTCCGGGAGGCACGGAGGGGCTGTGAACGGCATGCACAGTGACCAACCGGCCCGCGCCGCGTGGCGGAAGAGCTCCTGCAGCAACGGGCGGGGCGGGTGTGTCGAGGTCGACGAGTTGCGCCCCGGTGCGGTGCGCGACTCCAAGGACCCTCATGGCCCCGAACTCGTTCTCCCGGCGGAGGCGTGGCAGTCGTTCGTGCGGGCCGTTCGCTCCGGCGAGTTCGATGACATCTGACCGATCCGAGTGACGGAGGTGGTGCGTCATGCCCAGGCGTGACTACGAGGACGACCCGAACGCCCCCGAGGCCAACTCCCTCGTTCCGGCCGCTTCCGTCGTCGTGGTCGACGACGCGGGCCGGGTTCTGCTCCAGCGGCGTACCGACAACGGGAAGTGGGCGCTGCCCGGTGGCCGGATGGACATCTGTGAGTCGATCGCCGGGTGCGGTGTCCGCGAGACGCGCGAGGAGACCGGCATCGACATCGAGATCACCGGGATCGTCGACACCTACACCGATCCCCGCCACGTCTTCGCCTACGACGGCGAGGTCCGGCAGGAGTTCTCGATCTGTCTCCTCGGGCGCCCGCTGGGCGGGGAGTTGCGGGTGTCCGACGAGTCCCACGAGGTGGCGTGGTTCAGCCCGGCCGAGACGGATGGGCTGCCGATGGTGTCGAACATCCGCCGGCGGCTGGCCGACTGGCGCTCCGGGAAGATCCCCATGGTGCGGTAGCTGCCGTTCTCCGATCGGCTCCCTGTCACTTCCTGGCGTTGGTGCGCTTCGTCGGCTCGGCGGTGGTCGGGTCCTCGGGCCAGGGGTGGCGGGGGTAGCGACCCCTGAGATCCGCCCTGACGGCGTGGTAGCCGTTCTTCCAGAAGCCTTCCAGATCGCCGGTGATGGCGGCGGGGCGGCCGGCGGGGGAGAGCAACTGCACGGTGAGCGGGACCCTTCCGCCGGCCAGGGACGGGGCGGCCTTCCAGCCGAAGAGTTCCTGCAACTTGACGGCCAACACGGGCCGTTCGGTGCTGTAGTCGACCCGTATCTTCGATCCGCTGGGCACGGTGATGCGTTCGGGGGCCAGCTCGTCCAGGCGGCCGGCCTGGCCGCTTGCCCAGGGGAGGAGGCGTTGCAGGGCGTCCGTCGTGTTGATCCTTGCCAGGTCGGCGCGGCGGCGGGCGCGGGACAGTTCGGGTTCCAGCCACTCCTCGGCGCGTTCGAGCAGTGCGGAATCGGACACGTCCGGCCAGGGGTCGCCGATCGCCGCGTGGAGGAACGCCAGGCGTTCGCGCAGGTTGGACGGGAAGGTCAGCAGGGCGCTCACGCCCTCGCGGGTGAGGCCCTCGACGACGGCCGCCCGGACGAGCGCCCGGTCGGGCCGGGTCAGCGGCTTCTCGGCGAGTTCGATGGCGCCGAGGGACTCCACCCGGCGGGCGGTGACCTCGTCGCGCCGGGTGTCCCAGTGGACCTCCTCGCGCGCGCTCAGCAGGGACGCGCCCGCGAGCAGCGCGGTGTCCTCGTCGAGCGCCGCCGCGTGCAGCACCCGGGCCGAGTGCGACCCCGCCGGGCGGTCGGCCGCCGCGACGGCGAGCCAGGGAAGGGTGCCGAGCCGGGTGTCGCGGGAGAGTTCGGCGGCCGTCCCCGAGGCCATCAGGTACGGGCTGCGCTCGCCCGGTGCGGGCCGCTCGACCCTCGCCCGGGCGATGCGCTCCGGGAAGGCCAGGGCGACGACGAGGCCGACGGCGGTGGCGTCGGGCAGTCGGGTGGCGGGTTCGTCGGAGGTGGCGCGCTGCAGGCGGCGGACTTCGTCGCGCCAGCGTCCGGCGTAGGGGTCGCCGGAGGACTGAACGAGCCGCCACACCGCGGCGAGGTCGTCCCCCAGCGCCCGCGGCGGCTCCTCCGACAGCAGCGCGACCACCTCGGCCGCCCGGCGGGCGCCCACGGCGGGTGCGCCGTCGACCAGTGCCCGTCCCAGTCGCGGGTGCAGCCCGGTGCGGGCGAGCCGCACTCCGCGCTCGGTCGCCCGGCCGTCCGAGGAGACCGCCCCGAGGGCGACCAGGGTCTCCCGGGCGGCGGCCATCGCGCCGGCGGGCGGGGCGTCGGGCAGGGCGAGTCCGGTGGCGTCCGGGTCGCCCCAGCAGGCCACCTGGAGGGCGAACGGGGTGAGGTCGGCGACCGCGATCTCGGGGGTGGGGAAGCGGGCGGCGCGGGCGTCCTCGGCCTCGTGCCAGCAGCGGTAGACGGTGCCGGGCGCCTCGCGGCCCGCGCGGCCGGCGCGCTGGCGGGCGGCGGCGAGCGAGGCGCGCACGGTGACCAGGGCGGCGAGGCCCCGGGCGTGGTCGGTGCGCGGCTCCCGGGCGAGTCCGGCGTCGACCACGATCCGCACGCCGGGCACGGTGAGGGAGGATTCGGCGACGGCGGTGGCGAGGACGACGCGACGCCCCGGCGAAGGGGTGAGCGCCGCGTCCTGGACGGCCTGCGGCGCGCGCCCGTGCAGTTGCAGCACCTCGGCCGGGACCCCGCCCAACTGCCCGGCGACCCGGGCGATCTCGCCGACGCCGGGCAGGAAGCAGAGCACGTCCCCGTCCCGTTCGTCCAGGGCCCGCCGGACCACCGCCGCGACGTGGTCGAGCAGTGCGAAGTCCACCCGGGTGCCGTGCGCGGGCCGGACGGCGCGCGGCGGCGGCGCCCACACCACCTCGACCGGGTGCGAGACGCCGTGCGCCTCGACCACCGGCGCGCCGTCCAGGAGTTCGGCCCAGGCGGCGGTGTCGGAGGTGGCGGAGGCGCAGACGATCCGCAGTTCGGGCCGCAGGGCGGCGCGGACGTCGAGCAGGAAGGCGAGCGCGGTGTCCGCGTCCAGGTGCCGTTCGTGGCACTCGTCGAGCACGACGACGTCGACGCCGGGCAACTCCTGGTCGCGCTGGAGGCGTTGCAGCAGCACGCCGGTGGTGACCACCTCGACCGCGGTCTCCGGGCCGACGCGGCGCTCGCCGCGCACGGTGTACCCGACCTCGCGGCCCACGGAGGAGCCGAGCAGCCAGGCCATCCGCCGGGCGGCGGCCCGGACGGCGAGCCGGCGCGGTTCGGCGACCAGGACCCGGCGCACGGGCCGGCCGTCGGCGAGCAGCCCGGCCAGGGCGAGCGGCACCAGGGTGGTCTTGCCGGTGCCGGGCGGCGCGGCGAGGACGGCGGTGCCCGGTCCGTCCAGCGCCGCGTGCAGCGCGGGCAGGGCGGTGCGGACGGGCAGGTCGTGCCAGGAGGGGTTCGACAAGCGGGCTCAGCCCCGCTCGGCGACGAAGATCGCGGTGCCGGGGATGAGCCGCCCGCGCAGCGGCGACCAGCCGCCCCAGTCCTGCTCGTGTCCTTCCGGCCACTCCGGTTCGACGAGGTCGACCAGCCGGAAGCCGGCGGCGACGAGTTCGCGGACCCGGTCGCCGAGCGTGCGGTGGTGTTCGACGTAGGTGGCGCGGCCCTGCTCGTCCTCCTCGACGTAGGGGGTGCGGTCGAAGTAGGAGGAGACGGCGGTGAGGCCCTCGACGCCGGGTTCGTCGGGGAAGGCCCAGCGGATCGGGTGGGTGACCGAGAAGACCCAGCGCCCGCCCGGTCGCAGCACCCGGTGCACCTCGCGCATCAGGGCCTCGGTGTCGGCGCTGAACGGCACGGCGCCGTAGGCGGAGCAGGCGAGGTCGAAGGCGCTGTCGGCGAACGGGAGGACGGCGGCGTCGGCCTGGACCACGGGCACGGGTGCGGCGCCGCGGGCGAGGTCGATCCGGCGGGAGTGCTGGAGCTGGCGGTAGGAGATGTCGAGGGCGACCGGGCGGGCGCCGCGGGCGGCCAGCCAGCGCGAGCACTGGGCGGCGCCGGCGCCGATCTCCAGCACGCTGCGGCCGGCGACGTCGCCGAGCAGGCGGGCGTCGGCCTCGTCGAGGCCCTCGGGGCACCAGGTGAAGCGGTCGTCGCCGAGGAACTCGCCGTGCTCGTCCTGGTACTCGTCGGCGTTGCGGTCCCACCAGTGGCGGCTGGCGCGGCTGCTCTCGCCGGCGCCGGCGGACCTCCTTACCGCGTCGTCGCCGTCCTCGTCAAGATCGTCGGGCTCGGGGAGGGGGGTGCCGGTCACGGTGAGAAGGCCCATCGCGTAGGGTGTCGTCTGCGGAAGCGCCGCTGTCGCGATCCGGTCCGAGAGGGCCGGGGTCCCGGCGGTGGCATCCGGGGAAGGGGTCCCTTCGGCCGCCACCTAACGGTGCGCAATCGGAGGATATGGCCTGTTCCATGCCGGGCTCCACCGTCTTGCCGTTGTTGGCGTTGACCGTGCCTGGCCGTCCCCGTATGCTACAAGTTGCGCTGCGGGCCTGCGCGCCTCGGACGGAGCAGGTCGCGCTCGCATCTGTCGAAGACCCCACGGTCGCAAGACGGACGCCGATTCTCCCGTGCTGCGGGATTCCCGGTGCTCCGTGTTCTTGGCTGTCCGGCTTTCGGTGGGAGCGATACGGGCCCTCCGCGTGGCATTACCTACGACTTTCATGTCCGTACCGGAGCCCTTTTCCTAATGACGAGCCCCACCGACTCCTCCCTCAGCACCACCCCGCAGGTCGCGCTGAACGACATCGGCGACGCCGAGGCGTTCCTGGCCGCGATCGACGAGACCATCAAGTACTTCAACGATGGCGACATCGTCGAGGGCGTCATCGTGAAGGTCGACCGTGACGAGGTTCTCCTCGACATCGGTTACAAGACCGAGGGCGTCATCCCGTCCCGCGAGCTGTCGATCAAGCACGACGTCGACCCGCACGAGGTCGTCGCCGTCGGCGACAACATCGAGGCCCTGGTTCTCCAGAAGGAGGACAAGGAGGGTCGTCTCATCCTGTCCAAGAAGCGCGCTCAGTACGAGCGTGCCTGGGGCACGATCGAGAAGATCAAGGAAGAGGACGGGATCGTCACCGGTACCGTCATCGAGGTCGTCAAGGGTGGTCTCATCCTCGACATCGGCCTCCGTGGCTTCCTGCCGGCCTCGCTCGTCGAGATGCGTCGCGTCCGCGACCTCCAGCCCTACGTGGGCAAGGAGCTCGAGGCCAAGATCATCGAGCTGGACAAGAACCGCAACAACGTGGTCCTGTCCCGCCGTGCCTGGCTGGAGCAGACCCAGAGCGAGGTCCGCCAGACCTTCCTCACCACCCTGCAGAAGGGTCAGGTGCGCTCCGGCGTCGTCTCCTCCATCGTCAACTTCGGTGCCTTCGTGGACCTGGGTGGCGTCGACGGCCTGGTGCACGTCTCCGAGCTGTCCTGGAAGCACATCGACCACCCGTCCGAGGTTGTCGAGGTCGGCCAGGAGGTCACCGTCGAGGTTCTCGACGTTGACATGGACCGCGAGCGCGTCTCCCTGTCGCTGAAGGCGACCCAGGAGGACCCGTGGCAGCAGTTCGCCCGTACCCACCAGATCGGCCAGGTCGTTCCGGGTAAGGTCACCAAGCTGGTTCCGTTCGGTGCGTTCGTCCGCGTGGACGAGGGCATCGAGGGTCTGGTCCACATCTCCGAGCTGGCCGAGCGCCACGTCGAGATCCCGGAGCAGGTCGTCCAGGTCGGCGACGAGATCTTCGTCAAGGTCATCGACATCGACCTCGAGCGTCGCCGCATCAGCCTCTCGCTGAAGCAGGCCAACGAGGCGCTGGGTGCCAACCCGGCCGAGGTCGAGTTCGACCCGACCCTCTACGGCATGGCCGCGTCGTACGACGACCAGGGCAACTACATCTACCCGGAGGGCTTCGACCCCGAGGCGAACGACTGGCTGCCCGGCTTCGAGAAGCAGCGCGAGGAGTGGGAGCGGCAGTACGCCGAGGCCCAGACCCGCTTCGAGCAGCACCAGGCCCAGGTCATCAAGAGCCGCGAGGCCGACGCGGAGGCTGCTGCCGAGGGTGGCGACGCCGTTGCCGCCGCGGCCGGTGGCTCCTACTCGTCCAGCAGCGACGAGGGCTCGGGCGCCCTGGCCTCGGACGAGGCCCTGGCCGCCCTGCGCGAGAAGCTGGCCGGCGGCCAGAGCTGAAGCTCTGCCCCTGCCGCTGAGGCCGGTTAGCGCCGGCTGATCAGCGCTCGGTGTCATCGATGAACCCCGCTCGGTTTCCGAGCGGGGTTCATTGTTTTTCGGTCTTCATTATTTATTCCTTATGTGCTGGATTTTTGTGATTAGGGGCTCATCGGATGCCTATGGGTGATTCGGGACCTAGGGCCTACCTTGGGATGAGTTGCCCGATGGGTCGCTCACCCGGCCCCACACGCTAGGCACCCCACGCATATGCGCCGTCGCTCTGCCGTGACCTCCGCTTCCCCCCTCATGTCCGACGCCGGGACGTCCGCCGACTCTCGGGTCGCCGGACGTCTCGCCGCCCTCGGCCGGTTCTGCTACCGGCAGCGGCGCTGGGTGCTCGGTTTCTGGGCGGTCGTGCTGGTCATAGGCGTGCTGATCGGCGGACGGGTCTTCGAGGGCACGGTGGCCGGCGCCTCCTCCGCCTCCGCCGAGTCGGACCGGGGCAGCGCCGTCGTCGCCGCCGCCGACCCGGCCCGGGGCACCGTCACCGCCGTGGTGGACGGCCGGCCCGTGGACGACACGGCCGTCCGCGACGCCGTCACTCGGGCCACCGCCGAGATCGCGGCCCTGCCCGGCGTCTCCTCGGCCGTCGACGCCTACGGGCCCGGCCCGGGCGCCGAGGCGCTCCGCTCGGCCGACGGCACCGCGAGCCTGGTCTCGGTGCGGATGGCCGACACCAGTACCTCCGCGCAGGCCACCGCCGTGAACCAGCGGCTGGCCGCGATCCAGTCCGAGGTCCAGCCCGGTGGCGGCAAGGTCACCGTCGGCGGGGACCTCGTGCTCCAGGACGAGGTCAAGAAGCAGACCGAGAAGGACACCCGCTTCGGCGAGATCGTGACCCTGCCGCTCACCCTGATCGTGATGGTCCTGGTGTTCGGGGGCCTGGCCGCCGCGAGCCTGCCGGTGATCGGCGCCGTCGCCTCGGTGGGCGGGGCACTGCTGGCCATGTTCGGCTTCAGCAAGATCATGGACATCGACACCAGCGTGCTGCCGATCGCCACCGTGCTGGGGCTCGGACTGTCGATCGACTACGCGCTGCTCATGGTGAATCGTTTCCGCGAGGAACGCGGGCACGGAGCGCCGATCGCCGCCGCCGTGGAGCGGACCGCCGCCACCGCCGGGCGCACCGTCGCCTTCTCCGGACTGACCGTCGCCGTCGCCCTGTCCGGGCTGTTCGTCTTCACCAGCCCGGTGCTCGGGGCGGTCGCCGCGGCCGGGGTGAGCGTCGTGGTGATCGCGGTGGCCGCCGCGCTGACGCTGGTGCCCGCGCTGCTCGGCTTCGCCGGGCGCCGGATCAGGACGCCTTCCGCGCCCGTCCCCGACGAGGGCTTCTTCAGCCGGACCGTGCGCCGGGTCCGCAAGCGGGCCGTGCTGGTCGCGCTGGTGTGCACCGGGGTGCTGCTGGCCGCCGGGGCGCCGTTCCTGCACGCCGAGATGCGCAACTCCGGGGCCGCCGTACTGCCCGCCTCCTCGGCCGGCCGGCAGGTCGCCGAGACCGTCGACCAGCGTTTCCCGCAGGCCTCGGCCGCCCCGATCACGGTGGTGGTGCAGAGCGGTGCGACGGTCGCCCAGGCCTACGCGGACGACGTGGTGTCCCAGCTGCCCGGCGTCAGCGGGGTGCGGGCCGTCACCCCGGTGAGCGACACCGTCTCCACCATTGACGTCCTGGTGCACGGCGACCCGCAGGGCGGCGAGGCCAAGAAGGTCGTCGAGGAACTGCGCGCGGACCGGGGCGGGCTGACCACCCAGGTGACCGGCGGGGCGGCCTCGGTGGTCGACTTCCAGGACGAACTGCTCACCCGGGGGCCGATCGCGCTCGGCCTGGTCGCCCTCGGCACGCTGATCCTGCTCTTCCTGATGACCGGCTCGGTGGTGATGCCGGTCAAGGCCCTGCTGATGAACCTGCTCTCACTGGGCGCCTCGCTCGGCGCGCTGACCCTGGTCTTCCAGGACGGCTGGTTCAGCGGCCTGCTCGGCTTCAGTCCGACCGGCGGACTGGAGACCTTCATCCCGGTCCTGGTGTTCGCCTTCGCCTTCGGGCTGTCGATGGACTACGAGGTCTTCCTGCTGGCCCGGATCAAGGAGCTGCGGGACAAGGGCCACAGCTGCACCCGGGCGGTGGAGCTGGGTGTCCAGCGCAGCGGTCGGATCATCACCTCGGCGGCACTGCTGATGGTGATCGTCTTCGCCGGCTTCGCCCTCGGCGACATGCTGATGGTCAAGCAGATGGGCATCGCGCTGGCGGTCGCCGTGGCGGTCGACGCGACCCTGGTCCGCTGTCTGCTGGTGCCGGCCGCGATGAGCTTCTTCGGCGAGTTCAACTGGTGGGCGCCGCGACCGCTGCGGCGGCTGCACGACCGGTTCGGGCTGAGCGAGCACGTCGAGCTGCCGGAGCTGGCCCCGGCCGTGCTGCCGGCGCAGCGTCCGGCGGAGGAACTGGTCAGCACCGGCTCGTAGTCGCCCGGAGCCGGCTCGGCGGGGCCCCGTGGTCTCCCGGGGCGGGGGCGACGGTCGGGCCCGGTCGCGGTCGGGGCGGTCGCGGTCAGGGCAGGCGGCGGAGCAGGCCGACAGCGCTGCGCAGGGTCTCGCGCTCCTCGGAGGTGAGGCGGGCCTCGATCGCCTCGGCGATCCGCGCCTCGCGGCGGGCGCGCTGTTCGGACAGGGCGGCGCGGCCGGCCTCGGTGGCGGTGACCAGCAGCTTGCGGCGGTCGGTGGTGTGCGGCTGCTGGGTGACCAGGCCGGACTCGGTGAGCAGCGCGACCGTGCGGGCCATCGACTGGTGCCGGACGCGCTGCAGGACGGCCAGTTCGGCGACGGTGTACGCGCGGTCGTCGCGGACCAGCAGTCCGAGTACGCCGGCCTGGTTCTGCGGCAGCGTGTCGTCGGGGCGCAGTGCGCGGACCAGTTCGCCGATGGCGCCGCGCAGGTCGGCGGCGAGTTCGAGGGTCTCGGGGTGCGGGCTGTTCACGGGAGAAGCCTACCCCGAAGATCTACAGCAAAACTGTGCAGCTTTGCTGTATGTTCTGCCTATGCGGATCACCAAGTTCGGACATGCCTGTGTACGCCTCGAGCACGGGGGGACGACCGTGGTCGTCGACCCCGGATCGTTCACCGATCCCGCCGCCCTGGCCGGCGCGGACGCCGTCCTGATCACCCACGAGCACGTCGACCACTTCGAGGAGGCCCGGCTGCGGGCCGCCCTGGAGGCGGATCCGGAGCTGCGGGTGTGGACCAACACGGATGTCGCCGGGAAGCTGGACGGGGTCGGCCGGCGGGTGACGGCGGTCGGCGAGGGCGACGCCTTCGACGTCGGCGGGATCCCGGTCTCGGTGCACGGCGAGTGGCACGCGGTCATCCACCCGGACATCCCACTGGTGCGGAACATCGGCTTCCTGTTCGGCGGACGGCTGTTCCACCCCGGCGACGCGCTGCTCGTCCCGCCGGCTCCGGTGGACACCCTGCTGCTGCCGATCGCCGCGCCGTGGACCAAGGTCGGCGAGCTGGTCGACTACGTCCGGGAGGCCGGTGCGCGGCAGGCGGTGCCGGTGCACGACGCGGTGCTCAGCCCGGTCGGCCTCGCCGTGCACACCCGGCTGCTCGGCCCGGGCGGACCGGGTGGCGCGGAGCTGCGCACCCTGGGCGAGGGCGAGAGCCTCGACGTGGGGTGAGTCCCCGGATCCCGGGGCGGCGGAGTGGTCCGGGGTGACGTCGCGGGCTGACGTCCCCGGGCTGACGTCCCCGGGCTGCCGTCCCGGGGTGACGGGAGGGCGGTGCGCGCCGGTAGCCTGACGCCATGCTGAAGATCGGACTGACGGGTGGCATCGGCGCGGGCAAGAGCGAGGTCTCGCGGCTGCTCGCCGCCCATGGCGCGGTGATCGTGGACTCCGATGTGATCGCCCGCGAGGTGGTCGCCCCCGGGACGCCCGGCCTCGCGGCCGTGGCCGCCGAGTTCGGCCCGGGCGTGCTCGCGGCGGACGGCTCGCTGGACCGGCCCGCCCTCGGCGCGGTCGTCTTCGCCGATCCGGCCCGGCTGAAGGCGCTGAACGCGATCGTCCACCCGCTGGTCCGGGCGCGGTCCGCCGAACTGGAGTCGGCGGCCGCGCCGGACGCGGTGGTGGTGCACGACGTTCCGCTGCTGGCCGAGAACGGGCTCGGCCCGCTGTACGACCTGGTGGTCGTGGTCGACGCGGCGGACGAGGTGCGGATCGACCGGCTGGTCGAGCTGCGCGGCATGACCGAGGACGAGGCCCGGGCCCGGATGGCGGCCCAGGCGAGCCGGGCGGACCGGCTGGCGATCGCCGATCTGGTGATCGACAACAGCGGCCCGCTGTCGGAGCTGGCCCCCCGGGTCGACGAGGTCTGGGAGCGGCTGACCGCCCGGCGCTGACCACGCGCCGACCCTGCACCGGCGCCGCTCGGGTGGCTCGCCCCGCTCAGGCCGCGGTGGCGTGGCCCACGGCCGCGGCCGCGAAGGCCCGGATCATCGGGTGCGCCTTGGTGCCGTCCCCGGCGAGCTCCGGCTGGAACAGCGAGGCGAGGAAGAACGGGTGCTCCTGCTCCGGCAGCTCCAGGATCCGCAGCTCGCCCCCGTCGTCCGCGCCGGTGAACCGCAGACCTCCCGCGCGAAGACGTTCCAGATAGCCGTCGTTCAGCCCGTACGCGCAGTGGTACCGCTCCACGGTGCGCGGTGCGCCGAGCACCCGTTCGGCCAGCGAGCCGGGGGTCAGCCGGACGGCACCCTCGTGCCCCACCAGGGAGCAGCTGAGCGGCACGATCACCCGGTCCGCCTCCTCCGGGTTGCTCTCGCCGTGCGCGGCGCCGTCGATGCCGCAGACGTGCCGGGCGTACTCCAGCACCGCGTGCTGGAAGCCGGCGCAGGTGCCGAGGAAGGGGATGCGCCGCTCGCGGGCGGTGCGGACGGCGGCGACCGCGCCGTCCTCGCTGCGGTACGGGCTGCCGGGCAGCAGCCAGACCGCGTCGAAGCCGTCGAGCGCGCCGGGGGCCGCGGCGTCCTCGGTGGGGATCCAGTAGGCGTCCAGGACGAGCTGCTCGCGGGTGGCGAGCGCGTCGAGCAGCCCCGGGATGCGGGCGTGCGAGCGGACGGCGGCCGAGCGGTCGCCGACCAGGGCCAGGCGGGAGGTGGGATGCGTCATGCGGTTATCCTGACCGCCGACGCGGCATCAGCGCCAACGATGATTCCTTACCTCTCGATCAGTGGATGTGATGGCAGATGGAGCCGCAGCAGCTGCGCACCTTCGTCACGGTGGCCCGGCTGGGCTCGTTCTCCGACGCGGCCCGCGAACTCGGCTACACCCAGTCCGCGGTCTCCCAGCAGATCGCGGCGCTGGAGGCGGACCTCGGCACGGCCGTGCTCCACCGCCGCCCGGTCGGGCCGACCGGTGCCGGTGAACGCCTGCTGGAGCACGCCGGGGCGCTGCTGCTGAGGATCGATGCGGCGCGCGCCGACATCGCGCGCCTGGCGGGTGCCGCGAGCGCCCGTCTCGCGGTCGGGGCCACCCCGCTGGCGGTCGGGGTGGAACTGGGGCGCGCGCTCGCCGAGGTGCGCCGGGCGTATCCGGCGGTGGACCTGACGGTGCGGGTGGTCGCCCAGGACGTGCTGCCCGCCGAGGTCGCCACCGGCGCGGTCGACCTCGCGCTCGTCGACGGCCCGGCCGCGCCCAGCGACCCGCTCCCGCTGCCGGACGTGGGCCCGCTCGCCACCGTCGCCGTCGCCGAACAGCCGCTCGTCGTCGCGCTGCCGTCCGGCCACCCGCTCGCCGGGCGCTCCGGCCTGGCGCTCGCGGACCTGTCCGCCGCCCACTGGCTGGACGCCCCGGGCCTCGCCCCGACCGCCGCCCGGTTGAGCGCCGCCACCGGCGTCGAGGGCTACCGGCCCGCCGCCCGCTACCTGGGCACCGATGTGCGGGGGCTGCTCGCCCTGGTCGCGGCCGGGCACGGGCTGGCGCTGCTGCCCGCCACCGCCCTGGCCGGGGTCCCGGACGTGGCGGCGGTGCCGGTCCGGGCTCCCCGCCTGGTGCACCGGACGGAACTGGTGCACGGCGCGCTGCCGGAGGGGCCCGCCGCGCTGCTGGCCCGGCTCCTGGCGGGGGACCGGGGCGGGGCATCCCGCCCGGAGGTGTGACGGCTCAGCCGACGATGCGGGCGCCGGGACAGCAGGGCCCCTCGACCTGGTAGCACACGTAGCGCAGGCAGCCGAGGCAGACCGAGATGTTCTCCAGTCGCCAACTCTGGCCGTGGCAGGCGCAGTCGGCCCGTTCGCGCAGCAGCGCGTCCCACCCGTCGGCGCCGCCGTTGGCGGCGAAGGCCGCGGCGACGTACTCCGCGGTCGCCGGGTCGTCCTCGGTGGTGCCGCGCCGGGCGGCGTCCAGGTGCCAGCAGTAGAGGGCGAGCAACGGCCGCCCGTCGACCAGGCGGTAGCGGGCCCGCCCGTCGTCCTCCCAGTCCCGGACCAGCCGGGCGACCCGTTCGGGGAACGGTCGCGCGGGGTCGAGGAGGCGGCGGTTTCCCTGCGGCGGTAGCGGCTCGGCGGTCATGTGGTCCCCTTTCCGGGGCCCACGGTAGGGTGTCACGTGGTGAAGTCACCGGCCGGGGTGGGGTGTTGGGCGGATCGCCGGGCTAGGAGCAGGTGGTGCCCTCGGCCGGCACCTTGTCGGCCAGCAGGTACTGGTCGACGACCTGCTTGAGGCAGGCGTTGCCGGAGTCGTAGCCGCCGTGGCCCTGGCCCTGGAGGGTGACCTGGACCCCGACGCCCGCGCCGAGCTGCCGCGCCATCGCCCCGGCGCCCTCGTACGGGGTGGCCGGATCGCCGGTGTTGCCGATGACGACGATCGGTGCCGAGCCCGCGGCGGACACCTCGGGGAGGTCGGCGCTCCCCTGGACCGGCCAGCCGGTGCAGGAGGTCAGGCCCCAGGCGGTGAAGTCTCCGAACACCGGCGAGGCCTGGCGGAACGTGGGCAGCAGCCCCTGGACGTCGGCGGCGGTGTAGCGCGACCTGTCGTCGGCGCAGCTGATCGCCCGGTTGGCGGCGGACTGGTTGCTGTAGTGGCCCTGCTGGTCGCGGCCGGAGTAGGCGTCGGCGAGCGCGAGCAGGGTGGTGCCGGTGCCGCCCCGCATCGCCTCCTGGAGGCCGATGGAGAGGGCGTTCCAGGTGTTCGGGTTGTAGAGCGCGGCGGCGATGCCGGTGACCGCGAGGTCCTGGGTCAGCCTGCGGTTGCTGTCGGTGGGCAGCGGGGCGGTGTCGAGGCCGTTCAGCAGGTCGGTGATGCGCCGGGTGCCCTCGTCGCCGCCCTGGCCGGTCGGGCAGGACGGCCCGGCCTGGGCGGCGCACGCCTTCATGAAGTTCTCCAGGGCGAGTTGGAAGCCCTTCGCCTGGCCGAGCGCGCTCTGCACCGGGTCCTTGGTCGGGTCGACGACGGCGTCCATCACCAGGTGGCCGACGTTGCCCGGGTACTGGTGGGCGTAGACGCCGCCGAGTTCGGTGCCGTAGGAGATGCCGAAGTAGTGCAGTTTCGCGTCGCCGAGCACCTGGCGCATCAGGTCGAGGTCGCGGGCGGCCGAGACGGTGTCGACGTGGGGCAGGACGGCGCCGGAGTTCTGCTCGCAGGCGGCGGTGTAGGCGGAGCCGGCCGCGTCGAGCGCGGTGGTCTCGGCCTGGTCGTCGGGCGAACCGTCGACGGCGGCGGAGGCGTCCGTGGCGGCGTCGTCCAGGCACCGCACGCCCGCGCTGTTGCCGACCCCGCGCGGGTCGAAGCTCACCAGGTCGTAGCGGGCGTTGAGGTCGGCGTAGTCCTTGGCGAGGGCGGGCAGGGTGGCGACGCCGGAGCCGCCGGGACCGCCGAAGTTGTAGATCAGCGAGCCGATCCGGGGCTGCCCGCCGGTGCCGGTGGCCACGGCCCGGATCAGGGCCAGGTCGATGGTCTGACCGTCGGGCTTCGCGTAGTCCAGCGGGGCCTTGAGCGTGGCGCACTCCCAGGGCGCGCCCGGGGCCGAGCCGTCGCCGCCCTGGGCGGTGGAGGGTGCCGGGCAGGGCTGCCAGCCGAGCTGCTGGCCGGTGAGCGAGGCCGGCAGCGGCGGGACGCCCGCGCTGGTGGAGGCTGCGGGAGCAGTGGCTGCGGCGGAGGCGGAGGCGGTGGACGGCCCGGACGTCGCGGAGCCGGTGCCGGAGCCGGTGCCGGAGCCGGTGCCGCTCTCGCAGGCGGCCGTGGCGGTGGCCAGGACCGCGGCGAGGCCGAGGGCCCCGGCGCCGCGTACGACAGGGTGCATGGAGGGTCCGTTCCTGGGATCGCGGCGGGGTTGCGGGCGGGCGGCGGTGGCGGCCGCGGGGCTGCTGCGGCGTCAGCCTAGGGACGGGGCGCGCCCGGCGCGGGGCGACGCGCCGTCGGCCGGGGGCCGTGCGGGTGGTCCGGCGCGGCGGGGGAGGGGCGGGCGCAGGGGTTGCCGAAGTCCGGGTGGCTCGTTGTTCCTGCCGTGAGCCCTGACTTTTCCGCCCGTGGCGGTTGTGAAGAAACGATTCTGCATGCCCGCGTCGCTGTTCCGGCGGTGCGCACCATCCGGAGGCGGTCATGACGTACGACAGCCCGCGCGTCCCCGCGCAGTACGCCCCCGGTGACGGCTGCGCCGTCGCGCTCGACCTCCGGGTCGCCGTCTGCCCCGGCCTGACCGTCTCCGTCGCGGCCCGGCTGCGGTACCACACCGCCGACCCCTACGCCGTCTTCCTCGACAACCACACCGACCTCGCCACGCCCATCACCTGGGTGTTCGCCCGCGACCTGCTCGCCACCGGACTGCACGGCTGGTCCGGGATCGGCAGCGTCTCGGTCCACCCCGGTGTGGACGAGCGGCTCGACTCCGTCTTCATCACCCTCACCGGCGAGGGGAGCAGCGTGGTCCTGCGGGCCCCCGCCGAGCGGGTCCGGGCGTTCCTCGCCCGCACCGAGAGCCTGGTCCCGATCGGGTGGGAGCGCACCCACCTCGACCTGGACGGCCTGCTGCGGCGGTTGTACGAGGGCGGCGCCGCCTCACCGGGTCCGTGAGGCACCGGGCGCGCTACTGCCTGCGGGGTGCGCTACCGCCGCCCCGCGCCCCCGCCGGGTGTGCGAGTGCCCGGGCGGCGGCCCGGTGCCGGGGCGCCCGGGGCGGCGAGCACCTCCCGGTAGGGCGCGAGCAGGGCCGCCACCGGGTCGCTCCCACCGGCCCCGGCCCGGGTCCGGTCACGCCTGCCCGGTGGTCTCCGGGCGCAGCGCGCGGACGGCGAACAGCGTGGTGAGGTGCGGCGAGCCGAAGTACAGCGGCAGTCGCCCGGTGCGGAAGTAGCCGCCGGCCGGCCAGGAGCCGTCCGGGAGCTGGGTGTCGGCCAACCGGCGGCGCAGTTCGGGCAGTTCGGCGGTCCCGCCCGCGTACTCGCCGGCGATCACGAGCAGCGCCACCGCAAGCGGTGTGTCGGCGGTCTGGGTGGTCACGTGCCCCACAGCCCGCCGCACCGGCTCGGCGAGTTCGGGCACGACGGTGGAGGCCCGGGCGGCGGCGTGCAGGAAGGCCTCCGGGGCGGCGTAGTTGAGGGTGCCGGTGCGGGGGCCGTTGAGGTGTTCGACCACGTAGCGGAGCGTCGCCTCGGCCGCCGGGTGCGGCAGCCGGCCGACGGCGCCCGGGAGGTGCAGGGTGAACAGGACATTGGCGGCGGCGACGGCGTCGTAGCGGCGTCCGCGGGCGGGGCTGCTGTCGCTGTCCTCCCAGTAGGCCGGTATCGGACCGTCGTCCGGGCCTATCTGGGTGTCGAGCAGCTCGCGTGCCAGGTCGTCCAGTTCGGACGCTCCGAGCAGTCCGTGCCGGGCCAGTCCGGCGGCCGCGACGGCGGTGCTGTCGGTGTCGGCGGGGATCGGCCGACCGGGCGGGAAGATGCGGTAGCGCCGCGCCTCCGGCTCTCGGTACCGGGCGACCTGCGGCGCGAGCGCGGCGACCAGTTCGCGCTCCTCGGCCCGCCCGGAGTCCGGCCGCAGCAGCGCGAGCCCCCACATCGCGGAGAGGCCCTCGTCGTCCGGGTCGAACCCGAGATCCTCCCCGTGGGTGACGAGCAGGTGGCGGCGCCCGTCGGCGCCGCTGAGCGGTCTGCGCAGCTCCGGGTCGGCGCCGGGCCGGGCGGACGGCAGCCCAGCGGGCCCCAACGCCCGGTGGAGGAAGCCCAGTCCGCGCCCGACGGCGTCGTCCCACGGCGTTTCGTCGGCGGACATCGCGTCCCGTCCCCTCATCGCTGCCGGCCGGCGGATCGGCCGACCGGCCCCCGCCCTGTCCACCCTCCTTCCTGCCCGGTCGTGGCGCCCGCATGCCTCAGTCGGCGAGCGGCCTGCGGAACAGGCCGGTGAGCAGCACGGGCAGGCCGAAGAGCGGGGACGCGGGCTCCTGCGGGACCATCGGCCGGATCTCCAGCTCCGTGAACCCGGCGAAGATCCAACGGAGTTCGTCCGGTGTGAAGGCCAGCCCGCCGTCCAGCCGCCCGTTGCGGTACAGCTCGGCGTCCGGCAGCTCCGAACCCATCTCGCCGGCCGCGAAGCAGGTCAGCCCGAAGTACCCGCCCGGTGCGAGGACGCGCTCCAGCAGGGCCAGGTAGCTGATCCGGCGGTGCGGCGGGAGGTGGTGCAGGCAGCCCGAGTCGTACACCAGGTCGTACTGGGGGAGGGGCAGTTCGGCGCTGAAGATGTTGCCGTGGTGGAAGCGCGGGGCGACGCCCGCCGCGTCCGCGCGCTCGCGCGCCCAGGCGAGGGCGGTCGCCGAGAGGTCGACTGCGTCCACCTCGAAGCCGCGCGAGGCGAGGTGCACGGCGTTGCGGCCGGCCCCGCAGCCGAGGTCCAGCACCCGAGCGCCGGGCGGCAGCAGGCCGCCGTCGAGCCGAGCGACGAGGTTCTCGTCCGGCTTGTCGACGAAGAACGGCCGCCCCGAGGCCCGGTCGGCGTAGAAGCCGTCCCACCAGTCGGCGGCCCGGTCGGTCCAGCGGTCCGCCTCGGGGCGGAAGAGCCCGTCGAGCAGGTCGAGGACGTCGTCGACGGAGCGGATGGCGCGGTTCAAGGGCGGGCCTTTCGGTGGGGTGGGATGCTCCCAGCCTAGGAGTCCGCGGCCGTACTCTCACCCCCGATTCCCTGCGCCGAAAGGGCCGTTGAGCCCCGCTGCGGCCCCGGTCGGACGTCCCCCGTCCTGGCCCCCGGACCCCGGGACGGGCGACCGGCCGCACCGTGCCGCAGGCCCGGGAAAGGGCGTTCGGGCGGGCCGCCGGAGCCCGCCGGACGGGGGTGCCGGATCACATGTCGATCACGTTCCGGAGGCCGCTCCGCCCGCGTCCCGAGTCACGCTCAGGTGCCGTCGGCCGCACCGGCGGAGAGGAGTTCGCAGTCGGCGAAGTTCATGCAGCCGCAGGCGAGGCAGGCCGCGACGGCGTCCCGGAGCTGCTGGGTCTGCCGGACGACGCGGTCGAGCTCGGGGAGCTTGCGTTCGGCCAGGGCGCGCCACTGGCGGGTGGTGCCGCGGGTGGTGGAGGTGTCCAGCAGCCCCCGGATCTCGGCCAGCGTGAAGCCCGCCCGCTGCGACATCCGGATCAGCGCGACCCGGCGCAGCGTGGCCGCCGGCCAGACCCGGCGGCCGCCCTCGCGCCGGGCGGCGGGCAGCAGGCCGAGGCTCTCGTAGTACCGCAGCGCCGAGGGCCGCAGCCCGGTCTGCCGGGCCAGCTCCCCGATACCGACATCCTGCACGTCCGCCCCGTTCCCCGGTTCCGCTTGACTTCAAGCGCGCGTGAACCGCTTGCCTGGCCCGCATGATCTCATCCGCACCACTGGTCCGGCGGCTTCCCCCGGCCTACCGTCCGCTGTTCGCCCCCGGCCCGTTCCGCCGTCTGCTCCCCGCGCTCGCGGTGTCCGACCTCGGGGACGGCATGAGCGCCGTGGCCGTGCCGTGGCTCGCGCTGCAACTGGCCCCGCCCGGGCAGACCGGGCTGTACGTCGGGGCCGCCGTCGCCGCCTACGTCCTGCCCGGCGCGCTCGGTGCGCTGCTGCTCGGCCGTTGGCTGCGCGGACTGCCCGCGCGGCGCCTGATCCGGGCGGACGCGTGGACGCGCGCGGCGCTGCTGGGCGCGATCCCCGTCGGGTGGGCGTTCGGTGTGCTGGGGCCCTGGCTGCTGCTGGTCCTGCTGGCCGGTTCCTCGCTGCTGCACGGGTGGGGCGCGAGCGCCAGGTACGCCCTGGTGGCCGAGGTGCTCCCGGCGGATCGGCGGCTGGCGGCCAACGCGCTGCTCAGCACGAGCGGCTGGGTGGCGATGATCGCCGGACCGGCGCTGGCGGGGACGCTGACGGCGGTGGTCGCACCGGCCTGGGTGCTCGGGCTGGACGCCCTGTCGTTCGCGGTGCTGGCGGTCGGTGCCGGGAGGCTGTCCGCCGTCCCCGCTGCCGTCCCCGCCTCCGTTCTGGACCGGCCGGAGCGGGAGGCCGTGCCGCGCGGCGAGGGGCTGCGGGTACTGCGGACCAGGCCGGAGCTGCTGGCCCTGCTCGTTCTGACCTGGCTGTTCAACCTGGCCTGGGGCCCCGTGGAGGTCGCGCTGCCGCTGTTCGTCGGGCAGGAGCTGGCGGCCGGGCCCGGTCTGCTCGGCACCTACTGGGCGGCCTTCGGGGTCGGGGCGGTGCTGGGCGCGCTGGCCGTCGGCATGCTGCGCCGCGGCGCGGTCCGGCGGGTGCTGCTGGGGATCGTCGCCGCGCACGGCGTCGCCCTGCTGTCGTTCGCGCCGCCCGGCCCGGCCGCGGTCTCGGTGGCCGGGTTCGCCGTGGTCGGGCTGGTGTACGGCCCGTACGGCGCGCTGTCGCTCGGCCTGTTCCAGGACCTCACGCCGCCGCCCGCCCTCACCTCCGTCCTCGCCCTGAGGTCGTCTGTGCTGATGACGGCCTCCCCGGCGGGCGCGACCCTGGGCGGTCCGCTGACTGCCGTGCTGGGGCCGCGCGCCGTGCTGGTCGGGGCGGGACTGGCGATGATCGCCGTGGCCGGGTGCGCGGCCGGGGCGCCGGCCCTCTCCGGACGCCTCGCGCGCCGGAAGTCGGCAGGTCCGACTTCCGGTCCCGGGGCGCGGGCCGGGGCCGGTGGATAGGGTCGGCCGTATGACGGACGACGGTGTGCGGGTGGTGCTGATCGGCGGGACGTCGAACACCGGGAAGTCGACGCTCGGCCGGCTGCTGGCGGACCGGCTCGGCTTCGCGTACCGGAC
Organism: Kitasatospora sp. MBT66; assembly: GCF_000710405.2. Classification (NCBI taxonomy): domain Bacteria; kingdom Bacillati; phylum Actinomycetota; class Actinomycetes; order Kitasatosporales; family Streptomycetaceae; genus Kitasatospora; species Kitasatospora sp. MBT66. The sequence goes on along the minus strand of NZ_JAIY01000010.1, from coordinate 630,172 downwards.
GACGGACACACTGGCGCGCCACCCCGGCCGACCGTGGCCGGTGCCGGGGTGGGAGGTGCCGCCGCACGTGGCCGAGCACTACCGGACCCTCGCCGTCGAGGAGTTGATCGCCTCGGTGCGGGAGCAATACGCGCGGCTGTGGCCCCGGATCGAGCAGCTGATCGTGGACGGTGCAGGAGCGGGCCTCGTCCTGGAGGGTTCGGCGCTGTGGCCGCCCGAGGTGGCGCGGCTCACCGGCGGCAGGGTGTCCGCCCACTGGCTGCGTGCGGACGAGGCCGTCCTGCGTACCCGGATCCGGACGGCCGGGCGGTACCCGGAGGCGACCCCGGACGGCCGGTACCTGATGGACAAGTTCCTGGCCAGGTCGGTGCGTTACCAGGAACTGCTGCTCGCCGAGCTGTCGGTGCTCGGGTCGGAGCCGCTGGAGGCGGGGGACGGCCGGTCCGTCGCGGAGCTGGCGGACGCGGTGCTCGCGGCCGTCACCGATCGGCCGCCCGTCACAGGTGCAGGGTGAACGAACCCTCGCCGTGGCGGCGGCCGTTGACCTGGAGTTCCAGCAGGTGCACGCCGGGGTGGTAGCGCCGGGTGCTGATCGGCTTCACGGCGTGCCGCCGGGTCGCCCGCAGGGTCTCGCCGGGCGCCAGTGAACGGGTGGTCAGCTTGAAGACCTTGGGAGTCCGGCCCCCGTTGGCCTTCACGTGGTGCACGACGTAGTCGATCACCACGCTGGTGCTCTCGTCGTGGGTGTTGGTCACCGCGTACTCGAACACCAGGTCCTCGCCGAGCCGGAGGTCCGGGGTCAGTACCTGCGGGCCCTCGACGGTCACTTGGACGTCCGGGCGGTGACCGAACAGGGTGAGCGCCTCCGGGTGGCCCGCCTTGATCAGGGTGCGCAGACCGTGCCGGACCAGTTGCGGCGTGGTCGGCGCCGGATCGGCGAGCCAGCGGCCGGCGGCCTCGACGGCGAGGTCGGGGTGGTCGCGGCTGATGTCGTTGAGGTGGTTGGCGACCGAGCGGCGCACGTAGTCGGACTCGTCCCGGTACAGCGCGTCGAGCAGTGGCAGCGCGGGCCTCGGATCGGCGATCAGCGCGGGCAGCTGGGGAGCCCAGGGCAGGCGCGGCCGGGTGCCCTCGCTCACCAGCCGCCGGACGTGCGGATCCGGATGGTCGGTCCACCGGGCGACAACGGCGAGCGCGCGGGCCTGGTCGGCCCGGAGGAACGGGCGGACGGCGCTCTCGGAGGTGTGCCGGGGCGTGAGCGCGGCGAGCAGCGCGAGCGCGGGCTCGAACGCGTCCAGGCCGCGCACGGCGACGGCCTCACCGACCGGGAAGGTCATCCACCCGGTGAACTCCTCGTCCCGCAGCGCGTCCTGCAGCACCCGCTCGAACTCCGGGTAGGCGGCCGGGAGATCGGCGAGCACGGCATCGCGGATCGCCACGACGCGTTCGCGGAAGCCGAGCGGGTCCAGGGCCGCACCGCAGCGGTCGAGGGCCTCCGTGGTGGTGCCATGCCCGGTGCGGGCGAGGCAGCGGGCGAGCGCGGCGACGGTGTCCTGGTCGATCATCTCGGCGGCCGTGGGCACGGTTGCCTCCTGGTGACGTGCGGGTTTGCCGTGGTCGTCGAACGGTACGCGGCGGGTCGGACAACGCCCGGTTCTGCCGGATCCGGCCAAGTTCGTGGTCGAAGACTTCGGGTGCCGAATGATCGGATATGAGTCATTTCTCCGCTTTGCGTTGTCCTTGCCATGACATCCCCGCATCGGCGCGGTCTGTCCAGCACTGATCGGGAGAATGTCCGGCCATATCCGCCGATGTACCGGCGGGCATTGTTCCGTTCTGGCCCGAGAAATCCGGATCACCCAATTCCAGGTGGCTGAAGCTGGACATGTCCGGAGATCCGGAGGTCCAACCAAGGGATTCTGCGGATAAGTTCGACGTCGACCGGTCAGACGGACCGGTCGACATCGGGAGGAAATGCGATGAAGCTCGTCAAGCGCACCGCTGCCCTTGCTGCCTCGACGGCCGTCCTGGCCGGCGGCCTGACGTTCCTGTCCACCGGATCGGCGAGCGCCGCCTCCGGCTACGTCACCCTGACCAACCTCGCCACCAGCCGCGTCCTGGACAGCAACGGCAACGGCAACGTCTACACCCTCGGCGCCAACGGCGGCTCCTACCAGGTCTGGTGGGCCAACGACGAGGGCAACGAGACCTACACCTTCAAGAACCTGGCCACCGGCCGCTGCCTCGACAGCAATGGTGACGGCAAGGTCTACACGCTGGGCTGCAACGGCGGCAACTACCAGAAGTGGGTCAAGAGCTGGGGCGGCAACGGCGCCTTCTACCGGAACGTCGCCACCGGCCGCTACCTGGACAGCAACGTGAACGGCGACGTCTACGCCATCGGCGGCAACGGTGGCAACTACCAGAAGTGGAACTGATTCCCGATCGGGGTGATTTCCGCCTCCTGATCGGAGAGTTCTTCCGGTAAGGAAATGAAAAAATGCCCTCCCCGGCGCCTCAATCTCCGGGGAGGGCGTTTTGCGCGCATTGCAGAAGGTCCCGCTGCGAGAACGCGCCGTAGGACGTGCGCAGGGCTGCGGGAATGGGCGGCCGGGCCGGGCCGGCCGGTGCCGGCCCCGTTCGGGTTGTCGGTGGGACGTGATGGGATCGGAGCCACGGATGCAGAGTCGATCTGTCGCTCGGTCGAATCGGTACGTGATCGGGCGTACCGGTTCCCGGAGATCGAGTTCTGCTCCCGCCGAACCACGCCCCCGTGGCGACTCCACCGCCCCGCACATCGCACCCCGGAGACGATGATGGCCCGCACGACCCCGCAACGCCGCGTAGATGTGGAGCAGCTCTTCCCCGAGTTGGCGCCGCTGCGCCGCGACGCGGTACGCCTCCACCCCCGAGCCGGAAGCCCGTCCCCGGCCGAGAGCTCGGTCGGTGGGCCGCTGCTGTGGCCCGCCGACGAGCCGTGGCCGCTCTGTCCGAGCACGAGTCATCCCGGGCACTGGGGCCAACCGGGGACGGAGGGGCCGGTGCCCCTGGTGCCCGTTGTCCAGATCCACCGCCGGGACGTCCCCCAACTCGACTTCCCTGCCGGGACCGACCTGCTCCAGGTGCTCTGGTGCCCGTTCATCGTCGACTCCTGCCCGGAGCCGACACCCCGGGTGCTCTGGCGGAGTTCCGACGCGGTGGGCCCGGTCCTCGACACCGCGCCGTCGACCGTCGCCACGGCGCCCGGGGACAGCATCCCGGCCCCGTGCGTCCTGCATCCCGAGCCGGTGACCGACTACCCGAGCTCGGACATGCCGGAGGAGGTGAGCCGGGCACTGAGCGTCCGGATGGAGGAACTGAAGGCCCGCACCGGCCTGTGGTACAGCTACCACCTGGCCGAGGCCCCGGGGATCAAGCTCGGCGGATACCCGAGCTGGACCCAGGACCCCTGCTGGCCGGACTGCCCGACCTGCGGGCGGGCGATGGACCATCTCCTGACGGTGAGCAGCTGGGAGTACGACGGCATGTCCGGCCGCACCTGGCTCCCGCTGGAGGACCGCGACAGCGAGACCGGCGAGGAGCGCCGAGACAGCACCGGGGGCCGCGGCGCGCACAGTCCCGCCCAGGTGATGTTCGGCGACGCGGGCGGCGTCTACATCTTCGAGTGCGGGTCGTGTCCGGACCGTCCGGTCGACCACCACTGGGACTGTTCGTGAGGCAGCGCGACCGCGCCGGGCACGGAACCGGTGACGTCAACGGGGGCAGGCGGGACACCGCCAGGTTGCATCGGCACGTACGTCGGGGTCCCTCCCGTGGATCGTGGTTTCGGCGGCTCCTGCGATGGTCGCAGGAGCCGCCGAGCGGTCACGATTTGGCGGGGAGTTCACCGGCGCGGATGGCGGCGAGGAAGGACGTCCAAGCAGTGGTACTGAAGGCCAGAGTGGGTCCGTGAGGGTCCTTGCTGTCACGGACGGGAACTATGTCCGCCAGCCCGTCGGCGACTTCGATGCAGTCACCGTCGGCAATGCTGTAGGTGCTCTTGCGCCATCGGGCGCCACGGAAATCACGATTCACTTGCTGTACTCCTCTGCGACCTGCCTCAACCAGGAGATCGACTTCTCGGGTTGAGCCGACGATGCCATGAGCCGATGGAAGACGTCCTCGTGGCGGGCAATCTCGGACTGCTGCTCGATGTAGGTCTTGCTGCTGATCGTCTCGCAGTAGACCACGCTGCTCGGGATGTCAGTGAAGGCGAAGATCGAGAAGGAAGACCCCATGGCGGTGTGGGCGCCTGCCGAGAACGGAAGCACCTGCACGGTGATGTTGGGGTGCTCTTCGGCCAAGGCTGCGATGTGATTCAGCTGCTCTGCCATGACGAGTTCACCGCCGACGGGTCGTCGAATGGCGGCCTCGCCGAGGATCGCCCAGAGCTGCGGTGGGTTGGGGCGATCGAGGATGTGTTGCCGCTCCATGCGAAGCGCGAGCTTGAGCTCCACGCCCTCGGTCGACTCTGTCGGATTCATCGCGCGGATGATGTGCCGTGCGTAGCCCTCCGTCTGGAGCAGGCCGGGCACGGCCTCGCACTGGAACGTCACGATCTTCGTGGCGTCGGTCTCGAAGCCGACGTACGCGCGGAATCGATCGGGCAGGGCGTCGCCGTAGGCGTGCCACCAGCCTTGCTGTCGGCTCTGCCTCGTGAGCTTCAGGAACTGCTTCACCTCTTCGGGTGAAGTAATGCCGTAGTGCGCCAACAGCTTCGCTGCGTCGCGCTCTTGTAGTGACACGAGGCCACTCTCGATGCGACTCAGCTTGGAGGCGGACCAACCGAGGGCCGCGGCCACGTCCTTGGCGCTCATGTCGCGTGACGAACGCAACTTGCCAAGCTCGCCGCCGAGCCTACGCCGCAGCACGGTCGGACTGCTCACTCGTCACACTCCCTGCCTGTTCGGGTCCTTGCATAGTCTGCCACCCCTCTTCGAGCCTCAACCATGATGGCAGAAGCTGCAATTGCAGATGAGATGCGCTTGCGCGCAATCAGCTGCACGGTGCACACTACATGACGTGACCGCCCGAATCTTCTGAGTGATCAAGTGGTCGGTTGCCGGGCATTCCCATGCCTCAACTCCCTGTACGCGGAAGGTGAATCCGCCATGTCCTCCTGCAACTCCTCCCCCTCTCCCTCCACCTCCCTCTCGGCCTGGCTGCCGCGCAGCCGGCGCTCGCCCGGCGAGGCCCGCCGGCTGCTCGACAAGCTGCTCGCCGATGCGCCCGGGGGTGAACGGTTCGCCGACGCAGGCCAGTTGCTCGTCAGCGAGCTCGTGACCAACGCGGTCCTGCACGGCACGCCGATGGGGCGCCGCGTCCATCTCGTCCTCGATGTCGACCGGCGACGCCTCCGGATCGAGGTGCACGACGCGCGCGGTGAGCGCGGCCCGGTGCTCAGGGCGGCGTCCGGGGAGGACGAGTCCGGGCGCGGCCTGGTGCTGGTCAAGCTGCTGGCGCAGCGCTGGGGTTGCTGCCCGCGTGACGGCCTGGGGAAGATCGTCTGGGTGGAGGTCGCGCCGTAGGCCGACAGTCGGGGAACGGCGGATTCCGGCCGATGGGCCGGTGGTTGGTGCACGGCTTCCGCGAAACGGGCGACTCGTCAGACGCGGGACGCGCCGGGCGTCCCAGGTCGGGTGGACGAACCAGCAGCGTACGGCGAGCCTGGCGACAATTCCTATGTCATATGCGGAACTTCACACTCCCTCCCTATATTCGCCGCGGCAAGAATTGCCACCACCGACAACGAGGACGGAACCATCGTGCGCAGGAACACCAAGAGGATCAGCCTGGCCGGCTGTCTGCTGGCCGGCGTCGCCGCGGCCGCGGTCGTCACGGCGCCGGCCGCCAGTGCGCAGAGCAGCTCGCCGACCCGGCTCGCCAGCATCAACTGCAGCACCGGGTCGTTCGGCCAGGACGGCACCCAGTGGTACTACAACGTCTCCTGCTCGGCCACCGGCACCACCAAGTGGTGGGTGAACATCAGCTGCTCCGACAACTCCACCCGGACCGCCGGCCCGTACACCACCTTCCAGAACGTCCGCGTGTACTGCCCGCCGAACACCACCCCCAAGCAGGGCTGGGTCAGCTACACCCCGTGATGCCGTGAACAGCGCGCCGCCGCCCAGGCTCAGGGGGCGGCGGCGCGGCCGTTACGTCCCGCGCAGCCCCAACTCTCCCGCGCGCAGGCCGGCCTGGAAGCGGGAGCCCGCTTCGAGCCGTTCCATCAGCTCGGCCACCCGCCGCCGGTAGGTGCGCAGCGAGACGCCGAGCCGCCGGGCGGCCACCTCGTCGGTGAGCCCGGAGGCGAGGGAGCGGAGGATCGTGCGGCCGTCCGCGTCGAGGTGCGGGACGTCGCCCGACAGGTAGACGTCGAGGTCGACGGCGCTGTCCCAGGCGGCCTGGAAGAGCGCGTGCACGCCGTCGATCAGGGCCTGCGAGGTGGTCACGGTGTACTCGCGGCCGGCGGGGCTCTCCCGGCCCGCCAGGATCATCACCCGCCGGTCGATGAGGATGGTCTCGTGCGGCAGCGGTGAGCCGCTGATCCGGACCAGGGTGCCCGCTCCCTGCACCAGCCGCAGGTGGACGCGGGCCTCCTCGTCGGCGAGGGCGACCGGGCTGAGGAGCTTGCGGGCGGTGAAGCCGGGCGCGGCGGCGTCCCGCATCCGGGCCTGGACCGCGGCCCTCGCCTCCGGCCGGGACCAGGTGCGGAGGTCCCTGGCCGCGCACAGGAACTCGGTCCGCGCGGACTCGAAGAGATGGCCGGCGCGGGCGGCCAGTTCCGCGTCGCCGTGGACCGAGAACACCTGCTCGTTGCTCATCCGTCCAGTCTGGCAGCAACTGGCCACGGTCTCGCCGGGGTTCGCGGCGGCGGACAGCATGGGACGCATGACGACCACGACGAACACGACATTCCTCCTCGGCGGCGACCTCCCTGTCAACCGGCTCGGCTTCGGCGCGATGCGCCTCGCCGCCGGCACCTTCGACGGCCCGCCCCGGGATCCGGAGACCGGCGTCGCGGTGCTCCGGCGCGCCGTCGAGCTCGGGGTGAACCACATCGACACGGCCGGCTTCTACAACCGCGGAGCGGTGCGCGCGAACGAGCTGATCCGCAGGGCGCTGACCCCGTACCGCGACGACCTGGTGATCGCCACCAAGGTCGGTCCGCTGCCCGGTCCGGACGGCGTGCCGACCGGGAAGGCGGGGCCGGACCACCTGCGCGGCCTGGTGGAGGCGGACCTGCGGGCCCTCGGGCTGGACCGGCTGGACCTGGTCTACCTGCGGGTGGGCGGGCTGACCGGGCCGGACACCGAGTCGGTCGCGGACCGGTTCGCGGCGCTCGCCGAACTCCGCGAGGAGGGGCTGGTCCGGCACCTGGGGGTGAGCAACGTCGACGCCGTCCAGCTCGCCGAGGCGCGGGCGGTCGCGCCCGTCGCGGCGGTGCAGAACAACTCGTTCGAGAACGGTGCGGGGCTGCTGGCCACCTGCGAGGCAGCGGGTATCGCGTACGTGCCGTACTTCCCGCTCGGCGGGGGCCTGGTCCCGCTCGACCTCGAACGGCTCGGCCGGGTCGCCGCCCGGGTGGGCGCGACCGCGTCGCAGGTGGCGCTCGGCGCGCTGCTGGCGGAATCGCCGTCGGTGCTGGCGATTCCGGGCACCGGGTCGCTCGACCACCTGGAGGAGAACCTCGCGGCGGGCGCTCTCGTGCTCGGCGCCGAAGACCTGGCCGAGCTGCGCGCCTGACCGGGTGTGCGGCGCGACCGTTCCGCGGCGGCACGGCTCAGAGCAGGTGCCGGAGATAGGCCTCCGGCCGTTCCAGGTAGCGGCGCCAGTGGTCGACGATCGCGAGGTCCTGCCACCGGGTCGGCTGGATCCCGTGCTCGCCGACCTCCAGGACCGCCGCGCCCGGCACCGAGGCCAGGATCGGGGAGTGGGTCGCGCAGATCACCTGGGCGCCGCCGCGGCCGAGTTCGGCGAGCAGGGCGACCAGGCGCAGGCTGGAGGTGAAGGACAGCGCTGCCTCCGGCTCGTCCAGCACATACAGCCCGGGCCCCTGGAACATCGACTCGAACACGGTGAGGAACCCCTCGCCGTGGCTCATCAGGTCGGTCCGTTCCTCCCAGTAGCCGGGCCAGCCCTGCTTCTCCTCCATCATCCCCATCGCAGTCTCGGCCCGGAGGAAGAAGCCGCGCCGCTTGGCGCGCGGGCCCGACGCCATGGCGAGCCCGCGCGGCGTGTAGTCGAGGTGGAGGCGCTCGCCGAGCACGCTCTTCGCGCGCGGCGAGGCGTAGCGGGAGCCGCCGCGCCCGCCGTAGGAGTCCAGCCCGAACGCCTCCGCCACCGCCTCGACCAGGGTCGACTTGCCGCTGCCGTTCTCACCGACCAGGAAGGTCACCGGCGCGGGCAGCGCCACCCCCGCCCCGAGCAGCGCGCCCACGCACGGCACCGTCCACGGCCACTCGTCGCGGTCGTCCGCGTGGACGAGCTGGGGGTGGACGCGTATCCGGTCGACGATCATGGGCAAGCCTTTCCTGCGGGTGGTTCCGTCCCGAGGCTAGGCGGTGGGTCCGACACGAACGGTCACTGGACGACGAGGGTGCCCGTCATGGTCGGGTGGACGTCGCAGTGGAACGGGTACGAGCCGGGGGTGGTGGGGGCGGTGATCGTCGCCGACTTGCCCTGCTCCAGCAGGCCGGTGTCGAACGCCCCGGCGTTGGGTGCGAGGGCTGTGAGGGTGTGGCCGGCGGAGTCCTGGTTGGTGACGGTGATCGCGGTGCCCGGGGCCACGGTGATGGTGGCGGGGTCGAACTTGAAGTCCTTGATCGTCACGGTCACCGCCCCGGCCGGCGCGGAGGAGGCTGAGGGCGAGGCTGAAGAGGAGGCAGCGGAGGAGGAGGAGGAGGAGGAGGAGGAGGAGGCCGGCGAAGTGGCGGCCGGAGAGGTGGCAGCCGGAGAGGTGACGGCCGGGGAGGAGGAGCCGCCCCCGCTACTGCTACTGCTCGAACAGCCGGCGGCCCCGAGCAGCAGCCAGGCCGACATCACGGCGGCGAGGGCGCTCCGGGTCGGACGGGAGGGACGGAACGGACGGCGGGTCATCAGCGGCTCCAGCCTCGCTACCTGCGGCGACCCGCCCACGCTAGAGCCCGCCGGGTGGCCGTCACAGCGGGCGCGCCGGGAGCGCCCTGAACGAGGTGGCGTCCTCGGGCACCCCCGAGTGCTCCTCCCCGGCGTCGTCCCGGTAGTGCCACCGGAACGGCACCCCGCGCGCCAGCTCCGGGTCCGGACCGTCCATCAGCTGGAAGTGCAGGTGCGGTTCGGAGGAGTTGCCGGAGTTGCCGCACGCGCCGAGCCGCTGTCCGGCCCGCACCCGGTCCCCGACCGTGACGCACGGTGAGCCCCGGCGCAGGTGGGCGAAGCCGGCGACCACCCCGTCGCCGAGGTCGAGCAGGACGAAGTTCCCCCAGAGGTGCCGCGGCCGGCCGAGGCCGCGGACGAAGCCCTCCAGGTAGAGGTAGCCGAAGGCGGGCAGGGACGCCCGCGACCAGTGGTCCCGCATCCGCGTCTCGACGGCGATTACCGTGCCGTCGGCGGGCGCCAGTACCGGCTGCCCGAAGGACGGGTAGCGCTCGGGGCGGTGGCCGAACGGCGCGAGCAGCCGGAACGGCGGGCCCTGCGGCTCGTCCGCGTCCGGCGCGAGGACGAGGTCGATGGCGTAGGTCTGGGCGTGGCTGTGGGTGTGACTGGGGACCTTGGTGGCCGGGCCGTTCAGCGCCGACCAGCGGCCCTCGACCGGGACGGCGACGGGGCGCGGCTCCTGCTCGCCGCGCGGTCGCTGCGACCGGACCACGGACCACCGCAGCAGTCCGCCGACGGCCAGCAGCGCGACCCCGCCCAGCCAGAGCGGGCCGATGCCGCCCGTGCCGATCAGGGCGTTCACCAGGATGCAGAGGGTGCCGGCGCCGAAGACCGGGCCGTGGTACTTCCGGAGGGTCGACAACGGCGGTGTCCTTCCGAGGGCGGTCGTGGTCCGGGGGGTCGTGGTGCGGGGCGGCGTGGTGCGGGGTGGTTGCGGTCCGGGACAGAAACCGTGCCGCGCCCGTCAGACGCTGTCCGGCCCGTCCGTCGGGGCGGGCTCGGGGCCGGTGGCCGGGTCGCGGGTGAGCAGGTAGCGGGCGCCGGGGCCGGCCGCGGCCGCGCGGTCGGCGGCGTTGTAGAGCCCGCAGCGGGTGAGCGAGAGGCAGCCGCAGCCGATGCAGCCGGTGAGCTTGGCCTTGAGCCGCTCCAGCTCGGCGATCTGCTCGTCGATCCGGCTCTGCCAGGACTGCGCGACCCCGTCCCACTCGGTGCCGCTGGGGGCGCGGTGCTCGGGGAGGCGGTCGAGGGCGACCTTGGCCTCGTCCAGGGACAGGCCGACCCGCTGGGCGGCGCGGACGAAGGCGATCCGGCGCAGGGTGCCGCGGGTGTAGCGGCGCTGGTTGCCGGTGGTGCGGGTGGCGTGGATCAGTCCCAGTCGCTCGTAGTAGCGCAGCGCGGAGGTGGCGAGGCCGCTCCGCTCGGAGAGCTGGCCGATGGTGAGCAGGTCGTGGCGGCTCGGCCGGTTGGCGATCATGGGTGACACTGTAGCGCTTGACTTGAAGCCGACTTCAGGTTGCAGCATCGGAGGCATGACGAACCGCACCCGAACCACGGCCTCCGGTTTCGGCGATCTGCCGGGCCTGATGGCGCTGATGACCGGCGACGAGAAGCACGGCCCGGCCGCGACCTCCACCCTGGACGCCCTGTGGGTGCTCTACGACCGGGTCCTGCGGGTCACCCCGGAGACCGCGCAGGACCAGGACCGGGACCGCTTCCTGCTCTCCAAGGGCCATGGCCCGATGGCGTACTACGCGGTGCTGGCGGCCAAGGGCTTCCTCGACCCGGAGGTGCTGCCCAGCTTCGGCGCGTACGACTCGCCGCTCGGCCACCACCCGGACCGGCTGCTGGTCCCCGGGGTGGAGATCAGCTCGGGCTCGCTGGGGCACGGGCTGCCGATCGGGGTCGGCACGGCGCTCGGCCTGCGCGCCCAGGGCCTGCACGACCCGGCGGTCTGGGTGCTGCTCGGCGACGCGGAGTTCGACGAGGGCTCCAACCACGAGGCGGTGGCCTTCGCCGGGGCCTACGGCCTGGACCGGCTGCACGCCCTGGTGATCGACAACTCCTCCGCCACGCACGGCTGGCGCGGTGGCATCGCGGCCCGCTTCGCCGCCGAGGGCTGGTCGGCGGAGACCGTGGACGGCCGCGACCACGAGGCCCTGCACGCGGCGTACACCGCCGCGCACCCGGGCCGGCCGCGGGTCGTGGTCGCCCGCGTCGAACCGAAGAACTCCTGAGCCGGAAAGGGCCCGATCATCCATGGACACCATGCGCGACCGCTTCATCGAGGTCACTTCCGGCCTGCTGGACGAGGACCCCCGGCTCGCCCTCGTGCTCGCGGACATCAGCGCCGCGGGCTTCCAGCAGGCCGCCGGGCGGCACCCGGACCGGCTGGTCAACGTCGGCATCCGCGAGCAGCTGCTGATCGGCGCCGCCGCCGGACTGGCGCTCACCGGGATGCGTCCGATCGCCCACACCTTCGCCAGCTTCCTGATCGAGCGGCCGTTCGAGCAGGTCAAGCTGGACCTCAACCACCAGGGTGTCGGCGCGGTGCTGGTGAGCGCGGCCGGCTCCTACGACTGGCCGGCCGGCGGTCGCACCCACATGTCGCCGGGCGACGTCGCCCTGCTGGACACCCTGCCCGACTGGACGGTGCACGTGCCCGGCCACCCGGACGAGGCGGAGCGGCTGCTGCGGCACGCGGTGGCCGACGGCGACCGCAAGGTGTACGTCCGGCTGTCCGCGCACCAGAACGAGCAGGCGGTGAAGGTCGAGCCGGGCCGGTTCACGGTGGTCCGCGAGGGCGCCCGGGGCGCCGTGGTCGCGGTCGGCCCGATGCTGGACGCCGTGCTCGCCGCCACTGCCAACCTGGACGTCACCGTGCTGTACGCGACCACCGTCCGGCCCTTCGACGGCGCCGCGCTGCGGGCCGCCACCCAGCGGCGGGCGGACGTGGTGCTGGTCGAGCCGTACCTGGCCGGCACCTCCGCCAACGCGGCGCACGAGGCGCTCGCCGACCGGCCGCACCGGCTGCTGGCCCTCGGCGTGCCGCAGGCGGAGCACCGGCAGTACGGTTCGATCCCCGAGCACCTGGCGGCGTACGGACTGGACGCGCACGGGCTGCGGGAGCGGATCGACGGCTTCCTGAAGTGACCGGTGCCTTCCTGAAGCAGCGACTTCCTGAAGCAGCGACTTCCTGAAGTAGCCGCTTCCTGAAGCAGCGGCGGCGACCGCCGACCCGGAGCGGGGCCCGTCAGCGGCGGACCACCGCGACCGAGTCCGGGTCGAGGGTCAGCCGGTCCCCGGAGCGGCGGTGCCCCCCGAACGCGGCCATCACCTCGCCGGCCGCCGGCACCGCGGCCGCCGCCGTCCCCAGGTTCACCGCCACCCGGTACGGCCCCCGGTGCACCACCAGCCAGCCGGCGTCCTCGTCGAACTCGACCCGGACGGCCGCCAGATCGGGATCGGTCAGCTCCGGGTGCTCCCGCCGCAGCCGGATCAGGGTCCGGCTCCAGTCAAGCAGCGCCCGGTGCGGCCCGCGCCGGGGCTCGGTCCAGTCGAGCACCGAGCGCAGCACGGTGGCCGGCTCCTGCGGGTCCGGCACCGAGTCCGCCGCCCAGCCGTGCTCGGCGAACTCCCGCCGCCGGCCCGCGCGGACGGCTTCGGCGAGGTTCGGGTCGGTGTGGTCGGTGAAGTACTGCCAGGGCGTGGACGCGCCCCACTCCTCGCCCATGAACAGCATCGGGGTGAACGGCGAGGTGAGCACCAGCGCGGCCCCGCAGGCGAGTCGGCCGGGGGAGAGGCTGGTGGAGATCCGGTCGCCGAGCGCCCGGTTGCCCACCTGGTCGTGGGTCTGGAGGTAGCCGAGCAGCCGGTGGCCGTGGGCGGGCGGGAACGGGCGGCCGTGGTGGCGGCCGCGGAACGAGGACCAGCCGCCGTCGTGGAAGAACCCCCGGGTGAGGGTCCGGGCCACGGCGGCGAGCGGCGCGGCGGCGAAGTCCCCGTAGTAGCCCTGGGACTCGCGGGTCAGGGCGCAGTGCAGGGAGTGGTGGAAGTCGTCGCTCCACTGGGCGGCGAGCCCCTGCCCGCCGGCCTCGCGGGGCGTGGTGGTGCGCGGGTCGTTGAGGTCGGACTCGGCGACCAGGAACAGCGGGCGGTTGGTCGCCACCGCCAACCGGTCGACCTCGGTGGCGAGTTCCTCCAGGAAGTGCACCGCCCGGTCGTCGGCCAGGGCGTGCACGGCGTCCAGTCGCAGGCCGTCGATCCGGTAGTCGCGCAGCCAGCCGAGCGCGCTGCCGATCAGATAGGCGCGCACCTCGTCGGAGCCGGGCGCGTCCAGGTTGACCGCCGAGCCCCACGGGGTGTGGTGCCGGTCGGTGAAGTAGGGGCCGAAGGCGGGGAGGTAGTTGCCGGCCGGGCCGAGGTGGTTGTGCACCACGTCGAGGATCACGCCCAGGCCCTTGCGGTGGGCGGCGTCGACGAAGCGCTTGAGGCCCTCGGGGCCGCCGTAGGGCTCGTGCACGGCCCACAGCGACACACCGTCGTACCCCCAGCCGTGCTTGCCGGGGAACGGGCAGACGGGCATCAGCTCGACGAAGTCGACGCCCAGCTCGACCAGGTGGTCCAGCCGTTCGGCGGCCGCCTCGAAGGTGCCGGCGGCCGTGAAGGTGCCGATGTGCAGCTCGTACAGCACCGCTCCGGGCAGCGGGCGGCCGCGCCAGCCGGTGTGCGACCAGTTGAACGCGGCGTGGTCGACGGCGCGGCTGGGTCCGTCCGGGCCGTGCGGCTGCCGGGGCGAGCGCGGGTCCGGCATCGGACGCCCGCCGTCCAGGACGAACGCGTAGTCCCCGGCGGGCGCCTCGCCCTGCCACCACCCGGCGCGGACGGCGTCCCGGGCCAGCGGGTGGTGCGCGCCGTCGACCGCCACCTCGACCCGTTCGGCGGCGTTCGGGGCCCAGACCTGGTACCTCATTTCGTGCCCCTCCCGGCCCGGTCCCTCATGACGTGTCCTTCTCGGCGCGGCGCCTCATGACGTGCCCCTCCTGGTCAGCAGGACCACCGGCCGGTCGCCGGCCAGCAGTTCGCCCACCGGGACGGGGCCCGACGGGAAGTGACGGTCCGTCAGTTCGTCCGTCCAGCCCCGGCCGTCGGGCAGGTGCAGCACGGTTTCGTGCCAGCCGCCGGTCCGGGCGAGCCGGTACGGCAGCCGGGTGACGGCGGTCAGGACGTTCGGGCCGCGCCCGAAGGCGAGCAGGTGGGCGGCGGCCGGGCCGACGGCGGCGAGCGGTCGGTAGGGGCCCAACTCCCGGGTCCGGCGCAGGTGCAGGGCGGTGGTGGTGAGGTGCAGCTTCTCCCGGGCCGGGTCGCCGGTGCGGGCGGTCGGCGAGTCGGTGAGCCGCACGGCGAGCGCGCCGAAGTCGACCGGGCGCCGGTTGTCCGGGTCGACCAGGGTGTGGAGCGGCTCCTCGCTGCCCTGGTAGAGGTCCGGCACCCCGGGCACGGTGAGGTGCAGCAGGGCCGCGGCGAGCGTGTTGGAACGGGCGTACGGGGCGAGCCCGGCCACGTACCCCTCGATCCGGGGCAGCAGCCCGGGGTTGCCGAAGACGCCGTGGACGCGGTCGGTGAGGGCGCGTTCGAAGCGGACGTCCTGGGTGGTCCAGGAGGTGTGGAGCTTCGCCTCGCGGGCCGCCTTGAGCACGGCGGCGACCAGCCGTTCCGGGGGGAGCGGCCAGCCGGCGACCAGGGTCTGCCAGAGCAGCCAGTCGCTGTCCGGGTCGTGGCCCGGGCCGGCAGCGGGGGCCGAGCCCCAGCCGCCGCCCGCGCCGCGTCCGGCCGCCGTCGACCAGGCCGCCGCCTCGGCGGCCCACTCCCGGGGCTGCTCGGCCAGCACGGCCAGCCGGGCCCGGGCGTCGGCGCTGCGCTTGGTGTCGTGGGTGGAGAGCACCGTCATGGTGTGCGGCCAGTGCCGTTCGACGTAGTGGCACCAGGCGTGGAAGTCCTCCGGCCGCACCCCCGGCCGGGCGGGCTCGCCGCCGACCTCGTTGAGGCTCAGCAGCGCGTTCCAGCGGTAGAAGGCGGTGTCCTCGACGCCCTTGGCGGCCACCGCGGCTGCGGTCTGCCCGAACCGGACGGCGAACTCGTCCTGCTCCGGCCCGCGCCCGAGCGCGCCCGCCGCCAGCTCGGCGACGAACCGGTCGGTGGCGTCGGTGGGCCCCTCGTCGGCCGCGCGGGCGGCGCGCAGCTGCTCGGCGGAGACCTCCGGCAGCGGCTCCCCGGGGCGGACGTACGGGCGGTACGCGGGGTAGCCGGTCAGCAGCCGGCCCAGGGCGGCGCGCAGCCGCTCCGGCGGGTGGTCGGCGTGCGCCGGGTGGGCGGCGCCGAGCCGGACGGCCAGCCGGACCAGCCGCTCC
>NZ_JAIY01000010.1:595551-614521 GCF_000710405.2 Kitasatospora sp. MBT66 | reverse complement strand
CCAGCGCCGGGTGCGGGTCGGCGCACGGTTCGCCGGGCTCCGGGACGCCGTGGTCCGGGCCGGCGGGGCCCTCGGGGGAGGCGGCCAGGAACGCCTCGTACGCCCCGGCGAGCCGGCAGGCGCCCGCGTGGTCGGTGAGCACGCCGTCGATCCGGCGCAGCGCGTCGTACCCGGTGGTGCCGGCGCACTGCCAGTCGGCGGGCAGCCGCTCGTCGCCGGTGAGGATCTTCTCCACCACCGTGTAGGCCCCGCCGGTGGCCGCCGCCAGCCGCTCCAGGTAGCCGCGCGGGTCGGCGAGCCCGTCCGGGTGGTCGATCCGGAAGCCGTCCAGCACGCCCTCGCGGTGCAGCCGCAGCAGCACGCCGTGGGTGGCCTCGAACACCTCGGGACGCTCGACCCGGACGGCGATCAGCTCGTTGACGGTGAAGAACCGCCTGTAGTTCAGCTCGGTGCGGGCCAGTCGCCACCAGGCCGGGCGGTACCACTGCCGGGCGAGCAGCTCGGGCAGCGGCAGCGTCTCGGTGCCGGGGCGCAGCGGCAGCACGTGGTCGTGGTAGCGGAGGGTGTCGCCGTCGACGGCCAGCTCGTCGAGGACGGCGCCGAGCCGGTCGCCGAGCAGGGGCAGCAGCACCCGGCCGCGTCCGGGGGCGTCCACCGGGCCCGGCTGGGCGGTCCAGTCGATGTCGAACCAGTCCGCGTACGGCGAGTCGGGGCCGTGCCGGAGCACCTCCCAGAGCGGACGGTTGAGGTGCTCGGGGACGGGGACCGCCATGTGGTTGGGCACCACGTCGGCGATCAGCCGCAGGTGGTGCCGGTGCGCCTCGGCGGCCAGCTCCCGGAGTGCCTCCTCGCCGCCGAGCTGCTCGGATATCCGGCCGTGGTCGACGGTGTCGTAGCCGTGGGTGGAGCCGGGCGCGGCGGCCAGCAGCGGGGAGAGGTGCAGGTGGGAGACGCCGAGGGCGGCCAGGTAGGGGACGGCGGCGGTGGCGTCGTACAGGGTGAAGCCGGGCTGGAGCTGGAGGCGGTAGCTGGCCGACGGCACGGCGGCGGGGGCGGCGGCCGGGCGGGACTGCGCGGGCTCGGCGGCGTGGGTCATGCCTCCATGCCTACCCGGCGGGGCGCGGGGGCAAGACCCGTTGCTGGACCGAACAGGTGAGCGGGGCCCGTTGTGGGCGGGTGTGTCCGGTGGCGGGCGCTCAGTGGCCGCGGCGGCGCCACCCCCGGGGCACCGTGAAGTAGCCGGGACGCTGCGGCCCGCCCGCCCCGGAGCGGCCGAGGCACAGGATCCGGCCGTGCTCGGCCCGGGCGGCCCGGACCGCCTCGGCGGCGGCCGGGTCCTTCGTGTACTGGGCGAACGAGCTGTTGAACATGGTCGGGTTCGGCTCCGCGACCGGCGTCCGGCCCGGCTCGTCCCAGGTCAGGCGCGCCCCCAGGGCCCCCGGCGCGGACAGCGCGGGCCACTCGCGCGGTGACCCGTCCGGGTGGCGGCCGCCGTCGCGGTAGTACGCCAGCGCGGCGGCCACCGAGCCGGTCGGGTGCGGCAGCCGGGGGTCGGTGTACGTCCCGGCGCCCCAGTCGGCGACGGTGGCCGCGTCGATCCGGCGCAGCAGCTCCGGCGGCTCCAGCGCGGTGGCGAAGTAGGCGGTCGCGGCGAGCTGGCAGACCAGCTCCAGCCGGCGGCCGGGGTCGAGCCCGAGCCCGGGGGTGATCCGGCGGTCGTCCAGCTGGGCGACGACGAAGGTGATCCCGTCGACCGCGCCGAGCCGTTCGACCAGTCCCTCGACCAGGGCGTGTTCGGCGGCCCGGGCGGCCTCCGCCTCGGGGGTGCGGGTGCGCGCGAGCACCCACCGGTACGGGGGCGGGCGCCGGACGGTCGCGTCCGCGACCCGGCCCGGGACGGAGAGCAGCGTCCCGAGCAGGAACTCCGCCGTGGTCGTCCGATCGCCCGCCATCGCCCCCGCCGCCCCTCGGTCCGGTCCCCGGGCAGGCTCGGGCCTCCCCGGGGACCACGGTGGCCGGTGCGGCGGCGGATGCGCAAGGGCCGTCGGCACACCGGTGCAGCCGGAACCGGCGCCAGGCCCACCGGTACCCGCGGCCCACCGGTGCCCGCGGCGCACCGCGGCCCACCGGTGCCTGCGGCGCACCGGCGCACCGCGGGCACCACTGCTCAGGCGGGACGCTGCAGCACCATCAGCGAGCGGTCGGTGAGCCAGAGCGCGTCCCCGGCCTTGACCACCGCGCCCGTCCCCGGCGCGGGCAGCCGGGACTGCGCGGTGTCCACCACGACCTGCCACTCCTGCCCGTGCCCGGCCGGCACGGTGAACTCCAGCGGCTCGAAGTGCGCGTTGAACATCAGCAGGAAGGAGTCGTCGACGATCCGCCCGCCGCGCCGGTCCGGCTCCGAGATGGCGTAGCCGTTGAGGAAGACGGTGAGCGACTTGGCGTAGCTGGCACCCCAGTTGCGCTTGGTCATCTCCTCCCCGGCGGGCGTGAACCAGGCGATGTCGGTGAGGTCCTCGTACGCCCCGGCCCCGCCGCCCTCCCCGGTGGGCCGCCCCGGGACCGGGCGGCCGTGGAAGAAGCGGCGGCGCCGGAACACCGGGTGGTCGCGGCGCAGCCAGACCATGCCCTGGGTGAACTCCAGCAGCCGGGCGTCCGGTCCGTCCCCGGTCGGCCAGTGCACCCAGGAGAGCGGGTTGTCCTGGCAGTAGGTGTTGTTGTTGCCGTGCTGGGTGCGGCCGAGCTCGTCGCCGTGGGAGAGCATCGGCACGCCCTGGGAGAGCATCAGGGTGGCGAGGAAGTTGCGCTGCTGGCGGGCCCGCAGCTCCTCGGTGCCCGGGTCCTCGCTGGGGCCCTCGACCCCGCAGTTCCAGGAGCGGTTGAAGGACTCGCCGTCCCGGTTGTTCTCGCCGTTGGCCTCGTTGTGCTTGTCGTTGTAGGAGACCAGGTCGCGCAGGGTGAAGCCGTCGTGGCAGGTGACGAAGTTGATCGAGGCGATCGGGCGGCGGCCGTCGTCCTGGTAGAGGTCGGAGGAGCCGGTGAGCCGGGAGCCGAACTCGGCGAGGGTGGCGTTCTCGCCGCGCCACAGGTCGCGGACGGTGTCCCGGTACATGCCGTTCCACTCCGTCCACAGCGGCGGGAAGTTGCCGACCTGGTAGCCGCCCTCGCCGAGGTCCCAGGGCTCGGCGATCAGCTTGGCCTGGGAGACCACCGGGTCCTGCTGGACCAGGTCGAAGAACGAGGAGAGCCGGTCCACCTCGTGGAACTGCCGGGCCAGGGTGGCGGCGAGGTCGAAGCGGAAGCCGTCGACGTGCATCTCGGTGACCCAGTAGCGCAGCGAGTCCATGATCAGCTGGAGTACGTGCGGGCTGCGCATCAGCAGGCTGTTGCCGGTGCCGGTGGTGTCCTCGTAGAAGCGCTGGTCCCGGGCGAGGCGGTAGTAGGAGACGTTGTCCAGGCCGCGCATGGAGAGCGTCGGGCCCAGGTGGTTGCCCTCGGCGGTGTGGTTGTAGACCACGTCGAGGATGACCTCGATGCCGGCCGCGTGCAGCGCCTTCACCATCGACTTGAACTCCTGCACCTGCTGGCCCCGGTCGCCGGTGGAGGAGTAGGAGGAGTGCGGGGCGAAGAAGCCGATGGTGTTGTAGCCCCAGTAGTTGGCCAGGCCGAGGTCCCGCAGCCGGTGGTCGCGGACGAACTGGTGCACCGGCATCAGTTCGATCGCGGTGACGCCGAGCTTGGCGAGGTGCTCGATCACGGCCGGGTGGGCGACGCCCGCGTAGGTGCCGCGGATCTCCTCGGGGATCCCGGGGTGCAGTTTGGTCAGGCCCTTCACATGGGCCTCGTAGAGCACCGTGCGGTGGTAGTCGGTGCGGGGCGGCCGGTCGGTGCCCCAGTCGAAGTACGGGTTGATCACCACCGAGTGCATGGTGTGGGGGGCCGAGTCGAGGTCGTTGCGACGCTCGGGGGCGCCGAAGTGGTAGCCGTAGACCGACTCGTCCCAGTCGATGTTCCCGCTCATCGCCTTGGCGTACGGGTCCAGCAGCAGCTTGGCGCTGTTGTGCCGCTGGCCGAGCCCCGGGTTGTAGGGGCCGTGGACGCGGAATCCGTAGCGCTGGCCCGGCTGGACGCCCGGGAGGTAGGCGTGCCGGACGAAGGCGTCCGTCTCGCGCAGTTCGACGGAGGACTCCGAACCGTCCTCGTCGAGCAGGCAGAGCTCGATCCGGTCGGCGCTCTCCGAGAACACGGCGAAGTTGGTGCCGGCCCCGTCGTAGGTGGCACCGAGGGGGTAGGAGGTCCCTGGCCAGACCTGCATGGTTCCTCAACTTCCTTGCGTAGAAGGAGAACTGATGTGGAGTCCGATGGTCGGGCCCGGACCTCGGAGGCACTGTCTTCCCGGCCTTGCGGCCGGGCATGCGCCGCTCGGGCACCGTGACCCACGGCACACGGCGGCACAGTCCGCATACTCCCCGACGCTTCCCCCGACGGCGGGGCCATTTGTGCCGTATTCGCCCGAACGGGTGTCCGCGCGCGTCGTCCCGGGCCGTCCCGGGCCGCCGTGGCGCGGTTGTGGTGCGGTCGCGGCATCGTCGTGACACCGTCACGGGGCTTTCGTGGTGGGCGGGGCGGGTGAGACGGTTGGGGTGTCCCGGCGGCCCGGCCGCCGCCGTGCCCCAACCGGCTGCGGGCGGTTCGCGGCGGGCAGTACCCTTGATCGTCCGGCTGTTCGGGACTCATGGCGATCCATCAGGCGAACCGTCGGCGAACCGGCGGTGCGTCGACGGTGCGCCGCCCGGTCGTCCGGTCGTCCGGCACACCGGGCGGCCGACCGGTCGGACGGCGGACAGACGGACAGGCAAGACAGCTCCGAGCGGCCCCGGCCGGCTCACGACAGGAACCAGGTGAGGTGCGCATGGTGTTCCCCGCCGGCGGTCGTGGCGGTGGGCCCGGCGGCCCCGACCGTGGCGGCGCCCGCAGCGAGGCGCCGACGGTGGTCATGCGCCCCGCCCTGACCGGCGGGCGCTCGCTCGTCCCCGCCCAGGGCGGGCCGGTCGAGGTCCCCGCGCTCGCCTGGTCCGGCGCCGAGTGGGAGGACGCCTACCAGCGGGTCAGGCTCTCCGGCCGCGCCTACGTCTGGCTGAACCTGGTCGAGCAGCGGCTCCGCTCGCTCGTCGACGAGGTGCTGCACCCGATCTACGCGCCCGCCCACGGCGAGGACTGGGTCACCGCCGCGGCCGGCCCGGCCGGCGAGGAGTGGGCGCACCGGGCCGGCGCCGTCCGCGAGGTCAGCCGCCGCAAGGGCTACCTGCTCGACCCGGCCGACGACGACCCGCTGGTCTTCCTCACCCTGCCGCAGCTGCGCGAACTGATGGTCCAGCACTGGCCCTGCTTCGAGCCGTACCTGGCCGACCGCCGGGAGATCGAGCTGGCCCTCGACGAGCTGGAGGTCACCCGGCACGTTGTCTCCCGCAACCGCGTCCTCACCCCGACCGTCCTCGCCCAGGCCGAACGGGCCTCCGCCCGGCTGCTCGCCCTGCTCGACGGCGGCACCGGGGCGGTGCCCGCGGACGTGGTCGAGTCCCTGGTCGCCGGCCGGTACGCGGACGTCGTCGCCGTCCACCCCGACCGGGTCCGGCTCCAGCGCGACCTGCCGGTCGAGGACCTCCTCGACGGCGCCCGGCGGCTCGACGCGCTCGGCATCGGCCTGGGCATGCTCTGCCAGAACTACACCGGCAAGCGGCTGGTCCGGCTCGCCACCGAGGGCTGCCGGGTCCGGCTGCTCTTCCTCAACCCGGCCAGCAGCGCCGTCCGCCGCCGCGAGCGCGAACTCGGCCTCGGCCGCGGTGAGCTGGGCCGCTCCATCCAGATGAACATCCTGCACGTCCGCCGGGTCCGCGCCGCCCTGCGCGACCAGGGCGGCTTCGAGATCCGGGTGTTCGACGAGACTCCGAGGTTCACCGCCTACCTGGTCGAGGGCACGCCGGCGGGAGCGACCGCCCCCGGCGGCCGGCGGCAGACCCGCGACCTCGGCGTCGTCCAGCCGTACCTGCGCCGCGCCCGGGGCATGGAGTCGCCCGCCCTGGTCCTGCGCGGCGGCGCCGGCCAGGAGCCCGGCGGCACCGACGCCGGACTGCTGGAGGTCTACCGCGAGGAGTTCGAGGGCATCTGGGCGGACTCCCGCCCGGTCTCCTGAGCCGGTCCTCCTCCTTCCGGAGGCGAGCGGAGGCGGGGCGACGCGGGCGTTGCTAGCGTCGGGCCCATGATCAGCGGCCCGGCTCCGGGTCCGCCCGCCCCCGTGCTCCGCCGCCCCGGAAGGCCCGCCGTTGACCAGTCAGTACACGACCGGGCCGGGCGCCACCGCCGCCTCGCGCCGCAGCTTCGTCCGCACCGCGCTCGGCGCCGGAGCCGCCGGAGCCTTCGCCCTCGGCACCGCCGGCCCCGCTCCGGCGGCACCCGCCCCGGTCGCACCCGCCACCACCGGGCGGATCCCGTTCCACGGCGTCCACCAGGCCGGCATCCTCAACCCGCCCCCCGGCTACGGCACCTTCCTCGCCCTCGACGTCCACGTCAACGACCGCGCCGCACTGGCCGCCCTGCTGCGCACCCTCACCGACCGGATCCGCTTCCTCACCGACGGCGGCACCCCGCCCGACCTCGGCCCCGGCGCCGCGCCCTCCGACAGCGGCACCCTCGGCCCCGCCGCCCTGCCCACCGACGACCTCACCGTCACCGTCGGCGTCGGCGCCTCCCTCTTCGACGCCCGCTACGGCCTCGCCGACGCCCGCCCCGCCGGGCTCACCGCGATGCGGACCTTCCCCAACGACGGCCTTCGCCCCGCCGAGTGCCACGGCGACCTGTCCCTCCAGGTCTGCGCCACCAGCCGGGACACCGTCCAGCACGCGATCCGCGACCTGCTGCGCGCCACCAGCAAGTCGCTCAGCCCGCGCTGGCAGCTCGACGGCTACCAGAACCGCGCCCGCCCGGCCGGCGCCGCCCGCAACCTGCTCGGCTTCAAGGACGGCATCCAGAACCCCGACACCGGCTCCGCCCCGCAGATGGACGCCCTGGTCTGGGTCGGCGCCGACGCCGGCGGACCGGCCTGGGCCGTCGGCGGCACCTACCAGGTGATCCGCGCCATCCGCACCCTGGTCGTCCCGTGGGACGAACTGCCCCTGCGCGAGCAGGAGCGGATCATCGGCCGCCGCAAGTCCGACGGCGCCCCGCTCGGCCGCACCAAGGAGGGCGACACCCCCGACTACACCCAGGACCCGAACGGCGCCGTGATCGCCCTCGACTCCCACATCCGCCTTGCCAACCCCCGCACCGACGCCACCCGCGCCGACCGCATCCTGCGCCGCGCCTTCAACTACGACCGCGGCCTCGACGCGGGCGGCGTCCCCGAACTCGGCCTCGCCTTCTGCTGCTACCAGCGCGACATCGCCCGCCAGTTCGAGACCGTCCAGACCCGCCTGATCGACGAACCCCTCGCCCGCTTCCTCCGCCCCACCGGCGGCGGCTACTTCTACGTCCTCCCCGGCGCCCAGGACCCCACCGACTGGCTCGGCCGCACCCTCCTCGCCCCGGCCTAGCCGGGGTTCTGCGAACCGGAGGTAGGCATCAGGCAGGGGGTGGTCACGCCCAGAACCATCCGTTTGTCGCTGGTGCTGTCGATGTCGGTCACGTACCGGCTCTCCGGGTGACGGGCGGTGAACGTGGCATACGGCTTCGCGTCCGTCGCCTCCCGGAAATCGGTGACCTTCAAGCCCTGGCCGGTCAGGAGGTCACGAGCACGTCGAATGACCTCGTTGTGCCGCGTTGTGCCCGGGACATCACTGTGGACGCTGTAGAGCAGCGTGTACCGGTCGTCGGGGGCCGACTCCCCGTTCTTGCCGATGCACGGACTGAAGAGGATCTCCTCCGGCTCGCCGTTGATCTCGATTCCGGCTGTCTGCGCCACGTGCGCGATCAGCTGGCGGGCCCAGTCCAGCGACTCCTGGCGGGACTTGACGGGCAGCGGATCGTTCTTCCCGGGCGTGGGAGTAGACATGCATGCTCCAAGGGTCACGGCCATGAGTGCCACTGCCACCGTGTGCTGCAAGGCGGACCGGTGGCCGGGTGGGCGGGTCATCAGAACTACCTCCGGAAGCGATCAGTGCCAAACAGGGATGATCCCGCCGATGTTGATCTCCTTGGGCACTACCTCGGGTGGCTTCCCGGCGATAATTTTTCCCTGGTTCTTGACACTGTCCGACTCCCTGTCCCAGTAGCCTCCGTGGCCCGACGTGTCGGTGTAGAGGTTGTTGCCGCCGAACCCGATGTTGTGCGGGCCGGGGCCCAGCGTGAGCCCACCCGCGAAGCGCGTCATGTCGTCCTCGGCCTCCGAGATCCAGACGTGGTTCGGGTCGATGTGAAGTTGCTTGGCGTTGTCGACGCCCGTGCCGGGACTGCCGAGGGTGACGATGTCGTCGGCGTGCAGTCCGTCGCCGCCCCTTGCCGCCACGCCCACGGCGTAACTGCCGTAGCTGTGGGCGACATAGGTGACGTGGCTCCTGGGCTCGCCGTGGGCCACTCGGAGCCCGTCGGAGAACCGCCGCATGTCCTCGGCGCCGTCGATTCCCCGCCGCGGGTTCGCAGCCTTGGGAATGCTCTCCGGCGTGTCGTAGCCGAGGTAGGAGATCACCGAAACGCTTTCTCCCGGCTCTGCATACCGCTTTCCGTAGCCCTGCAACTGCCGGATCCGGTCGATCTGCCCCGGCACGCCGGCGAACTCCGTGTTCGTCCCCGGCACGAACACGGCCGTGTGCGTGGCCTTGTCCGGGTTGCCGGTGGCGACGATCGCGCGGCCGTCGCCGCCGTACGCCTCGGGGTCGATGCCGAGGAGGAACATCCGGTGCTCCTCGTCCCGGGCGTCGGCGGTCTCCGCCAGCTTGTCCTTGATGGTCCTGAGTGCAGCCCTGCGCTGGTCGTAGTCGCCCTGGGAGAGGCCGAAGGCCGCCGGGGTGCCGGCGTCCAGGGCGTCGAGCTTCTGGTCCAGCACGAGGCGGTTGGCCTCGTCCCGCGCGGTGGCGGGCAGGCCGTCCATGCTCCCGATCCTTGCCGCGTTCAGCGCCAGGAACGTCTCCTGCTGATCCGCCGAGAGACCCGTCCACCATTCGGCGTTCCGCTTCGGGTCCTTGCCGTCGGGGATGTAGGCGTCGGCCAGGCCGAGGTCCTTCATGACGTCAGCGGCGTCCGTTCGGGTCTCCGCGAGGGCGCCGCTCGTACGATCGGGGGAGAGGATGTCGGCGCCGAGCCGACCCAGTGCGGTGTTGCCCTGGTCGCTCGCCCGCTGGGCCTCCTTCAGAGCGGCGTCGATCCGTGCCTGGAGCTCGCCCTTGAGGCCCGTGAGGGTCCGGCGCGCCGCCTGCGCGTCAGGGTCGTTGTGCTCCCCGGGTTCCTCGGGCGGCAGCCCGACGACACCGTCGGCCGAGACGACGAGGCCGGAGTCCTGGGCACGGTGGACGGCGTTCGTCAGATTGGTCTGCGCCTGGTACATCCGGTCGGCGACCGTGTTCAGCGTCAGGGCGACGGCCTCGGCCTCCACCTTGATCACGTCCAGTTGCTGCTCGGTGCGAGCCATGAACTGGAACGCGCCGTCGGCGTCGGCGCCCGTCCAGTGGGCGTGGAGCGGTCCGTTGACCTGGTTGCGGTGGCGGTTCCCGGTGCTCTCGGCCGCGTGGGCGAGCGCCTTCCAGCCCTTTGCGGCGTCGCGGGGTACCTGCGGGTCGAACTTCAGCAGCAGCTCGTAGACGCCGGTCACTTCGGCCCCTGCGGCTTGCTCCAGGTGCCGGCGACGGCCTGCTCGGTGTTCGCGTGTGCCGCGGCGTTGGCACGGAGCTTCGTCGAGGTGTCCGCGATGCGTTGGCGGACGGCGGCCAGCGGCGCGGCCCAGCCGGCCCCGAGTTGCTGGAGCCCGCCCGCGATCGACCAGCCGGTGAGCCGGCCGGAGGCCGCGGTGGTCGCGGTCAGCGCGGTACGGACCGGACTCTCGAATTCCTGGGCGAGGGTGCCCGCGAGATTCGCGGAGGCGTCCAGCTCGCCTGTACTGACCCTGACGTCGGCCATGGGTCTCCCCCCGGAGCGAAATGCGCGGACAGGGCCGAGCCGTCCCCCGAAGGCCCAACCGTGAATACTTTCTGTCAGGCCGAGACTACTCATTCGGTATGACGAGTACTACCGCGGGATGGTTCTGTGAGGCTCCGGTGGTCGTGCGTCGAGGACCCAGGGGCCGGATTGTCGGAGGGGCGGGTGATGATAGGGGCTGTTCGAGTGGAGGACGGAAGGACGCATTCCTATGAGCTGGTGGCAGCAGCCACTGGTCGGCTTCGACCTGGAGACCACGGGTACCGACCCGGCCGTGGACCGGATTGTCACGGCCGCCCTCGTGGACACCGTCGGGGACCGCCGGCTGGATGCCACCGGGTGGCTGCTCGACCCGGGGGTGCCGATCCCCGCCGAGGCGGCGGCGATCCACGGGATCGGGGACGACCTGGCGCGGGCCAAGGGGCGGCCCGCCAAGGAGGCGGTGGACGAGATAGCCGGCGCGCTGTGCGCGCGGCTCGCCGAGGGGCACGCGGTGGTGGCGTTCAACGCCCCGTTCGACCTCTCGATGCTCGACGCCGAGCTGCGCCGGCACGGGCTGCCGGCGCTGGCCGAGCGGCTCGGGGGGCCGGTCGTGCCGGTGCTCGACGCGCTGGTGATCGACCGCGCGGTGGACAAGTACCGCAAGGGCTCGCGGACCCTGCAGCGGGTCTGCGAGGTGTACGGCGTCGAGCTGACCGACGCCCACGAGGCGGGCAGTGACGCCCTCGCCGCCGTCCGGGTCGCGGTCGCCCTCGCCGAGCGCTACCCCGAGCAGGTCGGCGCCGTACCGCTGGCCGAGCTCCACGCCCGTCAGATCGATTGGCACCGGGCCTGGGCCGAGGACCTCCAGGCCTGGCTCCGCCGGGCCAAGGACCCGGAGGCGGTCATAGACCCCCGCTGGCCCCTGCGCTGAGCCCGGTCCGCAGCAGCAGGGCCTTGGCGGCGGCGAACTCGGCGGCGTCGAGGGAGCCCTCGCGGTGCAGGTCCGCGAGGAGTGCGAGCTCATTGCCGGGCGACCGGCTGCCGACGGCACCGGTGACGGGGACCACCGCGGCCGACGGGTCCAGCGGGTCGTGGCGGACGGTCACCTCGCCGCCGACGGCCGGCAGGGCGTAGGGCCCGTCTTCAAACCCGCGCCTGCGGGGCGCCGCCGGGGCACGCACCTCGCCGGCTTCTCGTCGGTCGCCGATGGCCCCCAGCCTCCGGCCGGGAGGTGCCCCCACCGCATGGACTCCCTCCTCGGCACCGCCGATGCACGCACCCCAACGACGCCCCGCCCGCCCTCCGGGCGGACGGCGGGGGTTTGAAGACGGGCCCTGGACCGGGTACCGCCCGGTGTGGGCGAGCGTGAACGGCCGGCCGTCCGGACCGGTGTAGCGGACCGTGAGCCGCAGCCGGTGCGGCCCGGTGCCGCGGCCGCGCTGCTCGCGGCCGGCGTACGCGACGTCGGTGACCGTGCCGGTGACGGTGACACCGCCGGCGTGCAGCCGGGCGGCGAGGGTGTGCTCGCGCAGGTGGTCCCGGTTCTCGCGCCGGATCCGCCGCTCGCCGCGGACTCCCGCGACGACGGTGAGCAGCCCGAACGCTGCGGCCGCCGCGAACAGCCAGGGGTGCGCAGAGCCGTTGCCGAGGGCGGCGCCGAGGAGGGCCAGGGACACCGCTCCCGCCGAGGCCGCCCCGAGCGGCAGGCGCTGGGGCTTGTCGGGTGCGCGGTTCTCGGCCAGGGCGAGGGCGCAGAACAGGCCGAGCAGGCACAGGTAGACACCACCGACGAGGGCCGACGCGGTGAGGGCGCCGCCGCAGCTCGCCTCCGGGCGGCAGGCAGCGTGGTCGACCGAGCGGATCCAGCCCGTGCCGAGGGTCCAGCCGCCGAGGGCGGTGAGGAGGCCGATCACCAGCACGAGGAACTTCCGGGCTCCGCCCACTCTGCGCGCGTTCGTCATTGCGCGGACCCTAGCGCCGTCAGTCCGCCCCCGGACGAACGCTCCGGTGAACGACAGCATCCTGCGGGGGATACGGCGGATGGACCGGCGCGGCGGAGTCGCCCGTCAGCAGCAGGGCCTTGGCGGCGGCGAACTCGGCGGTGTCGAGGCTGCCCTCGCGGTGCAGGGCGGCGAGGCGTTCGAGGGCGCTGACCACGTCGCCGTCCCGGGAGGCGGCGGGGGTGGCGAGGGTGATGCGGAGGTTCTCCGGGTCGGCGGGGTGGTAGCGGACTTCGGCCCCGCCGCCGGGCCGCGGGGGGAACTGCACCGGGAAGATGTCGACGGTGGTGGCCGTGCGGTCGGCGCCGTCGGCGGTGCGGAACCCGACGGTGACGCGCAGTTCGGGGTCGTCGTTGTCGGTCGCCCCGGTGGTGGCGACGTGGGTGATCAGGGCCGGGACGGTGATGCCCTCCCGCTCCAGCCGGTCCTGTCGTGCGGCGGCCAGCCGGTTGGCGCGCCAGCGGCGGGCGCCGCGGCGGTCCAGGGCGGCGGTGAGCAGGGCGAGCGGGAGGACGGGCGCGAGCAGCCAGGGGTGCGGGTCGCCGTTGGCGAGGGACGCGCCCAGCAGGCCGAGGGCGAGGCAGCCGGCCAGGACGCCCCGGTCGGAGGAGGCCGAGGGCTCGCTGGTGGGGGCGTCGCCGTGGGCGGTGCTGGCGGCGGCCACCAGGCACAGCAGCCAGAGCGGAATGCCGGCGGCCAGGCAGGCCACTACGGACACGGATCCGCAGGACCGTTCGGCGCCGCAGGCGTCGGTGGCGAACGCCCGGACGGAGCCGGTGGCGGTGAGCCACCCGGCGGCCGCGGTGAACACGGAGGTGACGGCGAGTCCGACGATCCGGCCGCGGCTCAGGCGCGGTCCGAGGGCGATGGGGCGATCGGTGGCCATGGGGCGGAGTCTAGGGTGACGCCCCAAGGCCGCCGTGACCGCCCCCGGCCACCTGTCGGGGCGTCAGAACGGGTACCAGCGCACCTCGGTGGCGCCCGTCCGCAGTGAGTCCACCCGGCGCCGGAACTCCGCCAGTGCGGCCGGGTTGCCCGGTGCCTGCTGGGCGACCCAGGAGGCGCTGGCCGTCTCCCTGGCCCCGCGCAGCACCGCGAAGCCGGGCCACTCGCGCACGTCCCAGCCGTACGCCGCGGTGAACTCCCGGTAGTCCTCGTCCGGCACGCCGTACCGGTCGTGGCTGAGCGCGAGTACCACCAGGTCGTGCTCGCGCAGGTCCTGGGCGACGAACTCCAGGTCGAGCAGGACGGGCCCGTCCGGGCCGACGTGGACGTTGCGCGGCAGCGCGTCGCCGTGGATCACGCCGGTCGGCAGGTGCGGGACGAGTGCGGCCGCCGCGGCGGTGAAGGAGTCCCGGCGGTCGCGCAGGAAGTCGACGTCGGCCGGGTCGACGTGGCCCTCGGCGGAGGCGAGCCAGCGTTCGACGGGGGCGAGCAGGTCGCGGCGGCCGAGGGCGAACGGCGGCTCGGGCAGCCGGTGCACGGCGTGCAGCAGCGGGGCGAGGTCCACCGGGCGGGCGGGCCGCTCGGCGGGGGCGAGCCGGTGCCAGAAGGTGACCGGGTGGCCTTCGGCGAGCCGCGGTCCGGCGGGCAGCGCGTCGTACGGGCGGACGACCGGGACGCCGTGGCCGGCCAGCCAGTCGGCGACGGCGAGTTCACGGCGGGCCCGGTCGTGCAGTTCGGGCGCGCGGCCGACCTTGGCGACCACGGCCGGGTCGCCGAGGTCGAAGACGGCGTTCTCGCCGAGGGCGAGCAGTCGGGCGTCGGCGGGGTCGGGCAGGCCGGCGGACTCGCAGGCAAGGGCGAGCAGCAGCCGCGCCCGCCCCTCGTCGAAGCGGAGCATGAGGGTCGTCTTCCTTCGTGACAGCCGGGTGGGGGTGGGCGATCATTCTGGCAAACGGCTGCCGGGCCCCGCGCGACGCGGGGCCCGGCGGTTGTCCGGGGTCGGCGGGCCCGGGGGCCCGGTGGGGAAGGGTCAGACCCCGATCCGGCGGTGCCGGGCCAGCGGGACGCGCGGTTCTGCGGTGGTCGAACCGGCAGCGGCAGCGCCGGCGGCGGCCGGGGCGAGCGGGGAACCGGTGCCGAGCGGCGGGACGCTCTCGCCGTGGGAGAAGTCGGGCAGCCAGGCGAGCCAGCGCGGCAGGTACCAGTTGCGCTCGTCGAGCAGGGTCATCACCGAGGGCAGCAGCACCGCGCGGATGATCGTCGCGTCGATCAGCACCGCGACCGCGAGGCCGACGCCCATCTGCTTCATGGCCTGCATGGAGAGAGTGCCGAAGACCGCGAAGACCGCCACCATGATCACCGCCGCGCTGGTGACCACCCCGGCGGTGGAGCGGATGCCGTGGGCGATCGCGGCCCGGGTGGGCAGGCCCCGGTCGCGGCCCTCCTTGATCCGGGAGACCACGAAGACGTGGTAGTCCATCGAGAGGCCGAAGAGGATCACGAAGAGGAACAGCGGCACCCAGGACTCGACCGCGCCGACGCCCGCGGTGCCGAGCAGCGAGGCCCCGACGCCGTGCTGGAAGACCAGGGTCAGCACCCCGTACGCGGCGCCGACCGAGAGCAGGTTGAGCACCACGGCGGTGCCGGCGACGGCCAGCGAGCGGAAGGAGGTGAGCATGAGCAGGAAGGCGAAGGCCACCACGAAGCCGAAGACCACCGGCATCGACCCGGTCATCTTGGCGTTGAAGTCGTAGGAGCCGGCGGTGCGGCCGGTGACCGGGGCCTCGGTGCCGGGCACCGCGAGCACGGTGGCGGGCACGAGCTCCTCGCGCAGGGTGCGCAGGGCGGCGTTGCTCACCGAGTCGTTGCCGCTGCCGTTGAGCGGGATGTCGACGGTGGCGACGTTCTGCTCGGGGTGGACGGTGACGTCGACCGGTCCGTGCATCCGGCCGGAGGCCAGGGCGCGGGCCTTGAGGTCGGCGATCGCGGCGGTCATCGCGGGGGAGTCGATGTCGGTGGCCTTGATCACCACGGAGGCGGGCGCGGGGCTGCCGGGGAAGGCCGCCTCGATCTTCTGCGAGACGGCGACCAGCTCGTTGCCCTTGGGCAGCTGCTGCTGGAAGGTCAGGTTGGCGGTGTGCATGGTGAGCAGCGGCGCGGCCAGGCCGATCAGCACGGCGCCGGACAGGGCGGCGGCGGCGAGCGGGCGGCGCAGCACCGGGGTGAGCACGGCGTTCCAGAACCGGCCGCCGGTGGTGGCGGCGTCGGGGCGGCGCAGCCGGTGGAGGAAGGGCACCCGGCCCTTGTCGACCCGGTCGCCCAGCATCGAGAGCAGTGCGGGCAGCACGGTGAGCGAGCCGAGCACGGCGGTGACGACGACCACGATGGTGGCGTACGCCATGGCCTTGAACTCGGCGATGCCGGTGAGGAACATGCCGGCCATGGCGATCACCACGGTGACGCCGGAGACCAGCACGGCCCGGCCGCTGGTGGCGGCGGCGATCCGCAGCGAGGTGTCGAGGTCGCGTCCGGCGGCCCGCTCCTCGCGTTCGCGGCGCAGGTAGAAGAGGCAGTAGTCGACGCCGACGGCGAGGCCGACCAGCAGCATCACCGAGCTGGCGCTGTTGCTGGTGTGCAGGATCCCGCTGCTGAGGGCGACGAGTCCGCCGGCCGCGACGAAGGCGGTGATCGCGAGCAGGACGGGCAGGACGGCGGCGACCAGGGCGCCGAAGGCGACCAGCAGGATGCCGAGGGCGAGCGGCACGGCAGTCCACTCGGCGCGGGCGAAGTCGTCGGCGAACTGCTCGTCCATCCACTTGCCGGAGCTGGCGTCGCCGAGCTCCACCACGGTGAGGTCGGGGTGCTGCTTCTGGACGGCGGCGACGGCGTCGACCACGGCGCCGACGTTGGCGGTGGCCTCCTCGTGGTCGCCCTTCACGGTGAGCTGGACCAGTGCGGAGCGGCCGTCGGCGGAGACCGCCCTGGTGTCGTAGGGGGAGCGGACGTCGCCGGCCCTGCCGGTGCCGTTGACCCCGGCGATCACCTGGTCGACGACGGCGCGGAAGGCGGGGGAGTCGGCGGTCCGGTCGGTGCTCTGGATCAGGACGGTCTCGGTGGAGGGGGACTTGAGTCCGGCCCGGTCGAGGATCTCGGCGGCCCGGGAGACCTGGCCGGGCATGGCCTCGGCCTCGTCGACCTGGGTGCTGCCGTGCAGGCCGCCGAGGAAGGTGGCGAGGACGACGAACAGCAGCCAGCCGAAGACGGCGGTCTTTCTGTGCCGGGCGCTCCAGGCGCCCATGGCGGCGGCCATGCCGGGCTTGGTCTTCACGGTTCCCCCTGGAAGAGCGGCCGGCGCCGGTGGCGGGCGCGGGCCGGGTGTGCGGCGGTGGTCGGCCGCCGGAGTGCGGCGCCGGGTGCGGTCCGGCGTCGTGATCGACACTAGGGAAGCGGCTGGTGACGGGGTATCCGGCTGGCGGGGGAGTGCGCCCTGTGGTCTTCCTCGGGGGCGGGGTGGGGTTTTCCCTACCCGGCAACCCTGATATCTCCTCCTGGGGTCAGGGGAGCAAGCTCCACCCTGAGGGGGAGCCGTCTCCACCCCGAGTACGAGGTCAAGGCGGTCCTCCGCACGCGAAAATGGCTCGGGGGCACTTTGCGGCGTCCCCGAGGGGGTCGGACTGCGGCAACGGGGTCACGGGGAAAACTGCTTGCCGGTCGGCTAGCAAGTGACCGTAGGATGAGTCCCTCTGAGTACTTACCTGCCGACCGGCTAGACCTGCCACACAGGTCGGGCCGATCCGATCCGTCGCCCGACGTCCCGTCCCCCGAGGGCTGCGGTGAACCATGCCCAGGAGGCATCACGAGCATGTTCCACCGACTAGGACATTTTGTCGTCCGTCGCGCCTGGTGGGTGATCGCGGCGTGGGTCGTCGCGATGATCGCCATCGCCGTCTCGGCCCCGAAGATCACGGCCCAGACCGACGAGGCCGCATTCCTCCCCAAGCACTACGAGTCCATCCAGGCCGCGCAGTTGCAGGAGAAGGCGTTCCCGGCGAACTTCACGCCGTCCGCGCTCGCCCTGTTCGAGCGCAACGACGGCGCCCCGCTGACGGCCGCCGACAAGGCCGCCGTGGCGAAGATCGTCCAGGGCCTCACCGACAAGAAGATCGAGCACGTCGAGCAGATCGTCCCGGTCAGCGACCAGACGACCTCCAAGGACGGCAAGTACGCGCTGGCGCCGATCGCCATCGACAAGACGACCCAGAACTCGGAGAAGTTCGGCGAGGTCGCCAAGTCGGTCCGTGAAGAGGGCAAGAAGCTCGCCGAGGGCACCGACCTGAAGTACCAGCTCGGCGGCCAGGCCGCCCAGCAGCTGGACCAGCAGGAGTCCTCCGGCGCGGCCGACGCCGTCATCGGCATCAGCAGTGTCGTCCTGGTCGCGATCATCGTCGGCCTGATCTTCCGCAGCGTGCTGGCCGGCCTCCTGCCGGTGCTGCTCTCGCTGATGATCGCGATGCCGACCGCGAACGGCCTGATCGCCTACGCCACCAAGGCGTTCGACCTGAAGTCCACCCCGGTGCTGTCGGCGATCCTGATCGTCGTCGTCCTCGGCGTCGGCACCGACTACTTCCTGTTCCTCGCCTTCCGCTACCGCGAGCGGCTGCGGGCGGGCGACACCCGGCAGGAGGCCGTGGTCAACGCCGTTGCCCGGGTCGGCGAGGCGATCGCCTCCGCGGCCGGCGCGGTCACCGTCGCCTTCGCGGTGCTGATCCTCTCCAGCCTCGGCATGTTCAAGGCGCTCGGCCCGGCGCTGGCCATCGCGGTCGTCGTCACCGCCTTCGCCTCGCTCACCCTGGCCCCGGCCGTGCTCACGGTCATCCCGGCCCGCGGGGTGTTCTGGCCCGGCAAGAAGTGGATGCACGAGCCGAGCGACGCCCGGTTCGCCGCCCTCGGCCGCGTCGTCGAGAAGAAGCCGGCCCTGGTGGCCGTCGCCTCCGGCGGCGTGCTGCTGGCCCTGACCGCCGGCGCCCTCGGTTACAACGGCACCTTCGACCTCGCGGGCAGCTCCATGCCCAAGACCGCGGAGTCGATGGTCGTCCAGGACAAGCTGGTCAACGGCTTCTCGGCCGGTGCCGCGGACCCGACGCACGTCTACCTGACGGTCGACGGCGGGGCCAAGCTCGACCAGGGCGCGTTCGGCGGCTACGCCGCCAAGCTCGCGGCCGTCCCCGGCGTGGCCGAGGCCCCCGCGACGCCGCAGCTCAGCAAGGACGGCGCGACGGCGGACTTCACCGTCCTGCTCAAGAACGAGCCGTCCAGCAACGACGCGATAGACACGGTCACCGAGCTGCGCAAGGTCGCCCACGCCGAGGCGCCGTCCGGCACCGAGGCCAAGGTCGGCGGCATCACCGCGATCTACAAGGACATCAACCTGGCGATGTCCCACGACTACAAGCTGGTGTTCCCGATCGCGGGTCTGCTGATCCTGCTGATCCTGGCCCTCCAGCTGCGCAGCGTGGTCGCGCCCTGGTACCTGATGGCCTCGGTGGGCCTCGGCTTCACCGCGACCCTCGGCTCCTCGACCCTGCTGTTCCAGAACATCAAGGGCGAGCACGGCATGATGTTCATGCTGCCGATCCTGATCTACCTCTTCGTGGTGGCGATCGGGACCGACTACAACATCCTGATCATCGCCCGACTGCGCGAGGAGGCCCGGGCGGGCCGCAGCCCGCGCGAGGCGGCCCGCGAGGCCGTGCGCCACGGCGGCCCGACCGTCGCGGCGGCCGGCTTCATCCTGGCGGTGTCGTTCGCGACCTTCATGCTCGCGGGCAACATCTTCATGCTGGAGTTCGGCTTCGGCATGGCCTTCGGCATCGCCCTGGCGGCCTTCGTGATGGCGATGTTCTTCACCCCGGCGCTCACCG
>NZ_JAIY01000010.1:553792-595041 GCF_000710405.2 Kitasatospora sp. MBT66 | reverse complement strand
TCGGCTTCATCGAGCAGGAGACTGGCGGCCCGGACGTGTTCGCCCACTACTCGAACATCACGGCTCAGGGTTTCCGTGAGCTGCTCGAGGGCCAGAAGGTCGAGTTCGACGTCACCCAGGGCCAGAAGGGCCCGCAGGCCGAGAACATCCGCGTCATCGGCTGACGTCAGCCTCCGCTGACGCGCGATTTCGCGTAGCGAGGGCCCGCACCGCACGGTGCGGGCCCTCGCTCATGCCGCCGAACGGCCGGGGCGGCGAACTCCTTTCCGACGGCCGGACCAGCCCCTCACCAGGGGCTGTCATGCTCTGGATGGAGATCCTGTGACCACCCCTGCCCAGTCGCCCCGCGACGGCGGTCGTTCCCGCAAGCCCCGCACCGGTGGTGCCCCGCGCACCGGCGGCGCCCCGCGTACCGGTGCCCCGCGCACCGGCGCTTCCTCCCGGCCCCCGCGCCGGAACGCCCCCCGGGTCGCCGAACCCGCCGACTTCACCGTGGTCGAGGGCACCCCGGCCCGCCCGCCGGCGGCGAGCTTCGCCGAGCTGGAGCTCCCCAAGGGCATCCTGAGCGCGCTGACCCGCCAGGGCGTCACCGAGCCGTTCCCGATCCAGGCCGCCACGCTCCCCGACTCGATCGCCGGGCGCGACGTGCTCGGCCGCGGCCGCACCGGCTCCGGCAAGACCCTCGCCTTCGGCCTGTCGCTGCTCGCCCGCACCGCCGGCCGGCGCGCCGACGCCCGCCACCCGCTGGCGCTGGTGCTGACGCCCACCCGCGAGCTGGCCCAGCAGGTCACCGAGGCCCTCACCCCCTACGCCACCGCCGTCAACCTGCGGATCGCCACCGTCGTCGGCGGTATGTCGATCACCCGGCAGGCCAACGCGGTGCGCCGCGGCGCCGAGGTCCTGGTCGCCACCCCCGGCCGACTGGACGACCTGATCGGGCGCGGCGACGTCAACCTCTCCGACGTCGCGATCACCGTGCTCGACGAGGCCGACCAGATGGCCGACATGGGCTTCCTGCCGCAGGTCACCAAGCTGCTGGAGCAGGTCGCCGAGGGCGGGCAGCGGATGCTCTTCTCCGCCACCCTGGACCGCAACGTCGACCGGCTGGTCAAGCGCTTCCTCACCGACCCGGTGACCCACTCGGTGGACCCCTCGGCCGGCGCGGTCACCACCATGGACCACCACCTGCTCCAGCTGGACCCGGCGGACAAGGCGTCCACCACCGCCCACATCGCCTCCCGCGAGGGGCGCGTGATCATGTTCGTGCACACCAAGCACGGCGCGGACCGGCTCGCCAAGCAGCTGCTGGCCAACGGCGTGAAGGCCGCCGCCCTGCACGGCGGCAAGTCCCAGCCGCAGCGCAACCGGGTGCTCGACCAGTTCCGCGACGGCCACGTCACCGCGCTGATCGCCACCAACGTCGCCGCCCGCGGCATCCACAT
The DNA here is from genome assembly GCF_000710405.2 of Kitasatospora sp. MBT66. NCBI lineage: Bacteria > Bacillati > Actinomycetota > Actinomycetes > Kitasatosporales > Streptomycetaceae > Kitasatospora > Kitasatospora sp. MBT66. Next base: position 593,599 of record NZ_JAIY01000010.1, on the reverse strand, counting down.
CGACGGCCTCGACCTGGTCGTGAACGTCGATCCGCCGATCGACCACAAGGACTACCTGCACCGCGGCGGCCGCACCGCCCGCGCCGGCGAGTCCGGCACCGTCGTCACGCTCGTCCTGCCGGATCAGCGGCGCGAGGTCAGCCGGCTGATGACGGTGGCCGGGATCCGCCCCACCACCACGAAGATCCGCCCGGGCGACGTCGAGCTCACCCGGATCACCGGTGCCCGCACCCCGAGCGGTGTGCCGATCACCGTGGCCGTGCCCGCCCCGGCCGCGCCGGCCCAGTCCGGTGCGGAGGGCGGCGCCGCCGGGAAGAACGGCTCCCCGCGCCGACGCTCCGGCAAGCGCTCCGGCCTGCCGACCGACGTCGACATGAACGGCAACCCGCGCCGGCCCCGGCCCAAGCAGCGCACCGGCGCCGCGGGCGGCGGACAGGGCGGCGGCGCGTCGCGCCAGGCGGCCGGCTTCATCGGCCGCTCCTCCGGGCGGGCGAAGCCGGGCAGCGGCTCCAAGACCGGCTCCAACTACGGCACCGGCCGCCAGCGCCGCCAGGGCGACTGACCGACCAGGCTCCCGACGGCCCGGATCCCCTCCAGTGGGGGAGCCGGGCCGTTCGCATGTGCTTCCGGAGGTGGATCCCGGCCACGACGCGTAGACGGTGGACGGTCGATCCCGGAGGCCGGCCGCCGACCGAAAGGCCCGACTGTCCGTCAATATTATTCAATAGTTGATGAGTTGACGTCCGTCGGCGAGCGAAAAGGCTCGGACTCGGGGGTGATCGGCCCCGAGTGGCGCGTGTGCCGCGCGGGCCGGCTCGGAGTGCGCGGCGCGGCGGCCGTGGGCCGGTGGTTTCCGGACGTATCGTCCGGAGCCCCGGCCTGCGGCCGCTTTCGCGCGTCCGTTCGTACCGCTGCCCGTCCGTGGACGGACCGTTGGCGTGATCATCTCCCCCTCATGTTGACCGTGGCCGTACATCACCCCGAGGCTTCACGCGGCCCGCACAACCGATACACCGTCATCACGGTTCCTCGACAGCGGGTTGACCGGTTCATCGTCTTCGGAAGGACCTTCCCGATGCGTCGTACCGCCGCGCTCCTCGGCGCTGCCGCCCTGCTGGGCGGAGCCGCCGCCCTCGCCACGCCCGCCACCGCCGCCCCGGCCGCGGCCAACTGCTACTCCTACGCCGGAGGTTGGAACGCCTACGGCGTCTGCAGCGGCAGCGACCCGCTCCAGGGCTGGTACGTCACCGTCACCTGCCAGTCCTGGAACGCCAACCACACCGTGCCGTTCTACCGCACCGCCATGGGCGGCGTGGTGTTCGGCGACGGCACCTCGGTCGCCTCCTGCGGGATCAACGACACCCTGAGCTTCCCGAACATCGTCTACGCCGGCCGGCTCCCCGTCCCGCCCGCCGGGCCGGTCGGCCGGATCACCGGCTACGCGGACAAGTGCGTGGACGTGAAGGGCGCCAGCAGCGCCGACCGCACCCCGGTGCAGATCTACGACTGCAACGGCACCAACGCCCAGCAGTGGAAGATCGCCGTGGACGGGACGATCCGCTCGCTCGGGAAGTGCATGGACGTCGCCGGCGCGGGCACGGCCAACGGCACCAAGGTCCAGCTGTACGCCTGCAACGGCACCGGCGCCCAGCAGTGGCAGGTCCGGGCGGACGGCTCGGTCCTCAACCCGGCCTCCGGCCGCTGCCTCGACGACCTGGGCTTCTCCACGGAGAACGGCAACCAGCTCGGCATCTGGGACTGCAACGGCGCCGCCAACCAGGTCTGGCACGTCCCCGCCTGACGCGTCGTTCCCCCCGATCGTCCCTCATCACTTCCCAGGAGCTTCCCCGTGCGTCGTACCACCGCCATGTTCGCCACCGCCCTGCTCGCCGGTGCCGCCGCGCTCACCGCGCCCGCCACCGCGGGAGCCGCCACGAGCGCCCCTGCCGTCGCGGGTGCCGCAGGTGCCGCCGCCGCCCCGGCCGCCCTGACCGCCGGCAGCTGTACCGTCACCCGGGCCGGCCTCGGCTTCCTCGGCACCTGTACGGACATCGACCCGATGCAGACCTGGCGGGTCGCGGGCACCTGCCAGACCATCGGCACCAACGGGATCCCCGTGTACTCGGCGGCCAACGGCAGCTGGGTCACCGGCAACACCCGCGCCACCGCCACCTGCTTCGGCACCGCGATGCCGCAGTCCGGCTGGATCGTCGCCGGCCCCGCCGTCCCGGCCGGCCCGGTCGGACAGATCAGCGGCTACGCGAACAAGTGCGTGGACGTGCGCGGTGGCATCAACGGCAACGGCACCCCGGTCCAGATCTGGGACTGTCTGGGCAACGCCGCCCAGACCTGGAAGGTCGGCAGCGACGGCACCGTCCGCGCCCTCGGCAAGTGCCTGGACGTGCAGGGCGGCAACACCGGCAACGCCACCCGGGTGCAGCTCTACGACTGCAACGGCACCGGCGCCCAGCAGTGGCAGGCCCGGGCGGACGGCTCGCTGCTCAACCCGCAGTCCGGCCGCTGCCTGGACGACCTGGGCTACTCCACCACCAACGGCAACCAGCTCGGCATCTGGGACTGCAACGGCGCCGCGAACCAGGTCTGGCACCTGCCGGTCTGACGCACCGTCGCCCTGTCCCCACTACTCCCTAGGAGTCTCCCCGTGCGTCGTATCGCCGCCATGTTCGCCACCGCTCTGCTCGCGGGAGCCGCCGCGCTGACCGCGCCCGCCGCCCAGGCGGCCGGGGGTGCCGCCCCGCAGGCCGCAGCGCCCGCCCCGGTCGCGGCCGCCACGGCCGCCCAGAACTGCTCGTTGCGCTTTTTCACCGTTGGCGTCAACGGGACTTGCACCGGCCTCGACCCGGAGCAGCTCTGGGGCATCTCGGGCTGGTGTCAGGAGTTGGTGAACGGGGTCCTGTACCAGGAGCCGCTCGTCGGCCCTAACACCACCGGTGACGGAACCATCGGCGCGTCCTGCATCCAGGGCGGGTATGTGGCCTTCGCCCAGATCATCTTCGGGCCCACGCCCCCGGCCGGGCCGAGGGGGCCGATCACCGGGTACGGGAACAAGTGCGTCGATGTCCGCTACGGCAGCAACGCCAACGGCACCCCGGTCCAGATATACGACTGCCTGGGCAACGCCGCCCAGACCTGGAAGATCGCCGCGAACGGCACCATCCACGCGCTCGGCAAGTGCCTGGACGTGCAGGGCGGCAACACCGCCCTGGGTACCCCGGTGCAGATCTACGACTGCAACGGCGGCGGCGCCCAGCAGTGGCAGGCCCGGCCCGACGGCTCGCTGTTCAACCCGATGTCCGGCCGCTGCCTGGACCTGTTCGCGTACTCCACCGCCAACGCGAGCCCGATCGTGATCTGGGACTGCAACGGCGCCGCCAACCAGGTCTGGCACCTGCCGGCCTGACGTGCCGTTGCCCCGCTCCCACTACTTCCCAGGAGTCTTCCCGTGCGTCGTACCGCCGCCATGTTCGCCACCGCCCTGCTCGCCGGGGCCGCCGCGCTGACCGCTCCCGCCGCCAATGCCGCCGGGAGCGGCCCGCAGGTCACGCCGCCCGCGCCGGTCGCGGACGCCGTGGCCGCCGAGAACTGCTCGCTCTCCGGCCGGATCACCGCCGTCGTCGGGACCTGTACGGGCCTCGATCCGCGGCAGACCTGGGGCATCTCGGGCTATTGCCAGGAATTCGCGAACGGCTTCCCTGTCATCGAGCCGCTCTGGAGTGCTGGGCCGGGCACCGGTGACGGCTCCGTCTTCGCCTCCTGCATCTACGGCGGGTGGGTGGCCTCCGCTCGGATCGTCTTCGGACCCAAGCCCCTGGCCGGCTAGACCGGCCCGGTACCACCCCGTCCGGCTCCGGGGCTGTGACGGCTGCGCCGACCAGGTCCGGTGCCTGCCGGTCCGCCCTCCGCTCAGCCCTGGCCCAGGGCGCCCCGGGCCAGGGCGGCGAGGCCGGCCGTGATCCGTTCCGGAGTGATGCCGCGCTCCCGCTGGTGGCGGAACAGCTCGGGGGCGAGCGGGGCGAGCAGCTGGTCGGCCAGGACCTCCGGGTCCGGCCGGCCGGCCTCGCGCACCAGGTGGGCGACGTGCAGCCGCCAGAAGGCGTGGGCGCCGGTCCGGTAGCGGGCCTCGCCGGTCTCGGCGCCGAGCACCAGGTGGACGTGGGTCTCGAGCAGTTCGACCATCGCCGCGTAGAAGGCGGCCAGCCGCTCCGCCGGGGCGGGGACCGTCCCGGCGGCCGTGTCGCCCGGGCCGAGCGGCGGGTCGCCGCGCAGCAGCCGCTCCTGCAGGGCGCGTTCGTGCTCGTCGAGCAGGGCGCGGGCGATCGAGGCGCGGTCGGGGTAGCGGCGGTAGAGCGTGCCGCGGCCGATGCCGGCGGCCCGGGCGATGTCGTCCATGGTGACGGCGGCCGGGTCGCCCGACGCGAAGAGCCGCTCGGCGGCGGCCAGCACCTTGGCCCGGTTGCGGGCGGCGTCGGCCCGTTCTCGGGGCGGCGGGCCGTCGGCCAGGGGGAGCTCGGTCGTCATGGGGAGCAACGGTAGAACGAAGGCAGGCCCAAGGGAAGTGGACACGGTGTCCGCTTCCCTTTACTGTTGGGCGCGTCGACAAGTGGACGCTGTGTCCGCTTAAGTCGGCGGTACCGTCCCGCCCAGACCGTCCCGGGGGTTCACCGTGTCCCACCTCCTGCACCTCGACAGCAGCGCGCGCACCGACTCCTTCACCCGCCGCCTCGGCGCCGCCTTCGCCGACGCCTGGCGCGCCGGCGGCGGCGAGGTCACCCACCGCGACCTCGCCGCCGAGCCCGTTCCGCCCGTCCGCGAGGGCTGGACCCGGATCTGCGACACCCTCCAGCGCGAGGAGATCACCGACATCGCCCGCTACCCCGAGGCGGTCCGCACCGACCAGGAGCGCGCGGCCTGGGCCGTGGTCCGGCCGCTGCTCGACGAACTCGTCGCGGCCGACGCCGTCCTGGTCGGCGCGCCGATGTACAACTACGGCATCCCGTCCGCCCTCAAGGCCTGGATCGACCAGGTCACCTTCCCCCGGATGGTGCTCGCGCCGCGCAAGTTCGTGGTGGTCGCCGCCCGCGGCGGCGCCTACGGCCCGGGCACCCCGCGCGAGCCCTACGACCACAACGGCCGCTACCTGACCGACTTCTTCCGCGGCCACTACGCGGTCGAGGACGCCGAGGTGATCGCCGCCGAACTCGTCAACTCCCTGGTCGACCCGGCCCTCGCCGGGCGGCTCGGCCAGCACCGCGAGTCGCTGGCCGACGCGCTGTCCCGGGCCGGCGAACTCGGCACCAAGCTGGTCGGCTTCCGCATCCCGAGGGAGGACTGAGCGCCGTGCCGTGGCTCTGGCTGCTGCTCGCCGGGGTGGTCGAGGTCGCCTGGGCGCAGTCGATCGAACCGACCCGGGGTTTCACCCGCCTCCCGCAGAGCGCCCTGTGCCTCGCGCTCATGCTGGCCGCGGTCTACCTGCTCTCCCGCGCCCTCCAGGACCTCCCGGTCGGCCCCGGCTACGCCGTGTTCACCGGCATCGGCACTGTCGGCACCGTCCTGACCGCTCTGCTCGTCCGCCACGAGGTCCCGTCCCCCACCGCCTTCGCGGGCCTTGCCCTGATCACCGGGGGGCTGATCACGGTCCACCTGGGCTCGGCGGGCTGAGGCTGTCGGTAGAGATGTTGATGGAATACAATGGCTTGTACATCGCCAACATCGTTTGCCGGAGGTGCGGGATGTCCGTGACGCAGATCGACATCGACGACGAGGCGCTGGAACGTGCCATGTCACTGGCCGGAGTCCGGACCAAGAAGGAAGCCGTGAACCTGGCACTCCGGTACTACGCCGAGCAGCAGGAGCGCGCGGCGCGCATCGGCCGCCACTTCGAACGGGCCCGCCACTGGGGAGCCGTCGAGGATGCGGAGCGTCTGCACCGGATGGAGAAGGACGCCCGGTGATCTACCTGCTCGACACCTCCGCCCTGGTGCGGTTGCTGCGTGACCCGAAACTGCAGACATCCTGGTACGAGGCGATCGACGCCCAGTCGATCGCCTCGTGCTATCCGCAACGCGCCGAGTTCCTCTACACCGCGCGCGACGGCAGGGAGTACGACGAGGTCGCGGAGATGTTCGCGGACCTCTACCCCGACGTATCGGTCCCGAAAGGCGCGGGTCGATGGATCGACACTGTGCAGCGCCGGATGGCCCTCGCCGGACAGCACCGGAGCGCCTCTGCCGTCGACCTCATGATTGCCGCCACAGCCGCGCACCACGGGCTCACCGTGCTCCACGACGATGCCGACTACCGGACGGTGGCTCGCCACGCCCCCGATCTGACCGAGCACAACATCTTCGCGCACGATTGACAGGGAACTACTCGTCGACTCCCCGGAGCTCCGAGCGGGCGATTCGTTTGGCCTCGGAGCCGAGGTCAGGATTGGCACTCACTCCTATGCCGGTGAAGCTCAGCCGATGGCGTGGCGGAACCTCGCCCTCGCCCACCAGACGGAGGGCGTGGCGGCGGACTTCCTCGGCCTGCTCCGGGTCCAGCCGGTCGATGAGGTCATGGAGCTCGGGGTAGTGGTCGTGGGCGACGCTCATGGCCTCACGATACTGCCGTTGGGGCTGGGCCCGGGGCCCGTTCAGGCCGTGAGGGCCCGGGGTGTGCCGGTCGCCGTGCGGGTCGCCGCGTGGGCCTCGTCGTAGCGGGTGAGGAGGAGGCGGGCCAGCTCGGGGGTGGGGGCGAGGACGTCGGCGAGGTGGTCGACGGCGGCCTCGGTGGCGGCCTCGGCGATGCGGTCGGGGAGCAGGCCGGGGGCGAGCAGGTAGGGGGAGACGGCGACCCGTTCGACGGCCGGGGCGCGGCGCAGGGCGGCGACGGCGTCGGGGACGCGGGGGCCGCCGGCGGAGGCGTAGGCGACCTCGACGGCGGCCCAGCCGCGGGTGCGGCGCCATTCGGCGGCGACCGCCCTGGTGGCGGCGTCGGCGGCCGGGTCGGAGGAGCCGGCGGCGGCGAGGACGACGCCGGTGCGGGCGCGGGCGGCGGGGGAGGCGAGTTCCGGCGCGGCCTCGGCGAGCCGGCGGTCGAGCGCGGCGAGCAGCAGCGGTGACGGTCCCAGCACGTCCGCGAGCGGCAGGTCGGCGCCGGCCGTGCGGAGGGCGGCGGGGATGTCGTGCTTGGCGTGGAAGGCCCGGTTGAGCAGCAGCGGGACGGCGATCGTGGCGCGGTCGAGCCGGTCCACCACCTGCGGGATGCGCGGTGCGCAGTGGTCCAGGTAGGCGGTGGCGACGTCCAGGCCGGGGCGCAGCCGGTGCAGCTGGGAGACCAGGGCGGCCACCGCGGCGGCGTGCCGGGGGTCGCGGCTGCCGTGGGCGATCAGCAGCAGGGCGGGGCTGCCCGCCGCCACCGGGGTGGCGGGGGCGGCGGACAGCCGTCGTTCGGTCATGCGGAGGGCCTTACTTGACGGCGGCCAGCAGGCCGCGGTTGCGCAGGACCCGGCGCTCGACCGGGGTGAAGACGAGCAGTTCGATGGCGATGCCGACGAACAGGATCAGGATGATGCCGAGCAGGACGCCCGCCATGTCGGAGAACTCGCGCTGGTTCTCCAGGAACCGGCCGAGGCCGAGGCCCAGGTCGGGGGAGGAGGCGACGAGTTCGGCGGCCATCAGCGAGCGCCAGGAGAAGGCCCAGCCCTGCTTGAGTCCGGCGAGGTAGCCGGGCAGCGCGGCCGGCAGCAGGATGTGCCGGGCCCCGGCGAGGCCGGTGGCGCCGATGGTGCGGCCGGCCCGCAGGAACAGCGGCGGCACCTGGTCGATGCCGGCGACCAGGCCGTTGGCGATCGAGGGGACGGCGCCGAGCAGGATGACGGCGTACATCATCGAGTCGTTGATGCCGAGCCAGATGACAGCGGCCGGGACCCAGGCGACCGAGGGCAGCGACTGGAGGCCGGAGAGGACCGGGCCGACCGCGGCGCGCACCGGCCTGACCCGGGAGACCAGCAGGCCGATCGGGGTGCCGATGAGGAGTGCGACCACGAAGCCGGACAGGCCGCGCCAGACGCTGGTCCAGATGATCGAGAACAGCGTGCCCTGGTACCAGAGATCCTCGGCGGCGTGCCAGACGTCGAGCGGGCTGGGGAGCTTGTAGGCGGAGGTGACGTGCAGGCTGTAGGCGGCCTGCCAGAGGGCCAGCACCAGGAGGACGCCGAGCAGCGGCGGCAGGACCTTCTGCCGCAGCGTCTCGGCGGTGGAGTTGCGCTGGGTGACGACCGCGTCCAGCGCGTCCAGCCCGGCCTCGACGCCGGCGAAGTCGGCGACGGTACCGCCGTGGCCCGACCCGGCCTTGGTGGTGATGTCAGTGCTGGCCATGGCGGCGGATCTCCCCACGCAGTTCTTCGGTGATCTCGATGGACAGGTCCGCCACGCCGGCGGACTCGATCCGGCGGGGCTGCGGGAGGTCGATCGTCCACTCCCGGGCGACCCGCCCGGGGCGGGAGGAGAGCAGCACCACGCGCTGGGCGAGCCGGACGGCCTCCCGCACGTTGTGGGTGACGAAGAGGACGGACAGCTTCTGCTCGGCCCAGATCCGGGTGATCTCGTTGTGCAGGACGTCGCGGGTGATGGCGTCGAGGGCGGCGAACGGTTCGTCCATGAGCAGCACCTGGCTGCCCTGGGCGAGGGCACGGGCCAGGGCGACGCGCTGGCGCATGCCGCCGGACAGCTCGTGCACCCGCTTGCCGTAGGAGTCCTGGAGCCGGACGAGCTTCAGCAGGCGCTCGGCCTCGGGGCGGCGTTCGGCGCGGGCCGTGCCGGCGAGCTTGAGGGCGAGTTCGATGTTCTTGCCGGCGGTGAGCCAGGGGAAGAGCGCGTGCTCCTGGAACATCAGCGCGGGGCGTCCGCCGGGGACGTCGATGCTGCCCGCGGTGGGCTTGTCGAGGCCGGCGACCAGGTTGAGCAGGGTGGACTTGCCGCAGCCCGAGGCGCCGAGCAGCGTGACGAACTCGCCCGGGGCGACGTCGAGGGTGATGTCGTCCAGGACGTGGGTCTGCGCGCCGGGGCGGCCGAAGGTCTTGTGCACGTGCGAGATCCGGACGGCGGGGGCACCGTCGAGGGTGCCGACGCCGTCGGCGTCGTTCGAGGTGGTCAGTGCCGGGCTCATTCCGGGCACCTCCTGCGTGGTTGGTCTGGCATCTGGCGACGAGGGAGCGGGGCCGAGGGCCGGGCCCCGCCCGGCCGTGCTCGGGGCATCGAGCGGGCAACGGACGGACGGGCGAGGGCCGGACCTCGGGGTTTCGGGCGCGGTACTGCGGTACGGCGGGCGCTACTTGGCGCCGAGGCCGGCGTCCGCGACGGGGCTCTGCCCCTTCTCCTTCAGCACCTTGTTGAGCAGAGTGAGGTCGTAGATGCCGTTCAGGTTCGGCTTCTTGAGCAGGCCCGCGGTGACCGCGTTGTCCGCCTCGGTCTGCAGGGTGGAGGCCAGCGGGTCGTCCAGGAAGTCGATGTCGGCCCAGGCCGGGTCGAGGATGGCCGGCTCCAGGGCGTTGCCGGCCTCCTTCTTGATCGCCTCGTTGGCGGTGGCCTTGGCCTTGTCCGGGTTGGCCTTGATGTAGGCGTTGGTGCTCACCGAGCCGCGCAGTACGGCCTCGACCACGTCGGGGTGCTCGGCGAGGAACTTCTGCGAGACGATGATGTTGGTGATCACGAACTTCTTGTCCGGCCAGATGTCCTTCTCGTTGAGGAGGACCTTCGCACCGAGGGTGACCAGCTTGGAGGCGGTCGGCTCGGGCACCCAGGCGGCGTCGATGGAGCCCTGCTTGTAGGCGTCCGGGGTGACCTTGTTGTCGGAGCGGACCACGCTGACGTCGCCGGCGCCGGACTGGGCGTCGACCTTGAAGCCCTTGCCGGCCAGGTAGTTGAGCAGCGCCACGTCCTGGGTGTTGCCCAGCTGCGGGGTGGCGATCTTCTTGCCCTTGAGGTCGTCCAGCGAGGTGATCTTGTCCGGGTTGGCGACCAGCTTGACGCCGCCGGAGGCCGAACCGCCGATGATCTTCAGCGACTTGCCCTCGGACTTGGTGAAGCCGTTGATCGCCGGGGAGGGGCCGATCCAGCCGATGTCGATGGAGCCGGCGTTGAGCGCCTCGATCTCGGCCGGGCCCGCGTTGAAGACCTGGGTCTTGATCTGGGTGGAGCCCAGCTCCTTCTGGAATATGCCGTCCTGGAGGCCGACCAGCGGGGTGCCGTGGGTGAGGTTGGCGAAGTAGCCGATCCGCACGGTGTCGGCGGAGAGCTTGGCCGCGGCCCCGCCGGAGGCGGAATCGGCGGCGGGGGCGGCGGTGTTGGTCTTCTTGTCGTCGTTCTTGGAGCCGTAGCTGCACGCGGAGAGCAGCGCGACGGCGGTGAGGCCGGCCACGACGGTCACGGCGGAGCGTCTGATCCGGCCGGCGCGGGGGCGAGTGGTCGGATGCGGGTCGTGGCCGTGCGACAGTGCCTGGTTCGGTGCCATGGTGAGTCCTGTTCGCGGACGGACCGTCAGGAAGCGGTCTCGGGGCGGAAGTTCGGTCAAGGTTGTGCTTGCGGCACCGTGCGGGGTGCCGGGCAAGCCGGGCCGGCCTGCGGTCGGGGCAGTCGGTCCGGTGACAGGGCGCTTCTCAGCCCTGTCGGCCCGCACATCGCGTCAGGCCGCCCTGGCCGCTGCCGAGGACGCCGCTGCCGATGCGGCCGCCTTCCTTGTCCATGCCCGAGAACGCCTCGCTGGGCATCAGACCCAGTCCTCCTCGTCGGGTTCGCTGTCGTCGGTGGTGCGTACGGTTCCGAAGGCCTCGCCCGCCATGCCGGCGGTGAGGGTGGTGCCGTCGGCCGGGTCGATCAGCAGGAACGATCCGGTCCGGCGGTTGTCGGTGTAGTCGTCGAGCGCCAGCGGCTCGGCGGTGCGCAGCACCACGCGGCCGATGTCGTTGACGTTCAGGCCGTCGGCGCCGGAGCGCCGCTCCAGCGTGTCGATGTCGATCCGGTAGCCGATCTCCTTGACCAGCGCCCGGACCGTGCGGGTGGTGTGCTTGAGCAGCACCTTGTCGCCGGCCCGCAGCGGACGCTCGTTGAGGTGGCTGACGGTGGCCTCGATGTCCTTGGTGGGGACGGGGGCCGGGCCGGTGGCGATGAGGTCGCCGCGGGAGATGTCGATGTCGTCGGCCAGGCGCACGGTGACCGACTGGGGGGTCCAGGCGATGTCGGTGGCGCGGCCGAGCACGTCGATGCCGGTGACGGTGGTGGTGTGGCCGGAGGGCAGCACGGTGACCGGGTCGCCGACCCGCAGCACGCCGGAGGCCAGCTGGCCCGCGTAGCCGCGGTAGTCCGGGTGCTCCTCGGTCTGCGGGCGGATCACGTACTGGACCGGGAAGCGGGTCGGTTCGGCGCTCGGGTCGCTGCCGACCGGGACCGTCTCCAGGTGCTCCAGCAGGGTCGGGCCGCCGTACCAGTCCATGTGCGCGGAGGGCTCGACGACGTTGTCCCCGGCGAGTGCGGAGATCGGGACGGCGAGCACGTCGCCGATGCCGAGCGAGGCCGCGTAGGCGGTGAACTCGGCGGCGATGGCGGCGAAGACCGGCTCCGCGTAGTCGACCAGGTCCATCTTGTTGACGGCCAGCACGACGTGCGGCACCCGCAGCAGGGCCGCGACGGCGGCGTGCCGGCGGGTCTGCTCGACGACGCCGTTGCGGGCGTCGACCAGGACGACGGCCAGTTCGGCGGTGGAGGCGCCGGTGACCATGTTGCGGGTGTACTGCACGTGCCCGGGGGTGTCGGCGAGGATGAACCGGCGCCGGGGGGTGGCGAAGTAGCGGTAGGCCACGTCGATGGTGATGCCCTGCTCGCGCTCGGCGCGCAGGCCGTCGGTGAGCAGCGCCAGGTCGGGCGTCTCCTGGCCGCGGCTGAGGGAGACCCGCTCGACGGCCTCCAGCTGGTCGGCGAGCACCGACTTGGAGTCGTGCAGCAGCCGGCCGACCAGGGTGGACTTGCCGTCGTCGACGGAGCCGGCGGTGGCGAAGCGCAGCAGCGAGGTGGCGGTGCCGGTCCGGGTCGTGCCGGTCGGGGTGGTGCTCATTAGAAGTATCCCTCGCGCTTGCGGTCTTCCATCGCGGCCTCGGAGAGCTTGTCGTCGGCCCGGGTGGCGCCGCGCTCGGTGAGGCGGCTGGCGGCGATCTCGGCGATGACGGCCCGGATGGTGGCGGCGTCGGAGTCGACGGCGCCGGTGCAGGACATGTCGCCGACGGTGCGGTAGCGGATCAGCCGCCGCTCGACGGGCTCGTCGTCCCTGGGGCCGCCCCACTCGCCGGCGGTCAGCCACATGCCGCCGCGGGCGAAGACGTCGCGCTCGTGGGCGTAGTAGATCTCCGGGAGTTCGATGGACTCGCGCTCGATGTACTGCCAGACGTCCAGCTCGGTCCAGTTGGAGAGCGGGAAGACGCGCACGTGCTCGCCGACGGCGTGCCGGCCGTTGTAGAGCGACCACAGCTCGGGGCGCTGGCGGCGCGGGTCCCAGGCGCCGAACTCGTCGCGCAGGGAGAAGACGCGCTCCTTGGCGCGGGCCTTCTCCTCGTCGCGGCGGCCGCCGCCGAAGACGGCGTCGAAGCGGCCCTTCTCGATGGCGTCGAGCAGGGGGACGGTCTGCAGCGGGTTGCGGGTGCCGTCCGGGCGTTCGCGCAGCCGGCCGTCGTCGATGAAGTCCTGCACCGAGGCGACGTGCAGCCGCAGGTTGTGCTCGGCCGCCACCCGGTCCCGGTACTCGATGACCTCGGGGAAGTTGTGGCCGGTGTCGACGTGCAGCAGCGAGAACGGGATCGCGGCCGGCCGGAAGGCCTTGAGCGCCAGGTGCAGCATGACGATGGAGTCCTTGCCGCCGGAGAACAGGATCACCGGGCGCTCGAACTCCCCCGCGACCTCGCGGAAGATGTGCACCGACTCGGCCTCCAGCGCGTCCAGGTGGGACAGCGCGAAGGGCCCCTCTGAATTCTGGTCGGGGTCGTCGTTACGGAGCAGGCTGTCCGTCGCGGTGGTCATGCCAGGCCCCTCTCGGTCAGGAAGACGTGCAGCTCGGCGGCGGAGTCGGCCACCTCGCGTCCCTGGGTCTGCAGCCGCAGCTCCGGGTGCTCCGGGGCCTCGTACGGGTCGTCGACGCCGGTCAGGCCGGAGATCTCGCCGGCCGCCTGCTTGGCGTACAGCCCCTTGACGTCGCGTTCGGCGCAGAGCTCGACCGGGGTGGCGACGTGGATCTCCAGGAACGCGGTGCCGTTGGCGCCGTGCCGCTCGCGGACCGCCGCGCGGGAGTCCGCGAACGGGGCGATCACCGGGGCGAGCACCTTGACGCCGTTGGCGGCGAGCTTCTCGGCGACGAAGCCGATCCGGGTGACGTTGGTGTGGCGGTCCTCGCGGCTGAAGCCGAGGCCCTTGGAGAGGAACTCGCGGATCTCGTCGCCGTCCAGGACCTCGACCTTGTGGCCCTCGGCGCGCAGCCGGTCGGCCAGGGCGAAGGCGAGCGTGGTCTTGCCCGCGCTCGGGAGCCCGGTCAGCCACACGGTGGCGCCGCGCTCGCAGGGACCGGCCGCGGGGGCCGCCTCTGCGGCTCCGGCGGCGGCCGGGGTGTCGGCTGTGGTCACGGTGGAAGTCCTTAGAACGGGGGTCGACGGTGGGTCTGCCGGGGTCGGGTCTAGAGGTGGATGCCGCACTCGGTCTTGCCGGAGCCGGACCAGCGGCCGGACCTGGCGTCCTCGCCCTCGCCCGGCTTGCGGGTGCAGGAGAGCGGCGAGCAGCCGATCGAGGTGTAGCCCTCCCACAGCAGCGGGTTGAGCAGCACGCCGTTGGCGTTGACGTAGGCGTCCACGTCCTCCTGCGTCCAGCGGGCGATCGGGGCGAGCTTGACCTTGCGGCGCCGGGGGTCCCAGGAGACCACCGGGGTGTTCGCGCGGGTCGGCGACTCGTCGCGGCGCAGTCCGGTGGCCCAGGCGTCGTAGCCGCCCAGGCCGCGGTTCAGCGGCTCGACCTTCCGCAGCGCGCAGCACTGGTCCGGGTCGCGGTCGTGCAGCTCCGGCCCGTACTGGGCGTCCTGCTCGGCCACGGTCAGCGCCGGGGTGAGCGTGATGACGTTGACCGGCATGGTCGCGGCCACCGCGTCCCGGGTGCCGATGGTCTCCGGGAAGTGGTAGCCGGTGTCCAGGAACACCACGTCGACCCCGGGGAACACCGAGGAGGCCAGGTGGGCGACGACCGCGTCCTCCATCGAGGAGGTGACGCAGAAGCGCTTGCCGAAGGTGTCGGCGGCCCAGCGCAGGATCTCCTGCGGCTCGGCCTCCTCCAGCTCGCGGCCGGCCCTGGTGGCCAGCTCCTCGAAGTCAGTCGTCGTGCCGGTCACTCCGGTTACCCCCATTGCTCGGTGACAGCAGGCCGAGGAACTTCAACTGGAAGGCCCGGCGGCACCCGTGGCATTCCCAGGCGCCGTGCCCGGCCTCGGACGGACGCAGCTCCTCGTCCCCGCAGTACGGGCAGAAGAAGGGGGCGGCACGCTCACTCACGACAGTTGCTCCTCGCTGGCCCGGGCCGCCCACTGGGCGAAGCGCTCGCCCTCGGTGCGGTCCTCCTGGTACCGGGTCAGGACGCGCTCGACGTAGTCGGGCAGGCCGTCCTTGGTGACCTTGAGGCCGCGGACCTTGCGGCCGAAGCCGGCCTCCAGTCCGAGCGCGCCGCCCAGGTGCACCTGGTAGCCCTCGACCTGGTTGCCCTGCTCGTCCGTCACCAGCTGGCCCTTGAGACCGATGTCCGCGACCTGGATGCGGGCGCAGGCGTTCGGGCAGCCGTTGATGTTGATGGTCAGCGGCTCGGCGAACCCGGGCAGCCGCTGCTCCAGCTCGTCGATGAGCGTGCGGCCGCGCTCCTTGGTCTCGACGATGGCGAGCTTGCAGTACTCGATGCCGGTGCAGGCCATGGTGCCGCGGCGGAACGGCGAGGGGGTGACCCGCAGGTCCAGCGCCTCCAGGCCGGCCACCAGGGACTCGACCCGGTCCTCGGGGATGTCGAGCACGATCATCTTCTGCTCGGCGGTGGTGCGCAGCCGGTCGCTGCCGTGGGCCTCGGCGAGGTCGGCGATCTGCCCGAGCAGCTTGCCGTCGACCCGGCCGACCCGCGGTGCGAAGCCGACGTAGTAGCGGCCGTCCTTCTGCCGGTGCACGCCGACGTGGTCGCGCCAGCGGCCGCTCGGCTCCGCCGGGGCGGGGCCGTCGACCAGCTTGTACTTGAGGTACTCGTCCTCCAGCACCTGGCGGAACTTCTCGGTGCCCCAGTCGGCGACCAGGAACTTCAGCCGGGCGCGGTTGCGCAGCCGGCGGTAGCCGTAGTCGCGGAAGATGCCGATCACGCCGCCGTAGACGTCGGCGACCTCGTCGAGCGGGACCCAGGCGCCGAGCCGGACGCCGAGCTTGGGGTTGGTGGACAGGCCGCCGCCGACCCAGAGGTCGAAGCCGGGGCCGTGCTCGGGGTGGACCACGCCGACGAAGGCGATGTCGTTGATCTCGTGGGCGACGTCCAGGAGCGGCGAGCCGGAGACGGCGGACTTGAACTTGCGCGGCAGGTTGGAGAAGTCCTTGTTGCCGATGAAGCGGCGCTGGATCTCGTCGATGGCGGGGGTGCCGTCGATGATCTCGTCCTCGGCGATGCCGGCCACCGGGGAGCCGAGGATGACCCGCGGGGTGTCGCCGCAGGCCTCGGTGGTGGACAGGCCGACGGCCTCCAGCTTCTGCCAGATCGCCGGGACGTCCTCGATCCGGATCCAGTGGTACTGGACGTTCTGCCGGTCGGTCAGGTCGGCGGTGTTGCGGCCGTACTCCTCGGAGACCTCGGCGATGGCGCGCAGCTGGGCGACCGTCAGCCGGCCGCCGTCGATCCGGACCCGGAGCATGAAGTACTCGGCGTCGAGCTCGTGCGGGTCCAGGATCGCGGTCTTGCCGCCGTCGATGCCCTCCTTGCGCTGGGTGTACAGCCCCCACCAGCGCATCCGGCCGCGCAGGTCGGCCGGGTCGATCGAGTCGAAGCCCCGCTGCGCGTAGATCGTCTCAATACGTGTCCGCACATTGAGACCGTCGTCGTCCTTCTTGAACTGCTCGTTGGCGTTCAAGGGGGTGAAGTGACCCATGCCCCACTGGCCCTCGCCGCGGTGACGGGTCACCTTGCGAGCTGCGACGGGGCGGCGCGCCGGGGCGCTCTCGGCCGTGGGCTCGGCGGTCTCGGGGGTGGTGGCCATGGTGAAGTCCTTCGGGGCAGGTGGCTCTGACGCCGAGTTGGTCGCGGGGCGTGCTCGACCGGCGAAGCTGCTGTGACCTGCGGGTTTCTCAGGACCGGGGGAGCTTTCGCGGCGGCCGGGCGGCGCCTGCGCATCCGCTTCGACGGGGATGGCGGTGAGGTGGCGCCGGGTGCGGTGGGAGGCGGCGGGGTTGGGCTCAGGTCACCGGACAGATGGCGCTGGACACGCGAAGGAGATCGACGTGAAGTCGACCAACTAGGGTGGTTCCGGCGCTCGGCATGGCAAGAGATTCGCACGGAGCACGACTCGCGGTCCACTAACGTCCGCATTTTGGACCTCGTAGTTTCGGATGGCGAGATGCGGGCGCGTTCCCGCCGCTCCCGCCGACCGGCCCCTGGATCCCCTTCTTTTCCGCGCCGGCGGGACGCTTCTTCTCCGCGTTCTTCTCCGCGTTCTTCTCAGCGCCCGCACGCCGCTCGCACGCCGCCCGGGCCCTGCTCGCGCACGGCCCGGATACCGTCCGCGCGCCGCCCGTGTCGCGCCCGTGCCCCGGGAGAGCGGCCGACCGGTCCGGGCCCGATAACGTTGGGCCTGTGCAAGCAGCAGGCGAAACGACCCGGTCGGCCCCCGAGCGCCCCTCCCGTCGTCGGGGCAAGGGGTCCCGGCGGGCGGCCAAGCAGGCCACCTGGCGGACCACCGTCTGGGCACTGGTCAAGGACACCACCAACACCTGCGTCGAGTACCGGGTCACCGGGCTCGCCGCCGAGGCGGCGTTCTTCACCCTCCTCTCCATCCCGCCGCTGCTGCTCTGCCTGGCCGGCACGCTCGGCTACCTCGACGACTTCCTCGGCGCGGGCACCATCGACAAGCTGAAGGCCGACATCGTCAAGGCGGCCGGCACGGTGCTCTCGGACTCCTCCATCACCCAGGTCGTCCAGCCGCTGCTCCGCCAGGTCTTCGACCAGACCAGGCCGGACCTCATCTCGATCGGCTTCCTGCTGTCGCTCTGGTCCGGATCCCGGGCGCTCTACATCTTCATCGACACCATCACCGTGATGTACGGGCTCGACGGCAAGCGCGGCATCGTCAAGACCCGGCTGATGTCGCTCGGCCTCTACCTCGGCGCGCTGGTGATCGGCTCGCTGGTGCTGCCGCTGCTGATGGCCGGGCCCGAACTGGTGACCAACGCCGTGCCGGAGAGCGGCGGGCTGATCAACGCCGCCTACTGGCCGTTCGCGATCCTGCTGCTGATCGTCTCGCTGACGACGCTCTACCACCTGGCGGTACCGGTCTCCACGCCCTGGCGCGAGGACATCCCCGGCGCGCTGGTCGCCCTGGTGGTGCTGGTCTTCTGCAGCGTCGCGCTGCGCCTCTACCTGGTCAGCTCGATCGAGGGCCACTCGGTGTACGGCTCGCTGGCCGCGCCGGTGGCCGTACTGCTGTGGATCTTCGTGGTCGCGCTCGCGGTGCTCATCGGCGCCGCCATGAACGCGGCCATAGACCGCCGCTGGCCCACCCTGGAGACCGCCGACGCCCGCGCCGAGAACGAGCGCGCGCACGAGGAGGCCGCCGCCGCCGTGGTCCGCGAGGTGGCCGCCCGGCGCGCCGTCGAACGGGCCCGCCGGGCCCGCGAGCTGGGCCTCGCCGAGGGCGGCGAGGAGGAGTACTGGGAGGAGGACGGCGAGGACGCCGACGTGCCCTCCGAGTACCCCGAGCGGTGGGCCGACGTGCTCGCGGCCGACAACGTCCGCGGCCGGATCACGGCGCGCGGCGGCGGTCCGCACCACCGGCCGGCCCCGCCGCCGCCGGACAGCGACCGGCCCACCGCGCCGCCGCCCGAGTACCCGCTGCCGGGCCGCCCGCCGAGCCCGCCGTGGGACCGGCGGTGAGCTCCGGGGCGCACGGGACCCCGCGGGTGGCGTACTGAACCCCGAAGGTGGTGGACGCGACCGCGCAGGTGGCGGACGCGACCGCAGGTGAAAAACCGGTTGGCAGGGCCGGTCGGCCCCGCTAGCGTGTTGGACGTCCGGTTCGGGCGGCGTGGTGCGCCGTCCGAGGAGAGAAAGCAGGAGGTGAGTCTCGTGGCCACGATTGCCATGACGGCTGCCCTGGGCAGCGACCGCGTTCACCTCTCCCTCCCGGCCGCCGGCTGACGTAGCCCTTCGCGCACGCAGCCGCAGCAGCCCGGCGGGACCACTTTCCTCCCGAAGGGCCCACTGCGTTGTTCAACGCTGCCTCCGCTCCGTTCTCCTCCTCCTTCCCCTCCACCGCCTCCACCGCCTTCGCCGGCGCCGACGGTTCCGCGCCCGCCGAGGCCGCCGGATCGCTGGTCGGCTACGGCTGGACCACCGCGCTCGACGAACTGTTCGCGCCGCTGGCCGAGGCCGGGCTGGTCCCGGCCCGGATCGTCCGGATCGACCGGGGCCGGTGCGACGCCGTCCTGGTCGACCCCGGGACGGGCGAGCTCCGCACCGTCCGCGCCGACACCCGGCAGGTCGGCGACGCCGACATGATCAACTGCCCGTGCACCGGGGACTGGGTCGCCGTCGACCTCTCGCCCGGGCTGCCCATGCCCGCGGTCGCGGCCCTGCTCCCGCGCTCCACCGCGATCATCCGCAAGGTCGCGGGCAAGCGCTCCGACGGCCAGGTGCTCGCGGCCAACGTCGACACCGTGGTGATCGCCGCCTCGCTCGCCGCCGAGCCCGACCTCGGCCGGATCGAGCGCTTCCTCGCCCTCGCCTGGGAGTCCGGTGCCGAGCCGCTGGTCGTGCTCACCAAGGCCGACCTGGTCGACGACGCCGACTTCATCCGCTCCGACGTCGAGGCCGCCGCGCCCGGCGTCACCGTCCTGGTGGTCAGCGCCGAGACGGGCGAGGGGATCGACGTGCTGCGCGCCTGTACGCCCGGCACCACCGCCGTGCTCGGCCAGTCCGGCGTCGGCAAGTCCACCCTGACCAATGTGCTCGCCGGGGTCGATGTGATGACCGTCCAGGCCGCCCGTTCCGGCGACCAGAAGGGCCGGCACACCACGACCACCCGTGAGCTCGTCCTGCTGCCCGGCGGCGGGGTGCTGATCGACACCCCCGGCCTGCGCGAGGTCGGCCTCTACGGCGGCGAGGGCGTGGCGCTCGCCTTCGCCGACATCGAGGAACTGGCCGAGGGGTGCCGCTTCCACGACTGCCACCACGCCGGCGAGCCCGGCTGCGCCGTGCGGGCCGCGCTGGAGGACGGCTCGCTGCCCGAGCGGCGGATGGACAGCTACCTCAAGCTCCAGCGGGAGAACGAGTGGATCGCCTCCCGCTCGGACGCCCGGCTCGCCTCCGAGCGGTTGAAGAAGTGGAAGACCATCACCAAGTCGATGCGCGCCGCGGGAGGCCCCGTGAAGCGGTGACGTCGGGCCGGCGGCTGCCGCCCCGCCCGTCCGGCCCGCCGCCGCTGCCGGTGGCGGGTCGGGGTGGGCGGCGGCCGTCAGCGGAAGTCGGCGACCAGCCGGAACCGCTCCAGGATCACCCGGGTGTCGTCCTCCACGGTGAAGTCCGGGTCGCCGAGCACCGCGTGCATTTCGTCGCTGTGCCAGAACCGCTCGTGCCCGGCCCGCCACTCGGCGACCGTGGTGTACCCCTCACCCTCGTCCAGGGCGTGCTGCAGGTCGACCTCGTCGAGCGTGACGATCCGGACCTCGGTGGTCTCGGTCACCGCGACGATCCGTCCGGCCGAGTCCACCACGGCGCTCCGGGTCCCGGCCCGCGGCACCGGCTCGTCCTCGGCCTCGTACTGGGTGACCAGGCCGGTGGTGCTGGTCTTGGCCCCGGACAGCACGGCGTTCACCAGTCGGTCCCGCAGCGGGCCGGGGAAGGCGAAGTTCTCGACCCGCAGGGCGGTGACCCGGGGGTCGTCCGGACCGGAGTAGGGCTGCTCGGACACGGGATCTCCTGTCGGTCGGGGAACATCGGGAAGCACTGCGGACACCGGGGAACACCGGGGAATGCCGTGGCACGTCGGGCGTCGGGCAGGCTACCCGGCCGGTGCGGGCGCGGGCTCCTGGTTTTCCACCGCTCCCGGTGCCCCGGTCGGCCGGAGGAGCGGCCGACGCCCATGTCCGATTTCCGCCGGTCGACGCCCCTCCGGTGCCGCAGACTGGACAGCGTGATCGACGACGACATCCGGTACCGCGCCGTGGACAGCCGGGACGCCCGCTTCGACGGCGTCTTCTTCACGGCCGTCACCTCGACCGGCATCTACTGCCGGCCGAGCTGCCCGGCCGTGACCCCGAAGCGCGTCAACTGCACCTTCTACCCCAGCGCCGCCGCCGCCCAGCACGCCGGCTTCCGCGCCTGCCGCCGCTGCCGCCCCGACTCCGTCCCCGGCTCGCCCGAGTGGAACCAGCGCGCCGACCTGGTCGGCCGGGCCATGCGGCTGATCGGCGACGGCGTGGTGGACCGCGAGGGCGTGGCCGGTCTGGCCGACCGCCTCGGCTACAGCTCCCGCCAGCTCCAGCGCCAGCTCACCGCCGAACTCGGCGCCGGGCCGATCGCGCTGGCCCGCGCCCGCCGCGCCCAGACCGCCCGGCTGCTGCTCCAGACCACCGGGCTGCCGGTCACCGAGATCGCGTTCGCGGCCGGCTTCGCCTCCGTCCGGCAGTTCAACGACACCGTGCGCGAGATCTACGACCGCACCCCGAGCGGGCTGCGCGCCGAGGTCGCGGCCGGCCGGCGCGCCGCCACCCCGGCCGGCGGCCTCGCCCTGCGGCTCGCCTACCGGGGGGCCCTGGACAGCGACCACCTGATCGACTTCCTCGCGCTGCGGGCCGTCCCCGGCGTGGAGGAGGTCGTGCCCGGTCCGGGCCCCGGGGTGCGGACCTACCGCCGCACCCTCGCGCTCCCGTACGGCACCGGCCTCGCCGAGGTGGACGGCCTGGGCACCGACCGGCCGGCCACCCGGGGGTGGCTCGACTGCCGGCTCTTCCTCACCGACCTGCGCGACCTGCCGACCGCCGTCCAGCGCCTGCGGGTGCTGTTCGACCTGGACGCCGACCCGGTCGCGGTCGACGAGCAGCTCGGCGCCGACCCGCTGCTCGGACCGCTGGTCCGGGCCCGCCCCGGGCTGCGCTCGCCGGGCCACGTCGACCCGCACGAACTCGCCGTGCGCGCCGTCCTCGGCCAGCAGGTCACCGTCGGCGCGGCCCGCACCCTGGCCGGCCGGCTGGCCGAGAAGTACGGCACCGCGCTGCCCGAACCCAGTGGCGGACTGCGGCTGCTCTTCCCGACCGCCGCCGCCCTGGCCACCGCCGACCCGGAGGACTTCGCGATGCCGGCCGCCCGGCGCCGCGCGCTCACCGGCCTGTGCGCCGCCCTCGCCGAGGGCACCGTCCGGCTGGACGGCGGCGTCGACCGGGAGGAGGCGGCCGCTCAACTGCTCGCCCTGCCCGGCATCGGCCCGTGGACCGTCGGATACCTGCGGATGCGCGCGCTCGCCGACCCCGACGTCTTCCTCCCGAGCGACATCGGCGTCAAGCACGGACTGCTCCGGCTCGGCGCCCCGGGGGACCCGAAGTCCGCCGCCCTCGCGTCCGACGCCTGGGCCCCCTGGCGCTCCTATGCCGTGCACCGCCTCTGGGCGGCCCCGGCCGACGACCTCAGCACCCGAACGGAGAACACCCCCGCATGAGCACCACCGTCTTCACCTTCCTGGAGAGCCCCTTCGGCCGGCTGCTGCTCAGCGGCGTCCTGCCGGAGGACGGCGGGCCGGCCGGGCTCGCCACCGTGACCGCTCCCGGCCAGAAGTACGCGCTCGCCGAGCCCGCCGACGACTGGGTGCACGACCCGGACGCGCTCGCGGTCGCGGCCACCCAGCTCACCGAGTACTTCGCCGGCGAGCGCACCGCCTTCGACCTGCCGCTCGCCCCGGTCGGCACCGACTTCCGCAGGCGGGTCTGGGAGGCGCTCGACCGGATCCCGTACGGGGAGACCGTCACCTACGGGCAGCTCGCCGATCTGGCCGGCGAGTCGCCGCGCGCCGTCCGCGCGGTCGGTGGCGCGGTCGGCGCCAACCCGCTGCTGATCGTCCGCCCCTGCCACCGGGTGGTCGGTGCCAACGGCGCCCTCACCGGCTTCGCCGCCGGGGTGGACCGCAAGCGCTGGCTGCTCGACCTGGAGGGCGGCACCAGCCTGTTCTGAGCCCGGGGCCCGGTCTCCCGGTTCCCGCCGGTGCGGGTCAGGCGCCCGTGAGCGCGCCGAGGTCCACCCGCCAGTCGTTGCTGCGCATCCAGCGACCGGGCGGGAACTCGAAGTCGGTCTCGCCGACCAGGGTGAAGCCGGCCCTGCGGCAGACGGCGTTGGAGGCGGGGTGGTCCACCGAGGGGAAGGCGTGCAGGTGGCGGTGGCACGCGGTGCGGGCGGCGGCCTCGACGGCGGCCCGCGCCGCGGCGGCGGCGATGCCCCGGCCCCGGTAGGGCGCGAGCACGTTCCAGCCCATCTCGTAGACGGTGCCGCCCTGCCAGGCGCGCTCGGCGTAGCCGACACTGCCGACATCCACCGCCCGGGACACCCCGCCGGGCACGTCCTCGGTCTCCAGCACCACGCGGTACATGCAGCCGATCCCGGAGGGGACGAAGTCGAGGTAGCGGCGGTGGCGGTGGAGCATTCGCTCCTCGCTCTCCGGACCGCCGACGTGCCGGCGCATCTCCGGGGTGTTGATCAACCGCAGCAGGGCGAGATCGGCGTCGGTCCAGGGTTCGATTCGCAGCGCGGGGGCGTCCATGGCCGGACGATAGTGGCCCCGTCGGTGGGGGCGGTAACGGTTTTCGCAGCTCGGGCGAGGCTCGGGCCGGGCTCGGGCCAGGCTCATGCGGGCTCGGGCCGGCTTCAGGCCGGGGGCTCGGCGAGGGCGTGGGCGAGGTTCTCCAGGGCGGGCAGCGCGTGCATCACGGCGTCGCGGTCGGCGGTGGAGAGGGTGTCGAGGGCGCCCGCGATCCGGCGCTCGTGGGCGCGCTGCCAGTCGTCGAGCTGGCGGCGCCCGGCCGGGGTGAGCGCGATCCGGGCGGTGCGGCGGTCCCCGGGGTCGGCCTGGCGGTCGACGAAGCCGGCCTCCAGCAGCTTGCCGACCAGTCCGCTCACGGTGTTCGGGGCGAGCCGCTGCCGGGCGGCCAGTTCGCCGACCCGGAGCGGGGCGGCGGCGAGGGTCTGGAGGAGCTCGACCTGCGCCATCGGCAGGGACTCCCACGGGTAGTCGGTCCGGATGCTGCTGCGCAGGGCGCGGCGGAGCCGGGTGACGGCGTCGGTGAGTCGGCGGGCGCGTTCGATCGTCGTCGGCTCCGTGTCCTGCGGCTCGATGTCCTGCGGGCCTGCGGTGGATTCGGGAACGGACGGTGACGACGGCATGGCCGACAGCGTAGCGCCTGGTACCGGTGCCCTTTGACGGCCGCGGACCGGTCGGGGGCGACCGGTCCCGCTGGGTAACGGACCGGTCGCATCCAGAATAAATCGTAGAACGAACATATCTGCATCCGATATATTTCGCAGTATGAACGCCGCGTCGACGCTCACCGCCCGGCTGCTCGCCGAGCGCCCCCGACCGCGCGGCATAGCCGGCCGCCGGTACGCCCACTGGCTCGCCGTCGGGACGGTCTGCCTGGGGGCGTTCCTCGGCCAGCTGACGGCCAGCGTCACCGCGCTCGTCTACCCGGCGCTCCAGCACCGGTTCGACGCCGGGTTCGCGGCCGTCGAGTGGGTCGCCCTCGCGTACCTGCTGGTCCTGGTCGCACTGCTGGCGCCGATCGGCCGGCTGTCCGACCTGGTCGGCCGGAAGACCATGTACCTGGGCGGGTTCGCCGTCTTCGGGCTGGCCTCGCTCGGGGCCGGGTTCGCCGGCGGCCTCGGCACCCTGGTCGCCTGCCGGGCGGTCCAGGCCGTGGGCGGCGCGATGATGCAGGCCAACAGCGTCGCCCTGGTCGCGCGCGGTGTCCCCGGGCACGCGATGCGCCGGGCGCTCGGGGTGCAGGCCGCCGCGCAGGGCCTCGGCCTGGCGCTGGGCCCCAGCCTCGGTGGGCTGCTGGTGGCGCACGCCTCCTGGCGCTGGGTGTTCTGGATCAATGTGCCGGTCGCCGTGGTGGGCATCGTGGCCGGGTGGTTCCTGCTGCCCCGGACCAGGCCCGAGGCCGCACCGGCGCTCCCGCGTGCCGCCGCCGGACCCGTCGTCGGCCCGGAGCCGGACGGCGGGCGCTTCGACCTGGCCGGCCTGCTGCTGCTCGGCGGCTCCACCACCGCGCTGCTGCTCGCCCTCTCCGCCGCCTCCGGCCTGCCGCTGCCCGCGTGGGCGGTCGCCGCCCTGCTGGCCGCCGCCGTGCTGTGCGCGCTCGCACTGGTCCGCCAGGAGCGCCGCGCCACCCGGCCGATCCTCGCTCCCGGCCTGGTCAACACCCCCGGTGTCCGCCCCGGCCTCGCGGTCGCGCTGATCGGCTACCTGCTGCTGTTCTGCCCGCTGGTCCTCGGCCCGGTGCTGCTCGCCGAGGCGGGGCTCCCGACCGCGCGCTCCGGCCTGGTGATCACCGTGCTCCCGGCCGCGTTCGCGGTGGCCGCCACGGTCGGCGGCGGGCTGCTGCCGCGCGGCTGGTCCGACGTCGCCCGCTGCCGCTGCGGCGCGGCCCTCGCCGGGGCCGGACTGCTCGGCTGCGCGCTGCTGCCCGCCCTGGGCGCGCCCGCGGTGCTGCTGGCGGGCCCGCTGCTGGTGCTCGGCGGCGGTCTCGGCCTGCTGCTGCCGGCCAACAACGCGCTGGTGATGCGGGCGATCCCGGCGGAGTGCTCGGCGGTCGGCGGCGGCATGGTCAACATGGCCCGCAGCCTCGGTACGGCGCTCGGCACCGCGCTGCCGGTGCTCGGCGTCCACCTGGCCGGCCCGGCGGTGGGCGGGCGCGCGGTCCTGCTGGCGCTCGCCGTCGTCGCGGGCCTCGCCGTCCTGCTCTCCCGGCCGGTGCGGCGGCGCTGAGCGGCGCTCCGGGCAGGGACGGCACGGGGGCGCGGGTCCGGACACGGCAACGGCCGGGGCGGTGGACGGGAGTCCCGTCCACCGCCCCGGCCGTGCTGTGCCGCGGTGCGGATAGTGCCGTGTCGCTGTGCCGCTGTGTCGTTGTGCCGCTGAACCGCCGGGCGGCTCAGGAGGCGGGCACGCCCGGGGCGGCGCCGCGATCCTTGAGCATGTCGGTGATCAGGCCGATCTCCGAGGTCTGGCCGATCACCATCGACTGCGCGAGCCGCTTCTCCGACTCGTTGTGCGCCATGTCGACATAGCCCTGGGCCATCTCCACCCCGCCCTTGTGGTGCTCCAGCATCAGCTGCAGGTAGAACACCTCGGCCTCCCGCCCGCTCAGCGAGCGGAGCTTGGCGAGCTGGGTGTTGGTGGCCATGCCGGGCATCAGCGAACCGTCGTGCGCCTGGTAGTCGGCGCCGTGCCCGTGCCCGCCCATCGCCATCCAGGCCATCGGCTTGGCCGGGGAGTGCTGGGTGAGCCCCCACTGGTCGAGCCAGCCCATCATCATCCCGCGCTGGTTGGCCTGGGTGTTGATGATGTCGAAGGCCAGCGTGCGGGTGGGCTCGTCCGTGGTGCGGTCCCGGACGATGAACGACAGGTCCACCGCCTGCTGGTGGTGGGTCGCCATGTCGCGGGCGAACCCGGCCTCCGGGGAGTCGTCGGCCGGCACGCTGAGCGAGGAGGTGCCGGAGGCCGACGTCCCGCCCGCCACCAGGGCCGGCACCCCGAGCGCGAGGGCGAGCGCGGCGGCCAGCGCGGCCGGCCACCAGATCCGTCGGCGCGAGGCCGCCGGAGCGGCGTCCGGGACCGCGTCCTCGTGGCCGTCCGTCTCGTGGCCGTTCGCCTCGGCGGCGGTCACATCTGCCCCATCGAGCAGGAGGCGCCCGGCTCCTGGGTCTGCTTGCCCTGGACGTACTTGGTGAAGAACTGGTTCACCCGGGGGTCGCTGGCGCTGTCCACGACGAGCTGGGTCGACCAGGCGTTCAGGGTGATGGTGCCCTTCTCGTCCGGGTACGGGCTCATCAGCGAGTACGGGGTGGCCTTCACCTTGTCCGAGAGGGTCTTGATGTCGTCGGGGGTGGCCTTGCCGTTGTAGGTCACCCAGACCGCGCCGTGCTCCAGCGAGTGGACGGCGCGCTCGTTCTCGACCGGCTGGTCGTAGACGGTGCCCATGCAGTCCAGCCAGACCGCGTTGTGGTCACCGCCGACCGGCGGGGTCTGCGGGTAGGTGACCTTCTCCTTGACGTGGTTGCGGCTCAGGTCGCCGAAGGTCTGGACGCCGTCGATCGGGGCGGCGGCAGCGGCGGCCTTGGCCTTCTTGTCCTTGTTGGCGTCGACCACGATCCAGGTGCCGGTGGCTATCGCGGCGATCACCAGGACACCCGCGACCGAGCCCGCGATGATCTTGTTGCGGCGGTCGCGGCGCTGCTCGGCGGCGCGCAGCTCGGCGATCCGGGCGCGGCGGTCGTTGCTCGCCTGCTTGGCGCTCGGCTTGTTGCCCTGGGCCTTGTTCGACTGCTTGGAGGCGGAACCCATGAGATGTCCTTGTCCCCACCGCGCATCGGGCACGGCGGTCTGAAGAGGTGGTGGGAGGGGGCGGATCCGTCGGTCCCGCCCTCCCGGCGCGTGTTGGGCGGCGGGGGAGGGCCGGGGCCGGCGGCGGGTTCCGCTCAGGACCGTTGTACTTGGAGTTCGTGCAGGTCGGGTACGGGGTGCGGCCCGACCAGCAGCCCGGCCGGCGCCACCCGGGGCGGCGCCTCGGCGGTCTCCGGCCGGAGTGCCGCGGCGGGTTGCTGCTGCGGCGGCGGGTTGGGGAGCTGGGCGTCCTGGGCGCAGTACGGGTGGCCGGAACAGCCGCTGTTGCGGTGCGGCGGGTCGCCGTCGACCGAGCACCAGGTCCAGTGCCGGTGGCTCTCCGCGCGGAGGCGGTCGGCGAGGGTCTGCGGCGTGGTGGCCGGACCGGTGGCGGCGGTGCCGAGGAGGTACGGGGGTGCGTCGGCCCGGGGAACGGCGCCGAGTCCGGTCGGCGGCCCCACCGGGGGGTCGGCCGGAACGGTCACCGGGGAGCCGGATCGCTCGGCCGTGGCCGCCTTGGCGTGCGCCGCGCACGGCAGCGCCGTCAGCAGCCCGACCAGCAGCAGGATCCACAGCACGCCCACCGGGCGGACCGCGAGAGCGGCCCTCCCCGGCCGGGGTGTGCTGGGGGCCGACGCGGTCATGCGCACATTTAATCAGCCGAACGGGTGAAGCGAGCCCCCTCCCCGGTTCTCATTTTCGGGCGCGGAGCCGCCTGAATACCCCGGAAACGCCCTGGTCCGGGCGGTTCGGTCGACTGCGGGAGGAACGGAAGCGAAACGGGCGCCGAACGCGGTGATCGGTATCGGCCGATGTGTGCGTGGTTGTCGCCGAAACCCGGACAGCGTCGTTGCACTTGGGGACAATGACGTCGAGCCCGCCCGGGGGCGGCGTCAGAAGCAGCGAGCGACGAGCAGCAGTGACCAGGAGCCGCCAGATGACCGAACAGGGTGCACCCGCGCAGCAGCAGCTCCGGCCGGACGACGGCTGGTGGGACACGGTCTACGCGGGACCGGCCGGCACCCTCCCCGACACCCCGGACGCCGGACCGGGGGAGGGCAGTGTCGACGACTGGTTCGAGACGGCGGCGGGACTCATCGGGCAGCAGCGGGGCGGGGACGGGGAGGCTGCGGCGGCAGGGGACTCCGGGGAGGCCGGGGCAGCCGGGGAGCCCGAGCCGGTGCGGGCCGACCAGAAGGTGCTGGAACGGGACAGCATCGACGACTGGTTCGACACCGCCGTCGGCGTGATCGCTCCGCAGCACCCGGCGGACGAGGCTCCGGGCGCCGACGACACCCGCCGCTTCCCCGCTCCCGCCTGGGCGGACGCGGGACCCGCGGCCCTGGCCGAGCTGCCGGAGGCCGTGGAGGTGGCCGTGGACGCAGAACCGGCGCCCCGGGTGCCCGAGCCCCGGGCCAAGCCGGATTCCGTGCCCGAGCCTGCCCCGGAGCCGGTTGAGCCGTTGGCCGAGGTAGCCGCTGCTCCCGAGCCTGCTCCTGAACCCGAGCCTGCTCCTGAACCCGAGCCTGCTCCTGAGCCCGAAGCTCCCGTTCCCGCGCCCGAAGCCTCCGCGCCCGAAGCCTCCGCGCCCGAACCCGCGCCCGCGCCGCCCGCCCCCCGGCCCGACCCCCGCCCCGGGGGGGCCGCGTCTGCGCCCGCCGTGCCGCACGTCGGCGAACGCCCGCCCACGTACGGCCCCGAACCGACCGCCGTCCCCGAGGCGGACCCCGGCGCGCTGGGCGGCATCGTCGCCGACACCGTGCTGGAGGGCGCCCAGTACGCCGCCACCACCCTGCGGGCGGTCTCCGTCCGCGGCGACTCCGCCCGCTACCGCGGCGAACCCCGGCGGGACTCGCTGCTGGTCACCCGGTTCGGCGAGGGCGCGGACGGGCTGCTGCTCGCGGTGCTCGGCGGGTTCGACCACTCAGGTCCGGCCGCCGACCTGGTCGCCACCGCGAGTGCCGAGGCCTGCCGCCAGCTCGCGGCCGCGGTCGGCCGCAGCCGCGAGGGACTCGCCGCGGACCTGCGCGACGGCGCCCGCGACCGCCTCCGCTACGGCCTCCAGCGGCTCGCGCTCAGCGCCGTCGCCCCGCTCCGCGCACTCAGCCCGGTCGGCACATCGGACGGTGCTGAGGACCGGGCGGCGGCCGAGGCGGAGGAGGAGCCGTCCCCCGCCTCGCTGCACTGCCTGCTGGCCTCGCTGGACCCGGAGGCCGGGTACCGGGCGGCGTTCGGGGTCGGCCCGGGCGGGCTGTACCTGCTGCGCTCCGGCCACTGGATCGACGCGTACGCGGCCCGGCTGCTGCACCACCCCGACGGCCAGCCGCCGGTGCCGGAGTCCCCGGTGCCGGGCCCGCGCCCGTTCCGCTTCCGGATGGTCCCGGCGACCCCGGGGGACATCCTGCTGCTCTGTACCCCGGGGCTGGCCCGCCCGGTCGCGGACGAGCCCGCCGTCGCGCACTTCCTGGCCTCGCATTGGGCGCACCCGCACCCGCCGGGCACCGTGGACTTCCTCCGCCAGGTCCAGGTCCGCGCCAAGGGCTACACCGACGACCGGACCGCCGCCGCGATCTGGACCGAGTAGCCGGACCCGGTCCGCTCAGGCGGGTGCGGCGGCCAGCAGGGTGCCGCAGGCGGACCCGGCGAGGTGGAGCGCGCGGCTCCGGCGTGCTCCGGTGAGGCCGAGGGCGATCGGGACGGCGAGGCCGTCCAGCAGGGCGCGGATCTGGACGGCGCGTTCGGTGGCGTCGCCGGGGCCGAAGCGGCCGACGGCGGTGCCCTCCTCGATCAGGGCGACCAGGTCGGCCTGCCAGGGGCCCTCGATCTCCAGCTGTCCCTGCCGCAGCTCCTCGCTGGCGGGGGAGCGGCCCCACACCTCGACCCAGAGGATCCAGCGCGGGTCCCCGGGGCCCTCCGGCAGGTACAGCGCGGTGTACTCGTCCAGCCGCCCCCGGACGTCGCGGGCGCCGTCGGCGAGCATCTCCCGGCGGCGGGCGCCGAGCTGCTCCTCGCTCCAGCGGAGGGTCTCCAGCAGCAGCTGGTCCTTGCTGCCGAAGTAGTAGAGCAGGTGGCCCGCACTCATCTGGAGCTTCTTGCCGAGGCCGGCCATGGTGAGGCCGGCCAGCCCGTGCTCGGCGATCGCGGCGCGGGCGGTGGCGAAGACCTCCTCGCGCGGGCGGGCCGGTCGGCGCGGGCGGGCGTCGGCCATCGGTGCTGCTCCTCCGGGGTTCAAGGTGCCTTCACGATACCCACCGTGCCCGGCGGGCCACGGAGCGGGAGCCCGGCCGGTTCGACCTCCCAGTCGTCCGGGTACGTACCAGTCGGGTGTTCCCCGATCCGAGGAGGTGGCCCGATGGTCGCACTGGTCCTCCTGTTCGCCGGTTTCGCCGCCCTGGTGGCCGGTCTGGCGGTGTTCTTGCACCGGCGCCGCGGCGGCCCGACCGAGAACGTCGACGGGCTGCTCGCCGAGCAGGAGCGCCTCGCCCAGCTGCGGGCCCTGCGCTCCTCCTACAGCTCCATCGCGATGCACAGTACCCACGGCCGCACCACCGACGACCTGGGCAGGTACCACCGGTAGGGCCGGGCCCCACCGGTGGTACGGCCCGGCCGGATCAGGCCTTCGGCTGCTGCTGGGTGATGCAGTGGATGCCGCCGCCGTTGGCGAAGATCTCGCGGGCGTCGACCAGTTCGACCGTGCGGCCGGGGTAGGCCTCGGCGAGGATCGCGGCGGCCTCCTGGTCGCGCGGGTCGTCGAAGGCGCACAGCACCACGGCGCCGTTGGCGACGTAGTGGTTGATGTAGGAGTAGTCGACCGGCTCGCCGTCCTCGTCCAGCAGGACGGTCGGGGCGGGGAGTTCGACGACCTCCAGCGCGCGGCCCCGGGCGTCGGTGGAGGCCCGCAGGATCGCCACCAGCTCCTGGCACACCGCGTGGTCGGGGTGCGCCGGGTCCGGCTGGACGTGGGCGACGACGACGCCGGGGCGGACGAAGGAGGCGACGATGTCGATGTGGCCGCGGGTGCCGAACTCGTCGTAGTCGCGGGTAAGTCCGCGCGGCAGCCAGATCGCCTTGGTGGTGCCGAGGAAGGCGTGCAGCTCGGCCTCGACCTCCTCGCGGGTCCAGTCGGAGTTCCGGCCCTCGCCGAGCTGGACGGTGTCGGTGACGAGCACGGTGCCCTCGCCGTCGACGTGGATGCCGCCGCCCTCGTTGATCAGCCGGGAGGCGAAGCGGCGGACGCCGGTCAGCTCGGTGATGTGCTCGGCGATGTGCTGGTCCTTGTCCCAGCGGGCCCAGCCCTGGGCGCCCCAGCCGTTGAAGATCCAGTCGGTGGCGGCCAGCCCGCCCTCGCCGTCGATCAGGAAGGACGGGCCGATGTCGCGCATCCAGGCGTCGTCCAGCGGGCGCTCGACGATCTCGACCTGCTCGGAGACGTACTTGCGGGCCTCCGCGGTCTCACCGGTGTTGACCACCAGGGTGACCGGCTCGTACCGGACGATCGTGTTGGCGACGGCGGCCCAGGCCTCGCGGCCGGTGTGCAGGTTCTCCGGGGTGTCGAAGGTCGGGTTGCTGGTGGGGAAGGCCATCCAGGTCCGGTCGTGCGGGTGCCACTCGGCGGGCATCCGGTAGCCGAGCGAGGCGGGGGCGGGGGTGGTCATCGCGAGGTCCTTCGGTGAAGCGGGTGAGTGGTACGGGGGAGTAGTGGTCGGGGGTGCGGGTCAGAGGAAGTAGAGGCGGCTGAGCGAGACGCTGTCGGCCGGTTCGGAGCGCAGCGGGTCGCCGTCGAGCGAGACCAGGCCGGTCTCTGTGACCTCGACCTGTCCGGTCCGGGCGTTGCGCACCATGTCGCGCGGGCCGATGCCGCGGGTGTTGCGGACGCCGACGCGGCGGCGCCGGGTGGGCAGGCCGTCGGCGGCGCGGTCCAGGTAGGCGCCGTCGGCGGCCGCCCGGGCCACGAAGGCGACCGAGAGGTCGGCGGCGGTGGCACCGTGGGCACCGAACTGCGGTCCCAGCACGAGGGGTTCGCAGCGGTCGGTGGAGGCGTTGGGGTCGCCGACCACGCCGTAGGCGGGGAAGCCGGCCTTGAGGACCAGCTGCGGCTTGGCGCCGAAGTGGTCGGGGCGCCAGAGCACGATGTCGGCGAGCTTGCCGGTCTCGATCGAGCCGACCTCGTGGGAGAGGCCGTGGGCGACGGCCGGGTTGATGGTGAGCTTGGCGATGTAGCGCAGCACCCGCTGGTTGTCGTCCTCGGGGCCGTCGCCCTCCATCGGGCCGAGTTCGGCCTTCATCTTCCCGGCCAGGGCGAAGGTGCGGCGCACGGTCTCGCCGGCCCGGCCCATGCCCTGGGCGTCGGAGGAGGTGATGCCGATGACGCCCAGGTCGTGCAGGACGTCCTCGGCGCCCATGGTGCCGGCCCGGATCCGGTCGCGGGCCATCGCGGCGTCGCCGGGCAGGTCGGTCTTGAGGTCGTGGGCGGAGACGATCATGCCGAAGTGCTCGCCCAGGGCGTCCCGGCCGAAGGGCAGGGTGGGGTTGGTGGAGGAGCCGATGACGTTCGGCACGCCCGCCATCTTCAGCACATTGGGGACGTGGCCGCCGCCGCAGCCCTCGATGTGGAAGGCGTGGACGGTCCGGCCGTCGAGCACCCTGAGGGTGTCCTCGACGGACAGGCACTCGTTGAGGCCGTCGGTGTGCAGGGCGACCTGGACGTCGTACTCCTCGGCCACCCGCAGCGCGGTGTCCAGCGCGCGGGTGTGCGCGCCCATGTCCTCGTGCACCTTGAAGCCGGACGCGCCGCCCTCGGCGAGGGCCTCGATCAGCGGGGCCTCGTCGGAGGAGGAGCCGCGGGCGAGGAAGCCGATGTTGACCGGCCAGGCGTCGAAGGCGTTGAAGGCGTGCCGCAGCGCCCAGGGCGAGTTGACGCCGACGCCCCAGACCGGGCCGAACTCCTGGCCGATGATCGTGGTGACGCCGGAGGCGAGCGAGGCCTCCATGATCCGCGGCGAGAGCAGGTGGACGTGGGTGTCGATGGCGCCGGCGGTGGCGATCAGGCCCTCGCCGGAGACGATCGTGGTGCCGGTGCCGACCACGACGTCCACGCCGTCCAGGGTGTCGGGGTTCCCGGCCCGGCCGATCGAGGCGATCCGGCCGCCGACGAGGCCGATCGAGGTCTTGCGGACGCCCTGGACCGCGTCGATCACCAGCACGTTGCTGATCACCACGTCGCAGGTGTCGCGGACGGCGGCGGGCTTGAGGTGCAGGCCGTCGCGGGCGGTCTTGCCGAATCCGGCCAGGAACTCGTCGCCGGGCCGCTGGGAGTCCGACTCGACCCGGACGACAAGACCGGAGTCGCCGAGGCGGACCCGGTCGCCGGCGCGCGGGCCGTGCACGGAGATGTAGTCGTGCGGGGTGATGGACGTCATGACTCCACCTCCGCGTCGTCGAAGCCGGTCAGGTAGCCGGTGGCGCGGGCCTTCGCGAGGGCGGACTCCTTGGCGCCCGGGGCGTCGAGCGGGCCGTCGACCAGCCCGGCGAAGCCGATCGCGACCCGTGCGCCGCCGATCGGCACCAGGCCGACCTCGACGGTGCTGCCCGGGTCGAAGCGCACCGAGGAGCCGGCCGGGACGGCGAGGTGGGTGCCGTAGGCGGCGGCGCGGTCGAAGGCCAGCCGGGGGTTGGCCTCGAAGAAGTGGAAGTGCGAGGTGACGGAGATCGGGACGCCGGAGGTGTTGTGGACGGGGAGGACGACGGTCTCCTCGACCGGGTCGTAGCCGGCGCCGTCACCGGGCAGGGCGCCGCCGGGGGCGTCCTCGCCGAGCGAGCCGGCGCCGCGGAACGGGTCGTCGACCACGGCCAGGCGGGTTCCGTCGTCGAAGACCGCCTCGACCTGGACCACGGTGACCACGTCCGGCACGCCGGGCAGCACGTCGTCGGCGGTGAGCACGGAGCGGCCCGCCTCGACGGCCTCGGCGAGGCGCCGGCCGTCGCGGGCGGCCTCGCAGACGGCGTCGGCGATGAGCGCGGTCGCCTCGGGGATGTTGAGCCGCACGCCTCGGGCGCGGCGGGCGCGGGCCAGCTCGGCTGCCGTGAAGATCAGCAGCCGGTCCCGCTCGGTGGGGGTCAGTCGCACGGTTCCTCGCTCGCGGTCGCCAGGAGAGGGTGAGGGCTTTTAGAACGGCGTTCAAACACCTCCGGCCATTGAACCCGGAGCCGTCCGCCCTGTCCAGCCTTGCTGCTCGCGCGCCTTTCGGCACACGGGACGCGTCCGGTCGCCCCCGGGGCGGGCGGCCCGCGCGGCCGGGGCCGGGGGCTCGCGCCGTGCCAGGTCGGGGGCCCGCGCCGGTCCCCGAACGCCCTCCGGGGCCCGGAAGCCGCCCGTACGCTTCGCAAACCTGTCCGGCGGGGGCGGCTGGATCACGCGAACCGCCTCGTGCCCCTTTCACCCCAGGTGATCGCCCGCGCACTGTTCCAAATGCCGAAAGGTGGGCATGACGAAGATTGGTCAGTACCAAAGGGGCCGACCGACCGGCGGGGGCCCGGATCGGCGGCCCGGAGCGAGGGTGGGGGCAGGGGTGATGGACGGTCAGTCGCGATTCCCGCGGCAGCGTACGAGTTCGGGGGGCGCCTTCCGGATCACCGGAACCGGCCAGGGCGCTCCGGCGGTCACAGCAAGCGCGGCAGGCGTCGCCCGGCCGGGCGTACCGGCGCCGGGGTGCGCGCTGAACCGCCGGCTCCACCTGGCACTGGAGGCCGCCGACATGGTCGCCGTCGGCGCGGTCCGCCACCGGCTGCGCGCCGCGCTCGGCCACTGGGGCGTGCCCGAGCTGGCCGACACGGCCGAGCTGCTCACCTCCGAGCTGGTCACCAACGCGCTGCAGCACACCGGCCGGGGAGCGGTCTTCGACGCGGTGCTCACCGGCGACCAGCGGCTGCGGATCGAGGTCCAGGACGGCGAAGCCGGACTCCCCGGCCGCCGGCGCGACCCGGACGCGGAGTACGCCACCTCCGGCCGGGGGCTGATGCTGGTCGAGGCGCTCGCCGACTCCTGGGGCGTGCAGCTGCGCGGCGACGGCAAGGTCACCTGGTTCGAACTCGCCACCGCCGAACTCTGAGTTCCCGGCCCACCGTTTGTCGCACGAGCACTGTTCGTCACCGAACGATGCCCGTAGGTGAAGGCGATCGGCAAGATTTCCGGCCCGTTGCCATTGCCGCTCGGCCGAACATTGGCCAGGATGGTGGGAATGTGTGCCCACGAGCGAGAAGCGGCGGGAAACTCCTACCGTCTCGACCGATGACCGCCCGTCGGCGCGCGACCGTCGAGCACCACCCATCACACCGCCACGCGGCCCGTCCGGACGGTCGGCGCGGTCCGCCACGGCAGCGGCAGGAGCAGCATGCCCACAGAGCCCGAGTCACCGGGGCCGGCCCTCCCGTCCGGTCCACCCACGACCGGCTCCGGACGAGCCAGGCCCCCCGCGCAGGCGGCCCGGCGGCACGCGCTGCGCACCGCTCCCGGCCTCGCCGCCGGCCGGCTCGCGCCGATGCTCTCCGGCGGCCTGCCGCTCTCCCCGGGCGACTCCACGCCGGACTGGCTGGAGCCGGCGATGGCGGCCAACGGCATCGGCTCCTTCGACTGGGACATCCGCCGCGACATCCTCGAGGGTGACCAGCGGGCCTGCACCATCGTCGGCCTGGACTCCGCCGAGAAGGGCCGCTTCGACCGCACCTCCGCCTCCTTCCTGTCGCTGCTCCACCCCGAGGACGCCCCCGTGGTGCGCCGCCGGGTCGAGCGCGCCGTCGCCGAGCTCGGCCAGTGCGGCGCCTACTACCGGACGGTCGGCCCGCACGGCACCACCCGCGCCGTCCGCTTCCGCGGCCGGGTCCTCGCCGACGCCTTCGGCCGGGCCTCCCGGATGGTCGGCTTCGTCTGGGACGCCACCGTCGAGCTGCACAAACGCGACCGCGCCGACCGGATGGCCCTGCTGCGCGAGGAGCGCTCCCGCTTCATCAAGGAGGCCGCCCGGGCGCTCTCGGAGGCGGTCACCGTGCGCGACGTGGCCCGGGTCTTCACCGAGCTGCCGCTGCCCGGCCTGCCGCCGGACGGCCTCGTGCTGGCCTCCTTCGAGGCCGGCCGGGTGCAGATCCTCGGCGCCTCCGGCTACCGGCCCGAGGAGCTGGCCGGGTACGACCGCTCGGTGCTGCCGCCGAGCCACCCCGCCGCCGAGGCGCTGCGGGGCCGCGCCCCGGTGTTCTGCGCCAGCCGCGAGGAGTACCGCGAGCGCTACCCGGACGTCTGGGAGCAGGCCCGCCGCACCAGCCGCAGCTCCTGGGCGTTCCTGCCGCTGGTCGCCAGCGGCCGGGCGATCGGCGTCTGCGTGGTCAGCTTCGACGACGACCGCCAGCTGGACGCCGACGAGCGCACCCTGCTCTCCACCCTCGGCGGCCTGGTCGCCCAGTCCCTGGCCAGGGCCCGGCTGCACGACGCCGAGCACGAGCTGGCGGCCGGCCTGCAGCGGGTGATGCTGCCGCGCACCGTGCCGTCCGTACCCGGGGTCACCACCGCCGTCCGCTACCTCGCGGCCGGCTCCGGGCTCCAGATCGGCGGCGACTGGTACGACGTGGTGCCGCTGCCCGGCGGGCACGTCGGCCTGGTGATCGGCGACGTCCAGGGCCACGACGTGCACGCCGCCGGGATCATGGGCCAGCTGCGGATCGCCCTGCGCGCCTACGCCGCCGAGGGCCACCCGCCCGCCGCCGTGATGGCCCGGGCCTCCCGCTTCCTCGCCGACCTGGACACCGACCACTTCGCCACCTGCACCTACGCCGAGGTGAACGTCGACTACGGCGTCGTGTACGCGGTGCGGGCCGGCCACCTCGACCCGGTGGTGCGGCGCGCCGACGGCACCGCGAGCACCGTGCCGGTGGCCGGCGGCCTCCCGCTCGGCATCGCCCCCGACGAGGAGTACCGGGTCACCCGGTTCAGCCT
Organism: Kitasatospora sp. MBT66; assembly: GCF_000710405.2. Taxonomy (NCBI): domain Bacteria; kingdom Bacillati; phylum Actinomycetota; class Actinomycetes; order Kitasatosporales; family Streptomycetaceae; genus Kitasatospora; species Kitasatospora sp. MBT66. The sequence goes on along the minus strand of NZ_JAIY01000010.1, from coordinate 556,722 downwards.
GGACCCGGGCGAGACGGTGCTGCTCTGTACCGACGGCCTGGTCGAGGCCCGCGGGATGGACCTCGACGAGGGCATCGCGCGACTCACCTCGGTGCTGGCCGAGCCGCTCGCGGACGCCGCCCGGACCGGCCGCGACCCGCTGGAGGAGCTGGCCGACCGGATCGCCTCGCAGGCCGCCGACGACAGCGAGCGCGAGGACGACATAGCGCTGCTGGTGCTGCGCTGGGACGGCCCCGAGGGCGGGCTGGCCGCCCAGCAGCTGCGCCGCCGGATCGGGCAGGCCGACCTGGCCCGGATCGCCGAGGTCCGGGCGGAGCTGCGGGACGCGCTGCGCCGCTGGGGCGTCGCCGAGCTGATCGACACCGCCGAGCTGCTCTCCTCCGAGCTGGTCACCAACGCGATCCGGCACACCGACCGGGACGCGATGTTCACCGCCCGGCTCTACCGGGAGCCGGCCGCGGACGGCGGCCGGGCCCGGCTCCGGGTCGAGGTGGAGGACGAGTCGGACCTCTGGCCGACCCGCCGCACGCCGGGGGAGCAGGCCTCCTCCGGGCGCGGGCTGATGCTGGTCGAGGCGCTGGCCGACGGGTGGGGCGTGGAGCCCCGGGGGTCGGGCAAGCGGATGTGGTTCGAGCTCACGGTGGCGACGGCGGAGTGACGCCCGGGGTGTGACGTCCAGGTGTGACGTCGGGGGTGTGACGTCGGGGGTGTGACGTCGGGGCGGGCGGCCCCCGGGGTGTGGTGCCCGGGGGCCCTGCGACGGCCTCGGTGCCGGCCTCGGCCTCGTGTCAGCCTCGGCCCCGGCCTCAGCCGAACTGCTGCTCGAGGTCCTTCAGCTTGCGTTCCAGCGAGTCCAGCCGGGGCAGTGCCACGGTGTCGTCGTCGGGCGTGAGGTCGATGGTGCGCCGTTCGGGACGGGCCGGCAGGCCCGCCTGTGCGACCGCTCCCTCCACGGCCTCGGCCCGTCCCGGTGGCTCGACCGCGGGCCGGTCGGGGCCGCCGGGACCGCCCGTGCCGCCCGTTATGGCGGACTCCGGGCCGGGCTCCAGCTGCCGGGACGACGCCCCGGACCCGCCGCCGCGCGGGCGCCAGACGCTGTGGGTGCGGTTGATGGCCCTGATCTCGGCCCGCTCGCGGCGCCCCGCGAGTTTGCGGCGCTCCTTCTCCCTGGCGTTCTCGCGCTTGTCCTCGCGGACCTCGTCGACCGCCTCCTCCAGGCTCCGCACGCCCTCCAGCAGCATCAGCGACCAGGCCGCGTAGGTCTCGCGCGGGGCGCGCAGCCAGCGGACGATCCGGATCTGCGGCAGCGGACGGGGGACCAGGCCCTGTTCGCGCAGCGCGGCCCGGCGGGTCTGCTTGAGGGCCCGGTCGAACAGCACGGCGGCCGAGAGGGACATCCCCGCGAAGAACTGCGGCGCGCCGGCGTGGCCGAAACCGCGCGGGGCGTGCACCCAGTTGAACCAGGCCGAGGCACCGGCGAACAGCCAGACCAGCAGCCGGGAGCCGAGCGCGGCGTCGCCGTGGCTGGCCTCGCGCACGGCGAGCACGGAGCAGAACATCGCCGCCCCGTCCAGGCCGAACGGCACCAGGTACTCCCAGCCGCCGGACAGGTTGAGGTTCTGCACCCCGAACCCGACCAGGCCGTGGAAGGAGAGCGCGGCGGCGACGGCCGCGCAGCAGAACAGCAGGGTGTACGAGGCCCCGCCGTACAGGGACTCCTTGCGGCGGCGCCGTTCCTCGGAACGCTCCCAGGAATCGGCGGCGGTCCCGCCGCCGGATCCCCGGCTCCGGGCCAGGGCCACCAGGAGCGCGCTGACCAGCAGCGCGGCAACGCCGGTGACGGCCCAACCGAGCGGTATGTCGGACAATTTCATCGCCTGGACCAGCCTCGCTTTCCTGCGTCGCAAATTCCTGCGTCGTGATGGCGGGGACCATCATGACGGATGCTCGGCCGGAGAATGGCTGATTCGCTGTCAATGCGCTGACGAGAGGGATTTCTGGCGAGGGATAAGTCGCATTGTCATATTGATTTCAACGGGGAATTCCCGTGTTTCCGGGGGTCGCGGCCCGGCCGGGCCCCGCACCGTCGTCCGCCTCCGTCAACCCCGCGTGACCCGGGGACAGCCGGCGCACATCGCCTCGGCCCGGGCGGTGTAGACGAGGCAGCAGCTGGCCCGGCACCGGTCGGAGCGTTCGCTGCCGCCGGACGCGGGGGCGGTGAAGCCGGCGCCCGGCGTGAAGGGCGCGCACTCCGGCGCCGGGCGGGCAGCCCGTGGCTCCGTCGGTCCGGACGCCCCGGACACGCCGGGCGCGAACAGTGCGGCGAGCTCCGTCCGGGCGCGCTCCTCCTCGCCGAGCAGGCCCCCGGCGTACCAGAGGCCCTCGACCACCGCGTCGGTGGCCATCGCCCACAGGGTGCGCGGGCCGCGCCGCACCTCGGGGCGGAAGGCGTCCAGCACCGGGGTGAGGAAGTCCGCCAGCGCCGAGCGGAGCCCGGCGGCCAGGGCCGCCTCGTCGGGCACCGTGCGGGCACTCGGCGGGGGTGGCGCGGTCGTTGTGCTCGGGGCCGCCGGGTCGTCCGGCAGGCAGAGGAAGGCGCCCGGGCGGACCGTCAGTTCGCCGGTGCGGCGGCGGAGCGCGATGTCGCCGGGCGCGAGCAGCGGCACCCGGCGCTCCAGGAACCACGGCAGGGTGAACAGCAGCGCGACCGGCCAGACGAACCGGTGCAGCCCGATGCCCGCCGCCACGTCGGGGCGCAGCGGCCGCCCGTAACGGGCCAGGCCCTGCCGGGCGTCGTGCGAGATCAGCTCGCGCAGCGCCGCCGGCCGGGCCACCAGGTCGGCCCCCGCGAGCCAGCCCCGGCCGCTGCGGGGCGGGGCGCAGCGCACCCGGAGGGCGGGGAGCACCTGGCCGAGCCGCCGGTACGCGGC
>NZ_JAIY01000010.1:542214-553097 GCF_000710405.2 Kitasatospora sp. MBT66 | reverse complement strand
CGCCAGCGCGGCCAGGTGCCGCCAGGTCGACGAGCGCAGCAGTTCGTCGCCGCGCTCGCCCGCGCCGTCGTGGGCCCGGCGGTAGGCGATCCAGGCCGCCGTCGGGTCGCGGAGCAGGTTCTCCGCCACGAGTCCCCGGCGGAAGTCCAGCAGCGGCCGGCCCGGCGCGTCCGGCGGCAGCAGCGCCGAGGTGCGGCCGAGCGCGGCCTGCGCCTCGTCGAGACGGTCGCGGGCGCCCAGCACACTGGCCACGTACGCCAGGAAGCCCCGGGCGCAGGCCGCCGCCGCGCGCTGCTCGGTGGTGGTCACGGTGGCCTCGGCCAGTCGTAGCGCCTGCTCCGCCTGGTTCCAGTGGGCGGCGGTGAACAGGCACTGCTCGATCAGGAGTTCGGCCCTGATCAGTGCCACCGCCGGGTCGCGTTCGGCGGCCGGCCGCAGTAGGTCGGCGGCCTCCCGCCAGCACGCCCGGGACCGCAGCCGCCATACGGTGTCCCCCGGCTCCGGTGGCGCTGTGCGCCCCGGTGCGTCCTGACCGTTCGGGCCCCATCCGTGCTCCGACAACGCCACCTCCTTGTGTGCGCCATCCAGCAGGACGCGGGCCCTCCCCGTCCGTGGCACGACACACCACAGGCCCGCGTTGTGGCGGCAATTCAACACGGGGGCGAGCTTGTGCACCAGATCACGAGCGGAGGTTGTTGCGCGCGGCCGGGTTTTCGTCTAAACGATCAGCGGCCGGTCGGTCGGGGCCCGAACGAGGCCTCAGGACGTCCAGCCGGTCTCCATCAGGGCCTCGGCGGCGCCGTTCGCAGGCTGCGGCACGCCCGCCAGGTCCAGGCTGAACAGGGCCACCAGCAGCTGTTCGCCGCGCACCGTGGCCTGATGCGAATAGCCCGCAAGAGTGAACATCGCGGCGGCCATCTCCTCCGCGTGCAGGGTCTGCAGCCACAGGCACTCGACCGACTTCACGTCCGCCGGCTCGGTCCAGGTGTCCACCTGCGCGACCATCCGGCTGCCCAGCAGGGTCACCCCGTCGCGCTCCTGGGCCTCCGTCAGTTCGAGGTCGTCGAAGCCCAGCCACTCCAGGTAGCGGGCGGCGGTGAACACCGCGTCCTGCGAGGTCCGCACCGGGTGCGGGCGGAACGGCGCGCGGCGCCGCCACTGCGCGGCCTGCCCGCCGGACCCGGTGGCCGGCGGCGCCGCGGCGGGCGGAGCGTCCAGGGAGTGCGCGGGGCGGGCCGGGTGCGGGTGGGAGGTCCGCGGTCCGGCGGTGGCACCCAGCGGGCCGGCCGCCGCCCCGCCGCCCAGCCGGGTCGTCCGGTCCACCGGGAGCCGCACGGTGGCACCGCAGTTGCAGGTGAACTCGGGCTGCGGCCACTGGTCGGAGCGGCCGCAGTGCGGACAGCGCATGCTCAGCCAGGAGTCCTCCCACGACCGGAACCGGACCTGCACCGGCACCCCGCCGCGCAGCAGCGGCACCTTCAGCGAGGCGCCGCACGGGCACGGCAGCGACGGCGGCTCGTAGAGGTGCTCCCGCCGGCAGGCGGGGCAGCGGATCGCCCGGGCGCCACCCGCCGCCCCCGGGCCGCGCCCGGCCGGGTCGTGTCCGGTGAAGTCGTCGGGCAGTCCGGCCATCGCGGGGTACCGTCCGTTCGAATCGGGGGCGGAGTGACGTGTCCCATGCTCCCCGAAACCCGGGAGGTGCGGCGCGGAATGCGGCAATCCTCAGGGACGAATCAGGGGTGCGCGCCCGAATCCTCGCCGGTGAGGAGGAGGGCGGTCCCCCTCGGGCGGGAGTCCCCTCCCCACCGGGGCGGGACGGCGGCGGTCCGGTGCCGGGCGGGTGTCATCCCGAGCCCCAGCGGGCGAGGTCGGCGGGCGTGTCCAGGTCGTCCGGGGAGGCGACGTCGCCGCACTCGACCGGGACCAGTTCCGCGGCGTGCGCCGCCAGCAGGGCCCGGGCCCCGGCGTCCCCCCGCGCGCCCGCCGCCGCCTCGGCGAGGTACCCGGCGCCGATCAGCACCGGGTGCCCGCGCCGCCCCCCGTACGTCGCCGCGGCCAGACCGGCCCCGGCCCGGTGCGCGGCCAGCAGCCGGGCCACCGCGGCCGCTCCCACCCCCGGTGTGTCCACCAGCATCACCAGCACCGCCGAGGAGCCGGCGGGCAGCGCGGCCAGACCGGCCCGCAGCGAGGAGCCCATGCCGCCCTCCCAGTCCGGGTTGGCCACCAGCCGGCAGCCCGGCAGATGGGCGGTGGACCGCACCCGCTCCCGGTCCGCGCCCAGCACCACCGTCACCTCCCGGCAGCCGCCCGCCCTGGCCGCCGCCGCGGCGTGCTCCACCAGCGGCCGCCCCCGGTACGGCAGCAGCGCCTTCGGCCGTCCGCCCAACCGGCGCCCGCCCCCGGCCGCCAGCACCAGCGCGGTGACCGCGTCCCTCTGTTGTTCCATGGGCCCAGCCTGCCCGGCCCGACGGCCGGGGCACAGTCCCGCCGCCGGGTGTTGGACGATCGCACGAGCGGGGGCGGCGGCGGGCTGCCGCGCCCCGGCGGTTCGGCCGCTGGTGCTCCCGTCGCAGGGCCCCTGTACTGGGCGGATGAGCAGCGCGTCGAGGAACAGTGCGTCGAGGAACAGTGCGTCCGGCACCACCGTGCCGGGGACGGCCGCCGTCGAGCCGGACCGCGCCGTCACGGGTCGAGCCGGGGCGCCGCACCCCCTGGTGGACCGGTACGGGCGGGTGCACACCGATCTGCGGGTGTCGCTGACCGACCGGTGCAATCTGCGCTGCACCTACTGCATGCCCGCCGAGGGGCTGGACTGGCTGCCCCGGGCCGAGGTGCTGAGCGACGACGAGGTGGTCCGCCTGGTGGGGATCGCCGTCCGCCGGCTCGGCATCACGTCGGTGCGCCTGACCGGCGGAGAACCGCTGCTGCGGCGCGGACTGCCCGCCCTGGTCGGGCGGATCGCCGAGCTCGGGGCGGAGGTGTCGCTGACCACCAACGGCATCGGCCTGGCCAGGACCGCCGAGGCGCTGCGTGCGGCCGGACTGCACCGGGTGAACGTCAGCCTGGACACCCTGAGCCCCGAGCGGTACGCCGCGCTCACCCGCCGGGACCGGCTCGCCGACGTACTGGCCGGGCTGGCCGCCGCCCACGCGGCCGGGCTCGCGCCGGTGAAGGTGAACGCGGTGCCGGTGCGCGGGGTCAACGACGACGAACTGGCCGAGCTGCTCGGCTTCGCCGTCCGGCACGGCTACCGGATGCGCTTCATCGAGTCGATGCCGCTGGACGCGCAGGGCGCCTGGGACCGCGAGCGGATGGTCACCGCGGACGAGATCCTGGCCCGCCTCGGCGAGCGCTTCGACCTGCACCCGGTCGGCCGCTCCGGCAACGCCCCGGCCGAGGAGTGGCGGATCGCCGGGACGGACGCGGTGGTGGGCGTGATCGCCTCCGTCACCCGCCCGTTCTGCGGCGGGTGCGACCGGGTGCGGCTCACCGCCGACGGGCAGTTGCGCAACTGCCTGTTCGCCACCGAGGAGTCCGACCTGCGCGCGCTGCTGCGCGACGGCGCCGACGACGACCGGGTGGAGGCCGCCTGGCGGGCCACCATCGCCCGCAAGGGCCCCGGCCACGCCATCGGCGGCGCGGACTTCGTCCGGCCGGCCCGTCCGATGTCGGCCATCGGAGGCTGACTGTCCGTCAGGGGCGTTCACCGGAGCGCGGATCGGCGGCCGACCGGGCGAAGTGCGTGCGGTAGGCGCGCGGGGTCATGCCGATCCGCCGCAGCAGGTGGCCGCGCAGCGAGTCGGCGGTGACGAAGCCGGTCCTGGCGGCGACCCGGTCCACCGCCAGATCGGTGGACTCCAGCAACTCACGGGCCTGCTCCAGGCGTTGGGTGAGCAGCCAGTGCAGCGGCGTGGTGCCCGTCTCGGCCCGGAAGCGGCGGTTGAGGGTGCGGACGCTCACCCCCGCGTGCGCGGCCAGGTCGGCCAGCGCGAGCGGCTCGGCCAGCCGGGCCAGCGCCCAGGCCCGGGTGGCGGCGAGCGAACTGCCGTCCGCGCCGGCGACCGGGGTCGGCAGGATCTGCGCCCGGCCGCCCTCGCGGACCTCCGAGAGCGCCGCCAGCCGGGCCACGGCGTTGGCCGTCGCCGCGCCGTGGTCGGTCCGCACCATGTGCAGGCACAGGTCGATGCCGGCGGTCAGCCCGGCCGAGGTGAGTACCGGGCCGTCGTCGACGAACAGCGCCTGCGGGAGCACCCGCACCTTGGGGAAGCGGTGCTCCAGGGCGCCCGCCTGCACCCAGTAGGTGGTGGCGCTGTGCCCGTCCAGCAGTCCGGCCTGGGCCAGGACGAAGGCCCCGGTGCAGATCGAGGCCATCCGCGCGCCCCGGTCCGCCGCCGTGCGCAGGGCGGTGAGGATCCGTTCGTCGGCGTCGGCGCGGGAGGCGGACCCGGTGACGAGGACGGTGTCGGCCTCGGCGATCGCCTCCAGGCCGTGCGGGACGACCACCTGGAGGCTGCCGGTGGTGGTCACCGGGCCCGGTTCGGCGGTGCAGATCCGCACCCGGTACAGCGGGTCGCCGTCCAGTTCGGCGGAGCCGAAGACGAGGTCGGGAATGGTGAGGTCGAAGGCGGTCACCGGGGGCACCGCGACCACCGCGATCCGGTGGACGCCGGTCGGCCGGGCGGCGGTCGGCCTGGTGGCAGCCGGTCGGGAGTCGGCCGGTCGGGCGGCAGTCGGTCGGGAGTCGGCCGCAGGCCCGGTCGGGGCCGGTCGGGTGGTGCGGGGCATGGCCAGAACCTCCGGAACCTTGGCAGCCCGGGCCCTGCCGTGCGGCCGGGTCCCGAAGGAGAGTTGATCACGGCGCCGACGCCCCGGCGCCACCCACCCCAACGGCAGCCCGGGAGCTCCCATGTCCTTCCACGTCGTCACCGGCGCCGGCCCGACCGGCACCGCCACCGCCCTGCTCCTCGCCGGCTCCGGTGAACAGGTCCGGCTGGTCACCCGGCGCGGCACCGGCCCCGAGCATCCCGGCATCGAGCGGATCGCCGCCGACGCCGCCGACGCCGACGCCCTCACCGCGCTGGCCGGGGGCGCGCTGTCGCTGGTCAACTGCGCGGCCCCGCCGTACCACCGCTGGCTCACCGAGTTCCCGCCGCTCGCCGCCGGGCTGCTGACCGCCGCCGAACGGACCGGCGCGGGCTACGTGATGCTCGGCAACCTGTACGGCTACGGACCGGTCGACGGCCCGCTCACCGAGGACCTGCCCGCCGCCCCGACCAGCCGCAAGGGCACGCTGCGGGCGGCCCTGTGGGCGGAGGCGCTCGCCGCGCACCGGGCGGGCCGGGCGCGCGTCACCGAGGTCAGGGCCAGCGACTTCCTCGGCCGGGGCGCGACCTCGCTGTTCGGCTTCACGGTGGTACCCGCCGTGCTGGCCGGCGAGCCGGTCGGCTACCCCGCCGACCTGGACGCGCCGCACAGCTGGAGCCACCTCGGCGACGTGGCCGCCACCCTGGTCGCCGCCGCCCGCAACGAGGCCTCCTGGGGCCGGGCCTGGCACGTGCCCAGCACCAGCGAGGCCCCGGCCCGCGAGGTGGCCCGGCGGCTGGCGGCGGCGGCCGGGGCGCCGGAGCCCGTGCTCACCGCCGTCGCGCCGGCCGAACTGGTGCAGCTGGGGGACGAGATCCTCGCCGAGGTCGAGGAGATGGCCTACCTGTACGACCGGCCGCTGCGGCTGGACTCGACGCGCACCGAGGAGGTGCTCGGGGTGACGGCGACTCCGTTCGAGGAGGTGCTCGAGGAGATCGTCCGCGGCGCGCGGTCGTAGTGCGGCCGTAGCGGGGGCGGGGCGGCGCCCGGTGTGAGCTTCGCCATGATCGAAATGCTCCGGGTTGTGGTGGCTTGACCGGGTGCGGGCGGGCTGGTCTGCTGGTGCGCCGTCAGCCGCCCACCCATCCGGGGAGTCCACCGTGCCCGCCCGTCGCACCGTCCTGTCGGCCGCCGCCGTCTTCCTGATATCCACCCTGGCGCTGAGCGGTTGCTCCGGCGCCACGCCGCGCAGCGAGGACGCCGCGCCCGCCGGCGCCGTCGGCCCCGGCACCAGTCCGCTGGACAACCCGGACGGCACCAAGCCCGGTCTGGCGCCGTTGACTTCGCCCGAGGAGCAGAAGGCGGGCCGGGAGCTGATCGCCAAGGTCGCCACCGCCGCGACCGGCCCCAAGGACGGCTACGACCGCAACGAGTTCGGCCCCGCCTGGACCGACAGCGTGGACGGCGTGCCCGGCGGCCGCAACAACTGCGACACCCGCAACGACCTGCTGGCCCGCGACGGTTCGGCGGTCGAGCACAAGGACGGCTCGAAGTGTGTGGTCACCGCGATGACCATCCTCGACCCGTACACCGGGAAGACCGTGCGCTGGAGCAAGCAGCAGGCGTCGAAGATCCAGATCGACCATGTGATGCCGCTGTCCTACGACTGGCAGATGGGCGCGAGCGGGTGGGACAAGGCCAAGCGCGTCCGGATCGCCAACGACCCGCTGAACCTCGTCCCCGCCGACGGCTCGCAGAACGCCTCCAAGGGTGACTCCGGCCCGTCCGCCTGGCTGCCCGCCGACCCGCGGATACGGTGCTCGTACGCCGTCCGCTTCGCACAGGTGTCGTTGAAGTACCAACTGCCGGTCACCGAGGCCGACAAGAAGGCGATGCTGCAGCAGTGCGGCGGCTGACGCCCCGTCGAGGGGGTGGGGCGCCGTCGATGGTGTGATCGTCGGGTGATATTCGTGTGCGGTGCATTCGACGATCACCCGACTCTCGCGACGCGCCCTGCCCGCCGTCGCCGCAGCCGCCCTGCTGGCCTCCTGCACCAGCGCCGGAGGCTCCACCGACGCGGCCTCCACCGCGGCCCCGGCCACCGCTTCGGCCCCGGCCTCCACGGACCCGGCCGCCCCCGCGCCCACCCCGACCGCCACCCCGACGCCGACCCCGACCGTGAAGCCGACCGGCCAGGCGGACCCGGCGCTCCAGGCCTTCTACGGCCAGAAGCTCGCCTGGGCGGCCTGCAAGGACGACCCGGCCACCACGAAGACCGACGAGTCGGCGGTCCAGTGCGCGACCCTCAAGGTCCCGCTGGACTACGCCGATCCGTCCTCCGGGGAGACCCTGGACGTCGCGGTCGCCCGGATCCCGGCCGCCCGGCCCGAGCAGCGGACCGGCTCGCTGCTGGTCAACCCCGGCGGCCCCGGCGGTACCGGCGTCGGCATGGTCCAGCGCGGCCAGAAGGACTACGACGGCCCGCTGCACGACCACTTCGACGTCGTCGGCTTCGACCCGCGCGGCGTCGGCGGCACCAGCCCGGTCAAGTGCCTGGACGACAAGGCCCGGGACGCCTGGATCAGCACCGACGCGCCCGGCGCGGACCACGGCAAGCTGCTCGCCGACGCCTGCCAGGCCAAGTACGCCAAGCTGCTGCCCTTCGTCGGCACCCGGAACACCGCCCGCGACATGGACGTGCTGCGCGGCGCGCTCGGCGACCCCAAGCTCAACTACATGGGCCTGTCCTACGGGACCTACCTCGGCAGCGTCTACGCCGAGGAGTTCCCGGACCGGACCGGCCGCCTCGTCCTGGACGGGGCCAGCGACAGGTCGACCAGCCTGGTGCAGCACAACATCGAGCAGTACATCGGCTTCGAGCGGTCGTTCAAGCTGTTCGCGACCGGGTGCGTCACCAAGTCGCCCTGCCCGCTGGGCAAGGACCCGGAGGCGGCGCCCAAGAAGCTCGCCGACTTCCTCGACGGCCTCAAGGACAAGCCGCTCACCACCACCGACGGCCGCAAGGTGACCGCCACCGCCGCCTGGAACGGCGTGATCGACAGCCTCAACGACGAGCAGTCCTACGCCGACCTGCGGACCGTCCTCACGATGGCCATGAACCAGGGCAAGGGCGACTACCTGATGGGCCTCGCCGACGGTGCGACCGGCCGCGACCAGAAGGGCGGGTACAAGGTCTCGGCCGACGCCTACACCGCCGTGCACTGCGCGGACACCGTGATGGCCCCGACCGAGGCCGAGCTGCAGGCACAGCTCGCCGAGCTCGCCGCCAAGGCTCCGCTGGTCACCGCCCACAACCCGGCGGCGGCGCTGTTCGACCCGGACTGCCGGAGCTGGCCGTTCCGTTCGGCCGAGAAGCCGCACCCGATCAAGGCCGAGGGCAGCGCGCCGATCGTGGTGGTCGGTTCCACCGGCGACGCGGCCACCCCGTACGCCTGGTCCGAGCGACTGGCCGGATCGCTCGCCCAGGGAGTGCTGCTCACCCGCGAGGGCGAGGGCCACACCGCGTACGGCCGCAGCGCGTGCATCCGGGACGCCGTGCACTCCTACCTCGTCGACGGCACCGTGCCGGCCGCCGGGACGCGCTGCGCGACCGACCCCGCACGCTGAGTCGGGGCCGAGCCGGGGTCGAGTCGGGGCTGAGCCGGGGCGACGGAGGGCGGGGCGCCGTCGGCGGGGTGATCGTCGGGTGATATTCGTGTGCGGTGGACTCGATGACGACCCGGCTCTCGCGACGCGCCCTGCCCGCCGTCGCCGCGGCGGTGCTGCTGGCGGCCTGTACCGGCGGCGGAGGCGGTAGCACCGGTGCGGGCGCCTCCGGTGCCTCCGCCGGGGCGGGCGTCGCGGCGGCGGAGGCCGCGCAGTCGGCCCCGGACCCGGCGCTCCGGTCGTACTACGGCCAGAAGCTCGCCTGGACGGCCTGCAAGGACGCCCCGAGGACCGAGGGGGTCGACCCGGCATCCGTGCGGTGCGCGACCCTCAAGGTGCCGCTGGACTACGCCGACCCGGCCGGCGCCACCCTCGACGTGGCGGTGGCCCGGGTCGGCGCCGCCAAGCCCGCGCAGCGGACCGGGTCGCTCGTGATCAACCCGGGCGGGCCGGGCAACAGCGGCGTCGACGCGGTCCTCTTCGGCCAGCGCGACTACGACGGTCCGCTGCGCGACCACTACGACATCGTCGGCTTCGACCCCCGGGCCACCGGCCGCACCACCCCGGTCAACTGCCTGGACGACAGGACCCGGGACAGTTGGATCACCACCGACACCCCCGGGCCCGAGCACGGCAAGCTGCTCGCGGACGCCTGCCGGGCGAAGTACGGCAAGCTGCTGGAACACCTCGGCACCCGCGACACCGCCCGCGACATGGACGTGCTGCGCGCCGCGCTCGGCGACCGGAAGCTCACCTACCTCGGCCTGTCCTACGGCACCTACCTGGGCAGTCTCTACGCCGAGGAGTTCCCGGACCGGGTCGGCCGGCTCGTCCTGGACGGCGCGATCGACCCGGCCAAGCCGATCGCCGAGACCAACATCGAGCAGTACGCGGGCTTCGACCGCTCGCTGCGCGCCTTCGCCGCCCACTGCGCCCAGCAGTCGCCGTGCCCGTTCGGCACCGACCGGGACAAGGCGGCCGGTCGGGCCGCCGACTTCCTCGACGGGTTGAAGCGCAAGCCGCTCACCACCACCGACGGCCGGGTCCTCACCTCCTCCGCCGCCTGGGCGGGCGTGATGGACGGCCTCTACGGCGACGAGGGCGGCTGGGACGGCCTGGCCGCCGCCATCGACCGGGCCATGAACCAGGGCGACGGCGACTACCTGCTCGCCTACGCCGACTCCTACAACAAGCGTGGCGAGGACGGCCGTTACGGCGCCGCCGCCGACGCCTACACGGCGATCTACTGCGCCGACGGGGCCACCGACGTCCCGACCGGGGACGCACTGCGGGACGCCTACGCCCGGATGGCCGCCAGGGCCCCGCTGATCAGCCGGCACGAGCCGGCGGCGACGCTGTTCGACCCGGACTGCCGCAGCTGGCCGTTCCGTTCGCCGGAGAAGGCACACCCGATCGCCTCGAAGGCCGCGACGCCGATCGTGGTGGTCGGCTCCACCGGCGACGCGGCGACCTCGTACGCCAACGCCCAGCAGCTGGTCGCCCAGCTGGGCAACGCGGTGCTGCTCACCCGGGAGGGCGAGGGGCACACCGGCTACGGGCACAGCGCCTGTGTCCGGGCGGCGGTGGGCGCCTACCTGGTCGACGGCACCGTGCCGGCCGCCGGGACGCGCTGCGCGAGCGACCGGGGGTAGCGGGCGGACCGACGGCGGGGCGCGCCAAGGTGAACATCCTCGGGGCGCCCCGCCGTTGTGCGTTCAGGTCCGGCCGGTCAGGAGGTGGGCGGCTCGGTCAGGTCGTAGAAGGTCGACCCGCCGACCGTGCGGGCGGTGTAGTGCGCCTCCACCCACGCCTCGATCCGGGCGGTCTGCGACTGCGAGGACTCGCCGCCGGGACCGTTCGCGCCGTTCACCGTGTTCGCCCCGGCCGTCTCCCCGCCGCCGAAGCCGCGCGAGCCGCCGCCGATGAACCAGTGCACCTTGCCGTCCCGCACGTACTGCTGGAAGCCTTCCAGGCTGAGCGACGGGTCACTGCTGTTGAAGCCGCCGAGGGCCATCACCGGTACGTCGGAGGCGAGTTGGTAGCTGGCGGCGTTCTGCGAACCCGAGGTCGCGGCGGCCCAGCGGTACTGGTCGGCGTCCTGCTTCAGCAGGGCGGCCGCCTCGTCGCTCACCCGGGTGCCGTTCAGCAGCCCGTTCATCCCGCCGGGGCCGCCCTGTCCGCCCTGACCGCCGGGGCCGCCCTGACTGCCCTGACCGCCGCCGTTGCCGTTGGGGACCCGGCCGGTGCCCCGGCCGCCGTCCTGCTGCGGGAAGCCGGGGGCGCCCTGGCCGCCGCCCTGGCCACCACCCTGACCGCCGTCCTGCTGGGGCGTCACCGTCCGGCCGTTGAGCCACAGGGTCGGCCCGTCGCCGCCCGCACCGGGCCCCCGCATGCCGCCGGGGCCGAAGCCGCCC
>NZ_JAIY01000010.1:531855-541959 GCF_000710405.2 Kitasatospora sp. MBT66 | reverse complement strand
CCACCGCCGCGAGCAGTCCGCCGGCCAGTACCGTCGGACGCAGCCACGGCTGGAAGCCGGAGCTCCGCCCGAGCAGCACGTACGCCCACACCGCCGTCACGGCGAGCGTCGCCGCCAGCACCGCCGCGTACGGCAGCCGGTGCCGGGCCCGCCACAGCCCGTCCACGCCCATGCCGACCAGTGCGGCGACCGCCGGGGCCAGCGCGACCGTGTAGTACTGGTGGAAGATCCCGGACATGAAGCTGAAGGTCAGCGCGGTGCACAGGAGCCAGCCGCCCCAGACCAGGAAGGCCGCGCGGGCCGTGTCCGTCCGGGCGTGGCGCCGGGTCGCCCACAGGCCGAGCACCAGCAGGATCAGCGCGGCGGGCAGCAGCCAGGCGATCTGCCCGCCGATGTCGCCGTCGAACAGCCGGGTGATGCCGGTCTCGCCCCAGCCGCCGCCGCCGCGGCCGCCGCCCGGCCCTCCGGCGGGCACGCCGCCGGGGCCGTTGCCGAAGATCACCTCGGCCCCGGCCGGGATGCGGCCCCGGCCGCCGCCGACGCTGCCGGTCTCGTCGCCGTTGAGCCGCCCCAGGCCGTTGTAGCCGAAGGTGAGGGAGAGGAAGCTGTTGTCCTGCGAGCCGCCGATGTACGGGCGCGCCGACGCCGGGACCAGTTCGACGACCGCGACCCACCAGCCGCCCGCGACCACCATCGCCAGTCCGCCGGCCAGCAGTTGCCGGACCCGCCGCCACAGCCCGGTCGGCGCCACCACCAGGTAGATCAGCACGAAGGCCGGCAGCACCAGGAACGCCTGCAGGGTCTTGGTGAGGAAGGCCAGACCGAGCATCACCCCGGTGAACACCAGCCAGCGGGTGCCCGCCGCCTCGATCGCCCGGACCAGCCCGTAGGCGGCCAGGGTGAGCAGCAGGACCAGCAGCGCGTCCGGGTTGTTGAAGCGGAACATCAGCGCCGCCACCGGCGTCAGCGCGAAGGCGAGGCCGGCCAGCAGTCCGGCGAGCGGCGAGAAGCGCCGGCGCACCGTCGCGTACAGGGCGGCGGTCGTGCCGACGGCCATCAGCGCCTGCGGGGCCAGTACCGACCAGGAGGAGAGCCCGAAGACCCGGGCCGAGAGCGCCATCGGCCACAGGGCGAGCGGGGGCTTGTCGACGGTGATGAAGTTCCCGGCGTCCGAGGAGCCGTAGAAGAAGGCCTTCCAGCTCCGGCTGCCCGCCTGGGCGGCGGCGGAGTAGAAGGAGTTGGCCCAGCCGGAGGCGGAGAGTCCCCAGAGGTAGAGGACGGCGGTGGCCGCCAGCAGGGCGAGCAGCGAGGGCCGGACCCAGCGCGGGTCGTCCGGGCGTCCCCGCCAGGTCCGGGCCGGCAGGGTGCGCAGCCGTCCGGCCCAGGAGGCCGGGCCCTTGGGGCCGGTGGGCGGGAGCGGGAACTCCGGGAACAGCGGCGGGTGGGCGGGCCGCCCGGATGCCGTCCCCTCCGGCGCGGAGGCGGGCGGCAGCAGTGGGGGCGGGAAGTCCCCGGCCTCCGGCCAGGGCTCGCCGGCCGGCGGGGTGAGGCTGGTCGTGGTCATGGGCGCTACGCTCGGGCGCCCGGCTGAGAGAACGGTGAGACCCGGGTATGAGCCGTCTGTGATCCTCGTTCTCCCTGGTCGGGAGGCTGCTCCGGGGTGACCCGGTTGCGCCGGTCGGGGCGCTGCTACGCCGGCTGGGGCATCGTCAGGTGCTTGCCGAGCCACTCCAGCGCGGGCGGGATCTCCCTGGTCCAGGTGTGGAAGTTGTGGCCGCCGGTGTCGAGGGTGATGGTGGACAGCTTGGTCGGTGCCTTGAACGCGCCGACCATCGCCTGGGTGCCCTCGTAGTTGTTCTCGTCGTAGCTGGTGGCGAGCAGCAGCGCGACCGGCTCGGCGGGCTTGTTCCGCAGCCGCCAGACCAGGTCGTTCTCCTGCTTCAGCCGGTCGTTGCCCGCGAACAGGTCGCCGGTGGTCTCGTCGATCGGCGCGGTGTAGTAGCCGGAGAGCGAGATCGCGGACCGGTACGCGTCCGGCTTGCGCAGCGCGAACTTGAGGGCGCAGTAGCCGCCGGTGGAGTTGCCGATGACAGCGCGGTTGGCCGGGTCGGTGCCGATCCGGTAGCCGGCGGACAGCGCATTGGGCAGGTCGCTGGTGAAGAAGGTCTCGACCTGCGGCCCGCCGGGGACGTCCATGCACTCGGTGTCGCGGTTGCCGACCAGTGTCGGGCGCATCAGCACCAGGACGGTCGGCGGCAGCTTCTTCTCCTCGATGGCGGTGAGGGCGGAGGCCGGGTACTGCATCAGCGTGATGAGCTTCTCCGCCGAGCCCGGGTACCCGGCCAGGACCAGGGCCATCGGGAACTTGCTCTGCGCGTACTCGGGCTGGAAGTACTGCGGCGGGAGGTAGACGAAGGCGTCGCTGCTCAGACCGCTCCGGGTGCCGCGGACCGAGACCTCCTGGATCACCCCGGAGCGGTCGCGGGCCGAACCCTGCGCCGAGTACATGCTCTTCTCCCCGGTGACGGAGAGGGTGGCGGCCGCGTTCGGCTGGTGGTCGACGACGGTGCCGGGCTTGCCGTTGGTGCCGAGCAGGTCGCTCCAGGAGCTGTAGAAGCCGAAGTAGCCGTTGGCGATCAGCCCCATCGCGACCAGCACCGCGAGCTGGGTGGCGAGGAAGGCGCCGACCCGCCCCGTCCAGGCCTTCCAGCCGTGTCCGCCGAACTTCGGCCAGAGCCACATGGTGGCGGCGAAGACGCCGACCGCGAGCACGGCGGCGATGATCTGGAGCGGGAGTCCCGTGAGGCTGAGCACCCGTCGATCGTAGTTGACCCGCCCTGCCCCTCCGTGCGCCCCTTTATGCGCCCCATATACGCTTCGACGCGCTGCAAGTGCGCCCTGTTGACCGCCTCTTGTCGGGTCGGGATCATGTCGGCGGGGACGAGCAGACTGCACGGAGCGTGCATGAGAGAGCACCGAGAGAACATCCGGGGGAACGCCATGAGGTCCTTCATCAAGGTCGGCACGGCGGTCGGCGCCGCAATGCTGCTGGCTGCCTGCTCCGGGGGCAGCGACGGCGGATCGGGCAGCGGCGGCAGCAGTTCGGCGGCGTCGAGCCCGTCGGACGGCTTCAGCGCGCTGCCCGCGCCGACCTACACACCGACACCCACGCCCACGCCGACGCCCACGCCGTACGGGCCGGTCCTGGCCGGCTACGTCGACCCGGTCAGCACCGCGCTCGGCAAGATCAACCCGGCGGCCGACCTGGCCGGCTTCATGGCCAGTCTCCAGGAGGCGGCCGGCGCCGCGAACTCCGCGAGCAGCGGCCTCGGGCTGAGCACCACCCCGGTCGCCGTCGGCACCACCAAGCGCCAACTGGTGACGGCGCTCTCGCAACTCGCGACCGACCTCACCAAGATCCGGACGGACATCAAGGCGAAGTCCTTCTGCACCACCGGCTCCGCCTTCGCCCAGGTCGGCCTCTCGGAGGGCCTCAAGGCCATCCCCGGCGCCCTCGCCGAGATGACCGCCGCCGGCTACACCACCAACTTCGCCGTCCCGCAGACCCCGCAGCAGCAGACCCGGAGCCTGGACAACGGCGCCTTCGTCACCAAGGGCAAGCTGCGCGGCGAGGGCGAGCTGAACATCGACAACGCGGAGGGCACCACCGACTCCGTCGTCACGCTCTCCAAGACCGGCAAGGCCGTCCACTCGCTGTACGTCGGCAAGGGGAAGAAGGCCTCGATCAAGGGCATCGAGGACGGCACCTACGACGTGTTCTTCTCCGACGGCATCGACTGGGACCCGTCGCTGAAGATGTTCACCCAGGACTGCAGCTACACCAAGTTCGACGAGACGCTGGCCTTCGAGACCGGCAAGACCTACTCGATCTGGTCGATCACGCTGACCGCGAAGGTCGGCGGCAACGCGAAGACCAGCGACGTGGACGAGCAGAACTTCCCGCAGCCGTAGCGTCCCCGTTCGCCCGGGACCCGTTCGCGCGGGCCCCGGGCGGCCCCACGGGTGACGTTCGCGCGGGTCGCCGGCCACCGGACCGGGCCCGCGCGGGCGCCCTGCCGATACTGCGGGCATGAGACCCTCCCGCAGGAGCGCCCTGCTGCGCCTCGCCACCGTCACCGCCGTCTCCGCGCTCCTCGCCCTGGGCGTCCCGGCCACCGCCGTCGGCGGTGCCACCGGGACCGGCGGGGACGGCACCGGCCCCGAGCACCGCCGGCCCTGCGTCGGCACCCCGCCGCCCACCGGCGGCCCGGCGCTCGACGTGCTCAAGGTCGCCGAGCGGGCCAAGGACGAACTGGGCCTCGAATCGGTGATCGTGAAGGTCACCGCCGACGGCCGCGAACTCCTCACCACCGCGCTCGGCGAGTCGATGACCGGCGTCCCGGCCCGGCCCGACATGCACTTCCGCAACGGCAACATCGCGATCAGCTACCTGGGGACGGCCCTGCTGCGGCTGGTCGACGAGGGCGTCGTCGGCCTCGACGAGCCGGTCGCGCGCTGGCTGCCCGACCTGCCGCGCGGCGACCGGACCACCCTGCGGATGCTCGGCGCCTCGACCAGCGGCCTGGTCGACTACGTCACCACCCCCGGCTTCGGCGAGACCGTCTACGCCGACCCGTTCCGGCATTGGACGCCCGAGGAACTCGTCGACATCTCGACCCGTCAGGACCCCTGGTACCGGCCGGGCGAGAGCTGGAGCTACTCGCACGCCAACTTCGTGCTGCTCGGGGCCGCGCTGGAGAGGATCACCGGGACCAGGCTGGACCACCTGCTCCAGCAGAAGGTGCTCGGCCCGCTCGGCCTGCACGAGACGGCGAACAGCTTCACCCCGGACATTCCGACACCGGTCCTGCACGCCTTCACCTCCGACCGGGGCCGGTACGAGGAGTCCACGTTCTGGAACCCCTCCTGGACCACTGCCCCCGGTGCGGTGCAGACCACCGACATCTGCGACCTGGCGAGCTCGGCCGCGGGCGTCGGCTCGGGCGAACTGCTCTCCCCGGCCGGCTACCGCGAACTGCTGAACCCGGGGACGGTGGGCCTCGGCGGGGCGACCGGGAAGTGCCCGGACACGGTCTGCATCCCGCAGACGGAGGCCACCCACTACGGGATGGGCGTGCTGGTGCTGAACGACTGGATCTCCCAGCACCCGCTGTTCTTCGGCTACTCCGCCTCCCAGGACTACCTGCCGTGCGAGCACCTGGCGATCGCCGTCTCCACCACCGACGGGCCGCACGCGTCCGGCGGGCACAGCGCCCACACCGTCGCCCAGCGCATCGCCGCCGTGCTGGCCCCGGAGCACCCGATCCCCGACTTCGGCTGAGCCGCGGTCCGGGCGGCCCGCCTCCGGTGGGCCGCCCGCGGTCCGCTCCCGGTCAATTGTCAGTGGCCCGTGCCACACTCCCGTCATGGCCCCCGAACCGCTCGCCGCCCTCACCTTCGCCGCCTGGCGCCGGCTCGACCTCGCCGCCGCCACCCGGATCGCGGCCCAGGCCGCCGACGGCGCGGGCGGGCGGCTGGAGCGGGTCGAGACGGTCGAGCACCTGGGGGCGCCGCTGCACCGGGTGCTGGTCGAGCGGGGCGGGCGGATGTTCGCGCTGATACCGGGCGGCCGGGTCACCGTCGGCTTCGACCCGGCGGCCTGGCGGCCGTCCGCCGAACTCCTCGCCGGCTACCGGGAGGAGAGCGTCGACCAGGGCTTCGGCGACGAGGACCTGCACGCCCACCTCGCCCGGGTGCTCAGCCCGCGCCGGACGGTCACCGTGCCGACCCTGCTCATGGCCGTCGAGGACGAGCCGATCGAGGAGGCACCCGCCGACATGCCGGCCCTCCTCGCCCGCGAGGGCCTCCGGCTGCCGACGCCCGACGAGTGGGAGCACGCCTGCGGCGCCGGCGCCCGCACCCTGTTCCGCTGGGGCGACGAGTGCCCGCTCGACCGCATCCCCTACGGCGACGACACCGGCCCGCACGCCGGCCCGAACGCCTTCGGCCTGCTCATCGCGCACGACACCTACCGCTCCGAGATCACCGCCGAGCCCGGCCTGATCCACGGGGGCGACGGCGGCGAGTCCGTCTGCGGCGGCTACGGCACCTTCCTGTCCTGGCTCCCGCTCGCCACGGCCAACCGCCACCCCGACCTCGCGGCCTTCGTCTACGGCGAGGAGGGCGAGGACCTCGTCGACTGCCTCTCCACCCGCCCGGTCCTCGACCTGCGCTGACCCCCGCCGCGGCAAGGGCGATCAGGCCGCCCGGGGGTCCTCGGTGCCGTCAGGACTCGGCCGTGTCCAGGACGACGTCCAGCGGCTCCGGCAGCCGTAGCCCGCTCGCGGTCGGATCATCACGCCGCCCGGCGAACATTCACCCGAGCGTTTCCGAGTGGCCGGTTGATGGTGGCTCGGGTGGATTCGCGGGTGTGACTTCTGCCCGATCGGTTGACCGATTGAGGTGACCATGGCACTTTCGTGCGGCGCGGGCGTCCGCAACCGGTCGTACGCCCCGCATCCCCCACAAGGAGAGCCATGCTCAAGAGACTTGCCGCCGCGTCCGCCGCGAGCGCTGTCATTGCCGGGGTCCTCACCTCGGTGGCAGTCGCCCCCGCGCAGGCGGTACAGGCCGGTGACCTGGCGTCCACCATCGCGCTGAGCAACTGCTCGGCCTCGCTGGTGCGTTACCCCTCGTCGGTCGACACCGACCGGGCCCTGATGCTCACCAACGGCCACTGCCTGCCGACCATGCCCCCCGCCGGCCAGGTCATCCAGAACCAGACCGCCAGCCGCAGCGGCACCCTGCTCAACGCCTCCGGCGGTTCGCTCGGCACCGTGCAGGCCGACAAGGTGCTGTACGCGACCATGACCGGCACCGATGTCGCGCTGTACCAGCTCACCGACACCTTCGGGTCGATCACCTCGAAGTTCGGTGCCACCGCGCTGACGATCAACGACACCCACCCGGTCGACGGTTCGGCGATGTACATACCGTCGTCCTACTGGAAGCAGACCTGGAACTGCTCCGTCAACGGCTTCACCGACCTGCGCGAGGACGCCTGGAGCTGGCGCGACTCGATCCGCTACAGCGCCGGCTGCAACACCACGCACGGCACCTCCGGTTCGCCGATCGTCGACGCCGCCACGCGCAAGGTCGTCGGCATCAACAACACCGGCAACGACGACGGCCAGATGTGCACCCTCAACAACCCGTGCGAGGTCGCCGCCGACGGCACCACCACGGTGCACCAGGGCCAGAGTTACGGCCAGGAGACCTACTGGTTCACCACCTGCCTGGGCAACGGTCGGGTCATCGACCTCAACGTCAGCGGCTGCCTGCTGACGAAGCCCGCGGGCAGCGGCTCCGTCTCGGTCGCCAACCCGGGCAACCAGTCGACGGCGGTGGGCGGTTCGGCCAACCTCAAGATCACGGCGAGCGGCGGCTCGACCCCCTACACCTACTCGGCGACGGGCCTGCCGGCCGGTCTGTCGATCAACGCCTCCACCGGTGTCATCAGCGGCACCGCGAGCACCGCGGGCACCTACAACGTCACCGTGACGGCGAAGGACGCGGCCGCCAAGACCGGTAGCACCAGCTTCACCTGGGTGGTCACCGGCGGCGGTGGCGGCACCTGCACCCCGGCCCAGCTGCTCGGCAACGCGGGCTTCGAGACGGGCACGGCCGCGCCGTGGACCACCTCCAGCGGCGTCGTCGACAACTCCTCCTCGCAGGCCGCGCACGGCGGCAGCTGGAAGGCGTGGCTGAACGGCTACGGCTCCACCCACACCGACAGCCTCGCGCAGACCGTGACCGTGCCCTCGGGCTGCAAGGCGACCCTCAGCTTCTACCTGCACATCGACACCGGCGAGTCCGGCACCACGGCGTACGACAAGCTGACGGTCCAGGCCAACGGCACCACGCTGAAGACCTACTCCAACGTGGACGCTGCCGCGGGCTACCAGCTGCGCACCTTCGACCTGTCCGGCTACGCGGGCCAGTCGGTGACGATCAAGTTCAACGGCACCGAGGACTCCTCGCTGCAGACCAGCTTCGTGATCGACGACACCTCGATCGCCACCAGCTGACGCCGGCTGCGTGAGCCGACGGCGCGGCCCCTCGGAGCGCACTCCGAGGGGCCGCGCCGTCGGGTGGTGGCCGGTCGGCACTCGACGGCCGTCCGGCATCACGGGCGGAGCAGGAAGTCGATCCCGCCGACTTCCTGCGCCGCACCTCCCTGCTTCCCTGTCTCCCCGCCTCCTTGCGTCCTTACGTCCGGGGCGGGCAGAGGGCCGTGTCCAGGGCGGTCAGCACGGCGTTCGCGGCCGTGTCGGTGGTGGGGGACTCGTTGATGGCTATCGTTGCCTGCCGGCCGTCGGGGGCGATGGCCGTGACGGTGTGGTGGCCGGCCCGGGTGGAGCCGGTGTGGCCGGTCCAGGTGCCGCCGCAGGAGAGCGGTTCGGTGATCAGGCCGAGCCCGTAGCGGCCCTCGCTGCCGAGCCGCTCGGGGTCGCCGGGCACGGTGGTGCGCATCTCGGCGAGCTGTGCGGCGGGGAGCAGGCGGCCGCCGAGCAGCGCGCCGAGGAAGCGGTTGACGTCGGAGGGCGTGGAGATCAGCGCGCCGCCCGCGCCGCCGGCCGAGGTGTTCCAGCGGGTGCCGTCGACCCGGACCGGCACGCCGTCGCGCTCGGCGGTGAAGTAGCTGTGCGAGTGGCGGCCGCGGATGTCCTCCGCCGTGCCCGGCCAGTAGGTGTCGCGCAGGCGCAGCGGGTCGATGACGCGCCGGGCGACCTCGTCCTCGATCGACCGCCCGGTGACGTGCTCGACGACGAGGCCCGCGAGGACGAAGTTGGTGGTCGAGTAGTGCCAGCCGGGCCCGGGGTGCGGCAGGCGGAGCGCGGCTTCGACGAGTTCCCGCGGTGCGAACCGGTGGTGGCGCAGCCAGTCGACCTCCGCGTCGGCGAACGCGTCGGCGTGGTCCGGCAGGCCGCCGGTCTGCTGGAGGAGTTGGCGGACGGTGATGGTGCGCCCGTCGTAGCCGCCGCCCCGGACCAGGCCCGGCAGATGGTCCTCCACCGTGGAGTCCAGCGAGAGGCGTCCCTCGGCCGCGAGCTGGAGGACGACGGTGGCCGTGAACGTCTTGGTGACGCTGCCGATCCGGAACCGGTCCTTGGCGCTCGCCGGCCGCCCGGTCCGTACGTCGGCGACGCCGCTCGCGCCTGCCCACGCCCCGCAACCGGGCTCGACGACCTCGACGACGGCGCCGGCCAGCCGGTGCTCGCCGGTCAACCCGTTCAACGCGGCTTGCAGGGGCCGGTGGTTGCCGCAGCCGGGGCGCGCGGGCGCGGCTGCGGCGGTCCCGGTCGGCAGCGTGGCGCCGACGAGGGCGACGAGGGCCGCGAGTAAGGCGTGTTTCTTCATGCGGCCCAAGCTACGTGCGTGTACACCCGTTCCGCCCTCGGGCCCGCCCCCGTGTCGGTTCGGGGGACAACCCCCCTGCGGAGAAGAGTGGTTGGGGATCGGTTTCCCGGCGCAGGATCATGTGCGGCTCCGGTGAACGGGGTTGGGGACGCTGGCGTCGGGGCGCGTCGGTATGATCCGTCGCAGGCTGGCAGCGGTGGGGGGCATGTCAACATGGAGGGTCTAGGGCCGTACGGTCCCGTGCAGATCGGGCCGTTCAGGCTGCTGGCGGTGCTCGGGCAGGGCGGGATGGGCCGGGTGCTGCTGGGGGTCGCGCCGGACGGGCGGGCCGCGGCGGTGAAGCAGGTGCACGCCGAGTTCGCCGGGGACGACGGGTTCCGGGTGCGCTTCCGGCGTGAGGTGGAGGCTTCGCGGCGGGTCTCCGGTGCGTACACGGCGGCCGTGATCGCCGCCGATCCGGAGGCCGGGACGCCTTGGCTGGCCTCGCAGTTCGTGCTGGGGCCCGCGTTGAACGAGGCGTTGCGCGCGGTCGGGGCGCTGCCGGAGGAGTCCGCGCGCCGGTTGGCGGCCGGGCTGGCGCAGGCGCTGATCGACGTGCACGCGGCCGGGTTGATCCACCGTGACCTCAAGCCCTCCAATGTGCTGCTCGCCGAGGACGGCGTGCGGGTGATCGACTTCGGGATC
>NZ_JAIY01000010.1:530491-531042 GCF_000710405.2 Kitasatospora sp. MBT66 | reverse complement strand
CCGGAGTTCTCGCTGCCGTGGGGCAATCCCGGGACCTGGGAGTACACGGACACGTACGGGAAGGCCCCGGAGAAGTCCTGCCAGTGGAACAGCCGCAGCGGTGACCAGATCAATATCGTCTGGGACGTCTTCCCGAGCGTCCCCGGTGGCGTGAGCGGTGCCGTGCGGGCGAAGGAACACTACGAAGGCCTCTACATCGGTGGTCACACGCGCGTGGCGGACCCCGGCTATGCGGAGGAGGCGTACTGGCTCGCGGCGAAGCATCTCAACGAGGACAACTGCGTGCTCTACGTCCGGGACGTCAACCTGTTCGTGTTCCTCGCGGTGAGGGGCGCCGCCTACCCGAAGGGGAAGTGCGAGGAGACGACCAGGACACTCGCCGTGTCGGCGGTGGAGCTGGCGAAGTACGTGACGGTGAACGGCGCGTCCCCGGACATGTCCGCCACCACACCGGCGTTCAAGTGACCGGCCCCACGGGCGCTCCGGGCCCGTCGATGCGGCCGCGCCGGGAGTCCGATCCGGCCGAGGTCGGCCCGTACCGGGTCCTGGCC
>NZ_JAIY01000010.1:490527-530469 GCF_000710405.2 Kitasatospora sp. MBT66 | reverse complement strand
GCCGGGTGCTGCTGGGCGCGGGCCCGGACGGGCGGCTGGTGGCGGTCAAGCAGGTGCATGAACGGTTCGCCGCCGATGCCGCGTTCCGGGCCAGGTTCCGGCGCGAGGTCGCCGCCTCCCGCCGGGTGTCCGGCGCCTACACGGCGGCCGTGATGGACGCCGACGTGGAAGCGGTGACACCCTGGCTGGCCTCGGTGTTCGTGGTCGGCCCGTCGCTGGCGGACGCGGTGGAGTCCGGCGGACCGCTGCCCTCGGACGCCGTGCACGGGCTCGCGGTCGGCCTGGCGACGGCCCTGGTGGAGATCCACCGGGCCGGGCTCATCCACCGCGACCTCAAACCGGGGAACGTCCTGCTCGCCGAGGACGGCGTGCGGGTCATCGACTTCGGGATCGCCCGGGCGGTCGAGGAGGACGCCGAACTCACCCACAGCGGCGGGGTGATCGGTTCGCCCGCGTTCATGTCCCCCGAGCAGGCGGAGGGGCGGGCCCTGACCCCGGCGAGCGACGTGTTCTCGCTCGCCTCCCTGCTGGCGCTGGCCCTGAGCGGACGCAGCCCGTTCGAGGGGGCGTCCGCGCTGCGGACCCTCTACAACGTCGTGCACAGCGAGCCGGACCTCGGCGGCGTCGCACCGGAGACACGTCCTTTCCTGGAAGCCTGCCTGGTCAAGGACCCGGGCGCCCGCCCGACCCCCGCCCGGCTGCTCGAACTCCTCGGCCCGGTCGCCCCCGCCGCCCGGCGCTGGCCGGCCGCGGTGCACACGATGATCACCGCGCAGCAGGCGGAGGTGGACCGGCTGCTGGCCGACCCGGGCCGCACCCTGGTGCTGCGCGCGGGAGCGCCTGCGGCCGTCGGGCCCGCTGCCGCCGCCGTTGTCCAGCCCGAACCGACCGCGCTGCGCACCGTCCTGGACGGTGCGGTCACCGGCTCCGGTGGCGCGGTCGACGCTACGTCGGCACCGTCACCGGCACCGGAATCGGCCCCGCCCCGTCGGCGCCGTCGGCCCACCGCCCTGATGGCCACCGTCGTGCTCGCGCTGGCCGGTCTCGGCGGCGGCGGATACCTGCTGCTGCACGACCCGAACGGCGGGGGAGCAGGTACCGGCCCGGCCGCCGCGGACAAGTACCTGAAGGCGCCGATCTGTTCGGAGGCGGCCCCCCAACTGCCCTTTCCCGCCGAG
This sequence comes from Kitasatospora sp. MBT66, assembly GCF_000710405.2. Lineage (NCBI taxonomy): Bacteria > Bacillati > Actinomycetota > Actinomycetes > Kitasatosporales > Streptomycetaceae > Kitasatospora > Kitasatospora sp. MBT66. Next base: position 529,291 of record NZ_JAIY01000010.1, on the reverse strand, counting down.
CAGCGCCGGGCGGAGAAGGACAGCTACTACGAACAGACCACCTACGCCAACACCCGGTGCGCCTGGTACGGCTCGTACCTCGCGGTCGACGGCGCCCGCTACTGGGACGACACCGCGGCCGCCAGCGTGACCTGGAAGATCCGGCGCACCTCCGGCAGCGACAACGGCACCCGGGTGCAGCGGAGCGACTTCGGCGACTTCGCCAAGGGCAAGCGGAACGCCCCCGGCATCGGTGTGGGGGACGACGCGTTCTGGGACGCCCCGGGCCAGGGCGAGAGCTGCTCGCTCGCCGTCCGGGACGGCAACCTCTGGCTCTGGGTGGGCCTGGGCGGGCCGGACCACCCGGCGGAGCGCTGCGAGGCGCAGGCGGCCGAGGTCGCGCGCGCGGCGCTGGCGGCGATGCCGCACTGAGCGTCCGCAGTCGTGCCTCGGTGTTCAGGCGTCCTGGGGTTGGCGGGCGGCCGGGACCGTCGAGTCCGTGGCCCAGGTGGTGAGGAGGTGCAGGGCGGCCTCGGTCGGGTCGTTCGGGACCGGGGTGAGGGTCACCAGGCGCTGGCGTTCCGGGCCGGACAGGTCGAGCGTCTCGTAGGTGAAGGTGAGCGTCCCCACGGCCGGGTGGCGGAAGCTCTTGGTGCCGTGGGTGCGGACCTCCACGTCCGCGCGGGACCAGAGCCGGTGGAAGGTGTCGCTCTCGGCACGCAACCGGTCGATCAGCCGGGCGAGTTGCCGGTCCTCGGGGTGACGCCCGGCGGTGGCGCGGAGCTGGCCGACGGTGTCGGCGGCGAGCCGGTCCCACTCGACGTAGAACTCCCGGGCCTCCGGGGCGAGGAAGAGGAACACGGCCAGGTTCCAGCTGCCCGGCGCGGCGGACGCCCCGTGGACGAACAGCCGCTTGGCGACCGGGTTCAGCGCGAGGACGTCCAGGCGGTCGCTCAGCACCATCGCCGGGACCCGCACGTGCTCCAGCAGCCGCACCAGCTCCGGGCGGGCGCTCGCCGCCCGGTCCGACTCGGGCCCGCCGGTGGGACGGACCTTTCGTCCCGGCCGGGCGAGGCGGTGCAGGTGCTCGCGCTCCACCCGGTCCAGGCGCAGCACCTCGGCGAGCGCGTCGAGGACCTCGTCGGACGGATGCTTCGCCCGGCCCTGCTCCAGACGCTGGTAGTACTCGACGCTGATCCCCGCCAACTGCGCCAACTCCTCGCGCCGCAGACCCGGCACCCGCCGCCGTCCGCCACCGCGCAGCCCGGCGCTCTGCGGGGTGATCAGCGCCCGGCGGGCCTGGAGGAACTCCCCGAAATCATGGTGATCGTCCATGCGGGCCAGTATGACCGGTGCTGAACGGCCGGTGCCGAACGGCCGGTGCCGAGGGTGGCCCTGGCAGTACCCGTATCAGCGGGGCCTGGGCGGTCGGGCGCGGCCCCGACAGGCTGGGACTTGTTCGAGGGAGCCCCGGGCTCCCGCACCGCCTCACCTGCTTAGGGACACTCCATGTGCCACCCCACCGACAGCCGCCCGCCCGCCGCCCCCGTCGTCACCGGGACGGTCGCCGAGGAGGGCCGGTTGGAGATCACCGCGGCCGACGGCAACCGGTTCAATGCCTTCCGCGCCGCCCCGAGCGTCCCCAACGGCCGCAGCATCCTCCTCCTCCCGGACCGTCGCGGCCTGCACCCCTTCTACGAGGACCTCGCCCGCCGCTTCGCCGAGGCCGGGTTCCACGTCATGGCCTTCGACTTCTACGGCCGCTCGGCCGGCCTGACCCCCAGGGACGCCGACTTCGACTGGGCGGTCCACATGCCCCTCCTGGAGCCCGCCCACGTCGAGGCCGACGCGGCAGCGGCGCTGAGCAAGCTGCGGGAGTGGAGCGACGCCCCGGTGTTCGGCGTCGGCTTCTGCCTCGGCGGCTCCTACTCCTGGCGCCTCGCCACCACCGACCTCGGCCTGTCCGGCGCGGCGGGCTTCTACGGCGTGCCGCGCTTCTTCGGCGACCGGACGGAGCAGCTGACGGCGCCGCTGCTGATGCTGCTGGCGGGGGAGGACGTGGTGACGACGCGGGAGGAGTTCGCGGAGTTCACCGGCGGTCTTGAGCGGGCGGGCAAGGAGTACGAGATGAAGGTGTACGAGGGTGCCCCGCACTCGTTCTTCGACGACAGCGAGGAGGACTGGAGCGAGGCCTGCACCGACGCCTGGCACCGTCTGCTGGCTTTCACGGGCGTGCGGGTCGGCGAACCGGCGGCGTGAGGGGAGCTGGTTGGTGAGGCCCGGCCCGCCGAGGCGAACCCGGCGGGCCGGGCGGGGGAGTTCGGGGGCGTAGGCTTCCGGGGTAGTGATGGCGATGAAGGGAATGCGCCAGATGTCCGAATTCCAAGAAGTTGCGAAATCCGGCTCGCTCGCCGTCTGAACGCGCAGGTCACGAACTCTGCTCCCCGCACACGCGGGGATGGTCCCACGCTGTACGCGCGGGATATCTCGGATATCCACTGCTCCCCGCACACGCGGGGATGGTCCCCTCGAAGGGCACTCGGACCCGGCGTTCACCAGCTGCTCCCCGCACACGCGGGGATGGTCCCTCAAGCTCATCCCCAAGCCGGAGAGGGCAAAGCTGCTCCCCGCACACGCGGGGATGGTCCCAGGCAGGAAGCTCATCGGGTCACCGCCGAACCCTGCTCCCCGCACACGCGGGGATGGTCCCGCCCTTGAGGGCATGTTGGACGAGCTCACGGACTGCTCCCCGCACACGCGGGGATGGTCCCCAGGCCAGCGGACAGTTCAGCGCGACCCTGCTCCTGCTCCCCGCACACGCGGGGATGGTCCCTTGGGCGCACGCCAGTGGGGAACCGGTCATGCCTGCTCCCCGCACACGCGGGGATGGTCCCAAATTTTCGATTAAAGGGCTGAGCTGGGCAAACTGCTCCCCGCACACGCGGGGATGGTCCCGTTCTTTTGCCATTGCCCGATGGGGTAGTGGACCTGCTCCCCGCACACGCGGGGATGGTCCCATCGGGCTCGCCACCACGACCGAGGGGGCGCTCTGCTCCCCGCACACGCGGGGATGGTCCCTTCACCTAGCACCCCGGAGCGGTCCCCTTGATCTGCTCCTCGCACACGCGGGGTTGGCCCCGCCCCAACGGTCTTGCGGTGGGGCGGGGACGGATTGTGGCTTTGGGTGCCTGTGTGGGAAGTCGGATACGCCGACTTCCCACACAGGACGGCGGGGTGAAGGGCTCGCGTTCCCGTGGGTCGGATTCCGGGATTTGGTTCGGGTTGCCCGGCGTAGGAGACGCGCGGGCACCAATCGCCCGCTGTGGACCTGGACCGGCGCTGCAATAGAGGCGTTGGACAACTTCCAGGTCGGCTGCGGCGCCGACGGGATTCGAACCCGCGGACAGATAGGGACAGGGCCGTCCGTCTCCGTCAGTCGACGTGAGCGGGACCTCGCCCACGTCGATCGCAATGGGCCGCTCTGCCACGGCACCGCAGCCTGCGGGAATGCGCGCTTTCCCGTTCCGGGACACGGTAGCGGGACGGCGTTGGCGTAGCGATGCCTTATCCAGCGCGACACCCGTTGCCACAGAACCACAGGAGTTGAGCCGAGACCCGGTCGGGCGGCAGTTGTCCACTGACCTCGGCGACTCAAGGTGCTGGTGTTTGCTGGGTGTCGGTCGCGCAGTGATTTCGGTGGTGTCTTCGAGGGCGTGCCGGCCACAAGGGACCGGGTGCGGTGACCACAGTGGGCCTGCTTGGCCCAGCTGAGCCGTTCGCCGATCTTCCGACGATCGGCCCGGCGCGCGGCCAACTGCTGTGCTGGCCCCGAAGAGCGACCCGCTCCCTGTCCCCAGCCTGGCAATAAAAAGACTTTCTGTGTTCCGCCAATACGCGGCCACCCGCTGCGGGATCGTTGTCCGCGAGGCGCGGCGAACGGTCGTGCCGACCAGGCCGACGATGGAGGGCCGTCGATGGCTGAACGGGAAACATGGACCACGGACGAGTTCGGGTCCTCGCACGAAGGCTCTGTCGGCGTACTACTGCCCGACGGCACAGTTCCGGAGCCCGCCTTCTTTCCGCTGTCGTCCGGCGCGGGAGGGCAGACCACCTCGGAGTGGAGCGTCTACGACGGCAGCTTCAGCCTCACTCCCAGAGCACATGCCCTGCGTGCTGTGTGCTCGTGCGGCTGGACCGGAACCGAGCGCCCGCTCGACTGGGCGCAGATCGGTGAGCAGAACCTTCGGGTTGCTGCTGGAGACCTCGCGGAAGAATGCGAGATGGAATGGTGGGACGGACACACCACCACGGTGGAGAAGTCGGCCATTGCCGTCCCGGAGGACATCACCGACCTGCTGCGCCTCGTCTCGGAGAAGATCGAGAAGTTGGCGCAGCAATCGCCTCTGGCGGCGGTGAGAGCCGCCCGCCTGCTGGAGGTCACCGCAGTCCGGTCCTCGTACTGGCCGGCCCACGACGTGCGGGCGAAGGCAAGCCCCGAAGAGGCGGCCGCCGCACTCGGTCTCAATGAGGACGACACCCTGGACCTGCTCGCCCGATTCGGCAACTGGAGTCTGTACCAGTGAAGCTCCGGCCCCGGCCGGGATCGATTCTTCGGCAGGCCTCGAGTGGTGCCCTACGGCTTCGCGGCCAGGTGTATTGGGGCTTTGGACCCCTGCGCAGGAAGTCGGATGCGCCGACTTCCTGCGCAGGTTGCTGCGGAGCCTCTTCGTTCTGGGCGCGAAAGCTTGTCCCGTAACCGGTCTTCGACAGCGCGGGATTGGTTGGCCAGGATCCCTTCGGGGAGACGCCGGCCTCGGTTCACCCCTGCGACCGCACGACACGACAGTGGGTAGCAGCCCCCTCCCGACAACGTGCCATCCTCCTGACCTGGGGAGATGAGCAGGGCCCCTGTTATTGTGCGCCAATGTCAACGATCAAACAGTTCCAAGTGACCTTCGACTGCGCGGAACCGGTGGGCCTCGCCGCCTTCTGGTGCGAGGTGCTGGGGTACGTCATGCCGGAGGTCCCGGAGGGCTTCGCCACGTGGGAGGAGTGCTTCCGCTCGCTGCCGCCCGAGGATGCGGTCTACTTCGCGTGCACTGATCCCTCGGGTGTGGCCCCGCGCCTGCTCTTCCAGCGGGTTCCCGAAGGCAAGGTCGTCAAGAACCGGGTGCATCTCGATGTGCGGGCCGGCGTCGGGCTCGTGGGTGACGAGCGCCTGGCCGCACTTGAGGCCGAATGCGCACGGCTGACGGTGCTCGGCGCGAAGCACGTGCTGACGCAGCGCGCCGATGGCGTCAACGAGTCCTGCATCACGATGCAGGACATCGAGGGCAACGAGTTCTGCCTCGCCTGATTTTCTCCTCCGGGACGACGAGGTGGGGAGCCGCTTTCCGGGAACCTTCTGCCAGTCCGTCAGTTCGCCGCCCCGGGGTCGGCGGTGCGGGATGACGAGGCCGGTTCCGGGGCGGCCGCCGTCGGCGATCGTGGTTGTCCGGCCGACGGCGGCCGCGGCCCCGGATTCCTGCGGGACCGGTCTCGTCCGGCAGAGCTGCCCGACGCACTGTGGCGGGGTGTCAGACTCGGTATTCCCGCACTGCGATGTCCTTCGACCGCCACGGCTCGGGTGTCTCCTCGGCGTCTGCGAGCCGTTGGACCCATGCGAGCTGGCTGTCGAAGTACTGCCAGTACGAGGTGCCCTCTGCCACGCCACCCTTGTCGAACGTCATGATCGGGCCGTCCGTGCCGCGCTTCCCGTGGCCGTACAACATGACTCGGATGCTGTCGTCACACCGCTCCATCGCGAAGCTGCAGGGGAAGTTGTAGAGGTAGATCCTCAGGTCACCGCCTGCCCGCTCGGCTGCCTCGGCGAGTGGCCGGAGCACTTCCCGCTCGTACCGCGCGGGGTCCTCCATCGCGGCTTCGGCCGGCTCCAGCCGGTACCGGTCGCGTCGGCTGTCGCAGTGCGGGTCCATGATGAAGATTCGGACCGGCACCTCGCGCGACTTCGAGGTGATGATCGGCATTATCTCGTCGGAGCCGTAGAAGTTCCTGGTGAGGCCGAACATCACGACGCGCTCGCGGGCCCCGCGAATCCGCGTGATGAGGTCCGCCTTCGACTCGACGTTCGTGAGCGGGAAGAGGTCCGTCAGGTCGGCCTGTTCGAGGTGTCCCAGCATGGCCCCAGAGTAGTCACGGCCGTACCCCAGGCGGTCGGGCCGGGTGCGGTACACACGGCACAGGTAGTCGAATCGCTCATCGGGCGGGCGCCTTTATTCGTGTTCCCACCGGCACAACTCGGCGTCTGCGGCACTGGGCCCGGGCGAGCGGCTCGCCCGCGGGCCTTGCTCGACGGCTGTTCTCCGTCCGGGGCAGCGGCTTGGAGGTCGGATGCCACTACTCTCCAGGTCCTGCGCAGCCCACCGGCGTTGGCGCTTCGAGGTTCGACGTCCTGCCGGGGCGCAGGAAGTCGGATGCGCCGACCTCCTGTGCAAGGTACTTGGCCCCTGCCGAGCCGGCAGGGGCCAAGTTGTGGACCACGTAGGCCCCGACTGGATTCGCATTTCAACTGCGCTCGGCTCCTTGGAGATTGGCTGTACGGCGGGGACACCGTCAGGCGGTTTTCTGGGCTGTCGGGGCGTGGTCGGAGGATGGGTCGCTGGCAGCAGGGCTCCTGAATCCGGTCCCGGCCGGCGGGCGACAAGCGGTGGGAGTGCACGGGAAGTCGGGGGCTCCGACTTTGCGGTCCGGCGCCCTGGAGAGGGGCGGAGGCTGTGCGCTGTGCGGAACCCCGGGCGGGCATCGGCTTCGCGCGGAAGCGGTTGGAGGGCGTGGAAGTCTACCGCTCGCGAACGAGGGGACAGTTGCCTCTACGGCGTAAGGATCCCAAAACTCAAGAAGCTGCTACCCGCGCATGCGGAGGTGCCGTTGGCCGATGTGGGGCCGGGGTCAGTGGCGGCGGGTGAGGAAGAGGTCGTGGATGCGTTCGACGGGGGCGCCGGTGCCGTGGGTGTTGAGGACGGTGGCGGTGTCGGTGAGGGCCTGGGTGCGGTGGTCGGTGGGGAGGGCGGCGTACATCGAGAGGGAGGAGAGGTAGGCGAGGTAGTCCGCCGTCTCGTAGTGGGCCTCCTCGCGGAAGCGCAGGGAGCGGAGGTCGGTGAAGCGGGCGTCCTTCGCGCAGTCGACGGCCGGCCAGTGGCCGAGCATGTCGGGCCAGTGGCCCGGGGTGTCGCCGAAGGCGGAGGCGAGGACGGCGTGGGGCGTGTGGGTGAGCCCGTGGCGCTGGTCGACCTCGGCGAGGGCGGCGTGGAGGTCCGGGTCGCTGATGCCCAGGGGGTTCCAGAAGAGAGCGACCGTTCCGCCCGGGGCGAGGACGTCGTGGGCGAGGTCCCAGCGCCGCGCCGGGTCGATCCAGTGCCAGGAGGTCGCGGCGAAGAGCAGCCCGAAGCGGGTGTCGCCGGGCTGCCAGTCCTCGAAGGAGCTCACCTCGATGCGGACGTTGGGGTGGGCCGCGGTGTTGCGGCGCAGGACCTCGGCCATGCGGGCGTCGGGTTCGACGCAGGTGAGCGGGCCGTTGAGGGCGGCGGCGAACGGGACGGTGGCCTTGCCCGTACCGGCTCCGGCTTCGAGGGCGGGGCGGTCGCCGAGGGCGGCGTAGTCCAGGACGGCGGAGACGAGGACGCCGGGGTAGCCGGGGCGGGCGGCGTCGTATATCTCGGCGACGCTGCCGAAGACCTGGCGGCGGGTCATGTCGAGGGGGTTGGGGGAGGAGGTCATGAGGTCCCTTCGGAGCAGGGGCGGCCCGCGCACCGGGTGTGGTGCGAGGGCCGGAGGGAGGCGGGGGGACCTTCAGAGAAGGTCGAAGTCGAACTCGCCTGCGGTCACGGCGGTGATGAACGCGGTGTGTGCGGCGGGGGTGAAGAGGAGCGTCGGGCCCGACGGGTCCTTCGAGTCCCGGACTGCAACGCTGTGGGGGAGATCGGTGGCCAGCTCGACGCAGTTGTCATCGCCGCCGCTGTGCGACGACTTGTGGAAGGTGGCTTTGAGGGAAGCGGCGTTGGCGATGTGTGGCATGTGGCGCTGCCTCTCAGCGGTTCGGAAGCCCGGCGCGCCCTCCGGGAGCGCCGGGCCGTGGGGTTCCGTAGTGCTGTCAGATGAGGTCGAAGTCGAACTCGCCGTTCGCGACCGCGGTGATGAACGCGGTGTGGGCGGCGGCGGTGAGTGTCAGGGCCGGGCCGGAAGGGTCCTTCGAGTCACGGACGTAGGAGACCGGAGCGTTCGGCATGGCGAACTCGACGCAGTTGCCCGAGTCGTTGCTCCAGGAGGACTTCCTCCATGTCAGGTCCAGCGCGGAGGCGTCGGGGTGGAACGTCATGTGATCTTGTCTCTCTGGTCGGTGATGATGGCGAGCGAATCGTCGAGACCGAGCGCATCGGCCCGGATGGCGTCGAACTTCGCTGCGAATACGTCGACATCGACTGCTTCCTCGACCCAGAGATTGCTCAAAGTGCCGTCGACCATGACAACGTCGAGATCCTGCCGTTGTGGGAAGCCGAGGATCGTGAACGCGCCGCCCATTCCGTGGTGCGCGGGAGCACCGATCGGCATCACCTGAACGTTGATGTTCGGCTGCGCCGCCCGGTCGATCAGGCGGGAGAGCTGTTCGGCCATGACGGCGGGGCCGCCGACGCCGGACCGGATTGCCGCCTCGTGGATCACAGCCCACAGAGTGAGCGGTTCGCTCCTGGTCAGGGCGCTCTGGCGGGCCATGCGGACATCGACCAATGCCTCGACGTTGACGTCCGGGCGCATGTTGAGCTTCTTGATGATCTCGCGTGCGTAGGCAGGTGTTTGAAGCAGACCCGGGACGAACGCACCCTCGTAGTTCCGCACGGACGAGGCCGTGGCTTCCAGGGTGATCAGGTCGCCGAGGGTGGAGTTGATGTGGGCGCTGTAGCTCTGCCACCACATCCCGCGTTGGGATCCGTTCTTGGCCATGCCGACCAGGGTCGAGATGAGATCGCTGTCCTCGCACTTGTAGAGCGACAGGAGCTTCTTGACGTCGTCGACCTTGGTGGCGCCGCGCCCGTTCTCGATCCGGGAGAGCTTCGGTTGGCTCATGCCGGTCAGGGCGTCGGCGACCTCGTCGTGCGAGAGGCCGGCCTCTTCACGTCGGCGACGCAGTTCGGCACCGAGCTGCCTCCGTCGCACCGTTGGACCTGCTGCTGCGGCCATCCCCGCCCTCTCTGAGCCTCGCTGGACCAGTGTGCCCCGGCGGCGGTCACCTTCGCCACCGGGTAACTGCCACTGTAGGAGCGCTGATTGGCGTTCGATTTGGATATATCCAAAATTCTTGGATGAGTTGCGCAGATGGCCACCGAGGCTCCATGCTGATTGTGACGAGCCGCACACTGTCGGCAATCGCCGATCCTCGTTGTGTGCGTTGGCGTATAGCTGCACGGTGATCAGGTCGAGTTGATTGATCATCGGGTGCTCGATGGAATCCACTCCACCCCTACGGAGGTCTCCGTATGTCCACGCTCCCTCTGCCCCCCGACTGGTCCGTCGCCCGCGAGGAGTTGCGCGAGGTGCTCGTGCGCGCCGGGTGGCCCGGTGGCACGGCCGACGACGCCGAGTTGGCGCTCTGTGAACTGTTCGTCAATGCCTGGAAGCACGGGGGGTCGCCGGCTCCGCTGGTCGTCGTCGTGCTCCTGGAGGGGGTGCTCCGGGTGTCGGTCGCGGACGGGTGCTCGAAGCTGCCCGAGCAGAGAGCGGCGGACGCGGCCGAGTCGTACGCGCTCTCCGGGCGCGGCCTGCACCTCGTCCGCTCGCTCACCGACCGCTTCGGGGCGGACCCGCGCAGGTCCGGCAAGTCCGTCTGGTTCGAGCTGGACGCAGCCGCGTGAGCGCCGCCGACGGGCCGATCGAGCCCCACGACCCGCGCGTCCGTACGTACTCCGAGGTCGAGGTGGAAGCTCTCCTGCTCGAACTCCATGAGCGTGGAAAGGCCCTGGGCATCGTCTGGCCCTCCGCCACCACGGAGGGCGTGGTCGACGGCCGGGTGCTGGTCCGGTTCGGCAACGCCCCGACCGCCACCCTCCTCAACCTCCTCGCCCTGCTGAAGGACCGGCCGTGACCGCGACTCGGCTGCTCGTCGGGATCGCGCTCTCCTTCCTCGCCCTCCTCGCCCTGGCGACCGTCGTGCTCGGCGTCCGCCTGGTCCTGCGGATGCCCGGGCGGCCGGAGGACGACGAGTTGTCGGACTGATGCCGCCGCGCCGACCAAGGCCGTTCGAGGGCAGGCGTCGGACGGTCTCGGCACCTTATGACCGGCAGGTGGGAGTCGGTTGGCGGAAGGCGGTTGCCGCGAGGCCACTGCGCGACCACGTTGGCCGGAGGACCGTTAGGTGGAGGGGTCGAATCGGGCAGGGGTGCTCGGCCTGGTTTCACATCGTCGGCCTGAGGTCGGGGTTGGGCGAGGAGTGGGCTCCGGTTGATCCTCAGGGCTTCTGGGGTAGTGATGGTGGAGATGCATCAGATGTCCGAATTTCAAGAAGTTGCAAGCACTGGCTTCTCCGCTGCCTGAACGGGCAGGTCACGAACTCTGCTCCCCGCACGCGCGGGGTTGGTCCCCGCCGCCGCCGTAGACGTACGGGGTGCCGAGCCTGCTCCCCGCACGCGCGGGGTCGGTCGCAAGACCACCGGCACGACCTGTCTCAGCTCTCCCGGCGCACGCGGTATCGACATGAGGTTCAGCGCTCCCGCCCCTTCGCCGAAGGGGCGGGAGCGCTGGGTCGAACGTGAGCCCCCGTGGTCGAGGCGTTCGTTCCCCGAGCCCTCGGGCTGACCCGGCGGCCTCGACCCGTCGCGGCCGCCGGAAACCCGGTGCCACAAGACTGCCGCGTGATCGCGTTAATAGGGCATGGAGCAAATACAGGGGGCGCCGCCCGACTTTCCGGCCTTCGTGGCGTCGCGGGGGCGCCATCTGCTGCGGACGGCGTTCCTCCTCACCGGTGGTGACGCGCACCTCGCCGAGGACCTCGTCCAAGAGGCCCTCGGTCGGGTCTTCGTGAAGTGGCGTCGGATCTCGCGCATGGACAATCCCAGCGGCTACGCGCAAGCAATCCTGGTCAACACCTTCCTCTCGCACCGCCGTCGGCGCAGCAGCACCGAGCGGGTCACCGATGTGCTGCCGGACGTCGCGGTCGCCGATCCGGACCCGGCCCTGCGGCTCACCCTCCTTCGGGCGCTCGGTGAACTGCCACCCCAGGACCGGGCGGTGTTGGTGCTGCGCTACTGGGAGGACCGCAGTGTGGAGGAGACGGCGGCGGCGATGCGGCTGAGCAGCGTCGCCGTCCGTTCGCGCAGCAGCCGGGCGCTGGCCCGGATGCGGGACAAGCTCGGGGCGGCGTTCATGGACAAGGAGGTGCTGCGTCATGCCGGTTGAGAGCGACTTCGAGAGCAACCTGGGGACCGGGTTCGAGGAGCGGTTCGCCCGGGAGCTGCGCGTGGCCGCCACCCTGGCGCCCGACGAGCGGCTGTTCGCCCTGGCCGCCGGGGCCGAGCGCCTCGGGCGACGCCGGCGCAATCGGCGGCGGGCCGCGGTGGCGGGCGGTGCGGCGATCGCTGTGCTGGCGGTCGGCAGTGTGGGGGCGTTCACCGGAGGTCCGGGCCTGGGCATGTTCGGTCCGGCCGTGGAACCGCCGATGACCGGTGACGAAGTGGTGCGACTGGTGGCCGGTCTCCTCCCGCCGGGCGCCGTGACGGACGCGACCGCGTCGACACCGGGCAATGCGGGCCCGTCGAGTGACCCGCACCTGGCACTGGGACTGTTCAACTTCGACGACGGCAAGGGCGTCAGCTCGATCCACTACTTCGTCGAACGCGGAACGCAGAGGCCCGAGTGGGCCGCCGTCTGCATCGACCCGGCGGTGAGGCCGAAGGATTCCTGCGACCGCACCGTTCGGCCGGACGGGTCGGTGCTGGTGATCGACAAGGCCCGGGACGCCGCGTTCACCGGCCAGCGCGAGTGGCGGGGCATCTATGCGAGGCCGGACGGCACGGTGATCAGGCTGGTCGAGTTCAACGGGAACCAGGCGAACCCGACCAGGGAGCTGCCGCCGCTGGACGCGGCACAGCTCGCCGCCGTGGTGACCGCGCCGGAGTGGGGGAGGGTGGTCGCGGAGATACCGGCGAACCCGAACGCGCCCGAGGTGTCCGGGCCGGCGCAGTCGTCCTCGACGGCCGCCACACCCACCGCCCCGCCGTCGACGCCCACCGCGTCCACCGCCCCGCCGTCCCCCGTGACCGTCCCGCCGTCCCCCGGCATCGTCTCTCCCGCACCCGGGGATTCGCTGCCGGAGCTGGCCGCGGTGCTGGCCGGGCTGCTGCCCACCGGCGCGAAGGAGGTGGGACGGGACGCTGAGAACGGCGCCGTGACGGTCGAGTACGAGGGCCGGACCAGCAGGCTGACCATCCATGTGGAGCCGGCCGGGGCTCGCGGAATCGAGTTCAAGAAGGGGGCCGAGGAGAGCACGCCGACGCCGCTGGAGGTCAGGCAGAAGCTGCCCGACGGCACGTTGGTCGTCATGAACCAGTTCGGCAACGGGAAGGGCTCCGTCGACCCGCTCCTGCACTGGGTGGCGTGGGTGTACTACCCGGACGGGCGGAACATCCTGATCAGTGAAGGGAACGGCGAGGACGAGCTTTCGCCCCGGCCGGGTCAACCCGCGCTCTCGGTCGAGCAGTTGAGGGCCATGGTCATGGCGCCCGACTGGCGCAGGTGACCCGTCCCCCGACCCCTCCCCTATGCTGTCCTGCCGCTCCGCACGGGGGGAGCGGCAGGACAAGGGGAAACGGCAATGGACCTGACCGGGTTGGCGCGCGAGGCGTTCGGCGGAGGGCGGAGGCTGGCCGGGACGGAGCGGCTGCGCGGGGGCAGCAAGAAGGGCGTCCACCGGCTGCTGTTCGAGGACGGCGGGACGGCGGTCGTGTACGTGTGGAGCGCGGCCGAGAACCACTGGCCGGGCGCGGACGAACCGGCGGACGACGCCGACCCGTTGGCGCACGCCTCCGGGGTCGCGCTGTTCGCGGCGGCGCACCGGCGACTGGCCGCGCTCGGGGTCCGGACGCCGCGGGTGCACCTGCTGGACGGGAGCCGTACCCGGTTCCCGGCGGACGTCGCGGTGGTCGAGGACGTCACCGGGCCGGGCGGGGAGAACCTGGAGGCTCTGCTGGAGCGGGATCCGCAGGCCGCGGCACCGGTGCTGGAGCGGCTCGCCGACACCCTGCGGGTGCTGGCCGGGCACCGCGCGCCCGGCTGGGGGAAGCTCGCGCTGCTGGACAACGGCGGTGTTTCGAAGGGGAGTTCTCCCGCGCAGCTGGTGCTGGACCGGGCGCTCGCCGACCTCGCGGAGGCGGCCTACCGGGACGACCGGATCGCGGCCGCGCGGGGGCGCCTGGCGGAGGGCCTGCACACCCGCGCGGCGGCCGTTGCTCCTCGCGACGGCGGTTACGGACTGGTGCACGGCGAACTCGGCCCGGACCACGTCCTGGTGGACGCGGCGGGCGAACCGGTGCTGATCGACATCGAGGGGCTGATGCACTTCGACGTCGAGTGGGAGCACGTCTTCCTGCGGATCCGCTTCGGCGACCAGTACCCGAGCCTGGGCGGCACCGAAGGGCTGGACCGGCACCGCCTGGACCTCTACGGGCTGGCGATCCGCCTGTCCCTGGTCGCCGGACCGCTGCGCCTCCTCGACGGCGACTTCCCGCACCGCGCCGCGATGCGGGAGATCGCCGAGTACAACCTGGCGGCGGCGCTGACCCTGGTGGAGTGAGGGAACTGGACGGCGTCAGTCTGTTTCCTTGGGGTGGCCCGGGCCGGCGTGGACGATCCAGGCGATGCTGTTCTCGGTGTCGACCAGGTACCAGATGCGTCCGCCACCGGTGACCTCGTACTGCCACCGCTCCAGTTCGCGGCCCTTGAATACGGCGGTTGCGAGCCTGCCCTGCAGCCGGTGGTGCCGGGCCGGGTTGTCGATGGCCCGCGGAGCGGCGCGGATGCGGTCGTAGGCGCGGCGGAGTCCGGTCGGTGCGTGACGGGCCAGGTGCTCCCATCCTTCGGCAGCAGCGGAGTTGGCGAACCGGAGGTCGTACTCGTCCCCGACCGAAGGGGGTGCGGCGCGCTCGCCGCGCTTGGGGCTCACCCGGATTCCCCGGGGAGCCCCGGGAGGGGCGCGGGGCCGAGGTCGCCCTCGGGCTCCTGGGTCAGGGCGGCGTACAGGGCGGGGTCGGCGTGGACCTCGGCGGTGTGGCGCCACTGTGTGAGCAGCACGGCGATCGGGGCGAGGTTGTCCAGCGACACCGCGCCGCGGGCCACGTCCACCAGCTCCCCGATGAGCAGGTCCACGTCCTCTGCGGGGAGGAACGTCACCCAGGGCAGGGCGTCGGGCAGGGCGGCCCGGAGCGCGGCGGTATTGCCGGTCCGGACCAGTCCGCCGAGCAGCCGAGAGGTGAAGTCGATGACGGTGCTGTCCTGTTCCAGCTGGTCGACCCGCATCAGCGCGAGGTCGCCGGCGTCGCGGCGGCGGAGCCGGAGCGCGCGGACAGCGTCGAGTCTGCTGGTGGTGGCAGCGGGCCGGTGGAGCAGCTCGCTGAACGGGATCTCCTCGTAGGCCGCAGTCATGACATCCACAGTAGCTTGGATGTCTGCCCGACGGGGTCGAATCAGCCGCCGTCGCGCCGGATCCGCTGGTGCCACTCCTTCGCGAACACCACGTTGCCGGCCTCCTCCGCCCGGAGCTGGGTGTGGGCGTGCAGGTGGGTGGCGTCGCAACGGAGTTCGGTGCGGGTGTGGACGGTGATGTCCCAGCCCAGCGCGGGGCGTTCGAGGCGGAGGGTGCGGTCGGTGCGGGCCTGGGCGCTGAGGGGGGTGGCGGTGAGGACGCGGTAGGCGGTGACGGTGTGCTCGGCGCGGACCAGGCCGTCGGGGTGGGTGCGGGTGCCGTCGGTGGCGGGGGAGAGTTCGGTGCGCCATTCGCGGCGGCCGATGTCGTGGACGGTGACGCGTTCGGGGCGGGCGGTGAGCGGTTCGGTGAGGTGCAGCGGGGGTGGCAGGGGGAGGGTGGGGGAGCGGAAGGGGGCCGCGTCGGTGCTGGTGGCCGGGTCGTGGACGGGGAGGGTGAGGGTGGAGCGGGAGGGGTCGACGGCGAAGCCGTCGGGGTCGGCGTCGGGCCACAGCCAGGGCCAGTAGGTGGAGGAGAGGGTGAGCCGCAGCCGGTGGCCGGGCGGGACGGTGGCGCCGACCGGGGCGAGCGCGAGCACCGGGTCGGGGGCGGCGGGGTCGACGGGGTCGGCCGGGAGGGTGAGGACACCGCGGGTGAGCAGGGTCGAGGTGCCGTCCGGGGCGACGGTGCAGAGGCGGGCGGCGACCAGGGCGCCGCCGCTCAGCGGGTCCGGGTGCAGGGTCAGGGCCGGGGAGCCGTGCAGTTCCAGCGGTTCGGGCAGCGGCCGGGAGTCGAAGCAGACCGAGCGGCCATCCTCCTCGCGCTGGTCCGGCGGCCGGTCGGCGGGGCGGCCGTGCGGGACGTAGGAGCCGGCATTGAGTCCGGTGTGCTGGGGGGAGCGGACGCGCACCCAGCGGTCCTCGGAGGCGGTGCCGGCGGCGCGCAGCGGGCCGTCGAGGCCGTAGCCGACCTGGCGGACGCCGGGGGACGGCCAGGGGTCGTCGGCGGACCAGCGGGTGCCGAGCCAGCTGCGCAGGGCGGGGGCGGCGGGGGCGCCGGTGTCGACGTCGCGCAGCCAGTGGTCGTACCAGCGCAGGGCCTCGGGGAGGAGTTCGTCGGGGAGGCCGTGCGGCCAGGGGCCGAGGACGGCGCGGACGGGGGTGGCGGCGGTGGACCGTTCGGCGAGCGCGAGCACCGCCGCGGCGGACGGGTCGGACCAGCCGGCGACGGCGAGGGTGGGGACGGCGGCGGCCGGCGCGGGGGCGGCGGGGGCGTCCAGCCAGTCGGCGAGCGGGGGTTCGAGGGCGTCGAGCCGGGCCAGCCACAGGGCGCGCCAGTCGTCGCCGACGTAGAGCGGGTCCGGTGGGCGGGCGGCGTCGGCGAGGTGGGCGGTGGCGCGGGTGTGGCCGTCGGCGGCGAGGACGGCGCCGCCGAGGCGGTGCGGGCCGTCGGGGCAGGCGGTGACGACGGCGCGCACGGTGTCCGGGGCGTGGGCGGCGATGCGCAGGGCGAGGGCCCCGGCCGGGCCGGTGCCGAGCAGGCCGATCCGTCCGTTGCACCAGGGTCGGCCGGCGAGCCACCGGACGACTGCGGCGCCGTCCTCGACGAGCAGGTCGGCGGAGGCGGCGGTGGGCGGGAGGCCGGCGGAGTTGCCGTGGCCCCGGGCGTCGACCCGGACGGCGGCGTGGCCGTGGCCGGCGAACCAGGGGTGGCGGCGGGCGTCCTCGGTGGCGGTCCAGTCGGTGAGGCGGCCGGTGGAGTACTCCAGGACGACGGGGACGGGCGCGTCGGTCGCGGGGCGCCAGAGGCGCGCGTACAGCTCGGTGCCGTCGGGGAGGGGGACGCGCAGGTCCTCGCGGGTGGTGCGGTGCGGGTACGAGGGCATGGCCGCTCCCATCGGGTCCCGTCGGTGCGGATCATTCCGACAGTAGGGGAGGAAGCGGACGCCCGCCCGGTGGGAGGGGCCGCACGCCCGGTGGGAGCGGCCGCCCGCCCGCCGGAGGGAGTACGTGCCCGGCGGGGGAACCGCGCGCCCGGCGGACGGGCCGGGCGCGCGGCGGGCGGAGTGCTCCGGGAAGTGGCGGGCGGGACACCCCGGAGCGGGGCGGCCTCAGGCCTTGCTCAGCCAGGCGGTGGCGTTGAGGGCGAGGGCGGCGTTGGTGCCGGCCGGGTCGTCCCAGCCGTTGAACAGGTTGTTGCCGGACTGCCCGGTGCCGTCGTCGGCGGGGGAGCTGTCGCCCCAGGCGGCGACCCGGCCGCTGCCGTAGCCGCTGGTGACGAAGAAGGCGCCGGCGTTCCCGGACGAGCCGGTGCGGTAGACGATGCCCTTGACCTGGGGGTTGTCGGCCGGCTTGAGGGTGAAGGTGGTGCCGGAGCGCAGGATCGAGCCGGTGACGGTGCCGAAGGGGCCGTGCAGCACCGGGTCGGTGGCGTCGTTGACGGCGCGCGGGTTGTCGGTGGAGATGTTCTTGATGTCGACCGAGAAGCCGAACGGGTCGTTGTTGTTCACACCGTTGTTGGTGAACAGGTCGTTGATGATCGCCGGGGAGTCCCAGCCGTCGTTGTTGCGGTCGCTCCGGTCGTGGTCGGAGATGAGGAACAGCCCGCCGCCGTTCTGCACGAAACGGATGATCGCGGACTTCTCCGCCGCGGAGAAGCGGATGTTCGGCTCGGGGATCACGAAGGTGTCGAAGTTGGCCAGGTCGAGCGCGGCGCCGGTGCCGTAGCTGATGGTGGAGCCGGACGGGAGGGTCTTCAGGCTGTACTGGCCGGTCTTCTGGAGGGCGACGCCCCAGGCGGAGAGGGCGCCGGTCCAGCTCTTCTCGGTGGTGGGGTTGGCGTTCTGGGTGCGCGGGTCGGGCTGGGCGGTGGAGATGATCCAGTCCGCGTTGCCGGCGGTCTCGCCCTTGCTGTTGTCGAACAGGACGCGGTGGGGGAGTGCCGAGGTCGCGGCGGCGGCCGGGGCGGGGGCGGTGAGCGCGAGCGGGCCGGTGGCGAGCAGAGCGGACGCGGCCAGCGCGAGCGTGCTTCGACGGAGCATCATGTGCCGTCCCTCCGGAGGGGGTTGGGGTGCGGGACGACCGAGTATCCGCGCGTAGAACGGCGTCTTCCGGGAGCGGCGGGTTACGGCTGCTTGTACGGTTCATGACCATCTCTGTCAGGGCCCCTCCGGTGAAAGGCCCGGCGACATGTCCGGGGGCGTCCTGTTCGTCCGCCACCTGGTAACCAGGTCGTAATTGCGCATGACTTGCAACTAATTACGACCAGAAGGAAAGATGGCCCAGCTCCGGCGTCCCGGAGCCGCTACGGCCCCACGAAAGGACCCCCGATGACCAGCCCCCGCTGGCGCGACCGGCTCACCCGTGAGGAGTGGATCCGCCTGGCAGGTATGGGCGGCTTCATCCTCGCGCTGCACGTGATCGGCTGGTTCACCCTGCTCGCGGTCATCGCGCCCCAGCACTACGACGTCGGCGGCCAGGTCTTCGGCGCCGGCATGGGGCTCACCGCGTACACGCTCGGGATGCGGCACGCCTTCGACGCCGACCACATCGCCGCCATCGACAACACCACCCGCAAGCTGATGGGCCAGGGCAAGCGCCCGCTGTCGGTCGGCTTCTGGTTCTCGCTGGGCCACTCGTCGATCGTCTTCGGCCTCTGCGCCCTGCTCGCCCTCGGCATCCGCTCGCTGGCCGGCCAGGTCGAGGAGGACGGCTCCACCCTGCACGAGACGACCGGCCTGATCGGCGTCACCGTCTCCGGCACCTTCCTGCTGGCGCTCGGCCTGATCAACCTGGGCGCGTTCAACGGCATCCTCAAGGTCTTCCGGCGGATGCGCGAGGGCGAGTACGACGAGGCCGAGCTGGAGGCCCAACTGGAGAAGCGCGGCTTCATGAACCGCATCCTCGGCCGGGTGACCAGGGCCGTCACCAAGCCCTGGCACATGTACCCGGTGGGGCTGCTGTTCGGCCTGGGCTTCGACACCGCCACCGAGGTGTCGCTGCTGGTGCTGGCCGGCGGCGCGGCGGCGTTCCAACTGCCCTGGTACGCGCTGCTGGTGCTGCCGGTCCTGTTCGCGGCCGGGATGAGCCTGCTGGACACCATCGACGGCTCGTTCATGAACTTCGCCTACGAGTGGGCGTTCTCCAAGCCGGTCCGCAAGATCTACTACAACCTGACCGTCACCGGGCTCTCGGTGCTGGTGGCCCTGGTCATCGGCTCGATCGAGCTGATCGGGCTGCTCGGCGAGAAGCTGGACATCGGCAGCGGCCCGGTCGCCTGGATCGGCGAGCTGGACCTCAACCTCGTCGGCTACGCCATCGTCGGCCTGTTCGTGCTGACCTGGGCGGCGGCGATCGCCTACTGGAAGCTCGGCAACGTCGAGGAGAAGTGGTCCGCCGGACTCGCCGCCGCGGCCGCCGACAAGGGCGAGTAGCCGAACGCGGCGAGGCGCGGGAACGGCGCGAGCAGTAGCGCCGGCGGCGCCCGCAGCGCGCGAACGGGAAGCGGCCGGGCCCCGGGGGAGAACCTCCGGGGCCCGGCCTTACCTGTCTTCCGATGTCACAACGCAGGAGCCCCGGTCAGAGGTTCCGCGCGGGTACCCGCCGAGCGGTCCGGCTCAGTACCGCGGGTCCACCCGGTAGATCGGACGGTCCGGCACCCACCAGTGGCTGGAGCGCCAGATCCCGAAAGTGAACCGCACCCCGTGGCTGCCCCGCTTGTTGGCGGCCTTGATGAACTGCTTGCCGACCTTCTTCATCAGGTAGGCCAGCGCCCACAGCACGTAGCCGGCGGCCCGGGCGGCCCAGTGCGGGAGCTTGCGCAGGATCTTCGAGATGCCCTGGCTGATCTTGCCGGAGACGTAGAGCAGGACACCGATGGTGTTGCCCTCGGCCCGGCTGAAGTAGGCGACCCACTTCTTGCGCCAGGACATACCGGTCAGGTCGTCCATGGTGATCGGGTCGACCGGGTAGCCGTAGGCGTTCGGCGAGCCCTCCAGGACCGGGTCGGTCTGCAGGAACCGGCCGGTGGACGGGTCGTACAGCCGGACGCCCATCAGGGTGAGGCCGGAGAGGCTGTCGCCCTCGCGCTGCGCCCCGCCGAGCCAGCCGTACTCGGTCGAGCCGGTGGCGTCGACGACGTTGCCGTACTCGTCGTAGTGGTAGACGGCGAGGTCCTGGGTGCCGTCGGGCGACATCTGGACCGAGACGTCGCCGTGCAGGTTGGTCAGCAGCAGGACCGCGCCGCCGTCGGTGCCGGTGGCGGCCGTGAGCTGGCCGGTCAGGTCCAGCACGTTGCGGGTGAGCTTGCCCGCCGCGTCCTTGGACCAGGACGGGCTGTCGGTGCCGCCGTCGAAGTGCTTGGTGTCCTGGGCGGTGGCGGCCCAGGTGCCGTCGGTGCCCCTGGTCTCCGTGGTGCTCACCGCGAGGCGGCCGGAGGCGTCCAGGTCCCAGGTCTTCCGGGTGTCGCCGAGGGTCTCGGTGCGCACCAGGTCGTTGACGTAGTAGCCCAGCTGGGTGCCCTTCGGCAGGGCGGTGGTGCGGCCGTAGGCGTCGTACGCGTAGCCCGCGTCGGTGAGGCGGTCGGCGGTGTCGTAGCCGTGGTTCTCGGCCTTGGTGACGGCGTCCTGGGTGGCCGGGTCGCAGTCGTCGGTGACGGTGGTGCGGTTGGTCCGGTTGCTGCTCCGGTCGAACGCGTAGGTCCGGGTCGCGCAGGCCAGGCCGGTGCTGTCGGCGGCCCTGGTCAGGCGGCCGGTGGAGTCGTAGGTGTAGCTGCTGGTGGTGCTGTTGCCGTCGGACTGGGTGCGGCCGGCCTGCTGTCCGTGGACGGTGTGGTCGGCGTTGTCGGCCAGCAGGACGGTGCCCGCCTGGTTGGTGTAGGTCTTGCCGGTCTGGATGCCCCGGCTGTCGTAGCTGTTGGTCAGGGTGTTGCCGCCCGGCATGGTCTGGGTGACCAGCCGGCCCTCGACGTCGTAGGTGGCGGTGAAGGTGCCCGCGACCGAGTCGGTCAGCGAGGTGGGCAGGCCGCGCGGGTCCTTGGCGGTGTCGTAGCCGTAGCTGACGGTGGACGGCACCGAGTCGGACTTCTTCACCACGCGGTCGAGCCGGTCGTACTCGGTGGTGGTGACGTTGCCGGCGCCGTCGTCGTAGGAGACCTGGCGGCCGAGCCTGTCGTAGCCCTGGGTGATGGTGGCCCGGCCGTTGTCGATGGTGGCGAGCTCACCGGTGGCCGGGTCGTAGCCGAGCACGGTGTCCGCGACGGCGGTGCCGGTGCCGCCGCTGACCGAGATCCTCACCGGACGGCCGGCCGCGTCGTAGCTGCGGGTGGTGGTGCGGGTGACGCCGTTGGCGGTCTCGGTGAGCACCGAGACGTTGCCCCAGCGGTCGTACTGGAAGGTCTTCGTGGGCAGCTGGGCCGGGTTGCTGCCGCCGCCGGTGACCTGGGCGGCCGGGGCGATCGAGCAGACCAGGTCGGCCCACTCCGGGTGGCCGGCGCAGGCGCCGGTGCCGGTCGGACCGTAGTACGAGGTCACCGTGGTGGCCGCGTCGGAGCCGGTGGAGTTCGGGCGGCTCTGCGAGGTCACCCGGCCGCTGGTGTCGTAGCCGGTGGCGGTGGTGATCTTCAGGCCGGCCGGGTCCTGGACCGACTGGGTGGGCAGGCCCTGGGCCCAGTCGTAGCCGGTGGCGGTCTTCCGGGTGTCGGCGTCGGCGGCGTAGCCGTCGATCCGGGCGCCGGTGGTCACCGAGGTGGCCTTGTCGCTGACGGCGGCGTTGACCGGGCGGCCCTCGTCGTAGCCGCTCACGGTGTGGGCGCGGGCCGCGACCTCGGCACCGGCGGTGAGCGCCGGGGAGCTGCCGGAGGCGGCGAGGTCGTGCTCAAGGGTGACCAACTGCAGCGGGTCGAACTGTTCGAGCAGCCGCTTGCCGTCGGCCGAGTGGACCGAGGTCGAGGAGAGCACCTGGGCGCGGTCCGCGGTGGAGCGGCCGGCGATGCCGAGGGCGCGCAGCTTGTTGAGGCCGTCACCGGTGGTGGCCAGGGCGAGCACGCGGTTCTCCGCGGAGAGGGTCCGCACCTGGCTGCCGAAGGCGTTGTACTCGGTGGTGGTGATGCCGCCGCCGGGGGTGGCGGTGTTGACCTCGCGGCCGGAGGCGTTGGTGTAGGTCACCGAGGCCCGGTTGTACGCGGCGGTGCCGAGCGCCTTGCCGTCGTGGGTCGACGGGACGGCGTCGGGCGGCAGCACGGCGGTGGCGTCGGTCGGGGCGTCGGTCTGGCCCCAGGCCGCGACGTCGGACGGTGCCAGCGGGTAGGGCGCGTTGGCGCCGCTCAGCGGGACGTCGTAGACCACCGAGGTGGTCGCGGTGCCGTCGGTGACGTCCTTGCTGCCCTGCTTCAGGGTGGGCCGGGAGGCGGCGAGCAGCATGCCCTCGCCGGCGGTGGCCGCGTTGCCGGCCTTGCCGTACTCCAGGGTCCACGGCAGCTCGCCGGGCTCGGTCACGCTGGTGACCCGGCCGGCCGTGTCGTAGCCGTACGCGGTCCTCTGCGCCGTCCCGGTGCGCGGGTCCCAGACCTCGCGCAGCCGGCCCTGCTCGTCGTACGCGTACTGCGAGACGACGACGGGGGTGGCGGCGGAGGCGCCCGGGTCGG
Source organism: Kitasatospora sp. MBT66 (assembly GCF_000710405.2). Classification (NCBI taxonomy): domain Bacteria; kingdom Bacillati; phylum Actinomycetota; class Actinomycetes; order Kitasatosporales; family Streptomycetaceae; genus Kitasatospora; species Kitasatospora sp. MBT66. Next base: position 506,946 of record NZ_JAIY01000010.1, on the reverse strand, counting down.
TGGACCAGAGGCGGATCTGCTTCACCTGGCCGGTCACGTCGCCGAGGGCGGACGCGGTGGCGGTGGTGGCGTCGGCGTAGACGTACTCCAGGACCCGGCAGCCGGCCGTGGCGGGCGCGGCGGCGCAGTCGACGGAGGCGGTCGCCGAGGTGGGCGCGACCACGTACTTCGGCCGGGCCAGGGTCTTGCCGCCGGAGACGACCTTCTCCGGGACCACCGAGGTGGTGGAGTTGTCGCTGGGCAGCGAGGAGGAGGTGGCCTGCCAGGTGGTGGCGGCCGGGTCGACCTTGGTGAAGGCGACCGTGGTGCCCTCGGTGTCCTTCAGGGTGAAGGCCCCGGTGAAGCCGCCGGTCAGGGTGAGGTTCTCGGCGCCGGGCTCGGGCTTCCAGCCGCCCGCGCCGGTGGCCGTGAAGCCGGTCTCGGAGCCGTCGGCGGAGACCACCGAGAGGGAGGTCGCCGAGGTCTTCCGGACGTAGGAGTAGTCGGCGTCGGTGATCTCGGCGGTGGTGCCGGAGCTCCACTGCGGGCCGAAGATCGCCGCCTGGCCCTCCTGGGCCGAGCCGTTGGTGGGCCGGCGGGAGGAGAAGGAGCGCTCGGCGTGCAGGCCGAAGGCCTCGGCGTCGGTGGCGGACAGGTTCAGGTCACCGGTGAGGGTGTTCACCTCGCCGGGGCCGACCTTGGTCTCCGGGGCGGTGCCGGCGTTGCGGTCCACCGTGACGGTGTTGGGCTCGGTGGCGTCGGTGGCGGTGCCGTCGGTGAAGACCGCGCGGACGTCGACCGGGCCGTTCTCGGTCAGGGTGTCGGTGATGTTCCAGGTCAGCGCGGCCGGCTTGCCGCCGGGGGCGGCGAACGGCCAGGCGGTGACCGGCTGGCCGCCGGTGGTGGTGACGTTGGCGGTCGGGACGTCCTTCCAGGCGTCCGTCTCGCCGCGGCGGTACTGGTAGCGCACGCCGGTGTAGGTGCTGTTGCCCTCGGCCTGCAGCGAGGTGCGGCGGGCCGGGCGCTCGCCCGCGCCGGGGGCGACCAGGGCGGAGCCCTTGCCGGCGTAGAAGGTGTACGTGCGGTCGGCGGAGACGTTGCCCGCGGCGTCCCGGCTGTGCGCGGTGACGGTGTGGGCGCCGGCCTTGAAGGTCAGCTTCGCGGTGACCGGGGCGCCGGTGGTCGCGGCGGTGACCCAGGTGCCGCCGTCCAGCTTGTACTGGACGTCCTTCACGTCGGTGGCCGGCGGGGTGAGGGTGAAGGTGCCGCTGTAGTCGCCGTTGGCGTCCGGGGTGCCCGCCCACTGGCCGGCCGGGAAGTCCCCGGAGGCGATCGCGGTGACGCCGGGCGCGGTGGTGTCCACGGTGAAGGTGCGGAACGCGGACCAGGCGCTGTTGGCGGTGCCGTCCCAGGAGCGGGAGCGCCACTTGTAGGCACCGGCGGGCAGCGCGGTGCCGGGGGTCCAGGTGAAGGTGGAGCCGGAGGCCGCGTAGGCGGTGTGGCCGGACTGCAGCGCGGCGGTGCCGTTGGCGGTCCAGACCTCGAAGTCGAGCAGGACGTTGCCGCCGTCGGGGTCGGTCGCCTTGGCGGACAGGGTCGGGGTGGCGTCGCCGGTGAGCGCGCCGTTGGCCGGGGCGAGCAGGGTGGAGACGGCCGGCGGGGTGTTGTACGTCACCGACAGGTAGGGCGTGTTGGCGGACGCGTTGCCGGAGTTGAACTTCTTCCAGCCGTACGGGTCGCTCTCGTCGGTGGCGCGGATGCCCAGGGTGTTGTTGGCGTTGCCGTTGCCGGCCCAGGCCTGCACCAGCGAGGTGATGTCCTGGTTGACCCAGCCGTCGTTGCAGGAGCTGGAGTAGCCCTTGGTGGAGGTGGAGGTGGCCCACTTGCGGTTCCAGCCGGGCTGCGCGGTCCACCGGGTGGCGGTGGTGGCGCTGCCGGTGTCCCAGACGTCCCAGCCCTTGGCGGTGCAGGACCAGCTGTGGAAGTTCCACAGGTTGAGTTTGCCGCTGGTGATCTGCTTCCCGCTGATCTTCGCCATCGGGAACTGCAGGAAGGAGCGGGCGATCTGGCCGGAGCCGTTGTTGCCCAGCTTGAGTTCGGTCTGCGCGGAGACGTCGGTGGCGTAGCCCTGCTGGACGAAGGTGTCGAAGCCGACGCCGATGTTGACCGCCGGGTCGACGGTGACCGGGTACGTGGTCGCCGGGTCGTTGAGGAAGGCGGCGTCCGGGGTGAGCGTCAGGTCGACGGCGTTGCCGTTCTGGGTGACCTTCAGACCCACCGGGGCGGTGCGGGTGTGGTCGCCGCTGCGTTCGTCGACCTTGGCGTCCCACATCACCGGGGCGGGCAGCTGGCCCTTCTCCTCGCCGGTCGCCGGGTCTAGGAAGGAGACCGAGTTGTCCGCGTTGTGGCGGGCCCGCAGGCCGGCCGCGTCCAGGGTCATGGTGACGGTGCCGTTGGCGCCGACCGCGCTGCGGTCCTTGAGCTCCAGGAACTGCTCGAAGCCGGTCCGGGTGGACTCGACGATCAGGTCGGTCGCGGTGAGCGCGTCCCGGTACCGGGCCCTGGTGCCGTCGAGGACGGGGGCCGGGAGGGTGCCGCGCCAGGACAGCGACATGCTGGTGCCGTTGCCGTTGTCCAGCGAGACCAGGGGGACGGCCGGGGCCTGCTGGTCGCCGGCCGGGGCGCCGGCGGCCTTGAACTTCGACGCGGCGGCGGGCGCGGTGGCACCGGCCAGCGAGAGGCCGAGCGGGTGGCCCTTGGCCTTGACCGAACCGTCGGCCTGCTGGGCCAGGTTCACGTCGATCGGCCGCAGGGTGCCGTCCTTGTCCTTGAAGCGGACGGGGCCGGTGGCGAGGTCCAGGGTGGTGGTGCCGTCCGGGTTGATCCAGGTGGTGGTGGACTCGCCGCGTTCGTCGGTCACCTCGATCCGGCGGTTCTCCAGCCGGGCCTTGAGGTGGGCGGTGGCGATGTCCTTGGCCTCGGCCGGGCCGAGGGCCTTGCCGGGCTTGGGTGCGGGGGCCTCGGGGGTGACCGCGACGGCCTGGCCGGTCGTCATGACGACGACGGCGGCCTGGGTGGCGAGTACGACGGCGAGAGCGACGGCGGTGTTGCGCAGGACGCCGTTGCGGCGGCGTGCCGCGGGGGCGGCTGGCACGGTGTTCCCGGCGCGGTGCCGGGGTGGCGTGCCGGTCGGCTGTGACATGGAGCTCCTCGACGATCTGTGGTGAGGGGGTTCGACGGCGACACGCGTCCGCGTTCGGGCACGGCCGTGCGGGCCCGGGGACCGGACCTGTGCGCGGGCATGCTTTTGGGCATAGGCATGTCAATAATGGGCCGGTCAAGCCATAGGCATGAATCGGCCAAACCTGCGGGAGTGAGCAACCGTCCGAAATCAGGACGGAAGGCGGGAGCGAGCCCGGCGGAGGGCCCCGCGGCCTACGGTGGAGCCGCCACCGTGAAGCGGCGCGCGGGACCCTCCGCCAGTGCGCGGCGGAGCAGGGCGTAGGCCCTCAGCTCGGCCGCCTCCCGGTCGGGGGCGCGGACGTACAGCACGACGCCGACGCCCCCCGGGAAGGAGCGGGCGCGGACGTGTTCCAGGCCGTCGCCCGGAACCGCCCGCGCCCACAGGGCGCCCTGGACGTCGGCGGGTCCGGCCTCGACGGCGGGCGCGGACGAGACGTCCAGGAGAGTCAATTGGACGGCGAACACCGAACGGTCAGTCCCAGCCGATGCCCGGACCGTCGACGCGGGAGGAGTCCCAGCCGATGCCTCCGGTCTCCCGGACACCGGGGGTGTCCCAGCCGATCCCCGTCCCGTCGGCGTGGGTGGTCACGGGGCCGACGGCGGCCGGGGCGGCCTGCGCGGAGGCGGCGGGGGCGACGACGGTGGCGAGGGTCAGCGCGAGGGCGGCGGCGGCGAGCAGCCGGACGGGCTTCGGCACGGCGGTTCCTGTTCTGTGCACGGTGGTTCAGGGCGAGGTGGCGGTGCGTCGTGCGGGGGCGGGGCGGCGGTGCGCGCTGTCGGGTGGTTGCCCGCAGACTGCATCCTCCCGTCACACGGTCCGCGCCGGGAGGGGCTTCGCCGGGCAGCATCCGGCCAGGCAGCTTGCTGCAACCCCGGGACGGCGGTCCCGGGGTGGCGCGGGCGGCCCGATCCCTCTGCGGAACAGACCGGACGGTCCGGTTCGGGTGACCGGAACACGTCTTGTGGCGGCGGGAGCACCGGAGGAAGGATCGGGGGTCGCCGGGGCGGACCGGAATTCCATCGCGAGCCGCGACAAGACGCGATGTCGTGACGATCAGGGGTCGTTGACGTGCTGGAACTGCTGGGCGTGGACACCACCGCGGAAGCCGTTTACCGCGAGATGCTCGCGGACCCGGAGGGCGGGGTGACCGAACTCTGCGAACGGCTCCACCTCCCCGAGGCCGCCGTCCGGGCGGCCCTCGACCGCCTCGCCGACCTGACCCTGCTGCGCGCCTCCCGGGAACGCCCCGGTGCGCTCTGGCCGGTCAGCCCGGAGCGCGGGCTGGAGCTGCTGCTGCGCCGCCAGGAGGAGGATCTCGCCCGCCGCCAGCAGGAGCTGGCCGTCTCCAAGGCCGCCGTGGCACGGGCCGTCGCCGAGTACGCCACCCTCCGCTCGGCCACCCTGGTGGACGGCGGCGAGCGCCTGGTCGGCCTCGACGCGATCCAGGCCAAGCTGGAGACGCTGACCGCCCGGCTGGCCACCGAGTGCCTGGCGGTGATGCCCGGCGGCGCCCAGTCCGCCGCCAGCCTGGCCGCCTCCCGCCCACTGGACGAGGACGCGCTGAGACGGGGCGTCAGCCTGCGCAGCATCTACCAGGACAGCGTCCGCAACGACCCGGAGACCTTCGCCTACACCCAGTGGATGACCGGCCTGGGCGGGCGGGTGCGCACCGCCCCGGTGCTGCCGCCGCGGATGCTGGTCTTCGACGGCACCACCGCCGTGGTGCCGATCGACCCGGAGAACACCAGGGCCGGCGCCCTGTGCACCGAGGAGCCCGGGATCGTCGCCTCGCTGGTCGCGCTGTTCGAGCAGACCTGGGAGACCGCCGTCCCGCTCGGCGGGGACCCGCGCCCCGAGGACGCCGGCCCCGGCCTCAGCCCCGGTGAGCGCGAGCTGCTGCGGCTGCTCTCCACCGGGCTGACCGACGACGCGGCGGCCAAGCGGCTGGGTGTCTCGGTGCGGACGGTGCGGCGGCAGATGGCGGCGCTGATGGAGCGTCTGGAGGCGGCCAGCCGCTTCGAGGCGGGCCTGAAGGCGGCTCAGCGCGGCTGGCTGTAGCGGCCGGTTGCAGTGGCCGGTTGCAGCGGCTGTTCGCAGCGGCTGTCTGTAGCCGGGGTCACAGCTTCGGGGTAACGGTCCGTCGCGGTGCCGGAGATCCTGGAGAAGTTCACCTCCAGGCTCTTGTCCGGTCATTTTCTACGCGCGTATCTTTGGGGCGCTGCGGGGGGCGGTTCCGACTTCCGCGCGGATTTCTACGCGGGTAGCGGGGCGGCGGGCCGGACACCGGCCGATGCGCCCGGCCCACCCGCCCGGCCGACCCGTTCCGCCGATCCGTCGTCGACCCGTCCGGCCGACCCGCCCCGCCGACCCACCCCCGTGCACCACCCGAGCTAGGAGCCCCGTTCCGGTGACCATGCCCATCGCTCCCCGTCCGCGCTCGCGCCGCGCCCTGCTGCGCGCGGCTGTCGTCCCGGCCGGTCTGGCCGCCTCCCTGGTGCTGGCCCCGCTGCCCGCCGCCGTGGCCGCGCCCTCCGCGGACGCGCTGATCTCCGAGGTCTACGGCGGGGGCGGCAACTCGGGCGCCACGCTGAAGAACGACTTCGTCGAGCTGGCCAACAAGGGCGGCGCCGCCTTCGGCCTGGACGGCTGGAGCGTCCAGTACATATCGGCCGCTCCCGGCCCCAACTCCCAGTGGGGCGTCACCCCGCTGACCGGTTCGATCGCCCCCGGCGGGCGCTACCTGGTCGCCGAGGGCGCCGGCGCGGCCGGCACCGTCGAGCTGCCCACCCCGGACGCGGTCGGCTCGCTGGCGCTGTCCGGCACCAGCGGCACCGTCGCGCTGGTCCGCGGCACCGACCCGCTGACCTGCAAGACCGCGGCCGACTGCGCCGCCGACCCGCGGGTGCGCGACCTGGTCGGCTTCGGCACCGCCGTGGTCCACGAGGGCTCCGCCTCGGTGGCCGGCGCCTCCAACACCGCCTCGGTCGCCCGCAAGGCCGGCCTGCCGGACACCGACGACAACGCCGCCGACCTCGCGGCCGGCGCCCCGTCGCCGACCAACAGCAAGGGCGAGGTCGCCGAGGGCTCCACCCCGACCGGCCCGACCGAGCCGGGCACCGTCCGGATCCACGACATCCAGGGCCGCACCCGGCTGTCCGACCGCACCGGCAAGACCGTCGCCGGTGTGCCCGGCATCGTCACCGGCGTGCGCGCGTACGGCTCCAAGGGCTTCTGGATCCAGGACCCGAACCCGGACGCCGACCCGGCCACCAGCGAGGGCGTCTTCGTCTACACCGGCTCCGCCAACCCGATCGTCAAGGTCGGCGACTCGGTGCTGGTCACCGGCAAGGTGACGGAGTACTACCCGAACTTCAACGGCGGCTCGCAGTCGCTCACCCAGCTGACCAACCCGGCCGTCACCGTGGTCTCCTCCGGGAACCCGTTGCCGGCCCCGGTGGTCGTCGACACCCGCAACATCCCGGGCACCTACACCCCGGCGGCGGGCCCGGACGGGACGATCAACGGCGTCGCCCTGGACCCGGAGAAGTACACCCTCGACTTCTACGAGTCGCTGGAGGGCATGCTCGTCGAGGTCCGCGACGTCCGGGTGGTCCAGGCCACCGACAAGTACAACGAGCTGTGGGTCGCCGCCGACAAGCAGGACCAGAAGAGCCAGCGCGGCGGCGTGCTCTACGAGTCCTACGCGGAGCCGAACGTCGGCCGGCTGATGGTGCAGCAGCAGGCGCCCGTCTCCCAGCAGGCCTTCCCGGTCGCCAACGTGGGCGACGTGCTGACCGGCGTCACCAACGGCCCGCTGGACTACAACCAGTTCGGCGGCTACACCCTGGTCGCCGGCAACCTCGGCGCGCTCCAGGACAACCACCTCCAGCGCGAGGTGACCGTCCCGACCGCCGACCGCGAGCTCTCCATCGCCACCTACAACGTGGAGAACCTCGCCGCCACCAACCCCGACAGCAAGTTCGCCGAGCTGGCCGCCGGTGTCGTCACCCACCTGCGTTCGCCCGACATCGTCGCCCTGGAGGAGATCCAGGACAACAACGGTGCCAAGAGCGACGGCACGGTGGACGCGAGCCAGACCGTGGCCAAGTTCGTCGCCGCGATCAAGGCGGCCGGCGGCCCGGCGTACGACTGGCGCTCGGTGGACCCGCAGGACGGCAAGGACGGCGGCGAGCCCGGCGGCAACATCCGCCAGGTCTTCCTGTTCAACCCGCAGCGGGTCTCCTTCACCGACATCCCCGGCGGCGCCGCCACCACCGCGGTCGACGTGGCCGGCACCGGCTCCGCCGCCTCGCTGACCGCCTCGCCCGGCCGGATCGCCCCCGCCGACGCGGCGTGGACCAACAGCCGCAAGCCGCTGATCGGCCAGTTCTCCTTCCGCGGCAAGAAGGTCTTCGTCATCGCCAACCACTTCAACAGCAAGGGCGGCGACCAGGGCATCGACAGCCGCTTCCAGGCCCCGACCCGCTCCTCGGAGGTCCAGCGGGTCGCCCAGGCCACGGTGGAGCAGGCCTTCGTCGCCAAGCTGCTGGCCGCGGACAAGAACGCCAAGGTGGTGTCGGTCGGCGACTTCAACGACTACCAGTTCTCGCCCGCGCTGACCACGCTCACCAAGGACGGCGTGCTGCGCGACCTGGTGAACGAGCTGCCGGAGAAGGAGCAGTACTCGTACGTCTACCAGGGCAACTCGCAGGTGCTGGACCACATCCTGGTCAGCCCGGAGGTCGGGTACGCCAAGTACGACGTGGTGCACATCAACGCCGAGTTCGCCCAGCAGGCGAGCGACCACGACCCGCAGGTGGTCCGCATCAAGCCGTGAGGCCGGCGGAGCACGACCGAGGGGCGGTGACCGGGGACCGGTCACCGCCCCTCGGGGCTTTCGGGCGTGTTCTTCGGAGGCGTTACCCGAGGGCCTTGAGCACGGCGTCGGCCATGACCCGCTCGCCGGTCGCGTTCGGGTGGAAGGGGACGGCCGGGGAGCCGGGCAGCGCGCCCTCCACCCAGCGGTCGGCCGAGCAGACGTCGTGCCCGCGGGTGGGCGTGGCCGTGTCCACATAGGTGGCGCCGGTGGCCCGGGCGGTGGACTGCAGCATCGTGTTCAGCCGGCCGAGCACGTCGTGCAGGTACGGGATGTCGCGCGGGGCGATCGGCTGGCGCAGGACGCAGGAGGCGCCGTCGGCGGGCAGCACCGAGGGGTAGCCGACCAGCAGGATCCGGGCGTTCGGGGCCTTGGCGCGCAGCCGCTTCACGGTGTCGGCGAGTCGCGGCCCGGTCCGGTCGATCCGGTCGGCGAGGTCGTCGTTGCCGTACTGCCAGGACCAGCTGGACCAGTCCCAGTACCCGTGGTGGTAGACGTCGGTGCACGGGGTGCCGAGCGGATTGACCACGGCGCCCGCGATGCAGGTCGCGATCACGTCGGCGATCCCGAGATCGCTGTCGCCGAGGTCGTTGCCGCCGATCCCCAGGGTGATCAGGTCGGTGTCGGCGGTCACCGCGTCGATCTGCGGATCGTTGACCCGGATGAAGGCGTCGTACTGCGCCTCGGTGATCGACTTCACCTTGGCGGCGGCGCAGGTGACGTCGCGGTAGGCGGCGGCGTTCAGCGCGGCGGCGACCAGGTGGCCGTAGTTGCGGTCGGAGCGCAGGCAGAGGCCGGCCGACTGGTTCGGAACCCCCGCACCGGCCGCGTAGGAGTCGCCGAGCGCCACGTAGCGGTGGGGGGCGGGAGTGGCGGCCTGCGCGCTGGTGGCGGTCATCGCGAGTGCGGCGCCCAACGCGGCGGAAGCGAGCAGCAGGGAATTCCGGGCACGGCGGAGCACGGTTCCTCCTGGGGGAGAGAAACGGGTGGGTGGGGGTCGTGCGAGCCGGGCCACAGCTACTACTGACAGGTAAGTTACTGGCAGGTTTCGCGGTCGTCCATGCTGTGCGCATACATTTCCGAAAATTCGTCAGAGGTTTCGGCAGGCGCTCCGGCGGGAATTCCGAATTTCGCTCCGAGGGGTGTCGAAATGCATTCCGAAACGGGGTGGAGCGGAATTCGGGTGCCCCGCCGGGGAAGTGGGCGCGGCCGGGGTGGGGGGTTCCGCGTCGTCAGGCGATGCGGGCGGCCACCCAGAAGAAGAACACCGTCATCACGGTGAAGAGCACGCACGAGTACCCCAGCAGCCCGACGCCGTCGGCGCTGGGGAAGCCGAGGAGGACGACCTTCTCCGGGAAGCGCGGGAGGTGGGCGACCTCGACCGGGTCGCCGGGGCCGAGCCCGGTCGGCCCGCGCAGCGCGATCGACGTGTCCGCCTCCACCGCCGGGCCGTCCGCGACCTCGAACCGCACCCGGACGGTGTCCTCGTAGCCGCCCTCGTCGCCCACGGGCGTGCTCGTCACGGAGACCACCCGGGCCCGGTGGCGGGCGCCGTAGCGGTTGATCCGGAACGTCCGCGAGGCCCGTGACCCGGTCCAGTACGCGCTGCCGGCGAACACCGTCCCGATCAGGAGGGCGAGAAGGTTCACAGTCGTGCAGCCTACGCCCGGGCCCGCGCCCGCGCCCAGAGGTGCGTCACCAACTCCCTTTTGTTGGAGCCCAGTTCATGTCGACGCGGACACCCGGGGCGGCCGTTCGGCGGTGGCCGGGTAGGCTGCGGCTGCCGTCCCGGTGCCACCCGGCCGGCGGGCTCCACCGTGATCGTCGGCCGCAGCGGCCTGCGGCCGCCGCGCGCACCGGCGCGGCGGCGGGCCCTGGGGAACGAGGAGGCCGAGGAACCATGAGCCGTCGCGAGCGCGACCGGATCGGCAAGCAGGGCGGGGCCGGGAAGCAGGGCTCGGCCGGCAAGCAGGGCGGACGCGGCCCGGCGGCCCCGGTGACCGTCACCGTCTGCCGGGGCTGCTGCTGCGGCACCCAGGAGAAGCACCCGGGTGTCGACCACGCCGGCCAGTACGAGCGGCTGCGCGCGGCGGTCGGCGACGCCGGCCGGGTCCGCGCCGTGAAGTGCCTGGACACCTGCGCGCACTCCAACGTCGTCGTGGTCGGCCCCTCCAGCGAGGGCCGCGCGGCCGGCGGCCGGCCGGTCTGGCTGGGCTGGGTCCTGGCGGACGACATGATCGAGGAGATCGCCACCTGGGTGCACTCCGGCGGCCCCGGTGTCGCCGAACCGCCGGGGCTGCTCGACCTCCAGCAGATCTCGGTCTCCCGCCGCGTCGGCGAGGGCCTGCCGGGCTGACCCCGCCGACCCCGACGACCCCGACGACCCGGACCCGCGCGGGGGACGGCTGGCCTAGCATGACCTAGGGCGTGACCCGAAGGACACGCTCCGGGCCCCGCGCGCCGACAGGAGGACGACGATGACCACGGTCTGCCGCATCTGTGCGGGCACCGGCCGCACCGCCGGCCTCAGCTGCCGGACCTGCCAGGGCACCGGCACCACCGAGGTCGGCGGTGGTGGCGGCAACTGCTTCCTCTGCGACGGCACCGGGGTGTACGTCCGCTACCGGGTCGACGCGGGCGGCGCCAAGCACGCCTACCGCGACGAGATCTGCCGCACCTGCGACGGCACCGGGAACCGCGCGGCCTCGCCCTGGGACGAAGCGTCCTGACGCCGCGGGGCCTCCCGGGCCCCGTCGGTGCGCCCCTTTCCCCGCTCCGGACGGTGACGGTTGGTCCGGCCGGGTGCGCCTGCTCACCGCATCAGCGTAGGAGGGCGCCCCAGCGGTGACCGCGTTCGTACAAACTGTCGGACGCTACGAGCATGGCTTCCCTCAACCGACTGCTCGCCCGCGTCCGCCGAAGGGCCGGTGCCCTCGCGGTACCGTGCACCCTCGTCACGGCCCTCGTCCCCGTCCTCGCGCTCGGCCCGGGCGCGATCAGCGCCGCGGCCGCCCCGCTGCCCGGCGGACTCGGGCCCTGCGTGCCCGGCAGCTGCCCCGCCACTTACCCCACCTCTATCAACAACGGCCCGTTCACCGGCCGCGACAACGGCATCAACGTCTTCGTCGGCGGTGACTTCCTGGTCCGCGGCCGCGCCGCCGAGGCCGAGGGCCGCGTCGTCGTCCTCAACGCCTTCGACCAGGCGAAGGAGGCCGGCGTCAGCTCGATCTACAACGTCGGCATCGCCGGCGTCGGCTCCCGGGTCCCGCCGCCGGACGGCGCCGACTTCCTCACCACCGGCGCCGGGGTCACCGTCGCGAGCGGCCAGTCCCTGGTGGCCGAGGGCGGCGTCGTCCGGCACGTCGGGCCGGTCACCGGCACCGTGACCGGAACCTCCGTCACCGACGCCAACGCCGTCCAGCCCTACACCGGTCTGCGCGCCCAGCTCTCGACCGCCTCCGACTGCTACGCCCGGGTCGGCGGGGTGCCCCGCACCCCGACCGGCACGGCGGTCAACCAGGGCGGCCAGACCCTGTTCACCGGTGACGGCAGCTCGGCGCTCCAGGTCTTCAACGCCGACTTCGACCTCACCGGGCCGACCGGCGGTCAGCAGGGCATCGTTTTCGCCAACATCCCGGCCGGGGCCACCGTCCTGGTCAACGTCACCGGCGCCACCCGCGTCCTGAACACCTTCAGCGGCGGCATCAACGACTCCGACGACCCGCTGAACGGCTACCGCGACCACCTGCTGTGGAACTTTCCCGACGCCACCTCCGTCACCCTGGGCGGCACCGGCCAGTTCCAGGGCAGCTTCCTGATCGGCGAGCAGACCTCGCAGACCACGGTCACCCTGGCCGGCGTCAACGGCCGCTTCTTCACCACCGGCTCCCTCACCCACACCAGCCTGCCCGTCGGCGGCGGTGGCCAGGAGTTCCACTCCTACCCCTTCAACGGCGACCTGCCCTCCTGCGGCTCCACCCCGGTGACGGGTGAGGTGCGGGTGCTGAAGACCGATGCGGTGTCCGGCGCGGCGCTCGCGGGCGGTGTGTTCGAGCTGTGGGAGGAGACCAACGGGATTGCGGGTCTGCAGACCTCCGGCGCGAACCCGGACACCCAGGTGGGTGCGGGCTGCACCACCGGTGCGGACGGGCTGTGCCGTCGGACGGTGGAGGTGGGTACCTACTACTGGCGCGAGACCGCCGCGCCCACCGGTTACCAGCTCCCGGCGAACCCGGTGTTCGGTCCGCTGGTGCTGACCGCCGAGAACGCCGCGGCGGGTGTGCAGACGACCGCCGCCGACACGCTCGTGCCCCCGGTGACGGGTGAGGTGCGGGTGCTGAAGACCGATGCGGTGTCCGGCGCGGTTCTCGCCGGTGGTGTGTTCGACCTGTGGCGGGAGACCAACGGCGTCCCCGGTCTGCAGACCTCCGGCGTCAATCCGGACACCCAGGTGGGTGCGGCCTGCACCACCGGTGCGGACGGGCTGTGCCGTCGGACGGTGGAGGTGGGTACCTACTACTGGCGCGAGACCGCCGCGCCCACCGGTTACCAGCTCCCGGCGAACCCGGTGTTCGGTCCGCTGGTGCTGACCGCCGAGAACGCCGCGGCGGGTGTGCAGACGACCGCCGCCGACACGCTCGTGCCCCCGGTGACCGGTGAGGTGCGGGTGCTGAAGACGAACGCCGAGACGGGCGCCGCGCTCGCGGGCGGTGTGTTCGACCTGTGGCGGGAGACCAACGGCGTCCCCGGCCTGCAGACCTCCGGCGTGAACCCGGACACCCAGGTGGGTGCGGCCTGCACCACCGGTGCGGACGGCCTCTGCCGTCGGACGGTGGAGGTGGGTACCTACTACTGGCGCGAGACCGCCGCGCCCACCGGCTACGACCTGCCGGCCGAGCCGGTGTTCGGTCCGCTGGTGCTGACCGCGCAGAACGCTGCGGCGGGTGTGCAGGTGACCGCCAAGGACTGCCCGTCGCCGAAGCCCCCGGCCACCGGCGCGATCCACCTGACCAAGAAGGACGCCTGGTCGGGCAAGCCCCTCAACGGCGCGGTGTTCGAGCTGTGGCGGGAGGCCAACGGCATCCCCGGCCTGCAGACCCTGGGCATCAACCCGGACGTCCGGGCGGGTGACTGCACCACCGCGGCCGGCGGCGGCTGCGACTTCAAGCACCTGCCGACCGGTCAGTACTACCTGCGGGAGACCGCCGCGCCCGCCGGCTACCAGCTCCCGCCGGACCCGGTCAGCGGGCCCTACCGGGTGAACGCCGACGACTGCGTCACCGTCGCCCTCACCAACAAGAAGGACGACGACTGCTGATGACGGTCGATCGCCCGACCGGGTGAACCGGCGGTCGGGACCGTCCTGCGGGCCCACTCCCGCTCAGGACGGTCCCGGCCCCGGTCCGGCGGCGACCCCCGACCACGGCCCGCCGACCCCTCGCGGAGCTCTTCGTCCGCGGACGGCTTTGCCGAGCCATGGTCGAACATTGGCGTTCGACTGACCGGTACGCCCGGGTGCGTTCACCGCCCGTCCGTGTCCGGTCAACACGTGACTGGGAGAGTCCCTGTCCATGGAAACTCCGAACATGGGCGTGCCGGCGAAGCTCGCCGAACGCATGAGCATGGCCGAGCAGCACGAGTACCTGCGGGCCCGTTTCTCCCGCCGGCGGATGCTGCGCGCCGGTGCCGTCTCGGTGGGCGCGCTGGCCGTGGGCGGCGCCCTCGGCGGCACCGCCTCGGCCGCCCCCGTCGCGCCGCAGCTGCTGGCCGGCGGCGCCACCGCGGGCATCGACGGCTCGCTGGTCGCCCCGATCGGGCGTCACCTCGCCTTCGGGCCCGAGCCGGACACCCAGTTCCGGGTCTCCTGGCAGGTGCCGGCCCCGGTGAAGCGGCCGTTCCTGCGCTACGGCAAGAACCCGTGGGACCTCAGCCACAAGATCGAGGCCGAGGTGCGCACCCTGCACACCCCGGCGCTCACCCCCACCGGCAAGGCCGTGGACCAGTACTACCTGCACGTGGCGCTGGAGGACCTGCGCCCCGACACCACGTACTACTACGGTGTCGGCCACCAGGGCTTCGACCCGGCCTCGCAGCAGGCGATCTCCACCCTCGGCACCTTCCGCACCGCGCCCTCGCGCGACCACCGCTGGGGCAAGGTGTACGAGCCGTTCACCTTCACCGCCTTCGGCGACCAGGGTGTCAGCGACCACGCCAAGGGCAACGACCACATCATCCTGGCCCAGAACCCGGCCTTCCACCTGCACGCCGGCGACATCTGCTACGCCGACCCGGCGGGCTCCGGCCAGGACTCCGACAAGTCGGTGTTCGACGCCACCACCTGGGACGCCTTCCTGGTGCAGACCGAGACGGTCGCCTCGAAGGTGCCGTGGATGGTCTCCTACGGCAACCACGACATGGAAGCCTGGTACTCGCCGAACGGCTACGGCGGCGAGAACGCCCGCTTCTACCTGCCGGACAACGGCCCGGACAAGCGCAGCGTCCCCGGCGTCTACTCCTTCCGCTACAAGAACGTCGGCGTCATCTCGCTGGACGCCAACGACATCTCCTACGAGATCCCGGCCAACCTGGGCGTCTCGGCGGGCAAGCAGACCCGCTGGCTGGAGCGCACCCTCAAGGACCTGCGCAACGACGAGACCGTCGACTTCGTCGTGGTCTTCTTCCACCACTGCGCCTTCTCGACCACCCACCAGCACGCCTCCGAGGGCGGCGTGCGCGAGGCCTGGGTGCCACTGTTCGAGAAGTACCGGGTGGACCTGGTGATCAACGGTCACAACCACGTCTACGAGCGCACCGACGCGATCCTCGGCAACAAGGTCGCCAAGGCCGTGCCGAGCGGCGCCACCGTCGAGCCGGCCACGGACGGCGTGGTCTACGTGACGGCGGGCGCGGCCGGCCGCAGCCTGTACCGCTTCGACGCCCCGGACAGCTACGAGGGCCACGAGAAGCGCGTCGACTCGGTGGACACCTACTACTTCGCCAAGGGCGGCGGCAAGGTGACCGAGACGGTGGAGTGGTCGCGGGTGCGCTACACCGGCTACTCGTTCATCAAGGTGGACGTGAAGCCCGCGCACCTGGGCCAGAAGTCGGAGATGACGGTCACCGCCCTGGCGGAGGACGGCACCCGGGTCGACCACTACACCATCCTGCGCAAGGTCGGCGAGGGCTGGGACGGCAACAGCGACGACGACGGCGAGGGCGGCGGCTGGGGCTGGTAGGCCCGGTCCTGCTCCCTTTCTGGCGTACCCACGGACCCCGGCGCTCGCTCAGCGCCGGGGTCCGTACATGATCACGGCGACTCCCGCCAGGCAGACCAGGGCACCCAGCACGTCGTAGCGGGTCGGCCGGAAGCCGTCCACGACCACGCCCCACAGCAGCGACCCGGCCACGAACACCCCGCCGTACGCGGCGAGCACCCGCCCGAAGGCGGCATCCGGTTGCAGCGCCGCCACGAAGCCGTACCCGCCGAGCACCACCACCCCCACCCCGGCCAGCCACCACGGCCGCGCCTCCCGCACGCTCTGCCAGATCAGCCAGCAGCCGCCGATCTCGGCGAGCGCGGCGAGCACGAACAGGGCGACGGAACGCAGAACGGTCATAGCGGTCCAGCCTAGGGCGCGTTCTCGCTCGTCCTCCGGCCCGGGCACATGTGTGAAGCCCCCTGCCGACCGTTCGGGATTCCCGAACGGTCGGCAGGGGGCTTCGGACAGGAGCCGGGTCAGGACGCCCGGACGTCGCGCTCCCGGAGTTCGGCGATGACCCGCGCGACGGTGACGAAGTCGTTGTCCACGTGCAGCACCGGGTAGTTGTAGTGCGCCGCGACCGAGCAGAGCAGCAGGTCCACCGTGCCGGCCGAGCGGTGCTGCCCCTTCTGCGTGAGCTTGTACTGGGCGTTGAGGGCCCAGCCCGCACCTGGCCGAGGCTGTTCATGTGTCAGTTCTCCCCGTCCGCCTTCCGGGCCTGATGGATTCGCTCCGTCGGGTCGAACTCCCCCCGGGCCGCACGTTCGGACAGCTTCTCCAGCGCCTCGATCCGTTTCAGTCGGTTGACGTAGTCGGCGAGGGCGCCGTTGATCGTGTCCCTTTTGGTGCTGGTCCCCATGAGCTGCATGCCCTCGGCGAGGATCGCGTCGTCGACGTCGACGTTGGTCATACTCATTTCCGCGCCTCCGTGGATGAATCCACCCACATCATCCACATCAACCGTCCGAACGCGAAGTGCGGCAGCCCCCGCGTGGTGACGCGGGGGCTGCCGGGGGAAGGCGGGGCGGCTCGGGTCTGGCGGCGGGTGGCCGGGTTCGGGT
>NZ_JAIY01000010.1:416706-490403 GCF_000710405.2 Kitasatospora sp. MBT66 | reverse complement strand
AAGTGGTCGGGGCGGGGCCAGTTGAAGCCGGTGCCCTGGACGACGTGGATCTTCTCGCGGAGCAGCAGGTCCAGGACGAAGCGCTCGTCGTCGACGATCCGGTGGACGGCGGGGTCCAGCCGGGCGAAGGCGTAGAGCGCGCCCTTGGGCTTGACGCAGCTGACGCCCGGGATCTCGTTCAGCGCCCGGTACGCGACGTCGCGCTGTTCGGCGAGGCGGCCGCCCGGCAGGACCAGGTCGTTGATGGACTGGTGGCCGCCGAGCGCGGCCTGGACCGCGTACTGGGCGGGCACGTTCGGGCACAGCCGCATGCCGGAGAGCATGGTGAGGCCCTCCAGGTAGTCGCTCGCGTGCTGCTTGGGGCCGGAGACGACCAGCCAGCCGCTGCGGAAGCCGGCCACCCGGTAGGACTTGGACAGCCCGTTGAAGGTGAGGGTGAGGACGTCGTCGGCGAGCGCGGCCAGGCAGTGGTGCTCGACGTCGTCGTAGAGGATCTTGTCGTAGATCTCGTCGGCCAGCACCATCAGCTGGTGCCGGCGGGCGAGGTCGAGGATGCCCTCCAGCAGTTCCTTCGGATAGACGGCGCCGGTGGGGTTGTTGGGGTTGATGACCACGATCGCCTTGGTGCGGGCGGTGATCTTCGCGGCGATGTCGTCGAGGTCCGGGAACCAGTCGGCCTGCTCGTCGCAGGCGTAGTGCACCGCCTTGCCGCCGGCCAGCCGGACCACCGCCGTCCACAGCGGGTAGTCCGGCATCGGGACGAGTACCTCGTCGCCGTCGTCCACCAGTGCGGTGACGGCCATCTGGATCAGCTCCGAGACGCCGTTGCCGAGGTAGACGTCGTTGACGGTCACGCCGTCGACGCCGCGCTGCTGGTAGTACTGCACGACCGCGCGCCGGGCCGGCAGGATGCCCCGCGAATCGCTGTAGCCGTGCGCCCGCGGAAGGTTGCGGATGATGTCCTGGAGGATCTCCTCCGGCGCCTCGAAGCCGAACGTGGCCGGGTTGCCGGTGTTCAGCCGGAGCACGCTGTGCCCCGCCTCCTCCAGCGCGTTGGCCTGGTCGACCACCGGGCCGCGGATCTCGTAGCACACGTCATTCAGCTTGCTGGACTGCCGAAACTCCATCTGCGGCCTCCCGACCGTCACCCCACACCGACCCTGGTTGCTTTGTTCTACCAAGTAGGCACTTGGAAAGTCCAACCTTTTGGCTATGCTGATCCACATGTCACGCCGAAGCTACGACCAGTACTGCGCCGTCGCCCGCGCCCTGGACGCGGTGGGGGAGCGCTGGAGCCTCCTGATCGTCCGTGAACTCCTGGCCGGCCCGCGCCGCTACACCGACCTGCACGCCGACCTGCCCGGCGTCTCCACCGACATCCTCGCCGCGCGGCTCAAGCAGCTGGAGGGCGAGGGCGTCGTCGAGCGCCGCCGCCTGGAACGGCCGGCCAACGCCACCGTCTACGAGCTGACCGGGCGTGGGGCCGCGCTGCGGCCGGTCGTCGAGGCGCTCGGCGGCTGGGGACTCGACGCGCTGGGGGAGCAGCGGCCGACCGACGCGGTGCGGACGCACTGGGTCACGGGCGGGGCGGTGGCGGCGGAGCCTGTGGGCACGGCGGATGTGGTGGGCGGGGTGGGCGCGGTGGCCGCCGGCTGAAGTCCGGCCTCGGTCCGGTCCGGCTCCGGCCGCGGCGAGGTGGCCGGTCGCGGGGGCACCCGTGTGGGAGGCGCCGCGCCCGCGACCGGCGGTGGGGAGAGCGGCCCCGGTGTCCGACACCCCCGAGGCCGGACGCCGCGGAGCGCACGGCCCGCGGTTCCCCCCCCGGCCGTTCCTCCCGACGGTCCCCACTCTGCCCGCCGCCGATCAACGCGCGATCGGCGTCCGCTTGCCGCGGGCGTTGAGTCGCCGCCGATCCGCGCGCGCGGGCGGGGTCCACGGGTGGGCCGGGGACGGCGCGCGTACGATCGTCGGGCCATGGAGAACACGCAGAACACGCCCACCGCCTTTCGCAGTTACGTCGCCGTCGGGGACTCCTTCACCGAGGGCATGTGCGACGAGCTGCTGCCCGACGGCCACTACCGGGGCTGGGCCGACCGCCTCGCCGCCCGGCTCGCGGCCGAACACCGGGCCGAGCAACCGGCCGACGGCTTCCGGTACGCCAACCTCGCCGTCCGGGGCAAGCTCATCGGCCAGATCCACGACGAGCAGGTCGAGCGGGCCGCGGGACTGGGCGCCGAGCTGGTCACCCTGGCCGGCGGGCTCAACGACGTGCTGCGCCCGCGCTGCGACATCGCCCGGGTCGAGGAACTCCTCGGCTCCGCCGCCACCCGGCTGCGCGCCACCGGCGCCACCGTGGTCATGTTCAGCAGCACCGACCCCACCCGCCGGATGGCCGGCTCGGCCCGGCTGCTCCCCGCGATCCTGCGGATGAAGGACTTCGTCCACGAGCTCGCCCAGGACCCGGGCATCGCGGTGGTCGACCTGTTCTCCGCGCCCTGCTTCGACGACCGTCGGCTCTGGGCCGAGGACCGGCTCCACCTCTCGCCCGAGGGCCACCGCCGGGTCGCCGAAGCGGTGCTGGAGTCGCTCGGCCGGCCCGCCGGCTTCGACTGGCGCGCCCCGCTCCCGGCCACCGCCCCGCCGACCCGCGCCGAGAAGCTGGCCGCCGACGCCCGCTGGGTCCGCACCCACCTCGGCCCCTGGATCGGCCGCCGGCTCACCGGCCGCTCCTCCGGCGACGGCCGCGCGCCGAAGCGGGCCGAGCTGGCACCCTACGAGGGCTGAGCCCGGCGGTTCCGGGTGGGCCCGCGCCGTGCGAGAGTGCGGGCGGGTCAGCCGCGGAACAGGTTGTGGCCGACGTCCGACGGCACCGCGTCCTGGTACGGGACGGCGTCCGGGCCGGGCACCTGCTGGCCCGGGACCGGCTCGGTGCCCTCCCGGTGCAGCAGGTAGACGCCGTCCTCCGACCAGACCGTCCGGTACCCGTGCGCGAGCAGCAGCTCGATCCGCGCCGCCTGCTCCCGGTCGGTGCGGAACGGGAAGGACCGCTTGTCCGCGCGGATCAGCACGTACTCGCGCCCGCGCGGCTTCTCGTCCACCAGCACCACGTCCGCCCGCGCGGTAAGCCGGGGCGCCGCCTGGTTGTCGGCCTCCACCGACGCGCCGTCCGGGACCAGCGCCGCGCCGCGCAGCAGCGCCGCCTCGCTCGGCTTCGGCTGCCAGTAGGCCGGGACGAACAGGTTCGCCACCCCCAGCGGCACCGCGGCCGCGACGGTCAGCGCCGCCGCCGCCGCACCGAGCCGCCGGGTGAGCACCCGGCCGTGGCAGCGGCCCAGCACCTCCAGCGCGGCCACCAGCAGGATCGGCCACAGGAACGCGTCGTAGTGCCGGGCGATCGACCAGTGGTTCGGATTGCTGGACAGCACCCGCTCGGCCAGCAGCGGGACGGCCAGGAGCACGGTCGCCGAGCGGAGCGGCAGGGCGAACAGGGTGCCGAAGATCCAGAGCAGCAGCAGCGGCTTCAGCGGGGCGTCGAAGGACGCCGTGAACAGCAGGGTCGGGTCCGCCAGGACGTTGGCGACCGCCGAGCCGCCGTCCTCGCCGAGCGCCTGGTAGTTCCAGTAGTAGCCGGGCACGCCGCCCATCGCGGGCACCAGCTTCGCGATGGCGACCGCCGAGGCGAGCGGACCGCCGAGCAGCAGCCCCGCGCCCCAGCGCACCGCCGGCCGGCGCCGGGCCGGATCGGGGTCCCGCCGGGCCCGCAGCAGCAGCACCAGGCCGTAGGCGCCCACGGCCAGGCCCATGTCCTCCTTGGTGCAGCACAGCAGCAGGCCGGCCAGCGCCGAGGCCCAGTACTGCCGGGCCATCCCGCGCTCCAGCATCAGCAGCGTGAGCGGCACCGCGAACGCCACCTCGTGGAACCCGCCGCGCGAGGCCACCAGCAGCGGCCACCCCAGTCCGTACGCGAGCGCGGCCAGGTCGGCGGCGCGGCGGGCGGTGCGCGGGTCGGCGTCGGCGAAGCAGCGTCCGGTGATCCGGCGGATCAGCGGCACCCCGGCGGCGAAGCAGAGCGCCTGGCCGAGCAGCAGCGAGCGCGGGTCGTCCCAGAGCCAGTAGAGCGGCGCCATCAGCGCGATCACGGGGGAGAAGTGGTCGCCGAGCAGCGAGAAGCCGGGCGGGAACTCGTGGTGGTAGCTCTTCAGCGTCGAGACCGGCAGACCGAGGTGCGCGTAGCCGCGCACGCCCTGGTCGAAGATCCCGAGGTCGAAGCCGCCGAGCTGGGCGGTGGTCCACTGCTGGAGGCCGATCGCGAGGCAGACCGCGAAGCAGAGCAGGGTCAGGCCCAGGGTGCGGGCGCGCGGCGGGATCCGGAGGGCCGGTCCGGCGGCGGGGTCGGTGGTGCTGTCGACGCGGGCTGCGCCGGGCGTGCTCGTGGCGTCCTCGGCGCCCTCGGTGTCCGGGTACGGCGTCACGTCGTGCCGGGACATGCCTTGGGTCCTCCGTCGGTGCTGTACTGCTGAGCTGCGGTGCTGTGCGGTGCTGTGCTGCGACCCCGGTGCTGTGGTGGTGCTGCGGTGGTGCTGCGGTGCCGGGGTTCGGCCGACCACACTAACCGACGGCCGTTCGAAGCGGTCGGTACGCTCTACAGCGCACCACCCGTCGTCCTGGAGGAACAACAGCACCGTGAGCGTCCCGAGCCTCAACCTCGTCTCCGACTGCGGTAGCTGTTTCGGGCTGTGCTGTGTGGCACTGCCGTTCGCCGCCGGCACGGACTTCGCCGTCGACAAGGCCGCGGGCACCCCCTGCCGCAACCTCCGCACCGACTTCAGCTGCGGGATCCACGAGCGGCTGCGCGACACCGGCTTCCCCGGCTGCACGGTGTACGACTGCTTCGGGGCCGGCCAGCAGGTCTCCCAGGTGATTTTCGGCGGGCGCAGCTGGCGCGAGGCGCCGGAGACCGCCCGGACGATGTACGAGGTGTTCCCGGTGGTGCGGCAGCTGCACGAGCTGCTCCAGTACCTCACCGAGGCGCTCGCCCTCGCCCCGGCCCGCCCCGTCCACGGGGAGCTGCGCCGGGCCCTAGAGGAGACGGAGCGGCTGGTCGGCGGCACCCCGGAGGAGATCCTGGCGGTCGACGTCCCCGCGCACCGGCAGACGGTGGCCGAGCTGCTGCTCCGGGCCGGCGAGCTGGTCCGGGCCGCCGTTCCGCGTCGGCGCGACCACCGGGGGGCGGACCTCTTCGGTGCCCGCCTGCGGGGAGCGGACCTGCGCGGTGCCAACCTCCGGGGCGCGATGCTGGTCGCGGCCGACCTGTCCGGGGCGGATCTGCGGCTCGCGGACCTCGTCGGCGCTGACCTGAGGGACGCGAACCTGGCCGGCGCCGACCTGACCGGGGCGCTCTTCCTCACCCAGGCCCAGCTGAACGCGGCCCGCGGCGATGCCGCCACCCGCCTGCCGGCCGCTCTGAAGCGGCCCGCGCACTGGCCGGAGACGGCCGACGCCCCGGCCCCGGCCGGACGCGCGCCCCGCAGGCAGCAGGGCGGCTCGGGCTCGGGCAGCGGTGCCCGAGCCGGTTCGGGCTCCGGCTCGGGCTCGGGTACCCGTTCGGGCTCGGGTTCCGGCTCCGGCGGACGGCCGAAGGGCGGCGGCGGCCGTCAGGGCAGGCCGCGTCGCGGCTGAGCGGCAGCGCCGCTCCGACCCCGGCAGTCAGCCTGTCGTGATCATCCGGCGGTGCGGGCGAACCGCATCGCGCAGCGGCGGTGGGCCCCGTCGTCGCTGAAGGCCTGGTCCGTCAGCTGCCAGCCGGCCGCCTCGATCCGCCGGACGTAGAGGGCGAGGTTCCGGTCGGGATGGACCGGGTGGAGGCGAATGCTCCGGTGGTGCTCGGCGTCCCCCCGCTCCCGGCACCGGGCAGCGTGGCTGTCCACGGGGGCGAGACCACGGGGCACATGGCGATCCATGCCGGCGATGGTAGGCGGGACCGGGACGCCGGGCATCCGGTTTCCTGGTGTCTCCTCCCCGGTCGGAGGCTGCGCGGTCAGCCGGTCAGCCGGTCAGCCGGTCAGCCGGTCAGCCGGTCAGCCGGTCAGCCGGTGAGCAGGTGAGCAGGTCAGCCGGTCAGCCGGTGAGCAGGTGCGGAGCGGTCGTGGGATGTCGGCGGAACAGCGCGCACCCGGCCCCGGCGAGGAGCAGCAGGCCGACGGCGGCGAGGGCGTAGGGGGAGCCGGCCGGGTGCAGCGGCCAGGCCCAGGGGCGGGGGCTGCCGTCCGGGTGCCAGCCCGCCGCCGAGCAGACCAGCGGGACGGCGGCGAGCGCGGCGGCGGCCGGGCGGTGGCCGATCCAGGGGTGGACCAGCAGCGCGAGGCCGAGGTAGCCGGCGATGTTGCGCGCCACGACCAGGGCGAGCGCCCCCTGCCCGGCGGCGTAGGCGAGGCTGCCGCAGGTGGCTCCGGCGGCGGCCAGGGTGAGCGCGAGGCCGACGTCCAGTCCGCGCAGGAACCGCCCGGCGACGGTCTCGGTCCGCAGGTCCCCCCGGCCCAGCCCGTACAGCAGGAACACTGCCGGGAGCAGCGTGATCACGTGCGCGAGCAGGAAGTGCCCGGCCTGCCCGTGCAGGGCCGGCACCGGCAGTTCGCCGTCGCCGAGGAGCAGACCGGCGGCGACGGTCCCGGCGAGGACGGCCACCAGCTGCGGCACCGCGCGTGCCTTGCACCACCAGATCACCGCTCACCCCCGATCGTCGCACCGGTGTGCGGGACCGGAGGGGGCAGGGTGCCGCAGTCGGCCAGGGCGTCCAGGGTGTCCCGGTACCAGGCGAGCTGGGTGGCCTCGGGCAGCTGGAGCAGTTGGGCGGCGCGGGCGCTGTCGGCGGGAGTGAAGCGCCCGTCGGCGGGTCTCTCGGGGGTTCCGGTGATTCCGGTAGTGGCGGTGGAGGCGGCAGTCGCGGTGAGCCAGGCGGTGGCCGTGCCGGTGACGGCCGCGGCGGGGTAGGGGTCGCCGCGGCGGGCGCAGTCCGGGGTGCGGGGGAGCAGCCCGCCGACCACGGCGGCGGTGACGTCCGGCGCCCGCGCGTCGGTCGGGACCCCGAGCCCGGCCTCGCCCGGACCGGGCCGGGCAGCCATGGTGAACACCGCCGGGACGGGGACGCCGCGCCGGGCCAGCGCCCCGGCCGTCCGTCGGACCTCCTCGCGGACCAGCACCGAGCGGGCGGTGCCGAGCTCGGGCCAGAGGCAGACGCGCGGCTGTCCGGAGTCGCAGCGCAGCGCGGCCGA
This sequence comes from Kitasatospora sp. MBT66, assembly GCF_000710405.2. NCBI lineage: Bacteria > Bacillati > Actinomycetota > Actinomycetes > Kitasatosporales > Streptomycetaceae > Kitasatospora > Kitasatospora sp. MBT66. Next base: position 483,132 of record NZ_JAIY01000010.1, on the reverse strand, counting down.
GGACCGGGGGCGCACCGGTTCGGGGCCGAGGTCGCGGGCGGTCCAGCCGCCCAGCGCGACCCCGCCCGCCGTGACCGCGAGCGCGGCGGCGAGGGCGAGCGGGCCGCCGCGCCGTCGGACCAGCAGGACGGCGGCCGCGCAGACCGCGCCGGAGAAGGCCAGCGAGGCCGTCACCGCCCGCCCGTCCAGTACCTGGTCCACCGCGCAGCAGTCGGACAGCCCGCCGCCGACCAGGTGCCGCGGCCAGTAGGTGTCGAAGGCGACCGGGTAGGCGTTGAGGACGAAGCTGCTGATCAGCGCGAGCGGGACGGCTACCACCGGCGCGAGCACCCGGCCGACGACCGAGCCGACCAGGGTGTTGGCGAGCAGCAGGCCGGCCCAGACGGCGAGGACGCCCGGCTGGGGCACGCCGTCGGCCGTGCCGCCGGCCAGTGCCGCGGTGGTGAGCGCGGCGAGCATGCCGAGCCCGCCCATCAGCGCGACCGGCAGCAGTACCGGAGTGGTGATGGCCAGCGCGGAGCGCACCGGCGAGCGGTCGAACACCCCGCCCCGGTGCAGTCGGCCGCCCTCCCAGGCGCCCGCGGCGGCGCACGCCGCGCAGGCGAACGGCAGTGCGAGGCTGGCGTGCCCGGCGGCGGCGAGCCCGTAGGCCGGGGTGACCCAGGCGGTCAGCTCGTCGCCGAGCGCGACCAGGACGAAGCCGAGCAGGAACGGCAGCACCCGGGTGCCGGCCGAGACCCTCAGGACGGTGCGCAGCAGCATGTCAGGTCTCCCGCTCGATCAGGCGCGCGTACGCGGCCTCGGCGCTCGGCGCACCCGTGACGGTTCCGGTTCCGGTTCCGGAGCCGGGGCCCGGGACGGCCGCCGTCGGCCGACCGGAACCGTCGGTGCCGCGCCCGGCGCCGGGCCCGCCCTCGGCCGCCAGCGCGTGGAACTCCTCGGTGGCGCCCTGGAATCTGACCTGCCCCCGGTCCAGCACCACCACCTGCCGGTACGTCCCGGCCAGGTCCTCGGTCTGATGGGTGGAGACGATCACGTTCACCTCGCTCGTCAACTCCTCCACCAGGGCGCGGAACACCGCCCGCTGGGTGGGGTCGAGGCCGGCGGTCGGCTCGTCCATCAGGATCAGTTCGCTGTGGTGGGCGAGGCAGCCGGCGATGCCCATCCGGCGCAACTGGCCGCCGGAGAGCCGGTGTCCGGGCCGGTCGGCCAGCTCGCGGAGGCCGACCCGGGCGAGCGCGACCGCCGAGGCCTGCCAGGCGGCGGCCCTGGACATGCCCTTCAACCAGCCGCAGTACGCGACCTGTTCACGGACGCTGAGCCCCGGCACCGGGGTGATCTGCTGCGGCAGCCAGGCCACCGCGCGCCGGTAGGCGGCCCGGTCGCCCGCGCCGGCCGCCGGATTGACGCCGTGCCAGCCGACGGATCCCCGGTGCGGGCTCAACTGGGAGGCAGCGAGGGCCATGAGGGTGGACTTGCCCGCGCCGTTGGGGCCGAGCAGGACGGTGGCCGGATTGTCGATCCGCAGATCGAGGCCGGTGAAGAGACGGGCCTTCCGGCCGTACTGGAATTCGATGCGCTGGAATTCAAGGGCCATGGCAGGGTCGACGCATTTCGCTCGGGAAAGGGGCGCGGGGTGCCGGCGGGCGGGGGCGGCCGCCGGCGCCGCACATCGAGGGGGTGGGTCGGTGAGGGCGGGCCGAGGGGGCGGGAACGGTGGGCGGCCCGGGTGACGGAGCTCGGTGGTGCTCGGCGGTACTCGGTGGTGCTCAGTACCGGGTGGTCACGGTGTCCACCCAGAGCCGGGAGCCGCTGCGGACGCCCTCCAGCACGAAGTAGTAGTCGCCGGCGCTCTGGTCGCCCCAGCTGGACGTGTCGCAGTGGTTGGAGCGGATTCCGTAGGTCTTGTCGGGCCCGAAGACGTCCTTGTAGAGCTGGAGGTCGGCGTCCTTGAAGTCGTTGTTCCCGGTCTGGCAGCCCTGGAAGGTGACGGAGGTGGCGACGTCGTCGCGGTCGCTGTCCGCCCATCGGCGGGACTCCGAGCCGGGGCCCCAACTGCTGATGTAGGACGCCCAGGAGCCCTCGGCGAGGGCAGGGGTGGCGCCGGCGAAGCCGAGCAGTGCGGCGGTCACCAGCAGGCCGCGGAGCATGCGGCCGGAGCGGTTCTCTGCGTCCATGGTCCGTCCGATCAGTCCGGTGGCACCGCCGGTCGGGCGGTGCCATGCAGGCAGAAGGAAACGAGCGGAGGTTCGACCGGAACGGTCACGGTCACCCGGTCGGCCGAGCCCCCGCGGAAATGACCTTAGCGTGCACGAACAGATGGCCAGCACTATTTTTTCCGGCCATTCGAGCTGGTGCGGCTGGAGAACGGAACTCTGGCAAGCGGATGACCGGAAATTGCTGCAATTTCCCGATCCGAACGCTTTTCCGGCGAAAACCGATCCGCAATGTTCGCTTTTCTTCTATTGCTGGACCGATTCCTTTTTCATGTGATTGTCGCCCCGATGCCGCCCTGGCTGGTTCCGGTTTACCGGTGGGCGCCTTCGGGCCGGTCCGGAAGCAGTCGTGCGCGCAGCCGGCCGATCAGTGCCTCGTCCACCCCGACAGTGCCGGTGGCATAGGCGTGGACCGAGCCGTGGGTGGTTGTCAGGTCCGCGAGCACGAGCCGGATCACGTCCTCCGGCGCGCGTCCGAAGCCCGGCCAGCGGAGCGTGCGCCCCGGATTGGCGGCGTGCCAGTCGGCCACCAGTCGCGCGGTGGCGAGCTCGGTGAGCGCGAAGTCGGCGGCCACGTCGTCCTCGCCGACGCCGAGCAGGCTCAGTACCAGTGCGGCGATCAGCCCGGTGCGGTCCTTGCCCGAGGCGCAGTGGAACACGACCGGCCGGTCGGCGTCGGCGATCAGCTCCAGGACGGTGCGGATCTCCGCGACGCCGTCCTCGGCCACCTCGGCGAAACGATCCGCCAGGTACCGCCAAGGGTCGAGCTCCGGATCGATCTCGGCCTGGTCGTACGGCCGGTGCTCGATCGAGAGGTTGTGGTACGCGACGCCCTCCAGCTCCGGCAGCCGGCCCTTGCGGGCGATCTCCCACGGGTAGCGCAGGTCGATCACGGTGCCGATGTCCAGTGCCCGGAACCGTTCGTGGTCGGCGGGCGAGGTGAGCGTCCCGAGCGAGGCCGAGCGGTAGAGCCGCCCCCACCGGACCGTCCGCCCGTCGGCGGTCGGGTAGCCGCCCAGGTCACGGAAGTTGTGCGGTCCCTCGAAGGCGATATGGCGTGTCATGTTCGCACCCTAATGGGAAGGGTCGACGAGGGGGGAGGGCTGCCCGGCGGGGGCGGCCGCTCAGGTCCGCTCAGAGCTGGTCGGGGCCGCTCAGAGCCGCTCAGAGCTGCTCGGGCGCCGCGACCAGCGCCTCCAGCAGGCCCGGGAAGCGCTCCGTGAACTCCTCGCCCCGCAGCGCGTTCATTCGCGAAGTGCCCACGTAGTGCTGGCGGATCAGCCCCGCTTCGCGCAGGACGTGGAAGTGGTGGGTGGCGGTCGACTTGCCGACCGGCAGCTCGATCACTCCGCACGGCAGGTCCTCGCCCGCCGCGTGCAGGGCGCGGACGATCTGCCTCCGCACCGGGTCGACGAGTGCCTCCAGGGCCTGCTGGAGCGTGATCGTCCGCAGGTCGGGGTGCGGGGGGACGCGGTCCCGGGCGGGGGTGGAGCCGGTGCGCGGTGCGGTTCGTGCCATCGGTGGTCGGCCTCCTGTCCTGTGAGCGGCCATCGTACGAGACTGGTCGAAGTACGACAGCTATCAAAGTTTGACAGCCACCGTACTTTGGGCTTGGCTGGACGGCACGGAAACGCGTTGATCACCTGCTCCGGAGGGAAGTTGAACCATGGTCAGGACCGTGCTGTTCCACGAGCTGGGCGGACCCGAGGTGCTGCGGCTGGAGGAGGTGTCGATCGCCGACCCCGGCCCCGGGGAGCTCCTCGTCCGCATCGACGCGGTCGGCCTCAACCGGGCCGAGGTGCTGTACCGCAGCGGCCAGTACATCGAGGACGTCCGGGAGTTCCCCGGTCGCCTCGGCAGCGAGGCCGCAGGGGTCGTCGAGGCGATCGGCCCGGCCGTCACGGGGTTCGCCGTCGGCGACGCGATCAGCGTCGTCCCGGCCTTCTCGATGAACGACTACGCCGTCTACGCCGAGCGCGCCGTCGTCCCGGCGAACGCGGTGGTGCACCGGCCCGAAGGGCTGGACGCGGTCGGCGGCGCGGCGGTCTGGATGCCCTATGTCACCGCGTACGGCGCCCTGGTGGAAGTCGGAGGGCTGCGCGCCGGTGGCGCCGTGGTGATCACCGCCGCCTCCAGCAGTGTCGGACTGGCGGCGATCCGGATCGCCGACCGCGTCGGCGCCGTCCCGATCGCCACCACCCGCACCCCGGCCAAGCGCGAGGCCCTGCTGAAGGCCGGCGCCGCCGAGGTCGTCGTCACCGAGGAGGAGGACCTCGCCGCCCGCGTCCTGGAGCTGACCGGCGGCCGGGGCGCGGACCTAGCCTTCGACGCCGTCGCCGGGCCTGGCGTCGTCGACCTCGCCCGGGCCCTCGCCCCGGGCGGCACTCTTCTTCTCTACGGCGCCCTCAGCGGCGAGGACACCCCGTTCCCGCCGATGCCGGTGATGAAGGGCAAGTCCATGCGCAGCTACACCCTGCACGAGCTCACCACCGACCCCGAGGGCCTGCGCCGCGCCGAGGCCTTCGTCGCCTCCGGTCTGCGCGCCGGTGCCTTCGAGCCCGCGGTGGACCGGGTCTTCCCCTTCGAGGAGATCGCCGACGCCCACCGGTACCTGGAGGGCGGCAGTCAGATCGGCAAGATCGTGGTGAAGGTGGACCACTGACGTACTTCCGGGAATCGGGGCGCTGTCGCACAGTGGGTCGATGAGAAGCGCGGACGCGGGGAACGGGGCGGGGGGAAGCACGCCGAACAAGCGGGTCGAGCGGCTGGTGAGCGAACTGGAAGCGACCCGTGCCTCCGTCCTCCCCGCGTGACACCGACGTTCACAGGCCGCGCAGCCGGCTGATTCTCGAGGAGTACGGAATGGCGTCGAGGTACGGACCACTGCGGTACGAGTCGGACGGCGCCCGGCTGTGGCGCGGGGAGGCCCGGGCCTGGGAGCCGGTGTTCGACCGGGAAGGGCTGCGGCGGGAGGCCGGCGGGGAGGAGATCCACTGGGGCGGGATCGAGCGGATCGACGTGGAGATCCGGGACATCGGCCTCAAGTCCTGGGCCCAGAACGCCCTGATGTTCCTGCTCACCGTCGGCTCGGTGACGGAGCGGGCTCCCGGGACCACGGACTCCTACCTCTGGGTGAAGCCGCTGGACGGGCCGCCGGTGCGTTGGGCCTTCGACGTGCCGATGCGGTCCGAGGCCCGCTGGAGCCCGGGGGCCGTGCGCCGGTTCGTGCGCCGCCTCGACCGGACCGGGCGGCGGGCCCACCTCGGGTCGCCGGAGCTGGCCGGCAGTCTGGCGGCGCTGCGGCGGATCCCGCAGTTCCCGCCGTGGACGCGGGACCGTGCGGTCGACCGGATCGTCGACGCGCTGCCGGGTACCGATCGGGTGCGGGACCAGCCGTGACGGCGGCGATGTGACACAAAGGCATTGAGAGGGTGGTTATGGAACTGCAGTCCCTCGGGAGTATCAGGGCGTGGCGCAATCCGGTGACTTCGCGGCGGCCGGCCGCGGAGCTGGACTCGCCGTTGGGGCGGATCACCGTCTTCCGAGGGCCGATCGGCGCCTACGTGCCGCTCGGGGCAGCACCGAACGCTGGGAGTTCGTGCTGGACGGCAGCGAGATCCTCTCCGTCGACGGCATGGGTACACCGGGCTACGGGGCACGGGGCCAGCTGAAGCGCGGGGTGGACGTCTCGCTGCTCGGGGTGAAGGGGCGTGTCACCGGAAGGCGTTCCCTGGGGCCGCGTGGGCGCTTCGTCAGGCTGGAGGCGGGCGGGACCGTGTTCGTGGCCGGGGCGCGTCTTCCGCGCGACTACGTCGTCGACTCCTCGGGCACCGAGCTCGCTGACTTCAACGGAACGGACTGGCGCTTCAGGGCGGCCGAGCCAGGCATCGTCGCGTTCGCGGCCCTGATCGTCGCGGCCGACCTCGGGGTGACGCTGATGTCGCCCCTGCTCGAGATCTTCTGAGGCGGCTCCGCGGTCCGCTCCCGCTCCGCAGTGGGATCGGCGATGATGGATCCGGTGTGACGGGGCGTGGGGACGGTCGTCCGGGGCGGCCCGTGCCGGACGAGCAGGCGGAGGCCCGATGGAGCACGGTATCGACCGCAACCTCGCCACGTCCGCGGACCGGGCGGACTATCTGGTCGAGCTCTCCAACATCGTCCGGCGCACGGACTTCGGCGGGCCCGCGGCGAGGTCGCTGCACCGGCTGGGCCTGGTGGTGGACGCGCTGGTGCGGCTCACCGGGGACCGGCGGGTGGCCGTCTACTGCGTCGCCGACCGCAGCCTGCTGGGCGGGCGGCGGGAGTTCACCGAGCCCGGGGACGCGCCGACGCTGGCCCGCTGGGTCGCCGAGGGGCTGGTCGAGGAGGTGCCGGACGCCGACGAGCGGGTGCTGGAGATCGCCGGCATGACCGGGATCCAGGTGGTGACCGGCGACTACTACGACGACCACCGGATCGAGCACCCGTGGATCCAGGGCAACACCTGGCAGTTCCTGCGGCCGGAGGCGGCCGGGCGGGGCGCGGTCCGGCTGGCGCCGCTGGACATGGGGCACCGGACCGGCGCGGAGATCTCCAAGAAGATGGAGCTGTCCGTGCTCAAGAAGCAGGGGCTGCTGACCGCCGCCCGCAAACCGCTGGTCGAGGTGGTCGGGCGGGCCTGGCGCTGCCCGGACGCGCGGTGCAGCCTCTACAGCGTGCACCGCGGCGGGCGGGTGATGCTGCCGCGGATGCGCGGCGGTGTGCCGACCTGCGAGCTGCACGGCACCCCGCTGCTCGACGACGGGGCCCGGCCGGGTGCCGCCCAGGTGAAGCTGGTGCTGGACGGGGAGTGCGTGGGCCGGTTCACCCTCGACGAGGGCGCGCGCACCGAGGTCGGCCGTGCCCCGGGGACGGCCGACGGCATCGCGCTGGCCGGGCTGCTGCCCGCCGAGCGCGCCGCCCGGGTCAGCCGCCGGCACCTGCTGGTCGCGGTGCGCGGCGGCGCCGTGGTGGTGCGGGACACCAGCACCTACGGCAGCCGGATCCGGGTGGCCGGGCGGCGCGGGCACCTCGGCCCGTGGGAGCCGTTCGCGGCGGGGGCCGACCGGCCGTTCCGGCCGGGAGACGAGGTCGAACTCACCCCCGGCCTGCTGCTGACCCGCAGCGGGCGCCGCTTCCCGGCCGAACTGGCCGGCGCCTGGCGGGCGGAGGGCGCCCGCACCCCGCTGCCGCCGGGCGCGGCGGAGCCCACCCGCTTCGTCTGAGGCAGCACCCCCTCCGTCAGACGCTGCGGTCCGTCAGGACCTCCCGGACGACGTGGCGGGCGTTGGCGGCCAGCGGGGGGTTGGTGGTGCGGTAGTAGGGCAGTTGGACGAGGGCGATGGAGAGCGCCCAGGCGCGGCCGCGTTCCCAGGTGGCGTCGTCGACCGCCAGGGCGGCCCGGAAGGCCGGGCGGGCGGACGCCGGGAGCACGTTCCAGGCGGCGATCAGGTCCACCGTCGGATCGCCCGTCCCGAGCAGCCCGAAGTCCAGGACGGCGCTCAGGCGTTGTCCGGCGACCAGGAGGTTCCCGGCGGTGAGGTCGCCGTGCACCCAGGCGGCCGGGCCGGTCGGCTCGGGCAGCCGCAGTGCCTTGTCCCAGAGCGCGGTGGCCGCCCCGGTGTCGATCACGCCCCGCAGCCGTCCGACCGCCGCGCGGGTGGCGGCGTCGCGGCCGGCCAGCGGGCCGCCGCGGGAGGCCGGCGGGGCGTCCGGCCCCGGCTCGACGGCGCGCAGCGCGCCGAGGAACCCGGCCAGGTCCCGGGCGAGTTGCCCGGGGTCGGCGAGCGCCCCGGCGGTCGGGTTGGCGCCGTCCAGCCAGCGCAGCACCGACCACTCCCACGGGTAGGCGGCGGTCGGCCGCCCGTGGGCGACCGGTATCGGCACCGGTACCGGCAGCCGCGGCGCGAGGCGGGGCAGCCAGTGCTGCTCGCGCGCGATGTTCCCGGCGGCCCAGGCGGCCCGGGGCAGCCGGACGGCGAGGTCGGCGCCGAGCCGGAACATCGCGTTGTCGGTGGCGGTGATGCCGACCGGGGTCAGCGGCAGGCCCGTCCACTGCGGGAACTGGGCCGCGATCAGCCGTCTCACCAAGCCGGTGTCGATGACGGGTTCTTCGTCGTGAAGACGGTCGTGCAGGAAGTCGTCGTCGTGCATGCGGTCGGGCGTCCGGGCGGCTGCGCACATGCCCGGCACTGTACGCCGGGACGGGCCCCGCGATCAGGCGGATTTCGAACACCAGGGTGAGAACGTGAGGATTTCACAGGGGCGTTGGGTTTCGCGGGGGCGCTCGGGGAGGCGTCGGCGCTGCCGGGAGCCGCCGGTCCGGGCCGGTCGGAGCGGTGGCCGATCGGTCGCGGAGCGCTTCGCGGGTGGGCGCGGAGCGGTCGTGGGGCGCGGGGCGGGGGCGCGCCCGCGTGGGTGGGCTCCGTCCGGCCGGGACCGCCGGCGCGCCACGCCCGGGGTGGTGGGGGCGGGGCGGGCCGTCGGTGGCGGCTGTCAGAATGCGGGGGTACGGACAGCAACTCTGAAGAAGGTGACCGGCTTCGTGACCACGCCAGTCGAACAGGCGGCCCAGCAGGCCCAGCAGGCGATCGGGCGGAAGATCGCCGAGGAACTGGGCGTCCGCGAGGGGCAGGTGAAGGCGGCGGTCGAGCTGCTGGACGGCGGCGCGACGGTGCCGTTCGTGGCCCGTTACCGCAAGGAGGTCACCGGCTCGCTGGACGACACGCAGCTGCGCACCCTGGAGGAGCGGCTGCGCTACCTGCGGGAGCTGGAGGAGCGCCGCGCCGCCGTCCTGGAGTCGGTCGAGGCGCAGGGCAAGCTGGACGACGAGCTGCGGGCCCGGATCCTCGCCGCCGACTCCAAGGCGCGGCTGGAGGACATCTACCTCCCGTTCAAGCCGAAGCGGCGCACCAAGGCCCAGATCGCCCGCGAGGCCGGTCTGGAGCCGCTGGCGGACACCCTGCTCGCCGACCCGACGCAGGACCCGGCGGCGCTGGCCGCGCGGTACCTCAACGAGTCGGTCGCGGACGGCGCCGCCGCGCTGGAGGGCGCCCGGGCGATCCTGGTCGAGCGGTTCGGCGAGGACGCCGACCTGGTGGGCTCGCTGCGCGAGCGGATGTGGAGCAGGGGCCGGCTGGTCGCCACCGTCCGCGAGGGCAAGGAGCAGGAGGGCGCGAAGTTCGCCGACTACTTCGACTTCGCCGAGCCGTACACCAAGCTCCCCTCGCACCGGATCCTGGCGATGCTGCGCGGCGAGAAGGAGGAGGTGCTGGACCTCGACCTGTCCCCGTACGACGGCGACGAGGGCGGCGACCTGCCCGGCGCGAGCGACTACGAGCAGCGGATCGCCGCCCGCTTCGGCATCGCCGACCACGGCCGCCCGGCCGACAAGTGGCTCGGCGACACCGTCCGCTGGGCCTGGCGCACCCGGGTGCTGGTCCGGCTCGGCATCGACCTGCGCGGCCGGCTGCGCGCCGAGGCCGAGGACGAGGCGGTCCGGGTGTTCGCCGCGAACCTGCGGGACCTGCTGCTGGCCGCCCCGGCCGGCACCCGCGCCACCATGGGCCTGGACCCGGGCTTCCGGACCGGCGTGAAGGTCGCCGTGGTGGACGCCACCGGCAAGGTGCTCGGCCACGACACGATCTACCCGCACCAGCCGGCCAACAAGTGGGACGCCGCGCTGGCGACGCTGGCGGCGCTGGCGAAGAAGCACGGCGTGGACCTGGTCGCGATCGGCAACGGCACCGCCTCGCGGGAGACCGACAAGCTCGCCGAGGACCTCCTCAAGCGGCACCCGGAGCTGGGCGTGACCAAGGCGATGGTCAGCGAGGCCGGCGCCTCGGTGTACTCGGCCTCAGCGTTCGCCTCGCAGGAGCTGCCGGACCTCGATGTGTCGATCCGCGGCGCGGTGTCGATCGCCCGCCGGCTCCAGGACCCGCTGGCCGAGCTGGTCAAGATCGACCCCAAGTCGATCGGCGTCGGCCAGTACCAGCACGACCTGAGCGAGGTGAAGCTCTCGCGCTCGCTGGACGCCGTGGTCGAGGACTGCGTCAACGCGGTCGGTGTGGACGTCAACACCGCCTCCGCGCCGCTGCTGACCAGGGTCTCCGGCATCACCGGCACGCTCGCGGACAACATCGTCGCGCACCGGGACGCCAACGGCCCGTTCCGCACCCGCAAGGAGCTCAAGAACGTCGCCCGGCTCGGCCCGAAGGCCTTCGAGCAGTGCGCGGGCTTCCTGCGGATCCCGGACGGCGACGACCCGCTGGACGCCTCCGGGGTGCACCCGGAGGCCTACCCGGTGGTGCGCCGGATCCTGGCCGCGACCGGCGGGGAGCTGCGCGAGCTGATCGGCAACGGCAGCCGGCTGCGCGCGCTGCGGCCGAGCGACTTCGCCGACGGCACCTTCGGCGTCCCGACCGTCACCGACATCCTGGGCGAGCTGGACAAGCCGGGGCGCGACCCGCGTCCGGCGTTCCGCACCGCCACCTTCAAGGAGGGCGTCGACAAGATCGGCGACCTGGAGGTCGGCATGGTGCTGGAGGGCGTGGTGACCAATGTGGCCGCGTTCGGCGCCTTCGTCGACGTGGGTGTGCACCAGGACGGCCTGGTGCACGTCTCGGCGCTGTCGAAGAACTTCGTCAAGGACCCGCGCGAGGTGGTCAAGCCCGGCGACATCGTGACCGTCCGGGTCACCACGGTGGACGTGCCGCGCAAGCGGATCGGGCTCACCCTGCGGCTGGACGACGAGGTCGGCCGCGGTGGCGGCGAGGGCGGTCGGGGCGAGGGCGGGCGCGGCGGCGACCGGCAGGCGCGGCCGCCGCGCCAGGAGCGGCGCGGAGGCCAGGGGGGCCAGAGCGGTCAGGGCGGTCAGGGTGGCGGCCAGGGCGGTCGTGGCCAGGGCGGCGGCGGTCAGGAGCGTCGGGACCGGGGTGGTTCCGGTGGCTCGGGCGGCTCGGGGTCGCTGGGCAACAGCGCCATGGCGGACGCGCTGCGCCGGGCCGGTCTGGCCAGCGGGGGCGGATCGGACGACCGCCGCTCCGGGCGGCGCTGACACCCGGGGCGCCAGGACGTGGTGCAGTGGCCGGTGGACGTGCGTCCACCGGCCACCGCGGCCCTACCGGGGGTCAGACCAGCAGCTTGTCCTTGGCCCGCTGGTACTCCTCCTCGGTGATGGACCCGTCGGCCTTGAGCGCGGCTAGTTTCGCCAGGTCGTCGACATGGCTGCGGCCCGTGCCCTCGCCTCCGGTGCCGCCCTCGCCGGGGGTACCGGCCGCGTCCCGGATGTACGCCTTGAACGCCGCGTCGGCCTTCTGGGCCTGGGCGACATCGCGTTCCCCCATGCTCTTGCCGCGCACGATCACGTACACCAGCACGCCGATCAGTGGCAGCAGGATCACCAGGATCATCCAGCCGGCCTTGGCCCAGCCGCCCATGTCGTGGCTGCGGAAGATGTCCGTGATGATCTTGAACAGCAGGAAGAACCAGAGGATCCAGAGGAACAGCTCCAGCATCGTCCAGAAGATGTTGAGCAGCGGGTAGTTGTCCATGACGGCTCCCGTCGGTGCGGGCCCGAGAGGGACCCGAGTCCCTTCGAGTCATATCACCGTGAATCGGGCGCCATGCTGCCGTACTGGGCCATTCCGGTGACCTTCGCGGCGCGGCGCGGCGAGCCTCCGAGCGTTGGTCCGACGGGCTCCTGGGCGCGGCCCGGCGGCCGTCGGGCCCGGCTCAGCGCGGTCGTGACCGCAGCTCGACCGCCAGCGCGATCAGCTCGCCCCACCAGGCCTCGTGGCCGTCCAGCAGCAGCCGCCGGGCCTCGTCCGGCTCCACCGCCCGCACCTCGACGACCTGCTCGCCGTCGTCCGGGTTGGTCGGCACCGAGTCCACCGCCACGTCGGCCCAGCCCCAGAGCCACGCCTTCTCCGGGTGCGGCTGCCACGGCCGGTAGGGCACCGGGTCGTCGGTCACGCAGCGGTGCGCCCCCAGCCAGACCGGCTCGCCGAGCAGCCGGGCGCCGGCCTCCTCGCGCAGCTCACGGACCAGGCAGGAGTCCACGGACTCGTTGTGCTCGCGGGTGCCGCCGGGCAGGAACCAGTGGTTCCGGTCGTCACGGCAGAGCACCACCCGGTCGCCGTCGGTGAAGCCCACCAGGTGGATGTTGGTGACCAGCTCGTCCGGCGGCAGGACGGTCGAGAACTGCGCGTCGTAGCGGCCCCAGGCCCAGTACTGCGGGGCGTGCAGGGCGGGGAAGAGCGCGGCCAGCTCGGTGGCCCGGGACGCGTCACCGGGCCGGGGCGGTCTGGGGATCGACGGCGCCCCGGCCGTCCCGGTCGCCCCGGCCCCATTGGTCGCCCCGGCCGTATCGGTGACAGCGCCGACAGCTGTGACAGCGGCGGCATCGGCCGTCCCGGCCGCATCGGTGGCATGGCTGGCATCGGTGGTATCGGTCATTCGGTGATCGTAGTCCCGGCCGGACGCAGCAGGGGGGTGGTCTGGTGAGCCAGGGTCAGCTCTGCGGCGTCGATCGCCCGGGGCCGGCGCGGGACCTTCGCCTCCAGCGGTTGCCGCACCCAACTGCCCAGCGAGATCTCGGCGGTGATGCCCGGGCCGAAGCCCGCGATCAGACCCTGGGTGCCGTCCTCGACGCCGCCCTCCTCGAACATCCGGGCCAGAGCGTCGAAGACCACGGCGCTGGCGATGTTGCCGCGCTCGGTGAGCGTGGCACGGGAGAACCGGAACGCGGCCGGTTCCAGGTTGAGGAAGGTGCAGAGGTCGTCGAGGATCCGCGGGCCGCCCGCGTGCACGATGTAGAAGCCGAGGCCGGAGACGTCCCAGGCGTGGTCGGTGGCCAGGGCGCGCAGGGCGGGGGCGAGCATCTCCATGGTGCCGGGCACGCGCTTGTCGAGCTGGAAGTGGAAGCCGGTGTCCTTGACCCCGTAGGAGATCCAGTGCTCGGTGTCCGGGACGAGGTGCGAGCCGTTCCGCTCCAGGTGGACGCCGGTGCCGCCGTGGCCGCGCAGCACGACGGCGGCGATCGCGTCGCCGAACAGCCCGTTGGAGAGCAGCGAGCCGACGCCGAGGTCGGTGGGCTGGTAGCAGAGCGAGCAGAACTCGCAGGCGACGATGAGCACGTTGGCGCCGGGGTAGGCGCGGCAGAAGTCGTGTGCCCGGTTGACGGCGGCGCCACCGGCCGCGCAGCCGAGCTGGGCGATCGGCAACTGGCGGGTGTCGGAGCGGAACCCCATGCTGTTGATCAGCCAGGCGGTCAGCGAGGGCATCATGAAGCCGGTGCAGGACACGTAGAGGATGAGGTCGATGTCCTGGGCCGTGAGGTCGGCGTGGCCGAGGGCGCGCTCGACCACCTCGGGGACGCGGCGTTTGGCCTCCCGCTCGTAGACGGCGTTGCGCGCGGTGAAGCCGGGGTGGCGGAGGGTCTCCTCGATGGGCTGGACCAGGTGCCTGGTCCGCACCCCGGTGTTCTCGATCAGCCGCAGGGCGAGCCCGAGTTGCGGGTGGTCGGCGTGCAGGGTGCGCGCCAGGTCGAGGGTCTGGTCGAGCGTGATGACGTGCTCGGGGACGGCGACGGCGGGGCGGCAGAGCGTTGGCATGGCGGGGTCTCCGATGGGCAGGTGGCCTGGGTGCAGGTGGCCTGTTGGCAGGGTTCCTGCGGGCAGGCGGTCTGCGGCTGGGGGCGGTCGTCACCAGGCGACGGGCAGGGTCCGCGGGTAGCGCCAGATCGAGCCGGTCCGCCAGTCCAGCGCCTCCGGCGGCACGGCGAGCCGGAGCCCCGGGAACCGGTTCAGCAGGGTGCCGATGGCCACCTGGAGCTCCATCCGGGCCAGATGGGAGCCGAGGCAGTGGTGGGTGCCGTAGCCGAAGGTCATATGGGTGGGGGCGCCCCGGTCGAGGTCGAGCTCGTCGGGCCGCTCGTACACCGCCGGGTCGCGGTTGGCGGCCAGGTAGGAGACGTGCACCGGCTCGCCGGCCCGGATCAGCACGCCGCCGAGCTCGACGTCCTCGGTGGCGACCCGGGCGATGCCCACGCCCTGGCGGAACGGGATGAAGCGGAGCAACTCCTCCAGGGCGCGCGGCAGCATCTCGGGCTGGGCGCGGAGTTTGGCGAGCTGCTCGGGGTGGGTGAGCAGGGTGTAGGTGATGTTGGACAGCTCGTAGGTGCTGGTGTCGTGGCCGGTGACCAGCAGGACCATGGCCATCACGGCGAGTTCGTCGTCGTCCAGCAGCTCGGCGCCGTCGCGGGCGGTGGCGAGGGCGCTGATGAGGTCCTCGCCGGGGTCGCGGCGGCGGGCGGCGGTGAGCTCGGCGAAGTAGGCGCGCAGCGCGGTCTTGGCGTTGACCTGGCCGGCGCCGCTGTTCGGCCCCATCGCCATCATCGCGACGGCGTGGCCGCGGAGTTCGGTGCGGTCCTCGGCGGGGATGTCGAGCAGCTCGCAGATGGTGGTGAGCGGGAGCCGGGCGGAGAGGTGGGCGACGAGGTCGGCCGGGGCGCCGTGCTCGGTCATCTCGTCGAGGTAGCCGTCGACGACGCGCTGGGTGTGTGCGCGCATCCGCTCGACCTGGCGGTTGGTGAACCCCTGGGCGACGAGGCGGCGCAGCCGGTTGTGGGCCGGCGGGTCCATGAGGTTGATGGACTCGACCTGGGCGATCGGGGCGGGCGTCATCCGGGGCAGGTCCCGGCCGATGCCCGCGGCGCGGCTGAACCGGCGGTCGGTGGTGACCACGCGGACGTCCTCGTAGCGGGTGGCCAGCCAGGCCTCGCCCTCGCCGTGCGGCAGGCGGATTCTGGCGATCGGCTCCTCGGTGAGCAGTCGCTTGAGGAGGGGGTCGAACTCCAGGCCGTCGGTGTGGTTGAAGGGGCAGTCCCACACGGATGCGGAGGAGGGAGTCACGGGCTGATCCAGGGGCCGGGTTCTGCCGCCCGACCGGGATCGTTCGGGCGCGGACGTGCTGATGTTCCCCCATCCGGCGGCGAAAATGGCGTCATGGGCGATCTTTCCCTCGATCGAGGGAGATAGACGATTGTCATGCCATATGGGCGAGTTGGGGGTCTTCGGGCCGTCCGTGCCCGGCGGCGGCGTCAGCCCGCGGGGCGCGGGCCGACGCCGTGGAGGACGGTGTCCACGATCCGGGCCGCCAGCGCGTCCGGGTCGAGGGCCGTGGTCGTTCCCGCAGTGGCCGTTCCCGCGGTGGCCGGGCCGCAGCCGTGGGCCGGCTCCCCGTGCAGGACCTCGCCGATGAGGGCGTAGTAGACCCGCCGCACCCACTCCAGGTCGGCGTCCGCGGCGATCACGCCCTGCTCCTGGATCCGGCCGAGCAGTTCGACGCAGCGGCGGGCGATCTCCTCGTGGATCCGGGCGGCCGGCTCGCTCCCGGCGGCCGCCGGCCCGAGGGCGAAGCCCCAGGCCGCCTTCACCCGCAGCACATTGGCCGTCGCCCGGTGCAGCGCGACCAGCGGCGGTGCGGTCTCCGGGTGCCCGTCCTCGATCGCCTCGGCGAGCTTGGCCGCGGCCTCGGTGGCCAGCGCGTCGACGAGTGCCTGCCGGTTGGCGAAGCGGCGGTGCACGGTGGTGCGGGTGACCCCGGCGGCCTCCGCGATCTGCTCCATGGTCGCGCCCGGGTGCTCGGCCAGGACGCGTTCGGCCGCCGCGAGGATCGCGCGGACGCTGCGTTCGGCGTCGGCGCGCAGCGGGCGCCCGGGCGTGCGGTTCATCTGTGTGCCTCCAGCTCTGGCGTACCCGGGAACGGTACAGCGGGGGATCGGCTCGCCCACTAACTGAAACAGAGGTGTCGCAGATCTGCGGTTATCCGATACTCTAATGTCACAGATCGTGTCACAGATCGCGGGACAAGGGAGCACCACCGTGCGTACTGCCACCACTGCTCTGATCACCGGCGCGTCCTCCGGCCTCGGCGCCGAGTTCGCCGCCCAGCTCGCCGCGCGCGGCCACGACCTCGTCCTGGTCGCCCGCTCCGAGGACCGCCTGCACGACCTCGCCAAGCGCCTCGGCGAGGCCCACGGCATCACCGCCCACGTCCTGGTCCAGGACCTCTCCGCCCCCGACGCCGCCCACCGCGTCGGCGCCGAACTCGCCGACCGGGGCCTAGCCGTGGACCTCCTGGTCAACAACGCCGGCTTCGGCACCTGCGGCCCCTTCGAGACGATCGACGGGCAGCGTGACCACGACCAGCTGATGGTCAACGTGGTCGCGCTCGTCGACCTCACCCACGAACTGCTGCCCGGCATGCTCGCGCGCGGCGGGGGGTCGGTGATCAACGTGTCCTCCACGGCGAGCTTCCAGCCCACCCCGTACCTCGCCGTCTACGGCGCCTCGAAGACCTTCGTGCTCAACTTCAGCCTCGCGCTGCGCCAGGAGTACCGGCGGCGCGGGATCCGGGTGCTCGCCTTCTGCCCCGGGCCGGTGGAGACCGAGTTCTTCAACGTCATCGGAACCAGGAAGGCCGCCGTCACGGGCAGCTTCGCGACGGTCGGACCGGTCGTCCGGGCGGCGCTCCGGGCCCTCGATGCCGACCGCGCCTACGTCGTCCCCGGCCTGGCCAACCAGCTCAGCGCCCACCTCACCCCGCGCCGCCCGCGCACCCTGGTCGCCGCGATCGCCGAACGCCTCTCGCGCGGCGTCCGCGACGCGATGGCGGGCGGCGGGGCGGAGCGGCGCGAGCCGAGCGGCGAGCGGGTGGCCTGAACGGGTGATTTTTCCCCCCGACCGGGTGAACGGCCGGTACGGGGGCGGGTGCGGGGGAATCGACGCTGCGCCGGATGCGCCGGCACTGTTGAGCCCGAGGAACCACCATGCGCTTTCGCAACTCCCTGGTCGCCGCTACCGGGGCCCTGCTGATCACCCTCGCCGTACCGACCTCCGCCAACGCCGCCGACGGCGAGTTCCTCTACAAGGTCGGCCCCGGCGTCCCGACCGGACTGGCCGAGCCCGTGAGCGGCGACTGCATCAATGTGTTCGGTGCCACCGAGGAGCACCCGGCCTTCGCGCCGGAGAACTTCACCACCTCCACGGCCACGGTGTTCCTCGACTTCAACTGCGTCGGCGACACCTACTACGTCATGAACCCGGGCAAGCGGCTCGGCAACCGCCTGAAGTTCCGCTCGGTGATCTTCAGCTGACCGACCCGCCCCACCCCCTCGGCCTGCTGACCCCGCCAGGCCGAGGGCCGGGCACATGCACGTCGAAGCCCACCCCGCCCGACCCTTGGTTGTACGGGCCGCGCCGAACCGGAGTGCCAGGTCACGCGTTCGCCGCCGCGTAGGCGACGCGGTAGAACTCGGCAACGGTGGTGGCGTGTTCCCGGCGCGCGGCAAGGGTCGCGGCGTGGTTGGCGAGTTGGTTCGCCTGGTGGTACACCCGGGCGATGGCCGGATGTCGTTCGATCTCCACGATCGCTGACCAGTGCGCCACGAACGAGCGGAGCGGCTGAATGTTTCCGGTTGCGACGGCCTCGGCCATTGCCTCGGCCTGTCCGTCGAACATTTCCGGGAGGCGGTCTGCGGCAACCACGGTCAGTGCGGCCCTGAGCGCTGCCGGGTTCTGCTGGGGCCGAGGGATCAGCGCGATGCCCTCGTGGACGGGCCGGCTCATGAAGCACTCCTCTCTCCTGGAGTGAGGCTGTTCGGTATCGGCCGGACCGGGGAGGTGGGCGATGCCGAGGGGGTAATTCGCTTGACCTGGGCAGTCGGGGCGGATGCACTGTGGCTGGCGCCACGGGAGGTGGTGCGGACGAGCCGGGGAGGCCGCAGTACCGATGGAGATCCGCGCCACGACCGAGCAGGACCGCGAGAAGTTCATCGCCACCATGCACTCGGCCTTCGGGCTGTTCCCCGGAACCACCACCGAGGACGGCGGCGGGGCCTGGTGGTCGGCGTTCGAGATGGACCGGGGACTGTTCGCCGTGGCGGACGACGGGCGGCCCGTCGGCACCGCTGCCGCGTACACCTTCGAGCTCACCCTGCCCGGGGGCGCCGTCGTCCCGGTCTCGGGTGTCACCGCCGTCGGCGTCGCGCCCACCCACCGGCGCCGGGGCGCGCTCACCGCGATGATGCGGCGCCAGCTCGCGGACGTCCGGGAGCGCGGCGAGTTCCTCTCGGTGCTGCTGGCCTCGGAGGCCGTGATCTACCGCCGCTTCGGCTACGGACCGGCGACGTGGACCAACCGGCTGACCGTGCCGCGCAGGCGGGCCGAGCTGATCACCCCGAGGGCGGGCGGCGAGGACACCGGTTCGGTCGAGCTGCTGCGGAGCGACGACTGCCAGGAGATCCTGGAGGACGTCTACGACCGCTACCGCCTCGCCCAGCCCGGTGCTCTCTCCCGCCCGCACCGCTGGTGGGCCCTGCGGGGCGGACAGCCCCCCATCTCCCCGGCGCCGCGCTACGTCGTGCTGCACCGGGACGCCGCCGGCGTCCCGGACGGCTACGCCAGCTACGCGCTCGGCGAGTTCGACCGCGTGAACAAGACGAGCACGCTGACCGTGGACGAGGTCATCGCCCTCGACGACACGGTGTTCACGACCCTGGCCCGGACGGTGCTCGGCCACGACCTGGTCGGCCAGATCGTGTTCAAGCACGTCCCGTCCTGGCACCCGCTGCGGTGGCAGCTGGAGGACATCCGCAGCGGTGAGACCAGCGCCGAGGAGGACTGGCTCTGGGTGCGACTGCTGGACGTGCCGCGCGCCCTGGCCGCACGAGGCTGGTACGCGGACGGGGAGCTGGTGCTCGACGTCGACGACGCCTTCCTCGGCGAGCGCAACCGCTACCTGCTGACCGTCCGGGACGGCAAGGCGGAGTGCGTGGAGACCGAGCGGGAGCCGGACCTGACCCTGGACGTCAGCGACCTCGGCTCGATCTACCTCGGCGGCACCACCCCGAGCACCCTGGTCCGCGCCGGCCGCATCGAGGCCCGCCATCCGGGCGCGGCGGCCGTGGCGGACACCCTCTTCCGCACCGAGCAGCCCCCGCACTGCCTGCACTGGTTCTGACGGGCGTTCGGGGAGCGCAGGAAGTCGGATCCGCCGACTTCCTGCGCTCCGTTCACCCCTGAGTCGTCTCCGCCCGCACCCACTCCAGGTAGGCGGCGCTGCTCGCCACCACCGGCACGGCGATCACCTCCGGCGTGTCGTACTCGTGCCGCTCGCCGATGAACTCCACCAGTGCGTCAGCCAGTTCGGCGCGCGTCTTGAAGTCGGTCCGCCACTCCGCCGCGTCCTGGACCTCGCCGTCCCACCAGTACACGGACTGGATCCGGTACACCTGCGCACAGGCGGCCAGCCGCGCCCGTACGACGTCCGCCGCCAGGGTGCGCGCCGTCGTCTCCTCGTCGTGGGTCGTGGTCACCACGAGGAGCTCACTGTCGTTCGTTGCCATGACGGGAGAGCCTAACCACGGAGCGGAGCGCCGAGGGGGCACCGGAGCCCCGCGCTCGATAGGCTGCCCGCCCGGGATGTCCCTTCTTCACGACGCGACGACGGAGTGAACGCGATGCCTCTTGAGGGCGAGTACGAGCCGAGTCCGGCGCAGTGGATCCGCGACCAGGTCGAGCTGTACGAGAGTTCGGGCGGCACGCAGGGCACGACCCTCTGGGACACGGGCCTGCCGGTCGTCATCGTCACGATGCGCGGCGCGAAGAGCGGCAAGATCCGCAAGATCCCGGTGATGCGGGTGGAGCACGATGGGCGGTACGCGGCCGTGGCCTCGAAGGGCGGCTTCCCGGAGCACCCGGTCTGGTACTTCAACCTCAAGTCCGACCCGCACGTGGAGCTCCAGGACGGTCCCGCGCGCCAGGAGATGACGGCCCGCGAGGTCACGGGCGAGGAGAGGGCCGAGTGGTGGGAGCGCGCGGTCGCCGCGTACCCGGCGTACGCCGAGTACCAGGAGAAGACCGACCGGGTGATCCCCGTCTTCGTGCTGGAGTAAGGGCTCCGGTAGGCCCGGGTTCCGGGTTCACCCCAGCCGGCGTGCTTCGAGGAGGTAGGTGAAGGGGGTGTGCTGCTTGGGCGGCGTCGTGAATCCCGACGCCGCTTGGGACAGGCCGAGGAGAGCCCCCACGAGATCGGGTTGGTGCAGGGTCCAGGCGGCGCCCGCTCCGGCGAGGGCGAGCGATGCCAGGGGGCGGCCCCAGGCTCGACGGGTCCGGCGGAGTTCGGCGGCCTGGTCGGCGAGCGATTCCTTGCGATCGTTCAACAACTGCTTACGGTCTGCCGGGTGATCGATCCCTTCGAGCGCCCGGACGAAGACGCGCAGCTCACGGGCGTACCTCTTGTAGTCGTCGCCGTACCGTTTCTTGAAGTCGAGGATCTCGTCGAGCGGCACCGGCGAGAGGTCGATGCCGACGTCCTCCAGGTCGCGGTGCACGGCGAACGCGGTGGCGTGATTCGCTTCGGCCAGGTCACCCACCAGGTGCAGGCGGCTGTCGGCGATGCGCTGCTGGGCGACGAGGGCCAGCGCCATGAGGGCGGCCTCGCGGGCGGTGGGCGCCATCTCGACCATGTCCGGGCCGAGGTCAGGGCGCAGACGGGTCACCGCGCCGGACTGCAGCAGTTCGTCGATGCGTGGGGCCCGTATTTCCACGGGGCCGAAGTGGTCGGCGGTGATCGACCCGCTGAAGTCACCCGTCCTCGCGGCGTTCAGCGGCTCCTGGACCGTGCTCCGCCGAGTGTTCTGGGCAGCCTCCTGGACGAGCATCGCACTGTCCGCGTCGAGCCAGGTGTCCGGCTCCAGGTTGTGCAGCAGCCCCTTGTCGTGCAGCGGACCGGCGAGCCGCGCCTCGCGGGCGACCGTCGTCCCGAAGTGGTGCTCGGGCAGCAGCAGGGCGAAGCCGTCGAAGTAGAGCAGCAGGCTCTTCATCCGCCCCACGGCGGCGTCGTCCCAGATCCAGCCCGGGTAGTAGTGCGCCAGCTCCAGCGGTGCTCCCTCGGTGCTCATGCGGCAATTCTGGCAGCGGGTCGTGACCGCAGGCGGGCTGTCGGGGAATCTGCCCGTGCCGATCCGAACGACAGAGTCCGCGTACGGCGGTAACCTACTCACTTACCCAGCGGGGGATGTGCCCAAGCCGTCCTGAAGTCGCCATTTCTGACACGCACCTGACGAGACGTCAGCCATGTGCGTTCGAGGGAGTACCTATGTCCCGGAGCCGCAAGCTCCACCGTCTCAGCAATCCCGATGCCAACGAGCGCCGCGCCCAGCGGATGCTGTTCCGGCACCTCCGCGACGACACCAATGCGAACCGCGGCCGGATGGCACGGCGGGTGCGCGAGCTCCAACTCCTGCTGGAGATGGACCCGATCGAGTTCGAGCAGCTGATAGCCCGGCTGATGGAGTCGATGGGCATGAAGGTCGAGCTGACCGCCCGGTCGAAGGACGGCGGGGTGGACGTGCGCGGCATCGACAGCGACCCGTTCCGGGGCGGGAATGTGATCGTGCAGGTCAAGCGCTACCGGGACACGGTGACCCCGTCGGTCGTGCGGGACCTCTTCGGAACGCTCCAGCACGACCGGGCGGCCACCAAGGCCGTGCTCGTCACCACCAGCAAGTTCGGCCCCAGCTCGCACCAGTTCGTCTCCGGCAAGCCGATCACGCTGATCAACGGCTCCGAGCTGGTCGGCCTGCTCAAGCACCACGGCTTCCACGAGATGTTCGCGCCCGCCTACGCGAGCGCCGCGGACGACGCGGCCGGCGGCGGGTCGGGCGACAGTGCGCCCGCGATCGACGTGGCCGCCGAGCCCGCGCGGCTCCTGCTGCACTGGACGGGGGAGGAGGAGTACGACATCGCCGCCCTGGTCTGCCAGGGCAACCGCGCGCTCTCCGACGACCACCTCGTCTTCTACAACAACGCCTCCACGCCGGACGGTTCGGTCCGCCTCGTCACCGGCTACGACGACGCCAACGCCTGCCTGATGGTCGACTTCGACGCGCTGCCCGCCGAGGCGGACCGGCTCGTCGTCATCGCCGCCGCCGACACCGAGAACCACCCCTCGGCCACCATGGCCGGGTTCGCCGGACCGGCGCTGATCCTCGAGGCGGGCGCCGACCAGGACGCGGCCGTCGTCCACCTCGCGGACGGGGCGGAGAGCAACATCGCCATGCGCCTCGGCCGCTTCGACCGCAGCGAGGCGGGGGACTGGGACTTCACCCCCGCCCTCGCGGGCTATCCGGGCGGCCTGCGGCAGGCGGTCGTGGCGTACGGCCTGGAGGTCACGGACGAGGAAGCGGTGGCTGCCGGGCAGTGACCGCGGGGCAGTGACCGCTACCGGCCGCCGCGCAGGAAGTCGGCGAGGTCGACCTCCTGCGCGGCGGGCGTCGGAACGATCGTGCGTGACCCGATCGTTCGAACGGCATGACGGTAGTGGTGGCAGTGGTCATGGCGGCGGCCGTCCTGGTGACCGGTCTGGTCGCCCTGGCGGCGGTGGTGAGCAATCGCCGCAACGGCGGGCCGGAGGCCGGATCGGGATCCTCCGGTGGCTTCGGCATGTCGGTGTTCGAGGAACTGCACGCCCTTTTCCACGCGGGCAAGCGCGTCCAGGTCGAGCAGCGCCAGGCGCAGCTCGTCCTGCGCGACGACGACCACGCGACAGCCCCGCCCGGCCACGGTATCGACCTGGACGCGGGCACCGCGGTGGTGATCCGCAAGCGGGTGGCCGAGGAGGCGGCCGGGGGTCCGTCCGGCGGCTGAACGGGCACCCGGACCACTTATCGTCAGTTGGACGTTAAATATGTATGCTCGGCCGTGTGCGCCGCAGGGAACCGGCGTTCCGTGCGCGAGGGAGTGCCGAGGATGGATGAGGACCAACGGGCCGAGCTGCGGTACGAGCTGGGGGACCGGATCGACCGGCTGTGGGATCTTCTGGGGTTGAGTGAGTACGGCAGGCCGGGTTTCGCCCATGCGGAGGGAAGGCTCCTGGTGGTCGGTGTCGACGGGCGGCTGAGCTGTCTCGACTTCGACCGGGGTGTGAAGATCGGCGAGTGGGTGACCGACGACGAGTCCGAGCTGCTGTACCGGCTCGTCTGCGACGCGCTCCGCAGGCCCGAATGGACGGTGGAGCGGCGGGCGGCCGCGCTGTATGCCCTCGATCCGGCGTGGGCCGAGCGTTGGTGCGCGGAACTGGCCGAGCGGCCGCATGCGGTGCCGAAGCTTCCCCCGGAGGAGCCCTTTGTGCTTCGGCCGCCCAAGCTTCGAGCGCGCAGGTCGACGATCGCAGCCCGGGCGAAGGCCGCCGAGCGGGCCGCCCGCACCGAGCGCCCGCCGGTCCGGCTGCCCGCCGCGTTCGTGAGCTCAACCCGGTCGGTCGATTCGTGCGGCGCGTGCCGGGTGCGGCGGCGCACACCGAGGGAGTTTCCGCGTTTCAGGCTGCTCGACCGGTAGTGCCGGGGCGAGCAGGATCGATGAATGCGAAAGGACGTCCGGACCGCGACCACGGGCCGCGGTCCGGAGGGCCGACTCGCGGTCGGTCGGTCACCACGCCGCCTCGCGGTAGTCCTTGAGGAAGACCCCCGAGACCGGGGAGCCCGCCTCGCCGCGGACGACGGGGTCGTAGACGCGGGCGGCGCCGTCGACGATGTCGAGCGGGGTGCGGAAGCCGGTGGCGGCGATCCGGGCCTTTCGGGGGGCCGGGTTCTCGTCGGTGATCCAGCCGGTGTCGACGGCGCACATGTGCACGCCCTGGGTGGCGAGTTCGGCCGCGCTGGTGCGGGTGAGCATGTTGAGCGCGGCCTTGGCCATATTGGTGTGCGGGTGGCCGGCGGTTTTGTTGCGGACGGCGAACCGGCCCTCCACGGCCGTGACGTTGACGATGTAGCGGCGCGGGTGCGGGGAGGCGAGCAGCAGTGGCAGCAACCGGTCGCAGAGCAGGGCCGGGGCGAGCGCGTTGACGAGCTGGACCTCCAGGACCTCGGTGGGGTCGAGCGAACCGAGGCGTGCGGACCAGGAGTTGGTGTCCGCGAGGTCCGGCAGCAGGCCGGCCTCGTCGGCCCCGAGCGGGATCGGGAGCGTGATCGGAAGCGTGATCGGGAGCGGCCCCGGGAGCGGTGACGGTGACGGAGCCAGGGCGGCCGTCGGCCGGAAGCCGGGCGCATGCGTGATGCTCGCGGCGTCGCCCGAGGGCAGGGCGGACCGCTCGCCGGCGGTCAGCAGCGCGTAGGACTCGGGCGGGCGGCGCAGGGTCTGCGCGGCGTTGTTGACCAGAATGTCCAACGGCCGCCCGTCGGCGCGCAGTTGCTCGGTGAGGCCGAGGACCTGGCGCGGGTCGCGCAGGTCGATGCCGATGACGGTGAGCCGGTCCCACCAGGCGGCGCTGCCCTCGGCGGCCCGGAAGCGGCGTACGGTGTCGTGCGGGAAGCGGCTGGTGACGAGCAGCTCGGCGCCGTCGCGCAGCATCATCAGGGCCAGCTGGAAGCCGATCTTCACTCGGCCGCCGGTGAGCAGCGCGCGGCGGCCCCGGAGGTCGGTGGAGAGTGCGCGGCGGGCGGTGTTGTCGGCCGCGCAGGGGCGGCAGAGCATGTGGTAGAACGCGTCCACCTCGCGGTAGCGCTGTTTGCAGACGTAGCAGCGGCGGCTGCCGCGGAGTTCGCCGAGCGGTGCGGGGTGGGCGGTTGCGGGGCGGCCCGTTGCGGGGCCGACGGGTACGGCGGCGAGCGGGGCGTCCTCGCGGCGGTCCGGGGCGCCGGTGGCGGTGGCGGCGAGCAGACGGGCGTCGGCGGCCAGGATCTCGGCGCGCTCCTCCTGACGGCGCTGCTTGCGGCTCTCGCGGTGGAAGGAGCTGAGTTGTCGCTCGGCGTGCAGCCGGGTGAGGTCGCCGGTGGGCAGTGCGCGCAGGCGGCCGAGGGTGCGGCTGAACGCGGCCAGTTCCTCGGGGGTGATCTCCCCGGTCGTGGTGCCCGTGTCGTCCCGGACTGTCATGTCCGCCCCCTCGTGTGCCTGTTCACCTGCGTCGGAGCCGCTGGTGGGCGGCCCCGGTGATGGGGGGACTGTAGTGGACCGTCCGCGAACGCGCGCTCGAATAACGCCGCACCGGCGGCCCGTGGGGGTGGGGCCGCCGGTGCGGGTGCGGATGGGGCTGTTCGGCCGGGGTGTTCGGCCGGAGTCGCCCGGCCGGGGTTGCTCAGCCGGCGTACTGGGCGAAGATCTTGGCGAACTCGTAGGGCTGCTGCGGGATGTTGGTGCACTTGAAGAGGCCGCCGGTGCAGGCGTTGGCGTCCCGGGTGGCGTCCCAGAAGGCCAGCTCGCCGAGGTGGTGCTGACGGGCGAAGGCGACCAGCTGCTGGGCGTCGGCCTGGTTGTAGACCTGGTGGTCGTCGTTCTCGCCGATCATCGGGGTGACGCCGACCGCCGACCACAGCTGGGCGTCGCTCTTGGCCGGGTACAGGGCCTTGAGCTGGCCGTACAGGGACTGCGCGGCCTGGACGGCGGCGTCGCCGTAGTCCGCGCCGGAGCGGTAGTAGTCCATCGCCATGATGTTGACGAGGTCGACGTCCACGCCCGCGTCGCGGGCCGAGCGGACGATGGCGACGCCCTCGGTGGTGAGGCCCTCCGGGAGGACCGGCAGGGTGAAGGAGACCTTCAGCCCCGGGTTGGCCTTCTGCAGCTTGGCGAGGGCGGCGGAGCGGCGGTCGTTGGCGGCGGTGTCGGCGATCGCGGCGCCCTCGATGTCGAAGTCCACGTAGCGCAGGTTGTAGGCCTTCACGACGGCGTCGTACTCGGCGAACAGCGAGTCCACGGTGGTGCAGGCCGCGGCGAGTTCGGTGCCGCTCGCGCCGCCGAAGGAGAGCTTGACGTCGCCGCCGGCCGCGCGCAGCGCGTCGATCTGGTCCTTGGCCCAGCCGGTGCGCGGGTCGTAGGCGTTGAACCAGCTGGCCTTGCAGCCGACGCCGGTGACGAAGCCCATGGTGAAGGCCTTGAGGTTGCCGGACTTGGCCATCGCGGGCAGCGAGGGGGTCGGCCAGGCGCCCATGTCGATGTACGGGGCCACCGGGAGCGCCACGTTGGGCGCGGGGGTGGTGGGCGGCGCGGTCGTGGGCGGGGTGGTGGTCGGGGGCGTCGTGGTCGGCGGGGCGGTGGTGGGCGGCGGGGTGGTCGGGTTGCCGCCGGGGCCGGACAGCGCGACGTCGTCGGCGAGGTAGCCGCCCTGGCCGTACCAGCCGTGCAGGTAGACGTTGACGCTGGTGGTGGCCGCGCCGGTGGTGAAGGTGGCGGTCAGCTGCTGCCAGCTGCTGCCGCCGGGCGTCCAGACGGCCGGGTCGGTGACCCCGCTGCCGGTCGCGCCGAGGTACACGTACTGGCCCTTGACCCAGGCGCTCAGCGTGTAGGTGGTGTTGGGCTTCACGGCGACGCTCTGGCCGCACTGCGCGGTGTCGGAGCTGCCGACGGCGCCGCTCAGCGCGTAGGAGCCGCCGTGCGCGCCGGAGTTGACCACGCTGCCGGTGGTGCCGGAACAGCTCCAGGGGCCGAGCGAGCCGCTCTCGAACCCGGGGTTGGCGAGCAGGTTGCCGTCGGCGGCGCCGGCGTTCCCGGCGATCGTGGCCAGGCCGCCGCCCGCGAGGACGACGGCGGCGGTGAGGCCGAGCAGCTTGGAGCGGACCGCCGGGCGGCGGTGCCGGGCAGGGGTGTCGTGGGGCGCGCGTGGCATGGGGGTGCCTCTCGGGAACGAGGCCTGCCACCGGCCTCGCGCGGTGGGGAGGAGGCGCGGGGGCGGGTGACGGCGGAAGGTGGTCCGGGTGGGGGAGGTGCGCGGTGCTGAGGACCAAGCTGGACTAGACCACCTGGGCACGTCAAGAACCTTCGGGGCATCAAAGCAGGCTCCCGGCACGTCTTACGCGGACGTTAAGGTTCCGGCGGGAGGATGCCGGTGGGCGTACGGTCGCCGGCCGGGCGGTGCTCGCGCCGTCGGCCGGAAGAAGGGGGAGGGCATGGTGCTGCTGACACTGACCGGCGGTGCGGGAGCGGGCAAGACGACACTGGCCGCGGCGCTCGTGGCGGCCGCGGCGGAGGAGCCGGTCCGGGTCCTGCACGGCGACGACTACTGGTACGCCGAACCGGGGCGGGGCGTGTGGGCGCCCGACGAGACCGGGACGCCCCGGCTGGACGTCGGCGATCCGCGCTCGATCGACGGCGAGCGGCTGGACGCCGACCTCGCTGCGGCGCTCGACGCCGTCCCGGTGGTGATCGTCGAGGGCCTCTTCGCCCGCCGGGTGTCCTCGCCGCGCGCCCGCCCCCGACTGGACGTGTTCGTTGACGTGGCGGCGGACCTCCGGCTGGCCCGCAAGATCGAACGCAAGTGCGTCGCGGGCGACTTCCCGCTCGCGGTGCTGCTGCGGAACTACGTCGAGCACCGGCGGGACGCCCACGAGCGCCACATCGAGCCGCTGCGGGCCGACTGCGGCCTGACCGTCGACGGCACCCTGGCGCCGGAGGAACTGGCACGGCGGATCTGGACGGCCGCCGGTGCCGAGGCGCTCGCGCGGCGGGGCTGATGCGTGGATCGGCGGCGGGGCACCGGCCCCGCGCGGCGGTGTCGCTTGACCTTGAGTGCACTCCAAGGGGCAGGCTGGTGCCCGTTGATCCGGTCGCACGTCGGCGCCACGGGGGCCGACACCAGTGAGGAGTACGTCATGCGCAACGCCACGCTCGGCAGCGAGGGTCCCGAGGTCGGGGTCGTCGGCCTCGGCTGCATGGGGATGACCTGGGCCTACGACGTCCACAACCGGGACGACGAGACCTCGGTGCGGGTGATCCGGCAGGCGCTCGACCTCGGGGTCACGCTGATCGACACCTCCGACATCTACGGCCCGTACAGCAACGAGGAGGTGGTCGGCGCCGCGCTGGCCGGTCCGTACCGGGAGCGGGCGGTGCTCGCCACCAAGGTGGGCCTGGTGCCGGGCACGGGTGAGGAGCGGGTGCTGCGCAACGGCCGGCCCGAGCACATCCGGCGGGCGATCGACGACAGCCTGCACCGGCTCGGTACCGACCACGTCGACCTGTACCAGTTGCACCGGGTCGACCCGGAGGTGCCGATCGAGGAGTCCTGGGGCGCGCTCGCCGAGGCGGTGGCGGCCGGCAAGGCGCGCCGGATCGGGCTGTCCGAGGTGGGCGTCGAGGAGATCGAGCGGGCGCGGGCCGTCCACCCGGTGGCCTCGGTGCAGAACGAACTGTCGCTGTGGACCAGGGACTCGCTGGCCGAGGTGCTGCCCTACACCGAGGAGCACGGGATCGCGTTCCTGCCGTTCTCGCCGCTCGGCCGGGGCTTCCTGACCGGCGGCATCGCCTCCTTCGACGAGCTGCCGGCCGACGACTTCCGCCGTGGGCTGCCGCGCTTCCAGCAGGACGCGCTGAAGGCGAACCTGGCGCTGGTGGAGCGGGTGCGGGCGGTCGCGGCGCGGGTCGGCGCGACGCCCGCGCAGGTGGCGCTCGCCTGGGTGGTCGCGCAGGGGCGGTACGTGCTGCCGATCCCGGGCACCAAGACGCCCAAGTACCTGGCGGAGAACGCGGCGGCGGCCGAGCTGGTGCTGTCGCCGGCGGACCTTGCCGAGCTGGACGCGCTGCCGGCGCCCTCGGGCGACCGGTACTGAGTGGGGCGCTGCCGGACGGAGCGCCACGGGGCGGAACGCTACCGGGCGGGGCGGCGCTCCTGCACCCAGATCTGCTTGCGCCCGGTCTCGCCCGGTGCCCGCACCGGTGCGTCGATCTCGCGGTCGAGGCGGAAGCCGAGCCGTCGGGCCACCGCGGCGCTGGCGGCGTTCGCCGGGTCGCAGTGGATCTCGACCCGGTGGATGCCGGGCAGGGCGAACGCCGCCTCGGTGAGGGCCCGGGCGGCGGTGGTGGCGATGCCCCGGCCGACGTGGTCGGTGCCGACCCAGTAGCCGATCTCCAGCGCGCCCGGCCCGATCCGGCGGTGCAGGCCGAACGAGCCGATCACCCGGCCGGGTTCGGCGTCCAGGCCGACCAGGTAGATGAAGTCGGTGCCGGCGTCCCAGGCGGCGGCACCGGCCTCGGTCAGCTCGGCGGTGCGGGCGACGGTGGGGGCCTCGGCGGCCCACTCCAGCCAGGGGCGCAGATGGTCCAGATTGGCCCGGACGGCGGCGTTGAGGGCGAGGCTCTGGGCGGCGGAACGGCGGCGCAGGGTGATCCCCTCGGCCGGCCGCAGCAGTTCGGGCGGCCGGCCGAGGGTGGGTGTACTGAGGGTGGGCCCGTCGGGCACGGGCGCGTCGGGCGTACCGGGCGCGGGCGCGCCGGGCGAAGGCGAGGAGGACGGAGGCGAGGAGGACGGAGGCGCGGACGACGAGAGGGAACCGGACGCGCCCCCGCACGGCGATGGCATGACGTGATTCATGACAGCGATTATGTCGACGTCCTGTATCCGTCACCACCGCCCGTCGCCGCTTACCGGGCCGTCCGGGGGCGCGTCAGAGGCGGATCAGCACCTCGTCGAGCTCCTTGCGCCGCAGGTCCGGTACGCGCGCCCCCTCCGCGGGGTACCCCACCGGGATGACGTACGCGGCCCGTTCCTCCTGCGGCCGTTCGCACACCTCGTTGAGGAACTTCATCGGGCTCGGCGTGTGGGTGAGCGTGGCCAGCCCCGCCTGGTGCAGCGTGGCGAGCAGCAGGCCGACCGCGATGCCCACCGACTCCTTGGTGTAGTACGGGCGCGGCGAGTGCGGGCCCTTGTGCACCTCGAAGACCACGATCACGGCCGGGGCGTCCTCCAGGAAGGGCTTCTCCCAGTCGGTGCCGATCGGCGCCAGTGCGGCCAGCCACTCCTCGGAGGCCCGGTGCGCGTAGAACTCGCGCTCCTCGGCCTCGGCGGCCTCCCGCAGTCGGCGCTTGCGCTCCGGATCGGTGATCACCACGAACCGCCAGGGCTGGACGTGCGCGCCGCTCGGCGCGGTGTTGGCGGTGCGGATCGCCCACTCCACCACACCGTCCGGGATCGGCCGGGTCGAGTAGTCGCGGACGGTCCGGCGCTGCGCCATCACGTCGTGGAAGGACCTGCTGCGTGCCTCCGCCTCGTGGGCGGGCACGGTCATGGGGGTGAGCGGGACACTCGGGTAGGGCGTCCCCGCCACCGCGCTGTCGAGCGCTGTGCTGTCAACCATGGGCGACAGCACAGCACATGACGGCGGGCCGGGGAAGAGGTCTGGACCTCCTCCCCGGCCCGCAGTGCTCACGGATTCCGGGCTACAGCTCGGCGACCCGCCCGCCGCCGACCTCGATCCGCCGGTTCACCGCCACCGTGTCCAGCATCCGCCGGTCGTGCGTGACCAGCAGCAGCGTGCCGGTGTACGAGGCGAGCGCCGACTCCAACTGCTCGATGGCCGCCAGGTCCAGGTGGTTGGTGGGCTCGTCCAGCACCAACAGGTTCACCCCGCGCGCCTGGAGCAGCGCGAGCGCCGCCCTGGTCCGCTCGCCGGGGGAGAGGGTGTCCGCGGGGCGCAGCACGTGCACCGCCTTCAGCCCGAACTTCGCCAGCAGGGTGCGGACCTCGTCCGGCGCGAGCTCCGGGACGGCGGCGGCGAACGCCTCCAGCAGCGGCTCCCCGCCGAGGAACAGCCCGCGCGCCTGGTCCACCTCGCCGACGACCACGCCGGAGCCCAGCGCCGCGCTGCCGGAGTCGAGTTCGAGCCGGCCCAGCAGGGCGGCCAGCAGCGTGGACTTGCCCGCGCCGTTGGCACCGGTGATGGCGACCCGGTCCGCCCAGTCGATCTGCAGGTCCACCGGGCCGAGCACGAAGTCGCCGCGCCGGGCGGTGGCCCCGCGCAGGGTGGCGACCACCGAGCCGGAGCGCGGCGCGGCGGCGATCTCCATCCGCAGCTCCCACTCCTTGCGGGGCTCCTCGACCGTGTCCAGCCGTTCGATCATCCGCTGGGTCTGCCGGGCCTTGGCGGCCTGCTTCTCGGTGGACTCGGTGCGCATCGCGCGCCCGATCTTGTCGTTGTCGCTGGACTTGCGGCGGGCGTTGCGGACGCCGTTCTCCATCCAGCCGCGCTGCATCCGGGCCCGGGCCTCCAGGCCCGCCTTGGTGTCGGCGTACTCCTCGTAGTCCTCGCGGGCGTGCCGGCGGGCCGTGGCGCGCTCCTCGAGGTACGCCTCGTAGCCGCCGCCGAACAGGTTGACCTGGTTCTGGTGCAGGTCGAGCTCCAGCACCTTGGTCACCGTGCGGGCCAGGAACTCGCGGTCGTGGCTGATCACCACGGTGCCGGCGCGCAGGCCCTTGACGAAGGACTCCAGCCGCTCCAGGCCGTCCAGGTCGAGGTCGTTGGTGGGCTCGTCGAGCAGGAAGACGTCGTAGCGGGAGAGCAGCAGCGAGGCGAGGCCGGCCCGGGCGGCCTGGCCGCCCGAGAGCGCGGTCATCGGCAGGTCCAGGGAGATCCTGAGGCCGAGCGAGTCGGCGACCTCCTCGGCCCGGTCCTCCAGGTCGGCGCCGCCGAGCTCCAGCCAGCGGTCCAGGCTCTCCGCGTAGGCGTCGTCGGCACCGGGCGTGCCGTCGACCAGGCCCTGGGTGGCCTCGTCCAGCGCGGCCTGCGCGGCGGACACACCGGTGCGGCGGGCCAGGAAGTCGCGGACCGACTCGTCGGCGCGGCGCTCCGGCTCCTGCGGGAGGTGGCCGACGTTGGCGGAGGCGGGGCTGAGCCGCCGCGAACCGCCCTCCGGGGTGTCCAGGCCGGCCAGCAGGCGCAGCAGGGTCGACTTGCCGGCCCCGTTCACGCCGACCAGGCCGATCACGTCGCCGGGGGCGACGACCAGGTCCAGGCCGGAGAAGAGGGTGCGCTCGCCGTGGCCGGCGGCGAGGTCCTTGACGACGAGTGTGGCGCTCATGATGTCGTCGATTCTAGGCGGGTCGGGGAGCGCACCGGGCGGGTGCCGCCGGAGGTGACGTCGCCAGTGCCGTCGTCAGTGCCGCCGGAAACGCCGCCGGGGGCGGTGGCACGCGCGGTGCCACCGCCCCCGGCGGGGAGTTCAGCGGGTGACCGGGGTCACTTGCTCTTCTTGGAGAAGTACTCCAGCGCGTGCTGGGCGACGTCGTCCAGGTACGGGCCGGCCTCCCAGGTGTTGTCGGAGCCGCCGATGGAGGTGTCCGACACCAGCACCTGCTTGCCGTCCTTGGTGGTGAACCAGCCGCCGCCGCTGTCGCCGCCGCTGCCGTTGCAGCCGGTCATCAGCATGGTCGGGCGGGACGGGTCCATCGAGCGGCGGGCCGGCTTGCCGGCCTCGCAGTGCTCCAGCTCCATGCCGTCGAACGGCTTGGCGGCCGGGTAGCCGTAGGTGCTGACCGAGGCGATCTGCTCACGCGGGGCGTTGAACCAGACCGGCACCGAGCCGCCGACGACCTCCTCCAGGGACTTGGCGCTGCCGTCCGGGTTGGCGACCCTGAGGATGCCGAAGTCGTACTGGCTCCACGGGCCGCCGTTCTCCGGGTCGGCCTCGGCCGTCCACTGCGGGGCGACCATGCCCGCGACGGCGCCCCACTCGCCGTACGGCTCGGCGTCGGCGAGGGTGCCCTGCTTGCCGGCGCTCACCGCGCCGCTGCTGTTGAAGGCCGGGGCGAAGGTGATGTTGGTGTGGTACTTGCCGCCCTTGCCGCCGTGCAGGCAGTGGCTGGCGGTCCAGACGAGGTTGCTCTTCCCCGGGTTGGCGGGGTCGGAGACGACCGTGCCGGAGCAGACGTAGTCCTGCTTGCCGTCCTGGAAGAACAGCTTGCCGTTGACGTGGGCCGGCTTGGCGAACGGGTGCGGGAGGGGCTTCATCTCGACCAGCTTCGGCTGCGGGTCGTTCTGGCTGCCGCCGCCGTTGCCACCGGTGCCGCCACCGGTACCGCCGCTGCCGCCCGGCTGGGTGGGGGCGGCGGTGGTGGGCTGCGCCGCGGTCGGCTGCGCCGGCGGCGGGGTGGTCGGCTGCGCCGGCGCGGCACTCGTCGGCTGCGCGGTGGCCGGCGCGGTCGGCTGGCTGCCCGGGCCCGGCTTGTAGGGCTTGGCCTTGAGGATCTTCTGCAGGTCCCAGAAGCCCTTCACGGCCGGGGAGACGACGTTCTGCTGGGCCCACTTGTCCCAGTCGTCGAAGTTCCACTTCTTCAGCTCGTCGGCCGTCGGCAGCTTGATCGGCGGCAGACCGCCCGGCTTGTCGGTCGCGCCCGCGGTGGCCGCGGCGGTCGTCCCGCCCGGAGCCCCGGCGGTCGGCGCGGCGGCCGGGTCGCTGTTGTCCGGGCCGCACGCGGTCGCGACGACCATCGTCAGAGCGACGACGGAGGCGCCCAGCGCGGCACGCGTCGCCCGGGATATCGATGACATGATGTTCGGTTCCCCCTGTGAATGCACGCCACGGATGTGAGTGCCCGCCACGGACCGTGCGGCGGACGGGCCGCGGGTGTGGCGGGAGTGGCAGGGGAGGAGTCTGCCATGTGCGGCGGACGGCTTCCGGCAGTCGGCCGTTCCGGGACGGGGCTGTCACCGGATCGGCACGCGATCGGCACCGAAAAAACCGGTTGCACACCACCGGGGCGCCTTCGTAGCGTGATCCTTGCCACCCGCCAGAACAGGAGAAGGCCGTTGCTCTACTGAGGTCCCGAGACACCGCCCCCGCCGCGCCGCAGCGCCTTCGCTGCCCTGCCGCAGCCCCAGTGCTGCCCGCGCGGTCCGTGAGTGTGCGAGTGCCCGACCTCAGTGGTGAGCCGGCCCGGCGTCCCCCGTCGCTCTGACGACCCGAGCCCCGTCCCGGCCCCTTCCCGGTCCCGCCCGCACCCGCGGTGTCTCCCCGTGCCGTCCCACGACCACGTCCGGTGACCGGCCGCGTCCGGCAGACCCTCGGGAGGCCTCCATGGCACAACCCACCACCTCGCTCCTCTGCACCGACCTCTCCTTCGACTGGCCGGACGGCAGGCCCGTCCTCGACGGCTTCCACCTCGCCGTCGGCCCCGGCCGCACCGGGCTGATCGGGCTCAACGGCGCGGGCAAGTCCACCCTGCTCCGCCTGCTCGCGGGCGAACTCACGCCCACCTCCGGCACGGTGAAGGTGGGCGGCGAGATCGGCTACCTCCCGCAGGGACTCACCCTGGACACCGGTCTGCGGGTCGACGAGGCGCTCGGCGTCCGGGCCGCGCGCGAGGCCCTGCACGCCGTCGAGGCCGGATCCACCGACCAGCGCCACTTCGACGCGATCGGCGACGACTGGGACGTCGAGGAGCGCGCCCGCGCCCTGCTCGACCGGCTCGGCCTGCGCCGGCTCGGCCTCGACCGCACCACCGGCGAACTCTCCGGCGGCGAGGCCGTCCTGCTGCGGCTGGCCGCCCTGCTGCTGCGCCGCCCCGACGTCCTGCTGCTCGACGAGCCGACCAACAACCTCGACCGGGCCGCCCGCGAGCGGCTCTACGACACGGTGGCCGGCTGGGGCGGGGTGATGGTGATCGTCAGCCACGACCGCGAGCTGCTCCAGCACGTCGACCAGATCGCCGAGCTGAGGGACGGCCAGGTCACCTGGTACGGGGGCAACTTCACCGACTACGAGCGCACCGTCGCCGCCCAGCAGGAGACCGCCGAGCGGCTGCTGCGCCACGCCGAGGCCGATGTCCAGCGCCAGAAGCGGGACTTGGTCGACGCCAGGACGCGGCTGGATCGCAGCGCCAGCTACGGGAAGAAGCGCTCGGTCACCCGCAACGATCCGCACATCGTCGCCGGCAAGCTCAAACGCCAGGGCCAGGAGACCGCCGGCCGCCTCCAGGGCATGCACACCGAGCGGCTGGAGGAGGCCAGGCGCAAGCTCACCGCGGCCGAGGAGGCCGTGCGGGACGACGCCGAGATCCGGATCGACCTGCCCCGCACCGCGGTTCCGGCCGGGCGCACCGTGCTCACCCTGGAGCGGGTGCGGCTGCCGCACGGCATCACCGCGGAGCTCGACCTGCGCGGGCCCGAGCGGATCGCCCTGGTCGGCCGCAACGGCGCGGGCAAGACCACCCTGCTGCGCACCGTCGCCGGTGAGCTCGCCCCGCTCTCCGGCACGATCACCGCCCCGGTGTCGCTGCGGCACCTGCCGCAGCGGCTGGACCTGCTGGACGACAAGCTGACCGTCGTGGGCAACGTCAAGCTGTTCGCACCGAACGCGGGGGACAACGCGATCCGGGCCCGGCTGGCCCGGTTCCTGTTCCGCGGCGGGCGGGCGGACCAGCCGGCCGGCACGCTCTCCGGCGGCGAGCGGTTCCGGGCCACCCTGGCGGCGCTGCTGCTGGCCGACCCGCCGCCGCAGCTGCTGCTGCTCGACGAGCCGACCAACAACCTCGACCTGGCCAGCGTGCGCCAGCTCACCCAGGCACTCGCCGCCTACCAGGGGGCGCTGATCGTCGCCAGCCACGACCTGCCGTTCCTGCGCGGCCTCGGCATCACCCGGTGGCTGGAGCTGGACGGCGAGTTGAGGACGGTGGATCCGATGTGACGGTCAGCGGGGGCCGGCCCCGGCGGCTGCGGCGGCGTCCGCGGCGTCCGCGGCCTCCGCGGCGTCCCCAGCGTCCGCGGTGTCCGCCGCTCCGGTGCTCCCCGCGGAGAGGATCCTGCGGGCCTCGGTCAGGGCGGAGTCGCGGCCCTGGCCCAGCTCCTCCGGGGTGAACACCGGGGTGCGGACGTTCGGCGGGATGCCCGGTCCGTCGAAGGTGCTGCCGGAGCGGGTGAGGAACTTCTCGTTCGGCAGGACGGCCACGAGGTCGGCCGAGACCGGCTTGAACATGATGTCGGAGAACACGCCCTGGGTGTTCTCGCCGATCCGGACGGGTGCCGGCCGCCGCTCCGCCATCGCCTGGGTGAAGGTCTCGCCCGCGCTGACGGTGGAGCCGGCGGTCAGCAGGGCGACCGGTCCGGTGTACCGGGTCGTGCCGACGGCGGGGCGGACCACACTCGGCTGGGGGCGGGTGAACCCGGTCGGGTCGGCCGGGTCGTTGCGGGCCACCTTGCGGTAGGCCAGGAAGGGCCGGTCGGTGAGCCGGGAGGCGATCCGCAGTCCCAGCCGGTCCGACCCGCCGCCGTTCAGCCGCAGGTCGACCACCAGGCCGTTCAGCCGCTCGGGGTGCGCCAGCAGGAGGTCCAGCGCCTTGTCCAGCTCGGCGGCGTGGTCCTGGTAGGGGCCGTCCTCGACATAGCCGTCGAAGGCGCTGACCCGCAGGTAGCCGATGCCGCCCGGGAGTTCGCCGACCCCCAGTCGGCCCTGGCCGAAGGTCCGCTCGGGGGCGAGGAGCTGGGCGGCCACCGCCCGGGCCGCCTGCTCCCGTACTTCGTCGGTGGGCTCCGCGGTGCCCGGGCGCAGCCCGCCGAAGACGCCGGTGTACCCGCCGCCGGGGCGCTTGCGGCCCAGCGCGGTGTGCGCGTCGCCGAGCGGTTCCAGCAGGTCCACGATGATCTTCTGCAGGTCGTCGGTGCTGGTCTGCGGGGTGATGCCGGCCCGCGCCTGCGCACCCTTGGCGCGCCAGTCGATGCCCTTGGCAGCGAAGAAGGGGTAGTTCTCCTCGAAGGTCGCCCAGAACCGGTCGAAGGCCGAGAGCGCGTCCTGCGGGGCGGGCTGCCGGCACTGGGCCGGGAGGCCGCCGGGCAGCCGGGTGAGGTCCCTGGCGGAGGCGGCGCCGTCCTCCTGGTACACGGCCCGATCGCGCCCCCGGGGCGTGAGCGAGGACGAGGCGTAGGCCTTGCCGGACTGGCCGTACCGGACGGTGCCGTCGCGTCCGGGCGCACCGACCTGGGCGCCGGAGAAGAAGCCCGGGGTGCAGCTGACCCGGGTCACGTCGTAGGTGGTGAAGGCCGTTCCGTGGACCTCGACGAGGATGCCGTACCCGTTCGTCTGCCAGACCCCCTCCAGCCGGTTGACGCCCGGCCGCCGCGCGTCGCCGTCCCCGTCCGGTGGGGCGCCGACGGCGCCCGCCGTGCCGA
Source organism: Kitasatospora sp. MBT66 (assembly GCF_000710405.2). Taxonomy (NCBI): domain Bacteria; kingdom Bacillati; phylum Actinomycetota; class Actinomycetes; order Kitasatosporales; family Streptomycetaceae; genus Kitasatospora; species Kitasatospora sp. MBT66. The sequence goes on along the minus strand of NZ_JAIY01000010.1, from coordinate 445,974 downwards.
TGGTGCCCGCCGTGACCGCGAGCGCGACCGCCGCGACCCCCGCCGCCCTGCTCGCCCTGGCCGCCCCGCTCGTCCTGGCCGCCCCCGCAGCCCTCGCGGCCCCCGCCGTCCTGGTTGCTCCGGCCGTCGGCCTCCGCCGTCCGATACCCATCTCGTCCCCTGCCGTTTCCGGTCCGGGCTTCCCCCCGCGGAACTCTCCGCCGCCCACGGCCGACGGTACGGGCCCGACCGGTTTCGGCACGTCAACCTGCGGATCTGTCCCCACCTGGACCCCGGAGGTAGGCTCCGGCCCACCCGGCTCCGACCTGCGGACCAGAGGCTCCCCCGAGTGCTGTCAGGGTTGTCGACTCAGTGTCCAACTCCTGTGAGCTCCAGTACCATCGGCGCCATGCCAGCACTCAACATCGAGTACACGGAGCACGAACTCGCCGCCATCCGCGAGGCCGCCGCCGCCGACGGAAAGAGTGTCAAGGCGTATGTCCACGACCTGAGTGTGCGGGAGCAGCAGCGCCGGGTGTTCGTCTCCCACGCGGTGGCGTTCTGGAACGAGCACCGCGAGGAGTTCGACCGGGCGTTCCCGGAGGACGCGCCCGCCGCCTGAGCGGAGCCGTCACGGGAGGGGGCCGATGATGCTGCCGCGCGTCGATCTGCGCTGGCTGCTCGACATCCAGGAGCTGGCCTCGCCCGAGGACCTCAGCGTGCGCGACTACTCGGCACTCCAGGCGGCCGTCGCACGGCACCGGGTGAACACCGCTCAGCTCGGCCACGACGCCGATCCGGCCTGGTGCGCCGCCACCCTGATGCACACCATCGTGCTGCTGCGCCCGCTGCCGCTGCGCAACAACCTCTACGCCTGCATGGCCACGGCCGCGTACATGCACGCGGCGGGCGAGGGCGTCGATCCGCCGTACGGGGCGCTGGTCGAGCTGGCCCGGGACATCGCGGAGGGGCGGGCGGACGTGTTCGCGGCGGCCGACCGGATCCGGTCCTGGCGGATCTGAGGCCGGACGGCTGCCCCGACGCCGGACGGCTCCTCCGACGCCGGACTGCTGTTCCGATGCCGGACCGGAACCGACTGGGCGTCAGGCTTCGGCCGGGGTGCCGTTGTCCCGCCCCAGCCGGGTGCGGACCAGGGTCCCGAGCCGGTCCAGGCCGACCACGACGGCGGCCAGTGCGACGAACTCGACCGTCAGCAGGGCGATCTGACCCCAGACGTAGCCGTACCCCTCGGTGGTCGGGTCGAAGAAGAAGTACGGGTACGGCAGCGGGTAGTTGGAGAACAGCGCGTTGCGGACCAGTACCAGCGCCGCGTAGCCGAGCGGGAACGTCAGCCAGAGCGGGATGTCCCGCCAGGAGGAGGCGTTGCGGGGCCGGAACACCAGCCAGTCGACGATCACCAGCACCGGGGTGACGTAGTGCACGAAGAACGACGACCAGTGCTGGAGCTTGTCCGGTCCGTCGAACAGGCCGGGCAGCGGGTTGGCGCCGTGCTCCAGCAGGATGTGCGAGACCAGCCCGGTGATCAGGATGTACAGGGTGGCGGCGCCGCGCAGCCGGGGCGCGGGCGCGTCGGTGGTCCCGCGCTTGAGCATCCAGTACACGGCGCCGACGAAGTAGCCGAGCACGATCACATTGCTCTGGATGGTGAAGTACACCAGCGGCGCGGTCTGGAGGCTCAGGCCGAGGGCGGTCGAGAGCACGATGCCGGCGCGCCACCAGAGCGCCGGGCTGGTCCGGACTGACATACGGCCACCAGTTCTTTCCGGGCGATACGGGAGGTATCGGACGTCGAAGGGGAAGATCGCACTCTACCTGTGGGTCGGCGGGAGGGAAAAAACGTTCCTCCACCCACCGGATTCCCTGTGGATGCCCCTGCGACATTCGGCCGACACCTCGGTGGGTGGCCGCCGGCGCCGGACTCAGCCCGGCAGGACGAAGCCCGACTCGTAGGCGGTGATGACCGCCTGGGTGCGGTCCCGCGCGCCCAGCTTGGCGAGCACGCCGCCCACGTGGGTCTTGATCGTCTCCTGGCTGAGTGCGAGCTTCGCGGCGATCTCGCCGTTGCTCAGCCCCGCCGCCATCAGCCGCAGCACCTGGCCCTCACGCTCGGTCAGGCGCTCGATCGGCGAACGGCCCCGACCCGGGTCGGCCCCCCGGCCGGGCGCCGGACGGGCGTCCCGCGCGGACGGAGCCCCGTAGCGGAGGGCCAGCTCGCGGACGGCCGCCGGGAACAGCAGCGAGTCGCCGCGCGCGATCAGCCGCACCGCCTGCACCATCTCCTCCGCCCGGGCCCGCTTCAGCAGGAAGCCGGCCGCCCCCGCCCGCAGCGCGTCGTAGACGTGGTCGTCGTGCTCGAAGGTGGTGACCACCAGGATCCGGGGCGGCTCGGCCATCCCGCCGACCAACTGCTCGGTGGCCCGGATGCCGTCGATCCCGGGCATCCGGACGTCCATCAGCACCACGTCCGGACGCAGTTCGCGCACCAGCGGCACCACCTCGGCGCCGTCGGCGGCCTCACCGACCACGGTGAGGTCCGGTTCGGCGTCGATCACCACCCGCAGGCCCGTCCGCACCAGCCGCTCGTCGTCGGCGATCACCACCCGCACCGGGTCGCTGCCGCCCGCCGACGCTCCCTCGACCCCCGCCGTGCTCCTCGAAGCACTCCTCGAACCGTTCACCGCTGCTCTCCTCCCGTTCCCACCGGCAGCCGGACGGCCAGCCGCCACATCGTTCCGTCGTCCGTCGGCCCGGCCTCGCAGTCGCCGCGCAGCGCCGCCGCGCGTTCGCCGATCCCGCGCAGCCCGCGCCCGCCGCCGGGCCGGCCGGGCCGGAGCCGGTCGAGCGGACTGGTCAGCTCGATCCCCACCTGTTCCTCGGCCAGGGAGACCCGCAGCCGGGCCGGTGCGGGCCCGGCGTGCCGCAGCACATTGGTGAGCCCCTCCTGGACGATCCGGTACGCCTCGCGGGAGAACCCGGGCGGCAGCCGGTCCAGGCCCGGCGCCAGTTCGGCGTCCACCGTCACCCCGGTCCTGGCGAGCTGCCGAAGCAGGTCGTCCAGTCCGGCGAGGGTCGGCCCGGCCGTCTCGGCCTCGCCTCGCTCCTCCTCGCGGAGCAGCCCCAGCACCGCGTCCAGTTCGGCGACGGCGCCCCGCGCGGTCTCCTCGATGGCGGCCAGCGCCTCCGCCGCGAACTCCGGGTCGGTGCGCAGCACCCGGGCGGCGGCCGAGGCCTGGATGCCGACGGCGCTCAGCGCGTGGCCGACCGAGTCGTGCAGTTCGCGGGCCAGCCGGTTGCGCTGGGCGAGTACGGTGGCGCGCCGTTCGGCGGCGGCCAGGCGCTCGTCCGGGGTCGGGCCGAGCAGCACGGGTGCCCAGCGGGCCAGCAGGCCGCCCAGGCCGGCGCTGGTGCCGACGACCAGCGCGAGCAGGGCGAGGCCCAGTACCGGTCCCGGCAGCGGTCCCGGCACGCCGCGGTCCTCCCAGAACCGGGTCAACTCCTCGAAGCCGGTGGGCTGGAGGATCAGCATCACCGCGAACGGCGTGGCGGTCAGCGTCATCCCGCTGACGATGCCGCCGAACGCGAGGTGCAGCACGAACCAGCCGGCCGTCCGCCGCCGGGCCGCCCAGGACCGGGCCGGTCCGGTGGCCACCTCGTCCGCGCGGGCGGGTGCGCAGAGCGCCAGGGCGGCCGCGCCCTCCAGTGCCCGTACGGTCGGTACCAGTGCGGTGGCGGCGGCCATCGGGAGCGAGGCGGCGAGGGCGGCGAAGTAGAGCAGGACCTGGAGCAGAGGGCCCTTGCGCGGGTCGAGCGAGCCCAGCAGGACCGTCGACAGCAGCCAGTACGGCATCAGCAGCGCGCCGCCGAGCACCAGGTGCACCCACCGCAGCCGGGCCTGCCGCCCGAACAGGGCGCGCAGCGCGCGGCGGACGGGGCGCGTGCCCCGGCCGGTCTCCGTGTCTCCGCTGTGCTCCGCGTCCGTGCCCGCGTCCGTGTGCCGGTCGGCCCCCGCCCCCGTGATCATTGCGCAGACTCTACGTCAGCGGCCCGGCCGGACCGCGGGACCGCCGTGGCCCACGCGGTGTCCGGGACGGCGCGGGCCGCGGACCGCTCGGCCAGGGCGATCGCGCCCACCGCCAGCACCAGCAGCCCGGTCACCACCTGCGCGGCCTCCACCAGGGTCATCAGGCCCGGCACCGCCCGCCGCGGGTCGGGCGCCGCCGTGAACGTCCCGAACGCCACCAACTGCCAGGACCCCCAGCCGAACAGCGACCCGGCCGCCGTCCACACCACGGCCAGCGGTCCGCGCAGCCGCCACCCCGGACGGCCCCGGAACACCAGCAGCATCAGTGCCGCGCCGGCGGCCACCGCCATCACGGCCGTCACCCCGTCCATCACCGCCACGCCCCGGCCGCGGTACTCCTGCCACTCCAGCGGCAGCCCGGTCGTCCCCCCGCAGGCCCAGTACACCCGGGCCGCCGCGACCCCGGCGGCGAGCGGAGCGGCGACGCAGGCGAAGGCCCGCTGGGTGGTCAGGGTGGGGGAGCGGGGCAGGTCGCCGATCCGGTCCTGGCGCAGCAGCCCGGCCCAGCGTTCCCGCGCGTACAGCAGGAAGCCGGTGATCAGCGCCACCCCCTGGACGGCGAACCCGCCGTACACCACCGGGAACACCCAGCCGCTCGGCCCGTCGTCGGCACCGGCCGGCGCCTGGTCCGGGCCCAGCAGCAGGGTGGAGAGCAGGAACAGCGGCAGGGCGACCAGGACGGTCCCGAGCAGTCCGGTCGCGACCCACATCGGGAAGGCCACCAGTCCGGCCGGCGCCCGGCGCCCCCACGGCCGGACGAAGGAGAGGGCGAGCAGGACGGCGACGGCGTCCATGCCGAAGGTCAGCAGGTTGACGAGCCACAGGTCGTCCATGGCGTCGGCGTCGCCGGCCCCGACCGGGTGGCCGGTGAGCCAGAGCAGCTTGAGGCCGAGGTAGGGCACGGTCGCCGCGACGGCCGTCCAGGTTGCCGCAGCCCGGACTCGGCCGACCGGTCCGGCGGGGTGGGTCCGGCCGACCGGTGCGGCGGGGTGGGGCGCGGTGGCCGGTACGCCGTTCGGGGCCGGAGCGGGCGTCGTGGCGGGCGGCGCGGCCGGGGCCGGTGTGCGGGGCGGGAGCATCGAGGTCATGTGCCCCACGGTCCCGCGGGCCCGGCGGCCCGCGCGTCGTCCGGAGACCGGATCCGCCTCCCCCGCTGGGGGGATCCGGGCGGGCCGCGACCGTCCCGGCGGACGAGGCCGGAGGTCTTGTTACCGGCGAGTCGCTTGCCTATCATCGCGAGTGTTACAGCTTTACTGTCAGACTTCGTCGATCCTCGGAGGGGCCGTGGCGCCCGTGGGTGACAGCGGTGTGCGCGGCGGTGGTGGCGTCGGTGCGGGCGGTGGTCCGGGTGGGCCGCTGGCCGGGGTCCGGGTGGTCGAACTCGCCGGGATCGGGCCCGGACCGTTCGCCGCGATGCTGCTGGGCGACCTCGGCGCCGACGTGGTCCGGGTGGACCGCCCCGAGCCCTCACCGCTGGGCATCGAGCCGGCGTACGACATCGCCAACCGCAACAAGCGCTCGGTGGTCGTCGACCTCAAGGCCCCCGAGGGGCCGGGGCGGGTGCTCGACCTGGTGGCCCGCGCCGATCTGCTGATCGAGGGGTACCGGCCGGGGGTGGCCGAGCGGCTCGGGGTCGGGCCGGAGGCCTGCCTGGCCCGCAATCCGGCGCTGGTCTACGGGCGGATGACCGGCTGGGGGCAGCACGGGCCGCTGGCCGCCAGGGCCGGGCACGACATCGGGTACACGGCGGTGGCCGGCGTCCTCGGCCTCGTCGCCCCGACGGGCGCCGCGCCGTCGACTGCCGTCCCGCCGTCGACTGCCGCCGCCCTTCCGGGCGCCTCCCCGGCCGCCCCCGACGGGCCGCCCGCCCTCCCCGCCAACCTGCTCGGCGACTACGCCGGCGGCTCGCTCTACCTGGTCGTCGGCCTGCTCGCGGCCCTCCACCACGCCCGCGCCACCGGTGCCGGTCAGGTGGTGGACGCGGCCATCGTCGACGGCGCCGCCCACCTCACCGCCGTCCTACAGGGACTGCTCGCCGGCGGCCGGTGGCAGGACCGGCGCGGCGTCAACCTCCTCGACGGCGGGGCCCCGTTCTACGCCGTCTACCAGGCTGCCGACGGCGGCCACCTCGCGGTCGGCGCGCTGGAGCCGCAGTTCTACGCCGAGTTCGCCCGGCTGCTGGAGCTCGGTCCGGACGCGCCCGCACAGTGGGACACCGCCCGCTGGCCCGAGCTGCGGGCCCGGATCGCCGCGCGCTTCGCCACCCGCACCCGCGCCGAGTGGGAGGCCGTCTTCGCCGGGTCGGACGCCTGCGTGGAACCGGTGCTGACGATGCGGCAGGCGCACGCGCACGAGCACCTGGTGGGCCGGGGCACCTATGTCGAGGCGGACGGCGTCACCCAGCCGGCCCCCGCGCCCAGGTTCTCCGCCACCCCCGGCGCGCTGCGCCGCCCGCCCGCCCGGCCGGGCGCCGACACCGCCGAGGTCGCCCGCGACTGGGGCGTACCCGCGCTCGCGGCCGAGCCTGCCGGGCCCGCCGGGCCCGCCGGTCCGGCCGCGTCCACCACCGCCGCCCGCACCCCCGCACCGCCGACCGCCTGAACCCGCCACCCTCCCAAGGAGTTTGCCGTGCAACGCGACCTCTTCACCGACGAGCACGAGGACTTCCGCGGCACCGTCCGGGCGTTCCTCGCCAAGGAGGTGCTGCCGCACTACGACCGCTGGGAGAAGGCCGGCATCGTGGACCGCGAAGCCTGGCTGGCGGCCGGCCGGCAGGGGCTGCTCGGTCTCGCCGTCGACGAGGAGTACGGCGGCGGAGGGAACGCCGACTTCCGCTACGCCGCCGTGCTGGCCGAGGAGTTCGCCCGGGCCGGGGCGTCCGGACTGGCGATCGGGCTGCACAACGACATCATCGGCCCGTACCTGACCTCGCTCGCCACCGAGGAGCAGCGGCGCCGCTGGCTGCCCGGTTTCTGCTCCGGCGAACTCGTCACGGCCATCGCGATGACCGAGCCCGGGACCGGCTCCGACCTCCAGGGCATCCGCACCCGCGCCGAGGACCGGGGGGACCACTTCCTCCTCAACGGCGCCAAGACCTTCATCTCCAACGGGATCCTCGCGGACCTGGTGATCGTGGTCGCCCGCACCACCGCCGAGGGTGGCGCGCACGGTCTCGGCCTGCTGGTCGTGGAGCGGGGGATGCCCGGCTTCGAGCGCGGCCGCAACCTCGACAAGATCGGCCAGAAAGCCCAGGACACCGCCGAGTTGTTCTTCGAGGACGTCCGCGTCCCGAAGGAGAACCTGCTCGGCGAGCTCGACCAGGGCTTCCTGTACCTGATGCGCAACCTCGCGCAGGAGCGGCTCACCATCGCGGCCGCGGCGATCGCCGGCGCGGAGTACCTGGTCGAGATCACCACCGAGTACGTCAAGGGGCGCGAGGCGTTCGGCCGGCCGCTGGCGAAGCTCCAGCACGTCCGCTTCGAGATCGCCGAACTGGTCACCGAGTGCGCCGTCACCCGCGCCTTCGTGGACCGCTGCATCACCGAGCACAACCGCTACGCGCTCACCCCGGCCGACGCCTCGATGGCCAAGTGGTGGGCCACCGAACTGCAGAAGCGCACCGCCGACCGGTGCCTCCAACTGCACGGCGGCTACGGTTACATGAGCGAGTACCCGGTGGCCAGGGCGTTCACCGACGGCCGCATCCAGACCATCTACGGCGGCACCACCGAGATCATGAAGGAGATCGTGGGCCGCTCCGTCCTCGGCTGAGTCCCGGCCGGCCCCCGGCCGCCGCCTCGCCCTCCAACTGTCCTCTCCCGGAACCAAGTTCTCAGTACCCCGCCCCGAAAGGCTGCCCACCGTGACCACCGAAGCGTACGTCTACGACGCGATCCGCACCCCGCGCGGCCGGGGCAAGGCCACCGGCTCGCTGCACGGCACCAAGCCGATCGACCTCGTCGTCGGCCTGATCCACGAGATCCGCCGCCGCTTCCCCGGGCTGGACCCGGCGGCGATCGACGACATCGTGCTCGGCGTGGTCAGCCCCGTCGGCGACCAGGGCTCCGACATCGCCCGGATCGCCGCCGTCGCGGCCGGCCTGCCCGACACGGTGGCCGGCGTCCAGGAGAACCGCTTCTGCGCCTCCGGTCTGGAAGCCGTCAACATGGCCGCCGCCAAGGTCCGTTCCGGCTGGGAGGACCTGATCCTGGCCGGCGGCGTCGAGTCGATGTCCCGGGTGAAGATGGCCTCCGACGGCGGTGCCTGGTTCGCCGACCCGATGACCGCCTACGAGACCAACTTCGCCCCGCAGGGCATCGGCGCCGACCTGATCGCCACCATCGAGGGCTTCACCCGCACCGATGTCGACGCCTTCGCCGCCGAGTCCCAGGCCCGCGCCGCCAAGGCCCAGGCCGACGGGCTGTTCGACCGCTCGGTGGTCCCGGTCCGCGACCGCAACGGCCTGGTCGTCCTGGAGCGGGACGAGTTCATCCGCCCCGGCACCACCGTGGAGACCCTGGCCGGGCTCAAGCCCTCCTTCGCCGCGATCGGCGAGGCCGGCGGGTTCGACGCCGTCGCCCTGCAGAAGTACCACTGGGTGGAGGCCATCGACCACGTCCACCATGCCGGCAACTCCTCCGGCATCGTGGACGGCGCCGCTCTGGTCGCCATCGGCAGCCGCGAGATCGGCGAGCGCTACGGGCTGCGGCCGCGCGCCCGGATCGTCTCCGCCGCCGTCTCCGGTTCCGAGCCGACCATCATGCTCACCGGCCCGGCCCCCGCCACCCGCAAGGCGCTCGCCAAGGCCGGACTGACCGCCGCCGACATCGACCTGGTCGAGATCAACGAGGCCTTCGCCGCCGTCGCGCTGCGCTTCGTCCGGGAGATGGGCTTCTCCCCGGAGCAGGTGAACGTCAACGGCGGCGCGATCGCCCTCGGCCACCCGCTGGGCGCCACCGGGGCGATGCTCATCGGCACCCTGATCGACGAACTGGAGCGGCGCGACCTCCGCTACGGCCTGGCCACCCTCTGCGTGGGCGGCGGCATGGGCATCGCCACCGTCGTCGAGCGCGTCTGACCCGCGCCCCCGAGACCTCCTCCCTTTCCGGCCCCATCAGGAGACCAGAACCCCATGAGCGACACCGGCGACACCACCACCATCCGCTGGGAGCAGGCCGAGGACGGCGTGGTCACGCTCGTCCTCGACGACCCCACCCAGTCCGTCAACACCATGAACGAGGCGTTCACCGCCGACTTCGAGACCGTCGTCGCCCGGCTGGCCGACCTCGGGGCCTCCGGCGGGCTGCGCGGCGTGGTGATCACCTCCGCCAAGAAGACCTTCTTCGCCGGCGGCGACCTGAGGATGCTCTCCGCCGCCCGCCCGGAGGACGCCGCCGCCGTCTTCGAGAAGTCGATGCGGATCAAGCGCGCCCTGCGCACCCTGGAGACCCTCGGACTGCCGGTCGTCGCCGCGATCAACGGCAGTGCGCTCGGCGGCGGCCTGGAACTCGCCCTCGCCTGCCACCACCGGATCGCCCTGGACACCCCGGCCAGCCGGATCGGCCTGCCCGAGGTCACCCTCGGGCTGCTCCCCGGCGGCGGCGGGATCGTCCGCACGGTGCGGCTGTTCGGCATCACCGACGCCCTGCTGAAGTTCCTGCTGCAGGGCCGCCAGTACCGTCCGGCACAGGCCCTCCAGCACGGCCTGGTCCACGAACTGGTCGCCACCCCGGAGGAGTTGGCCGAGCGGGCGCGCACCTGGATCGAGGCGAACCCGGCCCCCGTCCAGCCCTGGGACGTCAAGGGCTACAAGATCCCCGGCGGCACCCCGAGCACCCCGGCCTTCGCCGCCAACCTGCCCGCCTTCCCCGCCAACCTGCGCAAGCAGCTGGCCGGCGCCCCCTACCCGGCACCGCGCAATGTGCTCGCCGCGGCCGTCGAGAGCGCCCAGGTGGACGTCGACACCGCAATGGCGATCGAGGCCCGCTACTTCACCGAGCTGGCCTGCGGGCAGACCAGCAAGAACATGATCCAGGCGCTCTTCTTCGACCTCCAGGCGGTCAACTCCGGCGCCGGGCGGCCCGCTTCGGTGGAGAAGCGGACGGTCCGCCGGGTCGCCGTGCTGGGCGCCGGGATGATGGGCGCCGGCATCGCCCACACCTGCGCCGAGGCCGGTATCGAGGTGCTGCTCAAGGACGTCACCGTCGAGGCCGCCGAGCGCGGGAAGGCCTACTCCGAGGGCCTGTTGGCGAAGGCGGTGGCCCGGGGCCGGCGCACCGAGGCGCAGCGCGACGAGGTGCTCGCCCGGATCACCCCGACCGCCGACGCCGCCGACCTGGCCGGCTGCGACGCGGTGATCGAGGCGGTCTTCGAGAACCCGGAGCTCAAGCACAAGGTGTTCCAGGAGATCGAGGGGATCGTCGCCCCCGACGCGCTGCTCTGCTCCAACACCTCCACCCTGCCGATCGGCCTGCTCGCCGAGGGTGTGCAGCGCACCGCCGACTTCATCGGGCTGCACTTCTTCTCGCCGGTCGACAAGATGCGGCTGGTGGAGATCATCCGGGGGCCGCAGACCGGGGACGAGGCGCTGGCGCGCGCCTTCGACCTGGTCCGGCAGATCGGCCGGACCCCGATCGTGGTGAACGACTCGCGCGGCTTCTTCACCTCGCGGGTGATCGGCCAGTTCATCAACGAGGGCGTCGCCATGATCGGCGAGGGCGTCGAGCCGGCCAGCGTCGAGCAGGCCGCCGCCCAGGCCGGCTACCCGGCCAAGGTGCTGTCGCTGCTCGACGAGCTGACCCTGACCCTGCCGCGCCGGATCCGCGACGAGTACCGGCGCGCCGTCGAGGCGGCCGGCGGCGAGTGGACCGCCCACCCGGCGGACGCGGTGGTGGACCGGATGGTGGACGAGTTCGGCCGCCCCGGTCGCAGCGGCGGCGCCGGCTTCTACGACTACGACGAGAACGGCACCCGGGGCCGGCTCTGGCCCGGCCTGCGCGAGCACTTCACCCGGGCGGAGGTGGACATCCCGTTCGAGGACCTCAAGGAGCGGATGCTCTTCAGCGAGGCCCTGGACTCGGTCCGCTGCCTGGAGGAGGGCGTGCTCACCTCGGTCGCGGACGCCAACGTCGGCTCCATCCTCGGCATCGGCTTCCCGGCCTGGACCGGCGGTGTGCTCCAGTACATCAACGGCTATCCGGGCGGCCCGGCCGGCTTCGCGGAGCGCGCCCGCGAACTCGCCGCCGCGTACGGGGAGCGGTTCGCGCCGCCCGTGCTGCTGGAGCGGATCGCCGCCGAGGGGCGCACCTTCACCGACTGACCCGCAGGCTCCTCACCCGGGCGGGGCGGTCCGCCTGTCCTCGGCGGCCGCCTCGCCCAGTTCCTCCCGCAACGACCGCTGGAACGCCGTGACCAGCGCCTGCGCCACCATCGGCTGGATGTGGTCGGTGAGCGCCTTCATCCGCTCCACGTCGTCCGGTGCCGGCTCGCTCTCCCGGTACGGCTTCCACACCGTCTCCCGGAACAGCCGGTGCAGCTCCCGCGCGGTCGCCCGGCTGTGCTCCACCACCACCGCGCGCGCGGCCAGCAGGGTCTCCAACGGGATCGGCACGTCCAGGATCCGCACCCCCAGCGGGAGCAGCCCCGGGTCCACCCGGAACACCTCCGGGTCCGCCGTCCGTTCCACCGCCCCCATCGCGGCCAGCCGGTCGACCTGTTCCTCCGACAGCCGACGCCCGGCCCGCCGCTCCACCTCCTCACGACCCGCCTCCTCCGGCACCTCCGGCGTCCACGAGGCCACCAGCGCCCGGTGGATCGCCAGGTCCAGCGGGGTGGAGTCCTGCGGCAGCCGGGCCAGGTACCGCTCGATCGCGGCCAGCGTCAGCCCCTGCCGCTGCAACTCCTCGATCAGCCCCAGCCGGTCCAGGTGCTCGGCCCCGTACCACCCCACCCGCCGCGCCCCCAGCACCGGCGGCGGCAGCAGCCCCTTCGTCCCGTAGAACCGCACCGTCCGCACCGTCACCCCCGCCCGCGCCGCCAACTCGTCCACCGTCAGCCGCACCTCCACCCCCGCCTCCACTTCGTAGCACCACCACTGTGACAGCGCCAGTGTGACACCACTGTCCCACCCGGTCCACGCCCGCGAACGCCTCCGGGCCGCGGGAGCCCCGCCGGCTCAGCCCACCGGGCAGCTCGGATCGCTCGACTTGATGATCTGCCAGTGCTCCCGCTTTACGACGACCGAGCTGCGGTCGGTCAAGTCCCAGAGCCTGATCCAGTCCGCCGAGGACGGGAACGCGAGGTACGGGTGGTCGGGGCTGACGGCGCTGCCCTGGAACGGCGGCGCAGTGGAGCCGGCGGCCGGGCGCACGCAGACCCGCTGCGGTGCTATGCCGAAGTACTGCTCGGGTTGACTGCCGGCCCTGGCCTGCGTGGCCGCGGCGGCGGCTGCCTCGGTCGCCGGGGTGAGGACCTGTACCCAGAACACCGCGACGGTGGCCATGAGAGCGACGCAGAGCAGGCCACCCCAGAGCGGGATTCCCTCGGCGCCGCGAATGGCGTGGAAGTGTCGTGCGTAGCCCAGGAGCGCGAGTGCGACGAGCGGGCCCACCACGATCACCATCCCCTTGGTGTCGGCGATGAGCTGCCAGCTGACGGGGATGAACACCTCCTCGCGGCTGGCGTCGAAATAGTCGAGGTAATAGGTGTGGAGGGAGAACCCCGGGACCGGCAGGACGGGGAGCGCGAGTGGGAGGAGTGCGGGGACGAGCCAGGCTGCCATCGCCTTCCGCGACAGATTGCGGAACAGCAGGCGCAGGCCGTTCCCGGCCAGGAACGCGGCGGACATGACGGCTGTGAGTACCGCGGCGCCCTGTCGCGAGGGCGCCGCGAAGGGCAGGGCCAACCCCGTCCCGATCACGACCAGGCCCGCCGCCCAGCCGACGGCCGAGGCCGGCAACGGCCGGGTGTGTTCGGGGTGGGTGCCGTACTGGGCCAGGAGCAGGCCCGCCGGGGCGCCGAGCAGCAGGGCGAGAAGGAGGGCGGCTGCCCCCGTGGCCAGGGGATGGGGCTGTGCCGCGTTGAGCCACGTCCCGAGGTTCAGCAGGACGACGGCCGCGGTGAGGGCGATCGGCAGACCGATCCGCTCCGGTACGACGTGCTGCCGACGTCGACTCGGCTGCTCGACCCGGGAGGACGGGCCGAGCAGCCGGGGGAGGGCGTTGTGCGGGGGTGCGGCGCTCTCGGTCAGGGCGCGGACGGTCGCCAGCTCGGCGGCCTGCCGGACGCCCGGTCCGGTGGGCAGGAAGATCTCCCGGCCGGTGTCGAAGAGGCCGCTCCGCAGCAGAGGGCGGCGGAGCCAGTCCGGCCGTACGGCCGAGGGGAGCGGAAGGTGGGCGAGCCACCGGGTGCGGGGCGGATCGGAGGGGACGATCGGCTCCAGGACCTTGAGCTCGACCGACACCGGGGTCCCGCGGCGGGCGCGTTCCAGCGCGGTCTTGACGACCTGGGCCGCGCCCCAGCGGGAGCCATTGACCCCGGCCTCGACGATCCAGGTCTCGGGTGCCCTTCCGGCCTCGGCCGCAGTCTCCGTCCCGGACGGGGCCGAGACGATCCAGCCGCGTGCGGCGAGAAGCTCCTTCAGCCGGCTCCGGCCGCCCGGTGAGCCGCTCACCTCGATCTCCAGGCGGAACCAGTAGTCGTAACCCGGTTCGTTCTCGGTCATGTGAGCCCCCTTTTTGCGCCGAAATTCCTCGGGTTCGGCGGTCGGACGGAGTCTAGGGAGCTTCCTGATCGAAAAGCCAGCGATTTATGAATTCAAAAAACAACTGAGATTATTTATTGCAACGATATTTGGATATGTTTCGGCGCGCGCCCGTCGGAGTGGGCGCGCGCCGGAGTGGAACACGGTGGAGCAGGCGGACCGGGTCCGGCCTCAGGCGGCTCTACCTTCTGAGCCGGGTTGATCGAGCCATTCGTAAGGTTGGGTCGCCCAGGGGTGCTGGGTGTGGCTATCAGGCGGCTGCCGTTTCGTGGCTTGCGTCGCTTTGCCGCCCGGTGCCCCACGACGACTCGGCCGCCGATTAGGAAGTGCGAGCAAGTCGCTGAGTAGAGCAATGCCGGCGAGGTCGTCCGTGGTACGAACAGCACGAACACGCACGTCAGGAGCATGATGAGCCGGATATGGGCGGGGATCGACAGCGGCAAGGGCCACCACCACGGCCTGGCCCTGGACACCGAGGGCAAGACCCTGCTGTCGCGGCGGGTCGCCAACGACGAGCCCGAGCTGCTGCAGCTGATCGGCGATGTTCTCGCCCTGGCCGGCGGCGATCGGGTGACCTGGGCGATCGACATGACCGGTGGGGAGCCGGCCCTGCTGCTGAGCCTGCTCGTCGCGCAAGGCCAGGAGGTCCTGTACATCCCCGGCCGGCTGGTGAACCGGGCATCCGACGGCTACCGCGGCGAGGGGAAGACCGACGCCCGCGACGCCTACGTGATCGCCGACCAGGCCCGGATGCGGCGCGACCTGCAGCCCGTCCGTCCCGGTGACGAGGCTGCGATCGAGCTCAGGCTGCTGACCGGCCGACGGGCCGACCTGGTCGAGGACCGAACCCGGGCTGTCAACCGCCTGCGCGGCACTCTGCTGAGCATGTTCCCGGCCCTGGAGAGGGCCCTGGACGTGACCAACACCGGTCCGCTCAAGCTGCTGACCGGGTACCAGACCCCGGCCGCGATCCGCCGCACCGGCGTCGCACGGCTGACGAAGTGGCTGGCCAACCGCAAGGTCCGCAACGCCAGAGCCCTCGCCGAGGCGGCCGTCGAGGCCGCCGAGCGCCAGTACACCTCCGTCCCCGGGGAGAAGACCATCGCCAGGCTGGTCCACACCCTGGCCGAGGGGGTGATGGCCCTCAACGAGCAGATCGCCGAGATGGACAAGCTCATCGAGGGCCGGTTTCGAGAGCACGAACTCGCCGGCATAGTCGAGAGCGTCCCCGGTATCGGCATCGTGCTCGGCGCCGAGTTCCTGGCCGGCGTGGGCGGCGGTCTGGACGGCTTCGCCTCCCCGGACGCCCTGGCGGCGTTCGCCGGCGTCGCACCGGCGCCCCGCGACTCCGGCAAGGTCAGCGGGAACCTGCACCGGCCAACCGTCTACCACCGCAGACTCCAACGCGTCTTCTACACCTCCGCGTTGGTCAGCATCCGGTGCGACCCGAACTCGCGGAAGTTCTACGACCGCAAGCGCGCGGAGGGCAAGCGGCACGTCCAAGCCGTGATGGCCCTGGCCCGCCGACGGGTCAACGTTCTCTGGGCCCTGATCCGTGACCGACGGTGCTACCACGTCACACCTCCAGTGACCACGGCGGCTTGACAACGACATTAGGAAGCGAGGTCGGGGTGGTGGCGGCGGGTGACCTCGGGGTGGGCGCGGGTGTAGCCCTTCCACTCGTTGAAGCCGAAGTCGGCGTAGAGCGGGTTGGCCGGGTCCTGGGTGGCGCCGGGGGCGTGGTGGGCGAGCGGGAAGTCCAGCGGCTCGATGTGGGCGTCCAGGCGCGGGTTGTAGAAGAACGGGACGGAGTAGCGCTCGCGGGCGCCGGGCGGGCTGACCACGCGGTGGCTGGTGGCCTTGAGGTAGCCGTCGGTGGCGACCTCCAGCAGTTCGCCGAGGTTGACCACGAAGGCGCCCGGCATCGGCGGGACGTCCAGGAAGGAGCCGTCGGCGCGCTGGACCTGCAGGCCGCCCACGGTGTCCTGGAGGAGCAGGGTGATGAAGCCGTAGTCCTTGTGGGCGCCGACGCCCTGGCCGGCGCCGTCCGGGGCGGTGCCCGGGTAGCGGACCAGCTTGAGCCGCAGGTGCGGGTGGCCGGCGAAGGCGTAGTCGTAGAACTCCGGGCGGGCGCCGATCGCGGTGAGGAGCTCGTGCAGCAGCGTGCGGGCGACGGAGCCGAGCCGGTCGATCCAGTTCAGGGCGGCGTCGCGCAGCTCCGGCAGGGCCGTCGGCCACTGGTTGGGGCCCTCCAGCCACCAGTAGGCCGGCTCGCCCGGGGCGGGGACGTGCGGGGGCAGTTCGGCGCCGATGTCGAGCTGGTCGCGCCAGTCCTGGCTGCCGCCGGTGCGCTCGTCGCCGGTGCGGGTGTAGCCGCGGTAGTGCGGCGAGTTGAGGTTGGCGACGGCGAGGCGGTCGGCCTCGGGGAGGGTGAAGAAGGCCCGCATGGCGTCGGTGAGGGCGTCCGTCTCGGCCGGGGTGACCCCGTGGCCGACGAGCTGGAAGAAGCCGACACCGGTGGCGGCGGCCCGGAGCGCGTCGTGCAGCCGGGTGCGGTCCGCCGGGCTGCCGTGGGCGAGCGAGAGGTCGATCACCGGGAGGGCGTCCTCGGTGGTCGGGAGGGTGGCCGAGGAGGTGGTGGGGTGCTGCTGCGACATGGATGACATCCGCTGGGTCTCGTCCCGGCCGGCTCCGGTGGTGACCGGGAATGCCGGGGACGCGCGCCTGGTGCGGCGGATGTGCCCGGGGCCGGGGAGGGGGGACGCGGCCGGTGGGGGCCGCGCTGAGGGTGGGGTGCGAGGTTCAGCTGGAGCGTCGACAGGACATGCTGGTCACGCGGAGCAGGTCCACGTGGCGACGGCGAACGAGTATGAGCACGTCACCAGCCTAGATCAACCGTTCGGGTGGTGGCGCCGGGGGCGGGGTTCTATGGCATGGGCATGCCGAGATAGTGCTCCCGCCGCGCCGTCCCGGCAAGGGGCCGGGCGCCGCCCCGGACGGGGCTTGACCTCAAGCGGGCTTCAACTTCCATGATTGTCCACATGAACAACGCACTCATGAACGCCGGTTCCGTCGAGGCCGAGATCGCCGCCATCCAGCAGGTTGTCGCCACCGTCCAGCACGCGCAGATCAACGAACTCCCGGAGGTGTTCATCGACCTCTTCCGCGAGGACGCGATCTGGACCACCGGGCACGGCAAGGTCCTCCTGGGCCGGGACGCGATCGCCGAGTTCACCCGCAAGGTGCTCCCCGGGGCCTTCGCCGGCACCGGCCGGACCGCCAGTTACGAGGTGGCGCACGTGTTCTTCCTCCGCCCCGACGTCGCCGCCGTCAAGGTCCGCCAGCGGTACCTCGACGCCGCCGGCGAGCAGGTCGGCGACGAGGGCAGCCCGCTGTACGTGATGGCCAAGGAGGACGGCCGCTGGCTGCTGACGGCCAATCAGAACACCGTGGTGGTCCCGGAGCAGTAAGGGCTACCGGTGCCGGAGGTGGGCGGCCGCGGTCGCCCGGAGCCGGTCGTGCAGGCCGTCGTACGCCCGGCTCCGGCCCAGCAGGGACTTGGGCAGCTTGGCGGCCATGGTGTAGTTGGTGTCGCACACATTGGCCGCCGGGGCCAGCCCGGCCTGGCTGACCAGCTGGTAGGCGTCCAGGGTGTCCAGGCCGAGCAACTCCCCGGTCCAGCCGACGAGATCGTGCTGGCTGATCCGGAAGGCGTCCTCCAGCGGGCGGGCCGAACCGGTGGAGATCAGATAGCGGTCGTCCTCCAGCCGGGGCCAGGCGGGCCCGCCGCCCTTGATCAGGTCGACCACGACCGTGGTGCGCATCGCCGTCTCGACCGCCGTGCCGCACACCTCGCCCTCGCCCTGGCGGGCGTGGCCGTCGCCGACGGCCAGCAGGCCGCCGGGCACGTTGACCCGGAAGTAGGCGGTGGCCCCGGCCCGCATCTCGGGGGTGTCGAGGTTGCCGCCGTGCGCGCCGGGCGTGATCGACATCAGGGTCTCGCCGCCGGCCGGGGCGACACCGACCGTGCCGTGCATCGGATCGAGCGGCAGGTCGACGGTGAAGTCCCCGACCCGGGCCCGGAACCGGCAGGTTCCGGCCGCCCGGTCCAGCTCGTACACCCAGACCCGCTCCTCCAGTGGGGCGTGCAGCATCGCGGTGCTGTGGGTCGCGGTGAGCGCGCCGAAGTGCGGGAAGGTGCTGGAGATCCCCCAGTCCCGGGCCGGGGTGATCTCCACGAAGTGCACCGCGAGGGTGTCGCCGGGCTCGGCGCCGGCCACCGCGATCGGTCCGGTCACCGGGTTGAGGTAGGGGAACTCGCAGACCTCGCTCGGCAGGTCGCCGGTGCCCCGGACCCGGCCGCCGAAGCAGTCCTCGGTGGTCAACTCGACGATCGTGCCCGGCCGGACGGTCACCAGGGGGGCGCGTCCGCCGAAGGTGTAGGCGTACTCGTCGGGGGTCGGGGAGAGCGTGACGACGTCGGGGAGGCTCACTGGTTCTCCTTGCTGAGGGGCGAGTCGGAGGTCGGGGAATCGGGCGAGGGCGAGTCGGCGACCGCCGTCAGGTTCGGCCGGCGGCCGGAGAGCATCAGTCCGGCCAGGACCAGCCCGCCGATCGCCAGCCAGACGAAGCCGAGCCGCTGGGCGGCGATGTCCGCGTTCACGACCACGTACGCCAGGATGGCGAATCCGGCGGCCGGGGCGAGCAGATGGCGCCACCAGTCCCGGCTGCGCCGCCGCACCAGGTAGTGCACCACCACGGACACGTGCAGGACCAGGAAGGTGGTCAGCGCGCCGAAGTTCACCAGCGTGGACAGCAGGGTGATGCCGTCCTCGCGCGAGGCCGTCCAGAGGCCGAGGACGAGCGAGACGCCCGCCGTCAGCAGGGTGGCGTTCACCGGGACGCGGCGGGTCGGGTGGATCCTGGCGAGGAAGGCGGGCAACTGCCGGTCCCGCGCCATCGCGTACAGCAGCCGGGAGGTGGCGGCCTGGGCCACCAGGGAGTTGGCGAAGCCCCAGGCGACGGCGGTGGCGGCGGCCGTCACGGTGGCGAGCCAGCCGCCGGCGGCGACCCGGGCCGCGTCGTAGAAGGCGGTGCCGTCCGGATCGCCCTCGGTGATCAGCGCGTTCGGGTCCGGGACGAGCAGGGAGGCGATCCAGGTCTGGGCGATGAACAGCGAACCGGCGAGCAGCAGGGCGGCGATCATCGAGCGGCCGATGGCCCGGGTGGAGTCCCGGTTCTCCTCGGAGAGGGTGGAGATCCCGTCGAAGCCGAGGAAGCTCAGTACCGCCACCGAGACCGCGCCGAACACCAGACTCCAGGAGAACGTCTGGGAGTTGTAGACGGGCGTGAAGTCGAAGCCGCGTCCCTTTCCGGCGGCCAGTGCCGCCAGGCCGAAGCCGACGAAGACCAGCAGCACCAGCAACTCGCCCACCAGCATGACCTTGTTGACCTTCGAGGTCATCTCGACGCCCAGGTAGTTGACGGCGGTGTTGAGCAGCACGAAGCCGACCAGCCACAGCCAGACCGGGACGGCCGGCACCAGGGAGTTCATCGCCACACCGGCGATCAGGTACAGCAGGCCGGGGACGAGGACGTAGTCCAGCAGGATCATCCAGCCGGCCAGGAAGCCGACCGGGGCCGCGATGCCGCGCCCGGCGTAGGTGTACACCGAGCCGGCCATCGGGAAGGCCCGCGACATCTGGGCGTAGGAGAGGGCGGTGAACATCATCGCCACCATCCCGAGCCCGTACGCCAGGGCGACCATGCCGCCCGAGCCCTGGAAGACGCTGCCGAAGATGCCGAAGGGGGCGATCGGCACCATGAAGACCAGGCCGTAGACCAGCAGGTCGGTGAAGCGCAGGGAGCGGCGCAGCTCCTGCCGGTAGCCGTAGCCCTCGATGCCCGCGGGGCCGGAGGGGTCGGCCGGCGTGGAGGGGTCGGCGGGCGCTGACGGGCTGGTGGGCGCGGACGGGCTGGTGGGGCCGGACGGGCCGGAGGGCGGGGCGGGTGCTTCGGACATGGGGGGCTCGCTTCCGTGACGACCCGGGGTGGTGGTGGGAGACACTAGAGCCAGTTATTTCCAAATGGAAGGGTTTTCGCGGGAGGTCGCCCGGGTACTCCACCGTTCACGGCAGGACGGTGAACCCCAGGCCCTCCGCCCGCGCCAGGTGCACCCCCTCCCGGGCCGGTCCCAGCGGGGCCCGCGCCCACGCCCGCCGCACCGCCGGGCCCTCCCCGCACAGCAGGCGCGCCGCCGCCCGCGCGAGCCCCCCGTCCGCGACCAGCTCCCCGCGCGCCGCCAGTGCCGCCACCAGGTGCAGCCCGTCGTAGAGGCCCACCGCGTACGCGTCCAGCACCGGCGCGTACGGGCCGAACACCGCCCGGTGCCGCTCGGCCAGCCGCACCCGCCGCTCCTCCCCGAGGCTCACGAACGACGGCATCGCGGCGTACAGCGTGCCTGTGGTGTCCCCGCCGTACGCGAGCAGGCTGTTCTCCTCCAGCGCGCCGGACAGCCGCACCAGCCGCCGGTCCAGGCCGGTGCGGCGCAGCGCCCGGTTGAACCGCACCAGGTCGGCGCCGATCAGGCTCAGCAGCAGCGCGTCCGCCCGCAGCGTCCGCAGCGCGTCCAGCAGCGGCTCCAGTCCCCGTTCGGTGGTCCCGAACGGCAGATGCCGGTCCAGCACCACCCGCGCTCCGGCCCGGGCCACCGCCGACCCGGCCGTCCGGTGCACGGAGCGGGGCCAGATGTAGTCGTTGCCGACCAGCGCCCAACGGCGCAGCCGGTGCTGCCCGGTGAGCCGTTCGACCACCCCGGCCAGCTGGCGGGCCGGCTCCACCCCGGTGCACAGGACGCCCGGCAGCCGCGTCCCGCCCTCGTGCGGCGGGGTGAACACGTACGCCGCCCGCCCGGTGGTCACCGCCTCCACGGCCCGGTGCACATCGCTGGAGTGGCAGCCCGCCACCGTGTCCACCGCCCCGGCGTCCAGCAGCTGCGCCACCTCCCGGGCCACCGCCTCCGGCGGGCCGCCGCCGTCCACCAGCACCAGTTCCAGCGGCCGGCCGCGCACACCGCCGCCGGTGTTCACCTCGTGCGCGGCCAGCAGCGCGCCGTCCAGCGCCGAGGGCCCGGTCAGGCCGAGCGGGCCGGACTGCGGCACGACCAGGCCCACCCTCAGCGCCGGTGCCTCACGGGGGAGGTACAGCGCGTCGAGTGGCTCCAGCAGCTTCACGTCGGCGCCCATGGCTTGCGAGTATCGTCATGGCAGCCGGTCCGGCCAAGCGGGCCCGGCGAGGCCGGGCGGGACGACAGGACCGGCCGCGGGAAGAGCGACGGGGAGAGCGAGACGGCCATGACACCACCAGCCACCCCCGACACCTCGGCCCCCGCCGCCTCCACCCCCGGTACCCCGGCCCCCGCCGCCGTCGACGAGCCGCTGCTGATCGAACTCCTCACCCTCGCCCAGCGCCGGCTGTCCCGCGACCTGGCCGCCCGCCTGGAGGCCGAGGGCTGCACGCTGGACCAGTGGCGGGTCATGCGGTGCCTCACCGACGACGCCGGCCGCTCGATGGGCGACCTCGCCCAGGCGCTGCTCATCCCGCAGGCCAGCCTCAGCCGCATCGTCGACGCCCTCACCGAGGCCGGCCTCGCCTACCGCCGCCAGGACGAGCAGGACCGCCGCCGGATCACCGCCCACCTCTCCCGGCGCGGCCTGATCCGCCTCGAACGCCTCGACGCCCTCGCCGCCGCCCACGACGCCGCCGTCCGCACCGCCTGCGGCACCCCCGACCCGGGCCCCCTCCTGCGCCACCTCACCGGCGCCTGACCGGGCGCCTGCCCGACCCGGCACCCAGCGTGACCTGCGGGGACGGCGTTTGACGAACCGGCGGCCCGGCCTGCATTGTGCGGGGTCGAATCAGCTTTCCGCGCCCCGGGAGAATCGTTCATGCCTGCCAACCGTGCCGTCGTCGCGGCTCTCGCCGCTCTGGGTCTGGCCCTCACTGCGACGGCCTGTGACGACGCCAAGGACTCCACCGCTGCCGCTGCCGCTGCCGCGTCGAGCCCGGCCTCGCCCAGCCCGACCGAGCGGGTCGCCTCGATGACCGGGAAGCGCCTGCTGGACAAGGGGCGGGAGGCGTACGGCAAGGCGTCCTCGCTGAGGATGACAGGATTCGTCGTCGACGAGGACAGCGGTCGGAGGACCGGCGTCCAGCTGGCCGCCGACCGGAAGGGCCAGTGCCAACTCAAGGCCGACGTCGACGGCACGGGCCAGTTCGAGATCCTGCGCACCGAGGGGACGACGCTGTTCCGGCCGAGCACCGCGACGCTCACCGCGATACGGGGCGCGGCGGTCGCCGAGCGCTACCGGGACCGCTGGTTCAAGATCCCCGCCGGGTCGGAGTACTCGTCCCTGGGCGACCTCTGCGACCTGGCCGGGCTGACGGCCTTCGGCGATCCGAACGGTTCGTGGCAGGCGCTGGCCGGCGAGCCCGGTACGGTCGCCGGCCGGGCGAGCATGGGCGTCCAGCTGAGCTCCACTGAGGAGGGTGCCTTCACCGCCCACCTTGCAGCGGAGGGTGCCATGGTGCCGCTGCGGATGGAGGACGGGTGGGGCGAGTCCGCGGGGAAGAAGATGACCCTCGACTTCACCGACTACGACGTGCCGGTCGTCCTGCCCGCCGTGCCCGCGGGGTCGGTCGTCGACGGCGATCTCCCGGCGAAGGGCGCCGCCTGACCTGCCCGGGCCGGTGGGCGCCTGGGGGAGTGCCGGCCGGGCGGCTGCGCCTCCCCGTCCGGAGAACGAGAACGGAACCCTGCAGTTCCGGGTCGACATCCCTCGTAGAGCGCGTCCCGCTGAACCTGCTGTCCCTCGGCCCGTCTCCGTCGCCGGGACTCGCACGTGGCTGCGCGGAAGGCCGGAAGGGCCGCTCCCCGGCCGGCGGTCGGCCGATGCCGGGTACCGAGCAGGTGCGGTGGAATGATTTTTCCCGGAATTCCGGCCGGCGATGTCGAGACCGTGCGGCCGGCTCCGACCCCTCGGTGCAGGCCCACCACGAACGAGGAGCGCAACCGTGAAGTACATGCTGTTGATGCAGTTCAGCAAGAAGGACGTCGACTTCCCGAAGGTCGAGGACTGGCCGCTGGAGGACGTCCGGATCCACGTCCAGTACATGCGGGACCTGAACGCCGAGCTGGCCGGCACCGGCGAACTCGTCGACGCCCAGGGCCTGGACATGCCGGAGACCGCCCGGATCGTCCGGGCCCAGGGCGGCGGCGTGCCGGTGGTCACCGACGGGCCGTTCGCGGAGAGCAAGGAGTGGGTGGCCGGCTGGTGGATCGTGGACTGCGCCACCCAGCAGCGGGCGATCGAGGTCGCGGCCAAGGTCTCGGCCGCCCCCGGGCCGGAGGGGAAGCCGCTCGACATGCCGGTCGAGGTGCGCCGGATCATGTCGGAGCCGCCGGTCGAGGTGTGAGCGCCGACGTGTGAACGCCGGTCCGGCCGGGTCCTGGGGGCAGCCCGACCGGACCCCCGTCCGGACGGCGCGGCCCGGCCGCGCCGTCCGCGGGGTGTCAGGACCGCCCCGCCGCGCTCTCCGCCGCCGTCCGGGCGGCCCGCTCGACCCGGGCCCGGTGGGCCGCCCACCAGGCCTCGTCGCCCGGAGCCGTGTTCTCGCCGTCCCGGCGCTGCCCGGTCGCGCCGTCGACGAGCTCCCGCACGATGTCGGCGTGTCCGGCGTGCCGCTGGGTCTCGGCGGTCATGTGGACCAGGCTGTGGTGCAGCGTCACCGCACTGCGGTCGCCCCACGGCACCCGCCCGACGGCGTCCAGCGGCAGCGCGGCGATGGTCTCGTCCGCGTGCGCGCAGGCCGCGCGGTACTGGCCGACGATCAGCTCCCGGCTCTCCTCGGGGGTCGCCCAGAAGTCCGCGTTCGGTTCGGCGTCCCCGGTGATCCACGGCCGGGGAGCCTCGACGGGCCGGCCGAAGGTCTCCCCGAAGTAGAGGGCCTCCGCCGCCGTCGCGTGCTTGACCAGCCCCAGCAGATTGGTCCCGGTCGGTGTCAGCGGGCGGCGGACGTCGTACTCGGACAGCCCTTCGAGCTTCCACAGCAGGGCGTCCCTGGCGTCCTGGAGGTAGGTCCGCAGGTCCTTCTTGAACGCCTCCGCGGGAGGGGCGGTCTCGGTCCTGGTCGCGGTCCTGGTCTCGGCGTCGGTCCTGGTCTCGGCGTCGGTCCTGGTTTCGGTCATGGCGGCCAGTCTTCCGCCGCCGCCCGGTCCGTTCACCGGATTTTCCGGCGGCGGGGCCGGGCCGCCCTCACTGCGCCCCGACGGGCAGCAGCCCGCGCTCGCCGAAGACCTTCTTGGCGACGAACGTGGCGTTCAGGGCCTTCGGGAAGCCGCAGTAGCCGGTGGAGTGCAGCAGCACCTCGGTGATCTCGGCGGGCGTGAGGCCGACGTTGAGGGCGGCGTTGAGGTGGACCTCCAGCTGCGGTTCGCAGCCGCCGAGCGCGGTGAGCATGCCCAGGGTCACCAGCTGCCGGTCGCGGGGCTGCAGCCCGGGGCGGCTGTAGATCTCGCCGAAGCCCCAGGCGACGATCTGGTGGGCGAGTTCGGGGTGCACGTCGGCGAGCGCGTCGATCACCCGCTGTCCGGCCTCGCCGTCGACGGCGGTGAGGACGGCCAGGCCCCGGTCGAACCGCTCCTGCCTGGTGCTGGCGGTCTCGGCGCCGGTGCTCTCGCTGCTGGTGCTCTCGCTGCTGTTGGTGCTGTCGGTGCTCATGGGGGTCTCCGTTCCCTGGTGGTCCTCGGTGTGCGGTGCCGCCGACCGTACGACTTGGAGTGCACTCAAGGTCAACCTTTCCCACCGGCGCGGCGGGTCGCCGGGTTCCGCCGATCTGAGCAGGGCGGATGCCGATGGTTATCATGCGGACGGGGGAGTCGTTCCGGTGTGGGGGGAGTCGGTAGGTGGGCCAGGTCGGGGGGTCCGGCGGGCTGGGGTTCGAGGTGCTCGGGCCGGTGCGCGCGCTGCGGGACGGGGAGGAACTGCCGCTCGGTTCGCCGCAGCAACAGGGGCTGCTGCTGTCCCTGCTGTTCCGGTCGGGCCGGCAGGTGTCGGGCGGCCAGCTGATCGACGACCTGTGGGGCGACGAGCCGCCGGCCAGCGCCCACGGCGTCATCCGGACGTATGTGCACCGGCTGCGCCGGGTCCTCGGTCCGGACGTGCTGACCTCGCTCGGCGGCGGCTACCTGCTGGTGGCCGACCACGACGGCCTCGACACCGCCCGGTGCGAGAACCTGGTGGCCCGGGCGCGGATGCTGCGCTCCGACGGGCGGCCCGCCGAGGCCGCCACCGCACTGCGGGCGGCGCTGGCGCTCTGGCGGGGCGAACCGATGTCGGGGGTGCCCGGACCCTATGTGCAGCGTCGGCGCCGGGAGTGGGAGGAACGGCGGCTCGCCGTCCTGGAAGCACGCCTGGAGGCCGAGGCGGAGGCCGGGGCCGCGCGCGGGACCGTGGGCGGCCGGTGGACCGGGGCGGTCGCCGAACTGACGGCCCTGGTCGAGGAGCACCCGCTGCGCGAGCGCCTCTCCGAACTGCTGATGCTCGCGCTGTACCGCTCCGGACGGCAGGCGGACGCGCTGGAGGCGTACCGCGCGGCGGACCGCCGGCTGCGCACCGAACTGGGCGTCGCGCCCGGCCCGGGCCTGCGCGAGCTGCACGGGCGGATCCTCGCGGCGGACCGGACGCTCACAGTGCCCGTCGCACGGACGCCTACGGTGCCCGCTGTCCGGGACGTCGCCGCCGGGGAGGTCGCGCCGACGCTCCCGGGGGAGGCCGCCGGGCCGGCCGGGGCGGATCCGGCCGCTCTGCTCGTTCCCGACCAACTCCCGGCCGCCGTAGCCGATTTCACCGGCCGGGAGGCGGAGGCCGAAGCGCTGCGGGCCGCCCTGCGGGAGCCTGGCTGCGTGCCCGTGGCGGCGGTCGCGGGCATGGGCGGGGTCGGCAAGACCGCGCTCGCCGTGCAGGTCGCGCACGACCTCGCCGGGGAGTTCCCGGACGGCCGGCTCCATCTCGACCTGCACGGCACCGACGGCCGTCCGACCCGGCCCGAGGACGCGTTGGCGGTCTTCCTGCGCTCGTTCGGCGTGGTCGGCGGGGCGATCCCGACGGGTTTGGCCGAACGCGCCGCCCGCTACCGCTCGTTGCTGTCCGGACGGCGGGTTCTCGTACTGCTCGACAACGCGCGCGACGCGGAACAGGTCCGGCCGCTGCTGCCGGGCAGCCCGGGCTGCGCCGTCCTGATCACCGGCCGGACCCGGATCGGGGCGCTGCCCAACGCCCGCTTCACCGAACTGGCGGTGCTGTCCGCCGACGAGGCCGTCACCCTGCTGAGCCGGACGGTGGGCGGCGAGCGGGTCACGGCCGAGCCCGAGGCGGCCCGCGAACTCGTGCGCCTCTGCGGGCAGTTGCCGCTGGCGGTGCGGATCCTCGCGGCCCGGCTGGCTTGCCGTCCGGGCTGGAGCATCGCCCGGCTGGTGGAGCAACTCGGCGGCGACCGCTACCGCTTGGACGCGCTGCGGGCCGGGGACCTCGCCGTGGAGCCCTCGTTCCGGTTCGGCTTCGACCAGCTGGACGCCGAACAGGCGCGCGCGTTCCGGCTGTTGGCGGTTCCGGAGGTGCCGGACCTGTCGCCCGGGGAGGTGGCCGCGGTGCTGGACCGGCCGGCGGCCGCGGCCGAGGAGCTCGCCGAGTCCCTGGTGGACTGTTCGATGCTGGAGATCGCGGCGAACCCGGACCGCTACCGCTACCACGATCTGCTGCGGGCGTTCGCCCAGCGGCTCGGTCGCGGCGACGCCGCCGGGGTGCAGGCGGAGGGGGCGGCAGGGGCAGAGGCAGGGGCAGAGGCGCAGGCGGAGGCGGAGGCGGAGCGACTGGATGTGCTGGCCCGGTTGGTGGACCACCACCACGCGAGGGTGACGGCCGGCCCCAGCATCCCGGCGGCCGTAGCCGGGGACTACGTGGCCGTCGGCGCGCTGGTGAGCCAGTGCGCGAAGCTGCCGCGCCCGGCCGCCGGGGCGGCGCCCTCACTCGACCGCCTCGCCGAACTCCTCCTGGGCGTCTGCCTGTCGGTGGACTCCGGCCGTGCCGCCCGGCCGCTCGGGCACGCCGCCAACGCCCTGCTGCGCTCGGCCCTGGAGCAGGGCGACCGCACCGCCGAGGCCCGGGCCAGACTGGTGCTCGGCCGGCTGCTGACCGAGGTCGGCTCCGCGTCCTCCGCGCTCTCCGAACTGCTCCGGGCCCGCGACCTGTGCACCGCGCACGGGCTGCCGGAGCCGTTGCTCGCCCTGGCGCACGGCTCGCTCGCGGCCTGCTTCGTCCAACTCGGCCGGGCGGAGGAGGCGGTGGCCGGTTTCTCGGCGGCGGTCGCGGTCCGGGAGCGGTCCGGGGACCGGCGGGCGCTGGCCGCCGAACTGCTCGACCTGGCCGGGGCGTTCGCCGGGCAGGGGCGCTACGACGCGGCGGGCCGGGTGATCGACCAGTCGTTGCTGGTCAGTCATGAACTGGCCGACCACGCCTTGGAGGCCCGGGCCCGGGAAGCGCTGGGATCGATCGCCCACGACCTCGGCCGCCACGACGGGGCGGTCTCCCACCGGCGGGCCGCGTTGGCCCTGACCGACCCGGCCGACCACCGGCGCACCGGCCGGATCCTGCTGCGGCTGGTCGAGTCCCTGCGCGCGGCCGGGCGCGGCCCGGAGGCGGTCGAGGCGGCGGAACGCGCCGTCGAGGCGCTGACCCTCGACGGCGACCATCGGGGCCGCGGTCTGGCCCTGGCCGCACTCGGCGACGCCCTGGCCGATGGCCCGGGGGCGGCCGGCTCCCCGGGCGCCGGAGTGCTGCCGAGTACGGCCGACGATCCGGTGCCGGCCGACGATCCGGTGCCGGCCGAGGTCCGGGCGCGGGCCCGGGCCTGCTGGGCCGAGGCGCACGACATCCTGGCCCCGATCGGCTCGCCCGAGGCCGAACGCCTGGTGCCCCTGCTCGGCCAGGACCACCCGACGGGGCTGCCCCGGCGGCGCTGGCCCTCCTGGCTCCCGGCCTGAGCCGTCGGGCCGGGAGCGGGGAGGGAGGGCCCGGCGCCGCCGGGGGCGGGGTCAGGCCGCGGTGACCGTCCAGATCTGGTCGGCGGAGGCCTCACAGCTACGGAGCATGGCGGGCGTGTTCGGACCGACCGCGGACAGGCAGTGCAGCGCATCCCCCAGGACGCCCAGCAGATAGCCGCCGGACACCGGGACCAACGTCCAGGCCTGGTTCGTCCGGTCGGGCACCGGCTGGGACAGCCTGGTCAGGGCATGGCTCTCCTCCAGGTCCAGGACCTTGGCGAACCGGCTGGAGCCGTTGAGGAGGGAGTACCCGCCCCCGGCCCGCGCGGCCAGCTGCCACACGCCGCCGGGGCCGCCGTCGTCCCGAACGACGACCACCGGGTTGCCGTCCCGGTCCACGGACGCCAGGTTGTAGAGCACGGCCCCGGCGTTGGAGAGCCGGGCGCGCGGGGGCAGCGGGCCGGGCTGCTGGGTCGGCGGCTTGATCGGCGGTGTCGAGTAGGGCGGGCCCGCGGTGTACGCCGGGGGTGTGTACGGCGCCGGCGGCGTGTACACCGGGGCGGGCGGCAGCGTGGAGGTCGTGTACGCCGGGGGGACGGTCCGGCGCGGCGCGGTGGTGTAGGCCGGGTCGCCCGGCGGCGGGGCGGCCGTGTAGACGGGGTCGGAGGGTGTCGACGGCCGCTCGGGAGGGTTCGTGGCGGCGGTGCCGGGGGTGCCCGGTCCGCCCGCCGCCGAGCCCGGGGCCTGGGGAGCGGCGGGACCGCCGGGTGCTCCGGGGGCCGTGGCGCCGGAGGCGTTCGGCGCGGTGTCCCGGCTCGCGGGACCGCCCGTCGATCCGGCCACCGGGCCCCCGGCTCCGCCGACCGCTCCGGCACCCGCGCCGCCCGCCGCCCCGCCCACCGCTCCGGCGCCGACACCGGCCTCGGGGAACTGGGCGCCCGGTATGCCGGGCGGGAGGGAGGCGGAAGGCGAGGGGGCGGCGGGGGAGGGCGAGGCCGCGCCCGGGTCGGAGGCCGGTCCGGCCGAGGCCGCCGACAGCGGGTCCGCCCGGACGGGGTCGCCCGGTGCTCCCGCGGCGGCCGCCCCCGCCACGACGTCGGCCCGCTTCCCGTCCTGGTGCAGTACGACGGCCGTGCCGGCGGTGACGGCGCAGCACAGCACGGCCGCGCCCGTCGCGAGCAGGGTCCGGCGGCGGCTGCCGAAGAGCGTCGCCCGCCATCCGGTCGCACGCTTCGGTGGGGCGACGGTCTCCACCAGGAGCAGTTCGCGCGCCGCAGTCCCGAGCGGATGCGGCCCGGTGCCGGCCAGGAGCGACCCGGTGCCGATCGA
>NZ_JAIY01000010.1:403118-416577 GCF_000710405.2 Kitasatospora sp. MBT66 | reverse complement strand
TCCGGCCGCCGCGCCGCCCAGGGTTCCGGTGGGCGGCGGACCCGCGACCGGTTCCCCGGCCAGCGCCGCCCGGACGGCCGAGGCCATCGCGGCGGCGTCCGGCCAGCGCAGGGCCGGATCCTTCGCCATGGCCCCCTCGACCACGGCCCGGACCGGGGCCGGGACCTCCGCCGGCAGCG
The DNA here is from genome assembly GCF_000710405.2 of Kitasatospora sp. MBT66. NCBI lineage: Bacteria > Bacillati > Actinomycetota > Actinomycetes > Kitasatosporales > Streptomycetaceae > Kitasatospora > Kitasatospora sp. MBT66. The sequence continues at coordinate 416,398 of NZ_JAIY01000010.1, read as the reverse complement.
GCGGCACCGGGTCGGTCAGGTGCTTGAGGATCAGTTCGAGGGCGGTCTCGCCCTCGAACGGCAGCCGCCCGGTCAGGCACTCGTAGAGGACGACCCCGAGTGCGTACAGGTCCGCCGAGGCGGTGACCGTGCCGGTGGAGGCCTGCTCCGGGGCCTGGTAGGCGGCGGTGCCGAGCACCATCCCGGGCACGGTGAGCCGGGCGTCGCAGCCGGGGCGGGCGATGCCGAAGTCGGTGATGACCACGTGGCCGTCCCGGACCATCAGGTTGGCCGGCTTGATGTCCCGGTGGACGATGCCGGCCTCGTGCGCCGCCTGCAGCGCGGCCAGCACCTCCAGGGCCAGGCCCAGGGTCTCCAGGACGGTCAGCGGGCCGCGCCGCTCCAGCACCGTGCTCAGCGGCTCGCCGGTGATCAGTTCCATGACCAGGTAGGCGACCGGGCGGGTGGGGGGAGCCGTCGGCGCGCCCCAGGAAGGCACGTCCTCGGCCGTCCGGCCGGGGCCGAAGTCGTGCACGCCGACGATGCCGGGGTGCCGCAACCGGGCCATCACCCGGGCCTCGTCGTGGAACCGCTCCGCGAAGCCGGGTTCGTCCAGCAGCGCGGGCTTCAGGATCTTGACAGCCACCCGGCGGTCGAGCACCTGGTCCTCGGCGAGCCAGACATCGCCCATCGAGCCGCCGCCGAGCCATTCGACCAGTCGGTAGCGGTCACCGAGTGTGGTGCCACGCATGATTCTCCTCGACCTCGTTCCGTCGTCGCGTCCGCCGCCAGGGGGCCCGGGTCGGGCCTCGGTCGCGCCGACCCGACCCTGTCAGCAGAGAATAAACACCGACTTGGCGTGGTCACCGAAAGTTCCCTTTCGGGCTGCCCCGACGGCTCGCCGGTACCTCCGCCCGGCCGGAAAATCCGAGGCGGGCGGATGCGGTTCCGATTAGGGTCGCGGACGACCGGTCAGGTGACCCTCGGGGGCTTCGATGCAACGCAACGGACAGGTACTCGTCTTCGACGCGGACGACACGCTGTGGGAGAACAACGTGCTGTTCGAGCGCGTCATCCACGACTACCTGGACTGGCTCCGGCACCCCACGCTCGACCGGGTCCGGCTGCGGGCCGTGCTCGACGACGTCCAGCGGGCCAACGCCGTCACCCACGGGTACGGCAGCCGGATGCTGCTGCGCAGTCTCGGCGACTGCGTGGAGAAGCTGCGCGGCAGGCCGGCCACCGGCCAGGAGCTCGCCGAGATCGAGGAACTGGCCGCCGTCCTGGCCGACCACCGGGTGGAGCTCATTCCGGACGTCGCCGAGACCCTCGCCGTCCTCGGCGGCCGGCACACCCTGCTGATGCTGACCAAGGGCAATCCGGAGGAGCAGCGGCGCAAGATCGACGCCTCCCGGCTGGCGCACCACTTCCGGGCGATCGAGATCGTCGAGGAGAAGGACGTCGCGACCTACCGGGGCTTCGTGGCGGCGCACGGACTCACCCCCGCCGACAGCTGGATGATCGGCAACTCGCCGAAGTCGGACATCCTGCCGGCGCGGGCCGCGGGCATGAACGCCGTCTTCATCCCCAACGACCACACCTGGGTGCTCGAACACAGCGAGCTGGACCCGGCCGACGAGGCGGTGCTGCACCTGCGCGCCTTCCGCGAGCTGCTCGACCACTTCTGAGCACTTCTCAGCGCTTCTTCCGACTGTTCACGACCGTTTCGGACCGATTCCGCCTCCGGAGGAACCACCGCATGAACCCCGCCCCGACCCCGACCGGACGCCCCGCCGAACGGGCGCTCACCGCCCCCACGGTGTCCTGCGTCTTCGTCTGCCACGACGGCAACGGCCGCATCCTGCTGGCCCGGCGCAGCGCCGGCGCCCGGGACGAGCCGGGCACCTGGGACACCGGGGCGGGGGCCCTGGAGCACGGCGAGTCCTTCGAGTCCGCGGTGCGGCGCGAGGTCCTGGAGGAGTACGGCACCGAGGCCCTGACCGTCGAGACCCTGGGCGTGCGCAACATCCTGCGCGGCGACCCGGTCTCGCACTGGGTCGCGGTCCTGTTCGCCGTCGAGGTGGACCCCGCGCGGGTCGTCATCGGCGAGCCGCACAAGTTCGACGCCCTCGACTGGTTCGCCCCGGACGCCCTGCCCGAGCCCCGGCACTCCCAACTCGCCGAGACCCTGGCCCACTTCGCGGCCGCCCGCTGACCGCAGGTCAGTTTTCGACGAAGGTGAGGCTGGTCGCGTCGTAGCGGGTGCCCGCGACCTGCCCGGCCGGTGCGGCGGCCTCGACGGCGGCGAGATCCTCGGGGGACAGCTCGACGCCCAGGGCCGCGAGGTTCTCCTCCAGGTAGCGCTGCCGCCGGGTGCCGGGGATCGGCACCACGTCCTCGCCCCGGTGCTGCACCCAGGCCAGCGCGAGCTGGCCGGTGGTGACCCCCTTCGCCGAGGCCAGCTCCTCCAGCTTCGCGACGATCGCCAGGTTCCGTTCGAGGTTGCCGTCGGTGAAGCGCGGCTGGCTGCGCCGTACGTCGGTCTCGGCCAGCCCCTCCACCGAGCTGTACCGGCCGGTCAGGAAGCCGCGCCCGAGCGGGGAGAACGGGACCAGGCCGATGCCGAGCTCGCGGCAGAGCGGGGCGGTCTCCGCCTCCAGGTCGCGGGTCCACAGTGACCACTCGCTCTGCAGCGCGGTGATCGGGTGCACCGCGTGCGCCCGCCGGACGGTGTGCGCGGCCGCCTCCGACAGCCCGAGGTGGCGCACCTTCCCGGCCCGCACCAGCTCGGCCATGGCGCCGACGGTCTCCTCGATCGGCACCTGCGGATCGACCCGGTGCTGGTAGTAGAGGTCGATGTGGTCGACCCCGAGCCGGCGCAGCGACGCCTCGCACGCCTGCCGCACGTAGGCGGCGTCGCCGCGGATCAGGGTGGGCTCGCCCAGCCGGTTGGCGAAGCCGAACTTGGTGGCGATCACCACCTCGTCGCGCCGCCCGGCGACGGCCCGGCCGATCAGTTCCTCGTTGTGTCCGGCCCCGTAGAAGTCGGCGGTGTCCAGCAGGGTCACCCCGAGGTCGAGGGCGCGGTGCAGCGTCGCGACCGACTGCGCGTCGTCCGAGGCGCCGTAGCCGTGGCTCATGCCCATGCACCCCAGCCCCTGTGCGGAGACCGCCAGGCTGCCCAGGTTCCGGGTGGGGATGTCGGTCATGCTGCTGCCTCCTGAGCTCGAATCCTCGTCTGCCCCGGACGCTAGGTGTTCGAGTGCGCTCGAAGTCAATGCGGGAGTGGAAGCGGAGCCCTGGGTCGCCCCGCCGGAGCTCGACGGGCTCGGTGGGGTTGCGCACCCGGCACAGCGATCGCCGCGCGGTCCGCGCCTTTCCATCAGCGGCTTCCGGGGTCCCGGGGCCCCGGAGGATCGGACCTCGCGAGAAGGGTCACGGAGGGTGACGGGTGGGGTGGGGGAATCGGACTTGAATCTTTGCGAACAGATGTTCGATCCTGGGGGTGTGCCCGTTATCGAATCTGTTTTCGAATCCGCCGTCGAGCGGCAGCCCTCGCTCCGGCCGGTGGCGTCGTCCGCTGCCCCCGGGCGGGGGCTGCTGCCGGTGGTCCCCGCGCTGCGCGGGGTGCTGCCGGAGGGCGGGCTTCGGCGGGGGACGGCGGTGTCGGTGGCCGGCGGGGACGCCGGGCTGCTGCTGGCGCTGGCCGCCGGGGTGCGGGAGACCGACGGCGGGTGGGCGGCGGCGGTCGGGCTGCCCGACCTCGGGCTGGCCGCGGCCGCCGGGTACGGGCTGGACCTGCGACGGCTGCTGGTGGCCGACGATCCCGGCCCGCACTGGGCCGAGGTGGTGTCGGTGCTGGCCGGCGCCGTCGAACTGATCATGCTGCGCCCGGACGGTCCGGTCCCGCCGAACCTGGCCGCCCGCCTGGCCGCGGTCCTTCGGCGCAGCGGCTGCGTGCTGCTGGTGGCCGGGCCGTGGCCGGGGGCCGGACTGCGGCTGGGGGTGCGGTCCGGACGCTGGTTCGGGCTGGGGGACGGGCACGGGCAGCTCACCGGACGGCAGGTGGAGGTGGTGGCCGAGGGGCGCGGCTCGGCGGTGCGCGGGCGGGCGGCCAGGCTCTGGCTGCCGGACGCGCACGGTGCGGTGCGGGCCGTGGAGGAGACGGTCGGCGCCGGGACGGCGGACGTGGTGGGGGAGGACGCGGTGGCGGGGCCCGGAACGGGTCTCGACCGCATGGCGGCGGTGTGAGATGAGTGGTGCGAGTTGACCGGCGAAGAGGTCGCCGGCTCCACCGGGGCGAGTGGCGCGGTCACCCCCCGGGTGCTGGTGGTGTGGTGTCCGGACTGGCCGGTGGCGGCCGTCGAACGTCCGGGGGAGGACCGGGACGCCCCGGTGGCGGTGGTCGAGGGCGGCCGGGTGCTGGCCTGTTCGGCGGCGGCCCGGGCGGCCGGGGTGCGGCAGGGGCAGCGGCTCAAGCTGGCCCAGCGGCTCTGTCCGGCGCTGGAGCTGCGGGACCGGGACCCGGAGGCGGAGGCCCGGCGGTTCGAACCGGTGGCCGCCGCGGTGGAGGCGTTCACCCCTCGGGTGGAGGTGCTGCGCCCGGGGCTGTGCGCGATCCCGGTGAAGGGGCCGGCCCGCTACTTCGGCGGGGAGGAGGCCCTGGCGGCGAAGGTCCGGGCGGCGGTCACGGCTGCCCTGGCGGTGTCGACGGCGGTGGTCGCGACGGCGGTCGCGGAGGCCGTGACGGCGGCGGTGGTCGGGCCCCAGGAGCAGCCGGCGGACGGGAAGGTGGGCACGGAGAGAGGGCACGGCGACGGAGACGGCCTGGCCGAGGTCGTCCCCCTGCGTCCTGCCGCCCCCGCGCACCCCGCTGCCCCCGTGCACCCCGCCGCTCCCGCGCACCCCGCCGATGCCGAGCGGGCCGGGGTCCGGCGGCGGACGGCCGGGGTGGAGGAGCTGTTCTCCGCCGCGCCGCCCGCCCGGGACGGCGCCCGGGGCGGTTTCGCGCGCCCGCCCGCCTATCCGTCGGCGCCCCCGTCGGAACCGGTACCCGGAACCTCCGGAGCGCCCGGAACCCCCACGCCCCCTGCGGTCGCGCCGCCCCTGGGCCTGGTCGGGGTGGCCGACGGCCTGTTCGCCGCCGTGCTCGCCGCCCGGGCCGGGGTGCTGGTCCCCGCCGGGCGGACGGCGGAGTTCCTCGCGCCCTACCCGGTGGCCGCGCTCGGTGACGCCGGGCTGGCCGAACTGCTGGACCGGCTGGGTCTGCCCACGGTCGGGGCGTTCGCCGCGCTGCCCGCCGAGTCGGTGGCCGACCGCTTCGGCCCGACCGGTACGACGGCGCACCGGCTGGCCCGGGGGCTGCAGCCGCGCCCGCTGGTGCCGCGTGCCGAAGGGCCGGACCTCTCCGTCGAGCAGCGCTTCGATCCGCCGGAGCCGCTCGCCGAGCCACTGGTGTTCGTCGCCCGGACCCTGGCCGAGCGGCTGCACCAGCGGCTCGCCGGGGCGGGGCTGACCTGCCAGCGGGTCGCCGTCGAGGTGGTGTGTGCGGACGGCCGGACGGTCGCCCGGTTGTGGCGGCACGAGGGCCGGCTCTCGGCGACGGCGCTCGCCGAACGGGTCCGCTGGCAGCTCCAGGCCTGGCAGAGCACCGGTACGTTCGACCGGGCAGGCGAGAGCAGCCCAGTTGGGAGCCGCCCAGTTGGGAGCCGCCCCGGGGACGACCACCCCGGTGAGAGCCGCCCCGAGCCGGGCGGCTTCACCGCGCTGCGCCTCGTCCCCGACGACCTCACCCCCGACCAGGGCCGCCAACTCGCCCTCTGGGGACAGGCGGTGGCCGACGACCGGGTGGAGCGCGCGGTGGCCCGGGTGCAGGCGGTGCTCGGGCACGCCGGACTGCGCCGGATCGAGCCGGCCGGCGGACGGGGGCCGGACGACCAGGTGGTCCGGGTGCCCTGGGGCGAGCCGTACGACCCGGCGGCGCCCGCCGACGCGCCGTGGCCGGGCCGGGTCGGCGGGCTGCGGGACGTCTGGCCGTCCGTCGTGCACCGGGTCCCGGTACCGGCGACGGTCCTGGACGCGGCCGGGCGGGCGGTGACGGTGGACGGCCGGGCGGGGGTGTCGGCCCGGCCGGCCGTCGTGGCGGTGCGCGGGCGGGAACTGCCGGTGGAGGGCTGGACCGGGCCCTGGCCGGCCGTCGAGTACTGGTGGGACCAGGCCCGGGCCCGCCGCCGGGCCCGGTTCCAGGTGACGGTGGCGGACGGGCGGGCGCTGCTGCTCACGGTGGAGGGGGGTGCCTGGTACGTGGAGGCCGGGTACGACTGACGGCCCGGACGACGCGGGCCGTCCGAGCGGGGGGACCGAGCGGGGGGACCGGAGAACGAACGAGAGATCGAAGGCACCACCCCGATGGGATTCACCAGTCATCCCTCCGTCCCCTGGAGCGAGCTGCACCGGCGCATGGCCGCCGCTGCCGGGGGCGCTGTCGTGCCGCTGCGCCCGGGCCCGACGGCGAAGGCCGCCGACCCCGCAGACCCCGCCACTGCCACGCGCCCCGCCGAGCCGGCCGCCGCCGGGCCCGCCTGGGCCGAGCTGCACGTGCACTCCGCCTTCAGCTTCCTGGACGGCGCCAGCGACCCCGAGGCGCTGGTCGCCGAGGCCGCCCGACTGGAGGTCGAGGCGCTCCCCCCCACCGACCACGACGGCCTCTACGGCGTGGTCAGGTTCGCCGAGGCGGCCCGGGGCACGGGCGTGGCGACCGTCTTCGGGGCGGAACTGACGCTCCGTCAGGAAATGGGTGACGGTGTCGAGCACCTGCTCGTGCTGGCCCGCGACCCCGAGGGCTACCGCCGCCTCTCCGCCGTCATCGGGGCGGCCCAACTGGCAGGTGGGGCCAAGGGGAAGCCGGTCTACGACTTCGCCGCCCTGGCCGAGGCGCACGGCGGCCACTGGGCGGTGCTCACCGGATGCCGCCTCGGCCGCGTCCCGGCCGCCCTGGCCGCCGCCGGCGCGGCCGAGCCCGACAGCACTCCTGCTCCCACCGCCGACCCCGAGCTTCAACTCCGCATCCTTGCCGAGGCGTTCGGCCGGGACAACGTCCACGTCGAGCTGATCGACCAGTGGCTCCCCGGCGACGACCTGCGCAACGACGCCCTCGCCGCGCTCGCGGCCCGGCTGGGCCTGGCCACCGTCGCCTCCACCAACGCCCACCACGCGAGCCCCGCCCAGGGCCGCCTCGCCCAGGGGCTGGCCGCCCTGCACGACCGCCGCACCCTCGCCGGTGCGGCGGGCTGGACGTCCGCCGCCGGCACCGCCCATCTGCGCTCCGGCCGTGAGATGGCGGCCCGGCTGGCCCGCTTCCCCGGTGTCCGGGAGGCGACCGTGGACCTCGCCCGCGCCTGCGCCTTCGACTTCGCGACCCTGGACCCGGAACTGCCCGGCTACCCCGTCCCGCCCGGCCGCACCGAGATCGGCCACCTCCGCGCACTGGTCGCCGAGGGCGGCCCGGCCCGGTTCGGACCGGCGAACGGTCCGGCCCGCCGCCAACTCGCCCGCGAGCTGGACGTCATCGAGGACCTCGACCTGGCCGGCTACTTCCTGATCGTCCACGACATCGTCGACTTCTGCCGCCGCGAGGACATCTGGTGCCAGGGGCGCGGCTCGGCGGCGAACTCGGCGGTCTGCTTCGCGCTCGGGATCACCGCCGTCGACCCGGTGCACTACAAGCTGCTCTTCGAGCGCTTTCTCTCCACCGCCCGGGACGGGCCGCCGGACATCGACCTCGACATCGAGAACCGCCGCCGCGAGGAGGTCATCCAGTACGTCTACCACCGCTACGGGCGCGAGCACGCCGCCCAGGTGGCCAATGTGATCACCTACCGGCCCCGGCTGGCACTGCGCGACGCCGCCCGGGTGCTCGGCTACCCGCAGGGGCAGGTCGACGCGTTCAGCCGGCAGGCGGACTTCCGCTCGCCGCCCGGCGAGGACGCCGTCATCCCCGCCGACGTGCTCTCGCTCGCCGGACAGCTCCACGGCCTGCCGCGCCACCTGGGCATCCACTCGGGCGGCATGGTGCTCACCCGGGAGCCGATCGCCGAGATCTGCCCGACCGAGTGGGCCCGGATGCCGGGGCGTTCCGTGCTGCAGTGGGACAAGGAGTCGGTGGCCGGCGCCGGGCTGGTCAAGATCGACCTGCTCGGTCTCGGCATGCTCGCCGCGCTGCACGACACCTGTGACCTGGTCGCCCGCCACCACGGCCGGCACTACGACCTGGCGACCATCCCGGACGACGACAAGGGCGTGTACGCGATGCTGCGGCGGGCCGACACGGTCGGGGTCTTCCAGGTCGAGTCGCGCGCCCAGATGGCCACCCTGCCCCGGCTCAAGCCGGACCACTTCTACGACCTGGTGGTGGAGGTCGCGCTGATCCGGCCCGGCCCGATCCAGGGCGGCTCCGTCCACCCCTACCTGCGCCGCCGGGCCGGGGTGGAGCCGGCCGGCTGCCCGCACCCGCTGATGGAGAACGCGCTCGGCAAGACCCTCGGGGTGCCGCTGTTCCAGGAGCAGATGATGCAACTCGCCATCGACTGCGCCGGGTTCACCCCCGCCGAGGCGGACCGGCTGCGCCAGGCGATGGGCGCCAAGCGCTCCCACGAACGGGTCGCCCGGCTGCGCGAACGGCTGCTGGACGGCATGGCCGAGCGCGGCATCCCGCAGCAGGTGGCGGAGGACGTCTATGTGAAGATCGAGGCCTTCTCCAACTACGGCTTCCCGGAGAGCCACGCGATCAGCTTCGCCTATCTGGTGTACGCCAGCGCCTGGCTCAAGTACCACTATCCGGCGGCCTTCACCTGCGCCCTGCTGGCCAACCAGCCGATGGGCTTCTACTCGCCGCTCAGCCTGATCTCGGACGCCCGGCGGCACGGCGTGCGGGTGCGCGGGGTGGACGTCAACGCCAGCGGTCCTGCGCCCACCCTGGAGCCGTACCGGGGGCCGACGCCCGCGCCGCCGCTGACCGCCGGCCTGCCGCAGCCCGCGATCCGGCTCGGCCTGGACACCGTGCGCGGCATCGGCACCGCGCAGGCCGAGGCGATCGCGGCCGGGCGCCCGTACGCGGACCTGGAGGACTTCGCCCGCCGGACCGGCCTGCCGGCGCCGGGACTGGAGGCGCTGGCGGCGGCGGGCGCGTTCGGCTGCTTCGGGCTCGGGCGGCGGCAGGCGCTCTGGGCGGCGGGCGCGTTCGCGGGCGTCTCGGCGGACCTCATCCCGGGCACGACGCCCGGCACCGAGGCGCCGGAACTGCCCGCGATGACCCCGATCGAGGAGACCATCGCCGACCTCTGGGCCACCGGGACGTCCGCGAGCAGCCATCCGCTCCAGCACCTGCGCGCCCATCTGGACCGCGGCGGCGCGCTCCCGGCGGAGCGGCTCCCGGACGTGCCGGACGGGACGGCGGTGGTGGTCGGCGGCCTGGTCACCCACCGGCAGCGGCCGCCGACGGCGGGCGGGGTGCTCTTCATCAGCCTGGAGGACGAGACCGGGCTGATCAATGTGATCTGCAGCCGGCCGGTCTGGGAGTCCCAGCGCCGCACCGCCCTCGACCGGGCCGGACTGCTGGTGCACGGGCACATCGAACGGGACCGGGGCGCGACCAATCTGGTCGCCACCCGGCTCGCCCCGCTGCGGATCGGGCTGTGACGGCGACGGATCGGGCTGTGAGGGCGCCGGATCGGGCTGTGACGGCGCCGGATTGGTTCGTGCCATGATCGTCCCCATGGAATCGACGCCGTCGCCGACCCCACCCCCGTCCACCGTCGTCTCCCGGACCTCCGTCCGGGTGGGGCTGCTGCTCGCGGCGGGCGTGCTCGCGACGGCCGGATGCGGCAGCACCCCGGCGACCGGTGCGGGCGGGGGAGCGCCGGGACCGGCGCGCAGCATCGGCGACGCGCCCCTCGCGGTCACGCCGACCCCTGCGCCCACACCGACCCCTGCGGTCACGTCTGCTCCCGCACCCGCCGCGAGCACCGGGTCCACCCCGGGGCCCGTCCGGGCGGTGCCCCTGCCGGGTTCCGCGCCGAGCGCCACCCCGGCCCCGCCGCCCGTCTGCTCCCCCGAAGGCGTCGCCCTGACCGTCGGCGAGGCCGATGCCGCGATGGGCCTGCGGGTGCTGCCGGTCCGGCTGACCAACTGCGGTACCCGCCCCTACAGCCTCAACGGCCACCCCGCCGTCCGGGTCCTGGACGCCGAACGAGCCCCGCTCGCCGTCACCGTCAAGCGCGGCTCGGCCGGCATCGCCACCCTGGCGAACTTCGACGCGGCGCCGAAGCCGCTGACCCTGCAGCCCCGCGAGTACGCCGAGTTCCAGCTGGTCTGGCGCAACACCGTGACCGCGGGCGACAAGGCCTCCGACAACGGCCGCTACCTGGAGGTCGCCCCGCTCCCCGGCCGCCCCCGGCTGACCGTCCCGGCCGACCTGGACCTCGGCACCACCGGCCGGCTCGGCGTCGCCCCCTGGTCCGCGCCCGCGCGGTAGGGTCCCAACACCCCCGCCCGCCGGGCGAGATGGCGGCACCGGGACAATGGCCCCATGTCCGAACAGTACCTCTCGGCGTTCGCGGTCGACGGCGACGCCCTGCTGCGCACGGTCGGCTCCGGCGAGGAGGCCTTCGTCCGGGCCGCGCTGGACCGGATCGCACCGCTGACGGCGGCCCGCCGGCTGCTGCGGGCCACCGATCCCGCCGAGGTGGAGCCCGCCCTGCGGGAGATCGCCGACGGCCGGCTCGACCCCGCACGCCCCGGCGGCTACGGCTGGCTGCTGGAACTCCTGCTGCCCGGGGCCGGTGACACCCTCGGCGCGGCGATCCTGCCGGGGCGCGGCTGGCACGAACTCACCGACACCTTCCGGGTCTGGGGGCTGCCGGCCCTCGCCGGACTGTGGACGCGCCCCTGGCCGTGGCCGGACACCGAGGTGTCGGACGGTGATCCGTGGCCCTTCCCCTGCTTCGCGGCCGGGTCCGAACTCGACCGCGTCCACGGTGAACTGGCCGGCTTCGACACCGACCGGATCCACGAGGAGCCGGAACTCCTGCCGGGCGGGGACGAGGACGCGGCCGAGGAGGTCGAGTGGCTGGTCGCCGAACTGCTCCCGGAGTGGACTGCGGGTGCCCGGGAGCGGGGGCTCGGGCTGCTGATCCTGCGCGACGGCGGCAAATGACCGTGCGCGGGTGCCGGTGGGCGGATGACCGCACGCGGACGAACGTGCGGGGATGACCGGCGCGGCGCAGTCGTGGGGGGTGCCTGCGCCGCACCGGGGTTCATGGGGGACCGGTGGTCGGATCCGACTGGTCGGACAGCCGCCTGGTCAGAAGGCGGGCTGGTCGCCGAGCTCGACGATCTTCAGATCGCGCACCCGCACGGTGTACCAGACCTCCTGGCTGCCGCCCCCGCCCCAGAACTCGGTGAGCCGGACGGAGGCGAAGCCGTACTCCTCCTTCACCTGCTGGACCGACCAGTCCACCGGGACGTTCTGGGCGCGGAACACCGGATCGGCGTCGTGCTGCTGCGCCCAGGCGTCCAGCCGACGGTCGAGGGCCGGGGCGAGGAAACGCTTGCGCACCTCGGACGGCTGCTCGCCACTGGTGCCCAGCACCGCCCGCCGGTACTCCTCGAAGAAGGTGACCACCTGGTGCGCGGCCGGCGTCCCTGCCCGGACCTGGGCCGACACGACCGCCGCGGCCGGCCCCGGGGGCAGCGCGAACGCGGCCGGGGCGGAGGCGGCCAGGAGGCCGCCGACGGCGAGCAGGGCGACGGAGCCGGCCAGGGCTGTGCGCTTCGGGTTCGTTCGCTTCATGCCGGGATTCCATCATTCGCCGACGAACTCTGTATATCGCTGGAACGTGTGGTTTACCTTTCGGGCGAGGGTATTTGACGACTGATCTGCTAAAGCGAGAATCCACTCTGTCGCCCCTTGCCGGGCGGGCCGGCGAAGGCCTGGGCGATCGGCAGCCAGGCCGTCGCCACCTCTCCGACGGCGGTCAGCGCGAGGTCGTCCCGGTGCCGCCGCTGGGTGACCAGCAGGCAGAAGTCCAGGGCCGGACCGGTCACCCGGTCCACCGCCCCCTCCGGACCCCAGGTCCACAACCCGCCGTCCGGAGCCGTCAGTTCGACCCGCACCGGGGCCTGCGGAGCGGGCAGCCCGTGCACCGTGAACGCGAAGCCCAGGGTCCGCACGCCCAGGTGCGCGACGTGCCGCAGCCGGGCGCTCGGCTCCCGGACGGCGCCGAGCGCGTCCGCGACGTCCTGCCCGTGCGCCCAGGTCTCCATCAACCGGGCGGTGGCCATCGACGGGGCCTTCATCGGTGGCCCCAGCCACGGCAGCCTGGTGTCGGCCGGCACCGCCGCGAGGGCCGTCGCGAGCCGTTCCCGCCCGGCCCGCCAGCGGGTCAGCAGCGCGGCCGGCTCCTCGGCGGCCCCGTGCGCGGCGCCGTCCTCGACCGGGTCCGCGCCGGCCGCCAGCAGTTCGCCGAAGATCCGGCGGGAGTCCGCGACGAAGGCCTCGGGGTCGCGGGCGGCCAGCGCGGACCAGTCGTCCGTCCAGGCCAGGTGGGCGATCTGATGGGCCACGGTCCAGCCCGCCGCGGGCGTGTCCAAGGCCCAGTGGTCCGGTTCGAGGCCGGCGACGAGCCCGTCCAGCACCTCGCTCTCGGCCCGCAGGTCGGCCAGCAGTCCGGTCAGCACGGACGACTCCCCGGGAACGTTCGGGTCCGTCATGGATCTCCCTCTCGCAAGCTCGGAACCGGGAACACACCGCGGCGCGCCACCCTTGGTGACCCGCCGGTAACCTCGCGCCCGCACCCTACGCCGCCCGGCGGCCCCGCACCCGGAACTCCACCGAACCCGCGCTCCGCACCCCTCCCCACGGGCGGGAGCCCGTGTGACAATCGCGCGGTGACGACCGCCCCGACCGCCCCGGGCCCGCCGACGAGCGCCGCGCCGAGGAGTGCCGCAGCGAGGAGTGGCGCGCCCGCGCCGGACGGCCTCCCCGCGCCGGACGACCTCGCCGCCCGGGCCGCCGCGCTGGTCCGGGACGCCGTGCTCGGCGACCTCGCCCGCCGGGTGGTCGCCGACTGCGGCGCCGACGTCGGCCTGGTCGGCGTGCCGGACCGGGAGCCGGCCGGACCGGCCGCCGAGGGGATGGTGCTGCGGCACTGGGCCGGCACCCGGGCGGACCTGCTGCACGGCCTCGCCGTCCCGGCCGGGACCGGCCTCGGCGGCCGGGCGCTGGCCGAACGGGCGCCCAGCTG
>NZ_JAIY01000010.1:371494-402948 GCF_000710405.2 Kitasatospora sp. MBT66 | reverse complement strand
TCCGGATCGGCGCGGTGACCCGGCTCGCCGAGGCCGCCACCCGCGCCCTGGCCGGGGCCGCGGCCTGGTGCGGGGCGCCGGCCGCCGACCCCGCGCCGCGAGGGCCGGGACCGTCCGCCCCGTCCGCCCCGCCCGCCCCGAGGTTCGCCCCGCCGCTCACCCGGCGCGAGCACGAGGTGCTCCGTTGGGCGGCGACCGGCCGGACCAACCCGGAGATCGCCGCCCAGCTCGGCCTCACCTGCAACACGGTGACCGGCTACCTGAAGAGCGCGATGCACAAGCTCGGCGTCCGCAATCGCACCGAACTCGCCCTCACCGCCCGGGAGTCCGGACTTCTGGACTGAAAACCTCGCCGGGGAGGCTCAGTTGACGCGGCGCTCGCGCCCCGCCCAGTACGGCTCGCGGAGCCGGAACTTCTGCAGCTTCCCGGTGGTCGTCCGGGGCAGCGACTCCCGGAACTCCACCGAGGTCGGCGACTTGTACCCGGCCAGCCGCTGCTTGCAGTGCGCGATGAGGTCCGCCTCGCCGACCTCGGTGCCCGGCTTCAGCACCACCAGGGCCTTGACGGTCTCGCCCCACTTGGCGTCCGGGACGCCGATCACCGCGGCCTCGGCCACCGCCGGGTGGTCGTACAGGCAGTCCTCCACCTCGATCGAGGAGACGTTCTCCCCGCCGCTGATGATGACGTCCTTCTTCCGGTCCGAGATGGTCAGATAGCCGTCGGTCAGGGTGCCGCCGTCGCCGGTGTGGAACCAGCCGTCCCGGACCGCCTCGGCGGTGGCCTCCGGCTGCTGCCAGTAGCCCTCCAGGACGACGTTGGAGCGGACCAGTACCTCGCCCTGCTCGTCCACCCGGACCTGGTTGCCGAGGGCCGGGGCGCCGGCCTGCACCAGCTTCTCGGCCCGCCGCTCGGCGGGCAGTTCGTCCCACTCGGCGCGGGTGCGGTTGACCGTCACCACCGGCGAGGTCTCGGTCAGGCCGTAGATCTGCATGAACTCCCAGCCGAGTTCGGACTCCATCCGCTGCACCACCGAGGTGGGCGGCGGCGCGCCGGCGACCACCATCCGCACCCGGTCCCGGCCGGGGACCGGCCCCTCCCACTCGGCCGCCGCGTCCAGCACCATCTGCACCACGGCCGGCGCGCCGCACAGGAAGGTCACGCCGTGCCGTTCGACCCGGCGCAGGATCTCCGCGCCGTCGACCTTCCGCAGCACCACGTGCCGCGCGCCCAGTCCGGTGAGCGAGAACGGGAAGCCCCAGCCGTTGGCGTGGAACATCGGCAGGGTGTGCAGGTAGACGTCCCGGTCGCTCGCCCCGAAGTGCAGGGCCATCAGGTTCGCGTTCAGCCAGATGTTGCGGTGGGTGAGCTGAACGCCCTTGGGGCGCGCGGTGGTTCCGCTGGTGTAGTTGACGGTGGCGGTGTCGTTCTCGTCGACCGGGTACCGGCGGGGCGCGTGCTCGAAGTCGTACAGCAGCCGGTCGCTGTCGGCGCCGATCACGAACTTGTGCTTGGCGACCACCCCGGCCAGCGGCTCGGCCAGCTCCGGATCGACCAGCAGCACCGAGGCGCCGCTCTGCTCGACGATGTACGACACCTCCTCCGCCTTGAGGCGGAAGTTCACCGGCACCAGCACCCGGCCGTGCCCGCTGACACCGAACATCGAGGTCAGCAGCCGCGCCGAGTTGTGCGACACGACCGCCACCCGCTCACCGGGGCCGACCCCGAGCCGGTCCAGCCCGGCCGCCTGCGCCCGGGCCAGCTCGGCCACCCGTCGGTACGTCAGATCGCCCCAGGATTCGGCCGGTTGCGCCGATTCGTCGACGATGCCGACCCGGTCGCCGTAGACCAGCTCGGCCCGGTCGAGGAAGTCCATCACGGAGAGTGGAATCTGCATGCGCCCACTGTCCTCCGCCCGCCGCCCCCTGCACACCCCCGATCGGGGGTGTCACCCGGAAGGGGTCCGGGCCGTGCCAGCGGCGGCCTCGGCGCCGGCGATCGCCGCGGCGAGCCGGTCCCGGGTCTCGGACTGGGCGGCGATCCGGCGTTCCAGCACCGCCAGCCGGTCCCGGGCGATCCGCAGCGCGCCGGCCGACGGCGGCCCGAACGCCTCCTGGTCCAGGCAGCCGAGGAACGGCCGGACGTCCTCCAGGGTGAACCCGGCCTCCAGCAGCGAGCGGATGTTGCGCACCCGGGTCACCGCCGACTCCTCGTACACCCGGTAGCCGTTGGCGGCCCGCCCGGAGTCGATCAGTCCGGCCTGCTCGTAGTGCCGCAGCGCCCGGGCGGTGGTCCCCGTCGCCCGTGCCAGCTCGCCGATCCGCACCCGCGCGGCCCCCGTCCTTCCCCGGCGCTCATCCGACCACGGCGCCCCCGTCCACCGGGAAGACTACGCCGGTGACGAAGGAGGCCTGCGGCGCGGCGAGTTGCGTGACGGCCCAGGCCACCTCGGCGGCCTCGCCGATCCGGCCCAGCGGGGTGTGCGCGAGCTGCCAGGCGCGCAGCTCCGCCCGCCGTTCGGGGCCGATCCCGGCGTGCTCGGCGATCGGTGTCTCGATCGCGCCCGGTGCCACGGCCACCACCCGGATGCCGCGCGGGGCCAGTTCCACCGCCCAGCTGCGGGTCAGGGTGTCGACGGCGGCCTTGCTCGCGGCGTAGACGGAGTTGGCGGGCCAGCCGCGCAGGCCGACGGCCGTGCTGACGTTGACGACCACGCCCCGGCTGTCGGTGAGCGCGGGCAGCGCGGCCTGGGTCAGCAGCACGGGCGCCGTCAGATTGGTGGCCAGCAGCGCGGCGACGCCCTCCGGGGTGTAGCTGCCGAGTGTCGCGTGCGGGGCGATGCCCGCGTTGTTGACCAGGACGTCCAGTCGGCCGAAGCGTTCCAGCGCGGCCCCGACGATCCCCGCCGGGCCGTCCGGCGCCGTGATGTCGGCGACCAGCGGCACGATCCGCCCCGGCGCCCGCTCCGCCGTCCCCGCCAGCGGTTCGGCCCGCCGTCCGACCGCCAGCACCCGCGCCCGCGGGTCCTGCTCGGCGAAGGCCCACGCCGTCGCCCGCCCGATCCCGGTCCCCGCGCCGGTGACCACCACCACCCGTACCCGCTCCGCCACGGCCCCGTCCGTTCCCGTCGTTCCGTTCATGCCCGCAAGCCTGCGACCCTGACGCCGGTGTCAAGGTCAAGCGCCGTTCCGTGAACGGCGGGGCCCCGGCGGTGGTCGTGAGCCGGAGCCGGGGCTTCCTCTTGCTGAGCCGGCGGCGAACAGGCGGCGAACACGGCTCGCGGGGGAGGCGCGGCCTCCGTTCCGCTGCTAGGAAGGGCGGCAGGACCGCAAGGACATCCGCACGGGGAGAAACACCGATGACCGACCACCGTTCCGACAGCTCCGCCGGCTCCGACGGCCTCTACGAGGCGATCGGGGGCCTCGACGCCCTCCGGAGACTGAGCGACACCTTCTACCAGGGCGTGCTCGCCGACCCGCTGCTCGCGCCGGTCTTCGCCGACTTCACGCCCACCCACGTCGAGCACGTCGCCGTCTGGCTGGCCGAGATCTTCGGCGGGCCGGACCGCTTCACCACCGACCTCGGAGGCCACCAGTCCCTGCTCCGCGCCCACCTCGGCCTCGCCATCACCGAGGAGCAGCGCACCCGGTGGATGGAGCTGATGGCCGAGGCCGTGCACAAGGAGCTCCCCGAGGGTGAACTGCTGCGCCGCCGTGTCCTGGAGTACTTCGACTGGGGGACCCGGATCGCCAAGGACGTCTCGGCCTCACCGGCCGGCACCGACCTCGGTGACCCGGGCCCCACCCCGCGCTGGGGCTGGGAGGGCCTCAAGTAGGCCCCCGGAAACCGCCCCCGGAGCGGCCGCCGGGCACCGCCGGCGGCCGCGAAACCCGGTTGGACGAGAGGGGCCTGACGGGTCACAGTGGGCGCATGGCTTCTCTTGTGCGACATGTGACGTTCGACTGCGCCGACCCCCACTCCCTCGCGGTGTTCTGGGCGGAGGTGGTGGACGGCGCCCTGGGCGAGGGCGACGTGCCCGGTGACCCGGAGATCGAGGTCAACTCGGAGGGCGTTTCGCTGCTCTTCATCCGGGTCGAGGAGGGCAAGGAGGTCAAGAACCGGGTCCACCTCGACCTGGTGCCGAAGGACCGCACCCGGGACGAGGAGGTCGAGCGCCTGGTCGCCCTGGGCGCGAAGCAGTTCGAGGACCACCGCCGGCCCGACGGCGCGGGCTGGGTGACCCTCACCGACATCGAGGGCAACGAGTTCTGCGTGGTGCGCAGCGCCGCCGAGCGGGCCGCCACCGGCACCGCCTGAGCGGCCACACGCAACGGCTACCCGACGGCCGCCCGCCAGGTCCACGAGGTCCGGCGCGGGCGGCCGTCGAGTTCGCCCCGGCCGGTGCACCAGAGCAGCACCGCCGCCGGCTCCCCGGGGGGCGCGTCGGGGAAGAGCCGGGCGAGCACCGCCGCCGCGAGCCGCTCCGACGGTCGCCAGTCGAGGCCCAGCCCGAGGGTGATGTCATGGGTGTGCAGCAGGGTCTCGGCGACCCCCATCGCGGCGAAACCGGCCGGGTCGCACGGTCCGTAGTGCCAGGCCCGCAGCTCGGGCGGGGCCGCGTCCAGGGCGGTGGCCAGCAGGTGCGCGGCGGCCGTGACCACCGTGAGCACCTCGGCCGGCCCGGCGTCCGGGCGCACGGTGAGGTCCAGCGGCAGATAGCGGTCGGTGGGCCGGGCGGCGAGCTGTCCGGCGTAGGCGAGCAGGTCGTGGGCGATGTGGGCGGCGGTCTCCCGGCAGCTCCACTCCAGCGGCCCGGCGGGGGCGTCCCAGTCCGCGCCGTCGGCTGCGGCGGCGGGCCCGAGCACGGCGGTCGCCGCGTCGAGCGCCGCCCTGACATCAGTGCCGTTCATCTGATGATCGGTCATCGCCCCACCGTCTCACGCGGGCCACCGTCTCGTGCGCGCCACTGCCCCGGGATCGACCGCCCGCGCCCGGCCGGGTCAGCCGACCTGGATCGAGCGCTTCGCCAGGCCCATCCAGAAGCCGTCGATCACGGTGCGCTGGCGCTCCAGTTCGCCCTCGGCGGCACCGAGGGTGACGAACAGCGGGGCGAAGTGCTCGGTCCGGGGGTGGGCGAGCCGGCCGGCCGGCGCCTTCTCCTCGAAGTCGAGCAGCGCGTCGAGGTCCTGGGCCTCCAGCGCCCGCCGGCCCCAGTCGTCGAACTCGGCCATCACCGAGGTGATCCGGCCGTCGCTGCTGAGCGCCCGCAGGTTGTGGGTGAAGAAGCCGCTGCCGACGATCAGCACGCCCTCGTCGCGCAGCGGGGCGAGCCGGCGGCCGATCTCCAGCAGCCGCTGCGGGTCGAGGGTCGGCATGGAGACCTGGAGGACGGGGATGTCCGCCTCCGGGAACATCTCCACCAGCGGGACGTAGGCACCGTGGTCGAGGCCCCGGTCGGGGATGTCCTGGACCGGTGTGCCGGGGGCGCGCAGCAGCTTCCGCACGCGCTCGGCGAGCTCCGGTGCGCCGGGGGCGGCGTACCGGACGCGGTAGTAGTGCTCGGGGAAGCCCCAGAAGTCGTACACGAGGGGCACGGTGGTGACGGCGCCGAGCGCGAGCGGGGCCTCCTCCCAGTGCGCCGACACCATCAGGATCGCCCTGGGCCGGGGCAGGTCGGCGGACCAGGCAGCCAGCTGACCCGGCCAGACCGGGTCGTCGGCGAGCGGCGGCGCGCCGTGCGACAGGTAGAGGGCGGGCATGCGGCCGGTTGCGGCGGTACTCATGGCGGTTCTTCTCCTCCGGCCCTCGGGGTGCTGGGGGTGGTCCTCGGAAGGGCGGTCCGGGCAAGTAGTTCAAATTTGAACTCTCGACTGATTTCGACCGTACACCTTCGTTCGAATTTGAACAATAGGAGTACGATCACCTCATGCCCTCCACCTCGTCCGCACCTTCGGCGCCCCCCTCCGCCGCCTCCCCGTACGAGCCCCGGTGGCTCGACGAGGAGGAGATGGCTGCCTGGCGGAGCTTCGTCACCGCGAGCAACCTCCTCAACCGCCGCCTGGAACGCCAGCTCAAGGAGGACTCCGGTCTCTCCCACACCCAGTACGAGATCCTCGTCCACCTCTCCGCCGCCCCGGCCGGCTCGCTGCGCATGACCGAACTGGCGGACAAGCTCGTCACCTCCAAGAGCGGCCTGACCTACCAGGTCACCCAGCTGGAGAAGATGGGGCTGGTCGGTCGGCGCTCCTGCCCGAGCGATGTGCGCGGCGTGTTCGCCGAACTCACCGACCAGGGCCGGGAGCTGCTGCGGGAGGCCGCCCCCGGCCATGTCGCGCTGGTCCGCGAACTGCTGATCGACGTGCTCAGCCGGGAGCAGCTCGCCGTGCTGGCCGACGGCCTCGGCCAGGTCAGCGCCCGGCTCCGTCTCGACGACGCCCTCTGAGTCGGGCGGCGCCCGCCGCACCGTCCGCGAGGCGTCCGCCCTTCGAGCCGCCGGGTCCCGAGGACACCCCCGTCGTCCTCGGGACCCGGCTTTCACCCGTCCCGCCCCGACCCCGTCGCGCCCTCAGCTCCCGGCCGGGGCCGCCTCCGTCGCGCGGGCGAGCAGCAGCTCCCGCTCCCGCTCGTTGCGGGTCAGCCCCGCCGCCCGCTCGAACTCCGCCCGCGCCTCCGCGCCCCGCCCCAGCCGGGCCAGCAGGTCGCCCCGGACGCTGGGCAGCAGGTGGTACCCGCGCAGCGCCGGCTCCTCGGCCAGCGCGTCCACCACCTCCAGCGCGACCGCCGGACCCTCGGCCATCGACAGCGCCACCGCCCGGTTCAGCTCGACCACCGGGGACGGCGTCAGCGCCATCAGCCGCCCGTAGAGGGCGGCGATGGTCTGCCAGTCGGTGTCCTCGTAGCGCACGGCCCGCGCGTGGCAGGCCGCGATCGCCGCCTGCACCGAGTACGAGCCGGTGCCCGCCCGCAGCAGGGCGGCGAGCCCGCGCCGGATCAGCAGCCGGTCCCAGCGGGCCCGGTTCTGGTCGGCGAGCAGCACGGGCCGGCCGTCCGGGCCGGTGCGGGCCGCCGTCCGGGAGGCCTGGAGCTCCAGCAGCGCCGCCAGCCCGTGCGCCTCGGGCTCCCCGGGCATCAGCGCGGCCAGGACCCGGGCGAGGCGCAGCGCGTCCTCGCAGAGCGCCGGCCGCAGCAGGTCGTCCCCGGCGGTGGCCGAGTACCCCTCGTTGAAGATCAGATAGATGACCTCCAGGACGGAGGAGAGCCGGGCCGCCCGCTCCGCCCCGTACGGGACCTCGAACGGTATCCCGGCCTGTGCCAGCGTCCGCTTGGAGCGGACGATCCGCTGGGCGACCGTGGGCTCCGAGGAGAGCACGGCCCGGGCGATCTCCGCCGTGGTGAGCCCGCCGAGGAGCCGGAGCGTCAGCGCGATCCGGGCCTCGGCGGACAGCACCGGGTGGCAGACGGTGAAGATCAGCCGCAGCAGGTCGTCGTCGATGTCGTCCGGCCCGGCCGGCTCCGGCGGCGGGACGTCCTCCAGCGACCGCCCGACCTCGGCGAGCTTGCGGGCGTAGGTCTCCCGGCGGCGGACCAGGTCGACCGCGCGGTGCTTGGCGGTGGCCATGAGCCAGGCACCCGGACGGTCCGGGACGCCCGACCCGGGCCACTGCTCCAGGGCGGCGACCAGGGCGTCCTGCGCCAGCTCCTCGGCGATGCCGACATCGCGCACGATGCGGGTGACCCCCGCGATGATCCGGGCGGACTCGATCCTGAACACGGCCTCGACCGTCCTGGCCGTGTCCGCCCCGGCGGCTTCCGTCGCACCGGCTTCCGTCCTACCGGGTTCCGGCCCACCGGCTTCCGTCGCACCCGCGTCGCGCTCCGTCACGATCACCCATCAGAGCAGTCGCCGCCCGGGCGGGCAAACCGTCCGCCCGCCCGGCGGTCCGCCCGTCGCGCCGCCGCCCGGCCTGCCCCGTCCGCCCCGTCACGCCTCCGGCGGCGTGGCGGCCTCGTCGATCTGCCGCAGCTCGGCGCCGACCGTCCAGCTCCCCGGGTGGACCTCCAGGAAGCGCCGGGTCCACTCGACGGCCTCGGCCATGTCCTTGCACTGGATGATCGCGTAGCCGCCCACGACCTCCTTGGTCTCGGTGAACGGCCCGTCGGTGGCGGTCACCTTGCCGCCCTCCCAGAGCAGCCGGGTGCCCTCCTTGGTGGGCAGCAGTCCGGCGGTGTCCAGCATCACCCCGGCCTTGGTGATCTCCGCGAACAGCGCTCCCATCCGCTCCTCGAACGCGGGGTCCATCTCGAAGTTCTGGGACTGCTGCTCGTCGATGCGGATCAGGCTCATGAAGCGCGGCATGGTACTCACTCCTCGTCGGTGCGGGCGGGGCTTCTCCCCGCCGCTCACCCCTGCGTCGAACGGAGGGCGTCCGTTTCGACAGCCGGCCGGGAAATTCTTCCGACGGATTCCGCCCCCGGCCACCGGAGCATCCGGCGTGCCTGCGCGGCGACGCGCGAAGGCGCCGCCGCACGGGTGTATCGGACCGGGCCGGGTCTCCGCTACGGTGGCGGCGGATACACCGATGTATCCGATGCGCTGATGTATCGAGGTGGGCTGTGGCGGCGACGGATGCGGCACCCGGGCCCGGCGGCGTCCGGGTGACCGCGCGCAGGGCGCGGACGAGGGCCCGGCTGCTGGAGGCCGCGTTCGGCGTGTTCGCGGCCAAGGGGTTCGGCCGGGTGTCGATCGAGGAGGTCTGCGAGGCCGCGGGGTTCAGCCGGGGGGCGTTCTACTCGAACTTCGACACCCTGGAGCAGCTGTTCTTCGTCCTCTACGAGGAGCGGGCCGAGCTGATCGCCGCCCAGGTCACCGGGGCGCTCGCGGCGCGGGCCGGGGACACGGACGTGGCCTCGCTGGTCGAGCGGGTGACCGGCGTGCTGCTGCTGGAGCGCGACTGGCTGCTGATCAAGACGGACTTCCTCGTCGCCGCCGCCAGGGACCCCCGGACCGCGCGGACGCTGCTGGAGCACCGCCGGCGGCTGCGGGAGCTGATCGCCGAACGGCTGGCCGAGGTGGCCGCCGAGCGCCCGCTGCCCGAGGTGCTGGGGGGCGCCGAGGGCGCGGCCCACGCGGTGATCGCCGCCTACGACGGTGTCACCACCCAGCTCCTGCTGGACCGCGACGTCGAGCACGCCCGGGCCTGGCTCCGGCAGCTGCTGCTCGCCCTGCTCTCCGCCGACGGACCCCGCTGACGGGTGCCCCGCTCCTCCCCGTCTTTCCTGTCTTCCCCTGTGTCCCCGGCCGGACCAGCAGGACCGGCCGGTCGCCCGAAGGATGGAGTGTTCCCATGGACGCCGATGTCATCGTGGTCGGAGCCGGACTCGCCGGGCTCGTCGCGGCGCGCGAGCTCACCGCGCGGGGCCGACGGGTCGCGCTGCTGGACCAGGAGAGCGCCGCCAACCTCGGCGGCCAGGCCCACTGGTCCTTCGGCGGGCTCTTCCTGGTGGACTCCCCGGAACAGCGGCGGCTCGGCGTGAAGGACTCCGTCGAGCTGGCCTGGAACGACTGGAGCGGCAGCGCCCGCTTCGACCGCCTCGACGACGAGGACTCCTGGGCGGTGCGCTGGGCCCGCGCCTATGTGGACTTCGCCGCAGGCGAGAAGCGCGCCTGGATCACGGAACGCGGGATCAAGCTGACACCGCTGGTGGGCTGGGCCGAGCGCGGCGACCTGCGCGCGGACGGCCACGGCAACTCCGTACCGCGCTTCCACGTCCCCTGGGGCACCGGCACCGGGGTGGTGGGCCCGTTCGTGCAGGACGCCCGGCAGGCCGCGGCCGCCGGCCTGCTCACCTTCCACCACCGCCACCGGGTCGACGAGTTGGTGGTCCGGGACGGGGCGGTGACGGGCGTGCGGGGCACCCTGCTGGCGCCGGACCCGGCACCGCGCGGCGCCGCCTCCAACCGGGAGCCGGCCGGGGAGTTCGAACTCACCGCCCAGGCCGTGATCGTCACCACCGGCGGCATCGGCGGCGACCACGAACTCGTGCGCCGCCACTGGCCGGAGCGCATGGGCACGCCCCCGAAGAACATGATCACCGGCGTCCCGGCGTACGTGGACGGGCGGATGCTCGACATCAGCGCCGCCGCGGGGGTGCGGCTGGTCAACCGCGACCGCATGTGGCACTACACCGAGGGCATCCGGAACTGGGACCCGGTCTGGCCCGGACACGCGATCCGCATCCTCCCGGGCCCGTCGCCGCTGTGGTTCGACGCCCTCGGACGTCGTCTGCCGGAGCCCTGCCTGCCCGGCTACGACACCCTGGGCACGCTCAGGCACCTGCGCACCACCGAGGACATCGCGGGGTACGACCACTCGTGGTTCGTCCTCACCCAGCGCATGATCGAGAAGGAGTTCGCGCTGTCGGGCTCGGAGCAGAACCCCGACCTCACCAGCGGCGACCGCAAGGCCGTCCTGCGCGAGCGCCTCCTCGGCAGCGGGGCACCCCGGCCGGTGGAGGCGTTCAAGCGGAACGGCGCGGACTTCGTCGTCGCCGCCACCCTGGAGGAACTGGTGGCGAAGATGAACGGCCTGACCGAGGAACCGCTGCTGGACCCGGCCGTGCTGCGGGCCCAGATCGAGTCCCGGGACCTCCAGATCGCCAACCCCTTCAGCAAGGACGCCCAGATCCAGGGCATCCGCAACTCCCGCCGCTACCTGGGCGACCGGCTCAGCCGCACCTCCGCCCCGCACCGCGTGCTCGACCCGGCGGCGGGCCCGCTGATCGGCGTCAAGCTGCACGTCCTGACCCGGAAGACCCTCGGCGGCATCCAGACCGACCTCGACTCCCGCGCCCTCGGGCTCGACGGGCGGCCGGTCGACGGCCTGTACGCGGCGGGGGAGGTGGCCGGGTTCGGCGGCGGGGGCGTGCACGGCTACAACGCCCTGGAGGGCACCTTCCTCGGCGGCTGCCTGTTCTCCGGCCGCGCGGCGGGCCGGGCGGCGGCGGAAGCGGTGGCCTGACGTACCCGAGGGGTGTGACGGCGGGGGCGGACCCGGTGGTCGGGCCCGCCCCCGCCGTCGCACCCGGGGCGGTCAGAACATCCGGGCCTGGGTGACCCGGTTCAGGTGGATCAGCACGTCGTAGGCCCGGCCGATCGCCAACTCCGGCCGGGGGTCGGTGAGGTAGACCGATCCGGCCTCGTAGGTGGGGCGGGAGACGTTCAGCCAGTCGCGGGCCGCCCGGGGCGCGGTGCGCAGATCGACGTAGTAGTCCCGGTAGCGGACCCGGTCGAGGGTGTGCTCGTTCATCTCCGGCGTGGCCGGCGGGACGGTGACGGCCTTCCAGGCGTCGGTCAGGATCCCGTCGTTGGTGAGGAAGGAACCGCTGTCGAAGGTGAAGCCGACGGCCACGTAGTCCTTGCCGTAGGTGTCCCGCAGGTGGGAGCCCTGCGGCTCGGGGTACAGGAAGGTGTCGGTGGCCAGGTAGCCGGCGTGCCCGTTGTGCGCCGACAGCAGCACCTTGCCGCCGGTCCGGCGCTCCCACCAGGCGGTGTTGTCCGCCATCGCCCGGTCGCGCAGCTGCTCCGCGGCGGAGACGGAGGCCGGGTCGGCGAGGTCCAGGGCCGCGAACTCGAAGGTGTCGGCGATGTTCCGGGCGTGCTGCACGGCCCACGCGCGGGCGTCCCCGTCGGCACCGCTGGCGCTGACCAGGTCGAGGGCCTGCCGCGCCTTGGCGGCGTTCTCCCGGCGCTCGGCGACCGGCTTCTTGAGGTACGCCATGGTGTCGTCGAACGGCCGCAGCCCGGCGTAGAGCCCGTCGAGCTGGGGGAGCGCGTCCGGCCGGGCCTCCCGCAGGTAGGAGGCGACGCGTTCGAAGATCCGGTCGCCGAGCCTCGGGGCGCCGATGTCGTCGCCCAGGAAGTGGACCGGGTTCCGCGGGTGGCTCCGGTTGTAGGAGCGCATCCAGGCGATCAGGTCGGCGAACTCCTCGCGGTCCCACGGGCTGCCGCCCAGGGCCTCCTTGACCACCTGCCGCGCGTCGCCCGGGCCGCCCTGGACGTACTCCTCGATCTGCAGGCCGCTGGTCCAGCTGGTCTCCAGGGCGAAGGTGGTGAAGCCCTTCTCCTCGACCAGGTAGCGGAACAGCCGCTGCTTCATCGCGAAGAACTCGTGCGAACCGTGGGTGGCCTCGCCGAGGCCGACCACCCGGGCGTCGCCGATCATCGCGCCCAACGCCCGCAGGTCCGCGGTGCGGCCACCCGGTTCGGTCGTCCGCAGCGGTTGGGCGACGCTCTCCAGCGCTCGCACCACGGCGGAGCGCTGCGCCTGCGTCGGGTCCGCGGCCGCAGCCGTGGCCGCGGACCCGGCCGTCGCGGGGGTCACCGGCGCGGCGACCGCCGCCACCGGGGCCAGTACCGCGGCGGCGGCCAGTGCCGCCGTCGCCGCCAGCACCCCGCGCCGCCCGAACCGCTTGTTCCCTGCCATCTTGTGATCACTCCTCGACCCGACGGACCGCCGATGACCTCGGCGTTCGATGAGTTGATCTTCGCCGCGGCGGGCCCCGCGGCGCGCTGGGGAGGGCCGCCGTCCTTGCTGGGGGAAACCCCCCGTCCGGATTCGGTGGCGGGCCCCAGACCGGCGGCGGCCCCTCCGTCCGTTACCGCGCGCGGGCGACGGACGGACCCGCGCGCGGGGGCAACGGACGGAGCGACGGGTGCGACGCGTTACGGGCGGCCGTGCCGCACGTCGGCGTTCTTCTCCGGGCGCAGCTCGGCCGCCAGCGGTTCGGCCTTCGCCCGCTTCACCGCGAGCGCGCGGGCCAGGTCGAACGCCGCCACCGGGTCGTCCTGCTTGCGCCACGGCTCGGCACCGCACCAGGGGCCGATCGCCCGGAACTGCTCCAGCGCCACCTCGTACGACTCCACCTCGCCGGCGAAGTGCGCCAGCAGGTGCCGCAGCTGCGGCATCCGCTCGTCGTCCGGACGGACCTGCCGCAGCTGGGCGGCGAGGTTGTCGATCCGCCACTTGGTCCGGTCCGCCGCCAGCGTGCCGGCGATGGAGCGGCGCTCCTCCAGCTCGGCGAGCGCGTGCAGGTAGATCCCGCCCAGCGGGCTCCCGGGCGGCGCCGCGTCCATGGTGCGCTCGGCGAAGGCCATCATCTTGTCGTTGGACCCGAACCACTTGGCGCACCAGTACTGCATGGCCTGCCAGTGGCCGTCGTAGTGGTACCAGGCGCGCTTCACCAGCTCGTCCCACGCCTCCTGGAACTGCTCCGGGGTGAACTGCGCCCCGCGCGCCGCCGTCACGATCACCACCCACGGGCCCGGGTTCGCCGGGTCCAGCAGCGCGGCCCGGCGGGCGGCCTCGATCGCGGCCGGCAGCAGCTCGACGAAGCTCTTGATCGCCTCGTCACCGACCTCGTCCCGGTAGCCGGAGCCGCGCACCTCCCAGGCGCGGTGCACCATCAGCTTGGCCTCCAGGGTGGCGGCGTCGCAGTCGCCCGGTTCGGCGGCGCGCCAGGCGGTCAGCCAGCTGTCGCCCTCGGCCGCGACCGCCGCCAGCAGGCCCAGCCGGGACCAGCCCTCGTCCCAGTGGTCCCCGGCCTCGGCGACGTACGCGGCCGCCGGGCGCCAGTCCCCGGCCCAGGCGGCGTCGGCGATCGCCTGCGAGCGCTCGCGCTGCTCCAGCGGGGTCGGCGGGCCGGACCGGGTCGGGTCGAGCCGCTCGCGCGGCGGCATGCCGTAGGCCGCCGGGTCGAAGCCCTCCCGGGCCCACTTCAGATGGTTGCGCCGCCGGAGGAAGCGGTAGACGAGGTAGGCCACGAAGGCCAGGAGGATGATCAGCAGACGTATCACGAGGGCGAATCATGGCTGGTGGGACGGTGTGCGTGCAAAGCGATAACCGCTCGCCGAATGCGGCGTTCCATGGAAGCATCCGCTGTTATGGGGACGAATCTGCACGGCGCGCACGTCACACTCCGCCCGGCCTCGGCCGAGGACATCCCGGCCCTGGTCGCCATCCGCCGTACCCCCGAGGTCTACGCCCGCTGGCGCGGTGGTGACGACCTCACCGACGCCGTCACCACCGACCTCGGCGAGCCCGGCACCGAGACCTTCGTGATCGAGGTCGGCGGCCGGGTCGTCGGCGCGGTCCAGTGGTACGCCGAGAACGACGACGAGTACCGGCACGCCGGGATGGACATCTACCTCGACCCGGCCCACCACGGGCGCGGCTACGGCACCGACGCCGTCCGCACGCTGGCCCGTCACCTGGTCGACGACCACCACTACCACCGGTTGATCATCGATCCGGCGGCGGACAACACGGCGGCGATCCGCTGCTACGAGAAGGTCGGCTTCCGCCCCGTGGGGGTGATGCGCCAGTACGAGCGCGGCTCCGACGGCACCTGGCACGACAATCTGCTGATGGACCTGCTGGCCGCCGAA
The DNA here is from genome assembly GCF_000710405.2 of Kitasatospora sp. MBT66. Lineage (NCBI taxonomy): Bacteria > Bacillati > Actinomycetota > Actinomycetes > Kitasatosporales > Streptomycetaceae > Kitasatospora > Kitasatospora sp. MBT66. The sequence goes on along the minus strand of NZ_JAIY01000010.1, from coordinate 388,507 downwards.
CTCGTCTGAGCCGCGGTGGCGCGCCCCGGCGGGGGAGCGCCACCGGTGGGGTCGGCGGTCGGGTGGGTCAGTGGTCCGCGCGCAGCGGCTCGCCGGTGCGGTGGAGGTGGGCGAAGATCTCCCGGTAGGAGCGGAGCAGCCCGGTCTCGTAGTACGGGATGCCCTTCTCCGCGCAGAACCGGCGGGTGATCCGGGCGGCCCGGGGGAGTGCGGGCGTCGGCATGCTGGGGAAGAGGTGGTGCTCGATCTGGTAGTTGAGGCCGCCCATCAGGGTGTCCAGCACCGGGTTGCCGCGGACGTTGCGCGAGGTCAGCACCTGGCGGCGGAGGAAGTCCAGCCGCATCTCCGGGGTCACCATCAGCATGCCCTTGTGGTTGGGCGCGAAGACGCAGCCCAGGAGGATGCCCAGCAGTGCCTGGTGGACGGCGAGGAAGGCGATCGCCTTTCCGGCCGGGAGGGCGGCGAGGACGATCCCGAAGTAGGCCGCGAAGTGGAGGACCAGCAGCGTGCCCTCCAGTCGGGGGCGCTTCATGGCGGGGCCGCGCAGTGCGCGGAAGCTGTTCCAGCTGAGGTTGAGGCCCTCCAGGCACAACAGCGGGACGAAGAGGTAGGCCAGTCGGCGGCCGATGAACCGGGCGGCCCCGCTCGCCTCCCGGGCCTGCTGCTGGGACCACACCACGATGTCGGGGGAGACGTCCGGGTCGCGGCCCTCGTGGTTGGGGTTGGCGTGGTGGCGGGTGTGCTTGCTCATCCACCAGCCGTAGCTCATGCCCATCAGCAGGTTGGCGACGATCCGCCCGCCGGTCTCGCTCGCCCGCCGTCCACCGAAGACCTGACGGTGCGCCAGGTCGTGTGCGAGCAGTCCGAGTTGCGTGAAGACGACGGACATGCCGGCGGCCAGGGCGAGTTGCAGCCAGGTGTCGCCCAGGGCGAACAGGGCGTACCAGCCGCCGGCGAACGCCGCGAGGGTGAGGCCGATGCGCACGGTGTAGTAGCCGGGGCGCCGGTCGAGCAGTCCCTCCTCGGTGATCCGGCGGGCCAGCTGGGCGAAGTCGCTGCCCTCGCGCTCCCGCCCGTCCGGGGCGGCGGTGGTGACCCTGGTGACTGGTGCGGGCGGGGCAAGCGTCGTGGGCTCTGGGCTCATGACAGGAAGTCTGGTGGCCGGCCCGGGCGCGGAGAACCGGACAATCCCCCTTTTCCGTAGGGGGGTTGACCCCCGGGTCGGGGGTGGGAATGCCCCCGGCCGGCGGTGGCCGGGGTTGACGGTCGCCACGGGGTTCCACCACCCTTTCACTAATTGAGTAGTGAAAGGGTGGTTTACTCATGCGGATGCTCCATGCCCTCCGGCGGCCCCGGCCGCTGTCCTGGGGGTTGGCCGGGCTGTTCGCCGCGCTCTACGCCTGCGTCGCCGTCAACCGGCACCGGCGGATGCTGACCCAGGCCTACGACCTGGGCATCTTCGAGCAGGCGGTGCGTGCCTACGCCCACGGCGAGGCGCCGGTGGTGCTGCTCAAGGGCCCCGGCTACCAGCTGCTCGGCGACCACTTCCACCCGCTGCTCGCCACCCTCGCCCCGCTGTACCGGCTGTTCCCGAGCGCCGTCACGCTGCTGCTCGCGCAGGCGGTGCTGATGGCGCTGGCCGTGGTGCCGCTCGCCCGGTGGGCCTTCGAGGTGGGCGGCCCGAGGCTCGCGGTGCTGGTCGGCGTACTGACCGGGGCCTCCTGGGGGATCGTCGAGGCGGTGGCCGACGACTTCCACGAGATCGCGTTCGCGGTGCCGCTGCTGGCCTTCTCCGCCACCGCGCTCGGCCGGGGCCGGCCGGTCGCCGCGGTGCTGTGGGCCCTGCCGCTGGTCCTGGTCAAGGAGGACCTCGGGCTCACCGTGGCCGTGGTCGGCGCACTGGTCTTCGCCCGGGCGGGGAAGGGCAGCGGGACCAGGGCGCTGGGCTTCGGGGTGGCGGTCCTCGGGCTCGCCGCGACCGCGCTGACCGTGCTGGTGGTGCTGCCCTCGTTCAACCCGGACGGGGGCTTCGACTACTGGGGCCAGATGGGCACGCGGGAGGCGGCGGGCGCGCCGTGGGAGCTCGCGGGCCGACTGGTCTGGCCGCCGCTGAAGTGGCTGCTGCTCGGACTGGCCGCCGCGACGGCGGGCTTCCTGGGGTTGCGGTCGCCGCTGGTCCTGCTCTGTCTGCCCACCCTCGGCTGGCGGCTGGCCGCCGACAACTCGCACTACTGGGGTGTGAGTTACCACTACAGCGCGGTGCTGATGCCGCTGCTGCTGGCGGCCCTGGTGGACGCCGTGCGGCGGACCGGCGCCTTCGAGGGGCCGGGGCGGGTGCCGGGCCCGGTGCCGGCCCGGGTGCTCGCGAGGGGTCGGGAGGCCGGGGCGGACCGGGCGGCCGTCCGCCGGGCCCGCCGCGCGCTGGCGGTGGCGGGCCTGGTCGCCCTGGTGACGCTGCCGGTCTACCCGCTGCACGAACTCGTCGCCCCCGGGGCCTGGGGGACCTCGCCACGGTTGGAGCGGGCCCGGACGATGCTCGCCCGGATACCCGACGGCGCCACCGTCGCCGCCTCCAACCGTCTCGCCGCGCAGCTGGCCGGGCGGACCACGGTCGGCCTGGTGTGCCGCGAGCCGTCGCCGCCGTTGGTGGAGCCGCCGGCCGATTCGCCGCCGACCGGGACGCTTTCGACCGGGACGCCGCCGGCCGGAGCGGTGCGGACCGGAGCGGTGCAGGGCGGTCCGGAGTGGGTGGTCGTCGACCTGGCCGACCCGAGCGTGCAGGCACCCTGTGCGATCGCCGACACCCTCCGGATGCTCGACCGCTACGAGCGGCTCGGCTACCGCCGGGTCGTGGACGACGGTGACCTGCGGCTGCTCGGCCACCCGTAGGACCTTTCGGCACCTTCCCCCGGGTGGGTCGGACTTGACCGCGGCGCAGTGGTCCGCCACCATTCCACCAATAAACTAGTGAAAGGGTGATGCGGGTGTGATCGAGTACCGCATCGAGCGGCGCAGCGGAGTCTCCACCTACCAGCAGATCGTGCAGCAGACCAAGCAGGCGCTGCGACTCGGTGTGCTGCAGCCCGGTGACAAGCTGCCGACCGCGCGGGAGGTGGTCGAACAGACCGCGATCAACCCGAACACCGTGCTGAAGGCCTACCGCGAACTCGAACGCGAGGGGCTGGTCGAGCCCCGGCCCGGCCTCGGCACCTTCGTCCGGCGTTCGCTGGCCCGGCCCGAGGCGGCCGCCGACGGACCGCTGCGCGCGGGGCTGGTGGAGTGGGTCGACGAGGCCCGCACGGCCGGACTCGACCGCGAGGACATCTCCGCGCTGATGACCTCCGTGCTGGAGCAGCGCTTCCGGACCGGCGTCACCGGGAGCACCGGTAGTGCCGGAGACGCCGGTAGTGCCGGGGACACCGGTACCGCCGGGAGCACCGGGCCGGCGGATCCGGCCGCGTAGACGCGCAGAACAGAGAGGGTGGGGGCCGCATGACAGACGCGACAGCGGCGACGCAGGCGATATCCGGGCCGCCGGCCATCGAGGCCGTAGGACTCGGCAAGCGCTACCGGGGCGACCGGTGGGCGCTGCGGGACTGCGAGTTCGCGGTCCCGGCCGGCCGGATCTGCGGCGTGGTCGGGGCCAACGGGGCCGGCAAGAGCACCCTGCTCACCCTGGCCGCGCGCCTGATCGAGGCCACCGAGGGCGAGTTGCGGGTGTTCGGCGAGGCGTCGAGCACCCCGGAGACGCGGGCCAGGGTCGCCTGCGTCACCCAGGAGAAGCCGCTCTACCCCTCCTTCACGGTGGCGGGCACCCTGCGCATGGGGCGCGAACTCAACCCGGGCTGGGACGAGGAGGCGGCCCAGCGGGTCGTCGACATGGGGGAGTTGAGGCTCGACGCCCGCGTCGGCTCGCTCTCCGGGGGCCAGCGCACCCGGGTCGCGCTCGCGCTCGCCCTCGGCAAGCGCGCCGACCTGCTGCTGCTCGACGAGCCGATGTCCGACCTCGACCCGCTCGCCCGCCACGAACTGATGGGCGTCCTGATGGCCGAGGCCGCCGAACGCGGCACCACGATCCTGGTCTCCTCGCACATCCTGCCCGAACTCGACGGCGTCATGGACCACTTGCTGCTGGTGCAGGCGGGCCGGATCCGGCTGTCCGGCGACCCGGAGGAGATCCTCGACAGCCATCAGCTGCTCACCGGCATCGCCGAAGGGGCGGAACTCCCCGCCGGGACCGCCGTGGAGCGGAGGGTCCGCGGCCGCCAGGTCACCGCGCTGCTGCGCACCGGCGAACCGGTCGACGGGCCGTGGGAGTCGGTCCGGCCGAGTCTGGAGGAACTGCTGCTGGCCTACCTCCGCACTCCGCTGCCCCCGTCCGCCACCGCCACCGCCCCCGATCGCGAGGCCGCCGCATGAGCACCAGCACCCTGTCCGGCCCGGCGACCCCGTCCGGCCCGGCCGCCCCGTCGGCCGCGAACGGCGTCTCCGCCCCGGCCCGCCGCAGGCGCGGGCCGAGCGGCGTGCTGTGGCTGGTGCTGCACCAGAACCGGCCCGCGATCCGGTCGGTGGCGATCCTGCTCGTCCTCGTCTCCGCCGTCCTGGTCGCCATGCACGTCCTGATCCAGGACCGGATCGGGACCATGCAGCAGACCTCCTGCTACACCCCGGCGTCCTGGGAACGGATCGAGTGCCGGGTGCAGCTCGGCCGGATCGAGATGCTGACCCGGATGTTCACCGACATCCTCCAGCCCGCCGTCACCGCCGCCCCGGTGCTGATCGGCATGTTCCTCGGCGGGCCGCTGCTCGCCCAGGAGTACGAACGCGGCACCGTCCGGCTGGTCCTGACCCAGTCCGTCACCCCGCGCCGCTGGCTGCTGACCCGGCTCGCCGTCCCCGGCGCGACCGTGCTGGTGGCGACCTCCGTGCTGTCCGCGCTGACCAGCTGGGTGTGGTGGTCGGACATCTACCGGGGTCCGGTGGCCTTCGACCCCCCGTTCCAGGGCTTCACCTACCCGGTGCTGGGCCTAGCCCCGGTCGCCTGGTCGCTGTTCGGCCTGGCCCTGGGCGTGCTGGTGGGGCAGCTGCTGCGGCGCACCGTCGCCGCGGTGCTGGTCAGCGGGGTGGTGGTGGCGCTCGCCCAGGCCGTGATGGTCGCCTGGCGCCCGTTCTTCTGGCCGCTGGTCGAGGAGGAGCAGCCGTACAACAACATGATGGGCGGCTTCGTCAAGCCCGCCGGCGCCTGGCTGGTGGAGGACGGCGTGGTGCGCGCGGACGGCACCCGGCTGATGCGCGACCAGTGCTTCGAAGCGGCCAGTGTCTGCGACGAGGCGCCGACCTCCTGGGGGCAGTACCACCCGGCCTCGCACTTCGTGCCGATCCAGCTGGTCGAGGCCGGTCTGCTGCTGGTGCTCACCGCCGTGGTGGTGACCGTCGTCCTGCGCCGGCTCACCCGCGCCGGGGTCTGAACGGCCCGGAGTCCTGACGGTCCGGGGTCCTCACGGCCCGGAGTCCGAACCGTCCCGGGGCCGGACGGTCCGGCGCCGTCCGATTGCGGTCTTCTGCGCGCGCGCCCGGCCCAGCACACTGGGACGGCGTCACGGCCGATTGCGGTCTCCCCCGTCTCAGAAGGAGAACTGCGCAGCATGACCGGAACGACAGCAAGGACCGGAACGACCGGTGATACCGGCGCGGACGGAACGACCGCGAGGATCGCCGTCATCGGCGGCGGCCCCGCCGGCCTCACCCTCGCCCGGATCCTCCAGGTCCACGGCATCGTCGCCACCGTGTACGAGCGCGAGCCCGACCGGGACGTGCGCGGCCAGGGCGGGACCCTCGACCTGCACGGCGACACCGGCCGGCGCGCCCTCCAGGAGGCGCGCCTGACAGAGGAGTTCTGGGCGAAGGCCAGGCCCGAGGGCGCGGAGTTCCGCATCGTCGACAAGCACGGTGCCGCCCCCCGCGGCTTCGGCGCCGGGCCCGTTCCGGACGCCGCCGGTCCGCCGGGCCCTCCCGGCGCCGTGGACGGGTCCGGTGCGCCCGGCGGGGCCGACCCGGGGGCGAGCCCCGAGATCGACCGGGGCGACCTGCGCGGACTGCTGCTGGACTCGCTCGCCCCCACCGCCGTCCGCTGGGGCCACCGCCTCGACCGGGCCGAGCCGCTCGGCGACGGTCGGCACCGGCTGCACTTCGACAACGGCGCCGTCGACGTCTGCGACCTGCTGATCGGCGCCGAGGGCGCGCATTCCCGGGTCCGCCCGCTGCTCACCCCGGTGGAGCCGCAGTACACCGGCGTCAGCCTGGTCGAGCTGGGCATCCCCGACGCGGACCGGACCGCCCCCGGTGCCGCCGCCGCGGTGGGCAACGGCACCCTGTTCGCGTTCCACGACAACAAGGGCCTGGTCCTCCAGCGCAACAGCGACGGCCGGATCCGCGTCTACGCCTTCTTCCGCAGCCCCGAGGACTGGCTGCGGGTGGCCGGCCTCTCCGCGGACGACCCGGCGGGCACCCGCGCCGCCCTCGCCCGGCACTTCGCCGACTGGGCGCCGGAGTTCCGCGACGCGCTGGCCGCCTGCGACGACACCCTGCGCACCCAGCCGCTGGAGATGCTGCCGGTCGGCCTGCGCTGGCCGCGCCGCCCGGGGGTCACCCTGGTCGGGGACGCGGCGCACCTGATGTCCCCGTTCGCCGGGCAGGGCGTCAACCTCGCGATGTGGGACGCCGCCGAACTCGCGCTCGCGGTGGCCCCCGTGCTGGTCCCACCGGCCCGCTGGGAGGCCTCGACCGCGGCGGCCCTCGACGCCGCGGTCGAGGGCTACGAGAAGGCGATGTTCGAACGGGGCGCGTTCTGGGCCGGAATCTCCGCGTTCAACCACGACCGGGTGCTGGCCCCGGACGGCCACGAGAACCTGCACCTCATGGCCGGTCCGCCCGGTCCGCCCGGTCCGCCGGACGGCGCTCCGGGCGATGCTCCGGGCGGCGCGTAAGGTCCGGGGCCGGGTCCGAAGCCGGGCCCGGCCTCAGGCGCCGGTGCAGCCGCAGGACCGCCGGACCACCATCCGGGCCGGGAACATCCGGGCCCCGGCAGTGGGCGTCGGCTCCCCGTCGGCGCGCACGCCGAGCACCAGGTCGACGGCGGCGCGCGCCATCTCCTCCTGCGCGGTGGCCACGCTGGTCAGCGGCGGGCCGGCGATCACGGCCTCCGCGATGTCGTCGAACCCGGCCACCGCGAGGTCCTCCGGCACCCGCAGGCCGAGGTCGTCGGCGGCCCGCAGCAGGCCGATCGCCTGATCGTCGGTCGCGCAGAACACCGCCGTCGGCCGGTCGGCGCGCGCCAGCAGCGCGAGCGCCTCCCGGTGGGCGCGGACGCGGTCGAAGGGGGCGCCGACCAGTCGGCCCTCGGTGGCGAGCCCGGCCTCGGCGAGTGCGGCGGCCCAGCCGGCGGTGCGGACGGTGACCGGGTCGCTCGGGCTGAGCGAGAAGGTGCCGCCGAAGCAGTGCACGGTCGCGTGGCCGTGCCCGAGCAGATGGCCGACGACCTCCCGTGCCCCGCCCTCGTCGTCCGCGACGACCGCGATCCCGTGCTCGGTCTCGGCACGGTGGTGCAGCAGCACGACCGGCGTCCCGTCCGGGGCGTCCGCCCGGGCGACGCCGGGGGCGGACGGGTCCTGGGTGACCAGGATCAGGCCGTCCACCTGCATGCCCAGGAAGGCGCGGATGTAGTGGGCCTCGCGCTCGTCGGCGTAGTCGGAGTTGCCGATCAGCACCAGCTTGCCGCGTTCGGCGGCGGCCCGCTCCACGGTGTGCGCGAGTTCGGCGAAGAAGGGCTGCCGGGCGTCCGGGACGACCATGCCGATCAGGTCGGACCGCCGCCGCGCCATGGCCTGCGCGACACGGTTCGGGCGGTACCCCAGCTCCTCGACGGCGGCGAGCACCCGGGCCCGGGTCGCGGCCGCCACCGGCCGGGGCCCGTCGTTGATCACATAACTCACGACCGCTGTCGACGTCCCCGCCGTCCTCGCCACGTCGTCCCGCGTCACCCTTGCCATGCCCGCGAGCCTACACACCGGCACCGACGGGTCCGGCCGTCGTTCCACCGGCCGGACGCCGCGTCGAACGCCGTGCGGGGCGCCGGGTGGGGCGCCGTGCAGCGCACCGTGCAGCACGCCGTCAGTACATCTGGTCGGCGGTGACGTCCGCGGAGCGGCGCAGGGCCTGCTCGGCCGGTTCGCCGCGCAGGGCGAGCAGGGTGAGCGTCAGCGCGTCCACCACCGCCAGGTGGGCGATCCGGCTGGCGGTGGTCTCCAGCCCGAAGACCAGGTCCTGGCCGCCGGCGACCAGGGTGTGGGTGGCGGCCTCGCCGAGCGGGGAGCGGGCGTAGCTGGTGACCGCCACCACCGCGGCGCCGTTGCCGCGCGCGTGGCGGGCGGCGTCGACCACGGTGCGGGTCGCCCCGGTGTGGCTGACCGCCAGGCAGGCGGAAGTGGAGGTCAGCTGGGCGGCGGCCAGCTGCGCGGTGCTCGGGTCGGCGGGGGCGTCGGTGTGCAGACCCAGGGCGCGCAGCCGGTAGGCCGCGTCCAGGACCACCGCGCCGGAGAGCCCCTCGCCGAGGACGAGGACGTGGTCGGCGGCGTTCAGCGCCCCGGCGGCCGCCCGCAGCTCGTCGACGGCGAGCGTCGTGGCGATCCCCTCCAGCGCCTCCCGGGCGGCGCGAACGGTGTCGGCGAGGGCGCGGGCGGCCGGGTCCCGGGTGTCGGAGGCGTCCGGTGCCAGCGCCGGGGCCTGGCGGACGGCCGCGATCTTCAGCTCCTGGTAGCCCCGGAATCCGAGCCGCTGGCAGGCGCGGACCACCGAGGACGGCGCCGTCCCGGCGAGCTCGGCGACATCGCTCACGCTGAGGCCGACCAGATCGGCACCCCGGGCGAGGACCACCTGGGCGACCCGCTCCTCGCTGCCGCGCAGCTCGCCCAGCCGGGCGCGGACGTGAGCGGCCAGCTGGGACTCCAGCGGAGTAAATTCGGAATGCTCTTCCATGGATCCAGTGTAACGTGGAATCGGATTCCGGCTGTCGGTGCTCCACCGGCCCGCCGATCCGTCGTTCCGTCGTTCCGTCGTTCCGTCCTCAGGAGGGGAGCCCCGCCATGGCAGCCGCCGCCGTTCCCGTGGCCGTTCTGACCGCCGCCGTCCTGCACGCGGTGTGGAACGGGCTGGCGCATCGGATCGAGGACAAGCTGGTCGGCTTCACCCTGATCAACCTCGCGTACACCGCCTGCGCGGTGGTCCTGGTGCTGCTCAACCCGTTCCCGGCGGCGGCCGCCTGGCCGTACCTGCTGGCCTCCGTGGGGATGCAGGTGACGTCCCAGCTGCTGCTCCTGCGCGCCTACCAGCTGGGGGACTTCGGGCAGATGTACCCGATCGCGCGCGGTTCGGCGCCGCTGCTGGTGGCCGTGCTGTCGGTGGCCCTCCTCGGCGAGTCGCCCGGGGTCGGGGAGCTGCTCGGGGTGGCCGTCATCTCCTGCGGGCTGGTCGGGCTGGCCTTCGCCAAGGGGATCCCGGGCCGGGCCCAGCTGCCCGCGCTCGCGGCGGCGCTCGGCACCGGGGTGATGATCGCCGCGTACACCGTGTCCGACGGCGGCGGCGTCCGGCACGCGGGGACGGTCGGCGGCTACATCGCCTGGCTGTTCCTGCTCCAGGGGCCGGTCCTGGCGCTGGTCGCCCGGGTGCGGCGCGGGCCGGGGCTGCTGGTCGGGGCCGGTCCGGCGGTGCCGTTCGGGCTGCTCGGCGGAGTGCTGTCGCTGACCGCCTACGGGCTGGTGGTGTGGGCGCAGTCCCGGGGGGACCTCGCCACCGTCGCGGCGCTGCGCGAGACCAGCATCGTGATCGCCGCGCTGATCGCCGCCGTGGTCTTCCGGGAGCGCCTCGGGCGACTGCGGATGGCGGCGAGCGCGGCCGTGCTGGCCGGGATAGCCGTCCTGGAACTGGCCCGCCCCTGAGGCCGGTTCCAGGACGGCGGGGGCGACTCCGCGCGATTCAGGGGACGACGACCGTCAGCGAGCTGTGCGTCGTCGTGAAACCCAGCTCCTCGTACAGCTGCCGGGCCCGGTTGCCCTCGGTCACGGCCAGTCCGATCCGGGCGGTGCCGTCGGCGGCGACCTCGGCGAGGACCCGGCGCAGCAGGTCGCGGCCGAGGCCGGGGTAGCCGTGCGACGGGTGGCGGAACACATGGGCGATCCAGGGCAGGCCGTCCCAGTCGGTGAGCACCGCACCGGCCACCACCCGGTCGGTACCGTCCACGACCAGGGTGCTGGCCGGCAGCAGGGGTCCTATCACCTGCCCGGAGAGCAGTTCGGCGATCCTCAGCACCGAGGACCGGTCGTCCCGGCCCTCGTCCGGGCGGTGGTCGGGGTGGCCGGGGCCGAAGGCCGCCCGCGAGGCGGGCACGAGCGCCTCGGGCCCGCGGTCGCAGGGGACGGCACGGAACCCGTCCCGGAGCGGGGTGTCCGCCCAGGCCGCCCAACCCCCGGGCGGGGGAGCGTCGACGAGGTCCCGGTGCATGGTGTGGCCGTGGCGCAGCACCGCGGCCCCCTGGCGCACCAGCTCCTCCCCGAGCCGGACCGGTCCGGAGACCACCCAGCCCGCCAGTTCCTTCCGCACGAAGGCGGCCAGGGCCGCCGGATCGGCGCCCGGGTCGACCGCCTCCAGCCGGTCCGCCCAGGGGCGGCCCTCCCGTTCGCCCTGCTCGAACCGCACCACGGCGACCCCGTCGGCCCCGTACCCGTACTGCCAGTCGCTCCCCGCCTGCGCCACGCCGTTCGTCCGATCCTCGTGCGTCGGCACACCCCTCGGTACGCCCTGTCGTCCGCCATGCTCGGTGAACGATCCGCCCGGGATCAACCGACTGTCGGTCAACCGGCCGACCGGGGCGGCGAATCGGTCAGGACGTGGCCGGATCGGACGTGGCCGGATTGTCGGTGGCGGCGCCTAGCGTTCCGGGTATGAGCGTCCCCGAGGTCGTCCCGATCCTCCACGAGCCCGGCTACCGCACCGACACCATCGGCCGTTGCCGCGGCGGCCAGTTCTTCGCCTCCGTCTGCTACGCCCGCCCCGAGGAGTCGTTCGACGTCGACGACGGGGCGTGGTACGCGGTGCTGCACCGGTTCGACGAGGGCGGGCGGCACCTCGGCTCACGGATCGAGGCGGCGCCGGAGGAGTGCGACGCCGGTGCGCCGAAGGCCGCCGAGGAACTGCTGCGCGAGTGGCTGGACGCGCTGCCGGAGCGGGAGTTCGGGGACATCGCCGTCGCGCCCTTCGCGGTGCTGGTCGACGGCTGCCGCTTCGGCCTGGTGGTCGAGCGGCACGGCGAGGACGCGACGGAGGACGACTGGGCCGAGCTCTACCCCGACGGCCTCGGCTTCCACGCCCCCTGGGACGGCGAGTACGACACCTGAGCCCGGCCCCCGGCCGCTCAGTCCGCGATCACCGCCGCGCGGACGCAGAGGACGTCCGGCAGGTGGGAGAGCACCGGAGACCAGTGCGCGCCCTCGTCGTTGCTGGCGTAGACCTCACCGGTCCGGGTGCCGAAGTAGATGCCGGCCGGTGCGAGGTCGTCGGTGCGCAGCGCGTCCCGCAGCACGACGCCGTAGTGGTCCTCGCCGGGCAGGCCCTCGGCGAGTGCCTGCCAGCTGTCGCCGGCGTCGTCGGTGCGGAAGACCCGGCAGCGGCGGCCCGGCGGGATCCGGTCGTCGGCGCCGCCGAGCGGGAACACGTACGCGGTGTCGGCACGGTGCGGGTGGGCGGCGATCGCGAAGCCGAAGTCGGCGGGCAGGCCGTCGGCGATCGAGCGCCAGCTCGCCCCGCCGTCGTCGCTGCGGTAGACGCCGCCGTGGTTCTGGAGGTAGAGCCGGTCCGGGTTCACGGCGTCCCGGGCGATCTTGTGCACGCACTGGCCGAACTCGGGGTACTGGTTCTCCTCCGGCAGGAACTCGGCCCGCAGACCGGTGTTGGAGGGTTCCCAGCTGCCGCCGCCGTCCTTGCTGCGGTAGACGCCGCCGCTGGAGACGGCGACCAGCAGCCGTTCCGGGTCGCGCGGGTCGCAGAGGACGGTGTGCAGGCCCTGGCCCCCGTAGCCGGCGCCCCACTCGGTGCGCTGCGGGTGGTCCCACAGCGACTCGACCAGGGTGAAGGTCTCGCCGCCGTCCGCCGAGCGGAACAGCGCGGCGGGTTCGGTGCCCGCGTAGACCACGCCCGGGGCCTCGGGCCCGGCCGGCTGGAGCTGCCAGACCCGGGTCAGCGAGGCGCCCGTGTGCTCGGGGAAGCGGACGGCCGGGGCGGACGGCTCGGACCAGCTCGCGCCGAGGTCGTCCGAGCGCCACACCGACGGGCCCCAGTGGCTGCTGTCGGCGCCCACCAGCAGTCTGGTCCGACCGCCGCGGCGGTCGACGGCGACGGAGTAGATCGCGTTCATCCGGAAGTGCGGCCCGCTGAACTCCCAGTCCACCCGGTCACGACTGCGTCCGAGAAAGAGGCCCTTCTCGGTCCCGACGGCCAACAGCACCTCGGTCATTGCCACACACCACCCGGTCGGCGAAACGGCCCCCGCGGACACCCCTCCCGGGCCAGTGTCCCGCCGTCGACGGCCCGCCACCAGCGCGCCGCGCCGGGGCGGACCGCCGCCGGGCACCGCCCGCACGCGAGGGCGCACCCGACAGCGCACCCGACAGCGCACCCGACGGCGCGGCCGCCCGGGCGGCCGCGCCGCCTGCCAGCGTCAGCCCCGGCAGCCCTCCAGCAGCCGCAGCCAGACCTCGCTGATCGTCGGGTAGGCGGGCACCGCGTGCCACAGCCGGTCGATGGGCACCTCGCCGACCACCGCGATCGTCGCCGAGTGCAGCAGCTCGGAGACGCCGGGGCCGACGAAGGTCGCGCCGACCAGCACCTCCCGGTCCAGGTCGAAGACGACCCGGGCCCGGCCGCGGTATTCGTCGCCGTAGAGCGAGGCCCCGGCGACCGCGCCGAGGTCGTGGTCGATCGCCTTGACCCGCAGTCCGGCCCGTTCGGCGGCGTCGAGGGTCAGACCGACGGCGGCGACCTCCGGCTGCGTGAAGACCACCTGGGGCGCGCCGGCGCTGTCGGCGGACGCGGCGTGCGCGCCCCAGCGCTCGGTGTCCAGCGGGCGCGCCTGGGCGCGGGCGACGATCGCCGCGCCGGTGATCCGCGCCTGGTACTTGCCCTGATGGGTGAGCAGCGCCCGGTGGTTGACGTCCCCGGCGGCGTACAGCCACGTGCCGTCGACGCCGAGCACGGTGCAGCTGTCGTCCACGTCGAGCCAGTTGCCGGGGTGCAGACCGACCTGCTCCAGGCCGACGTCGGCCGTGCGCGGGGCGCGCCCGGTGGCGTACAGCACCTCGTCCACGGTCAGCCGCCCGCCGTCGCCCAGGGTGAGCGTGACCTCGGACGGGCCGTCCGCCGGGTCCGCCCCGTCCGTCCTGTCCGCGCCGTCCACCGACCGCCGCTCCAGGGCGGTCACCTCCGTCCCGAACCGCAGGTCCACCCCGAGGTCCCGCAGACCGTCCGCGACCAGCTCACCGGCGAACGGCTCCGTCCGGGGCAGCAGCGCGGAGCCGCGGACCAGCAGCACCACCTCCGAGCCGAGCGCCCGCCAGGCGGTGGCGAGTTCCACGCCGACCACCCCGCCGCCCACCACGGCAAGCCGCCGGGGGACGGCGGGCGCGCCGGTCGCCTCGCGGTTGGTCCACGGTCGGGCGTCGGCCAGTCCGGCCACGTCGCGCGGCAGCACCGGGCGGCTCCCGGTGCAGATCGCGACGGCGTGCCGGGCGACCAGCAGCCGCTCGCCGCCGTCCTCCGACTCGACCGTCACCTGCCGTTCGCCGGCCAGCCGGCCGTGGCCCCGGGCCAGTTCGATGCCGGTGTCACGGAGCCACCGCACCTGGCCGTCGTCCTGCCAGTGCGAGGCGAAGGAGTCACGCCGGGCCAGCACCGCGGCCGCGTCCAGCGCCCGGCCGCCGACCGCCTCCCGGGAACCGGCCACCGCGCGGGCGTCGGCCAGCGCGGCCACCGGGCGCAGCAGCGCCTTGCTCGGCATGCAGGCCCAGTACGAGCACTCGCCGCCGACCAGTTCGCTCTCCACGATCACCGTGCGCAGCCCGGCGGCGGCCGTCCGGTCGGCGACGTTCTCGCCGGTGGGGCCCGCGCCGATCACGATGACGTCGAACTCCTCGGGGGCGGGGGACTGGGGGGAGGTCATACGTGCTCCTCGCTGCTCTGGATCGGTGCTGTTGTTCGGGCGGACGGCGCGGGGCCGCAGACGTGCCGGTGGTGCTCCGGTGCCGGTGCGCCGTCGTGCCGCCACACCGCCCCGGCGTCCTGCCGTGCCCATCCTGCGCCGACCGGACCGCCCGGCGCAGCCGAACACGCGGGCGAGGCGCCGGTCCGGACAACCCCTTCACACCTCGGTGGCCGCAGCACCGCACAGAGGTACGGTGCGGCGGCCACCGGGTACGAGGAAACGACCTAGCCGAGCGCCGCCAACTCCGCGAGCGCCGCCGCCGTTTCGGCCGGCCGGGAGAACATCGGCCAGTGCCCGGTCGGCACCTCGCGCAGCTCCCACTCCGCCCTGCCGAGCGCCGCGAAGTACGGGTGCCCGGCGGCGATCAGCTCCCTGACCTGCGCCAGCGGCATCGAGCAGGAGACCAGGGCCTTCGGCAGCTCGTCCGCCCCGCCGGTCAGCCGCACCGGCTCGTAGAGCGTCCCGGCCGGCTGGGCCGTCGCCCGCTCGCGGAACCGCGCCAGCCCGGCCTCGTCGATGCCCTCCACCGAGGCGCCGTCGGAGGCCAGCACCTCCCAGGACGGCAGCGGCAGCCACCGGCCGTCCACCAGCGTGGCCTCCAGCGTGGCGCGGTAGTCCGGCTCCCAGAGATCCGCGAGCGCGACACCGTCGGCGAGCGGGCCCGCGTCGAGGTAGACCACTCGCCGGATCCGCTCCGGCACCCGGTCGGCCGCGCCGGACACGGCGATGGTGCCGCCGCTGTGCGCCACCAGGACCACGTCCCGGAGGTCCTCCCGGACCAACAGCTCGGCGAGGTCGGCGACCTGGGCCTCGGCGCCGGTCTCCGCCGTGGCCTCGCCGGCCCGCTCGGCGAGCCCGGGCAGGGTCACCGCGTGCACGGTGTGGCCCGCGGCGCGCAGGGGTTCGGCCACGGCCTCCCAAGCCCAGCCGCCGAGCCAGAAACCGGGGACGAGTACGAAGGTGCTCATGATGGGACGGTCCTCTCTGGAATGCCTGTGGTGCGCCCGGACCCGGTCCTGACCGTCACCCGGGCCGCCCGCCGTGACCCGACCCTAGAATGGCAACCGGACAGAACTCGACCGGATTTGCCGCCGGTTCGACCACCCGGTCGTCGGCCCCGCCCACCGACCGCCCACCGACCGCCCACCGACCGCCCGGCCGACCGTCCGGCCGTCCGGGAGAACAGGAGCGGAGCACGGTGGAGCACCCGGTCAGCCGCATCCTCGCCCTCCTCGAACTGCTCCAGGCCCGCCCCGGTCTCACCGGCGCCGAACTCGCCGAGCGGCTGGAGGTCGACGTCCGCACCGTGCGCCGCTACGCGTCCCGGCTCGCCGAACTCGGCATCCCCGTCCGGGCCGAGCGCGGCCGCTACGGCGGCTACCGCCTGCTGCCCGGCTACCGGCTGCCGCCGCTGATGCTCACCGGGGACGAGGCCGCCTCGGTGGTGCTCGGCCTGCTGGCCGGCCGCCGGTCCGGGCTGTCGGTGGGGGAGCAGGCCGGGGAGTCGGCCCTCGCCAAGATCCAGCGGGTGCTGCCGCCGGCGCTGCGCGAGCAGGTCGCGGCCGTCGAACAGACCCTCGGACTGACCGCCGCGCCCGCCGCCGGCCCCAGCCCGGCCGCCTCGGCGCTGTTCACGCTCGCCGAGGCCGCGCGCCGCGGCCGCCGGGTCCGGCTCGACTACCGGGACCGCGCCGGCACGCCCAGCGAGCGCGAGTTCGACCCGTACGGGCTGGTCTTCCACTCCGGCCGCTGGTACACCACGGGGCTGGACCACCGCAGCGGCGAGCAGCGCACCTTCCGGCTGGACCGGATCCGCGCCGTCCACCCGGGCGAGGCCGGCTTCGAACCGCCCGCGGACGCCGACCCGGTGCGGCGGGTCCTGGAATCGCTCGCCTCGGTGCCGTGGCAGCACGAGATCGAGGTCGTCCTGACCACCGGTCTGGACGAGGCCCGCCGGCGCATCCCGCCCACCGCCGGCACGGTCACCGCGACCGAGGACGGCAGGGTGCTGCTCCGCGCCCGGGCCGAGCGCCTCGACGGCATGGCGGTCATGCTCGCCGGCCTCGGTTGGCCCTTCACCGTCCGCCGCCCCGCGGCCCTGCGCGACGAGGTCCGCGCGCTGGCCGCCCGCCTCACCGACTGGACGGAGGACGGACCGGCACCGGCCGACGGCTGAGGCACCCCTCCGAACGCCCGCCGGTCCGCCGAAAAACGCGACGGCGGGCCCCGGGACGGACGAACCGCCCCGGAGCCCGCCGCAGGGGCGAACGGCCGTCAGGCCTGCGGAGCGCCGTTCTGCTCCGCCGCCACCTTCCGCTTGACCTCGTCCATGTCCAGCTTCCTGGCCTGGCCGATCAGATCCTCGAACACCGGCTCGGGCAGCGCCCCGGCCTGGGAGAAGACGAGCACGCCCTCCCGGATGATCGCCAGCGTCGGGATCGACTGGATCCCGAACGCCGCGGCGAGCTCCTGCTGCGCCTCGGTGTCGACCTTGGCGAACACGAGGTCCTGGTGACGCTCGGCGGCCTTCTCGAAGACCGGCGCGAACTGCCGGCACGGGCCGCACCAGGCCGCCCAGAAGTCGATCAGGACGAAATCCTTGCCGCCCTCACCGGGGACGATCTCGTCGAAGTTCTCCTTGGTCAGCTCGACCGTGCTGCTCATCTCGCGATTCCTGCCCTTCCGGTGGTGGCGGTCCAGGGGTTGTC
>NZ_JAIY01000010.1:307015-371452 GCF_000710405.2 Kitasatospora sp. MBT66 | reverse complement strand
GACAACCCCTGGGCCATCTGCCCCCGACAACGGCTGCTGTCCGCGCGCTATTCCGCGGACCCTACCGCGCGATTCGTCGAGCGGAACGGGGCTCCCGTCCGTACCGGAGGGTGTCAGGCACCGACGTGCCCACCCACCGACCGGGGAGCGGTCACCATGCGCAACATCCGCCGTACCCGTACCGAAGGCCCGACCGGTTCCGTTCGCGGGACCGGGCGCCTCGCCGTGCTCGCCGCCGCCGGGCTGGCCGCCGCCGCCCTCGTCGCGGGCTGCGGCTCGTCCGGCTCGTCCGGCTCCTCCGGCGGCTCGCCGCCCGCGAACCCGCCCGCGTCCTCCTCCGCTCCCGCCGTACCGGGCACGTCCGCCGCCACCCTGCGGACCACCACCGACGCCCGGCTCGGCACCGTCGTCACCGACAGCGCGGGCTTCACCCTCTACCGCTTCGACAAGGACAGCGCCACACCGCCCACCGCCACCTGCAACGGCGACTGCGCCGCGCTCTGGCCCCCGGCCGCCGCCCCGGCCGCCGGCACGGGGGTCACCGTCAACGGCGTCGACGCGAAACTGGTCGGCACCGTCACCCGGGCCGACGGCAGCAAGCAGCTCACCCTCGCCGGCTGGCCGCTCTACCGCTACGCCCCCGACCACAACCCCGGCGACACCAAGGGCCAGGGCGTCCAGGGCGTCTGGTTCGCGGTGACCCCCACCGGCGACCGGGCCGCCGCCAGTTCGGGCGGCTCCGGTTACTGAGCCCGACGGGCCGCCGCCCACACTCGACCCGGAGGCACGGGTGCGCAAGGATGTGATGGTGACCGAGGAGCCTCCCGGTGGCGGCCGCCCGGCCGCGCGGAGCGCGTCGGCACCGGACGAGGAGCTGATGCGCGCCCTCTATCGCGAGCACGCCGGGCCCCTGCTGGGCTTCGTGCTCCACCTCGTCGCGGGGGACCGCCAACGCGCCGAGGACGTCGTGCAGGAGACCCTGCTGCGGGCCTGGCGCAACCTCCACCGGCTCGACCCGGCGGCCGTGTCGCTGCGCCCCTGGCTGGCCACCGTCGCGCGGCGGATCGTCATCGACGGCCACCGCGCCGCGCTCGCCCGGCCGCGCGAAGTGGACGCGGCGCCGCTGGAGTTGCTGCCCGCCGCGGACGAACTCGACCGCGCACTGCGGATGATGACGGTCGCCGACGCTCTCGGCGACCTGTCGCCCGCGCACCGGGAGGTCGTCGTGGAGACCTACTTCAAGGGCCTGACCGCCACCGAGGCGGCCGCCGCACTCGGCATCCCCGCAGGCACCGTGCGCTCGCGGCTGTACTACGCGCTGCGCGCGCTCAGGCTCGCGCTGGAGGAACGGGGCGTGACACCGTGACACCGCTCGAGCCCGGCCCCGAGCCGTCCGTGCACCTCGACGTGGCCGGCTACGTCCTCGGCGTGCTGGACCCGGCCGAACGCGCCGCCTTCGACGCCCATCTGGCCACCGGCTGCCCGCAGTGCACTCGGCAGCTGGCCGAACTCACCCCCGTCGGAACGCTGCTGGCCGAGTACGCGGCCGACGGCGACCCGGCCGACCCCCTGCCGAGCCCGGACCCGGCGCTGCTCGACCGGCTGGTGGCGGAGGCCGGTGCGGTCCGCCGCCGGGGCCGGGTCCGGCGGCTGGCACTGGTCGTCGCGGCGGCCGCCGTGGCACTGGCCGGACCGGCCGTGACCGCCGCCGTCATCACCGCCGACTCCCCGCCCGCGGTGGTCGCCACGGCCGCCGCCCACCGCTTCACCGGGACGGACCCCGCGACCGGGGCCCACGCCGTCGTCGGCGTCGACGCCGCGCCCTGGGGCAGCCGGGTCACCCTCGAACTCTCCGGCGTCCCCGGCCCGCTCACCTGCGACCTGGTCGCCGTCTCCGCCGCCGGCGACCGCCAGACGGTGACCACCTGGAGCGTCCCCGCCACCGGCTACACCACCGCCGCCCTCCGCACCACCGGCGGCACCGCCCTCCCGCCCACCACCATCGACCACTTCGAAATCCGCACCCTCGACACCGACACCCTCCTCCTCACCGTCCCCACCCACACCCCCTGACCCCCCACCACCTGGCGCAGGAAGTCGACCCTGCCGACTTCCTGCGCCACCCCGTCCCTCGTCCCACGTGGGAAGTCGATGAGACCGACTTCCCACTCCTGCTCCTCGTCGACGGCGCGCGATGACCCCGCGCCGCCCGCCCCTCACCGAGCGCCCCCCGCCGCCGCAGGAGGCCGATGCTGCCGACTTCCCGCTCCCCGTACCCGGCACCCCCCACCCGAAGCAGGAAGTCGGCGATGTCGACTTCCTGCGTCACCTGTCCCTGCCCGCCGCGAGAGGTCGATGCGGCCGACTTCCCACTCCCGCCCCTCGTTGGCGCCGCGCGATGCCGCCGCGCAGTTCGGCATGGCCGGAGTCGGTGGCCGGTGTGGCGCGGGAAGTCGACATCGCCGACTTCCCACACCACACCCGGCCTTCACCGGGCGCCGTGGTCTGCCCGCCGTGGGAGGTCGAAGTCGCCGACTTCCTGTCCCACCCCGCCCTCCCCCCCTCGGGTTGTGGCCTGCCTTTCGTAGGAAGTCGACGTCGCCGACTTCCTACTCCTGCTCCTCGTCGACGGCGGGCGCTGCAGCAGCCTCGCTGGGCGCGACCCGAGTCGGTGGCCGGTGTGGTGCGGGAAGTCGACTCTGCCGACTTCCCGCGCCGTTCCTGGCCTCTGCCGGGCGCCTTGGTCTGCCCGTCGTGGGAAGTCGGAGTCGCCGACTTTCTGTGCCACCCTCACCGCCACCTGCGTGTGGCCTGCCCGCCCTGGGAAGTCGATCCGGTCGACCTTCCACGCCGCGTGTGGTGCGTCTGTCGTTGTCACGGGGGCGCCGGAGCGGGAAGTCGACCTGGCCGACTTCCCACGCCGGCCTGGGGCGTTTCAGTCGTTGCCGCCGGGGCCCTGGCACAGGAGGTCGATGCCGCCGACTTCCCACTCCGGGGCCTACCGGGGCGCCCGCGTCGCCCGGGTGGCGAGGTGGGTGAGGGCGCGGGCGCAGCGGCGGGCGAAGAGGTGTTGGGCGAGGGGGAGGAGGGGGCCGGCGAGGCGGGCGTACCAGCGTTGGGGGCGGCTGAAGGCGTTCACGGTGAACCAGACTCCCCCGTCCGGCGCCAGTTCCACCACGAAGGTCTCCTCGCCCACCGCGAGGTGGCCCCGGCGGGTGCCGTACGTGAAGCCGTAGCGGTCGGGCTCCCCTTCGGTGGTGCTCCAGACGACCCGGCACGGGGCGCCGGCCCGCAGCGGGCCGATGCCGATGGCGCACTGGACCGCGACCCCGGGTGCGGCCCGGTCGGCGTCGGTGGTGATCCGGACGCCGGCCGCCCGGTGCATCCGCCAGTCCAGCACTGCGGTCCCGGCGGCGTCGAGGGCGGCGCGGCCGTGGCCGAGCAGGGCGCGGTGGCGGAGGTGGTTGTAGCCGGCCGGCAGTGGGGCGTCGAGGCGGGTGCTGGCGCCGACCTCGGGGTAGTTGAGGTCGTCCAGCGGTGCGGCGGCGTTCATCGAAGTGCCTCCTGCGGCATCGGCGGCATCGGCGGGACCGGCGGGATCGGGGCGAGGGCGAGGCGGCGCCAGGCGAGCAGCGAGCAGAGCGCGAAGCCGAGGGCGTTGCCGACGCCGTGGGTGGCGGCCATCCAGCCGAGGGTGGGGTGGGGGAGGCCGGAGGCTTCGCCGAGGGCCCACCAGAGGGCGAGCAGCATGGTGGCGGCGAGGACGGCCGCCGAGACGCCGAGCAGTACGGGTGTGCCGGTGAACCGGGCGGCGCCGCCCCGGTCCTCGGCCCGGGGCCGCAGCTCGCGCCAGGTGAGCAGGCCGACCAGCCACATGCCGGCGGTGAGGACGGCGGCGCCGACGAGTTCGGCCCAGTCTCCGACGAAGTAGCCGCCGAGCACCAGCAGGGTGCCGGTCGGGACGCTGAGCGCGGCCCAGCGGGCGGCGGGGCGGTCGGGGAGGGCGCGGCAGACGAGTCCGGCGACGAGGGCGGCGGTGAATCCGGCGTAGTGGAAGTGCGGGACGGTCAGGGCGAGGATGTCGAGGTCGAAGCCGAACAGCCGGTATCCGGCGCGCTCCGCGACCAGGGCGAGTCCGGCGACCGAGGGCATGGCCAGCGCGGTGAGGACGGCGATCTCGGCCGGGGCGAGGGAGCGGGTGCGGGCCAGCCGGAGCGGGGCGTGGGCGGCGACGGCGAGGGTGCCGAGGGCGTAGCAGGCAGCGGTGCAGGTGGCGAACGGGCCTCGGGGCAGCCACAGCGACAGTGCGCCGGGGACGGCGGCGAGCGGCCACAGGCGGCGCAGCCGGGCGAGCCCCGGTTCGTCGACGAGGGCGAGGCCGAGCGGGACCACCGCACCCATGCCGAGCAGGACCAGCAGGTCCACCAGTTCCGCGGTGCCTCTGCCCATGGCGGCCGGACCTCCTTGAACGCGTTCAAACTTCCCTTGCGCGCCGACTCTACGCTCGGCATTGAACGCGTTCAAGTTCGGGTTTCCGGGCAGCCGGCACCGCCCGGCCTGGTGTTCGCGAGGGGCGCGGCGCACCCTGGAGGGGTAGGAGGGGTGACCGGACCAGGAGCGACCGCCGGAGGTGATTGGCCATGCAGACTCTTGTCGGCTGGCACATCGAGATGGAGTTCCGCGAGGAGGGGGCACGGACGGCCGCCGCGGCCATGCTGCGGCTGGGCGACGGATCGGAGCTGCGCGCGCACGGCTGGACCAGCCGCCACCCGTCCGACCCGGAACAGCTCAGGGTCGGCGAGGAGATCGCCGCCGCACGGGCGCTCAACGACCTCGCCTCGCAGTTGCTCACCAAGGCCCACGGTGAGATCCAGCAGGTCAGCCCGATCCCGACCCACCCGCTGTCGTGACGCCGTCGGAAGGTGCCGCGGGCCCGGCCGCCCACCGGTCGCGCATCCCGCTGATCTGCCCGAGGTGCGGGAAGGAGCAGCGGGTGGTGCCGGGAGGGCCGGGCCGTGCGGTCAAGGTGGTGCACACCGGGACCGGCCAGGAGGCCTGCGAGCCGGGCGACCTCGCCCGCGCCCCGGAGAACGGCCTGGCCTGAGCCCGGCCCGCGCCGCCCCGCCCCGGCCCGCGCCGCCCCGCCCCGCCCCGCGCCGCCCCGCGCCGCCCCGAGCCGGCCCGCACCCGCCCCCCGCCGCCCCCGTGGGGCGTCAGTTCGGGCAGTACGTGGTCGGCACCTGCCACTCGGGCCCGATCAGCCGCCGCTCCAGCTCGTTGAGCGTGATCCGGATCCCGACCGTCCCGGCCAGCCCGAGCCGCATCCGGCTGCGGGCCAGGACCACGAAGGCCGACAGGCCGTACTTGTTGATCAGCGACGCGCGATAGCGGGCGGTGGCGTCCTCGTCGCAGACGGCGGCCCGGGCCGGGAGCTGCGCCCCGGTCGGGCGGCCGTGCGCGTCGCAGGGGCCGACCAGCACCTTGGGGTGGCGGCGGATCCGTTCGGCCTCGCCGGAGTGGGCGGGGGTCCAGATGCCGAGCGCCGTGCCGTCGGCGACGACCCAGCTCTGCGAGTGGACCTGGCGGCCGTCCTCGCCGTAGGAGGTGAGCAGGAGGTATCTGCTGTCGGCGAGCTGGTCGGTACGGTCGTGCACGGTGTCCTCCCTCTCCGGTCCGGCGGGCGGTCGCGTCCGGCGCGGCCCCGGTGGTCGGGGCGTCCGGTGCTCCCGTGGCGTTCCACAGGGCGTGCTGCTCGCAGGCGGTGCGGTGCTCCGCGGTGGGCCCGGCGGTCCGGGTGCCCCGCCGTACGACCCACGGGACAGCCTGGCACGGGTCCGGTCAAGGACCCGGGCCGGGTGGGCCACTCCATTGTCGTCCAGGGCGGCCGCCGTTTCGAGGGCTCGGGACCGTTCGGAAGCGGCGGACCGGCGTGCTTCCGCGGGCGCGAGCGGGGCGTGCGCCACTGCAGAACCGCGCCTCCTGCCGCCCGGGACCCGGAACGGGTGCCGCTCGCCGACGACGGGGAATCCCACCCGAACGGCGCAGGCACGGCACACGCGCAGACGCAGACGCAGGCGACACCGCCGGGCAATCCGAAGGACCCCGGAAACGGCGAGCGGCCCGCCCGGTGTCCTGAAGACACCGGACGGGCCGTCTCGCACCGTCGCGACTACCCCACCAGGGTCAGTGCACCAGCACCGGCACCTGGTTGGCGTCCGCCGCACCCTCGCCGGAGCCCTCGCCGGCGCCGCCGGTCCCGGGGCGACCGGCGTTGATCAGGACGAAGGCCAGCACGGCCGCCAGGGCCAGGATCCCGAAGGACCACCAGATAGCGGTCGAGAAGCCGTGCACCATGCCCCCGAACTGCACCGCCTTCGCGGCGGCCGGGTTGGTGGCCTCGCCGGCGTGGGCCGCCAGCCAGGTGGTGGTGGCGCTGGCCGCGATGGTGTTCAGCAGCGCGGTGCCGATGGCGCCGCCGACCTGCTGCGAGGTGTTGACCATGGCGGAGGCCACGCCCGCGTCGCGCGGCTGGACGCCGTGCGTGGCGAGGCTCATCGCCGGCATGAACGCGGTGCCCATGCCGAGGCCCATCAGGACCAGACCGGGCAGGATCAGCGCCGGGTAGGAGGTGTCCAGGTCGATCTGGGTCAGGATCAGCATGCCGACCGAGGCCAGCAGGAAGCCGGGCGCCATCAGGTACCGCGCCGGGACGCGGGTCATCAGGCGGGCGCCGATCTGGGTGGAGCCGGTGATCATGCCCGCCACCATCGGCAGGAAGGCCACGCCGGTCAGCACCGGGCTGTAGTCGAGCACGATCTGCAGGTAGTAGGTCAGGAAGAGGAAGAGACCGAACATGCCGATCACGGCCAGGCCCAGCGACAGGTAGACCCCGCCGCGGTTGCGGTCCAGCACGACGCGCAGCGGCAGCAGCGGTGCCTTGACCTTGCTCTCGACCAGGACGAACGCGGCCAGCAGCAGCGCGGCGGCGACGAACAGGCCGATCGTCATGCCCGAGCTCCAGCCGTCCGACTCGGCCCGGGTGAAGCCGTAGACCAGCGCGACCAGACCGGTGGTGACCAGCAGCACGCCGGGCACGTCGAGACGGTTGCGGTTGCGGCCCTCGGCGGGCTCGCGGATCACCATGACGGCGCCGACGGCGGCGACCACGGCGAACGGGATGTTGACGAAGAAGGTCCAGCGCCAGTTCATGTACTCGGTCAGCAGACCGCCGAGGATCAGACCGATCGCACCGCCACCACCGGCGATGGCGCCGTAGATGCCGAACGCCTTGGCGCGCTCCTTGGCCTCGGTGAACATGACCGCCAGCAGCGAGAGCGCGGCCGGGGCGAGCAGGGCGCCGAAGACACCCTGGAGGGCGCGGGCGCCGAGCAGCATCGCGGTGTTGGCGGCGGCGCCGCCGAGCGCGGAGGCCAGCGCGAAGCCGGTCAGACCGACGATGAAGGTGCGCTTGCGCCCCCACAGGTCGGCCACCCGGCCACCGAACAGCAGCAGCCCGCCGAAGGCCAGCGCGTACGCGGTGATCACCCACTGGCGGTTGCCGTCGGTGATGCCCAGGTCCTTCTGGGCGGACGGCAGCGCGATGTTCACGATGGTGGCGTCCAGGACGACCATCAGCTGCGCGAGGCCGATGAATATCAGGGCCTTCCAGCGCCTCGGATCAGGCTGAACGGCGGGCAGGGCATCGGTTTTTGACATGGAGGTACTCACTTCACGGTGCGAGGTGTGCGGAAGACGTGCGGTGCGGTGCAAGGGACAACGGGTTAAGGGGAGAAGAACGTCGGCGGACGCGTCGGATCAGTGGTCGCCGTGGAAGTCCTCGAAGGTCGCGGCCCGGCCGGGCAGTGTCGAACGGGCGGGCGCCCGCATGCCGTCCAGGAACAGTTGCAGGTGCCGGTGGACGAATCCCTCCAGGATGTGGCACGAGGTGCCCGGCAGCGGGCGGGTCAGCTGGCTGAGCGCGATGAACAGGTCACCGTGGGCGACGTCCGGACGGATCTCGCCCGCCGCCTTCGCCCGGTCCAGCAGATCGCCGACGACCGCCAACAGGCGCTCGCGTGCCTCCGCCAGGTCCGGATCGTTCAGGTCGACCCGGTTGGTGAGCATCGGGCAGAGCGCGCCGACCTTCTCGTCGACCGTCTCGTGGGCGAACCGCTCCAGGGCGTCGAACGGGCCGGCGGCCTCGGTGGCGGCCCGCTCGGCGATCGCCACGATGCGGTTCTTGACGAGCAGTGCCACCTCGCGGATCAGTGCCGCCCTGGTGGGGAAGTTCCGGTAGAGCGTAGCGTTTCCGACGCCCGCCCGCTTCGCAATTTCGTCCAGCGGCGCCTCGGCGCCGTGCTCGACGAACGCGTCCCGGGCCGCCAGCACGATCCGCTCACGGTTGCGGCTGGCGTCCGCACGCAGTCGGGGCGTGCGGGCCGGTTCCGTGGTCGGGGTCGGCCGGGTGGCGGCGGTGCTCACGGCTCTGCTCCTCCCGAAGCATACAAGTTCCGGGGAGAAACTCCCCGCTTAGTCCTACGAAGGGCTAAACGGGGAATCGCTCCCCGGAAATTTCACGCTTCCGTGTGACCTGAGTCACATCACGGTCCGTGTCGGCGGCATCCGCCACCGTCACGACCGGCCGCGCCGCCACCGCGGGACGGACCGGGGCCGAAGGGTCACCCCACCGCGATCCGGGAGCCGGTGCCCGTCCCGGTGCGGACGGGCCGGTGCAGCGGGATCTCGAAGTGGACGGTGGCCACACCGGGGCCGTGCTCGCCGGTCGGACGGGCGTCGTGGACCTCCTCGGCGAGGCTGCGCCAGAACGGCTCGGCGCCCGGGATCGCGGTGTTGGTGTGCAGGTAAAGCCGCCGGTAGCCGCCCTCCGCCGCGGCGAACGCGCGGGCGCGCTCGACGAGTTCGCGGGCCAGGCCCTGCCGCCGGTGTTCCGCTCGGACGTACACCCGGACCAGCTGGGCGGTGGTCCCCGAGGGGTAGCGCTCGGCGACCTCGCGCGGGTGCGGCGGGTGGAGCGGCCCGGTGGAGTGCAGCGCGGTGGTGGCGACCACCTCCCCGGCGTGGACGGCGACCAGCAGGGCGTGCCGGGGGTGGTCCAGGTAGTACCCCTGGAGGTCGACCACATCGGCGTGCCACTCGGGCACGTAGCCGTAGCCGAACTCGCGGTAGAAGGTGTCGAGGATCAGTCGGCGCGCCCCGGGAACGTCCTCCGGCACGGCATGGCGGATTGCATAAGGAAGTTGACGCTGCATCAGAAACTCCGACCGAAGGTGGGGCGGGAGGGTGATGGTCAGCGTACATGAAAACCACTTTCATCTGATGCGTCGGCGGAAGTGCGGTCCGGCGTGTTGAAAATGAAAACGAATCCCGTTACCGTCCTGCCTGTCCACCGATCGTCGTGTCCGTCGAAGGGGAGAACCGTGGCGCATCTGCTGGTGATCGAGAGCTGGGTCGGCTCCATGAGCAGGCTGCTGCCGAGGGCCCTGGGGGAGGGCGGCCACCGCTTCACCTTCCTCACCCGCGACCTGCACCACTACCTGCGCGCCGCCCCCGTCGACGGCCCGCACCCGCTGCTCGCGGCGGAGAACATCCTCACCGTCGACACCAACGACGCGGCAGTGCTGCTCCCGTACGCCGAGCGGCTGCACGGCCTGCTGGGCTTCGACGGGGTGCTCTCCTCCTGCGACTACTACCTCCCCCAGGTCGCACGGGTGGCCCACCGACTCGTCCTGCCCGGGGCCGCCCCCGAGGCGGTCGAGGCCGCCTGCCGCAAGGACCTCACCCGGCGGAAGCTCGCCGAGGCCGGCGTCCCCGGGCCCGCGTACGCGCTCTGTACCGACCGCGAGCAGGCCCGGGCCGCCGCGCGGGCGATCGGCTACCCGCTGGTGGTCAAGCCGGTCGACCTGTGCGCCGGGATGTTCGTCCGTGAGGTCGTCGACGAGACCGAGCTCCTGGTCGCGCTCCGGGCCCTGGAGGGGTTCCCGGTCAACGCGCGCGGCCAGCGCCGGGAGCCGGTGGTACTGCTGGAGGAACTGCTCACCGGGCCCGAGGTCAGCGTCGAGACGGTCTCGGCGGGCGGCGCCGCGCACGTCGTCGGGATCACCGACAAGAGCGTCGCCGGGGCGCCCGCGTTCGTCGAGACCGGGCACATGTTCCCGGCCGCCCTGGAGCCGGCCGAGGCCGGGGCCGCCGCCGACACGGCCCTCGCCGCGCTGGCCGCGCTCGGACTTGACCAGGTCGTCGCGCACACCGAGATCAAGCTGACCCCGAGCGGGCCCCGCGTGGTCGAGGTCAACCCGCGTCCGGCCGGGAACCGGATCACCGAGCTGGTCCGGCGGGTCACCGGCGTCGACCTCGCGGCCGCCGCCGTCGACGTGGCCCTCGGCCGCCGGCCCGACCTGGCCGTCCACCCGACCGGGGTCACCAGTGCGGCGATCGCCTTCCTCGTCCCCGAGGGCGGGCAGGCCGGACTGCTGGACGGCTTCGACGGCGAGGACGCGGTGCGGCGCGACCCGGCGGTGGTCGAGCTCGCGCTCGCCGGGGCGGGCCGCGAGGTCCGGCCGGCGACCAGTAACAACGAGTACCTCGGGCACGTCATGACCGCCGACAGCGTGGGGGCCGGGGCCCGCGGCGCGGCCGAGCGGCTGCTGGCCGGGCTCACGCCGCGCCTCACGGCGACGGGTGCCGAGGCGGCCGTCGAGCACGCCTCCGGCGACGCCGACGCGGTCGCACCCGCAGGGATCGCACCCGTCGCGGCCGCACCCGCAGGGGTGCTCGCATGAGCGTCGCCGTCGCCACCACCGGCACCGCCGTCGCCCCTCCGGGTGCCGGTGTCCCCCCGGGCGCGGACACCCCCGCGCTCGACCTGATCACCGGGCGGGCCCGTACGGGGGCGTACGGGCCCGACCCGGCCTCCCTGCGGATCGCGCTCGCCTTCACCACCGCCCAAGCCGTCCGGCACGCCGGCCGCGCCCGCGGCTACCGCAACGAGGCGCTCAGTCTGCGGCTCGGCGCCGCCGTCGGCTCCTGTGCCGTCGAGCCGGGCGACCTCTCCGCCGACACCCTCACCGACTGCGTCGGCGCCACCGTCGACGAACTGCTCGACCACCCCCGCGTCGCCGTCCGGGTCGCCGCGCTGGACGCCTATCTCGGCCACTGCCGCCCGCACGGGCCGGCCGAGGGCGCCCGCCCGGTCTCCCTGCCCGCGGGCTCCTCGCTGGCGAAGTCCCGCGCCCGCGCCGCCGCCGTGGTGGGACTGCTGCCGCTCGCCGGCGTCCGCCGGGTGCTGGTTGTCGGAGTCGTCAACTCGCTCCTGGAGCAGCTCCGTTCGCGCGGAACGGAGTACGTTCCCTGTGACCTCAAGGGCGGTACCACCGAGTGGGACGAACCGGTGCGCACCGACGCCCTCGCCCACCTCGACGACTGCGACGCCGTGCTCGCCTCCGGCATGACCCTGGGCAATGGCTCGCTCGATCCACTGCTCACGCACGCCCGCGCCACCGGCAAGCCCTTGGTGCTGTTCGCCCAGACCGGCAGCGCGGTGCTGCCCCGACTGCTGGGGGACGGCGTCACTGCCGTCAGCGCCGAGCCCTACCCCTTCTTCTGGCTCGACGGCGGCCCCACCGTGGTCCACCTCTACGGCGGCCCGACGGGCCGAGGGGGTGCGGCCCGGTGACCGCCCTGCTCGACCCGGGGGCCGCGCTGGGCAATCCGGACCTGCTCCCGCTGCTCGGCGGCACCCCGCTGACCCGCATCACCACCCCGCTGCCGCACCCGCACCCGGGCTTCTGGGCCAAGCTGGAGGGGCTGGGCGCGGGTGGCATGAAGGCCCGCTCGGCCGTCGCCATGCTGCGCGGTGCCCACGCGCGCGGCGAACTCCGCCCCGGCGCCACGGTGGTGGAGTCCACCTCGGGCACCATGGGGGTCGGCCTGGCCTTCGCCGGGCAGGCCCTCGGGCACCCGGTCGTGCTGGTCGGCGACAGCGAACTCGAACCGTCCATGCGGCAGTTGCTGCACGCCTACGGTGCCCGGCTGGAGCTGGTCGAGCGGCCGGCCCGGCACGGCGGCTGGCAGGCGGCCCGGCTCGCCCGGCTGCGCGCCGTGCTCGACCTGCTGCCCGACGCCTACTGGCCCGACCAGTACAACAACCCCGACAACGCGGCCGGCTACCGGGCGATGGCCCAGGAGATCACCGCCGAGCTCGACCACCTCGACGTGCTGGTGTGCAGTGTCGGCACCGGCGGGCACAGTGCGGGGCTCGCCGAGGCCCTGCGCCGCCGCTGGCCCCGGCTGCGGATCATCGGCGTCGACTCGGTCGGCTCCACCATCTTCGGCCAGCCCGCCCGGCCCCGGCTGATGCGCGGCCTGGGCAGCTCGATCCACCCGCGCAACGTCGCCCACCAGGCCTTCGACGAGGTGCACTGGGTCGGCCCGGCGGAAGCGGTGGACGCATGCCGGCGGCTGGCCCGGGGTGCGTTCGTCAGCGGCGGCTGGTCCACCGGCGCGGTCGCCCTGGTCTCGGCCTGGGCCGCCCGGGTCCATCCGGGCGCCGCCGTGGCCACCGTCTTCCCCGACGGCCCGCACCGCTACCTCGGCACGGTGTACGACGACGCGTTCTGCCGGCGGCACGGTCTGGACGCCGAGCGGGCCGCGCCGCGCCCGATCGAGATCCCGCACCCGGCGGCCGTCGAGGTCAGTGGCTGGGCCCGCTGCAGCACCGGCCGGACGGCACCCGTCACCGCCTCCGCCGTCGTCACCGCCCCCGCCCCCGCTTCCGCCGTCGTCACAGTCCCGGCCGCCGCCGGACCCGCCCGCACCGAGGAGGACCGATGAGGCTCGACATCCGTACCGGACGGCTCCGCCTGGCCACACCGCTGCGCATCTCCCGCTCGGTGACCACCGAGCGGGACGCGGTCCGGCTCGCCCTCGGCCACGGCGGGCTGACCGGCCACGGCGAGGTGGTCAGTAGCCTCCACCTGGGCCTGCCCACCCACCGGATCCACCATGAACTCGCCTTGCTGCGGCCCGTGCTGGAGCGCCATCAGGACCCCGAGCAGGCCCTCGCCGACCTGTCCTCCGGTGCGGCCCCGTTCGCCGCGCTGCCGCCGGGCGTGCTGGCCGCCGTCGAGGCCGCCCTGCTGGACCTGGTCGGCAAGCGGGCCGGCGAACCCGTCCACCGCCTCCTCGGCCGGGCCGACCCGGTCGCCGCCGTCACCGCCCGCACCATCGGCATCGAGCCGCCCGCCCGCGCCGCCGTCCAGGCGGCCCGGCTCGCCGACGCGGGCTTCACCGTGATCAAGATCAAGGCCGGCAGCGCCGACCCCGGCCTCGACCTGGTCCGGGTCCGGGCCGTCCATGAGGCCGCGCCCGGGGCCCGGCTGCTGCTCGACCCCAACGGCGCCTGGACCCCGGCCGAGGCCCTCCGGCTGCTGCCCGCCTTCGCCGCCACCGGGGTCGAGGCCGTCGAGCAGCCGATCGCCCCGGGCGACCCCGACGCGCTCGCCGCCGTCGCCGAGCGCTCGCCGATCCCGGTGATCGCCGACGAGGACGCCGTCGACCACGAGGACGCGTGCCGGCTCGCCGGTCGGGTCCAGGGCGTCAACCTCAAGCTCGCCAAGTGCGGCGGCGTCCACCAGGTGCTGCGCATCGCCGAGGCCCTGCGCGGCAGCGGCACCGAGCTGATGCTCGGCTGCCTGGTGGCGAGTTCGCTGGGCATCGCGCCCGCCGTCCACCTCGCCGACCGGGCCCGCTGGCTCGACCTCGACGGCCACCTGCTGCTCGCCCACGACCCCTGGCAGGGCATCGGCGGCGCCGACGGAACCGTCCGCACCCCGGACCGGGCCGGCCTCGGCGTGCTGCCCGCGCCCGACGCTCCCGCTCCCGTTCCCGACGTCCCGGCCCCCGGGTCCGGGGCTCCCGCGCCCGAAGGCCGCGCCGGGTCGTTCGCCGAGGCCCGTCCGGCGGCCGGCCGGTGAGAATACTGCGCGCCGTACGGACCTTCCCCCTGCCCGTACGGCTGCTGCTGGTCAACCAGCTCGGCGTCAACACCGGTTTCTACCTGCTGATCCCGTACCTGGCCGGGCACCTCGGGCACGACCTCGGCCTGTCCGCGCTCGCCGTCGGCACCGTGCTCGGGCTGCGCAACCTCAGCCAGCAGGGCCTGTTCATCCTCGGCGGCTCGGCCGCCGACCGGCTCGGTGCGCGTCGCGTCATCATCGCCGGGTGCGCGCTGCGCAGCGTCGGCTTCGGCCTGTTCGCGC
Organism: Kitasatospora sp. MBT66; assembly: GCF_000710405.2. Lineage (NCBI taxonomy): Bacteria > Bacillati > Actinomycetota > Actinomycetes > Kitasatosporales > Streptomycetaceae > Kitasatospora > Kitasatospora sp. MBT66. The sequence goes on along the minus strand of NZ_JAIY01000010.1, from coordinate 357,176 downwards.
TCGGCGACACCCTCGGCGTGCTGCTCGCCGCCTCCGCCCTCAGCGGGCTGGCAGGTGCGCTGTTCAACCCGGCCGTGCGCACCTACGTCGCACGCGAGGCGGCGGACCGCAGGGCCGAGGCGTTCGCGCTGTTCTCGGTGTTCGCCACCACCGGCGCGCTGGCCGGCCCGCTGATCGGCACCGTCCTGCTGCTGGTGGACTTCCGGACCGCCGCGCTCACCGCGGCCGGCGTCTTCGCCGTCCTCACCGTCGCCCAGGCCTTCGCCCTGCCCGAGCGCGCCGCCGAGCCCGCCCCGCGCGGGGTGCTCGCCGACTGGCGCGAAGTGGCCTCGGACCGGCGGTTCCTGGCCTTCTCCCTGGGCATGGTCGGCCTGTTCGGCATGGAGAGCCAGCTCTACCTGCTGCTGCCCGACGCGGCGCGCCGCGCCACCGGCTGGGAGGGCGCCGTCAGCCTGGTCTTCCTGACCGCGACCCTCGCCAACCTGACCCTGCAACTGCGCATCACCACCCGCCTGCAGCTGCACGGCCAGCCCTCCCGCTGGATCCCGCTCGGCCTCGCCGTCGCTGCCACCGGCTTCCTGCTGCCGCTCGCCGCACCGGGCCTGCCCGGCGTCCTCGGCGGTGTCCTGCTGCTCCAGCTCGGGCTGATGATCGCGCAGCCCTTCGTCCTCGCCCTGATCCCGGCCTTCGGGCGCGACGGCCTGACCGGCACCTACTACGGCCTGTACTACGTGGTCTCCGGCTTCGCCGCGGCGCTCGGCAACACCCTGGTCGGCCGGGCCATGGACAGCGCCGCCACCGCACCCTGGCTGCTCTGCGCCGGCCTCGGCCTCGCCTCCGCCACCGCGCTCGCCCGGCTGCACCGCACCGGGCGGCTCCCCGCCCCCGCCCGCCCTCTCCCCAGCGAGGCCCGATGAACCGCCGCCCGACCCCGCCGCCCCCCGCCGGGACCCACCGGAACCTGCTCACCGACCGTCCGGAACTCTACGAACTGCGGTTCCCCGACCCGGAGTCCACCGCCGCCCGATGGGCCGAGGCGATGCTCCGCGCCCACGGCGCCGGGCCCGAGGTGCTCGACCTCGGCTGCGGCACCGGGCGGGACGCGGGATGGCTGCACCGCGTCGCCGGGCGCACCGTCACCGGCCTGGACAGCTCGCCGGAGATGATCGCCCACGCCCGCGCCCGCCACCCCGGACCGGCCTACCACATCGGCGACATGCGGGACTTCACGCTGCCCGGGCGGTTCGACGCGGTGCTCTGCCTGGACAGCGCACTGCTCCACTGCCACACCAACGAGGACCTCGACGCCCTCTTCGGCCGGATCCGCCGCCATCTGCGCCCCGGCGGACTGCTGGTCGCCGAGATGCGCAACGGTGCCTTCTTCCTCGGGCGCACCGAACTCCTCGACGCGCCGAGGCTGGACAGCATCACCCACGAGGGCATCACGCTCACCTCGCGCACCGTGCTCTGGATCGACCACGCCGCCCAACTCCTGCGCCGCACCCGCAGCTGGGCCGGGGACGACGGCGCGCCGCCGGTCGAGCAGCACTCCGCCTGGCGGCTGCTCTTCCCGCAGGAGCTGCGCCATCTGCTCGCCCACCACGGCTTCACCGTCCTCGCCCTGCACGACCGGCCCGGCCCGCGCACCGACCCCCCGTGGACGGACGACGTCGGGGCCGCCGGGACCGGCGACACCTCCTGCACCCCCGGCACCCCCGACAGCGCCGACGGCGACCGGCTGCACCTGGTCGCCCGGCTCGAACCCCCTGCCCGAAAGGGAAGTTGACCCCGATGCCCCGCCCACTCGCCCGCCGCACCCTGCTCACCGCCGCCTCCGCCTCCGGCGCGGCGCTCGCCCTCGCCGCCTGTTCCGCCCCGGGCGGCACGGCCGCCGCCGACCGCGAACCGGACGCCGCCACCCCCCGGCGCGGCGGCCGGCTGCGCGCCCTGTTCGCCGGCGGCGGCGCCGACGAGACCCTCGACCCGCACCGGGTCAACCTCTTCGCCGACGCCGCCCGCGCCAAGGCGCTCCACGACAAGCTCGCCGACTGGGGCCCCGACCTCGCCGCCGTCCCCCGGCTCGCCAGCGGCTGGGAGCCGGGCCCGGGCCTCGACGTCTGGACCGTCCGGCTGCGCGAGGCGGCCTTCCACGACGGCCGACCGGTCACCGCCGCCGACGTCCTGTACAGCTACCGCCGAATAGCCGACCCCGGGCGGGCGTTCCGGGCCCGGGCCTCGCTCGAACCGATCGACCTCGCCGGGAGCCGGGCCACCGACCCGCGCACCGTGGAGTTCCGGCTGAACCGCCCGTGCGCCGAATTCCCCAACGTCCTGGCCGCGTTCGGCGCCTACATCGTTCCGGAGGGCACCGAGGACTTCCGGGCGCCGGTCGGCTCCGGGCCCTTCTCCTTCGTCTCCTTCGAGCCCGGCCGCTCCCTGCTGCTGCGCCGCTTCGACGGGTACTGGGACGGCGCTCCGCACATCGACGAGCTGGAGATCCTCGCGGCCGCCGAGGAGTCCGCCCGCGCCAACGCCCTGCTGGCCGGGCAGGCCGAGTACGCCCACGAGTTGGCGCCGGCCACCGCCCGCGCCCATGCGTCCGGAGGGCGGATCGGCATCGTCCGGCTGCGCAACAGCGCCATGCAGGGCTTCGTCATGAAGACCGACCGGCCGCCGTTCGACGACCCCCGGGTCCGACAGGCGTTCTTCCACCTGGTCGACCGGCAGGAGCTGGTCGACGGCGCGCTCTCCGGTGCCGGCGAGATCGGCAACGACCTGTTCGGCAAGGGCAGTCAGTACTACCCGGCGGGTCTGCCGCAGCGAACCCGGGACCTCGACCGGGCCCGCGCGCTGCTGCGCGAGGCCGGCGCCGAGGGGCTGCGGGTCACCCTCGACACCTCGCCGGTCGCGGCCGGGCTGGTCGAGGCGGCGGGCATCCTCAAGGACCAGGCGGCGCGGGCCGGAGTCACGATCGACGTGCGGGTCGGCAACAAGGACACCTACTGGAAGGACATCCTGGACGGCGGGGTGCTCGCCTCCTTCCGTTCCGGCGCGATGCCGATCGAGTCGCACATCTCGCAGCGGCTGCTCTCCGGCTCCACCACCAACGCCACCCACTGGCGCCGCCCCGACTTCGACGACCTCTACACCCAGGCCCAGTCCACGGCCGATCCGGCGGCCCGCACCGCCCTCTACGAGCGGATGCAGCGCCGGCTGTTCGACGAGGGCGGACTACTGGTGTGGGGCTTCGCCGACTGGATCGTCGGCCACGCCCCGCGGCTGCACGGCGTGGCGGCGGACGCCCCGGCCAACACCCTCGACTGGGCCAGGTTCGACAAGGTCCGGCTGGCGTGACGGCCACGTCGCGCGGCTGGGTGCGGCGCCGGCTGCTGCTCGGCGCCGGGCAGATCGCGGCCGTCCCGGTCCTGGTCTTCGTGCTCACTGAGGCGCTCCCCGGCGACGCCGCCGTGGTCGCCGCGGGGGACGACCCCGACCCGGCGCGGATCGCCGCGCTGCGGGCCGCGCTGCGGCTGGACCGCCCGGCGGTGGAGCGCTTCGCCGACTGGGCGGGGGAGCTGGCGCACGGCGACCTGGGCCGCTCCCTGGTCGGCGGGCGCCCGGTCGCCGACCACCTGGCCGAGGCCCTCGGCCCGACCCTGCTGCTGGCCGCGCTCACCCTGACTCTGCTCGTCCCGGCGGCGGTCGGCCTCGGGCTGCTCGCCGCCCGGCGGGAGGGCGGACCGCTGGACCGCGCTGTCAGCACAGTGACCCTCGCGGTCTACGCGGTACCGGAGTTCGCCCTGGGCGTGCTGCTGACGGGGGTCTTCGCGCTGTGGCTGGGCTGGCTCCCGCCGACCGCCGTCGGCGGGATCGGCCGGCAGCCCGCCGTGCTGGTGCTGCCGGTCGTGGTGCTGCTGGCCCGCCCGGTCTGCTCGACCGCGCGGCTGGTCCGGGCCGGGCTGCTCGACGCCATGGCGGCCCCGTACGCCGTCCACGCGCTGCGCTGCGGAGTCCCGCCGCACCGGGTCCGGCTCGGCCACGCGCTGCCCAACGCCCTCGCCCCGGTGGTGCAGCACCTCGCCCGCACCACCGAGTGGCTGCTCTGCGGGGTGATCGTGGCGGAGGCGCTGTTCGTGGTCCCCGGGCTCGGCACCGTGCTGCTGGACGCCGTCGCGGCCCGTGACGTGCCGGTGGTCCAGGGCCTGGCGGTGCTGTTCGGCACCGTGACCGTCCTGCTGAACCTCGCCGCCGACCTCGCCGCCCGCCGCCTCGCCCCCCGAACGGAAGTCGCCGTATGACCGCCCTGCCCCGTGCCACCCGGCTCCACCGTCCCGTCGGCCGCCGGCCCGACCGCGGACCTGCCGACCACCTCACCGCCCGTCGCTGCGACTGCGGCGTCTGCCGGGCCCTCGCCCGGCGCTGCCGGTGGCTGGTCCGCCGGGTCGGCTGGTCCGCCGCCGGGCGCCGCCGGGCGAGGGCCTCGGTGGCACCGTGAGGCGCTACGCGCTCGGGCTCGGCCTGGTCGCCGTGCCGCTGCTGCTCGCCCTCGGCGGGCCGCTGCTGGCGGGCGGGCCGGGGCCGCGCGGGGTCTCGTTCACGGCGGGCGCCGGACACTGGCTCGGCACCGACTTCGCCGGCCGCGACGTCCTGCGCCAGGTCCTGCTCGGAGGGCGCCCGGTGGTGCTGGTGGCGGTCGCCGCGACCGTCCTCGGCTACGCGCTGGCGCTGCCGCTCGCGCTGGCCGCCTCACTGACCGGGCGGACCTGGGTCGAGGAGCTGCTGCTGCGGCCCCTGGACGTGCTGATCGCCGTACCGGCGCTGCTCCTGGTCCTGCTGGTGGCCACCGCCGCGGAGCCGGGACCGGTCGGACTGGCCGTGCTGGTCGGGTTGACGGCGGTACCGGACATCGCCCGGGTCGCGCACGCGGCGGCGGTGGCGGCGGCGTCCCGCCCGGTGGTCGAGGCGCTGCGGCTGCACGGCGAGTCCTGGTGGCGGATCGCCTTCGGGCAGGTCGCCCGGACGATCCGCCGCACCCTGGCCGCCGACGCGGGCACCCGTCTGGTGGGCGCCCTGTACCTGGTGGCGACGGCGGCCTTCCTCGGCGTCGGGGTGCGGCCGGACACCGCCGACTGGGCGGTGATGGTGGACCGCAACCGGGCGGGGCTGTTCCTGCAGCCCTGGGCGGTGGTCGTCCCGGCACTGCTGGTGGCCGGGCTGTCGACCGGCACCAATCTGCTGTTCGACACGGCACTGGCCCGGCCGCGCGGGCGCGGTTCGGGAGCGGGCCGGTGCGGACCGGGGGCCGCCGCGTGAGTGGGCCGGAGCTGGCCGCCGTGGACGGCCTGCGGGTGCGGATCGGCCCCCGGGTCCTGGTGGACGGGGTGTCGCTGCGGGTGCGCGCCGGCCGGGTGACGGCCCTGGTGGGTCCGTCCGGCAGCGGTAAGACGACGACCGCGCTCGCCCTGCTGGGCGCGTACCCCGAGGGCGCCCGGGTGTCCGGCACCGTCTCCCTCGCCGGGGCGGGCGGTGCCCCGGTCGGCCATGTGCCCCAGCACCCCGGAACGGTGCTCAACCCGGCCCGTCGGGCGGGCGTCCTGCTCCGCGACCTCGCCAGGGTGCACGGCGGCGGCCCGGAGGCGGTCCGGCGCGCGCTCCACGACACCGAACTGTCCGAGGTGGAGGGCCTGCTGCGCCGCTACCCGCACCAGCTCTCCGGCGGCCAGCAGCAACGGCTGGTGCTCGCCCAGGCGTTGCTCACCGGAGCACGGGTGATCGTCGCCGACGAACCCACCACCGGCCAGGACCCGGCCGCCGCGCGCCGGTTGGCCGCCCTGTTCCGCCGACTCGCCGCGCGCGGCACCGGGCTGCTGCTGCTCAGCCACGACCTGGACCTGGTCCGGGAGTCGGCCGACGAGGTGGTGCTGCTCGCCGACGGCCGCGCGGTGCGGGTGGGCCCGCCCGACGAGGTCCTGCGCGTACCCGCCCGCCCGGTGGTGCCCCCGGCCCGGTCCGCACCGGTCCCGGCACCGGTCCCGGCCCCGACTTCGGGTGCGGCCGCGCCGGTCCGGCTCGACGTCACGGGCCTCACCGCCCGCCACCCCGGCGGCGCGGTGGTGCTGCACGAGGTCGGGCTGAGCCTGCGGGCGGGGGAGTGCCTGGCCCTCACCGGCCGCACGGGCAGCGGCAAGACCACCCTCGGCCGCTGCCTGGCGGGGCTGCACCCGCGCCACGAGGGCACGGTCCTGCTGGACGGCGAGCCGCTGCCGCGCAGCGTCCGGCAGCGCGGACGGCGGCGGCTGGCGGCCGTGCAGTACGTCTTTCAGGACGCCCGGTCGGCGTTCGCGGACCACCGCCCGGTGATCGACCAGGTCGCCCGGGCGTCCGTGCGGCTGCGCGGCCGCACCCCGTCGGAAGCCGGGGCGGAGTCCGCCGCCCTGCTCGCCGCACTCGGCCTCGATCCGGCGAAGGCCGCCCGCCCGCCCGCCGGCCTGTCCGGTGGCGAGCTTCAACGGGCCTCACTGGCGCGGGCGTTGATCGTCGGCCCGGCGGTGCTGGTGTGCGACGAGATCACCGCAGGACTGGATGCGGACACCCGGGCCTCGATTCTGGCCCACCTCGCCGACCGTCGGGACCGGGCGGGTCTGGCGCTCCTGTTCGTCTCCCACGATCCGGCGGCCGTCGACGCCCTGGCCGACCGGGTGGCCACCCTGGCCGACGGCCGGCTGCACCCCGCCTCCACGGCTCACCCGTTCGGGCGACAGGACACCGCCCCGCCCGGGTAGCACCGCCGGCCGCCCTCCGCACCCGCGCGTCGACCGGGTCGGGAACGCCCAGGTCGCCGAGCGCTCCGGCCGGGTGAGCCCCGGCCGGAGCGCTCGGTCCTCCCATCCTCCTCACCACCACCGCACCGGCCCCACACCCACCCCCGCGCGCGTGGTGCAGCACGATTTGTCGGACACGTCCTAGGCTGAACCCGCCCGGACGGCCGGACGGCCGTGGGAGTCGGGAGGGGCCCGGCGGCCGGGATCTCGGAGGTGGTGCGCGATGGGCAGCGACGGTTCGACGAGCGACGGTTCGACGGCCGAGGTGCGCTGCGTGGCGGCCGTCCCCTGCTGGGTGAGCCTGATGGCCCGCGACCTCGACACCGCCCGTGCCTTCTACGGGCCGCTGCTGGGCTGGGAGTTCGAGCCGGGCCCGGACCGCTTCGGCCCGTACGTGCACGCGGTGGTCGGCGGCGAGGCGGTGGCCGGGGTCGGCGTGGCGGGCGGCGGCTGGGACATGCCCGTCGCCTGGACCAGTTACTTCGGCACCGAGAGCGCCGATGCGGCCGCCGACGCGGTGCGCGAGCGCGGGGCGACCCTCGCGGTCGGTCCGCTGTCCTTCGACGCCGGCCGGCTGGCGTTCGCGGCCGACCCGGCGGGTGCGGTGTTCGGCATCTGGGAGGGCCCGCCGGGCCGGGCCCGGCGGCTGGACCTGCTGGGCGCCCCGGTCTGGATCGAGCTGCGCACCCCGGACCCGTTCGCGGCGGCGCTCTTCTACGGCGAGGTGTTCCGCTGGGACGGCCGCGACCCGGAGCGCTTCGAGGTCCGCTGGGAGCACGACCGGGTGGTGCTGCGGGCGGAGGGGCACAGCGTCGCCGCGCTGGCCCGGGAGCAGGCGGGCGGGCCGACGGGGCTGTCCCCGCACTGGGAGGTCTCCTTCTCGGTGCCGGACACCGACGAGGCGCTGCTCCGGGCGGAGCGGCTCGGCGGCAGCGTGCTCGGTCAGGCCTTCGACTCGCCGTACGGGCGGGTGGCCAGGCTGCAGGATCCGGAGGGCGGCCGCTTCGCGGTGATCAGCGCCAAGCCCTGACCGCGCCGGTCGAACACCTCCCTAGTCCCCGGCGATCTCCGCCCGATCGGCCCGCAGCCGTTCGCCGAGCGCGGCCCGCTCGGCGGCCGGCAGGGCCTTGCGGGCGGCGGTGAAGAGCTGCTTCTCCTCGGTCGCCAGGTGCCGCCGCAGCAGCTCGGTGAGTCCGTTCAGCAGGATGCCCAGCGCGGGGTCGCCGGAGGGGAGGGCCTGCAGGTCGGCGAGGTACTGGCCGATCGCGAGGTGGTCGTGGATGCACCGGAACACCACCGCGCCACCGTCCGGCACATCGTGCTGGACGACCGGGAAGAGGTGTTCCTCCTCGGCCGCGCAGTGGCTGAGCAGCAGGTCGGTGAGCTGGTCCAGCAGCACTCCGGGTGCCCGTTCCTCGGCCCGGCCGGCCTCGATCCGGACGAGCAGTTCCTCCACCGCGCGGTGCTCCGCGGTGAACTCACCCAGGATGTCCGGCCTGCGGCTCATGGCGCGCCCGCCTCTTCTCCGTCGACGTCCGGTGCGCCCCCCGACACCTCCAGTATCCGGCGCCGCCCGGCGAACCGGGGCCTCCGCCGGACCCGTCCGAGGACGGGCCCGTGCCACCACCGGCCCGAGGCCCCCGCGGCGCTGCCCGCTCAGGGGTGGTCCCGCCGCCCGGCGAGGGCCAGCAGCCGGGTCTGCGGCCCGGCGTCCCCGGCCACCGGGAGCGGCGGATCGAACAGTCCGCTGCCGGAGAGGTCCCCGTAGCCGGAGAACTCGGCGAGCGCGAAGTCCACGAGCTCCGCCGGGAGCCGGGTGCGCCTCCCGATGCCCTCGGCGAGGTCCCAGCTGTGGACCACGGCGTCGGTGGTGAGCTGGTCCAGGTAGTACTGGCCCGGGACGTCGCCGAAGGAGAGGTGGACGGTGAGCTCGGTGGCGCCGGGGACGGCGAAGGCCTCGCGGGCGGCGTCGGCGGCGGCCGTCCAGGCGGCGACCGGGTCGTCGCCGAGGACGTCGCCGTCGAAGCGGCCGCCGACCTCGGAGATCGTCGCGCCCATCAGCAGTTCGGGCACCCAGAGCTGCTCGCCGGTGAGGTGGTTGACCAGGTCGCGGACGCTCCAGTCGGTGCACGGGGTGGGCGCGTCCCACTGGTCGGGGGTGACCAGCCGGATCCGTTCGGTGAAGGCGGCGAGGGCCTCGGCGTGCGGGGTGCCCCGGTCGGCCGGCCGCCGGTGTTCGTTGCGATGTGCCATGTCCTGAGCGTGCCCCGTCGCGCACTTCCGTACGCCGGTCTACACCACTTGTGACCCGGCCACGCCAATATCCTCGGTTCGGCCGGTTGTTCAAATTCAAACTTCCAGGTACGGTCGACACACCCCAGCTGGTTCGAATTTGAACAAACAGATTCGGCCGGTATCGACGAACCCCCCTTTCTGATGGAGACGCGCATGCCGAGCAGCAGCCCGAGCACGACCGCCGCCACCACCCCCCTTTCCGCATCCGGGTCGGCCCCCGGATCGGTGACCACCTCCCCGCACGCCTACGACGTCGGCCTCCTGCTGCTGCGGGTGGCCCTCGGCCTGACCATGGCCGCGCACGGCAGCCAGAAGCTGTTCGGCTGGTTCGGCGGCGGCGGCATCGACGGCACCGGACAGTTCTTCGAGGCGAAGGGCTACCCCGCGCCGAAGGTCATGGCCGTCGTGGCCGGCCTCACCGAGGCCGGCGGCGGACTGGCGCTCGCCGTCGGCCTGCTGACCCCGCTGGCCGCCGCCGCGATCCTCGGCACCATGCTGAACGCCCTGGCCGTCACCTGGAGCAGCACCTTCTTCGCCGCCAAGGGCGGCAGCGAGTACGAACTCCTGCTGATCGCCGCCGCGGCGGCGCTCGCCCTGACCGGCCCCGGCCGCTACGCCGCGGACCGCTACCTGCCGGTGGTGCGCGCGCACCGGCTGAGCTACGGGGCGGCCGCCGTGGTGCTCGCCCTCGTCACTGCGGGCGCCGTGCTCCTGGCCCGCAACTGACCATCGGTGAATGGCCGTTGAGGCCGTGACTCCCCGCGAAGGCCGCCGGTCCACCGACCGGCGGCCTTCGCCGTTCCGTGGTCGAACGGTGAATTTCCTGTGCAGGCGGGGCAGTTGCCGGAGATTGTCCGTTCCGAGGGTTCCCCGGCTTTGTGATGTATGCCATTGTACATGTCACACTCCCCAACGGTGTTCGGCGCCACCGCCCCAACGGTGCGCCACAACGGCCCTCATTACCGCACCGGCCGCGCCCCCACGCGACCGACGAAGGCCCGGAGGCCCCCACGTGAGAAGCGCACGTTCTTTAACGCAAATACCGCACGTCGCAAAGGTCCTGGCGCTGATCCTGGCGCTGTTCGTGACGGTCGGCCTGTTCGCCCCGCGCGCCCAGGCGACCACCGACAAGACCCGTCCGGACTTCGGCGGCGGCTCTCCCGCCGCCACCTCGACCGGCCCGGCCGGGCTCGCCCCGAGGCCCGCCGTCGGTGACACCCCCGACTCGGGCGGCAGGAACGAGTCGGTCCCGGCCCGCGACCGCGCCCCGTTCTCGACCGCCTCCCCGGACCGCTCCGACATCCCGTCGGCGGCCCACCGGCAGGCCGAGATCGTCAAGACCTTCGGCGCGGCCGCCCCCAAGGCCCTCGCCGAACAGGCTTGCAACATCCCGGACTTCACCGGTCGCACCGGCAGCGCCCTGGTCCAGGCGGTCAAGGCCGCCGACCTCGGCTGCATCAACAGCCTGTTCAACCTGGTCGGCACCGACGCGCGCGGCGCCTTCCGCGAGGCCCAGATGGTCTCGGTGGCCGACGCCCTGCGCGACAACGCCGCCGCCTACCCGGGCGACAACTCCACCTCCACCGGCCAGTTGGTGCTCTTCCTGCGGGCCGGCTACTTCGTGCAGTGGTACCACGCCACTGACGTCGGCACCTACGGCACCGCCCTGCAGAGCTCGATCCGCGGCGCGCTGGACAGTTTCTTCAACAGCGCGCACTCCCGCGACGTCACCTCCGCCAACGCCGGCACCCTCGGCGAGGCGATCACCCTGATCGACAGCGCGCAGGAGAACGTCCGCTACCTCCCCGTGGTGAAGCGGCTGCTGGGCGCCTACGACGCCGCCACCCACAACCCGACCAACATGGGCAACGCGCTGAACAGCGTGTTCACCGTGCTGTGGCGCGGCCACCAGACCACCGGTTTCGTCGACGCGGTGGCGGCCGACCCGAGCGTGCTCGACGCGCTCTACTCCTTCGCGTCCGCCAACAGCGGCCTGCTCGGCGGCGACTACACCTTCCTGGTCTACAACGCCACCCGCGAGCTGGGCCGCTTCGTGCAGTACCCGGCGCTCCAGTCCAAGGTGCGCCCGCTGCTGAAGGGGCTGGTCGACCGCTCCTCGCCCAGCGGCAACACCGCCTACCAGTGGGCCGCCGTCGCCGAGATGTCCGACGCCTACGACAAGGGCAACTGCTCGTACTACGGGACCTGTGACGCCGCCGCCCGGCTCAAGTCGGCTGTCCTGACGGTCAACTACACCTGCAGCCCGAGCATCCGGATCCTCGCCCAGGCGCTGGACTCCACCCAGCTGGCGACCGCCTGCACCAGCCTGACCGGCCAGGACGCGTACTTCCACGGCGTGGCCAAGGACAACGGCCCGGTCGCGGACGACCGGAACACCACCATCGAGGTCGTGGTCTTCCACAGCTCCTTCGACTACGGGGTGTTCGCCGCCTCCATCTACGGCATCAACACCGACAACGGCGGCATGTACCTGGAGGGCAAGCCCAACGAGGTCGGCAACCAGCCGCGCTTCCTCGCCTACGAGGCCGAGTGGGCGCGCCCGGACTTCCAGGTGTGGAACCTCAATCACGAGTACACCCACTACCTCGACGGCCGGTTCGACATGTACGGCGACTTCGACGCCGGCGTGACGACCCCGACCATCTGGTGGATCGAGGGCTTCGCGGAGTACGTCTCCTACTCCTATCGCAAGGTCAACTACGACGCGGCGATCTCCGCGGCGGGCCTGCACACCTACAAGCTCTCCACGCTGTTCGACACCACCTACGAGAACACCAACACGGAGCGCACCTACCGCTGGGGCTACCTCGCGGTGCGCTACATGCTGGAGCAGCACCGCGCCGACCTCGACGCCGTGCTCGCCAAGTACCGCGCCGGTGACTGGAACGGTGCCCGCACCGTCCTCAAGACCACCATCGGCACCCGCTACGACGCCGACTTCGACGCCTGGCTGACCCGCTGCGCGGCCGGTGCCTGCTCCGGCAGCACCAACCCGCCCGGCAACCAGCCGCCCACCGCCGCCTTCACCACCTCGATCGGCGAGCTGGGCGTCACCTTCGTCAACCGCTCCACCGACTCGGACGGCAAGATCGCCGCCTACGCCTGGGACTTCGGCGACGGCACCACCGCGACCACCGCCAACCCGACCAAGTGGTACACCAAGGCCGGCACCTACACCGTCACCCTCACCGTGACCGACGACAAGGGCGCGACCGCGAGCGCCAAGCAGAACGTCACCGTGGCGGGCCTGCCGGAGTGCTCCGGCACCGACACCCGGCAGCTGGACAAGAACTGCCGCCGCAGCAACCTCTCGGCGGCCACCGGCAACTACGCGCACTTCTACCTGTACCTCCCGGCCGGGGTGAAGCAGCTGAAGCTCACCAGCACGGGCGGTACCGGCAACGCGGACCTCTACTACAACGCCACCAACTGGGCGTACACCAACTCGTACACCGCCAAGTCCACCAATGCGAGCAACAACACCGAGACCCTGACCATCACCAACCCGCCGGCCGGCTACGTCTTCCTGAGCCTCTACGGCCAGCAGGCCTTCTCCGGCGCGAACATCAAGGCCGAGTACTGACACCGGAGTTCCGATCCCGGAAGCACGGAAGCACTCGGAAACACCCGGAGGCCCCCGGCGGCGCGCGAGCGGCGCGCCGTCGGGGGCCTCCCCGCGTCCGGCCCCGGAGCGACCGCACCGGTATTGCACCGACCGGTCCAAAAAGGCTAACGTGCTGCCATGGCGAGACCGCGCACCTTCGACGAGGGCCGGGCGCTCGACGCGGCGATGCACGCGTTCTGGGCGAACGGCTACGAGGCCACCTCCACGCAGGACCTCTGCGAGGCGACCGGTCTCGGGCGGAGCAGCATCTACAACACGTTCAGCAGCAAGCACGACCTGTTCAAGCGGTCCCTGGCCCGCTACATCGAGCTGATGACCGTCCCGCAGATCGAGCTGCTGGAGGATCCGGAACTGCCGCCGCTGGAGCGGATCCGGGTCCTGCTCGCGCGGATCGTCGAGACGGAGTTCGAGCACCGCCCGGAGGGTCGCAGTATCGGCTGTCTGACCGTGAACACCGTGGTGGAGCTGGCCGGCCGCGACCCGGAGGCGGACGCGATGCTGGTCCGCGACCAGGAGGTGCGGCTCGCCGCGCTGCGGGCCGCGATCGCCGCCGGGCAGCTGGCGGGCGCGATCGCCGCCCGGCGGGCGCCGGAGGAGCTGGCCCGTTTCGTCAACGCGGTGATCGGCGGCATGCGGGTCGCCGCCAAGGGCGGGGCCGACCGGGTCGCCGTCGAGGCCGTGGCCGCCACCGCCCTGGACGCCCTCACTCCCTGATCCGTCCCGGCCTGATCCGTCCCGGCCTGTCCCGCGCGGCTCGCTCCGTGCGGCTCGCTCCGTGCGGCTCGCTCCGGGGTGTGCCCACGCCTGCCCTCATTCTGTACTGATCTATCCAAAACCAACGGGGGAGCCCTTCCCATGCCACGTGCCGTGTACGTCCTCGCCCTCGGCGTCTTCGCGATGGTGACCAGCGAGTTCGCCGTCGCCGGGCTGATGCCCCAGCTGGCGGAGGGCCTGGACGCCACCGTCCCGCAGATCGGCTACCTGATCACCGCCTTCTCGGTGGCGATGTCCTTCGGCGGCCCGCTGCTCGCCGTCGCCCTCCTCCGGATGCGCCAGCGGGCCGCGCTGATGCTCCTGTTCGCGATCTTCCTGGTCGGCAACCTGCTCGCCGCGACGGCCTCCGGCTACCCGGTGATGCTGGCGGCCCGGGTGCTCTCGGGCGTCGCCGCGCAGGCCTTCTTCGGCATCTCGATCTCGCTCTGCGCCCAGCTGGCCCGTCCGGAGGTCCGCGGCCGGGCGATCGCCGTCCTGATGAACGGCCTCATGCTGGGCACACTGCTCGGCCTGCCGCTCGCCACCGTGATCGGCGAGCACCTCGGCTGGCGCGCGGCGTTCTGGGCGGTGGCCGTCCTCACCGCGGCGGTGGCGCTGTGCACCCTCGCCGGGGTCCCGGACGCCGACCACGCCGAGGGCACCGGCTCGCTCCGGGACGAGCTGGGCGCGCTGCGCAACCGGCGGCTGTGGCTGGCCTTCGTCACCAGCACCCTGATCATCGGCGCGACCTTCACGCTGTTCAGCTACGTCAACCCGATCCTGACCGAGCTCACCGGCTTCTCGGCCGGGTCGGTCCCGCTGCTGCTCGTCGCCTACGGCGCGGCGACCGTGGTCGGCAACACCGTGGTCGGCCGGCTCGCCGACCGGTACGCGCTGCCGGTGCTGGCGACCGGCCTGGCGCTGAACACCGTGTTCCTGGCCGGCCTCGCGCTCCTCGCCCAGTTCCGGGTGCCCGCCGTCGGCCTGCTGCTGGGCGTCGGCCTGGTCGGGGTCACCATGAACCCCGCGATGGTCTCGCGGGTCCAGCGGATCGGCGGCTCCCGTCCGCTGGTGAACACCGTCCACAACTCGTTCATCACGCTGGGCGTCATCCTCAGCTCACTGCTCGGCGGCCTCGCCATCGACGCCTTCGGTCTGCGCGCCGTGCTGTGGCTCGGGGCCGCGATGGCCGTCGCGGGGCTGCTCAGCCTGCTGCCGGACCTGCCGCGCGGTCGCCGTGCGCTCCCGGACCGGGTGCCGGGCACTCGGGGGAATAACCCCGAGGGGGTGGATGCTAAGGTGGTTGAAACTTTGACGATCGGATCCTGAACCGGCTTCCGGGGCGGGATCAGCCAGGAGTGTGGTGAGCACCATGCAGTTCGGAATCTTCACCGTCGGCGATGTCACCCCCGACCCGACCACCGGCCGCACCCCGACCGAGCACGAGCGGATCAAGGCGACCGTGGCCATCGCGCGCAAGGCGGAGGAGGTCGGCCTGGACGTCTTCGCGACCGGCGAGCACCACAACCCACCGTTCGTGCCGTCCTCCCCGACCACGCTGCTCGGCTACATCGCCGCGCAGACCGAGCGCATCGTCCTCTCCACCTCGACCACGCTGATCACCACCAACGACCCGGTGAAGATCGCCGAGGACTACGCGGTGCTCCAGCACCTCTCCGACGGCCGGGTTGACCTCATGATGGGCCGGGGCAACACCGGGCCGGTCTACCCGTGGTTCGGCAAGGACATCCGCCAGGGCATACCGCTCGCGATCGAGAACTACGCGCTGCTGCACCAGCTGTGGCGCGAGGACGTGGTCGACTGGTCGGGCCGCTTCCGCACCCCGCTGCAGTCCTTCACCGCGACCCCGCGCCCGCTGGACGGCGTCCCGCCGTTCGTCTGGCACGGTTCGATCCGCAGCCCGGAGATCGCCGAGCAGGCCGCCTACTACGGCGACGGCTTCTTCGCGAACAACATCTTCTGGCCCAAGGAGCACTTCCAGAAGCTGGTCAACCTCTACCGGGAGCGCTACGCCCACTACGGGCACGGCACGCCCGAGCAGGCGATCGTCGGCCTCGGCGGCCAGGTGTTCATGCGCAAGAACTCGCAGGACGCGGTGCGGGAGTTCCGCCCGTACTTCGACAACGCGCCGGTGTACGGCCACGGCCCCTCGCTGGAGGAGTTCACCGCGGAGACCCCGCTCACCGTCGGCAGCCCGCAGGAGGTCATCGAGAAGACCCTGGCCTTCCGCGACACCTTCGGCGACTACCAGCGCCAGCTGTTCCTGATGGACCACGCCGGCCTGCCGCTGAAGACCGTGCTGGAGCAGCTGGACCTGCTCGGCGAGGAGGTCGTGCCGGTGCTGCGCGAGGAGTTCGCCAAGGGCCGCCCGGCCGGCGTCCCGGACGCGCCGACCCACGCCGGCAGGCTCGCGGCCGAGCGCGCCCGTCAGGAGCAGGACGCCGACAGCGCGGGGCAGACCGCGGAGACCGTGGAGGTGGCCAAGTGACCGCGTACCGACTGGTGGTGATCAGCGCCGGACTGAGCAAGCCGTCCTCGACCCGGCTGCTCACCGACCGGCTAGCCGAGGCCACGGTCCGCCGACTCACCGCCGAGGGACGGGAGGTGGACGTCCAGGTGGTCGAACTGCGCGACCTCGCCACCGACATCGCGCACAACTTCGTCACCGGCTTCCCCGGCCCCGCACTGCGCGAGGCGATCGAGGCGGTCGGCGGGGCGGACGGCCTGATCGCGGTGACGCCGATCTTCGCCGCCTCCTACAGCGGGCTGTTCAAGTCGTTCTTCGACGTGATCGACCCCGACACCCTCACCGGCAAGCCGGTGCTGATCGCCGCCACCGGCGGCACCGCCCGGCACTCGCTCGCGCTGGAGCACGCCGTCCGCCCGCTGTTCTCCTACCTGCGCTCGGTGGTCGTGCCGACCTCGGTCTACGCCGCCACCGACGACTGGGGCACCACCGGGGACCGCCTCACCGACGGCCTCCCGGGCCGGATCGACCGCGCGGCCGGAGAACTCGCCGGACTGCTCGCCGGCCGGGCCCCGAACGGTCCGGCCGGGGGTGGCGCGGCCCAGGAGGAGGCCGTGGTGCCGTTCGAGCAGCAGCTGGCGGCGCTGCGGGCCTGAGCCCGCGGGGTGGGCGCACACGCACATGAAGGGGCGGGTCCGGAGTCCTCGGACCCGCCCCTTCGGCGTGCCCTCACCCCACGCGCGCGTCGTACGAGGCCCGGGCCGTCGCGATCTCGCGCTGGTGCGTCTCGGTCCAGGCGACCAGCGAGCGGACGGTCTCGTGCAGCGTCCGCCCGAGCGGCGTCAGCGCGTAGTCGACCCGGGGCGGCACCACGGGGTGCACGGTCCGCTCCACCAGACCGTCCCGCTCCAGCTGCCGCAGGGTGACGGTCAGCATCCGCTGGCTGACCCCGTCGATCTCCCGCCGCAGCTCGGTGAAGCGCAGCGAGCCGCGGTCCAGCAGCGCGATCACCAGCAGCGACCACTTGTCGGCGATCCGGTCGAGGATCTGCCGCACCTCGCAGTCCTCCCGGGTGTCCCACTGGAGCACGTCGTAGTCGTCCCCGGTAACCGCGCAGTGCGTCGGTGACTTCAAAGTGCCTTCTTCCATGCTCCCTGATGCTGCCTCAGGATGGCACTGGTTACAAGAGGGAACCGGCCGGACGAAAGGGAACCGTCCCCGTCCGGCGTCCCCGCCCCCCGCGCACTCCACAGGAGACCACTGTGTCCACGTCCTCAGCCGTGCCCGAAACCGGTCGCCCGGCCGCCGCTCCGGCCGGCTCCCCACCGGCTGACCCCTCCACCCGCTTCACCGGCCGGGAGGCGGCCGTCCTGCTCGTCCTCTGCGGCGCGATCTTCCTGGAGGGCATCGACGTCGCCATGCTCAACGTGGCGCTCCCCTCGATCCGCGCCGACCTCGGGATGGACACCGGCTCGCTGAGCTGGGTGCTGAGCGCCTACGTGCTCGGCTACGGCGGCTTCATGCTGCTCGGCGGCCGCACCGCCGACCTGCTCGGACGGCGCCGGACGTTCCTCTTCTGGCTCACCGTCTTCGTGCTCTGCTCCGGCCTCGGCAGCCTGGCCGGCGCCCCCTGGGTACTGATCCTGGCCCGCTTCCTCACCGGCCTCTCGGCGGCCTTCATGACCCCCGCCGGCCTCGCGATCATCACCACCGCCTTCGCCGAGGGCCCCCGCCGCAACCGCGCGCTGCTCGTCTACGCGGGCACCGCCGCGGCCGGCTTCTCCCTCGGCCTGGTGGCCGGCGGACTGCTCACCGCCGTCGGCTGGCGCTGGGTCTTCTTCGCCCCGGTGCTGCTCGCGGGCGGCCTGCTGCTCGCCGCCGTGCCGCTGCTCCCGCGCGACCAGGCACCCGCCCGCCGCCCCGGCCAGCGCTTCGACCTGGGCGGCGCCGTCACCGTCACCGGCGCCATGCTGCTGCTGGTCCAGGCCGTGGTCCGGCTCGGCGAACCCGGCGCCGGCGCCGGCCCGACCCTCGCCCTGTTCGTCGGCGGCGCCGCCCTGCTGGCCGCCTTCGTCGCGATCGAACGGCGTTCGGCCGCCCCGCTGCTGCGCCTCGGCCTGCTGCGCTCCGGCCCGCTGCTGCGGGCGAACATCGGCGCGCTGCTGTTCGCGGCCTCGTTCTTCGGCTTCCAGTTCACCGTCACCCTCTACCTCCAGGACCTGCGCGGCTGGTCCCCGCTGCAGACCGGCCTCGCCCTGCTCGCGGTCGGGGTGGACGCGGTGCTCGCGCCGACCCTCACCCCCCGGCTGGTGGAGCGCTTCGGCAACGTCCGGGTGGTCCTCGGCGGCTTCTGCCTGGCGGTGGTCTCCTACGCGCTGTTCCTGCCCGTCGGGCCGGACTGGACGTACCCGATGATGTTCCCGACCATGATCCTCACCGGACTGGCCTTCGCCCTCGCCTACGGGCCGCTGACCATCGCCGCCACCGACGGCGTCGCCGAGGAGGAGCAGGGGCTGGCCGGCGGACTGCTCAACACCGCCTTCCAGTTCGGCGCGGCGCTCGGCCTCTCGGCGGTCACCACCGTGAGCCTCACCGTCGGCGGCTCGGACGGTCTGCGGGCCGCGCTGGTGGTGCCGGTCGCGGCGGTCGCGCTCGGCGCCCTGGTCACCGCCCTCGGCCTGCGCCGCAGCCGCGCCTGACCCGCGCCCGCCCTCACCCGCTCGTCGCCCCTCCCGCTCCCGCGCGGTGAGGGGCGTACGGCCGACCGGCCCGCCGCCCGCGCCGAAATGTCCGCTCCGGGGTGTAATCGTACGGATGATCAGGCCCCGGAGACCGGAGTCCGCCCATGCCGCCACAGTCCCCCCAGGCGCAGCCGCAGCCGCGGCCCGCCGACCCACCGGCCCCGCAGCCGGTCCTCACCCCGCTCACCACCGCCGCGATCTTCCTGGTCCTCACCGTCGACCCCGGCGGTGAGGACGCGGTCCGCGCGCTGCTGCCCGACCTCGCGGGCCTCCGTCACGCGATCGCCTTCCGCGCCCCCGACGTCGGCCTCACCTGCGTCACCGGCATCGGCTCCGACGCCTGGGACCGGCTCTTCGACGGCCCCCGCCCGGCCGCCCTGCACCCGTTCCCCGAGGTGGCCGGCCCCCGCCACCGCGCCCCGGCCACCCCCGGCGACCTGCTCCTGCACATCCGGGCCGCCCGGATGGACGTCTGCTGGGAGCTCGCCGGCCGGATCACCCGGCGGCTCTCCGGCGCCGCCACCGTCGTCGACGCGACCAACGGCTTCTCCTACTACGACGCCCGCGACCTGCTCGGCTTCGTGGACGGCACCGAGAACCCGGAGGGCCGGGAGGCCGCCGAGGCCGTGCTGATCGGCGACGAGGACCAGGACTTCACCGGCGGCAGCTACGTCATCGTGCAGAAGTACCTGCACGACCTGGCCGGCTGGGAGCATCTGACCGTCGACCAGCAGGAACGCGCGGTCGGCCGCACCAAGGCCGACGACATCGAGTTCGACGACGCGGCCAAGCCGGCCGACTCCCATGTCGCGCTCACCTCCGTCACCGGCCCGGACGGCGAGGAACGGCAGATCCTGCGGTTCAACATGCCCTTCGGCCGGCTCGACGGGGGCCCGGCGGGGCGCGGCGAGGCCGGCACCTACTTCATCGGCTACGCGCGCGATCCCGAGGTGCCCGAGGAGATGATCCGCAACATGTTCACCGGTCGGGGCCCGGCCGCCCACGACCGCCTGCTCGACTTCTCCACCGCGGTCACCGGCACGCTGTTCCACGTCCCCACTGCCGACTTCCTCGCCGACCCGCCACCGGCCCCGGCCGCCCCCGGCACGCTCGCGGCCCCGGCCCCGGCCGCCGCGCTCCCCACCGCCGCTCTCCCCACCGCCGCTCTCCTCACCGACGGCTCCCTCGCCATCGGCAGCCTGAAAGGCACCCCCGCGCCATGAACAACCTGCACCGCGAACTCGCCCCCGTCTCCGCCGCGGCCTGGGAGGAGATCGAGGAGGAGGCCAGGCAGACCTTCAAACTCCACCTCGCCGGCCGCCGGGTCGTCGACCTGGACGGCCCGGACGGCCCCACCCTCGCCGCGGTCGGCACCGGCCACCTCACCACCATCGAGCCGCCCACCCCCGGCGTCCAGGCCCACGCCCGCGAGGTCCGCCCGCTGATCGAACTCCGGGTCCCCTTCTCGGTCGACCGCGCCGCCGTCGACGACGTCGAACGCGGCTCCGGTGACTCGGACTGGACGCCCGTCCAGGCGGCGGCCCGCACCCTCGCCCTCACCGAGGACCGCGCCCTCTTCGACGGCTACCCGGCCGCCGGCATCGAGGGCATCCGCGCCGCCGCCACCAACCCCGCCATCCCGCTCCCCGCCGACGTCCGCGAATACCCGGAAGCCGTGAGCCGCGCCCTCACCACCCTCCGCCTCGCCGGAGTGGGCGGCCCCTACGCCCTCCTCCTCGGCGCCGACGCGTACACGGCGGTCAACGAGACCTCGGACCACGGCTACCCCATCGCCAGCCACATCGCCCGTCTCCTCGACGGCGAACTGATCTGGGCCCCCGCCATCGAGGGCGCCCTGCTCCTCTCCACCCGCGGCGGCGACTTCACCCTCGTCCTGGGCCAGGACGTCTCGGTCGGCTACCTCTCCCACACCGCCGACACCATCGCCCTCTACCTCCAGGAATCCCTCACCGCCCGCCTCCTCACCCCCGAAGCCGCCGTCCCCCTGACGACCTCCTGAGCCACACGAAGGGGCCGGTGCGACCGGCCCCTTCGTGGCCGTCGTCCCGGCCAACTGCGCTGATGGCGAGGCCGATTCGCTCGAACAGGTGTGACAGTGCCCGGTGTCGGCGATAATTGGCCGATGTCGACGATCGACCCGGCTGCCCTCGCCGCCCCGTGCCGTCGTCACTCGTTTTTCTGCGGGCAGGGGGAGCCGATGGAGCCGGATCGATCTGGTCGGCCGGGAGTCCGACCCAGTCGGCCCGCCAGGCCGGCCGGTGAGTGAGATGGACGGAGTGGGTGAGACGCCCTTCACGGTGCGCAACTCGGCCGTCGGTGCCCGGATCTCCGGGCCTGTCGTCCAGGCCGGACAGATCCGCGACCTCACCGTGTACGGCCAGACCGTCGCGCCGCCGGCCGCCGCCCCGGCGTTTCCAGTGCCGCGCCAACTACCTTCGACACCAAGTCACTTGATCGGTCGAGAGAAAGATCTCGCGTGCCTGGAGCACGAGTTGGGATCGGAGGTGGGGGTTGGCGATGTGACCGTGGTGGTCACCGGGCCTGCCGGGGTCGGGAAGACCGTCCTCGCCGTTCATTGGCTGCGCCGCCATGCCGACCTCTTTCCGGACGGCCAGTTCTACGCCGACCTGCGCGCTCACGCCGTCGGCGGTCCCGTCGACCCCGCCGAGGTGCTCGGAGGATTCCTGCGCGCCCTCGGTGTTGCACCGGCGCCGCGCGACACAGCCGAGGCCGCGGCGCTCTGGCGCTCGCTCAGCGCCGGACGCCGGATCGGTGTGCTGCTCGACAATGCTGCGACCGCAGAGCAAGTCCGTCTGCTGCTGCCCGGCTCCGGGCACGCCGTGGTCGTGGTGACCAGCCGCCGCCGGCTCACCCGGCTCGGTCTGGGCGGTGCCGCGTTCCACGAGGTCGGTCCGCTCTCACGCGGTGCGGCGGTGCGACTGCTCGCCCAGGGAGTCGGTTCCGGGCGGGTGGACCGGGAATCCGCAGCGGCCGTCCTGGTGGTCGAACGCTGCGGGCGCCTCCCGCTCGCCGTCTGCCTCGCCGCTGCCCGGATCGCCGCCCGCCCCGCACAGCCGCTCGCCGTCACGGCCGAGGCGCTCGGCCTCGAGTCCAGACGGCTCGAAATGCTCGATGTCGGGGGAGAGGGTGTGCGGCACGCCCTGGATGCGTCCTTCGAGGCTTTGGGGGCGGGAGCTGCCCGCCTGTACCGCTTGCTCGGCCTGCTGCCCTTCCCCGTCGTCACCCCGGACATCGTGTGCGAGGTCGGCGGTCTGGACCCGGCCACGGCCGAGCCACTGCTCGACGAACTGGCCGACATCCACCTGCTGGAGGAGACCGACGGCGGTTTCCGTCTCCACGGTCTGGTGAAGCTGCACGCCCGGGCGCATGCCGACGCGATCCACGACCGGGCGGAGGGGCAGGCCGCCGTCGACCGCGTACTTGACCGGTACCTGGCCTCCGCCACGGCCGCCGAGGCCCTGCTGAGCCCCAGCCATCGCACCCTGCGCCGCGACTACGCCACCGAACAGGGCCATCGGGAAGGGGAGTTCGCCGACGAATCGGCCGCGCTCGAGTGGCTCGAAGCGGAGACCGAACGGCTTGCCGACGCCGTCCGCTGGGCCGCCGCGACGGGCCGGGCCGCGACCGCCTGGCAGCTCGTCGACGCCATGTGGCCGGCGTTCCTGCGACTGCGCCCGGCCGCGCTGTGGATCGAGCTGCACCGGATCGGCCGGACCGCCGCCCGTTCGGTCGGTCACCGCGGCGGCGAACTGCGGATGCTCACTTCAGGCGGCGCCGGCCTGCGCAACGCCGGCGCTTCGGAGGAGGCCGCCGAGTGGTACGCCGAGGCTCTGCACCTGGCCCGTGCGGCCGGTGACCCGCTTGCCGAGGCCGACGCCCTCTACGGCCTCAGTCAGACCCACCGCACAGCGGGTCGGCTGGCCCAGGCGGCCGACTGCCTGCGCACGGCCGCCGACCTTCGTGAAGCCTGTGGCTACCTGCGGGGCACAGCGCTTGCCCGGCTCGCTCTCGGCGACCTCCGGGTCGCGGACGGCCGGCCCGCCGAGGCGGTCCCTGTCATCGCAGACGCCTACCGGGACCTCGCCGCCGTCCGCGCCGTCTACGAGGCGGCCCGTGCGCTCGCCTTCCTGGGCCAGGCCCAGGCCGCCCTGGGTGCCAACGACGAGGCCGGCCGTTGTTACGCGGAGGCGCTCGCGAGGTTCCGGGCGAGCCGGTCCCGTCACTGGGAGGCCCGTGTCCTGCGGCTCCTCGCCGATCTGGCGCGTGACCGGGGCGACCTCACCGAGGCCGCAGCCCGCCAGCGGGAATCCGAATCCCTCTACGCGGCCCTGTCCGCTCGCACCGGAGACCGTCGCGCCGACGCCGCGGCACTCGACGCCCCCGTCCTCCCGCTACCCCCTGCGAAACCGCCCGCGGCGGACTGACTCCGGTCGTCAGCGCCCGCGCGGGAGCGCCATGGCCGGATCGGCGGCATGCCAGGGGCGCTCGCCCCGGCCATGTGGCCACAGTGGTGTGGGCAGCGGCAGCACGGTAGGACCGGGAGTCGGGACGGACTCGTCCAGCCCGAGGACGCGGTAGAGCAAGCGCCTCATCCGTTGGTCGAACCGGCCCGGCTCGGAGCTGATCCGGGCGGCGATGTGCGCGTAGTCCGCGCGGCGGTACTGCCTGGCGGCGTCGTCGAGTTGTACGGACAGGGGCCGGGCGGGACCGAGCGTGGGAGCGGTACGGGCGAGCAGGGCGCCGGGGGAACGCGGGTTCACCGCGTGGTGCGGGTACTCGGCCAGCACGATCGGGGCTTCGGTCATGGTGGCGTAGAGGGTGACCGAGCCGTGGTCGCCGATGACGGCATCGGCGGCGACCAGCAGCGGGCGCCAGTCGTGCTGCGGCCCGAGTACGGTGACGGCCCCGCCGGTCGCGGCGGCCACCCACGAACGGAGCGGCCGGGTGCCGTGTGCCGCGGAGACATTCGGATGGACGAGCAGGGCGACGCGGTGGTCGCGACGGGGCAGTTCGGCGGCCAACCGGGGAAGGACGGTGTCGAACCGGGTGAGCAGTGCACCGCTGCCCCAGGTGGAGCAGACCAGCACCAACCGCTCGTCCGGCCGCAGCCCCAGCGCGGCCCGGTACCGCTCCCGGTGGGGGAGCGCGGCGGCGATCCGGTCGTAGCAGCCGTCGCCGACGACCTCGGCGATCGAAAGCGCCTCCGGGCAGCCCCGGCCGAGCTCGGTGCGGTCGTCGTCGTGCGCCAGCGCATAAGCGACGGGCACCAGGCGGCCCTGCCAGACGACGTACTCGGGCCCGAGCCCGGAGACGGTCCGTCCGGCCCCGACGCCGGTCGGTGACAGTTTGATGTGCCCAGCGCCGTGCGGCAGCCGGACCATCGGGCCGTGCACCTGCTCCAGGCCCTGCGAACCGGCGGCCAGAACCAGGTCGAACCTCTCGCGGACGGCCTCCGCCCACGGCAGTACCGTGCCGCCGAGCCGCCGGACGTGCTCCGCCGCGCCCCGGTTGAAGGTGTGGGGCGCCACCGTGAACCGGACGCGCACCCTCGGGTCGGCATCGAGCAGTGCATGGGCGTCGTGCAGTCGCTGCCCGTAGACGACCGAGTGCACGACCACGAGCACCTCCTTGCCCTTCGAGGTCGTGTCCGTCGCCCCTCCTCCATGCGCTGCCGGGCCCGCCGGCCTCCTTTCCGCGCATTCTTGCGGATCTCGCCGTGCCACGGCCTGCGGCCCCGGGAGAAGGGAAGGGTACTGAGTTCCTTTACGAGGGGTACTGAGTGCCGTATCCTCTTCGGAGAGCCTCTGACGCTGTTGACGAGAGCCGACAGGGCAGGCCGGTCCGGGTGGTGCCACACCGCTCGCGGGGCACGGTCGGGCCTGGTCTGGCACTCAGTACCCTCGGCGGGCTGCGAGGCCGTGGACCAGTGCATCCGACCAGTGCACCCGTACCAGGAGAACCGCTCATGAGCTTGAGGATCGTTGTCTGTGTGAAGTACGTGCCGGACGCGACGGGTGACCGTCGTTTCGCGGACGACCACACCACCGACCGGGAGGGCGTGGACGGCCTTCTGTCGGAGCTGGACGAGTACGGGGTGGAGCAGGCGCTGCGGATCGCTGAGGCGAACGAGGGTGCCGAGGTGACCGTGCTGACGGTGGGTCCGGACGACGCGAAGGACGCGCTGCGCAAGGCGTTGTCGATGGGTGCGGACAAGGCTGTGCACGTCAATGACGAGGACATCCACGGTTCGGACGTGATCGGGACGTCGGCGGTGCTGGCGAAGGCGCTGGAGCGGACCGGGTTCGACCTGGTGATCGGTGGTATGGCGTCGACGGACGGCACGATGGGTGTGCTGCCGGCGCTGCTGGCGGAGCGGCTGGGTGTGCCGCAGCTGACGCTGCTGTCGGAGGTGTCGGTCGAGGGCGGTGCGGTGAGGGGTCGTCGGGACGGTGACTCGGCGACGGAGCTGGTGGAGGCGTCGCTGCCGGCGGTGGTGTCGGTGACGGACCAGTCGGGCGAGGCGCGCTACCCGTCGTTCAAGGGGATCATGGCGGCGAAGAAGAAGCCGGTGGAGTCCCTGGACCTGGACGATCTGGGCATCGAGGCCGGCGAGGTCGGTCTGGCGGGTTCGTGGACGGCGGTGGAGTCGGTGACGGCGCGTCCGGCGCGTACCGCGGGCACGGTCGTCAAGGACGAGGGCGAGGGCGGCAAGGCGCTCGCGGGCTTCCTCGCCGACCAGAAGTTCATCTAGTCCCGGCCCCACCGAGCACCGGCCCCTGCTGCCCCACCCCACAACACGGAGACATCGAGTTATGGCTGAGATCCTCGTCCTGGTCGACCACGCCGACGGCGCGGTCCGCAAGCCGGCCCTGGAGCTGCTGACCCTGGCCCGCCGCATCGGCGAGCCGTCCGCCGTCATCCTCGGCGCCGGCGACAAGGCGGCCGAGCTGGCCGCCAAGGCCGCCGAGTACGGCGCCGCCAAGGTGTACGTCGCCGACGGCGCCGAGTTCGCCGACCAGCTGGTCGTCCCGAAGGTGGACGCGCTGGCCCAGATCGCCAAGGCCGCCGACGCGGCCGCGGTGCTGGTCACCTCCTCCGGCGAGGGCAAGGAGGTCGCCGCCCGCGTCGCCCTCCGCCTGGGCTCCGGCGTCATCACCGACGCCGTCGACCTGCGCGCCGGCGACAGCGGCCCGGTCGCCACCCAGTCCGTCTTCGCGGCCTCGTACACCGTCGACTCCCGCGTCAGCAACGGCGTGCCGGTCATCGCGGTGAAGCCGAACGCCGTCGCGCCGGAGGTCGCCCCGGCCGCGGGTGCGGTGGAGGACGTCGCCGTCGCGTTCACCGGCAACGCCGCCAAGGTCGTCTCGCGCACCCCGCGCGTCTCCTCCGGCCGCCCGGAGCTGACCGAGGCCGCCATCGTGGTCTCCGGCGGCCGCGGCGTCGGTGCCGCCGAGGGCTTCGGCGTCGTCGAGGAGCTCGCCGACGTGCTCGGCGCGGCCGTCGGTGCCTCGCGCGCCGCCGTCGACGCCGGCTGGTACCCGCACAGCAGCCAGGTCGGCCAGACCGGCAAGCAGGTCTCCCCGCAGCTCTACATCGCCAACGGCATCTCCGGCGCGATCCAGCACCGGGCCGGCATGCAGACCTCGAAGACCATCGTGGCCGTCAACAAGGACCCCGAGGCCCCGATCTTCGAGCTCGTCGACTACGGCGTGGTCGGCGACCTGTTCGAGGTCCTGCCCCAGCTCACCGGCGAGGTGAAGGCCCGCAAGGCCTGACACCGGCCGGACCGGACACCGGAAGGGCGTGGCACCGAGTACCCCGGGGTACTCGGTGCCACGCCCTTCTCGTTCAGCGCCCAGCGCCCAGCGCCCAGTGCCCAGCGCCCCGCGCTCGCCGTTGGCCGTGCGCCGAAAGGCCGCGGCCCCCGAGGGAGCCGCGGCCGCCGTCACTCCGCGAACGCCGCCAGGTGCTGGGTGAACCCGCCCTGGTTCGGCGGCAGCGGCCGCGGTTCGGGGGCCGGCTCCCGAACCGGCTCCTCCGGCGACAGCACCGTCAGCTCCGGCTGCTCCACGCCTTCGGCCCCGCTGAGCCGGACCCTGGTGCCCACCGGCACGGTGGAGCGCAGGCCGCTGACGATGCACCAGACGTCGAAGCCCTCGGACATCCGGATCAGCGACTTCTGCCGGGCCAGCGGTGTGCGGGCCTGCTCGACGGCGCACCGCCGCACCACCCCGGTGCCCTCGCTGCGCTCCAGCCGCAGCTCGGTGGAGCCGCAGGTGGGGCAGAGCAGCCGCTGGAAGGTCGGATTGTGGCACCAGTCGCAGCGCTGGAAGTACAGCGGAGCGCTCTCGGTGTCGGCGTCGATGGCTGAGTGGACCACGGTGTCATCTCCCTGCGTTTGTACGGGCCCGGTGCTACGGCTACCGCCAAAAAGAGGATAGGGAACTCAGTGCCGCTCTGTGAAGGCACTGAGTTCCCTTTTCCTTGCGCACGTGCATAATGAAGGGTACTGAGTACCGTCGTGAACGTCGTGAAACAGGAGTGGCCGCTCATGAGCCAGGACTTCGATCTCTTCCGGATCTCCGAGGAGCACGGGATGCTCCGTGAGGCGGTGCGTTCGCTGGCGGAGGCGAAGATCGCTCCGTTCGCGGCGGAGGTGGACGAGGTGGGGCGGTTCCCGCAGGAGGCGTTGGACGCGTTGCAGGGCAATGACCTGCATGCGGTGCATGTGCCGGAGGAGTTCGGGGGTGCGGGGGCGGACGCGCTGGCGACGGTGATCGTGATCGAGGAGGTGGCGCGGGTGTGCGCCTCGTCGTCGTTGATCCCGGCGGTGAACAAGCTGGGTTCGTTGCCGGTGCAGTTGTCGGGTTCGCAGGAGTTGAAGGCGAAGTACCTGGGGGCGTTGGCGCGCGGGGAGGGGATGTTCTCGTACTGCCTGTCGGAGCCGGAGGCGGGTTCGGACGCGGCGGGGATGAAGACCCGGGCGGTGCGGGACGGGGACTTCTGGGTTTTGAACGGTGTGAAGCGCTGGATCACCAACGCGGGGGTGTCGGAGTTCTACACGGTGATGGCGGTGACGGACCCGGAGCTGCGGTCGAAGGGGATCTCGGCGTTCGTGGTGGAGAAGGGCGACGCGGGGGTGTCGTTCGGTGCGCCGGAGCGCAAGTTGGGGATCAAGGGGTCGCCGACGCGTGAGGTGTACTTCGACGATGTGCGGATCCCGGCGGACCGGATGATCGGTGCGGAGGGCACGGGCTTCGCGACGGCGATGAGGACGCTGGACCACACGCGGGTGACGATCGCGGCGCAGGCGCTGGGGATCGCGCAGGGCGCGTTGGACTATGCGAAGGGGTATGTGCGGGAGCGTCGGCAGTTCGGTAAGCCGATCGGTGATTTCCAGGGTGTGCAGTTCATGCTGGCGGACATGGCGATGAAGCTGGAGGCGGCGCGTCAGTTGACGTACGCGGCGGCGGCGAAGTCGCAGCGGGGGGACGGGGACCTGACGTTCTTCGGTGCGGCGGCGAAGTGTTTCGCGTCGGACGCGGCGATGGAGATCACGACGGACGCGGTGCAGTTGCTGGGCGGGTACGGGTACACCCGGGACTATCCGTTGGAGCGGATGATGCGGGACGCGAAGATCACGCAGATCTACGAGGGCACCAACCAGATCCAGCGCATCGTGATGGCCCGCAACCTCCCGTAACCCCACCCCTCCCGACCCGTCGGGGCCCGTCCTCGGGCACCCGGACCACGGCCGCACACGGGCCGGTCCGGGTGTTCGAGGCCGATGCTATGTTCCGGGAATGAGCGAGAAGGAAGAGCAGGACCAACCGATGAACGACGGGCAACCGAAGCCCGCGATGCGTGAGGCGCTGGTTGCCGCGGCCTTCGAGCTCTTCCTGGAGCGCGGCTTCGAGCAGACCACGATCGACGACATCGTCTCGCTCGCCGGGGTCGGCCGGCGGTCCTTCTTCCGCTACTTCCCGGCCAAGGAGGACGTGGTCTTCCCCGACCACGAGCGAGGCCTCGCCGAGATGACGGAGTTCCTGGAGTCCGGCAGCGGCGAGGAGGACCCGGTCCGGCACGCCTGCGACGCGGCCCGACTGGTCCTGCGGATGTACGCCGAACAGCCCTCCTTCTCCGTCCAGCGCTACCGCCTGACCCGCAAGGTGCCGGGCCTGCGCGCCTACGAGCTGTCCGTCGTCTGGCGCTACGAGCACACCCTCGCGCACTACCTGCGCGGCCGGTTCGCCGGGCGCCCGGACGGGCCGCTGCGGGCCGACGTGGTCGCCGCCGCCGTGGTCTCCGCGCACAACCACGCCCTGCGCACCTGGCTCCGCTCCGGCGGCGAGAGCGACTGGGTGACCGAGGTGGACCGGGCGATGGCCTTCGTCACCGACACCTGGGGCGAGCGCTCCGCCGGCGCCGACCAGGCGGCGGACGGCGACGGCCCGGGGGAGCAGGACGACGTCGTGGTGCTGGTCGCCAGCCGCCGCGCGCCGCTCTGGCGGATGGTCCAGGGCATCGAGAGCGCCCTCGGCGACCCCCGCCGGGTCCCCCAGGACTGACCGGTCCGCCTGCGGGCCCCCTCACCCTGATGGCGCAGGCCCTGCGGGACGCGCCGGGACCGGACCCGCGGCTGCCGTGCGCGGCCCCCGGTGCCGGGCGAGACTCGGTCGCAGGACGTGGCCGGAGCCGGACCGGCGCGGGGAACGCGACGGAGGCGGACGATGCCCGAGCCGAGCGGCGGTCCGAACAGGAGCGAGGACCCGACGGCGAGGCCCGACCCGACGGCGGGCACCGGCCCACCGCCCCCTCCCGCCCAAGCGGCCCCCGCACGGCCGGCCCCCACCCTGCACGGCGTGCTGCGCACCAAGGGCTACCTCGGCCTCCTGGTGATCTCCGCCCTGGTCGGCGTCCCGGTCTCGCTGGCCGCCTTCTGGTTCGTCGGTCTGGAGCACCAGCTCCAGCACTGGGTCTGGGAGAGCCTGCCCGACGCCCTCGGCCTCGACCGCGCCCCCTGGTGGTGGCCGCTGCCCGCGCTGCTGCTGGCCGGACTGCTGCTCGCGCCGATCGTCACCCGGGTGCCCGGACGCGGCGGCCACATCCCGGTGGACGGTATGGGCGGGCCGCCCGTCCCGCCGAGGGCTGTGCCCGGCGTCGTGCTGGCCGCACTCGCCTGTCTGCCGCTCGGCGCGGTGCTCGGCCCGGAGGCGCCGCTGATGGCGATGGGCGGCGGACTGGCGCTGCTCGCCGTCCGGCCGTCCCGCCGCGCGGCCCGGCCCCAGTTGGTGCCGGTGCTCGGGGCCGCCGGTTCGGCCGCGGCGATCTCCACCATCTTCGGCAGCCCGCTGGTGGCCGCCGTGATGATGATCGAGGCGGCCGGCCTGGGCGGGCCGCAACTCCTGCTGCTGATCATGCCCTGCCTGCTGGCGAGCGGGGTCGGGGCGCTGGTGTTCACCGGCTTCGGCCACTGGACCGGGCTCTCGGTGGGTGCGCTGTCGCTGCCCTCGGAACCGCCCGCCGGGATCCCCGACCCGGGCGACTTCCTGTGGGGCCTGCCGGTCGCGGTCGCGGTCACCCTGGTCTGCGTGTCCGGTCAGCTGCTCGGCCACCGGGTCAAGGCGTTCACCGTCGGCGACCCGGGGCGGGCCGTGCCGACGCCGACGACCCGGCAGACGGCCCTGCGCACGGTGCTGTGCGCGGTCGCGGTGGGCGGCTGCATCGCCGCGTACGCGCTGCTGACGGGCCGCTCGCCGGAGGAGGCGGCGCTCTCCGGCCAGGCCACCCTGGGGACCCTGGCCGCGAATCCGGCGGCCTGGTCGGTCTTCGCCCTGCTGATGCTGACGCTCTGCAAGACGGCCGCCTGGGGCATCGCCCTGGGCAGCCTGCGCGGCGGCCCGATCTTCCCTGCGGTGCTGATCGGCGCCGCCCTCGGGGTGGCCTGCGGCCCGCTGCCCGGCCTCGGCGTCGAGTCGGGCCTGGCCGTCGGCCTGGCCGCCGCAGCCACCTCGGTCACCCGGCTGCCGGTCACCAGCACGGTGCTGGCGGCCGAACTGCTGGGGCCGGACGCACCCGACTCGCTCCCGCTGATACTGGTGACCGCCGTGACCTCCTTCGTGGTCGGCGAACTGCTGCGCGGGCACCTCGAGCGGCGTGCGCCGAAGCCGGACACACCGAAGCCGGACGCCCCGCAGGGGGCCCCGCGGGCCGCCTGAGGGCCCGCCGACGCCCCACGTCAATACCGATCCGGCTTTTCCACTCCTTCGAATCAATCCGGGGTTCAGGGTCGTCACCCCGGGCAATCCCGCTCCCATGACCACCTCCTCGCCGCACCGCCGCGGCCGCCGTTCCACCGACCGCCGTTCCACCGACCGGCGCCCCACCGACCGCCACCCCCGCCGCCCGCTGCCCACGCCCCCGCCGAGCGCGTCCGGGCCCAACGCGTCCGGGTCGAGCGCGCCCGGGTCCGCGCCCGCACCGTGCGCCCCGCCGGCCGCCGCCTGCTGCGCCGTCTCCACGACCGAGCGCCGCTCGCTCGGCGGGACGGTCATCCGCACCCACCGCCACCACCCCCGCTGCCCGGTCTGGGCCGCCCGCTGAAAACCCCGTGCCCGCCGTCGGCGCCCGGTGGTAGAACAGGCCGGACACCGAGGGGGAACACATGTCGGAAGCCGACGAGCCGATACACGAGTACCTGGTGGACGAGGCGGCACTGCGCCCGGGCGGGCGGGTGCTCGACCTCGGCTGCGGCACCGGCCCCACCCTGGCCGTCTTCTCCCGCCGCCACCCCGACGCCCGGCTGCTCGGCCTCGACCACTCGGCAGACAGCGTCACCACCGCCCGGCACCTGCTCGCGGACCACCCGGGCGGCATCGCCGTCGAGACCTCGGACCTGGCGCGGCCGCTCCCGCTGCCCGACCACGACCTCGACGCCGCGGTCTCCTACAACGTGCTCGAATGCCTGCCGGACCCGGCCGCGCTGCTCGCCGAGACCGCCCGGGTGCTGCGGCCCGGCGGCCGGGCGGTCCTGGCACACGTCGACTTCGACTCACTGGTGATCGCCGGCGCGGACCGTGACCTCGACCGGCGGATCTGCCACGCCTTCACCGACGACCAGCAGCCGTGGATGGACCACGTGGACGGGCGGATCGGCCGCAAGCTCCCGGGCCTGGTCCGGAACTCCCCGCTGCGGCTCGGCCGGGTCCACCCGGTCGTCACCAGCTCCACCGAGCTGACCGGCCACGCCGCCCGCCGGATCGAGGGCATCCGCCACGCCCTGACCACCGCCGCCGAGGAGGGCCGGGGCACCCTCTCCCCGGCGGAGATCGAGGCCTGGCACACCGCCGTCCGCCTCGCCGCCGCCCAGGGCCGCTTCTTCCTCGCCGAAACCGCCGTCACCGTCACCGCCCACGCCGCCTGACCGGCGACCACCCCGCACCCCGCTCGCGCGGGCGGCGCGGAGAACGAAAAGGGGCCCCGGACGAATCCGGGGCCCCTTTTCGCGGTGTGCCCGTGCTCCCGCGGCGGTCACGCCGGTTGGTCA
Source organism: Kitasatospora sp. MBT66 (assembly GCF_000710405.2). Lineage (NCBI taxonomy): Bacteria > Bacillati > Actinomycetota > Actinomycetes > Kitasatosporales > Streptomycetaceae > Kitasatospora > Kitasatospora sp. MBT66. The sequence continues at coordinate 324,844 of NZ_JAIY01000010.1, read as the reverse complement.
CGCGGTCGGTCACGCCGCTGGGGAGAACGAAAAAGGCCCCAGACGAATCTGGGGCCTTCCGCTGTGTCCGAGGGGGGACTTGAACTCTCCTCTCGGGCACCAGCTTTCGTTGGCTCTGACCTGCGGAAACGTCTCCTACAGGCCGATGGTTTGACAGCTTCCCTTGTCTGTGTGTCCTGCCTGTTTCTGGCCGTTTGGGAGCGCTGTTGGTCATGCGTTGGTCACGCGCCCAGACACCGGGGCCCGTGGCGTACTTCAGGGACCCGCCCCGGTCGGCTTCTTAGTTTGGAACGGGAGTCTTGCGCTGGCCGGTGGGCGGTCGACGCGGTTGCGCTCGTACTGGTTCTCGACCACGGGCGCGGCGGCGCAGTGGAACGTTTTGTAGACGGTCTGGCCGTGCTCGATACGGCGGAGCAGGACCGTCGTACGTTGGACGCGGATCCCCGTGGGGTCCCCATGACGAGTGCGCTTCAGGAGGGTCCATACACGCCCGTGCCCGCCCGTGAACTGCCCCATCAACCCGGGCAGCCCAAGGTTCTCGACGCACCCTCCTTCGCGTCGTCGCGGGCAGTTGCAGCTCAACGCCTCGACGAGTGACGGCGCGTCCGCGCCCGATTCGTACGCGCCCCACTTGTCGTGTTCCGGAACGCTCCCGTAGCCGACGGTTTCAGCGAACCGCTTCTTCCGAGACACTGGCTCCCCTCCTGGTGGTGTGGTCGGTGGCTCCGTCCGTCCCGCCGGGGGGTGTCGGTGACGGACGGAGCCCTTCCCCTGCCCGCCGTTTCAGCCCCGGACCGGCAGGGGGTTCGTCCGGCGTCAGCTGTCACGTGACGTGCCGGACGTTGGAACCCGTCCCGAACGCGCTTCCCCATGACTGCTTCGCATTCGGGACGGGGGTCTTGTAGGTGTCCTACTCGGGGGGTGCAGCGGCCTGTTCGATGCGCTGAAGAACCTCGAACTCGTCCGTGACGAGCAGCACCAACGGCGTGTCATCAGAGAGGGAAAGCTCTCGGCGGACACAGTCGGCAACGACCTTCTCAAGCCGCCCTTCGACGTCGACCGCCCCCACGAACGGGACGCTCTCCGCTCCCTCGATCTCCAGCTCGTACCCGACGGCCGGAACCACTTCCACACGGATCTCACGCGGCCCCGGCCTACGCTTCCGGCCGCAGACCTGAACGGGCGGCTCCTCCGGGTGACGCGTGGCGTAGGTCGGCGGCAGCAGGAAGCCGAATCGGCCGCAGCCGCAGCGCCATTCCAGGATGTCGTCCGTCTCCGGCCCGGTCAGTTCGACCGGGTTGCCGCACGGGCAGTTGGGGTTGCCGCCGATCACTTCCGCGCCTTTCGTCCGAGGGGAGCTGTTGCGCCTTCCATGAGTGCTGCCGCGCCCACGCTGCCGCCACCGAAGACGGAGCAGAACGCCAGGAGGAACGTCACGCACCTGAACCACCAGGGCGTGGTGTGCATGGACCGGGCTGCCAGCAGAGCGACGGCCAGGGCGACGACGAACGCCACCAGGACCACCGCACCGAAGCGGCCGCGCGTCACAGCGCCGGTCTAGGAGGCGCCCCAGACAGGTCGGCCGGCTGGAGGTCGAGACCAGGGTTCAGAGGCTCGATCCGGTCCGGGGGCGTGGTCCACTCGCACCCACCACCGGGCGGACGCAGATGAACTAGCCCCGCCTGTGTGCCCATGTACTCGCCGACCTGTCCCGACCGTTGATCGCGCACCTGTTCGTGGTGCTTCGGGGTGTAGATAGTGCCCACCGCCGCCGCCTTCCGTCGCTGCTGTGCAGTAACCAGCCAACGACACCGGGTGGTCGAAGCGGTATACCTAGCGTCCCGACAGATGTACTGTCCTGAATTAATCGAGACAGCCCCAACTGTCCTGAATGACAGGCGGATTACGTGGCAGGAAGACCAGCATCGAAGCGGACGCTCACCCCCGAAGCCTGGGCTTGGCTGTTGCAGAACACGAGGCTGAGGGCTGGCTACGCATCCGGTGCAGCTCTCTCGCGAGCGCTGACCCTTGATGACAGCTACGTACGTAAGTTCGAATCCCTGGAGCGGCAGCCACCACGTGACTTCGCGGAACGATGCGATGCGCTGATGAACACGGGCGGGCAGCTTGTTGAAGCGTGGGACGACGTCGACTGGTCGGCAGCCCCAGACCACCCAGATTGGTTCAAGTTCTTCGCAGGGCTGGAAGCGCGTGCACTTCAGGTCAGGGAGTACAGCACCGACAGGGTTTCGGGACTCCTGCAGATCCCCGCGTACACCCGTGCACTCTTCCGCTTTGCCAAGCCGCATGACGACAACGAAAAGATCGAGCGAGGGGTAGCCGCGCGAATCGGTCGGCAGGCAAGGTTTCTAGTCGCCAGAGACGGCCCATTCCTTGTGGTCGTCCTGGACGAAGCCGTGATCCGCCAACGCGTCGGGGGTCCGCTTGTCATGCGCGACCAACTTCAGCACCTGCTCGACGTCCCCAAGCGGTACCCGAACATCGTCATCCAAGTGACACCCTTCGCCCTGGGCGAGAAGACAGGTGCGACAGGCGGCTTCACCTTGCTGGAGCTGCCAGACGGAGAACGCTGGGCGTACTCGGAGAGCATGAGTCGGGGCCATGCAGTAAGCGATCCGACAACGATAGAGAAGCACATCCGGGCCTATGATCGGCTCCGGGCCGAGGCTCTGTCCGCCCAGGACTCCGCCCGATTCATCACGAGCGTCAAGAGGGAGCTAGTCAACGTGACCCCAACCAGTCCCATTGCCGTCAACTGGCGCCCGCCGCGCGATTGGAAGACAGCTTCGTACTCCCAGGGTGACGGCGGGCAATGCATCGAGGCAGCCCCGGGATCAGCCGCAGTCGAGGGTGTGGTTCCCGTGCGGGACAGCAAGGATCGGAGCGGCCCGGAGCTGGGGTTCTCCCCTGATGCGTGGTCGGCGTTCGTCGCTGGCATCCGGGCCGGAGAGTTCGGCACCGTCTGACCGAACGAAAGAACCGCCCCGGCCGAGTTGGCCGGGGCGGTTTGCTTTGCTTCGAACGTTCAGAGGAGGGCGAGGAACGGGTTCGCGGCCGCGACCGGCTCAGGGCGGGGAGCGGGTACGGGGGCCGGGGCGGGGGGCGTGGTCTTGGCAGGACGGTAGGTGTCCATGCGGACCACGGTGGCCGGGCGTTCGTCACTCTGGGTTCGCGGCCGGCTGAGCGGAGCGTGACCGGCCTCCTCCTCCGCCAGGGTGTAGACCGTGGCCGGTCGGCCCAGGCCGGAGCGGTCGAGAGTGACCTTCACCCCCGGCAGTGCCTTGACCTCATCGGCGGAGGCCCCGACGTACGGCAGCAGTTCGGAGGACTTGGCCTTACCACCGTGCATCTCGATCCGGGCCCGGACTTTCTCCGCCAGGGTCGGCACCCGGCGAGCGGGCTTGGCCGTCCCGGCCGTACCACCCGTGATGCTCACCGCACAGCGGACGCTGTAGCGCACCAGAGAGAACGCAGCCGACAGGCAAGCACGGTCGATCACCTCCGACCGCTCCGAGGCAGCCAGGCAGGCCGCTACCCGGATAGTTTGTTCGGCGGTCCGCTCCACATAGACGGCCTGTGCTTCGGGGAGGTTCTCGGAGATGATGCGGGCGTACCGGCGGACGACCTTCCACAGGGGCCGGGCGTCGTCCCCGAGGGTGACCGTGTGCCTGTCACCGGCCGCCCAGTAGTACGCCTGAGTGATGTCCCACCCGTCCACCTCCGGCAGGGTGGCCGCGTCGTCGTCCAGCATCGGTACGGACCCCAGGGTGAAGGGCATGATGCGGTTGTAGGACCCACCGGCCGCTTCGGTGGCGCCGATGTACTTGGTCCAGTCGGACGGCGTGATGTGGGTATGCATCACAAGGGCCGGATCCTCGACGGCCTGGGCACCTTCCTTCGTGGTGTTCCGCAGCGGAGCCCCGTCCCAAGCACCACGCAACTTGGCGGTGAACGAGGCGTCCCGCCGCACCCGGCGGAGTACTTCGGACCACTCCTCCTCACACACGAAGGCGCGGACGTCGCGTCCGGCCTCCGTCTCCTCCGTGGCCTCGACCTGTTCGGCGAGGTGGTTCACCAGGCTCGCACCGCTCGTGATCCCCGAGGTGGTGTGCGTCTCCAGGAAGCGGCCCAGGGCAGGCTTCATGACGTGCTGCGCGGCCCGCAGAGCCGTGCCCTTCCCCTTGCCCGTCCCACCGACCAACGCGGACCACAGCAGGGCCGGACGGGCGTTGCCCCGACTGGACACCTTCACCGTCTGGCCGATGGCTGCGGACCACATGCTCAGGGCGGCCACGTAGATGCCGACCGGATCGCACTCGACGTACGGGCTGACCTCCTCAACGGCGCGACCGATGGGCCCGTACAGGGTGATGGTGCTCAACTTCTCTTCTCCTGAGACTGGTTGGGATCGGGTGGCCGGGCCGACCCCGGCCACCCCAGGTACGTGCTGCTGGTCAGGCCGCTTGCTTGGTAGCCACGCGGTAGGCGTGGCGGACCGATGCGGGGATGGGGCCCTTGGCGTTCACCGTGTAGCCCTGGGCCTTGGCCCAGTCACGTATGGCCTGAGCCTCGGACTTGGCCCTGACGGCCTGAGCGTCCACCCTCACCGGCTCGGGGAGCGGGTCACCACCCTTGAACTCTCCGGCGCACACGGCGTCACGGAAGGCGCCCGGCTTGGACGCGTCGAAGCAGGGGATGCCGAACTCAACTGCGTCTTGCAGCTTCTTGGTTGCCCGCTCTGCCCCCTCACCACAGATGATCAGCACCGTGTTCGCGTCGGCCCTACCCACCACCTCATAGCCGAGGTTGCGGACAGCTTCCCGCGCGTCGTCCCACTCGTAACCAGGGATCTCCCCGGACACCAGCACCGTCGGACGGACCTCCGGCTCCACCTCGGTCACGTCGTCTTCTTCGGTGTCGTCCTGGTGGTCGGCCTCGACCTCCGGCAGCGCAGGTTCGGCAACAGCCACGGACTCCTCAGCGGCAGTCGGCACAGCCTCAGGCTGACCAGGCACACCGAGCGCATCCACCAGGTACTGGGTGAAGACGGCCCCGTGCTCCAAGCACAGATCCCATGCGTGACCGGCAACAGTCAGAGACTCCGTGGCCTCTTCCTGACTGCCGTTCTTGGCAAGGTGGGCATCACAGAACGTCTTCTCTACCGGCACCAAGACAGTCGTGCGCATGGGTTCTTTCGATCCTTAGTGGAGTGATTTCCAGTGGTTCAGCCGGAGCCTTGCTTCTTACGGCTGCCATTCGCGCCCACCGGCCCGACCGGCGAACGTCTCCATTCTCCCAGCCAAACCCTCCGAGTCACCCCACCAGGCATCACGGATGCATTTCTTCTAGGTAACTGGATGATAAATACAATTGGGGGTAATGCTTCGTTCGTAATGCACAGGACCCACCGGGGGTGCCCTCCTCGAACCGCGTTTGCCAATCAAAATATGGACGCTAGATCAGGTCAATAAGGCGCGTGAATCTCCGAGGCGGGTATCCCGCTGCGCGTGCTTCCTCGTAGTCCAGTCCGAGAAGGTCAGTCCGCCACCTCTCCACGAAGGACCGACTTGGTGGATAGCCGATCCAAGTCCGAGAGACAAACCACCTTCGGCGAATGGGGTCGGCTATCTCGGCACTGGCCCTCTCTATTCGTTCAATCGCCTGAATAGATGCCGCATGGTTGACTTCATGTGCCACCCGAAAGAACATGGCGTCCCGGGGAGCTTCCGAAGCGTCGCCGGATGAAAAGCCGACAGTCGAGATCCATGAAGGGAAAAGCCGATCGTTCTTGCTCTCATTACAAGCTGTGCATGCGGGGACGAGATTTGAGAAGTGGTCCAGGCCGCCTCTGGCGAGCGGGATAGCGTGATCCATCACTTCGGATCGGGCGCCGCAGTAGACGCAACAGCCATCATTTGCCATCAACACCATGAGGTGAATCCACAGTTGGTGCTTGTCCCGTGCCACGCTAGCCCTCCCCGACGATCGTCGAACGCCGCATCATCTCAACTGGCACTGACACTCCTTCGGCACTCGAAGCAGAGCGGCGCCGCGTGCTCGTGATCGTGGCCCCACGGGCGGGACTTGCCAGTCAGCATCCAAGCAGTGTGGACGGCGAACTCGGTCACGCATTCTGCGCACTGGGGTTCGGCCCAGGGACACTCCACCCCGGGCCGATGCCGGCCGTTATGGGAGCCCGCGGCTCCGGCCTTGGCCGCCCGCCGGGCGCTCACTCCGTGTCTCCTTCGAAGGCCCATCCAAGGCGCTTCATACCCTCTGCGGTGAGACCAAGGGAAGTCGAGAGATGGCGGAACTCCATCTGATGCGTGCTGGTCGCGGTGCCATCAAGGATCTTGCCGAAATAGGTCAGCATGACAGCTACGGTCGGAATGAATGACTCGTCCCACAATGCGGCTTGAGGAGACTCCCACCACTGGCGCCACTGATCAGCTTCAGCCCCGGTCCACTCCCGGACGGCAGGCATCTCCGGTATTGGAAGGCCATGATCGGACGGCAGCTCTACCAGGCCCTTGTAGCGAGAGTGTGGGCTATTTGGATTGCGGAACTTTGGCACTGATTTTCACCTCTCAAACAAAAGAAGCGGGCCCCTGCCGAACAGCAGGGGCCCATACGTCTTAAAGGATTAGGCAGGCCACTCGATGGCGGCCTTGACGATGCCCTTGGTCGGCTTGCTCTCATCAAAAGTGTGATCGGCCTTGGCGGTATCCAGGCCCGGATACCGAACAATCTTCCCGCCGTAAAGGTGGAGATTGTCCACGTAGTCGGCGCGGTAGCGCTCACTGGGGCCCGAACGGAACCCGGTGAACTGCGAAGCGTAGGTAGCGAAATCGGAGTGTCCGGCCACGATGTCGACCCCGGCCGGCATGGCCGTGGTGGAAAGGATCGTGAAGCCCGCCAGGCGCGCCACAACGCCGTTAGCCGTTACCCCGGCCTCACCGTACGCACCAGCATTTGCAACGGCTGGATGCTCCACCAGGTACCGCTTCACCTTCGAAGAGATCACCACATACCGGCCGTCTGGGATGTCGTTGCCGTCCAGGGCAAGCATCATGTCGAGAATTCCGCTGTAGAGCGTCTGAGGGATGCTCCCGGCCCCGGGCTTGATGTTCGGCATGGCGGTGGCGCCACCGGAAATCACCCGGCCCATGAAGCTGTCCGCCTCCCGCGCCAGAGCCCGAATCATCTGCTGATTAATCGGGGATTCCATGGTCCCCGCGGCCTGCACGCGCTCAATGTCTTCAACGAGAAGCTGAAGGTACTTCGCTTCGGTGATGGTGAGCTTCTGCTCTACGGTCTCGGGCCGCTGAGCGGTCATCCCGTCAGGAAGCTTGTAATCGCCCACGGTCGGTGTCGCAAGGCTGTTGATGCTGACGACGTCACCCTTGCTGCGGATATCGCCTTCGTACTTCCGATTCGCCACAAGCTTGGAAGCCCAAACGAGCAGCGGATCGTACTGCATGAGGAGCGTCGAGTCCCAGACCTCAGGAACAAAGGAATGGGTGGCGGGGTTCTGGTATGCCTGGGCCATATGGTCTCCTAGGTGTTATCGGTTTCGGGCATCAAGGGAAATTGGTGCACTGTTGTAGGGAGATCCTCGGTGAAAACCGGCACCCTGCAGTTGCGGCCATTCCGGCTTGCGCAGCTCATCGAAAGGCTTCAGCGCCAGAGTGATCGAATCAGTGCATGGCTCGCCGTCCTCTCCGAGGAGCTTCGAAGAATCAAGCAGATCGAGGAAGCCGTCAGGGAACTGGAAACCGCCGAGGGCTGCCTGAATCCTCAGTTCCGCGTGAACAAGGCGAGTCGAATATTCCTTGTGAATCTCAGCTCGAATGGCCTGGGTCGGATCTGCCTGGGTCGCAGGGATCTCCTCGGCCTGGGCCTCTGGCGCCGCTTCAAGGGACTCTGAAGTTTCATATGAAGTCTGTTCGTCGCTCATGGCGACACCTCCTAGTCAGAACTAACAATCAAGAGAGAAGAGAGAGCATGAGAAGTAAGCCGCCTTAAGGGGCGGCTGTATCTCACAACAGGACAACGTAGAGAAGATGGGCCCCTTCCCCCAGGAATTTAACTTCACAGGGGACAGGGGCACTCTCCGGTTGTGTGCTGTGGCCTCACAGGCAGGTATCCGCAGAGCCGCATTCGAGCATCTTCACAACATGCTCTGGACTTCGAACGGGCCCGGACTCTCGTCCGCGTCAGAGGACCACCGCCCAGTGGCCTTGACTCCAAGGGAGAACTTCCCTCACCTATAAGAATTAACGGACGCACCCATGGTGAACGGTTCCATGGCGGGTGCTGGGCCCCGGGTGCACATGGGCTCCGCATGCCACCAGGGCCGGGCTGATCCGATCACTGACAGCCGGGTATTGGTCCGTCCCGTTTCCGGTCCGGTCTTCGCCTCCCTCGTGTCCCGGAACCACAGTTGGACCGTATGGCGATCTTCAGTACTGGAATATCTGAGGTCGGGGTGAACACGTCGCTCCCTTTCGGAGTGGCTGTCGTGGGCCATGGGCGGGATTTCGAACTGCAAGACGTCTTCGGTACGGGCCCCGGCGCGCCACGCGATGTCGAGTGCGTCCGCCCTGTCAGGCTGACGCTTTGGCTTCAGGCCGTCCCGTTTGCGCTGGCGGGACTGCGCGCGGCCCACGTTTTCCCGCCTCCGTCGGCATTGGGGATGGGAGGGATTCGTAGCTGGATTCGGTCCTCGCTTGCCGATCGGACGTTCATGGACGTACGGCTCACGGCATGTCGCGCATACGAGCTTTACTCTCTTCGCGGCTGATGCGGTCAGGTTCTGCCTCCGGAATGACGAAGGCCCCCGAAGTGCCTCGGGGGCCGTGTGGGTGGTTCACGAGAATTAATGCGCCTGCTGGTCCAGCCATCTCTCCAGGTCTCCAGGTCGGCACCGGAGGGACTGGCCGACCTTCCGGAACGGGATGCCTTCATGCTTCCACTGGGAGTAGACCCAACTTCTGGGCTTGTGGAGGTAGTTGGCCACGTCGTCAACGGTCATCAGGATGCGGTCCAAATGTTGTCCCCTGCTGCGGTCCGGTGGACGGGCAGTCCCGTTCGTTGCTGTCCGGCCTGTGCCCAGAACAACATGTCCGAACTAGTGGCAGCAAGTCCAAATCTAGTGATCCCCGACACTTCTCCGAACTTGACGCAGCATGTTCGATGTGAGCTATGGTCGTGTCATGACCTCACGAACGAACGAATCCGACCTCCCGCCGGGATGGCAGCGCGAGGGTGAGTCGCTGGTCTGGACGCGGTCCTACGGGCCGTGGGTGGTCAAGGCCCGCTGTCCCTCTGGCGCACCCTTCACCGGCCCTTCGGAGCTGATCATCCGCCTCGGTGTGGGTGGCAGTGTCGAGGAGATCGAGCAGGACATGGCCGCCGCTCTGGAGACGGACGGCATCCCCGCCGGCCTGCTGCGGCAACTGCCCTTCGCGGAGATCAAGGCCCAGGCCCGCGCCGTTCTGGCGCAGGAGACGGGCAACGAGATGGGCGAGCCGTGGCCGGTGCCGACGCGCTGCCGGACCGTCCTGGACTACGCCTTCCTGGTGGCCGAGCTGGTCCGGATGAGGGCAACGGGAACCACGGCACCGCAGCAGGAACTCGCCGACCGTCTGGGGATCGGCAAGGCGACCATGTCGGAACGGATCAAGCGGGCCACGGTCATCGGCCTGTGGGACGGCAAGCAGCTCACAGGCAAAGCAAAGGAACTGCTCGCCGAGTGGCAGAGCGGGCGAGAGGAGTAGTAGCACCAGTGGCAAAGCGCGGCAACGGGCTCGGCGGGACTCCGGTGGAGATCCCGCGCAAGGGCCGACCGAACACCTGGGGCGTCCGTACGCCCCAGCACCTCAACAAGGTGACAGGAAAGAACGAGCGGTACTGGATAGGGCGGGAGTACAGGACCAAGACCGAGGCGGCGAAGGCACTCCGCCAGTGGCACACCGACCATGACGCGGGCAAGGTGGCCGTCCGTTCTGACATGACCCTCGGAGACTGGTTGGACAAGTGGCTGGGCACCCACCGGAAGGAGGGGACCACCCTCGCCGGGTACGAGTCGAAGATCCGGTTGCACATCAAGCCGCACATCGGCGCAGTGAAGTTGAACGAGGTCACCGACGACACTTTGGACGACCTGTACCGGCTGCTGGAGACGGCACCGTGCCCGACGAATGCCGGGAAGCCCCTCGGCAAGAAGTCCGTGCGCCACGTCCACAACATCCTGTCCGGCGCCCTCGGGGCGGCGGTGATCAAGAAGCTGATCCCGTCGAACCCGGCCAAGACCGCCAACCCCCCGACACAGAGGGAGATCAAGGGCCAGGAACAGAAGTACCCGACTCTCGACGACGCGGACACGGCCAGGTTCCTGGCGGCGGTCTGGGAGTCGTGCGGGAACAGCAATTGCGGCCCGTCCCACCACTGCCTTCGTGACGCGCCTCTCTGGACGTTCATCGCGGTGACCGGCTGCCGACGCAGCGAGGCCCTGGGCCTGCGCTGGGAGGACGTGCACTGGGACAGTGGAGCCATCGACCTGCAATGGGTCGTGGTGGAGGAGGGCAACACCTTCCGCCACCGCCCGCTGACCAAGGACGGGGACGACGCCGCGAGCATCTACGTCGACCAGGCCGTCATGAGCGTGCTCAAGCGGCAGAGGGAGCGGCAGCAGGAGGAAAGGGTCGGTCTCGGTCCGGCCTGGAACGATCACGACCTCGTGTTCGCCCGTGACGGCTTCAAGCTGTTCAAGGCCGGACGCGCCGGGGGCCCGCAGGACCCGGAGAAGGTCTCTGCCCGGTGGCGCACGCTCCGTAACCGTCTGGGCCTGCCGGATGACTTCCGGATTCACGACCTGCGGCACTCGCACGTCACCAACGCTTTGGAGGCGGGGGAGAACCCGGTGGAGGTCTCGGCGAATGTTCGGCACCACTCGCCGGGCTACACGATGGCCCGGTACGGACACAGTCGGAAGGACGGGGCCAGGAAGCTGGCCGCGAGCAATGCCAGCAGGGTTGGCCTGTCTGCCCTGGTCTGACCAGGGATTCTCTGGGCCGTTGGTCACGTGGTTGGTCACGCCACTGCCTGGAAAAGCAAAAAACCCCTGATAAACAGGGGTCTTAGCTGGTGTCCGAGGGGGGACTTGAACCCCCACGCCCGATAAAGGGCACTAGCACCTCAAGCTAGCGCGTCTGCCATTCCGCCACCCGGACGGGGTGTTGTCCTCGCGGCTTCCTTCTGTTCGTCGGCCGCGCTGACAGATGTAACTGTAGCAGTGATCCGCTGTCGGTCCCAAAACGGGCCAGGGCGGGGGAGTGGGGGTTGCGGCGGTGTGTCGGCGTGTTTCCTGGGGGTGGATCCGGGTCGGGGGCTGGGAGAGGATGGGTGGACGTGCTCGTGCGACCCGGGTGCAGGTCCTGGGGCGGCGCTGGGGTGCCGGCGCGGGCCAGAGACGAGGAGTGACCGTGAGCGAGCGGAGCGAGTCGAAGGTGACGGGGGAGTCCGAGGTCGCCGACATCTGCCGCGATCTGATCCGGATCGACACCAGTAACTACGGTGACGGTTCCGGTCCGGGCGAGCGGAAGGCGGCCGAGTACGTCGCCGAGCAGCTCGCGGAGTTCGGCCTCGAACCGCAGATCATCGAGTCCGCCAAGGGGCGGGCCTCCACCGTGGTCCGGATCGAGGGCGAGGACCGGTCCCGGCCGGGCCTGCTGATCCACGGGCACACCGACGTCGTGCCGGCCAACGCGGCGGACTGGACGTACGACCCGTTCTCCGGCGAGATCGCGGACGGCTGCGTCTGGGGACGCGGCGCGGTCGACATGAAGGACATGGACGCGATGACCCTGGCGGTGGTGCGCGACCGGCTGCGCACCGGCCGCAAGCCCCCGCGCGACCTGGTGCTGGCCTTCCTCGCCGACGAGGAGGCGGGCGGCACCTACGGCGCGCGGTACCTGGTGGACAAGCACCCGGGGCTCTTCGAGGGCGTGACCGAGGCGATCGGCGAGGTCGGCGGCTTCTCCTTCACCGTCAACGACCGGAACCGGCTCTACCTGATCGAGACGGCCGAGAAGGGCATGCACTGGATGCGGCTCACGGTCGAGGGCCGGGCCGGGCACGGATCGATGGAGAACAACGACAACGCCATCACCGAGCTGTGCGAGGCGGTGGCCCGCCTCGGGCGGCACGAGTTCCCGCTGCGCATCACCAAGACCGTCCGGGCCTTCCTGGACGAGCTGTCGGACGCGCTCGGCGTCGAGCTCGACCCGGAGAACATGGACGAGACGCTCCGGGTCCTCGGCGGCATCGCCAAGATGATCGGCACCACGCTGCGCAACACCGCCCAGCCGACCATGCTCGGCGCCGGCTACAAGGTGAACGTGATCCCCGGCCAGGCCACCGCGCACGTGGACGGCCGCTTCCTGCCCGGCTACGAGGAGGAGTTCCTGGCCGAGCTGGACAGCGTGCTCGGCCCGCGGGTGAAGCGGGAGAGCCTGCACTCGGACAAGGCGATCGAGACGAGCTTCGACGGGGCCCTGGTCGAGGCGATGCAGACCGCGCTGCGCGCCGAGGACCCGATCGCCCGTGCGGTGCCGTACTGCCTGTCCGGCGGGACGGACGCCAAGTCCTTCCAGGACCTCGGGATCCGCTGCTTCGGCTTCGCCCCGCTCCAGCTGCCGCCGGAGCTGGACTTCGCCGGGATGTTCCACGGGGTGGACGAGCGGGTGCCGGTGGACGGCCTGAAGTTCGGGGTGCGGGTGCTGGACCGGTTCCTCGACGCCTGCTGACCGGCCCTGCCGACCGGCCCGCTGACCGGGACGCTGATCGGGACGGGAGCCGCACGGGAGCCGCACGGTGGACCACCGTGCGGCTCCCGCATTTCCGGACGGATGCCGGCCCGGCGGTTCGATGACCTGTTCGTCGTATCACCGGTCCGGGTGAATGCAACGTCTGTTCCGTACCCCGTTTGCCGCAATCTCGTTGCTCCCTGTGACGACCCGGAGCCGATATCCGGGTGTTCATACAGGAGGAATGATGAAGGTCAAGAAGATCGCTGCCGTGACCGCCGCCACCGGTGGCCTGGTGCTCGCCGTCGCCGGTGTGGCCTCCGCCCACGGTGGGGCCGGTGCCGAGGGCGTGGCCGCCGGTTCCCCGGGCGTCGTTTCCGGCAACCAGATCCAGATCCCGGTGCACATCCCGGTCAACGTGTGCGGCAACACCATCAGTGTGATCGGCGTGCTGAACCCGGCGTTCGGCAACCACTGCGCGAACGTCTGATCCTCGATCGGTCGTTGAGTCGGGCCCCCGGGCGGCGGACGCGCCGCGCCGGGGGCGCCTGCGTTTCCGGGGCCGCCCCCGGCGCGACCCATGACATCCCTCGAAAGAGTGAATGGGGGCTGCACGGCTCAACCTCCTTGCGGGTTGCTTCGTTTTCTCCCATGCAGCCGAGGACCTCTCCGCCCAATCGGAAATTCCGACTTTCGGAAGGTCGTCACGTCGTCTCGAAATGTCAGGGGAAAATATGAGGAACGCAGCCAAGAAGGGGCTCCTCACGGCCGTGGCCACCGGCAGTGTGCTGGCCTCGACAGCCGGCTACGCCAGCGCGACCGCCGGGGCGGAGGGCGCGGCAGTGGGTTCGCCGGGTGTCGCCTCCGGGAACTCGGTGCAGGTGCCGGTGGAAGTGCCGATCAACGCCTGCGGCAACACGGTCGACGTGGTCGGCGTGCTGAACCCGGCGTACGGCAACAACTGCGCCAACGCTTCCGGGCGTCACGGCGGGGCGCACGCGGGCGGCGGCAAGTCGGCCTCGGGCGCGAGCGCCTCGGGTGCGGCCACCGGCTCACCCGGTGTCGCCGCCGGGAACAGCGTCCAGGCTCCGGTGCACATCCCCGTCAACGCCTGCGGCAACTCGGTCGACGTGGTCGGCGCCGCCAATCCGGCGTTCGGCAACGACTGCGCCAACACGGCCGCGCCCGCGCACACCGCTCCGCCCGCCACGCCCGACGACGACTGCCCGGAGGAGCACGGCTCGCACAACCCTCCGCCGCCCGCCACCGGCCACCCGTCCACGCCGCCGGTCACCCAGACCCCGAGCAGCGGCGAGACCACGACCGGCACGCCCAGGAACGGCGGCCCGTCGGAGGCCACCCCGTCCGGCAACCGGGCGACGGGCGGCTCCGCGAGCGGAGCGGCCGCCACCCCGGGCAGTGCCGCCGGTGTGCAGCAGGGCGGTCCGGCGGGTCAGGCCCGCCCGGCGGCCGCGCGCACCGGAAGCCCGTCCGCGGCCCCGACCGCCGCTACGGCCGGCAGCCAGCTCGCCTCCACCGGCGCCGGTGACACCGAGTTGCTCGGCGCGGCCGGTCTGGCCCTGCTGATCGGCGGCGGCGTGCTCTACCGCCGCGCCCGCGCCGGCGCTCGCTGAGCACCGACGGCGCCGGACTCCCCGGCACACCGGCCCCGGGCCCCACGGCCCGGGGCCGGTGCCGTGCTGTCACGGAGTCCAGAGGGCCCGACAGGGGGCGGAGCCGGGCCGGGAGGCGGGCGCGGGCCGGGATGCGGCACCCCTGCGGCACCCCGGCCCGTACGGCCGCCGTCACCGGCCCCGCTCCGTCACCGGCCCGTCATCGAGCCCGCTCCGTCACCGGCCCGTCATCGGCCTCGGACCGTCACCAGCTCCGAACCTGCCGGATGATCCGCCGGCGCAGCAGCACCGTTCGGCTGCCGTCCGGGAGCAGTCGGAGCCGGTCCAGCTCCCAGTGCCCGTACTCGGCATGATCGGTGAGGAGTTGGCGTGCCGCGTTGCGGGACGTCCCGCGCGGCATGCGCAGCGACTGGTACTCGTACTCCGGCTGCCGGACCAGCTTCGGTGGGGTCAAAATGCTCCTCCTGTGGGACGCCTCCGAGCAAGCCTACGGCCTGCCCCCGACAGCGGGCCCGGGTATTTTCGGCCGCCCCGACCCGCACCTGACTGACTGGACATCAGTTCCGTTGCTCCTGTGGTCGGCATACCCCGGGCGCGCCGGGTGAAGCGGCTCCGGGGCGGGCTCGCGCGTGCGCCCGGCGTGCGCCGTGGAGCGCTTCCCGACGGGGGACAGATGCATGCGGAACGGACATCAAGGGGGAAGTTGCGGTGAAATCGCGGGTGTAGGTGACAACCGCTGTGCGTACCGGCACCGGGGGGAGATAGCGTCTGCACCATGTCTGATGCCGCGCAGCCCACCATTGCCGAGGTACGCGCCGCCGCCGAGGCGGTCAAGGCCGCCATCGACCGTCATCTGGAAGCGGTGTCAAGCCCCAGCGCAGCGGACGATTCCGCTGTGTCCACCGCCTACGAGCAGCTCGCGACGGCGGCCATCGCGTACGACCAACTCCTGTACGAGGTCTACGACGAGGTGACCCCCTTCGAGGTCCCCGGCGACGAGGGCCCGGGCGGGTTCCACGGGCCCGAACAGCCCGAGGCGATCAGCGTGCTGATCCGCCGCGACTACCACATCGTCGACCCGAAGCGGCTGCGTGCCCAGGCCGAGCGGCTGGACGACTCGCTGACCCCGGAGGGGGCCGCGGGCGACGGGGTGAACGCGGCGATCGGCGTGCTGTTCGGCGAGTTCGAGCCGGACGAGATCGCCGCCCGCAGCGAGGAGTTCGGGCTGGAGGAGGGCGACTCGACGCTCTGGGTGGCGGCGGCCGAGCCGAGCGAGCCGGGGGAGTGGCTGCCGGAGCCGTTCGAGCACGCGGACCCGCAGCTGCTGATCTGCCGCTTCGACGTCAGCGAGGTCTACGACGACGAGGACCTCGACGACTGACCGCTGTCCCGTGTCCGCCCCGCGCGCCCGGCGCGCGCGGGGCGGGGCCCGCTCAGCCGGCGGCGGCGCCGAGCTGGGCGAGGAGGGTGGTGTTGTCCTCGATGTGCCAGTCCTCGGTGATCCGCCGCGTGCCGACGTGCTGGATGTCGATCGCGGCGAACTCCACGGCCTGCCCGCGACCGGCCCGCCCCTGGAACACCCCGGTGAAGTGCCCCCGGAACACCAGCCGGGCGGTGAGCTTGTCCCCCGTGACCAGGAGGTCGGCCAGCTCGCAGCGGAGGTCGGGCACGGCCGCCCGGAAGGCGCGCGAGGCGACGGCCGGGCCGGTGGGGCCCTGCGGCCGCCCGGCCGGGAGGGTGTTGTCCCGGAAGTCCCGGTCGACGGCGGCGTCCAGGTAGCGCTGCTCCCCGGTGTTCCAGAAGGTGTAGAGCTGCTGGGCCAGCCGGATCTCCTGCGCGGCCCGGCGGGCCCCCAGCGAGCCGTCCACGGTGAGCGCCAGGGGCCGGACGAGGTCGGGCGAGCGGTCCACCAGCCGCCAGGCCCGGTCCGCCCCGGAGGCGGAGCCCCGGTCGGCGGAGTCGCGGGCGGTGGCGGCGGTCGCACCGCCGAGCACGGCGCCGGCGGCGAGCAGGGCGGCCAGGGAGCCGGCCAGGGTGGCGGAGGCGGGGCGGAAGCGGCGCTTCGGACGCATGATTTCGGACGTTCCTCTCGGGGTGCGGCCGGCGCGGAGGTGCGCGCCGGGGGACGTCCTCACCCTCCGTCGGCCCGATGCCATGCGTCCAAGGCTTGCTTTCTACCGGAACGATGAATCCTGTTCATGGCGCGGGGACCGGGAGGTCGCCCCGGCCGGTGGCGCGCGCGAAGGCCGGAGGGCCCCCGTGAACGTCCGAGGACGTACCCGGGGGCCCTCCGTGCGGACCGGACGCCGTCCGGCCCGTCAGTACTCCTGCGCGGCGTTCTCGGCGAGGATCGCGCGCAGCCGCGTGGTGCGCGGCGCGGCCGGGCGCTCGGCGACGGCCTGCGGGAGCGCCGGTCCGGCGGCGTGGACCACCGAGAGGTGCCGCTCGCCCCGGCCGAACGCGGTGTACACCCACTGCCGGCTGAGCGCCGCCGCCGCGTCGTCCGGCACGACCACCACCGCGCCCGGCCAGTGCCGGCCGACCGCCTGGTGGACGGTCAGCGCCCAGCCGTGCCGCAGCTTCTGGGCGTCGGCGGGCGCGACGGTGCGGCGGGTGCCGTCCGGGTACTCCAGGTGCAGGCCGGCGGCGTCGCCGTCGACCACCCGGGCCAGCCGGGTGTGGCCGGGCGCGGGCGAGTCGGCGACCCGGTCGCCCGGGTCGAAGCCGGCGAACCGGCCCGGGCCGGGGTTGAGCCTGGCCTTGGCGGCCGCGTTCAGCGCGCGGGTGCCGGCCCCGCCGCCGTGGCCCGGGGTGAGCAGGACGACCTGCTCGGACGGGATGCCGAGGGCGCGGGGGATGGAGTCGGTGAGCAGCTGGACGGCGCGGTGGACGGCCTCCCCGCTGTCCTTGGCGGTCAGGATGACCACCTCCTTGTCCGGTGCCTCGACCGGCTGGAGCTCGCCGATGCCGACGCCGGAGACCAGCTCGCCGATCGGGCCGAAGTCCGGGGTGCGGGAGGCGACGGCCGGGCAGACCTTGGCGGTGAGCAGGTCGGCGAAGAACCGGCCGGGACCGGCGGACCACAGCTGGCCCGGGTCGCCGCTGAGCACCAGGCGGGTGCCGTCGGCCAGCGACTCCAGCAGGGTGGCGGCCAGCTCGACGTCCAGCAGCGGGGCGTCCAGCACAACCAGCAGGTCGAGTGCGAGCGTGCCGTCGGGGGACCGGCCGGGACCGGCGGCGCCGGCGAGCAGCTCGGCCAGCGTGGCGACGGGCGCGGGGGCCGGGGTGTCGGCGAGCGGCGCGAGCGCGGCGAAGGCGGCCCGGCCGTGGTCGGTCCAGGTGGCGGCCCAGGCGCGCAGCCCGAG
>NZ_JAIY01000010.1:306218-306919 GCF_000710405.2 Kitasatospora sp. MBT66 | reverse complement strand
AGGGCGGCCGCGGAGGAGGACGGGGCGGCCTCGGCGGCGGCCTCCCAGGCGGCCGGGCCGGGCGCGGCGGGTGCCTGCGGGGCGGCGTCGGCGGCGTCCTCCGCGTCCGCGCCGTCCGCGTCCTCGGCCGCTTCCGCCGCGTCCTTGTCGGCAGCCTCCGCGACGGTGTCGGCCGCGGCTCCCTCGGCGGACTCCTCGTGCTCCGCCTGCTCCTCCTGGTCCTCGCCGGGCACGAAGGTGGACATCAGCCGGACCAGGCCGTCCGCCAGACTCTCCTCCGCCAGCGCGAGGCGCTCCAGGGCGAGCAGCGTCCTGGTCGGCGGCTCGTCCTCGTCGTCCCCGCCCGCCGCGTGCGCCTCGGCGCCGGTGAGTTCCTCCTGGAACGGCATCGCCCGGCCGTCGAGCACCGCGGCCTGGACGGCGGCGGCGGAGTCCGGCACCCCGAGGCGCTCCAGCCCGGCGGTCACCTCGCCGATCTCCAGGGCGGAGTGGCCGCGCAGCGCCGCCTGCTCCAGCAACCAGCCGACCAGGGCCTGCGCGCGGCGCTGGTCGCCCGGGCCGGCCGCCGGGCCGAGCAGGCCGCGGGCGAAGCCGTCCGCGTGCTCGGGGCGGACACCGGGCAGGGAGAGCACGGCCCACGGGTCCTCGCGGAGCTGCTCGGCCGCGCCGTCGCCGAACAGCGACACCGCGGCGGCGGCCAG
>NZ_JAIY01000010.1:295996-305977 GCF_000710405.2 Kitasatospora sp. MBT66 | reverse complement strand
GGTCCGCGGCGTCGCCGCCGGGACCGGGCGCGTCCGGTGACCCCGCGTCGGCCGACTCCCCGTCCACCGCGCCCGCGTCCGTGTCGGCCGCCTCGGCCGCCGCCTCCGCCGGGCCCGGCTCCGCCGATGCCTGTGCGGGCACGGCGCCGCCCGTGTCCGGGCTCATCGAGGACTCCTCCGGGGCGCCGTTCTCCGCGTCAGTCATCGTCCGCTCCACAAAAGCTCAACTCCACTGCTGGGTACCGGCCGCCCCGTGCTGCGGGCGGTCGGCTGTTCGGGCCGGTCCGGGGCCGCTCTGGGCGGCCGGCTCGGCGGTCGGTCGGTTCGGGCAGGCTCGGGCGCGGGGTCGAGCGACCGCTACAGCTCGCTCCACCCCTGGTCGGGGTAGCGGTGGACCGGCGCCGAGATGTCGTCGAGCGCACCGCGGATCTCCTCCGGAAGCGTAAGCGCCTCCACCGACAGCGCCGCCTGCAGCTGCGCCACCGTGCGGGCCCCGACCAGTGCGCTCGCCACCCCGGGGCGGTCCCGGACCCAGGCGAGCGCGACCGCCAGCGGGCTGCTGGCGAGCCCGTCGGCGGCGGTGGCGACGGCGTCCACGATCCGCCGCGGACGCTCCCCGAGGTACGGCTGGACGAACCCCGACAGGTAGGGCGAGGCGCCGCGCGAGTCCTGCGGGAGGCCGTGCCGGTACTTGCCGGTCAGCACGCCGCGCCCGAGCGGGGAGGCGGCGAGCAGCCCGACCCCGGAGTCCTTCGCGGCGGGCAGGGCCTCCCGTTCGATGCCGCGCTGGAGCAGCGAGTACTCCAGCTGCGCCCCGGCCAGCGGCACCCGCCCGTGATGGGCGTTCTGCCAGGTGGCGGCCTTGGCCAGCTGCCAGCCGCTGAAGTCGCAGACCCCGACGTAGCGGGCCCGGCCGGAGGAGACGGCGATGTCGAGGGCGCTGAGGGTCTCCTCGACGGGGGTGGCCGGGTCGAAGGCGTGCACCTGCCACAGGTCGACGTAGTCGGTGCCGAGCCGGCGCAGCGAGGCGTCGAGCGCGGCGAGCAGGTGTCCGCGCGAGCCGTCGAAGCGGCGGGCGGCCGGGACGCTGCCGGCCTTGGTGGCGATGACCAGGTCGGAGCGGGGGACGAGGCTGTCGGTCAGCCGGGAGAGCAGGTACTCGGCGTCGCCGTCGGCGTAGACGTCGGCCGTGTCGACGAGGTTTCCGCCCGCGTCGACGAACTCCTTGAGCTGCTCCGCGGCCTCCTGCTCGTCGGTGGCGCGGCCCCAGGTCATGGTGCCGAGGCCGAGCCGGGAGACCTGCAGCCCGGTGCGGCCGAGGTGACGCTTTTCCATCGGACGTGCCCCTCTTACTGGCCGTAGGTGCGGTGGCGGCGCGGCGCCACCGGCCGGCACCGCGGCCGCACGGCCGGGACGACGGGGGACGAACGCGCAGGTGGGGCGAGGCGCCTCCACGTCGGCTGAGCGTAGCGGCCGGTGCCCGGGCAGGTGTGCAGACCCGCAGGACGACCCCGGCCCCCGACGCGGCGCGCCCCGGCCCCCGCCGCAGGACGACCCCGGCTCCCGCCACGCGGCCGGAATGTGACCCGGCCCACTCCTACCGGCCAGTAGCATGTCCGCCGGACGCGCCGCTACCCTCACGAAACAACCGACTGGAAGGCAGTGCCCATGCGACTCGGCATCAACCTCGGCTACTGGGGACTCGGCATGGACGCCGACAACATCGCCGTCGCCCAGGAGGCCGACCGGCTCGGCTACTCGGTCTGCTGGGCCGCCGAGGCCTACGGTTCGGACGCGGCCACCGTGCTGTCCTTCGTCGCCGCCCGGACCGAGCGGATCGACGTGGGCTCGGCGATCTTCCAGATCCCGGCCCGCACCCCCGCGATGACCGCGATGACCGCCGCCACCCTGGACACCCTCTCCGGCGGCCGCTTCCGGCTCGGCCTCGGCGTCTCCGGCCCCCAGGTCTCCGAGGGCTGGTACGGCGTGAAGTTCGACAAGCCGCTGGCCCGCACCCGGGAGTACGTGGAGATCATCCGCAAGGCGATGTCCCGCGAGCGGCTGGTCCACGAGGGCGAGCACTGGACGCTGCCGCTGCCCGGCGGCCCCGGCAAGCCGATCAAGCTCACCGTGCACCCGGTGCGCGAGCACATCCCGCTGTACATCGCCGCCATCGGCCCGAAGAACCTGGAGCAGACCGGCGAGATCGCCGACGGCTGGCTCGGCATCTTCTTCGACCCGGCGCACGCCGCGCTCTCCCTCGACCCGCTGAAGGCCGGCCGGGTCCGGGCCGGCGCCGGGACCGGCCGGGAGTTCGAGGGCTTCGACGTCTGCCCCACCGTTGCCATCGCGGTCGGCGAGGACATCAAGGCGGGCGTCGACTCGCAGCGCTCGTACACCGCGCTCTACATCGGCGGCATGGGCAGCAAGGAGAAGAACTTCTACAACCAGCTGGCCCGGCGGATGGGTTACGAGCAGGCCGCCGACGAGGTCCAGGAGCGCTACCTGGCCAGGGACTACGCGGGCGCGGCCGCCGCCGTCCCGCACGAGCTGATCGACGCCACCTCGCTGATCGGCGACACCGCCCGGATCGCCGACCGGATGCAGGCCTACGCCGACGCGGGCGTCACCACGCTCACCCTGGCCCCGGCCGGCTTCACCCTGGACGAGCGGATCACCGCGCTGCGCACCGGCGTCGCGGCGCTGGAGCGGGCCGGCCTGGCCTGACCGCCGCACCCCGGGTGGCGCCGTCCGACCGGCGGCGCCACCCGGGCACGGACTGCCGCGCGAGCCCTACAGCCAGTCGTGCCGCTTGAACACCCGGTGCAGCAGCACACAGACCACCACCATCAGCGACACCGCCGCCGGGTAGCCCCAGGCCTGGTGCAGCTCGGGCATGTGGTCGAAGTTCATCCCGTACACGCCCGCGATCATCGTCGGCACGGCGGCCAGCGCCGCCCAGGCCGAGATCTTCCGCATGTCGTTGTTCTGCTGCACGCTGACCTGCGCCAGGTTGGCGGAGAGGATGTCCGAGAGCAGCCGGTCCATCCCCTCCACCTGGTCGTTGGCCCGGGCCAGGTGGTCGGAGACGTCCCGCAGGTAGGGCAGCGCCTCGGCGCGGACGTAGGGCACCCCGCCGCGGTCCAGCCGCATCATCGGCTCGACCAGCGGGCCGGTGGCCCGGCGGACGGTGACCAGCTGCCGCTTGTAGCCGTAGATCCGGCTCGCGACGTCCCGGCCCACCCGGCCGGGGGCGAACACGTCGGCCTCCAGCTCGTCGAGGTCCGCCTGGAGCCCGACCACCACGTCCACGTAGCCGTCCACCACCGCGTCGCAGACGGAGTGCAGCACGGCGCTCGGACCGTACTTGAGCACCTCCGGGTGCTCCTCCAGCTCGGCCCTCAGGTCGCCGAGCGGGCTGTCGGCGCCGTGCCGGACGGTCATCACGAAGTCGTCGCCGACGAACAGCATCACCTCGCCGCTGGTCACCGCGTGGCCGCCGGGGTGGTAGCCGAGGGTCTTGAGCGCGACGAACAGCGAGTCCTGGTAGGCCTCCACCTTGGGCCGCTGGTGGGCGCCGACCGCGTCCTCCACGGCCAGCGGGTGCAGGCCGAACTCGTCGGAGACCTGGTCGAGTTCCTCGGCGGTCGGCTCGAACAGGCCTATCCAGACGAAGCCGCCGCGCCCCGCCTTGCGCGCGGCGGCGAGGGAGCCGGCCGGCCCGGCGGGCGTCGCGACCGGGCGGCCGTCCCGGTAGATGGCGCAGTGGACGATCATGCGCGCCATTCTCGCCCCTGGCGCCCGTCCGAAACATCCGCCGCGACGACGGTTCGCCCCGGCACCGGTCTCCCACGTCCCCCGCATCCCCTGCGTCCCCCGCGTTCCGCCCGCACCCCGGTCGGCGTCCCCGTCCGCACCCCCTCGGCAGCGCCCCGCCGCAGCGCCCCGACCAAGATCCGCAAGTCCTCCCGCCCCGGTCCGGGAGGCCGTAGGGTGGGCCCATGCCCACCCTGCTGCTCGTCCGCCACGGCCGATCCACCGCGAACACCGCCGGAATCCTGGCCGGTTGGACGCCGGGGGTGGAGCTCGACGACACCGGGCGCGCCCAGGCCGCCGCGCTCGCCGACCGGCTCGCCCCGGTCCCGCTGGTCCAGGCGGTCAGCAGCCCGCTGGAGCGCTGTCGGCAGACCCTGGAGCCGCTGCTCGCCGCCCGCCCCGGGCTGGCCGGTCCCGAGCGCGGCGGCGCCGCGCCGGGCGAGCCCGCGCTGGACGAGCGGCTCGGCGAGTGCCACTACGGGGAGTGGACCGGCCGCCCGCTGGCCGAGCTGGCCAAGGAGCCGCTCTGGCGCACCGTCCAGGACCACGCGGCGGCCGCGGCCTTCCCCGGCGGCGAGTCGCTGCGCGAGCTGAGCCACCGCACCGTCGACGCGGTCCGCGAGTGGAACGAGAAGATCGCCGCCGAGCACGGCGAGGACGCGGTCTGGATCGCCTGTTCGCACGGCGACGTGATCAAGGCCGTGGTGGCCGACGCGCTGGGCCTGCACCTCGACCACTTCCAGCGGATCAACGTCGACCCCTGCTCGGTCACCGCGATCCGCTACACCGCGCGCCGCCCGTTCGTGCTGCGGATGGGCGACACCGGCGACCTCGCCCCCCTCGCCCCGCGGCCCGCCGCCCACCCCGGCCGGGCCGACGCGGGCGGGGACGCCGTGGTCGGCGGTTCCACCGGCGCGGCCTGAGCCGACAGATCCAGGAGGCGGACCCCGAGCCGCCCGCCCCCCGGGCTCGGCTCCCCGGCCCGGCCCGGGAGGTCGTAGGGTGACCAGTGGGCCCCGGCGCACCCCGCCGCGCACCCCGGGACCACCGGGCCCGACCCCGAACCCCGTGGCGTCCCCGACGTCCACGACGATCGATACGATCCGGAGCGAGAGCGTGCCCCGTCAGGTCTACTTCTACGACCAGCCCGAACGGTTCGTGGCCGGTACCGTCGGCCAGCCCGGCGCCCGGGCGTTCTACCTCCAGGCCAGCGCCCGGGGGCGGATCACCAGCGTGCTGCTGGAGAAGACCCAGGTCGCCGCGCTCGCGGAGCGGATCGAGGAGGTCCTGGACGAGGCCCTGCGCCGCAGCGGCGGCGAGGCCGCGATCCCGGCCGGCGCCCCGCAGGAGCTGCTGGACACCGCGCCGCTGGACCTGCCGCTGGAGCAGGAGTTCCGGGTCGGCACGATGGCGCTGGCCTGGGACACCGTGGACAGCTGCCTGGTCGTCGAGGCGCAGGCGCTGATCGAGGAGGAGGAGGGCGAGGAGGAGGGCGCCGCCGTCTTCGAGGACGACGAGAACGGCCCCGACATGCTCCGGGTGCGGCTCTCCGGAGCGATGGCCCGGGTGTTCGCCAGGCGCGCGCTGGACCTCGTCGCGGCCGGCCGCAAGCCCTGCCCGTTCTGCAATCTGCCGCTCGACCCGGAGGGCCACCTGTGCCCGCGCGCGAACGGGTACCGGCGCTGAACCCGCAGCCCGCCCCGGCCGGCGAGGTCGAGCCGCCGCGCGCCGACCCCGCCGGGGCCGCGGCCCTCGCCGCCGACCCGCCGACCGCGCTGCGGCTGCTGCGGGAGGGCGCGCTGACCGTGCACGGCCGGCTCACCGACGCCTCCAACGCGGCCCTCTACTGCACCGTCGGCATCGACGGCATCGACGGCACCGACGGCCTCACCGCCCAGGCCGTCTACAAGCCGGTGGCCGGCGAGCGCCCGCTCTGGGACTTCCCGGACGGCACCCTGGCCGGCCGCGAGGTCGCCGCCTACGAGCTGTCCGCCGCCACCGGCTGGGGGCTGGTCCCGCCCACCGTGCTGCGCGACGGCCCGCACGGCCCCGGCATGGTGCAGCTGTGGGTGGAGCCCGATCCGGAGGCGGACCCGCTGCTCGCGCTCCAGGACCCGGCCGGCCCCGAGGACGGCTGGCTGCCGATCGTCCGGGCCGAGGTCGGCGACGGGCGCACCGCGCTGCTGGTCCACCCCGACGACGCGCGGCTGCGCCGGCTCGCGGTGCTGGACGCCGTCCTCAACAACGCCGACCGCAAGGGCGGCCACCTGATCCCGGCCGCGGACGGCCGGATCTACGGCATCGACCACGGCGTCACCTTCCACCGCGAGGGCAAGCTGCGCACCCTGCTCTGGGGCTGGGCCGGGAGCCCGCTGCCCGAGGAGGCGGCGGAGGTGCTGGCCGGGCTGGCCGGGCAGTTGGACGGCGCGCTGGGGGAGCGGCTGGCCCCGCACCTGACGGCGGCCGAGCTGGACGCGACCCGGGCCCGGGTGGCGGCGCTGCTCGCCGCCGGCACCCATCCGCTGCCCTCCGAGGACTGGCCGTCCATCCCCTGGCCGCCGATCTGACGGTCCGGCGGGCCCTCCGGCCTTCGAAGCCCGGGCCGGCGGGCCCGCCGGACCACCCGTCCGCGGGTCCTTCCACCGGACAGTGGTCTGGACCGGTGCCCGGTCCCGGCCGCACACTGCGACGATGGACGAGCGACGGACCACCCCCCACCTGGACCTGCCGCTGCACCGCCTCCAGGTCCCGCTGCCGCATCTGCTCCCGTTCGCGATCGGCAGTTTCGACACCATCGGCCCGCTGTCCCGGGCCGGCTTCCCCCACCGGCACTCCTTCTTCGAGATCGTCTACGTCACCGGCGGCCGCGGCGCCCACGTCCTGGACCTGGTCCAGCGGCCGTTGCAGCCGCCGCAGTTGTGCGTGATCGCGCCCGGCCAGGTGCACCACTGGGTGGACGCGGACGACCTCACCGGCCAGGTCGTGCTGTTCAACGAGGACTTCCTCCTGACCAATCCGCAGGACCTCGCCGCGCTGCGCGCCCTGGCCGGGCGCCCGGCGGTGCGGCTGGGCGATCAGGCCGGGCCGATCGCCGCGCTGCTGGCGGACATGGAGGCCGAGTACCGGGCCCGCCCGGCGGGCTATCCGGGCGTGCTGCGGGCCAGTCTGCACATCCTGGTCGTCCGCGCCCTGCGGGCTTGCGCGCCGGTCGGCCCGGGAGCGCTGCCGGGCCGCACCGGCGACCTCGCCGCCGCGTTCACCCGGCTGATCGCCAACCCGGGCGGAGTGCAACGCTCGGTCGCCTCCTGCGCCCAGGAGTTGGGGGTCTCCCCGGGGCACCTCCAGGCGACGGTGAAGCAGGCGACCGGCCGGACGCCGGGGCGGCTGATCCGCCAGCAGCAGACGCTGGAGGCCAAGCGGTTGCTGGCCTGCACGGAATTGACGGTCCGTCAGGTGTCCCGGGAGGCTGGCTTCGGGGACCCGGCGTACTTCTGCCGGTTCTTCCGCCGGGAGACCGGGATGACCCCGGGGGAGTTCCGGGCCAAGGTCGGAGGAAATCACCACGATCCCCGGATCACGTCCATCGCGGCAGGTCCGGACGGCCCGTAGGTTGACTGTCGGCCACCGGCGGACCGCCCGGCGCGAGCGGGCGGCCCGCCGGCCCGGTCCTTGTCATGCCCCCACCATGGCAAGGGCCGTCATTCCCATCGACACCGGCAGATCCCCCACACCCACAGCGAAGGAGTCGGCGCATGCCCGCGTCCGAAGAGCCCGTCACCGGGACGGACGGTCCCACCGACCGCCGGATAAGCCGCAAGACCGTCCTCCGGGCAGCCGCCGTTCTCGGCACCGCCCCCCTCCTGGTCGGCGGCGGCGTAGCCCTGGCCCGCGACCGGGTCGGCACCGGCGAGATGCCGGACTTCACCCCCGAGTGCCACGACGGCGACGCCCCCACGATCGAGCAGACCGAGGGGCCGTACTTCAAGCCCAACTCGCCGCTGCGCACCTCGCTCATCACCGACAGCACCCCGGGCACCAGGCTCACCGTCAGCGGCTACGTCTTCGGCCGCGCCTGCCTGCCCCTGTCCGGCGTCCTGCTGGACTTCTGGCAGGCCGACGTGAACGGCGCCTACGACAACGCCGGGTTCACCTTCCGCGGCCACCAGTTCACCAACGCCCAGGGCGCGTTCAGCCTCACCACGATCGTGCCCGGCCTCTACCCGGGCCGCACCCGGCACATCCACGTCAAGCTCCAGGCGCCCGGCCGGCCGGTGCTCACCACCCAGCTGTACTTCCCGAACGAGCCGCGCAACAGCACCGACACCATCTACGACGCGCGGCTGCTGATGAACGTCCGCCAGGTCGGCTCGGCGAAGGAGGGCACGTACGACTTCGTGCTCAACGTGCCGCAGACCCCGACCCCGACCGCCACCCCCACCGGCCCGACCACCCCGCCCACCACCCCGCCGACCACGCCGCCGACCACGCCGCCGGGCGGGACCTGGGCCGCGGGCACCTTCTACAACGCGGGCGACCGCGTCACCTACGGCGGCGTCTCCTACCGGTGCCTCCAGGGGCACACCGCCATCACGGGGTGGGAGCCGCCGAACGTGCCGGCCCTCTGGCAGCGGTTGTAGCGGCTCCGGCCGTATGCCCGCAGGGTCGCGGGCGCCCGGTCGGCGGCAGGGCCGACCGGGTCGCCCGTCCGCCCGGACCGCCCCGTGTGGCCGTGCGCGGGGCGGTTCCGGTGCGGTTCCGGGTTGGTTCCGGTCCGGTTCCGCGCCGGCGGCCCGACGAGGGCTTCCGGACACAATCGGTCAGGAACCGCCCGGGCCGCGAAAGCAGACGAATCCAGTCGATCTTGCCGACTGGTTAGGCTTTCAAATGTTCTCAAGGTTAAAGTCGATCCCATGCATGCCTGGCCCGCCTCCGAGGTTCCCGCCCTGCCTGGTCAGGGGCTCCCCCTTCGAATCCACGACACCGCGACGGGAGGCATCCGGGAGGTCGTGCCGCAGGACGGCGCAGCCCGGATCTACGTCTGCGGCATCACGCCCTACGACGCGACCCACATGGGCCACGCCGCCACCTACAACGCCTTCGACCTGGTGCAGCGGGTGTGGAAGGACGCCGGCCACGACGTCCTCTACGTGCAGAACGTCACCGACGTCGACGACCCCCTGCTCCAGCGCGCGGTCGAGACCGGACAGGACTGGGTGGCCCTCGCCGAGCGCGAGACCGCGCTGTTCCGCGAGGACATGACCGCGCTGCGGCTGCTCCCGCCGGCCCACTACATCGGCGCCGTCGAGTCCATCCCGTGGATCGTCCCGCTGGTCCAGAAGCTGCTCGCGAGCGGCGCCGCCTACGAGCTGGACGGCGACATCTACTTCTCGGTCGAGGCCGACCCGACCTTCGGCGAGGTCTCCGGCCTCACCCGCGAGGCCATGCACCCGGTCTTCGCCGAGCGCGGCGGCGACCCGGACCGTCCCGGCAAGCGCCACCCGCTGGACGCCCTGCTGTGGCTGGCCGCCCGCCCCGGCGAGCCCGCCTGGGACACCGAGCTCGGCCACGGCCGCCCCGGCTGGCACATCGAGTGCGTCGCGATCGCCCTGCAGTTCCTCGGCATGTCCTTCGACATCCAGGGCGGCGGCAGCGACCTGTCCTTCCCGCACCACGAGATGGGCGCCGCGCACGCCCAGGTCGCCACCGGCGCCCACCCGTACGCCCAGGCGTACGTGCACGCCGGCATGGTCGGCCTGGACGGCCACAAGATGTCCAAGTCCCGCGGCAACCTGGTCTTCGTCTCGGCCCTGCGCCGCGAGGGCGTCGACCCGGCGGCGATCCGGCTGGCCCTGCTCTCGCACCACTACCGCGAGGACTGGGAGTGGACCAAGGGCACCCTTGACGAGGCCGTCGAGCGGCTCGCCCGCTGGCGCGCCGCGGTCTCCCGCCCGGACGGCCCGGCGGCCGAGCAGCTGCTCGCCGAGGTCCGCGCCGCGCTCGCGAACGACCTGGACGCCCCGGCCGCGCTGGCCGCGGTGGACCGCTGGGCCGCCGCGCAGGAGAGCGACGGGGGCACCGAGATCGGCGCCCCCGGTCTGGTCACCCGCACCGTGGACGCACTGCTCGGCGTCGCGCTGTAGGGCGCGTCACCCGACCAACGCCTGA
>NZ_JAIY01000010.1:286565-295964 GCF_000710405.2 Kitasatospora sp. MBT66 | reverse complement strand
TCAGGCGTTGGTACGGCGGTGCTGCCGTTCGTGCGGCGGTCCCGCCGGGAGGGCTCAGTCCTCCTCGGCGCCGTCCTGGCTCTCCCGGGCCGTCGGCGGCTCCGGCTCGGCCGGCCGCTCCGCGGTGGCGTGCCCGGAGACGGGCTTCTCGCCGGTCGGCCCGACGTTCTCCCGGCGCCGCAGGTAGCGCTCGAACTCCCGGGCGATCGCGTCGCCCGAGGCCTCCGGCAGCTCCGCGGTGTCCTGCGCCTCCTCCAGCTGCTGGACGTACTCGGCGACCTCGCTGTCCTCGGCGGCCAGCTGGTCCACGCCCAGCTGCCACGCCCGGGCGTCCTCGCCGAGCTCGCCCGGCGGGATGCGCAGGTCCAGCAGGTCCTCCAGCTTGTTGACCAGCGCCAGGGTGGCCTTCGGGTTCGGCGGCTGCGCGACGTAGTGCGGCACCGCCGCCCACAGCGTCACGGCCGGCACCCCGGCGTGCGTGCACGCCTCCTGGAGCACCCCGACGATCCCGGTCGGGCCCTCGTAGCGGCTCTCCTCCAGCTCCAGCCGGCGGGCCAGCTCCGGGTCCGAGGTGACACCGCTGACCGGCACCGGGCGGCTGTGCGGGGTGTCACCGAGCAGCGCGCCCAGGATCACCACCAGCTCGACGCCCAGCTCGTGCGCGAAGCCGAGCAGCTCGTTGCAGAACGAGCGCCAGCGCATGCTGGGCTCGATGCCGCGGACCAGCACGACGTCCCGGGTGGTCGGCTCGGTGACGCGGATCACCGAGAGCCGGGTGGTGGGCCAGGTGATCCGGCGCACACCGCCGTCCAGCCACACGGTGGGCCGGTTGACCTGGAAGTCGTAGTACTCCTCCGCGTCGAGCGCGGCGAAGACCTTGCCGCCCCAGGTCTCGTCCAGGTGCGCCAGCGCGGCCGAGGCGGCGTCACCCGCGTCGTTCCACCCCTCGAAGGCGCACACCATCACCGGGTCGATCAACTCGGGAACTTCCTCCAGCTCGATCACCCAGCGTCTCCCTCCGGTCGGCGGCCACCGTGCCACCCGGCCGGGAATGCCCGGGTGCCGGCGGTCGGAAGCCGACGGTCGAACCTCTCGTCACCCATGGAACGCCTCGCTCCATGGTCCCTACCTGCCCAGCCTACGGGCTTTGAAGCACCGTTCCGCCGGGCCACCGGGACAGTCTGGGCGAGGGGACGGCCACGATCCAGCGGTTATCCCGGCGGACCTCCGGGGAGCGCCCCGGGTCCGGCCGCGCCCGGGCGGCGGGACGGCGCGATGATGGGTGGTGGGGCCGGGCGCGCAGGGTGTGAGGAGCCGGCGGATGAGCGGATGGCGGTGGACGGCGGCCGGGGCGACCGCGGTGGTGGCGGCGGGGGTCACGGCCGGGCTGGCGGCGGTGCTGGCCGCGGGCCGGCGGCTGCCGGTGGAACACGTCAGCGAGGGCGGGCTCGAACTGGACCGGCCGCCCGACGAGGTCTGGGACGTGCTGACCGCCGTCGACCTCTACCCGACCTGGCGCCCGGGGCTGGCGCACGTCGAGCGGCTGCCCGCCACCGCCGCGGGCCACCCCCGCTGGCGCGAGTACGGCAAGCACGGCCACACCACCTACGAGGTCGTGGAGAGCGCCGCCCCGCACCGCCTGGTGACCGGCATCGCCGACCCGGACCTGCCCTACGGCGGCACCTGGACGTACGTGCTGACGCCGGCGGGCCGGGGCTGCACGCTCACCGTCACCGAGCACGGCGAGGTGTACCAGCCGCTGTACCGGGCCGTCTCCCACTACCTGACCGGCGAGGGCGCCACCGTCCACCGCTACCTGAGCGCGCTCGCCCACCGGATGGCCGCGCCGGAGGCCCCCGCGGAGCCTCAGCGGACCCAGTCGCGCCGGTAGTCGGCCCAGTTCTGCTCGGTGGCGGCGAAGTCCACGTACAGGCCGACGCCGAAGTTCGGCCGCTGCGGGTCCTGCCGGCCCAGGCCCAGCCGGATGCCCCGGATTCCGGCGGTCACCGTCTCGGCGCGGCCCCAGTGGCCCCACTTGTCCTCCCAGTAGAACGGCAGCCCCATCAGCAGGTCGGTCCCCGGCGGGGTGGCCTCCAGGGCGAGTTCGGTCTGGTAGGCGTTGTAGGCGCCGTAGAACCCCTCGGTCGGCATGCTGGAGTCGTAGGTCATCACCGCGATCTGGTCGACCCGGCGGGCGGTGGCGGTGAAGTACTCCTGGTCCCACCACTTGCCGTGGTCGGTGAGCGCGATGGCGATCGTGTGCTGGTAGGGCAGCGGGTCGAGCTGCGGCGCGGCGACGGAGAGTTTCGCGCCACGCCCGGCGGTGACCGGGCGGACCTGGTCGAGCAGGGCGAGCCAGCCGGCGGAGCCGGGCCGGATCGGCTCCATGTCGAAGTGGACGCCGTCGAAGCCGAGGTCCAGGACCTGGCGGGCGGAGGCGGTGACCCGGTCGCGGGTGGCGGCGTCCTCCAGGTCCAGGGCGTCCTTCTCGGGCTTCACCTCGTCGCCGAGCCAGCTCTGCACCCGGATCCCGGGCAGCGCCCGGTGCGCGGCCTCGGTGAACCAGCGCGCCCGGGGGTGCACGGCGGGCGGCAGCGAGCCGTCGTGCTCCAGCGGACCGGTGTGCACATAGAGGTCGCGGACGCCGGTGCCGGCCAGCCGCTCGGCGAGGGCGGCGACGTCCGCGTCACTCTTCCGGCCGTCCACCCACGCGTGGCCGAGCCAGAGTGCGTCACGGCCGCGGCTGCGGGCCTCGGGGGAGGGGTCGCCGACGTACTGCAGGCGCAGCGCGAGCGCCGCCGAGCCGACCGGGACCAGCACCACCGCGAGCGCCGTCAGCGCCACCACCAGGGCCTTGCGCCATCGGGACCAGCCGCGCCAGCGGGTCCTGAGCGCCCGGGCCCGGGCGGCCGCGGCGCTCCCGGTCCGCCGGGCGCCGTCTCGTACCACTGTCCGCATGCTGGTCACCCGGTCGTTCCCCCCTGTTCGGCCGAGCGTTCAGGATACGGAATAGGTGGCCTTCTCCCGGCGGGGGCCGGATACCCTGGCCACGTGCGTCCCCGATTCAGCGGGTTCGCAAAGCCGACAGCCGTCGCACCCAGGGAGAAGCCCCATGGCCATTGCCGCCAGCCCGTCCGTCACCCCGCAGAGCCGCGCGAACGCGCTGCGTGAGGCATTGGCCACCCGGGTGGTGGTCGCCGACGGAGCGATGGGCACCATGCTCCAGGCGCAGGACCCGACGCTGGAGGACTTCCAGAACCTGGAGGGCTGCAACGAGGTCCTCAACCTGACCAGGCCCGACATCGTCCGCTCCGTCCACGACGCCTACTTCGCGGTGGGCGTGGACTGCGTGGAGACCAACACCTTCGGCGCGAACTTCTCCGCGCTCGGCGAGTACGAGATCGCCGACCGGATCTTCGAGCTGTCCGAGGCCGGTGCCCGGCTGGCCCGCGAGGCCGCCGACGCGCACGCCGCCGAGGACGGCCGGACCCGCTGGGTGCTCGGCTCGATCGGCCCCGGCACCAAGCTGCCGACCCTGGGCCACGCCCCGTACGAGGTCCTGCGCGAGGGCTTCCGGGAGAACGCGGCCGGTCTGATCGCCGGCGGCGCGGATGCCCTGCTGGTGGAGACCAGCCAGGACCTGCTGCAGACCAAGGCCGCGATCCTGGGCTCCAAGCAGGCCCTGGCGGACGCGGGCCTGGACCTGCCGGTGCTGGTCCAGGTGACGGTGGAGACCACCGGCACCATGCTGCTCGGCTCGGAGATCGGCGCCGCGCTGACCGCGCTGGAGCCGCTCGGCGTCGACTACATCGGCCTGAACTGCGCCACCGGCCCGGCCGAGATGAGCGAGCACCTGCGCTACCTGGCGAAGAACGCCCGGATCGGCCTGTCCTGCATGCCCAACGCAGGCCTGCCGGTGCTGGGCAAGGACGGCGCGCACTACCCGCTGAGCCCCTCCGAGCTGGCCGACGCGCACGACGTGTTCACCCGCGACTACGGGCTCTCGCTGGTCGGCGGCTGCTGCGGCACCACCCCCGAGCACCTGCGCCAGGTGGTCGAGCGGGTGCAGGGCCGCCCGGTCGCCCCGCGCGAGCCGCGCCCCGAGCCGGCCGCCTCCTCGCTGTACCAGTCGGTGCCGTTCCGCCAGGACACCTCGTACCTGGCGATCGGCGAGCGCACCAACGCCAACGGCTCGAAGAAGTTCCGCGAGTCGATGCTGGCCGGCGACTGGCAGGCCTGTGTGGAGATCGCCCGGGACCAGATCCGGGACGGCTCCCACCTGCTGGACCTCTGCGTGGACTACGTCGGCCGCGACGGCGTCGCCGACATGAAGGAGATCGCCGGCCGGCTGGCCACCGCCTCCACCCTGCCGATCGTGCTGGACTCCACCGAGCCGGAGGTGCTGCGGGCCGGCCTGGAGTCGCTCGGCGGGCGCGCCGTGCTGAACTCGGTGAACTACGAGGACGGCGACGGCCCGGACACCCGCTTCGGCCGGATCGCCTCGCTGGCCCGCGAACACGGCGCCGGCCTGATCGCGCTGACCATCGACGAGGACGGCCAGGCCCGTACTGCCGCCAAGAAGGTCGAGATCGCCGAGCGGCTGATCGCCCAGCTGACCGGGGAGTACGGCGTCGACGAGGGCTCGATCCTGGTCGACTGCCTGGCGTTCACCCTGGGCACCGGGCAGGAGGAGTCGCGCCGGGACGGCATCGAGACCATCGAGGCGATCCGCGAGCTCAAGCGCCGCCACCCGGACGTGCAGACCACCCTCGGCCTGTCCAACATCTCCTTCGGCCTCAGCCCGGCCGCCCGGATGGTGATCAACTCGGTCTTCCTGAACGAGTGCGTCGACGCCGGCCTGGACTCGGCGATCGTGCACGCCTCCAAGATCCTGCCGATGGCGCGGATCCCCGAGGAGCAGCGCGAGGTCGCGCTCGACCTGGTGTACGACCGCCGCAGCGAGGGCTACGACCCGCTGCAGAAGCTGCTGCAGCTGTTCGAGGGCGTCTCCTCGTCCTCGGTCCGGGCCTCCAAGGCGGAGGAGCTGGCCGCGCTGCCGCTGGAGGAGCGGCTCCAGCGGCGGATCATCGACGGCGAGCGGAACGGCCTGGAGGCCGACCTCGACGAGGCGCTGACGGAGCGCCCGGCGCTGGAGATCGTCAACAGCACCCTGCTGGCGGGCATGAAGGTGGTCGGCGAGCTGTTCGGCTCCGGCCAGATGCAGCTGCCGTTCGTGCTCCAGTCGGCCGAGGTGATGAAGACCGCGGTGGCCCACCTGGAGCCGCACATGGAGAAGTCCGACGACGAGGGCAAGGGCACCATCGTGCTGGCCACCGTCAAGGGCGACGTCCACGACATCGGCAAGAACCTGGTCGACATCATCCTGTCCAACAACGGCTACACCGTGGTCAACCTGGGCATCAAGCAGCCGGTCTCGGCGATCCTGGACGCGGCCCAGGAGCACCGGGCGGACGTCATCGGGATGTCCGGACTGCTGGTCAAGTCCACCGTGATCATGAAGGAGAACCTGGAGGAGCTGAACCAGCGCAAGCTGGCGGCCGACTACCCGGTGATCCTCGGCGGCGCCGCGCTGACCCGCGCCTACGTCGAGCAGGACCTGCACGAGATCTACGAGGGCGAGGTCCGCTACGCCCGGGACGCCTTCGAGGGCCTGCGGCTGATGGACGCGCTGATCGCGGTCAAGCGCGGTGTGCCCGGCGCGACCCTGCCGGAGCTCAAGCAGCGCCGGCACGCCCGGGTCGAGGTCGAGGAGCCGGAGGAGGTCAACCTCGGCCAGATCCGCTCCGACGTCGCGGTCGACAACCGGGTGCCGGAGCCGCCGTTCTGGGGCGACCGGATCGTCAAGGGCGTGCCGTTCGCCGACTACTCCTCCTGGCTGGACGAGGACGCGCTGTTCAAGGGGCAGTGGGGCCTCAAGGCGGCCCGCAACGGCGAGGGCCCCTCGTACGAGGAGCTGGTGGAGACCGAGGGCCGGCCGCGGCTGCGGATGTGGCTGGACCGGCTGCAGACCGAGGGCTGGCTGGAGGCGGCGGTCGTCTACGGCTTCTACCCGGCGAACTCCAAGGGCGACGACCTGGTCGTCTTCCACGAGGACGGCAGCGAGCGGACCCGCTTCACCTTCCCGCGCCAGCGGCGCGGGCGCCGGCTCTGCCTGGCCGACTTCTTCCGTCCGGAGGAGTCCGGGGTCCGCGACGTGCTCGGCCTCCAGGTGGTCACCATGGGCAACCGGATCTCCGAGGCGGCCAACGAGCTGTTCGCCGACAACTCCTACCGGGACTACCTGGAGCTGCACGGCCTGTCCGTCCAGCTGGCCGAGGCGCTGGCCGAGTTCTGGCACGCCCGGGTCCGCTACGAGCTGGGCTTCGGCGACGAGGACCCGCAGGACGTCAAGGACATGTTCGCGCTCAAGTACCGCGGCGCCCGGTTCTCGCTCGGCTACGGGGCCTGCCCGGAGCTGGAGGACCGCGCCAAGATCGCCGACCTGCTGAAGCCCGAGCGGATCGGCGTGGTGCTCTCCGAGGAGTTCCAGCTGCACCCCGAGCAGTCCACCGACGCGATCGTGATCCACCACCCGGAGGCCAAGTACTTCAACGCCCGGTAATGCCCACGCTGCGCAGCGTTCGCTTCATTCGGGGTCCCCGGGCGTATCCTTGATGATCCTGAACGGGCCGGTCCGCTCAAAAGCGGGCCGGCCTGTGCCATCCCCGGGTCCGATCCGGGCACGGACGGAAGGATCCCGCCAATGACCACCATCTCCACCGCCACCCCGACCCTCGGCCGCGGCGACGACGACCGGGGCCTGCAGGCGGTGCTGCTGGACATGGACGGGACGCTGGTCGACACCGAGGACTTCTGGTGGCAGGCGGAGGCCTCGCTCTTCGCCGAGCTGGGCCACGAGCTGACCGCCGAGGACCGCGCCCAGGTGGTCGGCGGCCCGATGACCCGGGTCATCGACCACCTGCTGGCCAGCACCGGGGTGGACCTCTCGCCGGCCGAGCTGACCGTGCTCATCAACCGGCGCTTCGTCGACCTGCTGGACGGCGGGGTGCCGCTGATGCCGGGCGCCGAGCGGCTGCTCAACACGCTCGCCGCGCACGGGATCCCGGCCGCCCTGGTGTCCGCCTCGCACCGGCACATCATCGACATCGTGCTCCGCTCGCTCGGCGCCGAGCACTTCGCCTTCTCGGTCGCCGGCGACGAGGTGGCCCGCACCAAGCCGCACCCGGACCCGTACCTGGAGGCGGCCCGCCGGCTCGGTGCCGAGCCGGCCCGCTGCGTGGTGGTGGAGGACGCGCCGACCGGGGTGCGGGCCGCCGAGGCGGCCGGCTGTCCGGTGATCGCCGTCCCCTCGGTGGCGCCGATCGAGCCCGCGCCGGGGCGCCTGGTGCTGTCCTCGCTGGAGCAGGTCGATCTGGAGCTGCTGCGCTCCCTGGTCGCCTCGCGGGTGTGATTGTCGTCTCATTGCGGACCGTCGGTACCGACCGGTAAGCGGACGGATCCGGCCGGGCCGGGAGGCTGCCCGGGGAGAAAACGGGCATTGCCTGACAACTCGTAGGAGAGGCCAGTCCAGCGCACCCGCCCGTGTCCCAACTGTCACCTGTGCGGGTATCGGGGGTGTGTGTTCGATATGGCACGCTACTCCAGTTCGTTCCACCCCCCGAGCCCAGGCACCGCCGCTGACGGGCACCCCCGTCGTGCCCGCGGTCGCAGCCCCGCACCCAGAAGGACGCGACCCGTGAAGACTTCCGCTGAACGACTGGCCGTCCTCGGCTGCGCCGGAATCGTGGCCGTTTCGGTGGCCGGCTGCGGCTCGGTGACCGACGCCGTCAAGGGCGAGGGCGACAAGGCGATCACCCTGGGCACCACCGCGACGACCACCGCCCTGGACCCGGCCGTCGCCTACGACGCCGGCTCCTGGCTGCTGCTGCGCAACACCTTCCAGTCGCTGCTGAGCTACCCGGCCGCGTCCAGCGCCCCCACCCCGGACGCCGCCCAGTCCTGCGAGTTCACCGCCGGCGACGCCACCCAGTACCACTGCACGCTCAAGAGCGGGCTGAAGTTCTCCAACGGGCACGCGCTGACCTCCGCGGACGTCGTCCACTCGATCCAGCGGACCCTGAAGATCAACGACGCCAACGGCCCGGCCGGCCTGCTGTCGTCGATCAAGACGGTCGAGGCGGTCAACGACACCGAGGTGCTCTTCCACCTCGCCCAGCCCGACGCCACCCTCCCGGCCAAGCTGGCCGGCCCGGCCGGCGCCATCGTCGACCAGGAGGTCTTCCCGGCCGACAAGGCGCTGTCGAACGACAAGCTGGTCGGCTCCGGCCCGTACAAGATCGACTCGATCGAGGCGACCCCCAAGAGCGGCCCGGCCAAGGTCGTGCTCCTGCCCAACGACAAGTACACGGGCGACGCCAAGCTGCGGAACAAGAAGTTCGTGCTGCGCTACTTCGACAAGCCGACCGACCTCAAGGCCGCGATCGACAACGGCGAGGTCGACCTGGCCGACAACAGCCTGGAGCCGAACACCGCCGCGCAGATCCTCTCCGACCAGCAGGGCGGCAAGACCGACCTGCGCGTCGTCGAGGGCGACAGCAACGACACCCGCTACCTGGTGTTCAACACCAAGGACGCCACCGCCGGCAACGTCGCCGTCCGCCAGGCCGCCGCCCAGCTGGTCGACCGCAAGGCCCTGGCCCGCGACGTCTTCGCGCGCACCGTCCAGCCGCTGTACTCGATGGTCCCGGCCGGCGTCACCGGCCACAACACGGCCTTCTTCGACCGCTACGGCGACCAGGACCCCGCCAAGGCCAAGGCCATCCTCGCCGCCGCCAAGGTGGCCACCCCGGTCAAGCTCAACCTCACCTGGTCGCGCTCGCGGGCCGAGGCCGTCGAGGCCGAGACCCTCAAGAAGCAGCTGGAGGCCGGCGGCCTGTTCCAGGTCACCGTCCAGCAGGAGCCCGACTGGGACGCCTTCAAGAAGGGCTGGAACGAGAGCAAGTACCAGATGTACCTGATCGGCTGGTTCGCGGACTACCCGGACCCGGACAACTACGTCGCGCCGCTGATCGTCGACGGCGGTGCCTACCACCACGGCTGGGACGACCAGCGGATCAGCCAGAAGCTGGTGCCCGACACCCTCAAGCAGACCGACCGGGCCACCGCCAGCAGCCTCTACGGCCAGATCCAGGGCATCGTGGCCGAGAACGCCCCGCTCATCCCGCTGTTCCAGAACAAGGCGTTCTACACCTCCCGGTCCAACATCACCGGCGTGGAGTCGACCGTCGACACCACCGGCTTCTTCCGCTTCTGGGAGATCGGCCGGGTCGGCAAGGGCAAGTGACCCCCGGGGCCGGCGCCCCGAGCACGACGGAGCGG
>NZ_JAIY01000010.1:282254-286526 GCF_000710405.2 Kitasatospora sp. MBT66 | reverse complement strand
CCGCTCCGTCGTCCGCGGCTACAGCGCGCCCGGACGCACCAGGCCGCTCTCGTACGCGTACACCGCCGCCTGCACCCGGTCGCGCAGCTGCAGCTTCGTCAGCACATGGCCGACATGCGTCTTGACCGTCGTCTCGCTGACGAACAGCTCCGCCGCGATCTCCGCGTTCGACAGCCCGCGCGCCACCAGCTTCAGCACCTCCAGCTCCCGCTCGGTCAGCGCGTTCAGCGCCTGCGGCGGCGCCTCCTCGCCCGAGGGCAGCTTGGTGGCGTACATGTCCAGCAGCCGCCGGGTGATCGACGGCGCCAGCATCGCCGCGCCGTCCGCCACCACCCGGATCGCCTGCACCAGCTCCTCGGCCGGCACGTCCTTCAGCAGGAAGCCGCTCGCACCCGCGCGCAGCGCCTCCACCACGTACTCGTCCAGGTCGAAGGTGGTCAGCACCAGCACCTTGGCCGGGCCGTCCCGCCCCGGACCGGCGATCCGGCGGGTCGCCTCCACCCCGTCCATCCGCGGCATCCGGATGTCCATCAGCACCACATCGGGCTGCAGCGCCCGCACCTGGTCCAGCGCCTGCTGGCCGTCGCCGGCCTCACCGACCACCACCAGGTCGGACTCGGCCTCCAGGATCATCCGGAAACCGGTGCGCAGCAGCGGCTGGTCGTCGACCAGCAGCACTCGGATCGTCACCTAGGACTCCTTGCTCGTCTGATCCCCGGTGGGATCGTCCTCGTCGGGCGTACGCGCCAGCGGCAGCGGGTACGGCGGGGGCGTGCCGCCGAACTCCGGACAGCTGGCCCGGTGGTCGCACCAGTCGCAGAGCCGGTTGCGGGTCGCCGGGAAGTCGCCGGTCGCCACCGCCAGGCCGATCCGCTCCCACAGCGCCAGCAGCTTGCGCTCCACGGCCAGCAGGTCCGCCTCGTCCGGGTCGTAGCTGACCACGTCCCCGCCGCCGCCCAGGTAGACCAGCTGCAGCCGCCGGGGGAGCACGCCCTTCCAGCGCCAGACCACCAGCGCGTAGAACTTCATCTGGAACATCGCCTTGCCCTCGAAGTCCCTCGAGGGAGCCCGGCCGGTCTTGTAGTCCACCAACCGGACCTCGCCGGTCGGCGCGACATCGACCCGGTCGATGTAGCCGCGCAGCAGCAGCCCCGACTCCAGGGCCGTCTCCACGTAGAGCTCGCGCTCCACCGGGTGCAGCCGGGTCGGGTCCTCCAGCCGGAACCACTGGGCGACCAGCTTCTCCGCGTCCCCCAGCCAGCGCGTCAGCGCCGCGCCGTCCGGGTCCTCCGGGAACAGCCCGGCCAGCTCCGGGCGCTCGCCCAGCAGCCGCTCCCACTGCGGGCGCAGCAGCCCCAGCGCCCGCTCCGGCGTACGGTCCGCCGCCGGCGAGTCGAACAGCCGCTCCAGCACCGCGTGCACCAGGGTGCCCCGGGTCGCCGCCGGACTCGGCGGCTCCGGCAGCCGGTCGATCACCCGCAGCCGGTACAACAGCGGGCAGGTCAGGAAGTCGCCCGCGCGCGACGGGGACAGCCCGGTCGGGGCCGCCGCCGCCCGCGCCGGGGCCACGACGGCGCTGCTGGTCTCGGTCTGCTGCATACCCCAGACCCTATTGCCCTGCGCTGTCATCCCGCTGCCACGGTGCTGCCGCAAGCGGCCCGCGGGTGGGTATGAAGGCAGTGGGAGGACGAGGGGCGCGCGCCGGACGACCGCCCCGATCACGTAGCGTGGGCGCACCGGCGCGCGGCGCGTGCCGTTGGCAGACGGACGAAGGGAACACGGTGAGCGACTCCAGTGGCCGGCGGACCTCCGACCAGCCACCGCACGACAGCGGCACCCGACCCGGGACCCCGCCGCCCGAGGACCCGGAGCCCCGCGGCGGCATCCTGATGGGCCGCCCCTTCGGCGTACCGATCTACGTCACCCCGTCCTGGTTCGTCATCGCCGCCCTCATCACCTGGGTCTTCGGCGGCCAGCTCGACCGGGTCCTGCCCGAGCTCGGCGCCGCCCGCTACCTCCTCGCCTTCTTCTTCGCCGTCGCCTTCTACGGCTCGGTGCTGATCCACGAACTCGCCCACACCCTGGTCGCCCTGCGCTACAAGCTCGGCGTGCGCCGCATCCAGCTGCAGTTCTTCGGCGGCGTCTCCGAGATCGAGAACGAGGCCGAACGCCCCTGGCGCGAGTTCTGGCTGGCCTTCGTCGGCCCGCTGCTCTCGCTCGTCCTCGGCGGCGTGTTCTACCTCGCCCTCCAGGCCGTCGAGCTGTCCACCGTCCCCGGCGTCCTGCTCACCGGCCTGATGGTCTCCAACCTCGTCGTCGCCGCCTTCAACCTGCTGCCCGGCCTGCCGCTCGACGGCGGCCGGATGCTGCGCGCCGTCGTCTGGGCGGTCACCGGCCGGCCGATGACCGGCACCGTCGCCGCCGCCTGGGCCGGCCGGGCGCTCGCCGTCGCCGTCCTGATCGGCCTGCCCCTGGTCAGCTCCGCCCGCGAACTCGACCGCAGCCGCACCGACACCCTGGTCGACGCCGTCCTCGCCGCCGTCCTCGCCGCCATCATCTGGAACGGCGCCACCGGCGCCCTGCGCAACGCCCGGCTCAAGGAGGTCCTGCCCGGCCTGCGGCTGCGCGACCTCGCCCGCCGGGCCGTCGAGGTCACCGCCGACACCCCGCTCGGCGAGGCCATGCGGCGCGCCCACGAGGCCCGGGCCGGCGCCGTCGTCGTCGTCGACGGGCGCGGCGAGCCGATCGCCCTCGTCCGCGAGTCCGCCGTGCGCGCCGTCCCCGAGCACCGCCGCCCCTGGGTCGCCGTCGGCCCGCTCGCCCGCGACCTCGAACCCGGGCTGCGGCTCCCCGCCGACCTCGCCGGGGAGGACCTGCTGCGCGCCGTCCGGGCCACCCCCGCCGGGGAGTACCTGGTGGTCGAGGCGGACGGACGGGTGTTCGGCGTCGCCACGCTCACCGATATCGAGCAGCGGCTGACCGCCGCCGTCACCGGCCGCTGAGGCGGCCGCCCGGCAGGGCCGGGACGACCGTCCGGCGAGGTCGCGGCGGTCACCCGGCGGGGCCGGGACGATCACCTGGTCGGGCGGACGGCCCGCTTCCCTTAGGATTGTCCGCATGTCCGAACCGACCGGTGCCACCCGCCGACGCGGGCCCTTCCAGGTCGGGGACCAGGTCCAGCTGACCGACCCCAAGGGCCGCCACTACACGTTCACGCTCCAGGCCGGGAACCAGTTCCACACCCACAAGGGTGCGTTCCCCCACGACGAGCTGATCGGCGCCCCCGAGGGCACGGTCGTGCGCACCACGGGGAACGTCCCGTACCTCGCGCTGCGCCCCCTGCTCCCCGACTACGTCCTGTCCATGCCGCGCGGCGCCGCCGTGATCTACCCCAAGGACGCGGGGCAGATCCTGGCGATGGCCGACATCTTCCCGGGCGCCCGCGTGGTCGAGGCCGGCGTCGGCTCCGGCGCGCTGTCCACGTACCTGCTGCGCGCCGTCGGGGACACCGGCCTGCTCGCCTCGTACGAGCGCCGCCAGGACTTCGCCGACATCGCGCAGTCCAACGTCGAGCGCTACTTCGGCGGCCCGCACCCGGCGTGGAAGCTCACCGTCGGCGACCTCCAGGACAACCTGGTCGAGGGCGACGTCGACCGCGTCATCCTGGACATGCTCGCCCCCTGGGAGTGCCTGGACGTCGCCTCCAAGGCGCTCGTCCCCGGCGGCCTCATCTGCTGCTACGTGGCCACCACCACGCAGATGTCCAGGACCGTCGAGGCGCTGCGCGAGCACGGCACCTACACCGAGCCGCAGGCCTGGGAGACCATGGTCCGCACCTGGCACCTGGAGGGCCTGGCCGTCCGCCCGGACCACCGGATGATCGGCCACACCGGCTTCCTGCTCACCGCCCGGCGCCTCGCCGACGGCGTCGAGCCGCCGCTGCGCCGCCGCCGCCCGGCCAAGGGCGCCTACGGCGAGGAGTACGACAACGGGGCCCCCGAGCCCACCCTGCAGGAGCGCGCGGCCGCCCGGGCCGCCGCCCGCACCGAGAACGCCGACCAGGTCGACCTCGGCTGAGACACCCTCCGGAGGGGTGGTACGGCATCGCCGTACCACCCCTCCCGCGTTCCCGCACCCCCGTGACACCTCGCGGCCGCCCCGGTGTGGGACGATGCTCGCTCACACAGACCACTGGAGGGGACGCCTGGTGGAGACCGCGGTCGGGACGACGGCTGGACAGCGGACCGCGACGGGCCGCACCGGCCCCGGTCG
>NZ_JAIY01000010.1:260374-282166 GCF_000710405.2 Kitasatospora sp. MBT66 | reverse complement strand
GGCACCACCGGGCCCGCCCGGCCCACCCCCAAGGCCCTGCCCGCGGCCGCCGCGCCCGACCCGGCCCGGGCCGAACTCCCGCTCGACTGCGGGCCGTTCCCGGTGACCATAGCCGTCAGCTTCGCCGCCGACCTCGGCGACGGCCGGCCCGGCACCGTCGCCGCCGCGCACTGCGCGGCCGGGAACGGCACCCCGCCCGACGGCGTCTTCCTGCTCGGCCCCGGCCCCGGCGGCCGTCCCGCCGTCCTCGCCACGCTGCTCTCGGAGCGCGAGAACCTGATCGTCAGCCGGCTCGCGCTGCGTTCGGACGGCGCCATCACCGGCCACGCGCAGGGGTATTCGAGCGACGAGGTGCCGCGCTTCGCCCCCGACATCTCGCTCGACCTCACCTGGACGCACAAGGGCGGCGCCTGGGACCGCTCCCAGACCGCCGCCCCACTGGCCCTCACCTAGGCTCCGACCCGTGCGCCCGCGCCCGCTGGGCGCCGGGCCCGCGCCTACTCGGCGTCGGGTCCGAAGACCTCGACCCGGTCGTTGACCCGGCGCACGTGGATGCAGTCGCCGGGGCAGTCCTTCACCGAGTCCACCACGTCCTGAAGCAGCGTCAGCGGCACTCGCACCGTCTCGCCCGGCTGCTGGCGCAGTTCGTCGTCCTCGCCCTTCACGTAGGCGAGGCCGTCGATGTCCAGCTCGAAGACCTCCGGCGCGTACTGCGCGCAGATGCCGTCGCCGGTGCACAGGTCCTGGTCGATCCAGACTTCCAGCGGCTCCGCCGCCTCCGTCGTCCCGTTCACCGACATGTTTCGTCCGCCGTTTCTGTCCCGGGACGCCCCGTCCTGGGGCATTCCCGCCATTCGTACAACGATCGGACCTCGGGCGTCGGTCGCGATCGGATATCGACTCGATCGACGATACATCTGGTCCGCTTTGGCCCGTGCGCGGTGGGTATCCCCCTAGCAGAGGGGAAGCACGCGAGGGCGAAGATCGGACACGCCCGTTCCATCTTTCTTGATCTAGGGGTTTACGGACCCCTGGTCCCAGGTAGGGTCTGGAAGCGTCCAGCTCCCCGGAGGAGGTGAGGACCGTGGCAGCCCACGATGACGACTACAACCGCAGCACCGGCAGGCCCGCTCGTGGTTCCGACGAGGCCGCTCAGGTCTCGTACCTTGAGCAGGAAATCGCCGGACTGCGCCGCAAGCTCGCCGACTCGCCGCGCAATTCGAGAATCCTCGAAGAGCGGATCGTCGAGCTCCAGACCAACCTGGCCGGCGTGACCGCCCAGAACGAACGGCTCGCCTCCACCCTGCGCGAGGCCCGCGACCAGATCGTGGCCCTCAAGGAGGAAGTGGACCGGCTGGCACAGCCCCCGGCCGGATTCGGCGTGTTCCTCAGCTCCAACGAGGACGGCACCGCCGACATCTTCACCGGCGGCCGCAAGCTCCGCGTGAACGTCAGCCCCAACGTCGCCCTCGACGAACTGCGGCGCGGCCAGGAAGTCATGCTCAACGAGGCCCTCAACATCG
Source organism: Kitasatospora sp. MBT66 (assembly GCF_000710405.2). Classification (NCBI taxonomy): domain Bacteria; kingdom Bacillati; phylum Actinomycetota; class Actinomycetes; order Kitasatosporales; family Streptomycetaceae; genus Kitasatospora; species Kitasatospora sp. MBT66. The sequence continues at coordinate 280,643 of NZ_JAIY01000010.1, read as the reverse complement.
TGGACGCGATGGCCTTCGAGAGCATCGGCGACCTCGTCACCCTCAAGGAGGTCCTCGAGGACGGCGAGCGGGCCCTGGTCGTCGGCCACACCGACGAGGAGCGGGTGGTGCGCCTGGCCGAACCGCTGCGCGAGATCACCCTCCGGGCGGGGGACGCCCTCCTGCTCGAACCGCGCTCCGGCTACGTCTACGAGGTCGTGCCCAAGGCCGAGGTCGAGGAGCTCGTCCTCGAAGAGGTCCCGGACATCGACTACCGCCAGATCGGCGGCCTCGCCAACCAGATCGAGCAGATCCGCGACGCGGTCGAGCTGCCCTACCTGCACGCCGACCTCTTCAAGGAGTACGAGCTGCGCCCGCCCAAGGGCGTCCTGCTCTACGGCCCGCCCGGCTGCGGCAAGACGCTGATCGCCAAGGCGGTGGCGAACTCGCTGGCCAAGAAGGTCGCCGAGGTCACCGGCCGGCCCCAGGGGAAGAGCTACTTCCTCAACATCAAGGGCCCCGAGCTGCTCAACAAGTACGTCGGCGAGACCGAGCGGCAGATCCGCCTGGTCTTCCAGCGGGCCCGCGAGAAGGCCAGCGAGGGCACCCCCGTCATCGTCTTCTTCGACGAGATGGAGTCGCTGTTCCGCACCCGCGGCTCCGGCGTCAGCTCGGACGTGGAGAACACCATCGTCCCGCAGCTGCTCGCCGAGATCGACGGCGTGGAGGGCCTGGAGAACGTCATCGTCATCGGCGCCTCGAACCGCGAGGACATGATCGACCCGGCGATCCTGCGGCCCGGCCGCCTGGACGTCAAGATCAAGATCGAGCGCCCCGACGCCGAGGCGGCCAAGGACATCTTCTCCAAGTACCTCAAGGGCTCGCTGCCCTTCCACCCGGACGACGTCAAGGAGCACGAGGGCTCGCTGGAGGCCACCGTCGCCGCCATGATCCAGTCCGTGGTGGAGCGGATGTACTCCGAGACGGAGGAGAACCGCTTCCTGGAGGTCACCTACGCCAACGGTGACAAGGAGGTCCTGTACTTCAAGGACTTCAACTCCGGGGCGATGATCCAGAACATCGTCGACCGGGCCAAGAAGATGGCCATCAAGGACTACCTCGACCACGGCCAGCGGGGCCTGCGGGTCTCCCACCTGCTCAACGCCTGCGTCGACGAGTTCAAGGAGAACGAGGACCTGCCCAACACCACCAACCCGGACGACTGGGCCCGGATCTCCGGCAAGAAGGGCGAGCGGATCGTCTTCATCCGCACCCTGGTCACCGGCAAGCAGGGCGCCGAGTCCGGCCGCTCCATCGACACTGTCGCCAACACCGGGCAGTACCTGTAACCGCTCCGGTCCGGACCTCCGGAACGCACGCACCCCGTCCGGCTGTGGCGCCTCGCGGCCCCGCAGCCGGACGGCGCGTCTCGGGGCCCGCCGGTCGGTACGGCGTTCTAGGCTCGACCCACCGTTCGCGGGCAGACGGCCCGGCGTCGGTGTTGATCAGCGGTACGTCAGCGTGTGCCGTCCGTCGGGGGCGGCGCACCGGGGCAAGGAGGGCCGCATGACCGTACGGCGCGTGATGGGCATCGAGACCGAGTACGGGATCTCCGTGCCCGGGCACCCCAACGCCAACGCCATGCTCACCTCGTCCCAGATCGTCAACGCGTACGCGGCGGCGATGCACCGGGCCCGACGGGCCCGCTGGGACTTCGAGGAGGAGAATCCGCTGCGCGACGCCCGGGGCTTCGACCTCGCGCGGGACATCGCCGACGCCAGCCAGCTGACGGACGAGGACATCGGCCTCGCCAACGTCATCCTCACCAACGGCGCGCGGTTCTACGTGGACCACGCGCACCCCGAGTACAGCTCGCCCGAGGTGACCAACCCGCGCGACGCCGTGCTCTGGGACAAGGCCGGCGAACGGATCATGGCGGCAGCCGCACAGCGCGCCCTGGAACTGCCCAACGGGCAGACCATCCACCTGTACAAGAACAACACCGACAACAAGGGCGCCTCCTACGGCACCCACGAGAACTACCTGATGAAGCGGGCGACCCCGTTCGCCGACATCGTCCGCCACCTCACCCCGTTCTTCGTCTCCCGCCAGGTGGTCACCGGCGCCGGCCGGATCGGGATCGGGCAGGACGGCTCCGCGCACGGCTTCCAGATCAGCCAGCGCGCCGACTTCTTCGAGGTCGAGGTGGGGCTGGAGACCACCCTCAAGCGCCCGATCATCAACACCAGGGACGAGCCGCACGCCGACGCCGAGAAGTACCGCCGGCTGCACGTGATCATCGGGGACGCCAACCTCTCCGAGATCTCCACCTACCTCAAGCTCGGCACCACCTCCCTGGTCCTGGCCATGATCGAGGACGCCTTCATCACCTCCGACCTGGCCGTCGACCAGCCGGTGCGCACCCTGCACCGGATCTCCCACGACCCCTCGCTGAAGCACCTGGTCACGCTGCGCAGCGGTCGCCGGCTCACCGCCGTCCAGCTCCAGCTGGAGTACTTCGAGCTGGCCCGCAAGTACGTCGAGGACCGCTTCGGCACCGACGCCGACGAGCAGACCGTGGACGTGCTGGCCCGCTGGGAGGACGTGCTCGGCCGGCTGGAGCGGGACCCGATGTCGCTCTCCCGGCAGCTGGACTGGATCGCCAAGCGGGAGCTCCTGGAGGGCTACCGCAACCGGGACGGCCTGGAGTGGGACAACTCGCGGCTCGCCCTGGTCGACCTCCAGTACAGCGACGTGCGGCCCGAGAAGGGCCTCTACAACCGCCTGGTGGCCCGCGGCCGGTTCGACCGGCTGGTGACCGAGGAGGAGGTCGTCAGGGCCGTCACCAAGCCGCCGGAGGACACCCGGGCGTACTTCCGGGGCCGCTGTCTCGAGCAGTACGCGGAGCACGTCGCGGCGGCCTCCTGGGACTCGGTGATCTTCGACCTGCCGGGCCGGGACTCGCTGCAGCGGGTCCCCACCCTGGAGCCGCTGCGCGGCACCCGCAACCACGTCAAGGCGCTGCTGGACCGCTGCCGCACGGCGGAGGACCTGCTGCGGGTGCTCTCGGGCGGGTAACTTTTCGATCACCACGGGTGAAGCCCGGGCAAATGGGAATCATCCGGGGTGACGGCGGGTGTTGGACAGGAAGTGCCACCGGCAAACCGGAAGCGGGTTGTCGCAGCTTGTGTATAGGGTCGATGCAGCAAGCAGCGACCAAACCGTGCCAGATGATCGAGCGGGGTGAGGTAAATGGCGAGCAAGGACACCGGCGGCGGCCAGCAGCGGGCGAACCGCTCCTCCGAGGAGGTCGAGGAGCAGGCCGCGGAAGCGCAGAATTCCGACGAGCTCAAGGAACGCCAGGAAAAGCTGAGCGACGACGTCGACGCGGTTCTGGACGAAATCGACGAGGTCCTGGAATCGAACGCCGAGGATTTCGTGCGGCAGTTCGTGCAAAAGGGCGGACAGTAACCGGACCGGAAACCGGCCGGGCGCCCGGTGGGCATTCCGGGAATTCACGGCCGCGACCGATGACGGCGGACGGGCGGCACGAGCCGCCCGTCCGCCCGGTCCCGGCCCGCGGGCCCGCTGGACAGTGATCGCCCGGCCGATAGGGTCGGGCAGTGCGCGCTTCAAGCTACCTGGAAGGAATCGTGTGGAAGCCAACACTCGTGGCACCGGGCGTCTACCGGCTGCCTTCCTCACCCCGGGGTCCTCGTCGTTCCTCGACTTCCTGGAGGCCCACCGGCCCGAGCTGATCCCCGGGCGGCAGCGCCTGCCCGAGGGCGTCGTCGAGGCCCCGCACGGGACGACGATCGTCGCCGCGGTCTTCGCCGGCGGCGTGGTGCTGGCCGGTGACCGCCGCGCGACGATGGGCAATGTGATCGCCCAGCGCGACATGGAGAAGGTCTTCCCCGCCGACGAGTACAGCGCGGTCGGCGTCGCCGGCACCGCCGGCCTCGCGATCGAGATGGTCCGGATGTTCCAGCTGGAGCTGGAGCACTACGAGAAGATCGAGGGCGCCGTCCTCTCCCTGGAGGGCAAGGCCAACCGGCTGACCGCCATGATCCGGGGCAACCTCGGCATGGCGATGCAGGGCCTGGCGGTCGTCCCGATGTTCGCGGGCTACGACACCGACCTGGGCCGCGGCCGGATCTTCACCTACGACGTCACCGGCGGCCGTTCCGAGGAGCGCGGCTTCGCCGCCACCGGTTCCGGCTCGGTCTTCGCCCGCGGCTCGATGAAGAAGCTCTACCGCGAGGACATGACGGCCCAGCAGGTGTCCACCATGGTCGTCCAGGCCCTCTACGACGCGGCCGACGACGACTCCGCGACCGGTGGCCCCGACCTCGCCCGCAAGATCTTCCCGATCGTGTCGCTGATCACCGAGGACGGCTTCCGCCGGCTCACCGAGGCGGAGGTCACCGAGATCGCCGTCTCCATCACCGACCAGCGCCTGACCCACCCCAACGGGCCCCAGGCCCCGCTGCTCTAGCCGTCAACCGAGAAGGAAGGGACGACCGCCGGTGTCGACACCGTTCTACGTCTCCCCCCAGCAGGCCATGGCGGACCGCGCGGAGTACGCCCGCAAGGGCATCGCGCGTGGTCGCAGCGTGGTCGTGCTCACCTACGCCGACGGCATCGTCTTCGTCGCCGAGAACACCTCCCGGGCGCTCCACAAGGTGTCCGAGATCTACGACCAGATCGCCTTCGCGGCGGTCGGCCGCTACAACGAGTTCGAGAACCTGCGCATCGGCGGCGTCCGCTACGCCGACCTGCGCGGCTACACCTACGACCGGGCCGACGTGACGGCCCGGGGCCTGGCCAACGTCTACGCCCAGACGCTCGGCACGATCTTCTCCTCGGTCGGCGAGAAGCCCTACGAGGTCGAGCTGATCGTGGCCGAGGTCGGCCGCAGCACCGAGGACGACCAGATCTACCGGCTCACCCCGGACGGCTCGGTCGTCGACGAGAAGAACTACGTGGTGGTCGGCGGGAACGCCGACTCGATCGGCAACTACCTCGGCCAGCGCCACCGGGCCGGGTTCTCGCTCACCGAGGCCGTCAAGGTGGCCGTGGACTCGCTCGCCCGCGACCCCAACGGCGGCAGCCCGCGCGCCCTCACCCCCGACCAGCTGGAGGTGGCGGTCCTCGACCGCGAGCGCTTCCAGCAGCGCAAGTTCAAGCGGATCCTGGGCGGTCAGCTCGCCCGGCTGCTCGACGGCGACCAGTCCGCCGAGACGGACGACGAGGAGAAGCCGGCGGCCACCCCGCCGGGCGACTCCGACCAGTAGTGCCTGCGGGGTCCCCGCGGCGGCCGGTGACGTCCGCCGCGGGGACCCCGGTGCCCCTGCGGCGGCCGCGACGGCGCCGCGGAGGCGGTTTCGGACAGCTCCCATCAGAGAATGGATGGCCCATGGACCGCCGAATTTTCGGGCTGGAGAACGAGTACGGCGTCACCTGTACGTTCCGCGGGCAGCGCAGGCTGTCCCCGGACGAGGTGGCCCGGTACCTCTTCCGCCGCGTAGTCTCCTGGGGCCGCAGCAGCAACGTGTTCCTGCGCAACGGTGCCCGCCTGTACCTCGACGTGGGCTCCCACCCCGAGTACGCCACCCCCGAGTGCGACGACGTCACCGAGCTGGTGACGCACGACAAGGCGGGCGAGCGCATCCTCGAGGGCCTCCTGGTGGACGCCGAGCGGCGGCTGCACGAGGAGGGCATCGCCGGGGACGTCTACCTGTTCAAGAACAACACCGACTCGGCCGGCAACTCCTACGGCTGCCACGAGAACTACCTGGTGGCCCGGCACGGCGAGTTCTCCCGGCTGGCGGACGTGCTGATCCCGTTCCTGGTGACCAGGCAGCTCATCTGCGGCGCCGGCAAGGTGCTGCAGACCCCGCGCGGCGCGGTCTACTGCGTCAGCCAGCGGGCCGAGCACATCTGGGAGGGCGTCAGCTCCGCGACCACCCGCTCCCGTCCGATCATCAACACCCGCGACGAGCCGCACGCCGACGCCGAGCGCTACCGCCGGCTGCACGTCATCGTGGGCGACTCCAACATGTCGGAGACCACCACCCTGCTCAAGGTGGGCTCCACCGACCTGGTGCTCCGGCTCATCGAGGCCGGCGTGGTCATGCGCGACCTCACCCTGGAGAACCCGATCCGGGCGATCCGCGAGGTCAGCCACGACCTCACCGGCACCCACCAGGTCCGGCTCGCCAACGGCCGGGAGGCCAGCGCCCTGGACATCCAGGAGGAGTACTTCACCAAGGCGCTGGAGTTCGCCGACCGCAAGGGCATCAACACCGGCACCATCGCCCGGGTCCTCGACCTGTGGGGCCGCACCCTGGAGGCCGTCCGCAGCGAACAGCTCGACGGGGTCGCCAACGAGATCGACTGGATCATGAAGTACAAGCTCATCGAGCGCTACCGCGAGAAGCACCAGATGAGCATGAGCAACCCCCGGATCGCCCAGATCGACCTCGCCTACCACGACATCCACCGCCGCCGCGGCCTGTTCTACCTGCTCCAGGCCAAGAACCAGGCGCAGCGGGTGACCACCGACCTCAAGACCTTCGAGGCCAAGTCGATCCCGCCGCAGACCACCCGGGCCCGGCTTCGCGGCGACTTCATCCGGCGGGCGCAGGAGCAGCGCCGCGACTTCACCGTCGACTGGGTGCACCTCAAGCTGAACGACCAGGCCCAGCGCACCGTGCTGTGCAAGGACCCGTTCCGCTCCGTCGACGAGCGGGTGGAGAAGCTCATCGCCGGCATGTGACGGTCGGCGCGCCGGTGCGGCGCCTGGTCGGCCCGGGCCTGTGCCGGGGCCCGACCGGGCGCTGTCGAGGTGCGGCGGCGGGGGAGCGGTGCCCCCGCCGATGTGATCTTCGCGGTGTCCGGTCCCGGTGGTGCCTCCCGGGACCGGACACCGTCTGCGCATACGCTGTCCGTCGAGTCCGGAGCCGGGTCCGGAGAGCCGACTTTGACCGACAGTGAGGAAAGCCGTGCGCCGCACCGCCGGGTTGCTAGTCACCCTGCCCCTGTTGCTGGCGGTGGCCTGCAGCAGTTCCACCAAGCCCGTCAGCCAGGCCACGCCCACCGCGTCGCCCAGTGCCGCGCCCACCGTGCCGGCCCCGGTGAACGAGGCCTCGCCGATGCCGACCCTGTCCGGCGGGGGCTTCGGGAGCAAGGCCACCATCACCATCCCCGAGGGCCAGCAGCCCAGCGGGCAGTTCGTGGTGAACACCGTCAGCGAGGGCGACCGCTCCACGGTCAACAAGGGCGACTGGGTGACGGTCAACTACACCGCCAAGGACTGGACCACGGGCAAGGACCTGCCCAGTTCCTACGACTCCGGCGGCAAGCCGCAGCTCTACCAGGCGGGCAGCGGGCAGCTGGTGCCGGCCTTCGACCAGAGCGTGATCGGCAAGAAGGTCGGCAGCCGGCTGCTGGTCGTCGCGCCGCCCGCCGCCGCGTTCGGCACCCAGGGCAGCACCCAGCTCGGCGTCGCCGGCGGCGACACCGTGGTGTTCGTGCTGGACATCATGGAGAGCCTGCCGCCGGACGCCGCCCTCTCCGGCACCATGACGCCGCCGCCGGCCAACCTGCCGCAGGTCAAGGACAACGGCAAGGCCGCGGTCACCATCACCGTGCCGGCCGGACAGGCCCCGCCGACCGAGCTGCAGCAGGCCGTACTGATCAAGGGCGAGGGCAAGCAGGTCAAGTCCGGGCAGACCCTGGTCGTGCAGTACACCGGGGTGCTGTGGGCCAACGGCCAGCAGTTCGACTCCTCCTGGAGCCACGGCGGGGCGCAGGCCCTGCAGATCGGCACCGGCAGCGTCATCGAGGGCTGGGACAAGGGCCTGGTCGGGCAGACCGTCGGCAGCCGGGTCGAACTCGTGGTGCCGCCGGCCCTCGGCTACAAGGACCAGGCGCAGGGCTCGGTGCCGCCGAACTCCACCCTGGTCTTCGTGATCGACATCCTGGAAGCGGTCTAGCGTCCGCCCGGAGCGCCCCGTCGGAGCCGTGCGCCGGAGCCTGCGCCCGGACCGATCGGGGCGTGGGGAATGCGGAGATCCTTCACCCGGGCTGGTTTCGGCCCCGGGGGATTCCGTACGCTTGGGCGGGCGCTCGCACACGGAAGCGCCCGCCCTCATCCTGACCTGTCATACTGCCCTCGCACTGTGGTAGGCGCCGCCGGCGTCCGGGGTCCGGACGGGCAGTGCGACAGCACCCCGGCGCCACCACGCCGGCCGTAGACCTCGAATACCTCGTGGCGAGATGGATGGGGAGTCATGTCTGAGAAAGAGTCGAGCCCGGGCGGGTCCGGCACCGCGCACGGTAACTCCGTCGGAGACCCGGCCGACTCGCGGCCCGGCGGCCCGCTCCCGGGCGACGGCGAGTCGATCATCGTCCCCCCGGCGATCCTGCGGCAGCAGGCCGGCTGGGGCGGCACCGACGAGGCGCCGCGGACGGGAGGGACCAAGACCGACGACGTCCCGCAGATCTTCGCGTCCACCGTCCGCCGCCAGGACGGCTCCGAGGCCGGGTACGACGAGAACCCCGGCAACGTGGGCCGCCTCGGTGTGATCCTCGGCACCGTCCTCGGCGTCCTGCTCATCGGCAGCGCCGTCACCCTGTACCTGGTGAACAAGGACGGCTCCTCCGACGACAGCACCGCCGCCAAGCCGGACACCGCCAAGTCCGCCCCGGCCACGCCGAGCGCCGAGCCCGTCCCGCCGATCAAGGACAGCGCCAAGGTGCTGCCGACCGTCACCGGCGACTTCGGCAAGAAGGCCACCATCGAGGTGCCGCCCGCCGACCAGGCCGACGGCAGCTTCGTGGTCAAGGTCCTCTCCGAGGGCAACGGCCCCAAGGTCGAGAAGAACTCCTGGACCTCGGTCGACTACACCGGCAAGGACTGGAACACCGGCAAGGACATCCCGTCCTCGTACGACGACAAGGGCAAGCCGCAGATCTTCCAGGCCGGCACCGACGCCCTCATCCCGGCGCTCGACCAGGCCGTCGTCGGCAAGAAGGCCGGTTCCCGGCTGCTCGTGGTCGCCCCGCCGGCCGCCGCCTTCGGCGCCCAGGGCAACCCCAGTATGTCGATCGGCGCGAAGGACAACCTGGTCTTCGTCATCGACATCCGCAACAGCAACGCCCCCGACGCCGTGGTCAGCGGCACCGTGACCCCGCCGCCCGCGGACTTCCCGCAGGTCAAGGACAACGGCAAGAAGCCCGCCGACATCACCCCGGTGCCCGGCGCCGCCGACCCGACCGAGCTCAAGAGCCACGTCCTGATCAAGGGCGAGGGCCGCAAGGTCGAGAAGGGCGAGAAGATCCTCGTCCAGTACACCGGCGCGCTGTACAAGGACGGCAAGGTCTTCGACTCCTCGCTCAGCAAGGGCCAGGCCTTCTCCTTCCCGCTCGGCGGCGGCCAGGTCATCGCCGGCTGGGACCAGGGCCTGGAGGGCCAGACCATCGGCAGCCGCGTCGAGCTGGTCATCCCGGCCTCCCTCGGCTACAAGGACCAGGCCCAGGGCGACATCCCGGCCAACTCCACGCTGGTCTTCGTCGTCGACATCCTCGACGCCGGTCAGGGCTGATCCACTTTCGGGTGACAATGGTGTGCGTGTGACCTCCGGGTCCGGCCGCGTGGCCGGACCCGGACGGGCGGCGGGCGCCCGTACCGTGGTCCGGAAAACGGACCGTGGTGCGGGCGCCCGCCGCTTGGTCATGGACCGAACCAACCGTGAAACGAGGCATCAAGTGAGCAAGCCTGAGATCGACTTCCCGGTCGGCGACGCGCCGACCGAGCTGAAGGTCCGCGACATCGTGGTCGGCACCGGCGAGGAGGCCAAGCCCGGCCAGGTCGTCGAGGTCCACTACGTCGGCGTGACCTTCGCGACGGGCGAGGAGTTCGACGCGAGCTGGAACCGCGGCTCGACCTTCAAGTTCCCGCTCGGCGGCGGCCGCGTCATCAAGGGCTGGGACCAGGGCGTCGTCGGCATGAAGGTCGGCGGCCGCCGCGAGCTGGTCATCCCGCCGCACCTGGCCTACGGCAACCAGTCGCCGACCCCGGCCATCCCGGCCGGCTCGACCCTGATCTTCGTGGTCGACCTGATCGGCGTCTGAGCACGCTGACCGATCGGCGTCCGAGCACGCCGACCACCAGGGCCGCACCCCGTCCGCGGGGTGCGGCCCCGGTCGTTCCCCGGCTCGGCTTTTGCACCGCGTACCGCTACCGGTACGGTCGGTCCCGCCGGGTCCACGACGCCCCGGCGGGCACACCCCGCGCGCGGCGCGGCACACCGGAAGGGTCAGCGATGGCGATCGCCAAGGCAGAGCGGCTGATGAATCTCGCCCTGTGCCTGATGAACACCAGACGTCCGCTCTCCAAGAAGGAGCTGCGGGAATCCATCGAGGCCTACCGCGAAGCCTGGCAGCACAGCAGCGAGGAAGCCTTCAACCGGATGTTCGAGCGGGACAAGGACGACCTGCGCGAACTCGGACTGGTCATCGACGTCGACGAGAACGCCCTCGACGGCGAACTCGGCTACCTCGCCCGCGCCGACCGCAACCGCCTGCCGGAGATCGCCCTCGACGCCGAGGAAGCCGCCGCGCTCACCCTCGCCGCCCGCGTCTGGCAGCAGGCCAAGATGTCCGGCGCCGCCAGCGGCGCCCTCCAGAAGCTGCGCGCCGCCGGCGTCCCGTTCACCGAGACCGAGGGCCGACCCGCCCTCGAACCGCGCATCCCCGCCCGCGAGGCCGCGTTCGAACCGCTGCTCACCGCCGCCCGCGACCGCCGCCCGGTCACCTTCGAGTACCGCAAGGCCGGCGCCGCCGCCGCCCAGCAGCGCAGCGTCGAGCCCTGGGCCCTGGAGTGCTGGCGCGGCCACTGGTACCTGGCCGGCTGGGACCGCGACCGCGAGGACGCCCGGGTGTTCCGGCTCGGCCGGATCACCGGCAAGGTCCGCGCCCGCTCCGGCGCCTTCCTCGGCGCCGTGCCCGAGCACGTCGACGTCCGCGCCACCGTCGCCGAGTTCGCCGGCGAGGGCGCCACCGCCACCGCCGTCGTCCGGGTCCGCCGCGGCGCCGGCTTCCCGCTGCGCACCAAGGCGCTCGGCACCCGCCGGATCGACGACACCTGGGACGAGCTCGACATCCCCTTCGGCAACGGGCTCGGCGCCGACCTCGCCGAGTTCGGGCCCGACGTGCTCGTCGTCGGACCCGAGGAACTGCGGGCGGACGTCGTCGACCGGCTGCGCGCGGTGGCCGGCGCCGGTGCGACCGGCACAGCGGTGACCGGCGCGGGCGCGGCGGGCACCGCCGGGGTGGACAGGACCGAGACCGAGGACGTGCGGGCATGAGCAACGCGATCGACCAGACCCGGCGGATGCTCTCGCTGGTCACCTACCTGCGCGAGCGCCCCGGCGCCGAGGTCGCCGAGGTCGCCCGCGCCTTCGGCATCAGCGAGCGCGAACTCATCGCCGACCTCAACGTGCTCCCGATGTGCGGCACCAGCTTCCGCGGCGGCGACCTGCTCGACATCGACACCGACGGCGAGCGGATCTGGTGGCACAACGTCGACGACGTCGCCCAGCCGCTGCGCCTCGCCGCCGACGAGGCGACCGCACTGCTGGTCGCCGCCCGCGCCGTGGCCGGCCTGCCCGGCCTGCGGGCCGGCGACCGCGAGGCCCTCACCCGGGCCGTCGCCAAGATCGAGAACGCGGCGGGGGAGAGCGCCGAGGGCAGCGCCCGGGTCGGCGTCACCTTCGAGGCCGAGAGCCACGTCTTCGCCGACATCGACCGCGCCCTCAGCGAGGGCCGCCGGCTCTGGCTGCGCTACTACTCGCACGGGCGCGGCGGCATGACCGAGCGCGAGGTCGACCCGATCCGGCTGCTCACCGAGGGCCACACCTACCTCGAGGCCTGGTGCCGGACCTCCGAGGACCACCGGATGTTCCGGCTCGACCGGGTCGCCGAGATCAAGGTCCTGGACGTCCCCGCCGACCCGCCCAAGCGCGAGCCGCGCGACCTCTCCGGCGGACTGGTCAACCCCTCCGCCGACGACCCCGAGGTCGTCGTCGAGGTCTCCTCCGGCGGGCGCTGGGTCGCCGAGTACTACACCCACGACCACGCCGAGGAACTGCCCGACGGCGGACTGCGGATCACCCTGCGCAGCGCCGACCCCTCGCAGCTGCGCCCGCTGGCCCTGCGGCTCGGCCGGGACGGGCGGATCGTCTCCCCGCCCGCGCTGGTCGAGCAGGCGCGGGCCGCGGCGCTGGAGGCGCTCGCCCACTACGGTGACGGGCTGGTCTGAGCCGTGGAGCCCGGTACCAGATTCAAGGTGTACTGCTCCGAGTGCCGGGAGAAGGTGGAGGTGCCCGCCGAGGGCTTCCGCCTGACCTTCGGCCGGACGGCGGACCGGACGCACTACAGCTTCTCCTGCCCGCTGTGCGGGGCGGCGGTGCGCAAGCCGGCCGGGGAGAAGATCGTCGCGGCGCTGACCGAGGCCGGGGTGCGGACGATGCGGCTGGTGCCGGCCGAGCAGTGAACCGGGGGCGGGTCCCGGGCCGTGCGCGCCGGTGTCCCGACCGCGTGCGCCGGATTCGGGCGGCGCACGCCCGGGTTCGGGCGGCGCGCTCCGGGGCGGGGGCGGGCCGATAGGGTGGGGCCATGCCCTGGATGCCCGTCGCCGCAGTCCTCCTCGTCACCGCCGGCCTGCTGGTGCTCGGCGTCCTCGCGGTCCGGCTCTGGCTGGACGTGCGGGCGCTGGCCAAGGGAGTGGACACCGCCTCCCGGGCACTGGCCGAGGCGGCCGAGGACCTCGCGGCCTCGGCGGCGGCCCGGCCCTGAGCCCGGGTCCGCGGACGCGGGGGGCTGCTGCTCGCGCGTAGGGGCGCGTTACGCTCTCAGATGGCCCCTGAGAACGAACGGGGGGCCGCTGTCCTGTTCGGGCGGCCGTCGTCACGGTGTCATCCGCAGCGGTTACCATCCCCGCAGCGAGCGGCCCGGTCGGTGCCGCCGAAACTGAAGGTGGTCGAGCATGCGGGTCTCGTTCACCGCGATCCTGGTGGTCGCGGTCATTGCCATTGTGCTCTTCGGTGCCAAGCGGCTGCCGGACCTGGCGCGCTCGCTCGGCCAGTCGGCCCGGATCCTCAAGAGTGAGGCCAAGGCGATGCGCACCGACGGCTCCGCCGACACCCCGGCCGCGCCCGCCCCGGCGGCGGCCGAGGGCGTCGCCGCGAAGACCATCCAGTCCGCCCCGGGTGCCTCCGCGAGCGCCCGCCCGGTGAGCGAGCAGCCGACCGGCCAGTCCGCGGGGCAGTCCGCCGGACCGTCCGCGAGCCAGTCCGCCCCGGAGGGCGGGGCGCGCTGAGCGCGCGGCACACGCCACCACTGGGGGCCCGTCGACCGGCGGGCCCCGACGCACAAGTTGAGGACCGGGGTTGAGCAAGCTCACGAAGGCGCCGAAGACGGCCAAGGATCCCGAGGGGCGGATGGCCCTCGCCGACCACCTGCGGGAACTGCGGAACCGCGTGGTCAAGTCGGTGCTGGCGATCGTGCTGTTCACGATCGTCGCGCTGATCTTCCACAAGCAGATCGAGACACTGCTGCTCAAGCCGCTGCCGCAGTGCACCCCGGACACCATCGCGTCCACCAAGGGCCGGTGCGCCCAGGTCTCGACCATCGGTCTGACCGCGGGCTTCAACTGGATGCTCAAGGTCGCCCTGACCGCGGGTGTGGTCGCGACCGTCCCGGTCTGGCTGTACCAGCTGTGGGCCTTCGTGGCGCCCGGTCTGCACAAGCACGAGCGCAAGTACACCGTCATCTTCATGGCCTGCGGCGCGCCGCTGTTCCTGGCCGGTGTGACGCTGGCGATCCTGCTGCTGCCGCTGACCGTCGAGGTCCTGATCTCGTTCACCCCGAACGAGACCGTGCCGATCCTGCCGCCCGCGGACTACTTCGACATCGCCACCCGGCTGGTGATGGTGTTCGGCCTGGCCTTCGAGTTCCCGCTGCTGCTGGTCATGCTGAACCTGGTCGGCGTCGTCACCGGCAAGCGGCTGCTCGGCTGGTGGCGCGGCATGGTGATGGGCATCACCGTGTTCGCGGCCTTCGCGACGCCGAGTGCCGACCCGCTGAGCATGCTGGCGCTGGCCGCGCCGATCTGGGGCCTGTACTTCATCGCGGTCGGTGTGGCGATGCTGAACGACCGGCGCCGGGCCCGGCGCAACCCGGACCTCGCGCTGGACGACGAGGAGGCCTCGCACGTGGACCTGTCGGTGGCGCCGGTCGCCGGGGCCGAGGCGATCGAGGCCTCCGCCAAGCCGAGCGCCTCCGGCCATGTGCCGGCCGCGCGGACCGAGCAGATGGACGACATCACCTGATCCGTCGCGGGTGATCCCGCCGAGCCCCGGTCCGCCGTTTTGCGGTGGACCGGGGCTTTTTGGTGCGACTCGCCCGTTCGTACCCCTGGCCGTCTTGGCAGGTTCGATGGCATGTGACATATTACTGCCGTGTCCCACTCACAGAGACTCCCGGATGTCGTGGTGATCGGAGCCGGCGTCGTCGGCGCCGCCTGCGCGTACTACGCCGCGCGGGCCGGACTCGCCGTCGACGTCGTCGACCGCGGCCCGGTCGCCGGCGGCACCACCGGCGCCGGCGAGGGAAACCTGCTCGTCTCCGACAAGGAGCCCGGTCCCGAACTCGACCTCGCCCTGTACTCCGGCGGGCTCTGGCGCGAACTCGCCGCCGAGTTCGGTGCCGCCGTCGAGTACGAGGACAAGGGCGGCCTGGTGGTCGCCGGTACGCCCGAACGGCAGGAGGCGCTGCGCGCCTTCGCGGCCGGGCAGGCCGGCTCCGGCGTCCTCGCCGAGGAGATCCCCGGCGAGCGGCTCCACGAACTGGAGCCGCACCTCGCCCCGGGGCTGGCCGGAGGATTCCACTACCCCCAGGACTCCCAGGTCCAGCCCGCCCTGGCCGCCGCCCACCTGCTGCGTGCCGCGCGCCGCGCGGGTGCCCGGCTGTTCACCGGCGAGGCCGTCCGGGCGCTGCGGATCGGTGCCGACGGTGCCGTCCGCGGGGTCGAGACCGAGCGACGGCGGCTGGACACGGCCGCCGTGGTCAACGCCGCCGGCACCTGGGGCGGCGAGCTGGCCGCGCTGGCCGGCGTCGGGCTGCCGGTGCTGCCGCGGCGCGGGTTCGTCCTGGTGACCGAGCCGCTGCCGAGGATCGTCCGGCACAAGGTGTACGCCGCCGACTACGTCGCCGATGTGGCCAGCGGCTCCGCCGCCCTGCAGACCTCGGCCGTGGTCGAGGGGACGCCGGGCGGGCCGGTGCTGATCGGCGCCAGCCGCGAGCGGGTCGGCTTCGACCGCACCCTCTCGGTCGAGGTGCTGCACCGGCTGGCGGCCCAGGCGGCCGCGCTCTTCCCGGTGCTCGCCGGGGTGAACGTGATGCGCGCCTACCGGGGCTTCCGTCCGTACCTCCCGGACCACCTGCCCGCGATCGGCGCCGACCCCCGGGTGCCCGGTCTGTACCACGCCTGCGGCCACGAGGGCGCCGGCATCGGGCTGGCCCCGGGCACCGGGGCGCTGATCGCCCAGCAGCTCACCGGCAAGGACCCGGAACGCGACCTCGCGCCCTTCCGGCCCGACCGCTTCCCGGCGGCGGAGGCCGCGGCCTGAGGGGGGTGCCGTGCACTTTGCAAAGTGTGCGAGGACTTTGCAAAGTGCACTTTGCAAAGTGCACGGCCACCCGCAGGACGGAGACGGACGCCCCGGAGGGCCGCGTACCCGACGGGACGTGCACCCGAAGAGACGTGCACCCGAAGGGACGCGTGCCGGTAGGGCCGCGTACCGGCAGGCCTGTGGGCCCCTCGGGCCCCTGGGTCCGTCGGTGCCCCCTCGACAACCCCACGATCGGCTCGTGAGCTGAACGGAGAACCCCCACCCATGCGCCGTACCCGCACCCCCGCGGAGCTGGTCCGGGCCGAGCCCGGGCCCGCCCACACCATCGACTTCGACGGTCGGCCCGTGCCCGCGCTGCCCGGGCAGACGATCGCCGCCGCCCTCTGGGCCGACGGCGTGCTCGCCTGGCGCACCACCCGGGTCGGCGGGAAGCCGCGCGGGGCGTTCTGCGGCATCGGCGCCTGCTTCGACTGCCTGGCCACCGTCGACGGGCGGCCCAACCAGCGCACCTGCCTGCTGCCGGCCGAGCCCGGCACCACCGTCACCACCCAGGAGGGCCACGGCCGTGCCGACCTCGAAGTCTGAGCCCGCGCAGTCCCCCGGAGCCCACGGCTCCGGCGGCCCGTTCCACGACCTCGCGGTGATCGGCGCCGGCCCCGGCGGCCTGGCCGCCGCCGTGACGGCCGCCGACCTCGGCCTGCGCTGCGTCCTGGTCGACGCCGGCCGGAGCACCGGCGGGCAGTTCTACCGCCACCCCGCGCCCGGCCTCGGCGCCGCCCGCCCCGACCGGCTGCACCACGGTTGGTCCGTCTACACCGGTCTCTCCGACCGGCTCGCCGCCCACCGCGCGGCCGGCCGGGTCGAGCTGCTCACCGGCCACCAGGTCTGGGCGCTGGAGCGGGCCGGGGACGGCGACTGGCGGCTGCACGCCACCACCGGTCCCGACGCCGAGGACCGGACCACCGTCCGCGCCGCCGCCGTCCTGCTCGCCACCGGCGCGTACGAGCGGCAGCTGCCCTTCCCCGGCTGGACCCTGCCCGGGGTGGTCACCGCGGGCGGCGCGCAGGCCATGCTCAAGGCCGGTCTGGTGCTGCCCGGCCGGCGGATCGTGGTGGCGGGCAGCGGCCCGCTGCTGCTCGCGGCGGCCTCCTCCCTGGTCACGGCCGGCGCCGAGGTGCCGGCCGTGGTGGAGGCCACCGCGTACCTGGGGTACGCCCGGCGCCCCGGCGTGCTGGCCGCTGTCCCGGCCAAGCTGGTCGAGGGCGCCGGGCACGGTTCGGCCCTGCTGCGCCACGGCGTCCGGCTGCGGCCGCGCAGCGCGGTGGTCGAGGCGCACGGCACCGACCGGGTCACCGCCGTCACGGTGGCCCGGTTGGACGCCCAGTGGCGCCCGGTGCCCGGCAGTGAGCGGCGGATCGCCTGCGACGCGCTCGCCGTCGGCCACGGTCTGGTCCCGCAGATCGAGCTGGCCACCGAGCTGGGCGCGGCCACCAGGACCACCCCCGACGGAACGGCCGCGCTCAAGGTCGACGCCCGCCTGCGGACCACCGTGCCCGGGCTCTGGGCGGCGGGCGAGGCCTGCGGTGTCGGCGGTGCGGACCTCGCGATCGCCGAGGGCGAGCTGGCCGCGCACGCGGTCGCGGACCGGCCGGTCCGTGCGGCGCTGCTGCGCCGGCGCTCCCGGCTGCGGGCCTTCGCCGAGCTGATGGCCGCCGCCCACCGGCCCGGGCCGGGCTGGACCGAATGGCTGCGGGAGGACACCGACGTCTGCCGCTGCGAGGAGGTCCCGGCCGGGCGGATCAAGGAGGCGGTGGACGAGCTGGGCGCGGGCGACGCGCGCACCGTCAAGCTGCTGACCAGGGCCGGGATGGGCTGGTGCCAGGGCCGGATGTGCGGTCCGGCGGTGGCCTGCCTGGCGGGCGGCGCCGACGGGGCCGAGGTCCGGCCGGACAGCCGGCCGTTCTCCTGCCCCGTTCCGCTCGGGCAACTCGCGGCCGAGCGGGACGACCTGGACGGCCCGGACGACCGGGGCTACCGGGCCGACCAGGACCACCAGGACCACCAGGACGACCGGCAGGACCGGTAGCACCGGCCGGATCGGACGGACCGGCCGCTCCCGTCGGCCGGTCGGTCCGAATCCGACCGAAAACGCCCGGTGGTGGCTCTTGTCTCCACCGCGCGCCTTCTAATAAAATGTCACACCTCACCAAGGAGTCATCCGTGTCCCAGATCTCGCACGACACCACCCGGCCCTGGCGCGGCATCATGGTCGCCACCACGCTCCCGCTGCGCCCGGACCTCTCCGTCGACTACGACGCGTACGCCGACCACGTCCGCTGGCTGATCGAGTCGGGCTGCGACGGTGTCGTCCCCAACGGCTCGCTCGGCGAGTACCAGACCCTGACCGCCGAGGAGCGCGCCAAGGTCGTCGAGGTCGCGGTCGAGGCCGCCGGCGACGGCTCCCGCGTGATGCCGGGTGTCGCCGCCTACGGCAGCGCCGAGTCGCGCCGCTGGGCCGAGCAGGCCGCCGAGGCCGGCGCCGGCTCCGTGCTGCTGCTGCCGCCGAACGCCTACCGGGCCGACCACGACGCCGTCCGCGGCCACTACGCCGAGGTCGCCAAGGCCGGCGTGCCGATCGTCGCCTACAACAACCCGATCGACACCAAGGTCGACCTGGTCCCGACGCTGCTCGCCCAGCTGCACGCCGAGGGCTCGATCGTCGCGGTCAAGGAGTTCAGCGGCGACGTCCGCCGGGCGTACGAGATCGCGGAGCTGGCCCCGGGCCTGGACCTGCTGATCGGCGCCGACGACGTGCTGCTGGAGCTGGCCCTGGCCGGCGCCGTCGGCTGGATCGCCGGCTACCCGAACGCGCTGCCGGAGGCGAGCGCCGCGCTGTACAAGGCGGCCATCGCGCACGACCTGAACACCGCGCTGCCGCTGTACAAGGCGCTGCACTCGCTGCTGCGCTGGGACTCCAAGACCGAGTTCGTCCAGGCGATCAAGCTCTCCATGGACATCGCCGGCCGCCCCGGCGGTCCGACCCGCGCGCCGCGCCTGCCGCTGACGCCGGAGATCGAGGCCGCCGTCCGCGCGGCCACCGAGAAGGCGCTGGCCGAGGGCCTCGCCTGATCCGGAGCCCGATCCGAACCGGACTTCCGGTTCCGAGTGTCCGGGACGGCCGGCTGCGGGGGCAGCCGGCCTCCGGACCACCTTCCGGCCCCGCCGGTCCGCCCCCGTCCGGACCGTCCCGGCCTCGATGAGAAGCCAGCCATCTCCCCACCCACGGAGCGTCAGCTGATGCGCAGCCGTCACGTCTTCCACGCCGTCGACTCGCACACCGAGGGCATGCCCACCCGGGTCATCACCGGTGGGTTCGGTGTCATTCCCGGTGCCACCATGGCCGAGCGCCGGACGCACTTCCAGGAGCACCTGGACCACTTCCGGACCCTGCTGATGTACGAGCCCCGGGGCCACGCCGCGATGAGCGGCGCGATCCTGCAGCCGCCGACCCGGCCGGACGCCGACTTCGGCGTGCTCTACATCGAGGTCTCCGGCCTGCTGCCGATGTGCGGCCACGGCACCATCGGCGTGGCCACCGTGCTGGTCGAGACCGGCATGGTCCCGGTCGTCGAACCGGTGACCACCGTCCGGCTGGACACCCCGGCGGGCCTGGTGATCGCGGACGTCGCGGTCGAGAACGGTGCCGCCACGGCGGTCACCATCCGCAACGTGCCGTCCTACTCGGAGGCGCTGGACCGCAAGATCGACGTCCCGGGCTACGGCACGGTGAGCTACGACCTGGCGTACGGGGGCAACTTCTACGCGATCCTGCCGCTCGCCGAGTTCGGCCTGCCGTTCGAGCGGGAGCGCAAGCAGGACATCCTGGACGCGGGCCTCGCCCTGATGGACGCCATCAACGCGAGCCCGGACCGGCCGGTGCACCCGGAGAACCCGTCCATCCACAGCTGCCACCACGTGCAGCTGCTGGCCCCCGGCTCGACCGCCGAGCACTCCCGGCACGCGATGGCGATCCACCCCGGCTGGTTCGACCGCTCGCCCTGCGGCACCGGCACCTCGGCCCGGATGGCCCAGCTGCACGCGCGCGGCGAGCTGCCGCTGGACCGGGACTTCCGCAACGACTCCTTCATCGGGACCACCTTCGTCGGGCGGCTGGTGGAGGAGACCGAGGTGGGCGGCCGGCCGGCCGTCGTGCCGACCGTCACCGGGCGGGCCTGGATCACCGGCACCGCCCAGTACTTCCTCGACCCCAGCGACCCGTTCCCGGCCGGCTTCCTGCTCTGACCCGGCCTGCTCCGACCCGGCCTGCTCCGCCCCGGCCCGCTGTTCCGGCTCGGCCTCCCGCTCCGCGCGGAGGTCCCGCCCCGGCCCCGCGGCCGGCCGGCCCCCCGTCCCGGGGCCGGCCGTCCGCCGCGGGGCCCACCGACCGACCGACCCGCTCCGAAAACCCGTCGAACCCCCCGAAGGGCTGCCTGCAGTGACGATCCGTTCGTACAACCCCGCCGACCCCGCGGACCTCGTCGCCGAGGCGCCCGCCCCCGGTGCCGAGGCCGTCCTGGCCACCGTCGCCCGCG
>NZ_JAIY01000010.1:248480-260007 GCF_000710405.2 Kitasatospora sp. MBT66 | reverse complement strand
GTGGTGCTCAAGCCCTCCTCGGAGGCGATCGGCTGCGCCCGCCGGCTGGCCGAGCTGGTCGCCGAGGCCGGGCTGCCGGCCGACGTCTTCACCGTGCTGCCCGGCGGCGGCGCCGAGGGCGGCACCCTGGTCGGCGCGGCCGACGTGGTCTCCTTCACCGGCTCCACCGGCGTCGGCCGCCAGGTCGTCCGCACCGCCACGGACCGCGGCATCCCGGTCCAGGCCGAGCTCGGCGGGCTGAACACCGCGATCGTCCTGCCGGACGCCGACATCGACCAGGCCGCCGCCCACCTCGCCAACGCGATCGCCGGCTACGCGGGGCAGAAGTGCACCGCCACCAGCCGGGTGGTCGCCGTCGGCGAGGCCTACGAGCCGCTGCGCGCGGCCCTGGTCAAGGCGCTCGGCCAGGTCGACGGCACCTCCTGCGGGCCGGTCATCAACGAGGCCACCCGGGACGAGATCACCGCGGCCGTCGACTCCGCCCGCGAGGCCGGCGCCGAGGTGCTGACCGGCGGCGGCGCGCCCGCCCGGGACGGCTGGTACCTGGAGCCGACCCTGGTCGCCGGGGTCCCGGACGAGCACCCGCTGAGCCGCGAGGAGTTCTTCGGTCCGATCGCCGTGCTGCACGCGGCGGCCGACCTGGACGAGGCCATCGCGCTCGCCAACAACACCCCGTACACGCTGTCCGCCTCGGTGCACACCCGGGACCTGGACGCGGCGCTCGCCACCGCCGACCGCCTGAACGCCGGCATGATCCGGGTCAACGCGCCGTCCAGCGGCGTCGACTTCCACCTGCCGTTCGGCGGCGCCAAGGGCGCCAGCCACGGTGCCCGCGAGCAGGGGCAGGCCGCGCTGGACTTCTACACCCAGAGCCGCACCGTCACCCTGCTGCCGGGCGGGGGCGCCTGATGACGACGGACCTCCCCGACCGGGAGGCGCCCCCGGTGGTGCAGGTCGACACGGTCGACTACCACACGGCCGGCGAGCCGTTCCGGATCGTCGTCGGCGGCACGCCCGTCATCCCCGGCGACAGCGTCGCCGAGCGGCGGGCGATCGCGATCGGGGCCGGCGGCACCGCCACCGCGCCCCGGCCGGGCCCGCTGGACGACATCCGGCAGCTGCTCACCCGGGAGCCGCGCGGCCACGCCGGCATGTACGGCGGCTTCCTGGTGCCGCCGGACGACGACGAGGCCGACCTCGGTGTGCTGTTCTGGCACAAGGACGGCTACTCGACCGCCTGCGGCCACGGCACCATCGCGCTCGGCGCCTGGGCGGTCGACTCCGGGCTGGTCGCCGCACCCGACTACGGCGTCGCCCGGGTCCGGATCGACGTGCCGTCCGGCCGGGTCACCGCGCTGGTGCACCGGGCCGCCGGGCGGACCACCGGGGTGACCTTCCGCAACGTGCCCTCCTGGGTGAGCGAGCTGAAGCTCCCGGTCGAGACCTCGCGCGGCACCGTCGAGGTGGCCGTCGCCCACTCCGGCGCCTGCTACGTCTCGGTGCCGGCCGCGGCCCTCGGCCTCTCGGTGACCCTCGACCTGCTGCCCGAGCTCACCGCGATCGGCCGGGAGATCCGGGCCGCGCTGGCCGACTCCCCGGCCGTGCGGCACCCGGTGGACCCGCGGCTGTCCGGCGTCTACGGCGTCATCCTGTTCGACGAACTCCCGTCGGTGGACGGCACGCTGAACCAGCGCAACGTCACCGTCTTCGCGGACGGCCAGATCGACCGCTCGCCGTGCGGCTCCGGCAGCTCGGCCCGGCTGGCCGTGCTGGCCGCCGAGGGGCGGCTCGCCCCCGGCGCGGAGCTGCGGCACGAGTCGATCGTCGGCACGGTCTTCGGCGGGCGGGTACTGCCCGGCGGCGACCCGTGGGGCGACGGCGTGGTCACCGAGGTGACCGGCACCGCGCACCGCACCGGCGAGCACCGCTTCCTGCTCGACCCGCAGGACACGCTCGGCGCGGGATTCCTGCTGTGAGCGGCGACCGGCGGACGGCCCCGGAACCGCCCGGCGTGGCGGTCGAGCCGCTCCGGCCCGCCACGCCGGGCACTGCCCCCGCCGACTCCCCGGCTGCCGGGCCGACCGCAGGGCCGGCGGTGCTGCCGGCCGGCGCGGTCGAACTGACGCCGGAGGAGGCGGCGCGGGCGATCGAGGGCGTGCTGCTCGACGGGCTCGACCCGGAGACCGTCCCCGCCCGCTCGGCGATCCCGGTACCGGCCGGGGAGCTGCTGATGATGCCGGCCGCCTCCACGGCCTACGTCGGGGTGAAGATCGCCGGCGTCGCGCCGGCCAATCCCGCCGTCGGGCTGCCCCGGATCACCGGCAACTACCTGCTGCTGGACGGTCCGACCCTGCAGCCGGTCGCACTGCTCGACGGCATCGCGCTCACCTCGCTGCGCACCCCCGCGGTCACGGCCGTCGCGCTGGACCGGCTGGCGGTGCCGGAGGCCGAGCACCTGGTGCTGTTCGGCTCGGGCCCGCAGGCGTACGGGCATCTGGACGCCCTGCTCGCCGTCCGCCGGCTGACCCGGGTGACCGTGGTCGCCCGCAGCGCGGAGCCGGCCGAGGCACTGGTCCGGTACGCCCGCGGGCTCGGCCTGAAGGCCGCAGTCGGCACCCCGGCCGCGGTGGCGGGGGCGGACCTGGTGGTCTGCTGCACCACCGCGCGCACGCCGCTGTTCGACGGCGCGCTGGTGCCGGACCACGCGGCGGTGGCCGCGGTCGGTTCGCACGAGGTGGACGCCCGCGAGGTGGACGAGGTGCTGGTCGGCCGGTCCGCGCTGTACGTGGAGGCCAGGGCCGCCGCGCTGCGGGAGGCCGGTGACCTGCTGATGGCGGGGGTGACCGGCGCCGATCCGCTGTGGAACCTGGCCGAGCTGGTGCGGGGCGAGGCTCCGGTGCCGGCCGACCGGCCGAGGTTCTTCAAGAGCGTCGGCATGGCCTGGCAGGATCTCGCGGTCGCGGCCGAGGTGCACCGGCGCGGGGTGGGCCGGTAGGCCCCTGAGGCTTCCGGTCGGCACAGGTCTGCTGTGGGGCCCGGCCGATCGGGTACCGGCGCTCGGCGCTGTGTCGGTACCCGTCCCCCAGTCCGTCACCTCGGACGGGGATCGGTCGTTGTTGTGTCGGCCGGAGTTGCGGTCGGCGTGGTGGGAAGGGATCCCCCGCCACGCCGGCCGCTTTTTCGCGTTCCGGTCAGGGAACGGCGGGGGCAGCGGTGGTGAACGCGGGCGCCGTCCGCGGCGGCCGGTAGGTGTCGATCAGCCGGGCGAGGTGGCGGCCGGTGAGGTGGAGCGGCTCCTCGCTGCGGGCGACCTGGGCGGCGAGCTCGGCGCCCTCCAGGGTGTTGATGACGGTGGCGGCGAGCTCGCGGGCGTCGGTGAGGCCGATGCCGCTGCCGTGCAGCTTCTCCTCGACGACGGCGCGCCAGTGCGCGAACGCCGCGGTGACGGCCTCCTCGATGACCGGCGCCCGGCCGACCGTCTCCAGCGCGGTGGTGGTGATCGGACAGCCGTCCTGCCAGTCGGAGGCGCGCAGGGCCTCGGCGAGCAGCCGGGTGCAGGCGGTGACCGCCTCGGCGGGGTCGGCGGCGCTGTCCAGCCCCTCGCGCAGCAGCTCCGCGAACTCCTGGTCGCCGTGGCGGATCGCCGCGGCGGCCAGTTCCTGCTTGCCGCCCGGGAAGAAGTGGTAGACGGAGCCGAGGGTGGCCTCCGCCTCGCGGGAGATCTGCTTGATGCCGGTGCCCTCGTACCCCTGGCGCTGGAGCAGCCGGGAGGTGGCCCGGACGATCCGCTCCCGGGTGCCGGTGGTCGTCGTCTTCACGGGGGGAGTCTAGCCGAATATTGAATAGAGCGTTCGTTCCAGAGCTGTGCTAGCTTCCTCTCCTGGATAGAGCGTTCGTTCTAGTCGCCTTCGGAGGGGATCCCCATGTCTGTCGCGCAGCAGGAGAACGGCAAGCAGGACGGGGGCGGCAAGCCGTCCGTCACCCTGATCGGCCTCGGCCCGATGGGCCGCGCCATGGCCGGCGCCTACCTGGACGCCGGGTACGCCGTGACGCTCTGGAACCGGAGCTCGGGCCGCGCCGACGACCTGCTCGCCCGGGGCGCCGTGCTCGCGCCGGACGCGGCCGCGGCGGTCGCGGCCAATGAACTGGTCGTGCTGAGCCTGACCGACTACGACGCGGTGTTCGCGGTCCTGGCCGCCGCCGGTCCGGCCCTGGCCGGGCGGACCGTCGTCAACCTCAGCTCGGACACCCCCGACCGGGCCCGGGAGGCCGCCCGGTGGCTCGCCGAGCGGGGCGCCGGGCACCTCACCGGCGGGGTGCAGGTCCCGCCGTCCGGCATCGGGCGGCCCGAGTCGTCCACCTTCTACAGCGGCCCGGTCGAGCTTTTCCGGCGGCACCGCGCCGCCCTGGAGGTGCTCACCGGCGCCGACTACCGGGGCGACGACCCGGGGCTGGCGCAGCTCTACTACCAGATCCAGATGGACCTCTTCTGGACCTCGCTGACCGCCTACCTGCACGCCACCGCCGTCGCGGAGGCCAACGGCATCCCGGCGGACGAGTTCCTGCCCTACGCCACGTCGACGGCCGCCTCGATGCCCGGCTTCCTCGCCTTCTACGCGCCCCGGATCGCCGCCGGGAACCACGAGGGCGACGTCGACCGGCTGACCATGGGCGTTGCGAGCCTCGAACACGTGCTGCACACCGTCGAGGCCTCCGGGGTGGACGGGGCGCTGCCCCGGCTGCTCGCCGACACCTTCCGGGAGGCGGTCGCGGCCGGACACGGCGGGTCCAGCGTGACCGGCCTGGTGCCCCTGTTCAAGGGGAAGTGAGAGGGACGGGAACGAGGAGGTGGGCCGCCGACCGTTGTCAGCGGGCGGCGGCCCTGCCACCATGGGGTGCGACCATGGATGCCGTGCGCTGACGGGTCGTTCGAAATCACGGGATGTTGCACACTCAACGTAACGTGACATTGTACGCTGGTGTTCTGCACTCACCGGAGGAACACCATGGCCGACCTCAAACCCCGCACCCTGATCTCCGTCCAGGAGCGGCTGCGCGACCAGGTCGCCCACGCCCTGCGAGCCGCCCTGATCTCCGGCGAGCTGCGCCCCGGGGTCGTCTACTCCGCGCCCGCCCTGGCCGCCGACTTCGGCGTCTCCGCCACCCCCGTCCGCGAGGCCATGCTGGACCTCGCCCGCGAGGGCCTGGTCGAGGCCGTCCGCAACAAGGGCTTCCGGGTCACCGAGCTCACCGAGCGGGACCTCGACGACTTCACCGAGATCCGCGCCCTGATCGAGGTCCCGACCGTCGGCCGGGTCGCCCGCACCGCCACCCCCGAGCAGTTGGAGGCGCTGCGCCCGCAGGCCGAGGCGATCGTCGTCGCGGCCGGCAAGCAGGACCTCATCGGCTACCTGGAGGCCGACCGCCAGTTCCACCTCGACCTGCTCGGCCTGGCCGGCAACTCCCGCCTGGTCGAGGTCGTCGGCGACCTGCGCAAGCGCTCCCGCCTCTACGGCCTCAACCGGCTGGCCGAGCGCGGCGAGCTGGTCTCCTCGGCGGAGGAGCACCTGGAGCTGCTGGACCTGATGATCGCCGGCGACGCCCCGGCTGCCGAGTCCTGCATGACCCGCCACCTCAGCCACGTCCGCTCGCTGTGGGCGGAGGGCCAGGAGGAGGCGGCCGAGGAGGAGTCCCGCACCGGCCTGCGCCTGCGCGCCCGGTAGGTAAACCACCCGTTCGGGGGAATTCTCCGTAATCGGGTGGGGTATCGATCCCGGGTTCTACGATGATGTTCCCGACATCGGCAGCAAGGAGAACTCCATGTCCGCCGCCGCAGTGGAAGACTCGTTCGGCCAGCCCACGCTGCTGGAAGCCGCAGAGCTGATCGCCAGCCGGTTGACGGGTCACCGCGTCGAGATCATCGGGGGTCAGATCACCGTGACGCCACCTGCCGACGGGCCGCACGGTGAGGTACTGACGGATCTCATGGTTCCGCTTCTGGCGGCCGGACTCCACCGCACGTGCAGGGTGGTTCAGGCAATCGGGTTGTGGCTGCCAGGCGGACCGTCCGACTACGCCGTTCCGGACCTTTCGGTCGTGGACGCGGACTACAGGGATCACCTGATCGAGCGCAACAGTTACGACCCGGCGGTCTTCAGGCTCGTGGCCGAGGTCACATCCTCCAATTACATGGCGGATGTGAAGATCAAGCCGATGGTCTACGCCGATGCGGGAATCCCGGTCTATCTGATCGTCGATCGCAGAAACCTCAAAGTCATGGTGCTCACCGACCCCCAGAACGGCGAGTACCGGGTGCACGCCGTCCACCACCCCGGGCAGTCCTTCGCGCTTCCGGAGTCGATCGGTGCCGCGGTGACGCTTTCGGTGGACGAGGTGCTGGCCGCCAAGAAGTAGCTCACAACGCCGCCGGTACCGTCAGGCGGCCGTCGTGGACCTCGGCGACCTGGTCGACCGCCGTCAGGTGGGTGCGGTCGTGGGTGACCAGGACGGTGGCGGTGGCGCGGCGGTGGGTGAGGGTGGTCAGCAGGTCGAGGACGGCGGCGCCGCGTTCGTGGTCGAGGGCGCTGGTGGGCTCGTCGACGAGCAGCACGGTGGGGTCGTTCATCAGTGCGCGGGCGATGTTGACGCGCTGGCGCTGACCGCCGGAGAGCTGGTGCGGGCGGCGGGCGGCCAGGTCGCGCAGGCCGACGGCGGCCAGCAGTTCCAGGGCGCGGGGCAGGGCGGCGCGCGGGGAGCGGCCGTCGAGGTGGGCCATCACCTGGAGCTGTTCGGCGGCGGTCAGCGCGGGCAGCAGGTTGGGCTGCTGGAAGACGATGCCTATCCGGTGCCGCCGCAGCGCGGTCAGTCCGGCGCGGTCCAGCCCGGCGGTGTCGGTGCCGTCGACCACCACGCGTCCGGAGTCCGGGGCGATCAGGGTCGCGGCGACCGCCAGCAGGCTGGACTTGCCCGAGCCGGACGGGCCGACCACGGCGGTGAGGGTGCCCTTCGGCACGGTCAGCGACACCTCGTCGAGGGCGGTCAGCCGGCCGTCGCCGTCCGGGTAGGTGAGGGTGACGCGGTCGAGGTGCAGGGTCATCGGGCACTCCCCAGGGCGGTCAGCGGGTCGACGGAGGTGATGCGGCGGACGGACAGGGCCGCGCCGACCGCGCCGAGCGCGATCATGACGGCGGCGGGCAGCAGCACCGTCGGGGCGTCCAGGACGAACGGGACGGCGGAGCCGATCAGCGCGCCGACGCCGACCGCGACCGCGGTGCCGAGCGCGGTGCCCAGGAGCAGCAGCAGGACGGCCTGGCCGAGCGCGTCGCGCAGCAGGTAGCGGGTGGAGGCGCCGAGGGCCTTCAGGACGGCGATGTCGCCGCTGCGCTGGATCGTCCAGACGGTGAAGAAGGCGCCGATCACCAGCGCCGAGATGGCGAACAGGAAGCCCCGCATCAGCTGCAGCGAGCCGTTCTCCGAGGTGTAGGAGCCGATCGCGGCGAGCGCGCCGTCGCGGTCGCGGGTCTCGGTGCCGAGGGCGGTGTCGGCGGCGGCGAGGTCGGCGCCCTTCGCGGTGGTCAGCGCGACCACGGTGGCGTGCCCGGCCCCGCCGGGGGCGGCCTGCTGCCAGTCGGCCAGGGTCGTCCAGACCACCGGGGTGTGGCTGTAGGAGGCGTCACCGGCGACGGCCGCGACGGTCAGCGGCCGGCCGGCGACGGTGAAGGCGTCGCCTGGGCGCAGTCCGCCGAGGTCCTTCGCGGCGGTCTGCGACAGCACCGCCCGGCCGGGGGAGAGGGTGTCGCCCCGGGGGGCCAGCGCGGAGCCGTCGGGGACGCCGAGGACGGAGAGCGCGGAGGTGCGTGCTCCGGCGGCGCCCTTGGTGGTGGCGATGCCGAGCGGTTGCGCCTCGGTCACGCCGGGGGTCCGGGCCCAGCCCTGCCACTGCTCGGGGGTGACCTGGGAGTCGGTGAAGGACAGCTTCTGGCCGTCCGCGGGCCGGCCGAAGGCCAGGTGGTCGGCGGGCAGGCCGGTGATGGCCGAGGTGTTCTGCCGGCCGAGTCCGGCGGTCAGCCCCGACAGCAGGCCGACCAGCACGGTGATCAGTACGATGACGGTTCCCATCAGGGCGAACCGCCCCTTGGCGAACCCCAGATCCCTCCAGGCGACGAACACCGCGAGTCCTTTCGTCCGTTCCGCTGCGACACTGACGAGAGTGGTCGAACGGAGGCCCGCCGGGCATCGCACCGGGGATTGGAACCTCGGCTTCGAAGGGCGGAAGCGGAGTTCAACCTTTCGATTGATGCCGGTCGGCGGCACGGACCCTAGGCTGGACGGATGGCGACCGATCGACCTCGAACCACCCCCGTCGCCCGCGTGCTCCGGGTCTGTCTGCACCTGCTGGTGGCGGGCCTGCTCGCGCTCGCCGTGCTCCGGGCCCTGGCCGGGCGCGACGGGGACCCGGCGGCGGTCGCGGCCGCCGCCACCGCGATGGCCGCCGTCTACGCGGCCGGTCCGCTGATCGGTGCCGTCGGCCGCTCCGGCCGGGCCGCCGCGCTCTGGCTGGCGCTGCTCGGGGTCACCTGGGTGGGCGTGCTGGTGGCCACCCCGGACGGGGTCTGGCTGGCGTTCCCGCTGTACTTCCTGGAGCTGCACCTGCTCGGCCGGCGGGCCGGGGTGGCGGCGGTCGGGCTGACCGCCGTCGCGGCGATCGTCGCCTACTCCGCCCATCAGCACACCGTCGGCGTCGCGCCGGCGATCGGGCCGCTGCTGGGGGCCGCCTTCGCCGTCGCGACCGTGTTCGGCTACCAGGCGCTCTACCGGGAGAGCGAGGAGCGGCGCCGGCTCATCGACGAACTGACGGCCGCCCGCGCCGACCTCGCGGCCGCCCACCACGCGGCCGGGGTCCTCGCCGAGCGGGAGCGGCTGGCCCGGGAGATCCACGACACCCTGGCGCAGAGCCTCACCAGCATCCAGCTGCTGCTGCGGGCCGCGCAGCGCGCGCTGCCGGACCGGACGCAGGCCGCCGGCGAGTACGTGGAGCAGGCCCGGCAGGCCGCGCAGGACAACCTCGACGAGGCCCGCCGCTTCGTGCGGGCGCTCACCCCGCCGGCGCTGGAGAGCGACACCCTGCCGGTGGCGCTGGAGCGGCTGTGCGCCACGACCTCGGTGCGCAGCGGTCTGCCGGTGCGGCTGCACGTCCTCGGGGAGCGGGTCCCGCTGCCGGTGCCGCACGAGGTGGCGCTGCTGCGGATCGCGCAGTCCGCGCTCGGCAACACGGTGCGGCACGCCGGGGCGGGCCACGCCGAGGTGACGCTCAGCTTCATGGCGGGCGAGGTGGCGCTGGACGTGGTGGACGACGGCGCGGGGTTCGACCCGGAGGCCGTGCGGACGCGGACCGCCGCCGGTGGCGGTGCCGGGGACGGCGGGGACGGCGGCTACGGGCTGCCGTCGATGCGGGCCCGGGCGCGGGCGCTGGGCGGGAGCTTCGCGGTGGAGTCCGCGCCGGGGGAGGGCACGGCGCTGGCGGTGCTGCTGCCGGTGCCCGGGGGAGCGGGCGGCACGAAGGAGGGGTCGTCGTGACCGGCACCGTGATCCGGCTGCTGCTCGCCGACGACCACCCGGTGGTCCGGGCCGGGCTGCGGGCGGTCCTGGAGAGCGAGCCGGACTTCGAGATCGTCGCGGAGGCGGCCACCGCCGAGCGCGCGGTCGAGCTGGCGGCGGAGCTGGCGGTGGACGTGGTGCTGATGGACCTGCAGTTCGGGCCGGGGGCGGCGATGAACGGCGCGCAGGCCACGGCGGCGATCACGGCCCGGGGCGCGGGGGCGCCGCGGGTCCTGGTGGTGACCACCTACGACACGGACGCGGACACGCTGCCCGCGCTGGAGGCCGGGGCCACCGGGTACCTGCTGAAGGACGCGCCGCCGGAGGAGCTGGCCCGCGCGGTGCGGTCGGCGGCGGCGGGCCGGCCGGCGCTGGCGCCCACGGTGGCGGACCGGCTGCTGGAGCGGATGCGGACGCCCGCGGCGGCGCTGAGCGCGCGGGAGACCGAGGTGCTGGGGCTGGTCGCGGACGGGCTGACCAACCAGGCGATCGGCGGGCGGCTGCATCTGAGCCTGGCCACGGTGAAGTCGCATCTGGTGCACATCTACACCAAGTTGGGCGTGGAGTCGCGGACGGCGGCGGTGCGGGAGGCGCGGGCGCGGGGGCTGATCCGGCGCGGGGGGTGACGGCGCATGGGGTGACGGCGCGGAGGGCCGACGGGCGGCGGGCGTAGGGTGGTCGGCGACCTCGTCCGCCCGTGACCGGAGGATCCCCGGATGGCCGTCCGACTCGACGAACTCGCCGTGCCCGTGATCGGCGCACCGATGGCCGGCGGGGCGACCACGCCGGAGCTGGTGGCGGCGGTGAACGCGGCGGGCGGGCTGGGCTTCCTGGCGGCCGGCTACCGGAGCGCCGCCGCGACGGCCGAACAGGTCGCACTCACCCGGAAGCTGACGGACCGTCCGTTCGGGGTGAACCTCTTCGTACCGGCCGAGCCCGGCGACCCGGCGGCGGTCGCCGCCTACCGGGAGCGGCTGCGGCCCGAGGCGGAGCGGCACGGGGTCGTGCTGCCGGAGGCGATCGGGCCGGACCGGGACGACTGGGACGCCAAGATCGCCGCGCTGCTCGCCGGGCCGGTCGCGGTGGTCTCGTACACCTTCGGGCTGCCCGCCGCCGAGGAGGCGCGGGCGCTGCGGGCGGCGGGGGTCCTCCAGGTGGGCACGGTGACCACGCCGGAGGAGGCCCGGCGGGCCGAGGCGGCCGGGATGGACGCGCTCTGCGTGCAGGGCCCGGAGGCCGGCGGGCACCGGGCCACCCACGGGGTCGCGGACCGGCCGGGCGAGGTCCCGCTGCTCGATCTGCTGCCCGCGGTGCGGGCGGTGACGGGGCTGCCGCTGGTCGCGGCGGGCGGGCTGGCCGACGGGGCGTCGGTGGCGGCCGCGCTGCGGGCCGGGGCGGTGGCGGTCCAGGTGGGGACGGCGCTGCTGCGGGCGGAGGAGGCGGGTACCTCGGCGGCGCACCGGGCGGCGCTGACGGAGTTCGAGTCGACGGCGGTGACCCGGGCGTTCACCGGGCGTCCGGCGCGGGGGCTGCGCAACGCGTTCATCGACCGGTACGGGCCGTACGCGCCCGCCGCCTATCCGGAGGTGCACCACCTGACCCAGCCGCTGCGCGCGGCGGCGGCCGGGCGCGGGGACACCGGGGCGATGCACCTGTGGGCCGGGACGGGCCACCGGGCGGCGCGCGGCGGCCCGGCGGCGGGGATCGTGGCCCGGTTGTGGGAGGAGGCCCGGGCCGCCGGGCGGTGAGCCCGGCGGCCCTGCGGCGGTCCCCTGCGGTGCCGGCCCGACCGCCGTGGGGCCGGCACCGCGGGCTCAGCCGAGCAGCTCGGCCATCCAGGCCTCGATGGCCGGGACGCTGCGGGGCAGCGCGCCGGACATCAGCCGGGCGCCGTCGGCGGTGACGACCAGGTCGTCCTCGATCCGGACGC
>NZ_JAIY01000010.1:217248-248417 GCF_000710405.2 Kitasatospora sp. MBT66 | reverse complement strand
GACGGTGAGCACGTGACCCTCCTCCAGGACGGCGTCCAGGTACGTCTCGGCGCGGGCCTTGGCACAGTCGTGGACGTCGAGGCCGAGCATGTGGCCGGTGCCGCAGAGGGTGTAGCGGCGGTAGAGGCCGCTGTCCTCGGCGAGCGCCTCCTCGGCGGAGACGGGCAGGACGCCCCAGTCGGCGAGGCCCTCGGCGATGACCCGGGCGGCCGCGGCGTGGAAGTCGCGGAAGCGGGCGCCGGGGCGCAGCGTGTCGATGCCGGCCTGCTGGGCGGCGAGCACCAGCTCGTAGACCTGGCGCTGGACCGGCGTGAAGGTGCCGCTCAGCGGGAGGGTGCGGGTGATGTCGGCGGTGTAGAGGGTGTCCGTCTCGACGCCGGCGTCCAGCAGCAGCAGGGAGTTCGGGTCGAGCGCGCCGTCGTTGCGGATCCAGTGCAGGACGCCGGCGTGGGCGCCGCTGGCGGCGATGGTCTCGTAGCCGATGCCGTTGCCCTCGGCGCGGGCACGGAGGTTGAACACGCCCTCGATCCAGCGCTCGCCGCGGTGGTGGCGCAGGGCGGCGGGCAGGGCGCGGACGACGTCCTCGAAGCCGAGCACGGTGTGGTCGACGGAGAGCTGGAGCTGCTCCACCTCCCAGGTGTCCTTGACCAGTCGCAGCTCGGACAGCACGGCGGCGAAGAGGCCGTCGGCGTCGACGAGCGCGGCGGGGCCGGGGCGGCCGGTGGCGGCGTCGAGCTCGGGGTCGACGCCGGCCAGCACCCGGGTGGCGGGCTGCGGGCCGGTGAGCAGCTTGTCCAGCTCGTCGAGGTGCTCGACGCGCACGCCGGTGAGCCGGGAGGCCTCGTCGAGGTCGGGGCGGCGGCCGACCCAGAACTCGCCGTAGCGGCGGTCGCGGAAGAACTCGGCGCCGCGCACCGGGTCGCCGCCGCGGGGGGAGCGGGGCCGCAGGTAGAGGACGGGCTCGTGGCCGTCGGGGCCGGTCGGCTCCAGGACGAGCACGTGGCCGACCTGGTCCTCGCCGGTGAGGCCGGTCAGCCAGGCGTAGGCGCTGTGCGGGCGGAAGCGGTAGTCGACGTCGTTGCTGCGGACCTTGAGCCGGCCGGCCGGGACGATCAGGCGCTCGCCGGGGAAGGCCGCGGACAGCCGGGTGCGCCGGCCGGGGGTGACGGCGTAGCCGGGGACGCGGTCCTCGGCCGGGAGCGGGGTGGGGGCCCAGGAGGTGCCCATGAAGGCGTTGAGCGCCGCCGACACCGGGAGGTCGTGGCTGCCGGTGTTGAGGCCGGTCTGACGGAGGGTCACCGGGTACTCCTAAAACGCGTGGTGCGAGGTTGGGGGAGGAGGGGCTGCACGGACACATCTCGGTAACGGGTGGCGTCACCTCTTGTGCAGTGCAATTTCACATTACTATGTTACGGGTCACACCGCGGAGCGGCTAGACCCCCTGAGGTCGCCCTCCCGGCCGGGCCCCGGATCCACCCCCGGGGTTGGACGACGGGCCTTCTCGGCGGGCCCCCCACTGCGGAGTCAGATATGAACAGGCGTACCCAGACCGCCCTCGCGGCGGCCATCGCGGCGGCACTCACCCTCGGGCTCGGCGCCTGCGGAAGCAAGGACAAGAGCGACAGCGGCTCCGGCGACACCGCCGCCGCCAGCTCCACCAAGGGACCCGGTGCCGACACCGGCACGGCCGTGGGCGGCACCCCGGTCAAGGGCGGCACCCTGACCGTGCTGACCAACCAGGACTTCGCCCACCTCGACCCGGCCCGCAACTGGACCCTGCCGCAGATGGACTTCGGCACCCGGCTGATCTACCGCACCCTGGTCACCTTCAAGGCCGAGCCCGGTGACGCCGGCAACCAGATCGTCCCCGACCTGGCCACCGACACCGGCCGCCCGTCCGACGGCGGCAAGACCTGGTCCTTCACCCTGCGCGACGGGCTGAAGTACGAGGACGGCTCGCCGATCAAGTCCTCCGACATCAAGTACAACGTCGAGCGCTCGTTCTCCCCGGACCTCACCGGCGGCCCCGACTACGCGGCCCAGTACCTGGCCGGCGGCGAGAACTACAAGGGTCCGCTGACCGGCGAGCACCTGGCGAGCATCGAGACGCCGGACGACAGGACCATCGTCTTCCGCCTCAAGCGCCCGGTCGCCGAGTTCGCCTACACCGCGACCCTGCCCACCTTCGCGCCGGTGCCGCCGGCTCAGGAGAAGGGCACCCAGTACGACATGCGGCCGTTCTCCTCCGGCCCGTACAAGATCGAGAGCTACGACCGCGGCAAGCAGCTGGTGCTGGTCCGCAACACCAACTGGGACCCGTCCTCGGACCCGATCCGCAAGGCCTACCCGGACAAGATCGTCGTCACCCAGGGCCTCAAGGGCGGCCAGGTCGACGACCGCATCATCGCCAGCGACGGCGCCGACGCCTCCGCGATCGAGATGCCCTGGATGCGCCCCGAGTCGGTCGCCAAGGTGCTGCCCAAGGCCGACGTCAAGGCCCGCATGGTGGCCGAGCGCACCGGCTGCACCGACAGCCTCTAC
Organism: Kitasatospora sp. MBT66; assembly: GCF_000710405.2. Lineage (NCBI taxonomy): Bacteria > Bacillati > Actinomycetota > Actinomycetes > Kitasatosporales > Streptomycetaceae > Kitasatospora > Kitasatospora sp. MBT66. Next base: position 245,876 of record NZ_JAIY01000010.1, on the reverse strand, counting down.
CTCAACACCTCCAAGGCGCCGTTCGACGACCCGAAGGTCCGCGAGGCCGTCATGTGGGCGGTCGACCGCGAGGCCCAGGTCACCGCGTTCGGCGGCCCCGCGATCGCCGACGTCGCCACCTCCTTCCTGCCGCCGTCGCTGACCGGCGGCGTCAAGGCCGACCCGCTGAAGATCCCGGCCGCCGGCGACGCGGCGAAGGCCAAGGACCTGCTCAAGGCGGCCGGCAAGACCGACCTCAAGGTCTCGCTCACCGTCTCGCTCGGTGACAAGACCCGCGGCGAGGCCATCCAGCAGTCGCTGTCCAAGGCCGGCATCCAGGTCACCGTCAACACCGTCGACCCGTCGGCGTTCACCGACACCCTCGGCGACGCCAAGGCCGCGCCCGAGCTGACCATCAACGGCTGGTGCCCGGACTACCCGTCCGGTGCCACCTTCCTGCCCTTCCTGTTCGACGGCCGCACCATCAAGGACAAGGGCAACCAGGGCAACTACAGCCAGTTCCGCGACCAGGCCACCATGGACGAGATGGACCGCATCGCGGCCCTCCCGGACGTGAACGAGGCCAACGAGGCCTGGAAGAAGCTGGACGAGGCGCTCCTGCAGAAGGCCCCGGCCGTCCCGCTCATGTGGCAGCGCCGCGCGCTGCTGGTCGGCACCAACGTGGCCGGCGCCTTCGGTGCCCCGGGCTACGCCGGCATGATCGACATGGCCACGGTCGGCCTCAAGGACCCCGCCAAGAGCCAGGGCTGAGGAACCGTCCGTCATGAGCACCACTACGACTGAGCCCGCCGCCGCGCCCGTCGCGGCGGCGGGCCCCGCGAAAGCCTCCGGGCGCGGGCCCTGGCGGCTGGTCTGGGACCAGCTGTGGGCCAAGGGCTCGGCCCGCTTCGGCCTGATCATGGTCGTCCTCCTCGTCCTGATGGCCGTGCTGGCCGGCCCGCTGAGCGCGCTCGGCGGCTGGAACGCCGAGGAGTTCGACAAGCGCGCCGTCGACGCCTACCTGGGCGGCCTGCCCAAGGGCGACTTCGGCGGCGTCGGCGCCCGGCACTGGTTCGGCGTCGAGCCGGCCACCGGCCGCGACCTGTTCGCCCGGGTCCTGCACGGCGGCCAGGTGTCGCTGCTGATCGCGTTCGTCGCCACCGCCGTCGTCGTCGTCGCCGGCACCCTGGCCGGCATCGCGGCCGGCTACTTCGGCGGCCGCATCGACAGCCTGCTGTCCCGGCTGATGGACCTCACGATGTCCTTCCCGTCGCTGATCTTCATGATCGCGATGATGTCGGTCGCCAGGGACGTCAACCGGATCCTGCTGATGACCGTGGTCATCGGGCTGTTCGGCTGGCCCGGCGTGGCCCGCGTCGTCCGCGGCCAGACCCTCTCGCTCAAGCACCGCGAGTACGTCGAGGCGGCCAAGGTCGGCGGCGCCCGGTCCTGGCGCATCCTCACCCGGGAGATCCTGCCCAACGTCTCCGGGCCGATCATCGCCTACACCACCCTGCTGATCCCCGGCATGATCGCCACCGAGGCCGCGCTCTCCTACCTCGGCGTGGGCGTCCGGCCGCCGACCCCCTCCTGGGGGCAGATGATCGCCGAATCGATCGTCTTCTACGAGACCGACCCGACGTACTTCCTGATCCCGACGGTCTTCCTGTTCGTCGCCGTCCTCGCCTTCACCCTGCTCGGCGACGCGCTGCGCGACATCCTCGACCCGAAGGGAGGACGGTCGTGATCCTCTACCTCGGGCGCCGGCTGCTCGGCGTCGCCGGCATCCTGCTGGCCATCTGCGCCATCACCTTCACCATCTTCTACCTGCTGCCCAACGACCCGGCCGCAGCCGCCTGCGGCAAGACCTGCAGCCCCGAGCGGCTGGTCGAGGTCAAGGCCGCGATGGGCCTGGACAAGCCCGTCTGGGAGCAGTTCTTCGTCTACCTGCTGGGCATCTTCGCCGGCCGCGACTACGGCAGCGGAGCCAGCGCCACCCACTGCGGCTTCCCCTGCCTCGGCTACTCCTACGAGTACTCGCTGCCGGTCTGGGACCTGCTGGTCGACCGCCTGCCGGTGTCGGTCTCGCTCGCCATCGGCTCGGCCGTGCTCTGGCTGGTGCTCGGCCTCGGCGCCGGCATCACCTCGGCGCTGCGCAAGAACACCGTGGTCGACAAGATCCTCACCGTCCTGTCGGTCGGCGCCGCCTCGCTGCCGGTCTACTTCACCTCGATCATGCTGATCTGGGGCGTGGTGCGGACCGCCGGCCTGCTGCCCTACCCCGCGTACCACAACCTCACCGACAACCCGCTGTCCTGGGCCTCCAACCTGCTGCTGCCGTGGACCGCGCTGGCGCTGCTCTACGCGGCCCAGTACGCCCGGCAGAGCCGGACCTCGATGATCGAGGCGATGGCCGAGCCCTACATCCGCACCGCCCGCGCCAAGGGCATGCCGGCGCTCACCGTCACCGTCAAGCACGGTCTGCGCTCCGGCATGACGCCGATCCTCACCATCTTCGGGATGGACCTCGGCGGCCTGCTGGCCGGTGCCGTGATCACCGAGTCGATCTTCGGACTGCCCGGAATCGGACGCCTCTTCTACGACGGCCTGCTCCGCTCCGACCAGCCCGTCATCCTCGGCGTCACCCTGCTCGCGGCCTTCTTCATCGTCGTCGCGAACCTGCTGGTCGACGTGCTCTACGCGTACGTCGACCCGAGAGTGAGGTACTGATGACGTCGTTGTTGGAGGTCGAGGACCTCAAGGTCACCTTCGACACCCCGCGCGGCACCGTCCGGGCCGTCGACGGCATCAACTTCACCGTCGAGGCCGGGAAGACCCTCGGCCTGGTCGGCGAGTCCGGCAGCGGGAAGTCCGTCACCTCCCTCGCCGTCATGGGCCTGCACCGCGGCGCGAAGGTCGGCGGCTCGATCAGGCTCGACGGCCAGGAGCTCAACGGCCTGGGCGAGAAGCAGCTCGGCGCGATCCGCGGCCGGAGGATCGCCATGATCTTCCAGGACCCGCTGTCCAGCCTGCACCCCTTCTACCCGGTCGGCGAGCAGATCGCCGAGCACTACCGGGTGCACTTCAAGGCCTCCCGCAAGGCCGGCCGCGAGCGTGCGATCGAGATGCTCGCCGAGGTGGGCATCCCCGAGCCGGCCCGCCGCGTCGACGAGTACCCGCACCAGTTCTCCGGCGGCATGCGCCAGCGCGTGATGATCGCCATGGCGCTCGCCTGCGAGCCCGAGCTGCTGATCGCCGACGAGCCGACCACCGCGCTCGACGTCACCGTCCAGGCCCAGATCCTCGACCTGATCGCCAGGATCCAGGAGCAGCGCGGACTCGGCGTCGTGATGATCACCCACGACCTCGGCGTGGTCGCCCGGGTCGCCCACGAAGTGCTCGTCATGTACGGCGGCCGCGCCGCCGAACAGGCGCCCGTGGACCGGCTGTTCGCCGCCCCCGCGCACCCGTACACCCGCGGGCTGCTCGACTCCCTGCCCCGCCTGGACGACACCGACGACGCCCCGCTGCGGGCCATCCCCGGCAGCCCGCCGTCGCTGATCGCCCCCGCCCCCGGCTGTTCCTTCGCACCGCGCTGCGCCCGCACCATCGCCGCCGCCGCCGAGGAGCACGCCCGCTGCCTGTCCGAGCGGCCCGCGTTCGGCCCGCTCGCCCCCGGCCACCAGGCCGCCTGTCACCTGCCGCTGGTGCCGGAAGGAGTCCTGGGATGACCGAACCCCTGCTGACGGTCCGGGATCTGGTGAAGACCTTCCCCGGCCGCCGCTCACGCACCGGCCAGCCCGGCGCCCCGATCAGGGCCGTGGACGGCGTCAGCTTCGACGTCGGCGCCGGCGAGACCCTCGGCCTGGTCGGCGAGTCCGGCTGCGGCAAGTCGACCACCGGGCGCATGGTCGTCCGGCTGATCGACCCGACCTCGGGCACCGTGAACTTCGACGGCACCGAGATCGGCGGCCTGACCCAGGCTCAGCTGCGCCCGCACCGCAGGCACCTGCAGATGGTGTTCCAGGACCCGTACTCCTCGCTCAACCCCCGGCAGACGGTGGCCCGGATCATCTCCGAACCGCTGCTGGTCCAGGGCAGCAGCGCGGCCGACGCCCGCAAGCGGGCTTCCGAGCTGATGGAGCTGGTCGGCCTCATCCCCGAGCACCTGGACCGCTACCCGCACGAGTTCTCCGGCGGCCAGGCCCAGCGCATCGGCATCGCCCGCTCGCTGGCCACCTCGCCCCGGCTGGTGGTCGCCGACGAGCCGGTGTCCGCGCTGGACGTCTCCATCCAGGCCCAGGTGGTCAATCTGATGGAGCGGCTCCAGGACGAACTGGGGCTGGCGTACATCTTCATCGCGCACGACCTCTCCGTGGTCAAGCGCGTGTGCGACCGGGTCGCGGTGATGTACCTGGGCCGGATCGTCGAGATCGGCGAGAAGCACCAGGTGTACAGCAACCCGGCGCACCCCTACACCAAGGCCCTGCTGTCCGCCGTTCCGCTGCCGGACCCGGCCGCGGAGCGGGCGCGCGAGCGGATCGTGCTGCTCGGCGACCCGCCGAGCCCGGCCGCCCCGCCGCCCGGGTGCAGCTTCCACCCGCGCTGCCCGAAGGCCCAGGAGATCTGCCGGACCGAGCGTCCGCTGCTGCGGATCGCCGGGCCGGGCGGGCGCGAGGCGGCCTGCCACTTCCCGGAGAACTGATCCGGGACGAGGTCTCGCGGTCGGGGGCGCCTGCCATTGGGCGCGCCTCCGGCCGCGGCTGAACCGCCGTACCGTCCGGCCACCCCCACGGCGGACGGTACGGCACCGAACGCGCGAGGAGCGATCCTCCTCGCGTGCCGAGCCCCCGGTCGGGAGCGGCGGGGAGCCTGTGATGAGGGCCGCGCCCGACCGGGTCCCGTCCGGTGGAAACCCACCGGACGGGCGGGGCTCGCCGGGTCCGACCGGGTCGTCGGACCCGGCGGGCCCTTTCGCCGTTCCCCGGCCCGGTAGTTCTGTCCGTCCCCGGGTCCGTGCGAGCGCTTGACTTGAAGTTCACTTGAACTCATAGCGTGTGCACGTGACCGAAACTCCGCGCGTCCAGACCGCCTCCACCCCCTCCGACCAGGGAGATCGCGCTCCCGTTGCCGAGTCGGCGGCGCCCTCCGGCGGCTGGGGGGACCTCTTCTCCAAGCAGTACGCCGCCCAGGCCTCGATCATGGCCGGCGGCGTCGCGCTCTACGCGATGAACCTCTACTTCACCGCAGCCCTGCTGCCCTCGATCGTCGAGGACATCGGCGGCGCCCGCTTCTACGCCTGGGTGGCGACCGGCTTCCTGATCGCCGCGGTGACCGCCGCGATGCTGGTCAGCCGGCTGCTCGCCCGGCTCGGGCCCTCGCGCTCCTACCTCACCGGCTTCCTGGTGTTCGCCGCCGGCGCCGGGCTGACCGCGGCCAGCCCATCGATGGAGACGCTGATCGTCGGCCGGATCGTCCAGGGCCTGGGCGGCGGGCTGATGGCCGGCCTCGGCTACGCGGTGATCCGCACCGCGCTGCCGGAGCGGCTGTGGACCAGGGCGGCCGGCCTGGTGTCGGCGATGTGGGGCGTGGGCACGCTGGTCGGCCCCTCGCTCGGCGGGCTCTTCGCCGAACTCGACGCCTGGCGCGGCTCCTACGTCCTGCTCATGGTGGCCGCCCTGGTGCTGGCCGTGCTGGCCCGCCGCTCGCTGCCCGGCCCGACCGGGTCCGCGCGCACCGTCGAACCGCTGCCGCTGCCCTCGCTGCTGCTGCTGACGCTCGCGGCGGGCGCCTTCAGCATCAGCTCCACCGTGCCGCGCGGCTGGGCGACGGCGCTGTGCATCGTGCTGGGCCTGGTGCTGCTGGCGGGCTTCCTGCTGGTGGAGCGCCGCGGATCGGCGACCGTGCTGCCCAAGCTGACCTACCGTCGCGGCAACCACCTGAAGTGGATCTACCTGACCGTCGCGGTGTACTGCACCGGCGTGATGACCGAGACCTTCATCCCGCTGTTCGGCCAGGAGCTGGGCGGGCTGAGCCCGCTGGCGGCCGGCTTCCTCGGCGCGACGGTGTCGGTCGGCTGGACCTCGGCCCAGCTGTTCAGCGTCAACCTGCGCTCGGAGCGGGCTCGTTCGCTGGCGATCCGGGTCGGTCCGGCGGTGCTCACGGCCGGTCTGCTGGCCTACGGCCTGCTGCAGACCTCGCAGGCCTCCGGCGGCCGGGTGCTGCTGTGGGCGGTGGTGCTGGTGATCGGCGGGACCGGCATCGGGGCGGCCTTCCCGCACCTGAGCGTCACGGCGATGCGCAGCACCGACGACGAGGTGGAGGGCGCCAAGGCGGCCGCCGGCCTCAACACCACCCAGCTGATCGCCTTCACGGTGAGCTCGGCGCTGGCCGGGACGCTGGTGAGCTTCGGCGGGGACTCCACGCTGGACGGCGCCCGCTACATGGTCTTCGGGCTCGGCGCCCTCACCGTGTTCGGCACCGCCACCGCCGCGCTGAGCCTGCGGCGGGCGCGCGCCGAGGCCTGAGCGGGGTCTGAGTCGAGGCCTGAGTCGAGGCCTGGGTCCAGGCCTGAGCCGGGCGGGAAACGGACCGCCCCGGCCCTCCGTGTGGGAGGACCGGGGCGGTCTGCCTGTCCGTGGGACCTGTCTTCCACGGGGAGGCCCGGCGCTCAGGACACCGGGGTTCGGACTGCCGGGCCCGGTCGCGCGGGGTGTGCGCGGCCGGACCCGGGCAGCGGGGTCAGGACGCGGGGCCCACCCGGACGGTGGTGATCCGTCCGCCCTGGGACTCGCGGACGACCTCGATCTTGGTGTTGGTGTCCGGCACCTTCACCCCGAGCTGCGGGGTGGCCGGGTCGCTGTAGACGCCGGTGCGGTCGTTGAAGGCCGGGACGGCCTTCTCCGAGCCGATCTTCACCGGGACGCCGGCCTTGTGCAGCGTGAACCCGGTGGTCGGCTTGAGCGAGAAGGTCGCGTCGAAGGTCTGCGCCCGGGCGTTGACCAGGGTGCCGTCGGCGAAGCGGATCGGCGCCGGGTGGGCGTCGATCGGCAGGATCAGGCCGCCGCCGGGGTGGTCCTTGGTGTTGTTGTCGCCGTAGCCGGTGTCCCAGAGCCAGACGAGCACGCCCTCCTGGTACGGGTAGTTGTCGACGATGTCCTTCTTGCCCTCGACCCCGGTGTAGCCGAAGTTGTACGGGCCGGTCTTCAGGAACTCGCCGTAGCCGGCGTAGCGCCGGTTCTCCACCAGGTAGGCGCGCGGGTGCTGCTTGACCGCGGTGCGGCCGGTGATGACGGTGAAGCCGGTGGCGGTCCAGCCGTTGGTGCCGTTCTCGGCGCCGTCGGTGAACAGGGTGGTGGCGCCGGCGGTGATCCTCACCGCGTCGACCAGGACGCCCTTGCCGTGGGTGTTGCCGTCGGAGGTGACGTGCAGCCGCAGCCGGACCTTCTGGCCGGCGTAGGCGTCCAGTGGGATGTGCAGCTGCCGGTACGCGCCGGAGGTGCCGCTCAGGCCCGGGACGTTGGAGCTGGTGTTGCCGAGCGGGGTGCCGTCGACGGTGCCGGGCAGGGCGGTCCAGGTCTTGCCGCCGTCGGTGGAGGCCTCGGCGGTCAGGAAGTCGTAGTCCTGCTCGATGTCGTACCAGACCGCCGCGTCGAGGGCGGCCGGGCCGGTGGTCCCGCCGAGGTCGACGTCGCGGGCCAGCGCGTTGTCCAGGTTGTCGCCGGTGTCGCTCCACCACTGCTTGGCGCCCTCGCGCGGGTCGGCGAGGTCGGTGCTGGTGGTGCCGTCCGGCAGGTGGACCAGGACGGCCTGCGCCTGGTCGGTGTTGTAGCCGCTGACGCCGAGCGCGTGGCTGGACCGGGTGGCGGCCTGCGCCTCGTCGTAGTTGAGCCAGCCGAACTGCAGCTTGCTCCAGGCGTCGAGGTCGCCGGGGTAGGCGCCGGTGGTGTTCTTGCCCTTGCCCAGGTACGAGGCGGAGGACATCAGCGACCAGAAGTTGACGCTGTTGTCGCCGCCGCTGGTGCTGTACAGGTCGGGCAGGCCGAGGTTGTGGCCGAACTCGTGGGAGAACAGGCCGACTCCGCTGTTCTCGCCCGCCTGGACGTAGTCGTAGACGTACAGGCCGGTGTCGCCGACCGGCGCGCCGCCGATCCTGTTGCCGACCGGGCCGGTCTGGCCGGTCGGGTCCGGGAAGGTCCAGCTGCGGTGCGCCCACAGCGCGTCGGCGCCCTGCGCGCCGCCGCCCCAGGTCTCGTCCGCGCCGGCGTGCACGACGATGACGTTGTCCAGGTAGCCGTCGGGCTGGTTGAACTCGCCGTCCTTGTCGTGGTCGTAGCGGTCGTAGACGTCGTACTGGGCCAGCTCGGCCTTGACGTCCGCGGCCGTGCGGCCCTTGGCGATCTCGCCGTCGTACCAGGCCTTGACGGCGTCCCGGATGAACTCCTGGCCCTGGGTCCAGGCGCCGGAGCCCTGCGGGCCCTTGTTGGAGCCGTAGCGGGCCTCGTTCCACGGCACGGTGACCCAGTTGCTGACGGTGCCCTCGATGTCGTACCGGCCCGAGGACTGGGTGCGGTAGAAGTTGCGCATCGAGACCGCGCCGGGCGAGTCGTCGAAGAACATCTTCTGGTAGTAGTTCCGGTCGAAGTCCTGGTTCCAGAGCGTGTGGTTGTCGCTCTTGCCGGGCTTCGGGATGGCGTTGTGCTGCGGGCCGGGGGTGCCCCCGTAGCGCGGCTGGCCGTTGTACAGCGTGGTGTTGTCCACCTGGTCGCCGAACTGGGCGAGGATCACGAAGACCTTGTCCTTGCGCTGCTGCGCGAGCTGGACGTAGTCGTTGCCGACCCGCACCTTGGCGGGTGCCCGGCGGTCCGTGGTCTTGGCCACGGCGCCCTTGTTGAGCTGTTCCAGTGCCTTGGTGCGCAGCGACTGGCGCTCGCGCTCCTGGGGCGCGAGCGGCGCCGGCGGGGCCTCGAGGCCCCCGGCCTCGGCGCTGTCGCCGGACTCGGCGGAGATGGTGGATGCGGGCGTGGGGGGAGCGGCCTGGGCGGGGGTACCGAGCAGGGTGACCGCTATCGCGCTCGTGGTGAGCGCGGCCGCGAACGCCGCGGACAGTCTGCGCAACTGACCTGTCCTTTCCGGACGGTGGGTGGTCGGGCGAGCGCAGGTAATATTTCACATGTCATGGGTCACACGGAAGAGATCGGACCGCGGGAGGTGTGGGCGGCCTCCGACCGGGGAACGCGGCCGGGCCGCCCGCGTGCTGCGGCGGGCGGCCCGGACGACGGGGGGTCGCGGCGGATCAGAGCTTCAACGCGGTCCGCAGGAAGGCGAGTTCGGCCTGGGTCAGCTGCTCGTTGACGCCGCCCGGCGTCATGTGGGTGATTCCCGGCAGGGCCAGCAGGCTGTGCGGCCGGCCCGCCCCGGTGAGTGCCTGGGAGAGCAGCAGGGTGTGCGAGGGGTGCACGTTGTCGTCCGCCAGACCGTGGATGAGCAGCAGCGGCCGGTCGAGCGAGGCAGCGTCGTCCACCAGGCAGTCGGCCGCGTAGCCCTCCGGGTTCTCCTGGGGCAGTCCCAGGTACCGCTCGGTGTACGCGGTGTCGTACAGCCGGAAGTCGGTGGGCGGGGCGCCGGCGCAGGCGGCGTGGAAGACGTCCGGGCGGCGCAGCACGGCCAGTGCCCCGAGGTAGCCGCCGTACGACCAGCCGCGCACACCGACCCGGTCGAGGTCGAGGTCGGGGTGGATCTCGCCGAGCGCCCGCAGCGCGTCGGCCTGGTCGTCCAGCGCCACCTGGGAGAAGCGGCGGAAGATGGTCCGCACGAAGGCGGGGGAGACGAACGGGGTGCCGCCGTTGTCGACGGTGACCACCGCGAAGCCCTGGTCGGCCCACCACTGCTTGAGCTGCCAGCGGCGCGGCTCGTTGGCCACGGCCTGGAAGCCGGGGCCGCCGTAGACGTCGAGCAGTACGGGCAGCTTGCGGCCCGGGACGTGCCCGCGCGGGTAGACCACGGCGCTCGGCAGGCCGCGCTCGGTGACCCGGGCCAGCAGCGGCTCGACCCGGTACGGCAGCGGGGCGGAGAGGTCGGTCAGGGTGACGGTGCCGTGCGGGGTGCGGGCCTCGCGGCGCACCCCGTCCGGGTCGGCCGAGACGAGCAGCAGGGTGTCGCCGGCGGCCTGCGCGCTGTGCACGCCGGGGCCCTCGGAGAGCCGCTCGGGCGCGCCGCCGTCCGGGTCGATCAGGTGGACGTGCTGGTCGAACGGGTCGCCCTCGCCGGTCTCGCAGAGCAGCCGGTCGCCGACCCGGCCGACGACCCGGCGGATCTGCAGGCCGGTGGTGTCCAGCGGCTTGCCGTCCACGGCCAGGCCGCGGGCCTCGGGCGTGTCCAGGACGGTGAGCAGCCGGCCGCCGTCCAGCCGGTCCGGCGTGCCGGGCAGGTCGTCCACCCAGAACTCGTCGGTGGTGCGGGAGAGTTCGGTGGTGCCGCCGGTGGCCGGGTCGGCGCTCAGCAGCAGCACGTTCTGCTGCAGCCGGTCGGCGACGGTGAGCAGCAGCTCCTCCGGCCCGGCCCACCGGGCGGCGCACAGGTAGGGGAAGGCCTCGGTGTCCCAGTGGAGTTCGACCCGGGTGTCGTCCAGGCCGAGCACCCAGAGCCGGACGTCCGCGTTGGGGCCGCCGGCCTGCGGGTAGGCGAACCGCTCGGGGGCCTGCTCCGGGTGCGCCGGGTCGGCGAAGTGCCGCGGCGGGACGGCGGACTCGTCCACCCGGGCGGCGAGCACGGCGCCGCCGTCGGGGCGCCACCAGTGGCCGCGGTGGCGGCCGAGCTCCTCGGCGGCGGCGAACTCGGCGACGCCCCAGCGGGCGCCGTCGTCCGGGCTGAGGCGCCGGTCGGCCCCGCCGTCCGGGGCGGTGACGTACAGGGCGTCGTCGGCGACGTAGGCGATGCGCTCGCCGGTCGCGTCCGGGCGGGGGTCGAAGACGGGGCCGGCGGTGGCGAGTTCGGTGGTGCGGCCGGTCGCGGTCTCGGTGCGGAAGAGCCGGCCGTCGAGGGCGAAGACGGCGACGGCGAGGTCGGGGGTGGCGGCGAAGGTGCCGATACCGGCGGCGGTGAGCCGGGACCGCTCGCGCAGTCGGCGCTCGACGTCGGGCAGGTCGGCGGTGGAGCCGGTACGGCCGGGGGCCAGCACGGTCGGATCGGCCACCTCTCGCTCGGCACCGGTGGCGAGGTCGAGGAGGTGGAGCCGGTCGAACCGGTCCTCGGGACCGCTGGAGCGGAGCAGCAGCAGGCGGGTACCGTCCTCGTTGAGCGAGATCGCTCGCGGGGCACCGAAGCTGAAGCGGCCGGTCCGGGCGCTGAGGGAGAGGTAGGAGTCGGTGATGGTCACCGCCCGATGGTCGCCGTGGAACGGGCTCGCCACCAGTAGGACGACATGTGAAATGTCACACATCACGTGATCTGGGTAACAGAAAGTCCGGGCGCCGACCCCGGCCCCGGCCCCGACACCACTCCAGGAGGAACGCAGTGACCGAGACCGCGCCGACCGTCGAAGCCCCCGAGCCGCTGGCCGGGACCGACCGGCTGTTCACGCTGGACCCGGCGGTGGTCCACCTCAACCACGGGTCCTTCGGCGCCGTCCCGGTCCCGGTCCAGCAGCTCCAGCGGCGGCTGTACGAGGAGCAGGAGGCCGACCCGGACGGCTTCTTCGCCGACCTGCCCGGGCGGGTCGCGGCGGCCCGGGCCCGGCTCGCCGACGCCCTCGGCACCCGGCCGGAGCTGCTGGCGCTCGTCCCCAACGTGACCGACGCGATCGCCGTCGCCCTCGCCAACGTCCCGCTCGCGGCCGGGGACCAGGTCCTGGTCACCGACCACGGCTACGGCACGGTCACCGAGGCCGTCCGCCGGCGGGCCGAGGAGCTGGGCGCCGAACTGCGCACCGTCCGGCTGCCCCTGGACCTCCCGGACGGGGACGCCGTCCGGGAGGCCGTGCTGGCCGAGGTCACCGACCGCACCGCGCTCGCCGTCCTGGACGGCATCACCTCGCCCACCGCCCGCCGGGTCGCCACCCCCGGCCTGCTCCGGGAGCTGCGCGGGCGCGGGGTGACCACCGTGGTGGACGCCGCGCACGAGCCCGGCATGCTGGCCGACCCGGTCCCGGCGGAGGCCGACTTCTGGTTCGGCAACCTGCACAAGTGGGCGTTCGCCCCGCGCGCCACCGGGGTGCTGGTGGTCCGCCCGGAGTGGACCGGGAAGATCCGGCCGCTGATCCTCTCCTGGGAGGACCACCAGGGCTATCCGGCCGCCGTCGAATGGCGCGGCACGCTGGACTACACGCCCTGGCTGGCCGCCCCGGCCGGGATCGACCTGCTGGTCGGGCTGGGGCCCGGGCTGGTGCGCGAGCACAACGAGCGGCTCGTCGCGTACGGCGCCGCGGTGGTCGCCGAGCGGGTCGGACTGGCCGCGCTGCCGACCTCGGCCGGGCTGTCGATGCGCGCGCTGCGGCTGCCGCCCGGCGTCTCCGAGACGCTCCCGCAGGCGCAGGAGCTGATGGCGCATATGTGGCGCCGGTACGCCGTGCGGACGGTGGCGCGGCCCTGGGCGGGCGGCGGGGTGCTGCGGCTGTGCGGGCAGCTGTACAACCGGGCGCCGGAGTACCGGGTGCTGGCGGACGGGCTGGCGGAGCTGCTGCGGTAGTCGGTCCCGCCTCGGCCTAGCGGTCGCCGGGGACGCCGTCCTCCGTGGGGCCGTCCGCGGCGGCGCGCAGCTCGGCGAGCAGCGCGTGCTGCTCCGCGATGAGCCCGGTGAGGATCCGCCGCGCCGCCCGGAGCAGGTCGGCGACGTCCCCGCCGGCCAGGGCGTACACCACCGTGCTGCCCTCCCGGGTGGCGGTGACGATGCCGGACCGGCGCAGTACCGCGAGCTGCTGGGAGAGGCTGGACGGTTCGATCTCCAGCTCCGCCAGCAGGTCGCGGACGGGCGTCGGTCCGGCCTGCAGCAGCTCCAGGACCCGGATCCGGACGGGGTGGCCGAGCATCCGGAAGAACTCGGCCTTGGCCTGGTACAGCGCGACCGCCACGGCGCTCCCTCCCTGTGCGTGCCCTCGTGCGTCCCCCTGGTGTGTGCTCCGGGTGCCCCCGGTGCGGTCAGATCTCCAGCGAGAGCTCGATCCGCTTCAGCTGGTGGCGGGCCATCGCGAGGTTGGCGCGGGAGCGGTTGAGCGCCAGGAACAGGAACAGCCCGCGCCCGCTCTGCGTGGTCAGCGGCCGCAGCAGGTGGTACTGGCTGGTGAGGCTGACCAGGATGTCCTCGATCTCGTTGTCGTGCAGGTTGAGCATCTCCATCGCCCGCATCTTGGCCCGCACCACGTCGGTGTTCCCGGCGGCGGCGACGTGGAGGTCGATCTCGGTGCTGTCGCCCAGGCTCCCGAGCGCCATGCCGCTGCCGTAGTCGACCAGGGCCACGCCGATGGCGCCCTCGATCGCCATGGCCTCCTTGAGCGAGGTCTCCAGATTCGCCATCGTGCGCTCCTCCCGCGGGCCCGGTGGGTGCCACCGGGATGTGGCACCGAATGTAGGGAGGACTCCGGGCGCGGCACCGCGAATGACCGGAGTCGTTCGAAGATGGTCGCCGGGTGACTGCTTGAAGACATTTGCAACTATGGATGTGAGAGAGATCCGATGCATTGCCCGGGAAAAACGGTGCTATCGATGTCGGTCCCGGCGGGTAACCTCTCGCTGAGATGCGAGATCACACCAACGACCCCCGGACGGCGATGAACACCCCTGAGCCCGAGCCCTCCGACGACCGGGAGCTGAGCCCCGCCGAGGCCTTCGCGGCCTCCCGCCGCCGGGCCAAGGAGCAGGCCACCGCCCTGTACGGCTTCCAGGAGCTGTACGACTTCCCGCTGGACGACTTCCAGCTGGAGGCCTGCCGCGCCCTGGAGGCGGGCGAGGGCGTCCTGGTCGCCGCTCCCACCGGATCCGGCAAGACCATCGTCGGCGAATTCGCCGTCCACCTGGCCCTGCGGGGCGGGCGGAAGTGCTTCTACACCACCCCGATCAAGGCGCTGTCGAACCAGAAGTACGGCGACCTGGTCAAGCGCTACGGCGCCGCCAAGGTCGGCCTGCTCACCGGCGACAACAGCGTCAACGGCGACGCCCCGGTGGTGGTGATGACCACCGAGGTGCTCCGCAACATGCTCTACGCGGGCTCCAGCACCCTCGACGGCCTGGGCTACGTGGTCATGGACGAGGTCCACTACCTCGCCGACCGCTTCCGCGGCGCGGTCTGGGAGGAGGTCATCATCCACCTCCCCGAGTCCGTCACGCTGGTCTCGCTCTCCGCGACCGTGTCCAACGCCGAGGAGTTCGGCGACTGGCTGGACACCGTCCGCGGCGGCACCCGGGTGATCGTCTCCGAGCACCGGCCGGTCCCGCTGTGGCAGCACGTGATGGCCGGCAACCGGATGTACGACCTGTTCGCCAGCCCCGACCGCGACGGCCGGCCGAAGAGCAGCCCGCGCAACCCCGGCAAGGCCGTCAACCCCGAGCTGGTCCGCCTCGCCCGCAGCGAGCTCGACCGCAACCCCCGCGACCGGTTCGGCCGGGGCCGGGGCCGCTCCATGCCCAACGGCCGCCCCGGCAAGGTCTGGACCCCGGGCCGGGTCGACGTCATCGACCGCCTCGACGCCGAGGGCCTGCTGCCCGCGATCACCTTCATCTTCAGCCGGGCCGGCTGCGAGGCCGCCGTCCAGCAGTGCCTCTCCTCCGGCCTGCGGCTGAACAAGGACGGCGACCGCGCCCGGGTCCGCGCCTTCGTCGAGGAGCGCTGCGCCGACATCCCCGACGAGGACCTCCACGTCCTCGGCTACTTCGAGTGGCTGGACGGCCTGGAGCGCGGCATCGCCGCCCACCACGCCGGCATGCTGCCCCGGTTCAAGGAAGTGGTCGAGGAGCTGTTCGTGAAGGGCCTGGTCAAGGCCGTCTTCGCGACCGAGACCCTGGCCCTGGGCATCAACATGCCCGCCCGCTCCGTGGTCATGGAGAAGCTCGTCAAGTGGAACGGCGAGACCCACGCCGACATCACCCCCGGCGAGTACACCCAGCTCACCGGCCGGGCCGGTCGGCGCGGCATCGACATCGAGGGCCACGCCGTCGTGCTCTGGCAGCGCGGCCTCGACCCGGAGGCGCTGGCCGGCCTCGCCGGTACCCGCACCTATCCGCTCAAGTCCTCGTTCCGGCCGTCCTACAACATGGCCGTCAACCTGGTCTCCCAGTTCGGCCGACACCGTTCGCGGGAACTCCTGGAGACGTCCTTCGCGCAGTTCCAGGCCGACCGCTCGGTGGTCGGCATCGCCCGCCAGGTCCAGCGCAACGAGGAGGGGCTGGAGGGCTACCGCGAGTCCATGACCTGCCACCTCGGCGACTTCGAGGAGTACATGGACCTGCGCCGCAAGCTCAAGGACCGGGAGAACGAGCTCGCCCGCGAGGGCAGCAGCCAGCGCCGCGCCGCCGCCGTCGAGTCCATCGAGCAGCTCAAGCCCGGCGACGTCATCCACGTCCCCACCGGTAAGTTCGCCGGCCTCGCGCTCGTCCTCGACCCGGGCCTGCCGCCGGACCGCCGCTCGCCGCGCGGCGGGCCGCGCCACCCCGACTACCAGGACGGGCCGCGCCCGGTGGTGCTCACCGCCGAGCGGCAGGTCAAGCGGCTCGCGATGATCGACTTCCCGCACCCGGTCGTCGCCATGGACCGGCTGCGCATCCCCAAGTCCTTCAACCCGCGCAGCCCGCAGTCCCGGCGCGACCTCGCCTCGGCGCTGCGCACCAAGGCCGGCCACCTGGAGCCCGAGCGGTTCCGCAAGGGCCGCGCGGCCGCGGCCGACGACGCGGAGATCACCCGGCTTCGCACCGTCCTGCGCCAGCACCCCTGCCACGGCTGCGACGAGCGGGAGGACCACGCCCGCTGGTCCGAGCGCTACCACCGGCTGCACCGCGACACCGAGTTGCTGGAGCGCCGGATGCGCTCCCGCACCCACACCATCGCGCGCACCTTCGACCGGGTCTGCGGGCTGCTCACGGACCTCGGCTACCTCAGCGGCGACACCGTCACCGACGACGGCAAGCGGCTCGGCCGGCTCTACGGCGAACTCGACCTGCTCGCCTCCGAGTGCATCCGCGAGGGCGTGTGGAGCGACCTCGCCGCCGCCGAACTCGCGGCCTGCGCCTCGGCGCTGGTCTACGAGTCCCGCCAGTCGGACGACGCCACCGCCCCCCGGGTCCCGGAGGGCGCGGCGAAGACGGCGCTCGGCGAGATGGTCCGCATCTGGGGCCACCTGGACGCGCTGGAGGAGCAGCACCGGATCAACACCGCCGAGGGCGTCGGCCAGCGCGAGCCCGACCTCGGCTTCGCCTGGGCCGCCTACCGCTGGGCGCTCGGCCACTCGCTGGACCAGGTCCTGCGCGACGCCGACATGCCGGCCGGCGACTTCGTCCGCTGGACGAAGCAGCTGATCGACGTCCTGGGCCAGATCCAGGACGCCGCCGGTGAGGACGCCGAACTGCGCAGGACCGCCCGCAAGGCGGTCGACGGCCTGCGCCGCGGCATCATCGCCTACTCCTCCGTCGGCTGACCCGCCCGGAGCTCCTACGCCGTCGGCCCCCCGCCCCGAGCGGGGGGCCGACGGCGTCGGCGCTTCTCAGGACCGGTCGAGGAGCCGGAGACGGCTGAGGGTGCGGTTGATGTCCAGGGGGAGCGAGTCCCCGCCGAGGGCGTCGGTCAACGGGGCCTCGGCGACGAGGTGGAGCCGGGCGTCGCGGTCGTGCAGGACGTCGACGAGATTGGCGAAGCGCTGGGCGCTGTCGCGGTCGGCCGAGGAGAGCCGCGGCAGGCCGGCCAGCACCCAGGAGTCGAAGCGGTCGGCCAGGGCCAGGAAGTCGATGGTGGAGGTGCGTGCGCCGCACAGCTCGTGGAAGTCGAACCAGACCAGCCCGTCGCGCACGGCGCGGGCGGTGACGGCGCGGCCGCCGACGTCCAGCTGCCGGCGCTCCTCGGCCGAGGGCGGTTCGAGCCCGGCCGCGCGGAGCTGCGCCGGGGTGCCGGGGCACAGGTAGCGGCCGGTCCCGAAGCGTGAACGGGCGCCCCCGGAGGGGCGGTCGGTGCGGTAGTCGCGCGGTCCGGCGACCTCGACGATGTCCAGCGAGGCTTCGAGGAGCCTGATGGTCGGCTCGAACATGTGGTGGTGGACCGGGTTCGGCAGCAGGCCGGCCGGCGGGTAGTTCGACGTCGCCACCAGGGTGGTCCCGCGTTCGAACAGCGAGCCGAGGACCCGGCCCATCATCATGGCGTCGCCCGGGTCGTGGACGTGGAACTCGTCGAAGAAGAGCAGCCGGCAGTCGCCGAGGAGCTCCGCCACCGCGAGGTCGCAGGCGTCCCGCTCCCGGCGGTGGCGCGCGTACACCGCGTGGAACTCCCGGAAGAACTCGTGGAAGTGCACCCGCCGCTTGCGGGGGAGGGGGAGTGCCTCGTAGAACACCTCGGTCAGCCAGCTCTTGCCCCGGCCGACCGGCCCCCAGACGTAGAGGCCGCGCGGGGGCGGTCCGGCGAAGAAGCGGCGGCGTCCGGTGACCTCGGCGCCGAGCCGGGCGAGTCGTGCGGCGGCGGCCCGCTGCGCCTCGTCGAGCGCGAAGCCGGCCTCCTCGGCCGCCTGTTCGAAGGTGTCCAGCATCTGTGTGCCCCCGGTACCGGAAGATGACGGACCGCCAGGTCGCGGGGCGGTCCGCAATGATCATTTCAGAGCGGGGTGCGCGCCGGAAGTCGGAGCGGCCGACTTCCGGCGCGGGCGCGGACGCGGACGCGTGACGTCGGCGGCCGGCTCAGGCCGGGGGCGGGCCGGCCGCGTCGAGGCGGTGGACCAGGGCGCGGAGGGCGCGCAGTTCACGGGCGAGGGCCTCGGCCCCGGCGGTGGTGAGGGTGACCCAGGTGCGGGGGCGGCGGCCGGCGTAGCCCTTGTTCACCGCGACCAGGCCGGAGTCCTCCAGCACCTTCAGATGCCGGGAGAGGTTGCCGTCGGTGAGGCCGAGCTCCTGCTTGAGGAAGGCGAAGTCGACGCTCTCGGCCTCGCGGGCGATCGCCAGGATGCCCAGCCGGACCCGCTGGTGGACGGTGTCGTCCAGGGCCAGGGTCGGGTGCTGCTCCTCGGGGTCGTCCACGACGTTCATGGGGTGACCGTACGGGATACGGCGGGGGTGCGACGCTCGGCGGCCCACTGGGCCAGGCCGGCGACCAGCAGGAGCCCGGCGAGCAGCAGGGCCTTCGACCGGGGGCCGTCGAGCCACGGAAGCCAGCTGCCACCCCAGGATTCGCCGAGGAGGACGGTGAGCAGCACGGCGTGGACGAGGCCCGTGCCGGCCACCAGCGGGCTGCGCTCGGTGAAGCCGAGGACCAGCAGGCCGATGTCGACCATGTACCAGGGTGAGGCGTAGTCGTTCCCGAGGAGGGAGAGCGAGAACGGCACCCGGTCGGCGAAGGCCAACGTGAGCACGACGGCGGTGACCACGATGGCGGTCGCGGCCGTGGCGCCGAGCCAGGCGCTGCGGTGCGGGACGATGCCGCGGGCCTCGCCGCGCCGCCGGTACCAGCGGGCCAGGGCGAACCAGGCCAGCGGGAGCAGCACGAACCAGACCCCCCAGGCCAGGAAGCGCAGGATCGCACCGTCGAAATCGCTGGTCACGCAGGGGCTGTCGAGTGCGCCGTGCTGCACGCAGAGATGGTTGTACTCCGCATAGGCGAAAGCTGGGTACGAGGTGATGGTCCGCCCGGTGGCGCCGAAGTTGTAGGCCTCGCGCGCGATCGGGACGGCCGCCAGGGCCAGCAGTCCGAAGCCGAGCAGCGGGACGCCCGCGCCGCGCAGGCGGGTCCGGGCCCGGGCGCGCAGGCCCTCCGTCGCGGCGAGCAGGCCGGCCGGGTCGTCGCGGTGCAGTGTGTCCATGGTCCACCCCTGGTGACGTTGTGTCAGTGGCTGTACTTTGCATTGCAAAGTACATTGCAGTCAAGAGTTCACGTCACGGCAAAGCAAAGGGCCCGTCGCGCGGTGCGACGGGCCCGGGGGCGGGGGAGGGGCGGCGATCAGCGGGCGGCGAGGGTCTCCAGGACGCGGTCCAGGGAGGTGCCGAGGCCCCAGCGGGTGGCGAGGTCCTCCAGGGTCATCGGGTCGAGGGGCTCGCGGGGGAGGGCCGGGTCGAAGTCGGGGAGCGGGGCGTCGGTGGCGACCCGGACCACGGTCGGCGCCACGTCCAGGTAGGCCGCGGCCTCCAGGATGTTGCGGCGCCGGGCCGGGGTGAGGGCGGAGCCGATGTCCTGGGCGGCGGCGCGGATGCCGGCGAGGTCGCCGTACTCGTGGATCAGCTGGGCCGCCGTCTTCTCGCCGATGCCCTTGACGCCGGGCAGGCCGTCGCTCGGGTCGCCGCGCAGGGCGGCGAGGTCGGCGTACTGGGCGCCGCCCACGCCGTACTTCTCCCGGAGCAGCGCGTCGTCGGTGATCTGGAGGTTGCCCATGCCCTTGACGGGATAGAGCACGGTGATCCCGCGGGCGTCGTCGACCAGTTGGAACAGGTCGCGGTCGCCGGTGACGATCTGCACCGGTCCGGTGGCCCGCGCGGTCAGGGTGCCGATCACGTCGTCCGCCTCGTAGTCGGCGGAGCCGATCCTGGCGATGCCGAGCGCGTCCAGCACCTGCTCGATCACCGGGACCTGCGGGGCGAGGGTGTCCGGCACCTCCTCCGCGCCGTCCTCGGCGGCCTCGGCGACCCGGTGGGTCTTGTAGGAGGGGATGAGGTCCACCCGCCACTGCGGCCGCCAGGCGGCGTCCATGCAGGCGACCAGCTGGTCGGGCCGGTGGTCGTGGACCAGCCGGGCGATGAAGTCCAGCAGGCCCCGGACGGCGTTGACCGGCTCACCCTGCGGCGAGCGCAGGGTGTCCGGTACGCCGAAGTAGGCCCGGAAGTACAGGCTGGCGGAGTCGAGCAGCATCAGACGGGGTGCGGTCACGCCTCCGATCATGCCGTACCGGGCGGACAGGGACGTGTCGCCGATGCCTGTGCGGGTGGATGCGGTCAGTGCTTGTGCGGGCCGGCGCGGTGGACCGGGCCGTGGGCGTCGGCGCAGTGGTCGGGCGAGAGGTCGCCCGGGGTGGTGATCTGCAGCAGTGCGCCGGCCTCGTCCTCGCCGACGTGGTCGACCTGGAGCGTGCTGTGCGAGATCCCGTACTCGTCGGCGAGCCTGCGCTGCAGTTCGCGGCGGACGGCGTGGCAGTCCCCGCCGGGGGTGACCAGGATGTGGGCGGAGAGGGCCGGCTGGTTGGAGGTGATCTCCCAGATGTGCAGGTCGTGGATCTCCTCCACCAGCGGCTGGGCGACCAGCCGGTCCGCGACCGTGTCCGGGTCGATGCCCGCCGGTGCGGCCTCCAGGAAGATCCGCCCGGAGTCGCGGACCAGGCCGATGCCGGCCTTGAGCATCAGCGCCACCACGATCAACGAGGCGATCGAGTCGGCGCGGGCGAAGCCGGTGGTCACCATGATCACGCCGGCGACGGCGGTCGCGATGAACGCGTACAGGTCGGTGAGCACGTGCTGGAAGGCGCCCTCGACGTTGAGGGAGCTGCGGTTGGCCTTGGACATGCACCAGGCGGCGGCGATGTTGACGACGATCCCGATCAGCGCCGTGACCAGCACCAGCGTGCCGGCCACCTCCGGGGGCTCGAACAGTCGGGTGACGGCCTCGTAACCGAGCCAGGCGGAGAGGATCAGCAGCGTCACCCCGTTGGCCTGGGCCGAGAGGATCTCCGCGCGCTTGAGCCCGTAGGTGTAGCCGCCGCGCGCGGGGCGGGCGGAGAGCCGCATGGCGATCAGGGCCAGCACGATCGAGGCGGCGTCGGTGAGCATGTGCGCGGCGTCCGAGATCAGCGCCAGCGACTGGGCGGCGAAGCCGACCACCACCTCGCCGGCCATGAACACCACGATCAGCGCGAGCGCGCTCAGCAGCCACCGGCGGTCGGCGTCGGCGGCGACGCCGTGCGAATGCCCGCCGTGGCCGCCCCGGCCGCCGTGCTTGTGGTCATGCTCATGATCATGCTGGGAGTGCTCGTGGCCGGCCATCGAAGTCCTCTCCTGGAGCCCATGAACGCGTGGGGGTAAGGGGCGATGTGTGCAACCGCCCCGCACCCGAAGTGAACCGCACATCGAACGAAGATCCAAAGGCTGCATTGGAGACCGTTGTCATTGCCGCGTCGTAACCCTCGTGGGGTATCGTCCCGCTGCCGTTGACCAGGGGAGAATCGCATGGGGCCGGACGGACGCACCGCAGGGGCCGAACGGGTGGTCGGCCTCGGCACGATCGCCCGCGAGTGGGGCCGGATCGGGATCACCGGCTTCGGCGGGCCGCCCGCGCACATCCTGCTGCTGCGCAGGCTCTGCGTGGAGCGGCGGCGCTGGCTGACCCCCGAGGAATTCGAGGACGGCATCGCGGCCACCAACCTGCTGCCCGGCCCGGCCTCCACCCAGCTCGCCGTGCTGACCGCGTGGCGGCTGCGCGGTGTGCCCGGCGCGCTGGTCGGCGGGGTCTGCTTCATCGGGCCCGGGCTGGTGCTGATCCTCGCGCTCGCGGCGCTGTTCCTGGCCGGCGACCCGCCGCTGTGGGTGCTCGGCGCGGCGGCCGGGGCCGGGGCGGCGGTGCCGGCGGTCGCGGTGCAGGCGGCCACCTCGCTCGTCCCGGCCAGCCTCGGCCGGATCGGCCGGGACCGGGGCGCCCGCGCCCGCTGGGCCGGGTACGCGCTGGCCGGGGCGGTGGCGGCGGTGCTGACCGGCCCCTGGCTGGTGCTGGTGCTGATCGCCGCCGGACTGGCCGAGATCGTCGTCCGGGGCGGAGGGAGTGGAACGGGCGACCGGGGATCGGGCGGATCGGGCGGACGGGCCGTGCTGCCGCTCGCCACCGGCCCGCTCGCCCTGGGCGGGCTCGGCGTGCTCGGGGCGGTGGCCTGGGTGGCGTTCAAGGTGGGCGCGCTCTCCTACGGGGGAGGGTTCGTGATCATCCCGCTGATGCGGGACGACGCGGTCAACCGCTACCACTGGATGACCGACGGACAGTTCCTCAACGCCGTCGCCCTCGGCCAGGTCACCCCGGGGCCGGTGGTGCACACCGTCGCGGCGGTCGGCTACGCGGCCGCCGGGCTCGGCGGCGGCCTGCTCGCGGCGGTGGTCGCCTTCGCGCCGTCCTTCCTCTTCGTGCTCCTCGGCGGCCGGCACTTCGACCGGCTCCGGGCCGACCGGCGGGTGCGGGACTTCCTCACCGGCGCCGGACCGGCTGTGACCGGTGCCATCGCCGGCTCGGCGCTGCCGCTGGCCGCCTCGCTCGGGTACGGCTGGCAGTGGGGCGTACTGGCCGGGGCGCTGCTCTGGCTGGTGCTCGCCCGCCGGGGTGTGGTGCTCGCCCTGCTGGCCGCCGGTGCGGCGGGCGTGCTCGCCGTGGCCGCCGGGCTGCCGCCGGCCTGAGCCTCCGGTCCGTACGGGCGCTCGGTCCGTACGGACCCCCGGGGTCGCACAAGCATTCAGCCTCCGGCGTGAACCTGGGGCGGGGGGCTCACTCGACCGGGTGAGCCCGGTTTGCGCGCCCCTGTGCGCCTGCGCCACGATCGGCACCCGTGAAGATCATCGCGGCTCGGTCCGTCCACTGGCTCTCGGAACTTGAGCCCGTCGCCGCCGAATTGATGAACCGTCATATCAATTCGGCGCGCGAGTGGTTCCCGCACCAGTACGTGCCGTGGAGCCTCGGCCGGGACTTCGACGGACCGCTCGGCGGCGAGCCCTGGCGGCCGGAGCAGTCCGCGCTCGCCCCCGCGATCCGCTCCGCCCTGGTGGTCAACCTGCTCACCGAGGACAACCTCCCCGGCTACCACTGGACCATCGGCGCGCAGACCTCCCGCGACGGCGCCTGGGGAGCCTGGCTGCACCAGTGGACGGCGGAGGAGGACCGGCACGCCGCCGCCATCCGCGCCTATCTGCACGCCACCCGCGCCGTCGACCCGGTGGCCCTGGAGCGCGCCCGGGCGGCCCAGGTCTCCACCGGCACCCTCCCCCGGCCGGACGGCGTGCTCGGCCTGGTCGCCTACGCCGCCGTGCAGGAGCTGGCCACCCGGGTCAGCCACCGCAACACCGGCCGGCTCAGCGGCGACCCGGTCTGCGACCGGCTGCTCGCCCGGGTCGCCCAGGACGAGAACCTGCACATGGTCTTCTACCGCGAACTGCTGCGCGCCGCACTGGAACTGGACCCCGACGAGGTCCTGGTCCGGCTCGACGCCACGGTCCGCGCGTTCGCCATGCCCGGCCAGGGCATGCCCGGCTTCGCCGCCCTGGCCGCCGAGATCGCCGTCGCCGGCGTCTACGACCCGCGGGTCCACCACGACGAGGTGCTCGCCCCGCTGCTCCGCTCCCTGCGGGTCTTCGAGCTGACCGGGCTCGGCCCGGACGGCGAGCGGGCCCGCGACGGGCTCGCCGAGCAGCTCGCCGTGCTCGACACCCGCGCCGCCCGGTTCGTCGAACGCCGCGCCCGGGCGCTGGCCGCCCGCGCCGCCCGCGACTGACCGCGCCGCCCGCGACCGACCGCGCGCCGTCCGCGACCGACCCGTACTCCCCGCCCCCGGACAGGAGAGGCATGACCACCACCATCGACGGTGGCGCCGATACCCGCGGCACCACGACCGTCGGCACCAGCGCCGCCGACATCGAGTTCCACTACGACCTCGGCAACGACTTCTACGGCCTGTGGCTCGACGAGACGCTCAGCTACTCGGCCGCCGTCTGGGACGGCATCGACCCCGCCGAGCCCGACACCACGGCCCTGCCCCGCGCCCAGCGGGCCAAGCTCGACCTCCACCTCGACCTGGCCGGTGCCGCCCCCGGGGCCGGGCTGCGCCTGCTCGACGTCGGCTGCGGCTGGGGCGGGCTGATCGACCGCGCCGTCCGCACCGGCCGGGCCGCCGAGGCCACCGGGCTCACCCTGTCCCGGGCCCAGCACGCCCACGTCCGGTCGCTCGGACTGCCCGGCGTCGACGTCCGGCTGGAGAGCTGGGACGCCCACGAGCCCGGGCGCCCGTACGACGGCATCGTCTCGGTCGGCGCCTTCGAGCACTTCGCCACCGCCGACATGGACGCCTCCGCCCGACTCGCCGCCTACCGGGCCTACTTCGAGCGCTGCCACGGCTGGCTGCGGCCCGGCGCCCGGATGTCGCTGCAGACCATCGCCTACGACGGGGTGACCGGGGGCGACGGCCCGGTCGGCGCCTTCGTCGCGGCCGAGGTCTTCCCCGGCGCGGTACTGCCCCGGCTGGGCGAGATCGTGCTCGCGAGCGACCCCTACTTCGCCGTCACCGTCGTCCGGGCCTCCGCCGAGGACTACGCCCGAACCCTGGGCGCCTGGTCCGCCCGGCTGCTGCGGGCCCGCGCCGAGGCCGAGCAGCTCGTCGGCCCGGACGGCTACCGCCGGTACCGCCGCTATCTGCGGGCCTGCGAGGTCACCTTCCTGCGCGGCGCGGCCACGCTCTACCGGATCGGCTTCCGGCGGCGCGACGAGCCGCTCCGGCCGGCGGGCTGAGGGCCGGCCGGATGAGTCCCTCCGCCGCTCCCGCCGATTCGTCGCCCTTACCGGGAAGCCCCACCGAGCCGCTCGCCACCGCCGCCGCCCCTGCCGCCGCCGTCGCCCCTGCCGCCGCCATTCCCGGAGCAGTCGCCCCCGGCCCGGTGGGCCGGCGGCGGGCCTGGGCCGCGGTGGGGGTCGTCTGCGCCGCGCTCTTCCTGCTCGGACTCGACTTCACCGTGCTCAACGTGGCGGTCCCCGGCCTGCGCGCCGAACTCGGCCCCACCCTCGCCGAGACCCAGTGGATCGTCGACGGCTACGCGCTCGCCCTCGGCGGCTGCGTCCTCGCCGGCGGCGCCCTCGGCGACCGGTACGGGCGGCGCCGTGCGTTCGCCGCCGGACTCGCGCTCTGCGCGCTCGCCTCGGTGGCGGGCGCGCTCGGCGACAGCCCCGGGCAACTCGTCGCCGCCCGCTGCGCGATGGGCCTCGGTGCGGCGTTCTTCATGCCGGCCACGCTCTCCACCGTCGTCCACGTGCTGGACGCGCCGGAGGACCGGCGACGGGCGATCGGCATCTGGGCGGCGGTGGCCGGGGTCGGCGCGCTGTTCGGCCCGGTGGTCGGCGGCTGGCTGGTCGAACGGCACGGGTGGCAGGCCGCGTTCTGGCTGAACGTCCCCGTGGTGGTCGTGATCCTGGCGCTCACCCCGGTCGTCCCCGAGTCCCGCGACCCCGGGGCCCGACCGCTGGACCGGCTCGGCGCACCGCTGTCCTGCGCCGCCCTGCTCACCCTCGTCTGGGGCTTCATCGAGGCACCGGGCCGGGGCTGGACCAGTGCCGCGGTGCTCACGGCGTTCGCCGCCTCCGCCGTGCTGACCGCTCTCTTCGTGCGGCGCCAACTCCGCTGCGCCGCGCCCATGGTGCCGCTCCGGATCCTGCGCGGCGGGCCGGTCTGGCCGGCCACGGTCAGCCTGGCGCTGATGTCCTTCGCGATGTTCGGCGCGATGTTCCTGCTCACGCTCCACCTCCAGCAGGTGCGCGGCCTCTCGGCCTGGCAGGCCGGGCTGCGGATGGTGCCGCTCTCGCTGGGGCTGGCCGTCGGCGCCGTGCTGGGGCCGGTGGTCGCCCGGCACGCCGGGGCCCGGGTGCCGGTGGCCGCCGGTCAGCTGCTGATCGCCGCCGGGTTCGTCCAACTCGCTCTCCTGGAGGCGGAGTCGGGGGACGCCCCGGTGCTGCTCTTCGAGGCGGCGGCCGGACTCGGAGCGGGCCTGCTCGCACCGGTGGCCACCGAACTCGTGATGAGTGCCGTGCCGCCGGCCATGGCCGGGGTCGGTTCGGCCCTCAACGACGCCACCCGGCAGGTCGGTTCCACGCTCGGTGTGGCGGTGCTCGGCTCCGTGCTGGCCACGGTCGCGGACGGCGCCGCACCGGGTGACCGGGCCGCCTTCACCGCCGGTCTGGGCGCCGCCGCCCTGGTCGGCGGGGCGGTCGCCGCGGCGGCCGTACCGCTCGCCTGGCTCCGGCTGCCCGGGCGTGAACCCTCGGCGGCCACCGGCAACCCGGCCCCGGCGGCACCCGGACCGGGCTGAACGCCGGACCCGTCACCCCTTCCTTCCCGTTGTCCCCTTCCGAGAGGAATCCCCGTGTCCGACACCTTCACCGTCCTGCGCGACTGCCTGGTCGCCGAGTTCGACGTTCCGGCCGACCGGGTGGAGCCCGGGGCCACCCTCGCCTCGCTGGAGCTGGACAGCCTCGCCCTGGTCGAACTGTCCCTGCTGGTCGAGGAGCGGATCGGGGCGACCGTCAGCGACATCCGCCCCGAGTCCACCCTCGGCGACCTGGCCGCCCACGCGGACGCCGTCCGGGCCGCGGCTCCCGCCGCCGTCCCCACCGCGAGCACCGTCGCCGCGAGCACCACCCTCGCGTCGAGCGCCGTCAGTTGAGCACCGGCGGCACCGGCGGTATTCGCGCCGCCGGAGGCACCCGGGTGACAGCCTCCCGGGCGGTCGCCGTGACCGGGATCGGCCTGGTCACCCCCGCCGGGTTCGGCGCGGCGGCGAGCTGGGCCCGCCTGCTCGACGGCACGTCCACCGCCCGCACCGATCCCCGGCTCGCGGGGCTGGCCGTCGACTTCTCCTGCCCGGCCGAGGGCTTCGAAGCGGTCGAGCTGCTCGGCGGCCGGCTGGTCCGCAGACTCGACCGCTTCTCCCAACTCGCCGTTCTGGCCGCCCGCGAGGCCGTCGCCGACGCCGGACTCGACCCGTCGGCCTGGGACTCCGCCCGGGTCGGCGTCGTCCTCGGCGTCAGCGCCAACAGCACCCTGACCTACGAGACCGAGTACGCCCGGCTCGCCGACGGCCGGCCCGACCTGGTCTCCCCGCTGATGCTGCCCCGGTCCATCCCGAACATGGCGGCCGGCGAGGTCGGCCTCGACCTCGGTGCCCGCGGGCCCAACCTGGTCACCAGCACCGCCTGCGCCTCCGGCACCACCGCCCTCGCCGTCGCCTGCGACCTGCTCCGGGCCGGGACCTGCGACCTCGTTCTGGCCGGCGGCACCGACTGCCCCCGCGCACCGATGGTGTCCACCGCCTTCGACCGGCTCGGCGCGCTCTCCCGCCGGCGCCACGACCCGGCCGGCGCCTCCCGCCCCTTCGAGGCGGACCGGGACGGCTTCGTGATCGGCGAGGGCGCGGGCGTCCTGGTACTGGAACGGGTCGCGCACGCCCGGGCGCGCGGCGTCCGGCCGCGCGCGTACCTGGCCGGCCACGGCTCCACCGCCGACGCCCACCACTTCACCGCCCCGCACCCCGGGGGCGACGGCCTGGCCCGGGCGATCCGGGCCGCCCTCGCCGACGCCGGACTCGCCCCGCACGACATCGGGCACGTCAACGCGCACGGCACCGGCACCCGGCTGAACGACACGGCCGAGGCGGCGGCCCTGCACCGGGTCTTCCACCGGCCGCCCCCGGTCACCTCGGTCAAGGGCGCGATCGGCCACACCATGGGCGGCGCCGGGGCGATCGAGGCGGCGGTCACCGTGCTCTCCCTCCAGCACGGACTGGTCCCGCCCACCGCCAACCTCGAACGGCCCGACGAGTCCCTCGGCCTCGACGTGGTCGCCAAGGTGCCGAGACGGCTCGCCCTGGACGCCGCCGTCTCGGTCTCCAGCGGCTTCGGCGGGCAGAACGCGGCCGTCGTCCTCACCGCAGCCTGAGCTGCCGCCGCCCGAGCCACCGCCACCCGTCACCCGCGACCCGTCACTCTCCGCCGTCCCGCCCCCGGAGTCCGCCATGCCCACCCCCGCCACCCGCCGGCCGCTCACCCGGGCCCGGCTCACCGCCGCCGGCCTCTACCAGCGGCTGGTGATGAGCCGCCCGCCCGCCGACTGGACCGTCCCGCCCGCCGACGGCCGCTACGGCCCGGCCGAACCCGCCGACCCCCGGCCGCTCACCCTGCTGATGCTCGGCGACTCGCTCGCCCGCAGCTTCGGCGCCGGCCGGCCCGAGGAGACCCTCGGGGCGCGGCTCGCCCAGGCCCTCGGCGAGCACCTCGACCGCCCCGTCGACCTGCGGGTGCTCGCCCGGGTCGGCGCCACCACGGCGGCCCTGCGGCAGCAGGTCGCCCGGGCGGACCGGATCCGGCCCGGCATCGCCGTGCTGATCGTCGGCGGCAACGACGTACTCCTCCCGCTCCCGCTCGGCCGCGCCGCCCGCCGGTTCGCCCTGGTGCTCCAGCGGCTCCGCGACACCGGCTGGCACCCGGTCGTCGTGCCCTGCCCCGACCCCGGCCACGCCCCGGGCTTCCGCGCCCCGGCCCGCCTCCTCGGCGCGCCCCGCTCGCACCGCCTCGCCCGCCGCCAGACCCGGGCCGCCGAACGCGCCGGCATCCCGGTGGCCGTCTCCTCCGGCCCCGAGTTCCGCGACCGGGCCGACCACCTCCTCGGCCCCGACGGCGTCCACCCGTCCCCCCGGGGCTACGCCGAGCACGCGACCCGGATGCTTCCCGCCCTCCTCGCCGCCGCGGCCACGCTCCCCCCCCCC
>NZ_JAIY01000010.1:172971-217205 GCF_000710405.2 Kitasatospora sp. MBT66 | reverse complement strand
GCGGCGCACCCCGACCCGAGGGGCACGCCCTACCCGACCTCCACCGGCTCCAGCTGCAGCGACCGCGCCGCCGTCGCGGCCCGCACCAGCGCCCGCATCACCCGCAGGTCCTCGCCCTGCTCCGGATGCCACTGCACCCCGAGCGTGAACCCCGGCCCCTCCACCGCCTCCACCGTCCCGTCCGGCGCGTGCGCGCTCACCCGCAGCCCGGTCCCCAGCCGGTCCACCGCCTGGTGGTGGAAGGTCGGCACGGTCAGCTCGGGCTCCGGCAGCAGCCCGCCCAGCAGCGTCCCCGGCACCGGCCGCACCACATGCGTCCCGTACCGGCCGGGCGAACCCGCGTGCACATCCACGTCCACCACGTCCGGCAGGTGCTGGATCAGCGTGCCCCCGCACACCACGTTGAGCACCTGCATGCCCCGGCAGATCCCCAGCAACGGCATCCCCGCCGCCAGCGCCGCCCGCAGCAGCGCCGACTCCCAGACGTCGCGCTCGACCGTGTCCACATCGGTCAGCGGGTGCGGCGGCTGCCCGTAGTAGGCGGGGTCGATGTCCGGTCCGCCCGCGACGACCAGTGCGTCCAGCCGGGCGAGCACCTCCGGCGCGCGCTCGGGGGCGTCGGGCGGCAGGAGCACCGCGATCCCGCCCGAATTCTGTACATAGGCGGTGTACCGCTCGGGCACCAGGGCCACCCGGCGGTCCCGCCAGTCGCTCCAACTCGCGTCCACCAGATAGGTGCTGACGCCGACAATAGGCCTGCGATCCATGGCGCGCATTCTCCTCCCGTCCCGCCCGATCACCCGTCAACCTCGCACCTCGGCGCGCCACACCCGTCCGCCCTCTTCCGTGCTGTCAGCGCCAGGCCGTACGGTTCGCTGTGACCGCTCGGTCTCGCTGCGTGATCGAGGAAGAGGAGGAGGGCGTCCGCCATGTCCGACCGCACCACCGCACCCGGGGCCGCCGGGCCCGGCACCCCCCGGCGGCGCGCCCCGCTCACCCTCGACGAGCTGCGCGCGCTGGTCGACGCGGGCGAGGTCCACACCGTCGCCCTGGCCTTCACCGACATGCAGGGCCGACTCCAGGGCAAGCGCTTCGCCGCCGGCTTCTTCCTCGACGAGGTGGCCGAGCACGGCGCCGACGCCTGCGAGTACCTGCTGGCCGTCGACGTCGAACTCAACACCGTGGACGGCTACGCGCTCTCCTCCTGGGAGACCGGCTACGGCGACTTCGCCATGCGCCCCGACCTGTCGACCCTCCGCCTGACCCCCTGGCAGCCCGGCACCGCCCAGGTCACCGCCGACCTGGCCGGCCACGGCGGCCACCCGGTGGCCGCCGCGCCCCGCCAGCTGCTGCGCCGCCAGATCGCCCGGCTCGCCGAGTACGGCCTGGCCGCCGACATCGGCACCGAGCTGGAGTTCCTGGTCTTCCGCGACACCTACGAACAAGCCTGGCAGGGCGGCTACCGCGGCCTCACCCCGGCCAACCTCTACAACGTCGACTACTCGCTGCTGGGCACCGCCCGGGTCGAGCCGCTGCTCTCCCGGATCCGCACCGAGATGGCCGGCGCGGGCCTGGTGGTGGAGTCCGCCAAGGGCGAGTGCAACCTCGGCCAGCACGAGATCGCCTTCCGGTACGCCGACGCGCTCACCACCTGCGACCAGCACAGCGTCTACAAGACCGGCGCCAAGGAGATCGCCGCCCAACTCGGCTGCGCACTCACCTTCATGGCCAAGTACGACCAGCGCGAGGGCAACAGCTGCCACATCCACCTGTCGCTGCGGGACGCGGTGGGCGCCCCGGCGTTCGCCGCCGCCGACGGCCGGATGACCGACACCATGCGGCACTTCCTGGCCGGGCAGCTGCTCGCGCTGCGCGAGTTCACCCTGCTGTACGCGCCGAACATCAACTCCTACAAGCGCTACCGCCCCGGCTCGTTCGCGCCGACCGCGGTCGCCTGGGGCCGGGACAACCGGACCTGCGCCTACCGGGTGGTGGGGCACGGCGCGGGCCTGCGGATGGAGAACCGGGTGCCCGGCGGGGACGTCAACCCCTACCTGGCGGTGGCCGGCATGATCGCCGCCGGCCTGCACGGCGTCCAGCAGAAACTGGAGCTGCCCGCCCCCTGCCTGGGCAACGCCTACGCCGTCGAGGACTACGCCCGGGTGCCCGGCTCGCTGCGCGAGGCCGCCGACCTGTGGGGCGCCAGCGAACTCGCCCGCACGGCCTTCGGGGACGACGTGGTCGAGCACTACCTCCACATGGCCCGGGTCGAGCAGGACGCCTACGACGGCGCGATCACCGACTGGGAGCGCTACCGATCCTTCGAGCGGATGTGAGCACCATCGACACGACCACCACCACCCTCACCGAGGCGGCGCCCCCCGCCTGCACCGTCCGCAACCCCGCCACCGGCGAGGTCCTCGCCACCCTGCCCGACACCACGCCAGGGCAGCTCGACGCCGCCGTGCGGCGCGCCGTCGCGGCCCAGTGCGGCTGGGCCGCCCTGCCGCCCGGCGAACGGGCCCGGCTGCTGCGGCGCTTCGCCGACCAGGTGGACGTGCACGTCCCCGAACTCGCCGCGCTGGAGGTCACCGAGGCCGGCCACACCATCGGCAACGCCACCTGGGAGGCCGGCAACGTCCGCGACCTGCTGGAGTACGCCGCCGGGGGAGTGGAGCGCCTGACCGGGCGGCAGATCCCGGTGGCCGGCGGGCTGGACGTCACCTTCCGCGAACCGGTCGGCGTGGTCGGGGTGATCGCGCCGTGGAACTTCCCGATGCCGATCGCCGCCTGGGGCTTCGCGCCCGCCCTCGCGGCCGGCAACGCCGTCCTGCTCAAGCCCGCCGAGGCGACCCCGCTCACCGCGCTGCGGCTGGCCGAGCTCGCCCTCGCCGCCGGACTGCCCGAGGGCCTGTTCCAGGTGGTGCCGGGCTCCGGGGCGGTGACCGGCCGGGCGCTGGTGGACCACCCGGAGGTGCGGAAGATCGTCTTCACCGGCTCCACCCTGATCGGCAAGGAGGTCGCCGCCCGCTGCGCGGCCCGGGCCAAACGGGTGACCCTCGAACTCGGCGGCAAGAGCCCCAACATCGTCTTCGCCGACGCCGACCTCGCGGGCGCCGCCGACCCGATGTCCTTCCTCGACAACAGCGGCCAGGACTGCTGCGCCCGCAGCCGGATCCTGGTCCAGCGGGAGGTCCTCGACGACTTCCTGGCCCTGCTGCTGCCGGCCGTCGAGGCGGTCCGCACCGGCGACCCGGCCGATCCGCGGACCACGCTCGGCCCGCTGATCTCGGCCGCGCAGGTACGGCGGGTCGCCTCGTACGTGACGCCCGACCTGCCGGTGCTGGCCCGCGGCGCGGTGCCGGACGGCCCCGGCTTCTGGTACCCGCCGACGGTGCTGGCGCCGACCCGGCCGGACGTCCCGGCGGTCACGGAGGAGATCTTCGGCCCGGTCGCGGTGGTGCTCCCGTTCGAGGACGAGGCGGACGCACTGCGGCTGGCCAACGCCACCCGGTACGGCCTGTCCGGCTCGATCTGGACCCGCGACCTGGGCCGGGCGCTGCGGCTGGCCCGCGGGGTCGCGGCCGGGAACCTCTCGGTCAACTCGCACTCCTCGGTGCGCTACTGGACGCCGTTCGGCGGCTTCGGGGAGTCCGGGGTCGGCCGCGAGCTGGGGCCGGAGGCGCTGGCGCACTTCACCGAGACCAAGAACGTCTACATCCGCACCGATTCGTAGGAGCCGCCAGTGACCCGGAACGACCCCCGGCCGCACCACCCCCACGAGTCCGGGGAGGACGACGGGCGGGTCTGCCGCCGGCTGGTCGGGCGCACGGCCGTGATCACCGGTGCGGGCAGCGGGATCGGCCTGGCCTCGGCGCGCCGGCTCGCCGCCGAGGGCGCCCGGGTGGTCTGCGCCGACATCGACGAGGCCGCCGGGAAGGCGGCCGCCGAGGCGGTCGGCGGCCTGTTCGTGCACACCGACGTGACCGACCCGGCGATGGTCGAGGCGCTCTTCGACGAGGCCTACGAGACCTTCGGCAGCGTGGACGTCGCCTTCAACAACGCCGGCATCTCGCCGCCGGAGGACGACTCGATCCTCACCACCGGGCTGGACGCCTGGCGCCGGGTCCAGGAGGTCAACCTGACCTCGGTCTACCTGTGCTGCCGGGCCGTGCTGCCGTACATGCGCCGGCACGGGCGGGGTTCGATCATCAACACCGCGAGCTTCGTGGCCCGGACGGGCGCGGCGACCTCGCAGATCTCGTACACCGCGTCCAAGGGCGGGGTGCTGGCGATGTCGCGCGAGCTGGGCGTGCAGTTCGCCCGGGAGGGCATCCGGGTGAACGCGCTCTCCCCGGGGCCGGTGGACACCCCGCTGCTGCGCGAGCTGTTCGCCGCGGACCCGGAGCGGGCGGCGCGCCGCCTGGTGCACATCCCGCTCGGCCGCTTCGCCCGGCCGGAGGAGATCGCGGCCGCGGTGGCCTTCCTGGCCAGCGACGACTCCTCGTTCATGACGGCCGGCGAGTTCCTGGTGGACGGCGGGATCTCCGGCGCCTACGTGACGCCGCTGCACGGCCCCGGGGGGTGACCCGGGAGTGACCGGCTGCGACCCGGGGTGTGATCGGAAAGACACGTTCCGGGTGTTCGGAGGGGCCGGTCCCGCCTTCTCACGGTAATTTCATCGAAAAGGGCCGGAATTCGGGGTCCAGCTGATTTCGCGCTTATCCGGCTGCCTTTAGATTCTCTGTCGTGAGTGAGCAGATCCCCGCCGGGTGGTACCCGGACCCGAAGGACATCACCAGCGACCCGCGACCCCAGCGCTGGTGGGACGGCAAGGGCTGGACGGCCAGCACCCGGCCCGCACCCTCGGACGCGCCGCCGCCGGAGGCCCCGGCGGCCGGCGCTCCGGGGCCGGAGGAGACCGCCGAGACCCGGGTGCTGGAGGGCGAGGTGCTGGAGAGCGGACCGTCGGTCCGCTACCCGGAGCCGCCGCCCTTCGGCACCGCCTACGGTTCGCCGCCGCCCCCACCGCCGAAGCGGCGGCGCAAGCCGTCCAAGCTCGTGATCGCGGCCACCGTGGCGGCCGTGCTGGGCCTGGGCGTCGGCTCGGGCATCACCTACCTGGCGATGGACGACCACGGCGACCGGCACCACAGCGCGCGCCAGGCCGTTCCGCCCGGCGGCAACGGGAACGGGAACGGCGGCCCGTGGCGCGGTCTGCCGGACTTCGGCGACCCGGGCGGCAACGGCGGCAACGGCGGCAACAACAACGGCGGCCAGGGCAACGGCAACGGCAACGGCGGCCGGGGCAACGGGAACGGTGGCCAGGGCAACGGCGGCCAGGGCAACGGGAACGGCAACGGCGGCCGGGGCAACGGCGCCAACAGCAACCAGGCCATCGACGCGGTGAACCGGCTGGTCCTGTCCGTCCCCTCGGGCTGGGAGGGCGGCACCACCCGCGACGGCTTCGCCCTGATGACCGTCGGCTCCTACGACTGCGAGGGCGGCGGCAGCTGCTCGCTGGGCGGTGCCAACACCGGCCGGATCGACGGCGGCGGCACCGACGTCCAGGCGGCGGCCAAGGCCGACATCGACAAGGCCGTCAAGGACTCCTACAACGAGGTCCTCTCGCACCAGGAGCTCAAGTCCGAGGCGGTCAAGGTGGACGGCCGCGACGGCTACCTGGTCCGTTGGAAGGTGGACGCAGCCAAGGGCAACGACGGCTATGTGCAGACGGTGGTCTTCCCGTCCGCCGACGGCAAGTCGCTGGTCTCGGTGCACTTCGGCTTCGACATCGCCGACAAGGCGCCGGACGTCTCGGTGATGGACAGCATCCTCAAGGGCATCAACGACTACAGCGGCAAGCTGCCCGCGATCCCGGGCTTCCCCGGCGGCCAGGACGGCGGCGGCACCGGCACCTCCAACACCTGACCGCGGCAGTCGCCCCGGGGCCCCGACACGGGCCCCGGGCGCGGCCCGCACGATTGGCTCACGCACGGCGGCGGCCCGCCCGGAACACTCCGGGCGGGCCGCCGCCGTACTGCAACGGGTGGATCGGCCGGGGCAGGCGCCGAACAGGGGTTCGGGGACGGCGCCGCCCCGGCTTCCGGCGGTCAGCCGTCGTGTCGAACAGCCTCGACCCGTCGGCGCCGGAGCACCATGGCGGCCCAGCCGAGGCCGATCGCGGCGGCACCGGTGAGCAGCAGCGGCCCGGTGGCCGAACCGCCGCCGACCGCCGCGCTGTCGGCCGCGACGACCTTGCCGGCCGGCTCCTCGGCGTTGCCGCCGTGTCCGTGGTGGGCCACGGTGGACTTGGACTGACCGGCGGCGATCTGCGCCTCGCTCGGCGCTGCCGGGGCCTGGGCGGTGAGCGCGGAGACGGCCTCGGTGAGCGAGGCGCCCTTGCCGAAGTCGACGTCCGAGCAGCTGTAGAACGCCTCGGGGCTGTCGGTGCGCTGCCACACCATGTAGAGCAGCTGGCGGCCGGTGCGCTGCGGCAGGGTGCCGCTGTAGTTGTAGTAGCCGTTGTCGGAGGTGCGGAGGGTCGGCACCTGGGCGACCGGCACCGCGTCGAGGTCGGACCACTTCAGCGGCTGGGTGGGGTTCCAGCTCTGCTTGGTGATGTAGATGGTCTGGTTGCCCTGGTGCGGGGCGGTGACCCGGAACTTGAAGTCGATCTTTCCGGCGGTGACCGCGGTGGCCGGCCAGTCGGCGCGCGGCAGGTCCAGGGCCTTGTACTTGTCGCGGCCGGCGGAGCAGAGCTTGCCGTCCGGGATCAGCGCCTGGTGGTTGCCGGCGGCGTTGGCGAGGTTGACCTCGTTCCAGTCGTACAGCGGCTGGGTGCCGCTCAGCGCGACGAGGTCCTTGCAGATCTGCGACTTGGGGGTCTCCGGACCCTCGGCGTAGCAGGCCGCGATCCGGCTGACCGGGTTGGTCACGGTGCCGTGGGCGCCGGCCGTGCCGATGCCGGCCGCCGAGACGGAGAGGAACGCGGCGCCGATGACGCCGACGGACAGGGCGGTGCGCTTCATGGACATGGGGTGGGGACTCCTTGACCGTGTACCGGGCCGAGGTTGTGGGGGAGTGCCGGGCACGTCTGCCCGAGGGGCCGGTCGACCCGGCGGTCCGGTCCCTGGGCTGAGCGTATGATTGGACTAGACCAGCTGGCAATAGCGCGCTGTGGGCCACTTTTTGACGGAATGTAGCCCGTCGAGCAGCACAAAGGCCCGACGGGGCGCCGTAGTTAGGCATCCCATCGGGCCCTCTTAAGGTCCGGCCAAGGTCCGGCCAAGGTTCGGCCGGGGCTCCCGCGCCGGGGTTCAGTCCTTCGGGGGCGGGGACTGGTAGTTGTTGTACGTGGTGATCCGGCCGGCCTGGATCACGGACTCGGTGATCGTCCCGTGGTTGACCGTGTGGTTGTACACGGTGCTGCCCGGCTGCGGCGCCCGCGGTGCGAACTCCTCCAGGACGGCTCGGAGCCGGTCCACCGCCTGCGGGTCCTGCCGCAGCAGCCGGCGGAGCCGGTTGCGCAGCTCGGCGGCCTGGTCGCCGACCAGTTCGGCGTCGCCGTCCGCCCGGACCACCTCGACCCTGATCTCCTCCAGCTCGGCCGACACCTCCTCGGTGTCCCGGCCCCGCCCGAAGAGCGCGGCCAGGCGCGAACGGGCCTGCGTCCACGCCTCGGTGGCCATCAGCCCGACCACCGTCGTGGCCCCCGTCGTCACCAGCTGCGCGATCTCGGCCTCCACGGCCTCCCCCTCCGTCGGTGCGATCCCCGTCCACGGTAGTGGAACCGGGGTCCGGAGGGGGCGGAACGGCGCGGGCCGCGCGGCTCAGAGGAAGGTGTGCCCCTCGCCCCGGTAGGTGGGCACGGTGCGCACCACCCGGTCACCCTCCACCAGGTGCAACTCCGGGAAGCGCTCGCAGAGTTCTCCCGCCTTGGCGTGCCGGAACCAGACCCGGTCGCCGATCAGCAGGTCGTCCGCGGCCGCGCCGAGCAGCGGCGTCTGCACCTCGCCGGCCCCCTCCATCGGGTCGTAGCGCAGCCCGGCCGGCAGGTACGGCACGGGGGAGCGGTCCGGACCGGCCGCGCCGGACGCCGGGTAGCCGCCGCCCAGCACCGTCACCACGCCGAGCCCGGGCCGGCGGACCACCGGCTGGCCGAACAGGGCGGCCGGCCGGCCCCGGAACGAGCGGTAGTTGTCGAACAGCCGCGGCTGGTACAGCCCGGAGCCGGCCGCCACCTCGGTCACCGCGCGCTCGGCCACCGTCGACTCGACGCTGCCGGTGCCGCCGCCGTTGACGAACTCCAGCTCGGCCACCTGGCGCACCAGCCGGACCGTCGCCGCCCGCCGCTCGGCCAGCTCGGCCCGGGCCCGGGCCTGCATCAGCCGGATCAGGCCGGAGCGCACCGGCCGCCCGGGCACCGCGTCGCCCACGCCGGCGACGTGCCCCTCGTAGGCCATCAGCCCGACCACCCGGAAGCCCCGGCGGCGCTGCACCAGTTCGGCGAAGGCGGCCACGTCCCCGGGGGTGCGCAGCGGCGAGCGGCGGGCGCCGACCCGGACCCGGCCGCCGAGCAGGTGCAGCGCGGTGTCCAGCTCCAGGCAGACCCGCACCTCGGCGGAGCCGGCCCGGGCCGCGTCGACCAGGTCCAGCTGGGCCGGGTCGTCCAGGACCACGGTGACGGCGGCGGCCAGCTCCGGGTCGGCGGTCAGCTCGGCGAAGCCGGCGCGGTCGCTGGAGGGGTAGGCGAGCAGGATGTCGCGCAGGCCGGTGCGGGCCAGCCAGAGCGACTCGGCGAGGGTGAAGCCCATCACCCCGGCGAAGCCCTCCACGGCCAGTACCCGCTCCAGCAGGGCGCGGCAGCGCACCGACTTGCTGGCCACCCGGACCGGCTTGCCCCCGGCCCGGCGCACCAGGTCGGCGGCGTTGGCGTCGAAGGCCGCCAGGTCGACGACGGCCACCGGGCCGTCCAGATGGGCGGTGGCCCGGTCGTACCGGGCGCGGTCGGCGGCCGGGTTGTGCGCCCGGTGGTCGAGCGCGGCGGGCGGTCGGGCGGACGCGGTGCGGGCAGCGGCTTCGGGCGTGGCCATGGGCGCAGCGTGCCACACCCGCGCTACCCGCGGGTAGGGGTTGGACGGGGGACCTTCGGACGGGCGCGCCGGACCGGGAGCCCGGCCGGGACCTTCGGTCCGCGCGGGGCGGCCGCACGGTGGCATAGGGTCGGCCGGGTGGACCGCAACGACTTCCCGAACCCGGCCTTCGTCGGCAAGAGCATCCCCGACCCCGGCTTCTCCGGCGACGACGGCACCGCGGACCCGGCGCTGACCGCCGCGCTCGCCCGCTGGGCGCAGGACCCCGCCGCCGAGCCGCAGGTGCTGGCGGCGCTGGCGCCGACCCGGCTGATGGTGCCGATCGTGGCGATCCTCGGCGAGGTCGAGGTGGACGAGCACGGGCACAAGCACGACAAGAGCAGCGACATGGCCGTCCCGCTGGTCGAGGCCGCCGACGGCCGGCGCGCCCTGCCGGCCTTCACCTCGCTGGAGTCGCTGGCCCGCTGGCGGGCCGACGCCCGCCCGGCGCCGGTGGCCGCGCCCCAGGCCGCCATGGTCGCCTTCTCCGAGCGCGCGGACACCCTGCTGCTGGACCCGGCCGGGCCGGTGCCGTTCCTGCTGTCCGGGGCCCGGCTGCGCGCGCTGGCGGAGAACCGGCCGTACCTGGCGCCGGCCGCCGACCCGGAGGTGCGGGAGGCGGTGCGGGCGTTGCTGGCCGCCGAGCCGCAGGTGGTCGCCGGGGTGCTGGCGGCGGCCGAGGACTCGGACGGCGTGCTGGCGGTGGTCCTGGACCCGGCGCTGGACCGGGCCGGGATGCAGGAGGCCGCGCAGCGGGTGGGCCGGGCGGTCGCCACCGACCCGGTGCTGCGGGTGCGGCTGGACCTGGGGCTGGACCTGGCGGTCCTCCCGGCGGGCGCGGGGCTGCCCGGCGAACCGCTCTACCGGCGCTGACGACGGACGGAGGGGCACCTGCTCACGTGAGTAGGTGCCCCTCCGCCGTGCGCCGTCGGCTCAGGAGTAGACCGGCCCGGTGAACTTCTCGCCCGGGCCCGAGCCCGGGGCGTCCGGGACGATCGAGGCCTCGCGGAAGGCCAGCTGCAGCGAGCGCAGGCCGTCCCGCAGCGGCGCCGCGTGGAAGTTGCTGATCTCCGGGGCGCCGGCGGTGACCAGCCCGGCCAGCGCGGTGATGAGCTTGCGGGCCTCGTCGAGGTCCTTGTCCTTGTCGCCGCCCTCGGCGAGACCGCACTTGACGGCCGCGGCGCTCATCAGGTGCACCGCGACGGTGGTGATCACCTCGACGGCCGGGACCTCGGCGATGTCCCGGGTGAGGTCGTCGAAGCCGATCGCCTCGTCGTCCGCGGCGGGGTTCTGGATGGGCTCGCTGCTCAAGGGGGGCTCGTTCCGTCGTGCCGGTGTCCGTACAGAGGGAGCGTACAAGCCGGGCCGGGCCGGGGCGGAATGGCGTTCGACCCCCCGGCGCTGTATGCTTCGAGACTGACCGGCCAGGAATCCCCAGGGAACCCCGGCCAGCAAGAGGAGGCTCCACCCAGGAGGCCCGAGAGGGCAACCGCGAAAGTCTCCCACCCGAGCGGCCTCGCGGTCGACGGGTCCGGTCCGCGACGGGCGCCCAGCGCCGACAGTCGCCGCAGCACCCCTCACCGGGTGCCGCCCCCGGTTGTGTGGAGCCCCGCTTGTACCGAGCGGGGCTTTTTTCGTGTCGCGGTGTGGGCGTAGGGATCCACAGCGCAGCACGAATGAAGCCCCGCCCAGTGGTCGAGTCCACTACGTGCGACCGCCGCCCGACGGCCGCATCGCAGAAGGTGCAACCGAGGAGGCCCCATCAGCACCGAGCCCCGCATCAACGACCGGATTCGCGTCCCCGAGGTGCGACTCGTCGGTCCCAGCGGCGAGCAGGTCGGCATCGTGCCGCTTGCCAAGGCGCTGGAGCTCGCGCAGGAGTACGACCTCGACCTGGTCGAGGTCGCGGCGACCGCCCGGCCGCCGGTGTGCAAGCTCATGGACTACGGCAAGTTCAAGTACGAGTCGGCCATGAAGGCCCGTGAGGCGCGCAAGAACCAGGCGCACACGGTCATCAAGGAGATGAAGCTCCGGCCGAAGATCGATCCGCACGACTATGACACCAAGAAGGGTCACGTCGTTCGGTTCCTCAAGCAGGGCGACAAGGTCAAGATCACGATCATGTTCCGTGGTCGTGAGCAGTCCCGCCCCGAGCTGGGCTTCCGTCTGCTCCAGCGGCTCGCCGACGACGTCCAGGACCTGGGCTTCGTCGAGTCGTCGCCCAAGCAGGACGGCCGAAACATGATCATGGTCCTCGGCCCGCACAAGAAGAAGACCGAGGCGATGGCCGAGGCCCGCGCCCTCGCTGACGCCCGCAAGGCCGAGCGTCAGGGCCGGACCCCCGGTTCCGACGCCGCCTCGGACTCCGAGGATCTCCTCGAGGCCCAGGACGAGCTCCTGGAGTCCGAGGACGTCGCCGAGGACCTCACGGAGGACCTCGCCGAGGCCCAGGACGCCGCCGCCGAGACGGAGGCCCCCGAGGCCGCCGCTCCGGTCGAGCAGCCGGCCGAGGCCTCCCAGGGCGCCTGACCTTCCCCGGTCAGAGCGGCCCGGGAGACCGGCCACCAGGGTGACAGGGCATCCGCCCGGTCACCGCAGATCCATCCTTCACGCCCGCGCGGCGCACACCGCGCGGGCGTGGACGGACCGACGAGGAGATACGGCGACATGCCGAAGCAGAAGACGCACAGTGGCGCCAGCAAGCGCTTCAAGATCAGTGGCTCTGGCAAGGTGCTGCGCGAGCGCGCCGGCCGCCGCCACCTCCTGGAGCACAAGCCCTCGACGCTGACCCGCAAGCTGGCCGGGACGGTCGAGCTGGCCCCCGCCGACGCCAAGAAGATCAAGAAGCTTCTCGGCAAGTGATCGCCCTCCCGCCCGGCGCCAGCCGTGTGCGGGGCAGCTGATCCTTCCCGACCCATTCGAATGACGGACCACGTGAAGTAGTCCGTGGTCCAACCCAAGGAGTAATCAAGTGGCACGCGTCAAGCGGGCAGTGAACGCCCACAAGAAGCGCCGGGTCATCCTGGAGCGCGCCAGCGGCTACCGCGGCCAGCGCTCGCGCCTGTACCGCAAGGCCAAGGAGCAGGTCACCCACTCGCTGGTCTACAACTTCAACGACCGCAAGAAGCGCAAGGGCGACTTCCGTCAGCTGTGGATCCAGCGCATCAACGCTGCGGCCCGTGCCAACGGCATCACCTACAACCGCTTCGTGCAGGGCCTGAAGGCCGCCAGCGTCGAGATCGACCGCAAGATGCTGGCCGACCTGGCCGTCAACGACCCGGGTGCGTTCGCCGCGCTCGTCGAGGTCGCCCAGAAGGCGCTGCCGGCCGACGTCAACGCCCCGAAGGCCGCCGCCGACGCCGCCTGATCCTCGGATCAGTTGTGTTGAGCTGACCGGACCCGCAGGCTCGATCCTGCGGGTCCGGTTTTGCGTTACCGCGCAGCGTCACCGCACAGACGCCAGTACAGAGACGAGACCATGCCGAGCACCGACACGCCCCTGCTCACCTCCCTGCGCTCGCCGCGCGTCATCGCCGCCCGGAGGCTCGCCAAGCGCAGCCAGCGCGGCAAGGAGCGCCGCTTCCTCGCCGAGGGCCCGCAGGCCGTGCGCGAGGCCGTCGCGTACGGGCGGCTGCCGGGCTCGGGCGAGCACGTCGTCGTCGAGGTGTACGCCACGGTCGAGGCCGCCGAACGGCACGCCGGGATCGTCGAGTCCGCGCTGGCCGAGGGGCTGCCGGTGCTCACCGCCACGGACGAGGTGATCGCCGGGATCTGCGACACCGTCACCCCGCAGGGCATCGTCGCCCTCTGCCGCTTCATCGACACCCCGTTCGCCGAGGTGCTGGCCGCCCGGCCGAAGCTGGTCGCCGTGCTCGCCCACGTCCGCGACCCCGGGAACGCCGGCACCGTGCTGCGCACCGCCGACGCGGCCGGGGCCGACGCCGTGGTGCTCACCGACGCCTCCGTGGACCTCTACAACCCGAAGGCCGTGCGGGCCTCGGTCGGCAGCCTGTTCCACCTCCCGGTCGCCGTCGGCGTGCCGGTCGAGGAGGCGATCGGCCGGCTGCGCGAGGCCGGCGTGCGGGTGCTCGCCGCCGACGGCGCGGGGGAGCGCGACCTCGACCAGGAGCTCGACGAGGGCACCCTGGGCGCGCCCGGCGCGTGGGTGTTCGGCAACGAGGCGTGGGGGCTCCCGGAGGAGACCCGCGCGCTCACCGACGAGGTCGTGCGCGTGCCGATCCACGGGCACGCCGAGAGCCTCAACCTGGCCACCGCCGCCGCGGTCTGCCTGTACGCCTCGGCCCGCGCCCAGCGCTCGCCCGGCGGGTGCCGCGCGGCCGCCCGGTAGCGGCCGCCGGCGGCACCCCCGCCCGGCCTGGCTGCGCGCCACGCCCGGCCGTCCCGGGGCCGGTCCCCCGGCGACAGCCCGGGAACGGGGCCGCCCGGGCGCGCCGGGAACTCGTCGTGGGCCCTATTACCCGAGGCTGGGAGGCGCTAGGGTCTGCCTCGGTGGGGGGAAAGACACGGTGGGTAATCGGGGAGGACACCCATGGTCGGCAGCGGGCCAGAGCTCGACCCGGACGACCTGCCGGACGGCCTGGTGGTCGCCGACGCGTTGGGCCGGGTGGTCTGCTTCAACCGCGCCGCCGCCCGGCTGACCGGCGTCCAACCGGGGGCCGCCCTCGGCAGCGGACTGGAGGACGTCCTCCCGCTGGAGGACCTCGACGGCCGCCGCTGGTGGCAGCTGACCGACCCGTACGGCGGCCTCGCCGTCCGCACCAGCCAGCCGGAGCGCAATCTGCTGCTGCCCGGCGGCCGCGAGGTACTGGTCTCCGCCCGCTACGTGCGGTCCCGCCCCAAGGGGCCGGTGGAGAAGCTGGTGATCGCCCTGCGCGGCACCGAGGCCCGCCGCCGCACCGAGCGCAGCCACGCCGAACTGATCGCCACCGTCGCCCACGAGCTGCGCTCGCCGCTCACCAGTGTCAAGGGCTTCACGGCGACCCTGCTCGCCAAGTGGGAGCGGTTCACCGACGGGCAGAAGCGGCTGATGCTGGAGACCGTGGACGCGGACGCCGACCGGGTCACCCGGTTGATCGCCGAGCTGCTCGACATCTCCCGGATCGACGCGGGCCGGCTGGAGCTGCGCAAGCAGGTGGTCGACCTGGGCGCCGCCGTCCGCCGCCACGTCGAGCGCAAGGTCGCCACCGGCATCCCCGAGGACCGCTTCGACATCCGGATCGGCGAGCCGCTGACGGTGCTGTGGGCGGACCCGGACAAGGTCGACCAGGTGCTCGCCAACCTGCTGGAAAATGCGGTGCGCCACGGCGAGGGGACTGTCACCATCGAGGTGGCACCGGCCAAGGAGGTCGTCGAGGCCCCCGTCTGGGAGCGCCCCGGCACCCCGCCCCGCATCGTGGAAGGCACAGCGGTCACCGTGAGCGACGAAGGAAGCGGCATCCCCGAAGAGGCGGTCCCACGCGTCTTCACCCGCTTCTGGCGCGGCTCCAGGCGCGGCGGCACCGGCCTCGGCCTCTACATCGTCAAGGGCATCGTCGAGGCCCACGGCGGCTCGATCCGGGTGGACCGCGCACCCGGCGGCGGCGCCCGGTTCCGATTCGTCCTGCCCGCCGGGATCCCCGACTTCATGCTCTGAACGAGCACCGGCGCCCTGCCCCGCAGGGCGCGGTCGGTCCA
Organism: Kitasatospora sp. MBT66; assembly: GCF_000710405.2. Lineage (NCBI taxonomy): Bacteria > Bacillati > Actinomycetota > Actinomycetes > Kitasatosporales > Streptomycetaceae > Kitasatospora > Kitasatospora sp. MBT66. The sequence continues at coordinate 202,377 of NZ_JAIY01000010.1, read as the reverse complement.
CGGGCGGGCTTGACGGCGGTCGCGCTACGCGCTGCGACTACACTCGACCTTTGGCGTTGTGGAACGCCCTGCGCGGTTGTGCCGCGGACATCCCACCTCCCCCGTTCGGAGACCGGCTGCCCGTGCCCCGGCCACGCCGGGCGTGACGCGGTGGCCCCCTCCTGCCCGTCGGCGGGCCCGGAGGGCGCACGAGCCCCCTTACCTGAGCACGGACGAGCAGGAGCACGGGAAGATAGAGATGTCGGCACCCAACAAGTCGTACGACCCGGTCGAGGTCGAGGCCCTCAAGCCCGAGGTGGTGGAGGCGGCCCGGGACGAGGCGCTCGCCGCGTTCGCCGCCGCCACCAGCCTCGACGAGCTGAAGCAGGCCAAGGTCGCCCACACCGGCGACCGCTCCGCGCTCTCCCTCGCCAACCGCGAGATCGGCGCCCTGCCCCCGCACGCCAAGGCCGCCGCCGGCAAGCTGATCGGCCAGGCCCGGGGCGCCGTCAACCAGGCCCTCGCCAAGCGGCAGGGCGAACTGGAGGCCGAGCGCGACGCCCGGGTGCTGGTCGAGGAGGCGGTGGACGTCACCCTGCCCTACGACCGCACCCCGCGCGGCGCCCGCCACCCGCTGACCACGCTGGCCGAGCGCATCGAGGACACCTTCGTCGCGATGGGCTACCAGGTCGCCGAGGGCCCCGAGGTCGAGGCCGAGTGGCTGAACTTCGACGCCCTCAACCTGGGCCCGGACCACCCGGCCCGCTCCATGCAGGACACCTTCTTCGTCCGGGCCCCGGACGGCTCCGCCGACTCCGGCGTGGTGCTGCGCACCCAGACCTCCCCGGTCCAGGCCCGCACCCTGCTCGACCGCGAGCCCCCCGTCTACGTGGTCTGCCCCGGCCGGGTCTACCGCACCGACGAGCTGGACGCCACCCACACCCCGGTCTTCCGGCAGGTCGAGGGCCTGGCCGTGGACGAGGGCATCACCTTCGCCGACCTCAAGGGCACCATCGAGCAGCTGGTCTCGACCCTGATCGGCGACGGCCTGGAACTGCGCTGGCGGCCCTCGTACTTCCCGTTCACCGAGCCGAGTGCCGAGATCGACCTGCAGTGCTTCGTGTGCCGCGGCGAGTCGGTCGGCAACCCGGACCGGCCCTGCCGCACCTGCGGCTCCGAGGGCTGGATCGAGCTCGGCGGCTGCGGCGTCGTCAACCCGCGGGTGCTGGTCGCCTGCGGTGTCGACCCCGACCGCTACAGCGGGTTCGCGTTCGGCCTGGGCCTGGAGCGGATCCTGATGAACCGTCACAACGTCGCCGACATGCGCGACATGGTCGAGGGTGACGTGCGCTTCACCCTCCCGTTCGGGATGGAGATCTGATGCGCGTCCCGCTTTCCTGGCTGCGCGAGTACGTCGACCTGCCGGCCGGCGAGACCGGCCGCGACGTGGCCGAGCGCCTGGTCCGGGCCGGCCTGGAGGTCGAGACCGTCGAGCAGATCGGCGGCGACCTCAAGGGCCCGCTGGTGGTCGGCGAGGTGCTCTCCATCGAGGAGCTGACCGGCTTCAAGAAGCCGATCCGGCACTGCTGGGTCAACGTCGGCGAGGCCAACGGCACCGGCGACCCGCAGGAGATCGTCTGCGGCGCGACCAACTTCGCCGTCGGCGACAAGGTCGTCGTGGTCCTCCCGGGCGCCGTGCTGCCCGGTCCGTTCCCGATCGCCGCCCGCCAGACCTACGGCCACACCTCGGCCGGCATGATCTGCTCCGCCCGCGAGCTGGGCATGGGCGACGACCACGACGGCATCATCGTGCTGCCGCCCGAGTACGAGCCCGGCACCGACGCGATCGAGCTGCTCCAGCTGGTCGACGAGGTGCTCGACATCGCCGTCACCCCGGACCGCGGCTACTGCCTGTCCATGCGCGGCGTCGCCCGCGAGGCCGCCGCCGCGTACGGGCTGCCGCTGGCCGACCCGGCGCTGCTCGACGTGCCGCCGGCGAACTCCTTCGGCTACCTGGTGAAGGTCAACGACCCGGCCGGCTGCGACCGCTTCGTGGCCCGCACCGTGGTCGGCATCGACCCGGCCGCCAAGTCCCCGATCTGGCTCCAGCGCCGGCTGCAGAAGGCGGGTATCCGCCCGATCTCGCTCGCCGTCGACATCACCAACTACGTGATGCTGGAGGTCGGGCAGCCGCTGCACGCCTACGACAAGCAGCGCGTGGACGGCCCGATCACGGTCCGCCGGGCCGAGCCGGGCGAGAGCCTGACCACCCTCGACGGCGTCAAGCGCACGCTGTCCGCCGAGGACCTGCTGATCTGCGACAACAGCGGCCCGATCGGCCTGGCCGGTGTCATGGGCGGCGCCTCCACCGAGATCCTCGACCCGGCCGCCGGCCCGGGCACCACCGAGGTGATCATCGAGGCGGCGCACTTCGACCCGGTCGCCATCGCCCGCGGTGCCAAGCGGCACAAGCTGCCCTCCGAGGCGTCCAAGCGCTTCGAGCGCGGCGTCGACCCGGAGGCCGCCCGCGCCGCCGCGCAGCGCGCCGTCGACCTGCTGGTGCTGATCGCCGGCGGCACCGCCGAGGCCGGTGTCACCGACATCGCCGCCCCGCACCCGGTGCGCACCATCACCATCGCCGCCGACCTGCCCGACCGGGTCGCCGGCACCGGGTACGGCCGCGAGACCGTCACCCGGCGCCTCCAGGAGATCGGCTGCTCGGTCTCCGGCGCCGACGTCCTGGAGGTCACCCCGCCGACCTGGCGCCCCGACCTCACCGACCCGTACGACCTCGCGGAGGAGGTCATCCGACTGGAGGGGTACGACAACGTCCCCGCCCGGATGCCCACCGTCCCGCCGGGCAAGGGCCTGACCGAGGCCCAGCGGACGCACCGCCGGGTGGGCGTGGCGCTGGCCGGCGCCGGCTTCGTCGAGGTCAACAACTACCCGTTCGTCGGCGAGGCGTCCTTCGACGCGCTCGGCCTGGAGCCGGACGACCGCCGCCGCCGGACGGTGACGCTGGTCAACCCGCTCAACGACGAGGAGCCGGGGCTGCGCACCACGCTGCTGCCGGGCCTGCTCGGGGCGCTGCGCCGCAACATCGGCCGCGGCAACACCGATCTGGCGATCTTCGAGACGGGGACGGTGTTCCTGCCGAAGGACGAGCTGTCGGTCGCCCCGCGCCCGGCCGTCGACCGCCGTCCCAGCGCCGAGGAGCTGGCCGCGCTGGACGCCGCGCTGCCGCACCAGCCGCGCCGGGTCGCGGTGGCGCTGGCCGGCGAGCGGCTGCCGTCCGGCTGGTGGGGCAAGGGCTCCGCGGCCGGCTGGGCCGACGCGATCGAGGCCGCCCGCGCGGTGGCCCGGGCCGCCGGTGTCGAGCTGGACGTGCGCCGGGGCCAGCTGCTGCCCTGGCACCCGGGCCGCTGCGCCGAGCTGGTCGTGGCGGGCACCGACCGGGTGGTCGGCCACGCCGGTGAGCTGCACCCGCGCGCCGTCAAGGCGCTGGGCCTGCCCGAGCGCACCGCCGCGATGGAGCTCGACCTGGACCTGCTGTCCGCCGACGGCGCCGTGCGGGTCGACGGCCCGCCGGTCTCCGGGTTCCCGGTGGCCACCCAGGACGTCGCGCTGATCGTCGACGCGGCCGTGCCGGCCGCCGAGGTCGAGGCCGCGCTGCGGGCCGGGGCCGGCGAGCTGCTGGAGGCGATCCGACTGTTCGACGTCTTCACCGGCGAGCAGGTCGGCGAGGGCCGCAAGTCGCTGGCGTACGCGCTGCGGTTCCGCGCCGCGGACCGGACGCTGACCGCCGACGAGGCGAGCGCCGCCCGCGAGGCGGCCGTCGCCGAGGCCGTCGCCCGCACCGGCGCGGTGCTGCGCGGCGCCTGACGGACAGTCCGCCCAGCGGTACGAGGGCCCCGACCGGAGTTCCGGTCGGGGCCTTTCGCATGACCGGGCCCGCAAAGATGGCGTCAGGGCCTTGCGCGGTGGTGGGCGTGAACGCTTCAATCTAGTTAGGAAACTTTCCTAACTCTCCTCATGGGTCCGGAGACCCCCATGCCCCGGACCAGGGAAACGGAGCGCCCCATGCGACTCAAGCACCCCACCGCCCGGCTCGCCCTCGCCGCCCTGCTGGTCGCCGTCCCGGCCAGTGTCGCGGCCGCCGGCACCGTCCACGCCGCCCCGGCCCCCGCGAGCGCCACCCGGCTCGCGGCCGTCGGCCTGGACGACCCGCACAAGAAGGACATCGCCATGCAGCTGGTGTCCAGCGCCGAGAACTCCTCCCTCGACTGGAAGTCCCAGTACAAGTACATCGAGGACATCAAGGACGGCCGCGGCTACACCGCCGGCATCATCGGCTTCTGTTCCGGCACCGGCGACATGCTCGACCTGGTCGAGCACTACACCGACCTCAAGCCGGGCAACATCCTCGCCAAGTACCTCCCGGCGCTGCGCAAGGTCAACGGCACCGAGTCGCACGCCGGCCTCGGCTCCGCCTTCGAGAAGGACTGGGCCACCGCCGCCAAGGACAGCGTCTTCCAGCAGGCCCAGAACGACGAGCGCGACCGCGTCTACTTCAACCCCGCGGTCAACCAGGCCAAGGCCGACGGCCTGCGCGCGCTCGGCCAGTTCGCCTACTACGACGCGATCGTCATGCACGGCCCCGGCGACAGCTCGGACAGCTTCGGCGGCATCCGCAAGGCCGCGATGAAGAAGGCCAAGACCCCCGCCCAGGGCGGCGACGAGGCCGCCTACCTCAAGGCCTTCCTGGCGGCCCGCAAGACCGTGATGCTGAAGGAGGAGGCCCACTCCGACACCAGCCGGGTCGACACCGAGCAGACGGTGTTCCTCAACGCCAAGAACTTCGACCTCAACCCGCCGCTGAAGTGGAAGGTCTACGGGGACAGCTACGCCATCAACAGCTGACGGACCGCCGGGTGGCGGGCGGGAGGCGCGGCGGCGGCCGGGCCTCCCGCCGCGGGCGTGCCCGGAACGGACGTGCGGTGCCCCGTAATTCGGATGACGGTCGAACGCGTGCGCTGGTAGCGTCCCCGACGTGGCAAAGCTGAACCAGATCATCGCCGTCGAAAAGGGCGTCAAGTCGAAGTCCTTCCAGGAGCTGACGCAGTCCCACCAGGACTTGCAGAAGCCCCCGCTGCTGGCCGGCATCTCCCGTACCTACCAGCCCAAGGACGAGGAGGGGGAGCAGCTCCCGCCGGAGTCCACCCGGGTCCAGATCAAGGCCGAGGACGTGCTGCGGGCCACGGCCACCACCCTGACCAGGCTGTTCGACGTGGTCGCGACCAAGGACTGGGCGAACACCACCGCCCGCGCGGACGTGGTGGTGGACGGCCGCACCCTCGTCGCCGACGCGCCGGTCACCTACCTGCTCTTCCTGGAGAAGCAGCTCACCGACCTGCGGACCTTCGTCCGCAAGCTGCCCGTGCTGGACGCCGCCGAGGCCTGGAGCCACGACCCGTCCACGGACTCCTGGAAGACCGAGGCGGTGCGCACCAACCGGACCAGGAAGGTGCCGCGCAACCACGTCAAGGCCGAGGCGACCGAGAAGCACCCGGCCCAGGTCGAGGTGTACTACGAGGACATCGCGATCGGCTACTGGACGACGGTGAAGTTCTCCGGGGCGCTCCCGGCCCGGCGGGTCAACGAGCTCGTCGAGCGGGTCGAGAAGCTCCAGCAGGCCGTGCAGTTCGCCCGCGAGGAGGCCAACGGGGCCGAGGTCGACGACCGCAGGGTGGGCGACGCGGTGTTCGGCTACCTGTTCGGGTAGCCCCATGATCGCCCCCGGGTGAGACCGGGGGTGGCGCGAAGAGCGCAAGCTGATACTGAGGTTGAAGCTGATACCGGGGAAATGGTGGGGGTTCGATTCCCTCCTCCGGCACCACCTGCCGGAGTGGCCCAAATGGCAGAGGCGCCCCGTAAGACTCAGACTCTCGCTCAAGACTCAGCATTCGCCGCCGAGTGCCGGATCGACCGGGTGTGTGCTACAGCGTGGGTTGCGGGTTCGACTCCCGTCTGCGCCTCTCCGTGGCGCGGTAGCTTCAATGGCAGAGCAACGTTGTGAGACTGACCCACACCCTTAAACGTGCCGGTGCAGAGCAATTGGGTGGCACATCAGGGGCCCGGGAGCTGGATACCGCTCCCGGGCCCCGTCACGTCCGCTGCCGGCGGACCGTCAGGCGGTCGCGGTGTAGTCGTAGAAGCCCCGGCCGGACTTGCGGCCCAGCAGGCCCGCGTCGACCATCCGGGACAGCAGCGGCGGAGCGGCGTACAGCGGCTCCTTGTACTCGTCGTACATCGACTCGGCGATGGAGACGATGGTGTCCAGGCCGATCAGGTCGCACAGCCGCAGCGGGCCCATCGGGTGGGCGCAGCCGGCCTCCATGCCCTTGTCGATGTCGGAGGCGGTGGCCACACCGGTCTCGAACATCCGCACCGCCGACAGCAGGTACGGCACCAGCAGCGCGTTGACCACGAAGCCGGCCCGGTCCCGGGCGCGGATCGGGGCCTTGTGCAGCACCTCGACGGCGAAGGTCTCGGCGCGGTCGGTGGTCGCCGAGGAGGTGGTCAGGGTCGGGATCACCTCGACCAGCTTCTGCACCGGCGCCGGGTTGAAGAAGTGCAGGCCGATCACCTGCTCGGGACGGGAGGTGGCGGCGGCCAGCTTCACGATCGGGATCGAGGAGGTGTTGGAGGCGAGGATCGCGTCCCGCCGCTCGACGACGCGGTCCAGCGTCTCGAAGATCTTCACCTTGATGTCCTCGCGCTCGGCGACCGCCTCGACCACCAGGTCGCGGTCGGCGAAGTCCGCCAGGTCGACGGTGAAGGACAGCCGGGCGAGCGCCTCGTCCTTCTCCTCCTCCGTCAGCTTGCCGCGCTTCACGGCCGTCTCCAGTGAGTTGGTCAGCCGGGTGCGCCCGAACTCCAGCGCCTCCCCACTGGCCTCGGCGACCAGGACGTCCAGCCCCGCCCGGGCGAACACCTCCGCGATGCCCGACCCCATCAGGCCGCAGCCGATCACTCCGACGCGCGCGATGTCACTCACTCAGTTGCCCTTCGGTGGTGCCGGGGGTCGCCCAGCGACAGTGGCCCAGCAGCTGCTGTTCGGCGGTTCGGGGGCACCGGTATGTGCGGACCGGTGCACCGTCCCGACGACGTTACTACTCCCTACCGGCGAGTAGGTCATCCCCTCCCCGGGCGGAACGGCCGGTCCCCGCCCCCAGGTCGTCCCGACCGCGTCGCCCCGCCGGTCCCCGGTCCCTCCCTGCGCGTTCCCGCCCCGCCCCCGCCCCGCCGCCGCCCCGCCGCCGCCCCGGGCCTGCGCCGAACGGGTGGGCCCGTCCGCGTCGTACGGCGCCCCGGGCACCGCCCCCGCCCGCCGGGGGACAGAATGCGGGCCGGACAGCGGGTGGCCGGGGAGACGCGAAGGAGCAGGGGCATGCCGACGGGATCGCTCATGGGACAGGTCGCCCTGGTGACCGGCGCCGGCCGCGGCATCGGCCGGGAGATCGCCATCGGCCTCGCCGCCGAGGGCATGGCCGTCGGCCTGGTCGGCCGCACCCACGAGACCCTCACCGACACCCTCAAGGAATGCGTCCGGCACGGCTCGCGCGGTGTCGCCGTCACCGCCGACGTCACCCGCCCCGGCTCGGTCCGCGAGGCCGTCCGCCTCGTCGAACGCGACCTCGGCCCGATCGACCTGCTGGTCAACAACGCCGGCCGGACCGACCCGGTCGAGGCCCCGCTCTGGGAGACCGACGTCAACCAGTGGTGGCAGGTCGTCGAGGTCAACCTGCGCGGCCCCTACAACCTGCTGCGCTGCGTCCTGCCCGGCATGGTCGAGCGCCGCCGCGGCCGCGTCGTCAACCTCAACTCCGGCTTCGCGCTGCGCCCCGAGAGCCGGTACACCGCGTACGCCACCTCCAAGGCCGCGCTGCTCCGGCTCTCCGACAACCTCGCCGACCCGCTCGCCGAGCACGGCATCGTCGTCCTCGACATCAGCCCCGGCGCCGTCGCCACCGACATGACCGCCGGGATGCCGATGTTCCAGGACATGAAGGCCTGGGGCTCCGTCCCGTACATGGTCGCCGTCACCGTGGACGCCGCGCGCGGGCGCTTCGACGCGCTGCACGGCCGGTTCATCCACGCCGGGCGGGACAACCTGGAGGAGCTCGTCCGCCGCGCGGAGGAGATCCGCGCGGCGGACGCCCGGACGCTGCGGCTGCGCGCCTACGGGCCGGACGACCCGATGGGCTGACCGGGTGCGGGGTGTCCGGGCGCGGGCGTGCGGGTGCGGGCGTGCGGGGCGGGACAGCGCGCGGGCGTGACGGAGCGGGGGAGGGGCGCTCAGAGGTCGGCGAGCGCCGCCAGCGAGTCCCGTTCCTCCGGCGTCAGCGAACCCGGCGCCCGCCCGGCCCGGGCGAACTCCCCGGCCAGCCGCTGGAGCGCCTCGTTCAGCGGCGCCGCCGCCCCGTGCAGCCGCGCCAGCAGGACGATCTCCCCGTTCAGGTGGTCCGCCTCGATCGAACCCGTCCCGCGCGCCAGGCTCTGCCAGGACGAGGACCCGGTCCGCTGCTCGCCCTCCACCGGCTCCAGCCGCAGCGCCTTGCCGCAGGTGCGGGCCAGCTCGTCCGGATCGTCGTGGGGGATGCCGGCGGCCGCCAGCACGGCCGCGCCCTCGGCGGTCACCCGCTCGTACAGCGCCTCCAGCCGGCCGTCCGCCGACCCCCGGCCGTACGGGCCCCGCCCGGCCACCGCGTCCAGGGCGTTGCCGAGGTTGCCGAGCAGCTTGGTGTACTTCCAGCGCGCCACGTCCGCGTCCATCGGCGCGCTGAAGCCCGACCCGTCGAGGTCGGCGGCGATCGCGGCGGCCCGCTCGCCCCCGCTGCCGGACGGGTACCCGCCCAGCCGCAGGATCCCGCTCACCGGGGTGCCGTTGGCGCTCACCCGGCCCGGCGCCACATGGGTGGACGGCATCCACACGAACACCGCCAGCACCTCGCGGAACAGCCGCAGGGCGAGCCGCTCGTTCTCCACGCCGTTCTGCGCGCACACCAGCGGCAGCCGCTCGCCGGCCGTCCCGCCGCCCGCCACCGGGCGCGGTGCCCACTCGGCCAGCACGGCGGCGGTGTCCTGCGACTTCACGGCGAGCAGCAGCACGTCGTCCGGCCGCAGCTCCAGCTCCGTCGGCCCGCCGACCGCCGGGACCCGCAGCGTCCGGGTGCCCTGCGGCGTCCCGAACCACAGCCCCTCCGCGCGCAGTGCCCCCAGGTGCGCGCCGCGCGCCACCAGGACCACCTCGTGTCCGCCCTCGTGCAGCCGGGCACCGATCGTGCCGCCCACCGCACCCGCCCCGATGATGATGTAGCGCATGCCCGAAGCATCCCACGGCCGCCCCACGGCCCCACGGCCCCCGTCCGGCCCGGGCGGAGAGGGGCTGTGGGGCCGTGGGGGGGCGGGCCGGGACGACCGGGGTCAGGCGCAGAGGCGGCTGGCGGTCACCGGGGTGAGGCCGGCCTTGGCGAGGCCGTCGAGGATGCCCGGCAGGGCGTCCACCGTGCAGCGGTGCCCCATGTGCAGGGCGACCACCGAGCCGCCGCGCACCGAGTTGAGCACCCGCCGCTGCAGTTCGGCGGCGGTCGGGTCGGCGTAGTCGCGCGGGTCCACGTCGAAGGCGAGCACGTGCTCGTAGCCGACCGCCCTGGCCTGCTCCCGCACCATCGGCGTCGCGTACTGGGCGGCGGACGGGCGGAACCAGCGGCCGATCGAGCCGGTCAGCCGCTGCAGCCGCTCCGCGCACTGGGCGATCTCGTCGCGCGCCCGGTCCGGGGACATCGCCGAGATGTTCTGGTGGTTCTGGGTGTGGTTGCCCAGCTCGTGACCGCCGTCCAGGATCCGCCGGGCCATCTGCGGCTGCTGGTCCAGCCAGCTGCCGACGACCATCACGGTGAGGCCGACGCCGCGCTTCTCGGCGGTCTCCAGCAGCGCCGTGGCCAGCGCCGGATCACCGCTGCCGTGGCAGGTCAGCGCGACACTGCGGCCGGTGCGCGGCCCGTACGCCACCTCGAACGGCGTGCCGGCCGCCAACGGCGGCAGCACCGGCGGGACGGGCGGCGCACTGGCGGCCGCCGCGGCCCGGGCGGCCGAGCCGTCCGGCACCGGCCCGTCGGACGGCGGGGCCGACGCGGTGGGCGCGGGTGAGGCGGGACCCTCGCCGGCCGGCCAGGCCGGGTCCACGGTGCCGGACGGGTCCACCGGGCCCGGACGCACGGCGAACGACCCCGGATCGGCCCGGCGGCGGCCGGTGTCGCCGCAGGCGGTGAGCAGCCCGCCGGCCGAGGCGAGAGCGGCCAGCTTGACGGTGGTGCGCAGAACGGTGCGCCGGTCGACAGTCATCGGCAGCCAGCATAGAGACGCCGCCCCCCGGCGGCGAACGGCGGCCGCGCCGGGCGCGGACCGGGACCAGGCCGCCCGCGCGGCATCGTTCGGACGCTGCGGAAACCTGAACTACCGCTGTTTCGGCGGCGTGTCGTCGGTTACGATCACGGCGCACCGTGCGGTGGGGGCCGCTCGGCGGCCGCCCGACGGCCGCACGGCGCGACGGGGGCCCGGGACGTCCGGCAGCGGACGGGCCGGCGCACAGCACGCGGCGGACACGCAGCGGACACCAGGGGGCGGAAGATGACCGAGGACACCAGCACGACGGCCGACGTCGTGGACGCATGGGAATGGGCGCGCGCCGAGGACTGGCGGCCGCCGACGGAACTCGACACCGGCGTGCCGCACACCGCCCGGATGTACGACTACTACCTCGGCGGCAAGGACAACTTCGAGGCCGACCGCAAGGCCGCCGAGGCCGCCATCGCCGCCTACCCGGCGCTGCCGCTGCTGGCCCGCACCAACCGCGAGTTCCTCGGCCGGGCCGTGGAGTTCGCGGCCGGCCGGGGGATCCGGCAGTTCGTCGACATCGGCACCGGCATCCCGGCCGTCGGCTCCACCAGCGAGGTCGCCCAGCGGGCCGCGCCCGACGCCCGGGTCGTCTACATCGACAACGACCCGATCGTGGCCACCCACGCCCGCGCCCTGCTCTCCGGCCACCCGGCGGGCCACACCTCCGTCATCGAGGCGGACCTGCGCGAGCCGGAGGCGATCCTCGACCACCCAGCCCTGCGCGGCGCCGTCGACCTCGGCGAGCCGGTCGCCCTGATGCTGGTCGCCGTGCTGCACTTCATCCGCGACGAGGACGGCGCCGAGCGGATCGTCCGCACCCTGCGCGACGCGCTCGCCCCCGGCAGCGCGCTGATCCTCTCCCACGGCAGCCCCGACTTCGCCTCCCGCGAGAGCGCCGCCGAGGGCACCCGCATCTACCGCAGCGCCAGCGCGCCGCTGGTGCTGCGCCCCCGCGCGGCCGTCGAACCCTTCTTCGGCGACTTCGAGTTCGTCGGCCCCGGCCTGGTCCAGCTCCCGCTCTGGCGCCCCGTCGCCGGCCACGTCCCCACCGCCGACCTCCCGGCCGGCTGGCAGGACGTCTCGGCCTACGCCGGCGTCGCCTTCAAGAACTGAGCGGCGGCCGGGCAGTCGCCCGAGGGAGCGGCGGCCCGGGCCGGGCGGTCCGCCCGGCCCCCGGTGGCCGGGGTCAGCGGCCGCGCAGGCCGTCCATGTCGCGGCGGTCGCGCTTGGTGGGGCGGCCGGCGCCGCGGTCGCGCAGGCCGGGGGCGGCCACGAACTCCCGGGCCGGGCGCGGCGGGCTGTTGTCCACCAGGCAGTCGGCCGCGACCTCGGCGCCGACCCGCTTGCGGATGAGCTTGCGCACCACGACGACCCGCTCCCAGCCCTCCTGGCGCACCCGGACCTCGTCGCCGGGCTTCACCGCCTGCGCCGGCTTGGCCCGTTCGCCGTTCACCCGCACGTGCCCGGCCTTGCAGGCCGCCGCGGCGGCCGACCGCGTCTTCGCCAGCCGCACCGACCAGATCCAGCTGTCCACCCGGACGTTTCCCTCGTTCTCGACCATCCTCCGAGCTTAGGACCGCGCCGTGCGGCGCTCAGCGGCGGCCGGGGGCTTCCTGGACGGCCCAGCCGTTGCCGTCCGGGTCGTTGAAGAAGACGAAGGAGTTCCACACCTCGCCCCGGCCGTCGACCCGGTCCCCGGCCTCGAAGTGCTGCACCGGGCTCACTTCGACGCCGCGGGCCAGCAGCTCCTTGTAGGCGCGGTCGATGTCCGGCACCACGAGCTGGAGGCCCTTCACCGAGCCGGCCGGGGCGTCGGTCAGGCCGGTGCCCAGCACGATCGAGCAGCCGGAGCCGGGCGGCGTCAGCTGCACCACCCGCAGGCCGTCCCGGATCCGGGTGTCGTGGTCGACGGCGAAACCGGCCTGCTCCTCGTAGAAGACCTTGGCCCGGTCGACGTCCGCCACCGGGACCACCACCACTTCCAGCTTCCAATCCATGGCCTCGTGCCTTCCCTCGGGATCCCTCGGGCCCTTCCAGTATCGGCCGCGGCCCCGCACCGCGCCCGGCACGCGCCCGCCCCGCGCCCCGACCGACCGCCCCGCGCCCGGACCGCCCCTCCCGGGCCCGGCACGGGCGGTCCGGCGGTCGGTTAGCCTGGGCCACAATGAATCCCCTCGCCGAACCGGCCGCCCCGACCCCTTTCCCGACTCCCTGGGGGGCCCTCGGCCTCACCCGCTTCCCGGAGGACCCGCGCGAGCGGCTGCGCGCCTGGGACGCCGCCGACGAGTACCTGCTGCGGCACCTGGCCGGTGAGGCCGACTCTGCCGAAGGCCGGGTCACCGCCCTGGCCGGCCGCGCCGTCACCGTCCTCGGCGACCGCTGGGGCGCGCTCACCACCGCGCTCGCCACCGCGCCGGCCGCCGCGGCCCCCGCCGAGCTCACCCAGATCAGCGACTCGCACCTCGCCCAGCGCGCCACCCTCGCCAACCTCGCCCGGGCCGGCGCCGACCCCGCCGCCGCCCGGCTGCTGACCACCCGCGACACCCCGCCCGAGCGGATCGACGTCCTGCTGGTGCGGGTCCCGAGGAGCCTCGCCCTGCTGGAGGACCAGCTGCTCCGGCTCGCCCCGGCCGTCCACCCGGACACGGTCGTCCTCGGCACCGGCATGGTCACCGAGATCCACACCTCCACCCTGAAGCTCTTCGAGCGGATCCTCGGCCCGACCCGCACCTCGCTCGCGGTCCGCAAGGCCCGGCTGATCCTCTGCACCCCGGACCGGGCGCTCGACCCCGGCCCCAACCCGTGGCCGTACCGCTACGCCCTGCCCGGCGACATCGGCGCGGTCTCGGGCCGCACCGTCGTCAACCACGCCGGCACCTTCTGCGCGGACCGCCTGGACATCGGCACCCGCTTCCTGCTCGCCCACCTGCCGACCGCCGCCCCCGGCGACCGGGTGGTGGACCTCGGCTGCGGCAACGGCGTGGTCGGCACCGCGGTGGCGCTGGCCACCCCCGGGGCCGAGCTGCTCTTCGTCGACGAGTCGCACCAGGCGGTGGCCTCCGCCGAGGAGACCTTCCGCGCCAACCTCGGCCCGGACGCCCGGGCGGAGTTCCGCACCGCCGACGCGCTCGCCGACGCGGACGTGCCGGCCGACTCGGTGGACCTGGTCCTCAACAACCCGCCGTTCCACTCCCAGCGGGCCACCACCGACGCCACCGCCTGGCGGATGTTCACCGGCGCCAAGCGCGCGCTGCGCCCCGGCGGCGAGCTCTGGGTGGTCGGCAACCGCCACCTCGACTACCACGTCAAGCTGCGCCGCCTGTTCGGCAACTGCCGGACGGTCGCGGGCAATCCGAAGTTCGTGGTGCTGAAGGCCGTCAAGCGCTGACGGCCATGGCCGGCAGCGGGTCCCAGGCCACCGGCACGTCCCGCATGACCAGCGCGCAGTCCAGCTCGGCGCTCCCCGGCGGGAAGCGCTCCGGGTCGTCGAAGAAGGACGAGGCGGCGGACTCCACCCGGCAGGCCTCCAGCCGCCAGGCGTCGGTGTGCAGTTCCATGCCGTCCAGCCGGAGGCCGCCGTCCCGGGTCGCGGAGAAACCCCGGGAGCCGCACCGGAAGAAGGCGGAGGCCTCGGCCAGGCCGCTGAACAGCCGGCTCGCGGGCAGTTCCGCGGCGAGCTCGACGGCGACCTCGGCCCGGAGGTCGCCGTCGCGGGTCGCGAAGGCGACCCGCAGCCGGTCGGCGCCCTCGTCCACCGTGAAGTCGGCGAGGCCGTACTCGCCGGGGAAGACCCGGCCGCCGGCCCAGGCGTTGAGCCGGGATCCGGTGTCGCGGCGCGGGATGTAGACGCCGGTCTCGACGCCGTTGGGCCCGTCCCACTCGACGGCGATCCGGTGGGCGACGTTCTCGCTGCGCAGCCCCAGCGAGGCGGGCGCCCAGGCCGGGCGGACCCGGCCGAGCCGCAGCAGGCAGAGGCCGGCGACGGCGTGGCCGCGCACCAGCTGCGGGCGCAGCGGCGCGGGGAGCAGCCGGGCGGCCGCCCCGGGGTCGACCCGGTAGTTCACCAGGAGCCGGCGTTCGACGACGCTGGCCAGCCGTGGTTGCCTCAGGCCCGTCATGCCTCGGTCCCCTTCTCGTCGGCCCGGGTGTCCGGGCGCCACTTGGTGTGCCGGAGCACGATCTGCTCGGGGCAGACCGCGCTGAGGAAGCGGCCGACGCACGCCGCGAGGCGGTCCTCGGCCAGTGCGTAGAGGATCCGGTTGCCGTCCCGGCGTTCGGTGATCAGTCCGGCCGTCCGGAGCACGCCGAGGTGCCGGGAGACGGACGGCGCGCTGATCGCGAACCGGCCCGCGATCTGCCCGGCCGCGAGTTCGCCGCCGCGCAGGTCCTCCAGGATCTGGCGCCGGGTCGGATCGGCGAGTGCCTTGAAGACCCCGCTGTCGTCTTGGGGTTCGGTCATGGGAGACTGTTTAGCAGATTAGCTAAATTGCTAACAAGCCCTGGGTGGGTCCGGCTTCCGGCTTCCGGCTTCCGATTCGGTCTTCGGTTCGCTCTCCTGTGCTCCTTGCATGAATGTTCGGTACTGCGTATATTCATGCCTCGACAAAGGAGGAACGCCATGGCATTGCGAGTCGCCGTCGCCGGCGCGAGCGGATACGCGGGCGGCGAGGTCCTGCGCCTGCTGCTCGGCCACCCGGAGGTCGAGATCGGGGCGCTGACCGGCGGCTCCAACGCGGGCACCGCGCTGGGACTGCTCCAGCCGCACCTGCCGGCACTGGCCGGCCGGATCCTGGAGCCCACCACCCCGGAGGTGCTGGCCGACCACGACGTGGTCTTCCTGGCGCTGCCGCACGGACAGTCCGCCGCCGTGGCCGAGGCGCTCGGCGAGAACGTCCTGGTGGTCGACTGCGGCGCCGACTTCCGGCTCAAGGCCGCCTCCGACTGGGAGCAGTTCTACGGCTCGGCGCACGCCGGCACCTGGCCCTACGGCCTGCCCGAACTGCCCGGCCACCGCGACGCGCTCAAGGGCGTCAACCGGATCGCCGTCCCCGGCTGCTACCCGACGGCCGTCTCGCTGGCGCTGTTCCCCGCCTACGCGGCCGGCCTCGCCGAGCCCGAGGCCGTGGTGGTCGCCGCCTCCGGCACCTCCGGCGCCGGCAAGGCCGCCAAGACCCACCTGCTCGGCAGCGAGGTGATGGGCAGCGTCAGCGCCTACGGCGTCGGCGGCGTCCACCGGCACACCCCGGAGATGGCGCAGAACCTCACCCCGCTCGCGGGCGAGCCGGTCAGCGTCTCCTTCACCCCCACCCTGGTCCCGATGCCGCGCGGCATCCTCGCCACCTGCTCCGCGAAGGCCCGGCCGGGGGTGGGCGCCGAGGAACTGCGCGCCGCCTACGCCGAGGCGTACGCGGACGAGCCGTTCGTCCACCTGCTCCCCGCCGGGCAGTGGCCGCAGACCAGCAGCGTCTACGGCGCCAACACCGCGCTGGTGCAGGTCGCCCTGGACGGGGCCGCCGGGCGGATCGTGGCGATCAGCGCGATCGACAACCTGGTCAAGGGCACCGCCGGCGGCGCGGTGCAGAGCATGAACATCGCCCTCGGTCTGCCCGAGGAGCTCGGCCTTCCCGTGAACGGAGTCGCACCGTGACCGACCACCAGAACATCGGCGTGACCGCGGCCCGGGGCTTCCGGGCGGCCGGCGTCACCGCCGGGATCAAGGCCTCCGGCACCCCGGACCTCGCCCTGGTCGTCAACGACGGCCCCTCGCTCGCCGCGGCCGGCGTCTTCACCTCCAACCGGGTCAAGGCCGCCCCCGTGCTCTGGTCCGAGCAGGTCCTCAAGGGCGGCACGGTCTCCGCCGTCGTCCTCAACTCCGGTGGCGCCAACGCCTGCACCGGCCCGCTGGGCTTCCAGGACACCCACGCCACCGCCGAGAAGGTCGCCGAGGAGCTGAAGCTGAGCGCCGGCGAGGTCGCCGTCGCCTCCACCGGCCTGATCGGCGTCCGGCTGCCGATGGACATCCTGCTGCCCGGCGTCGCCACCGCCGCCGCCGCGCTGGACGCCGCCGGCGGCGAGGCCGCCGCGATCGCCATCAAGACCACCGACACCGTCCACAAGACCGCGCAGGTCACCAGCCCGGCCGGCTGGACCGTCGGCGGCATGGCCAAGGGCGCCGGCATGCTCGCCCCGGGCCTGGCCACCATGCTGGTCGTGCTCACCACCGACGCCGACGCCGACGCGGCCGCCCTGGACACCGCGCTGCGCGCCGCCACCCGCACCACCTTCGACCGGATCGACTCCGACGGCTGCATGTCGACCAACGACACCGTGCTGCTGCTCGCCTCCGGCGCCAGCGGCACCGCCCCGGAGCCGGCCGAGTTCGACGAGGCGGTGCGCACGGTCTGCGCCGACCTCGCCCGGCAGCTGATCGGCGACTCCGAGGGCGCGAGCAAGGACATCCGGATCGACGTCACCGGCGCCGCCACCGAGGACGAGGCCGTCGGCGTCGCCCGGGTGATCGGCCGCAACAACCTGCTCAAGTGCGCCATCCACGGCGAGGACCCGAACTGGGGCCGGGTGCTGGCCGCGATCGGCACCACCGACGCCGCCTTCGACCCGGACCGCCTAGACGTCGCGATCAACGGCGTCTGGGTGTGCCGCGACGGCAGCGTGGGGGAGGACCGGGACCTGGTCGACATGAGCGGGCGCGAGGTCGTGATCACCGCGAACCTCAACGCCGGCGGGGCCGCCGCCACCCTGTGGACCAACGACCTCACCGCCGACTACGTGCACGAGAACAGCGCCTACTCCACCTGACGGCGGGCCGGCCCGCCGGCCGACCCGTCCGAACGCCGCCACCCGAGCCGGGGGATGACCAGAACCGTGAAGATCGCACCCAAGGGCGAACAGGCCCGGAACAACACCGCGTTGCCCAAGGCCATGACGCTCATCGAGGCCCTGCCCTGGCTGGAGCGCTTCCACGGCAAGACCGTCGTCATCAAGTTCGGCGGCAACGCCATGGTCGACGACGAGCTCAAGGCCGCCTTCGCCGCGGACGTCGTCTTCCTGCGCTTCGCCGGGCTGCACCCCGTCGTGGTGCACGGCGGCGGCCCGCAGATCAGCGCCCAGCTGGACCGGCTCGGCCTGGAGTCCTCGTTCACCAACGGCCTGCGGGTCACCACCCCGGAGACCATGGACGTGGTCCGGATGGTGCTCGCCGGCCAGGTGCAGCGCGAGCTGGTCGGCCTGCTCAACGAGCACGGCCCGTTCGCGGTCGGCATGACCGGCGAGGACGCCCACACCATGACCGCGGTCAAGCGCTACGCGGTCGTCGACGGCGAGTCGGTCGACATCGGTCTGGTCGGCGACATCGTCAACGTCGAGGCCGGCGCGGTGAAGGCGCTGATCGCGGACGGCCGGATCCCGGTGGTCTCCTCGATCGCCCGCGGCACCGACGGCCACGTCTACAACATCAACGCCGACACCGCCGCCTCCGCGCTCGCGGTCGCCCTCGGCGCCGAGATGCTCGTCGTGCTGACCGACGTCGAGGGCCTCTACAAGGACTGGCCGAACTCGGACGACGTGATCAGCCAGCTGGACGCCACCGAGCTGGAGGAACTGCTGCCGGGCCTCGCCTCCGGCATGGTGCCCAAGATGGAGGGCTGCCTGAACGCCGTCCGCTCGGGCGTCGGCACCGCCCGCGTGCTGGACGGCCGGGTGCCGCACAGCCTGCTGCTGGAGATCTTCACCGACGAGGGCATCGGCACCATGGTCGTGCCCGACGACGAACCGACCGTGACCGGGGGACTCGCATGACTTCCAACGCCCAGCTGACCGAGCGGTGGCAGCACGCCTTCACCGACAACTACGGCACCCCGCGGATCCCGCTGGTCCGCGGCGAGGGCAGCACCCTCTGGGACGCCGACGGCAAGGCCTACACCGACCTGCTCGGCGGCATCGCGGTCAACGCCCTCGGCACCGCCCACCCGGCCGTGGTCGAGGCCGTGAGCCGGCAGATCGCCACCCTCGGCCACATCTCCAACCTTTTCCTGGCCGAGCCCACCGTCGCCCTCGCCGAACGGCTGCTGGAGCTCGACGGGCGCCCCGGACGGGTGTTCTTCTGCAACTCCGGCGCCGAGGCCAACGAGGCCGCCTTCAAGATCTCCCGCCGGACCGGCCGCACCCACCTGGTCGCCCTGGAGGGCGCCTTCCACGGCCGCACCATGGGCGCCCTCGCGCTCACCGGCCAGCCCGCCAAGCAGGAGCCGTTCCGCCCGCTGCCCGGCGACGTCACCCACGTCCCGTTCGGCGACGTGGAGGCACTGCGCGCGGCCGTCACCACCGACACGGCCGCCGTCTTCCTGGAGCCGATC
The DNA here is from genome assembly GCF_000710405.2 of Kitasatospora sp. MBT66. Lineage (NCBI taxonomy): Bacteria > Bacillati > Actinomycetota > Actinomycetes > Kitasatosporales > Streptomycetaceae > Kitasatospora > Kitasatospora sp. MBT66. The sequence continues at coordinate 183,565 of NZ_JAIY01000010.1, read as the reverse complement.
CAGGGCGAGAACGGCGCCGTCCCGCTGCCCGACGGCTATCTGCGGGCCGCCCGCGAGATCACCCGCGCCACCGGCACCCTGCTCGTCCTCGACGAGATCCAGACCGGCGTCGGCCGCACCGGCCACTGGTTCGCCCACCAGGCCTTCGACGGCGTCGAGCCGGACGTCGTCACGCTCGCCAAGGCGCTCGGCGGCGGCCTGCCGATCGGGGCCGTGCTCGCCTTCGGCGAGGCCGCGGAGCTGCTCACCCCGGGCCAGCACGGCACCACCTTCGGCGGCAACCCGGTGGTCGCGGCGGCCGCGCTCGCGGTGCTGGACACCATCGGGTCCGAAGGGCTGCTGGAGCACGCCCGCAAGATCGGCGAGCGGCTGCGGCACGGCGTCGAGGCGATCGACGACCCGCTGGTCTCGCACGTGCGCGGCGCCGGGCTGCTGCTCGGCATCGTGCTCACCGCCCCGGTCTCCGCGAAGGTGCAGGCGGGCCTCCAGGAGGCCGGCTTCCTGGTGAACGCCGCGGTGCCGGACGCGGTGCGCCTCGCCCCGCCGCTGGTGCTCACCGAGCAGGAGGCGGACGCCTTCCTCGCCGCGCTGCCGGCCGTCCTGCGGGCCGTGCGGGCGGACGCCCCGGACGATGCGAACCGAGCGTAGTCCGGGAGAATAATCACATGACCGTTCCCCACTCCGGCCAGCCCGCCGCCGGCCCGACGCCGCAGGTCCCGCAGACCCGCACCGCGCGCCACCGGCGGATCGTGGACCTGCTCACCCGCCAGCCCGTGCGCTCGCAGAGCCAGCTCGCCAAGCTGCTCGCCGACGACGGACTCGTGGTCACCCAGGCCACCCTGTCCCGGGACCTGGACGAGCTGGGCGCGGTGAAGATCCGCAATCGGGACGGCGCGCTCATCTACGCCGTCCCGGCCGAGGGCGGCGACCGCACCCCGCGCGCGCCGATGGGGGAGTCCGCCACCGAGGGCCGGATGGCCCGGCTGGCCGGCGAGCTGATGGTCTCCGCGACCGCCTCCGGCAACCTGGTGGTGCTGCGCACCCCGCCCGGCGCGGCGCAGTTCCTGGCCTCGGCGATCGACCAGGCCGAGGTGTTCGAGATCATCGGCACCATCGCCGGCGACGACACCGTCCTGCTGATCAGCCGCGACCCGGCCGGCGGCCAGGCCCTCGCCGACCACCTCATGCAGCTCGCCCAGGCGAAGGCGCAGTAGCCCCCCGCACAGCCCCCGCACAGCCCCCGCCCAGCCCTCGCCACAAGCCCCCGTGCAGTCCTCGTACGGCCCCCGCACAGCCCCGCACCGCCCTGTGGGCCCGGTTCCGACCGGGCCCACTGGCGTATCCGGAACCTTCCCCGCCACAGGGTTTTGAGATTCATACGGAGTAGTGCATACTTATGCCTGTCGCCGTAAGCCTGTTCGCACAGTTGTGAAGGAGAAAGCCGTGACCGAGCGCGTCGTACTCGCCTATTCGGGCGGTCTGGACACGTCCGTCTGCATCGGCTGGATCGCCGAGGAGACGGGCGCCGAGGTCATCGCCGTCGCCGTCGACGTCGGCCAGGGCGGCGAGGACCTGGACGTCATCCGCCAGCGGGCGCTGGACTGCGGCGCCGTCGAGGCCGAGGTCGCCGACGCCCGCGACGAGTTCGCCGACGAGTACTGCCTCCCGGCCGTCAAGGCCAACGCCCTCTACCAGGGCCAGTACCCGCTGGTGTCCGCCCTCTCCCGGCCGGTCATCGTCAAGCACCTGGTGGCCGCCGCCCAGAAGCACGGCGCCACCACCGTCGCCCACGGCTGCACCGGCAAGGGCAACGACCAGGTCCGCTTCGAGGTCGGCATCAACTCGCTGGCCCCGGGCCTCAAGTGCATCGCCCCGGTCCGCGACTACGCGATGACCCGGGACAAGGCGATCGCCTTCGCCGAGGCCAAGGGCCTGCCGATCGCCACCACCAAGAAGTCCCCGTACTCGATCGACCAGAACGTCTTCGGCCGGGCCGTCGAGACCGGCTTCCTCGAGGACATCTGGAACGCCCCGATCGAGGACGTCTACGAGTACACCCAGAACCCCGCCACCGCGCGCGAGGCCGACGAGGTGGTCATCACCTTCGACGCCGGCGTCCCGGTCGCGATCGACGGCCGCAAGGTCACCGTCCTGCAGGCGATCGAGGAGCTCAACAAGCGCGCCGGCGCCCAGGGCGTCGGCCGGCTCGACATGGTCGAGGACCGCCTCGTCGGCATCAAGTCCCGGGAGATCTACGAGGCCCCCGGCGCGATCGCCCTGATCACCGCCCACCAGGCGCTGGAGAACGTCACCGTCGAGCGCGAACTCGCCCGCTACAAGCGGCAGGTCGAGCAGCGGTGGGCCGAACTGGTCTACGACGGCCTGTGGTTCTCCCCGCTCAAGCGCGCCCTGGACGGCTTCGTCAACGAGGCCAACCAGCACGTCTCCGGCGAGATCCGGATCGTCCTGCACGGCGGCCGGGCCGTCGTCAACGGCCGCAAGTCCGACCAGTCGCTGTACGACTTCAACCTCGCCACCTACGACACCGGCGACACCTTCGACCAGTCGATGTCCAAGGGCTTCATCGAGATCTTCGGCCTCTCCTCGAAGATCGCCGCCCGCCGCGACCTGGGCTGAGCCGCCCCGGTCCCGGCCGGCCCCGCTCCCGCGGGGCCGGCCGGGACCACCCCCCCAACCCCCCTTTCCCGCACGTCCGTAAGGAGCCAGCGATGTCCGCCGACCAGACCGCCACCGGTGGCGACGTCCGCCTCTGGGGCGCCCGCTTCGCCGACGGCCCCTCCGAGGCCCTGGCCCGGCTCTCCGCCTCGGTGCACTTCGACTGGCGCCTCGCCCCCTACGACATCGCCGGCTCCAAGGCCCACGCCCGCGTCCTGCACAAGGCCGGCCTGCTCACCGCCGACGAACTCGCCGCCATGCACGACGGACTCGACCGGCTGCTCGCCGACGTCGAGGCCGGCACCTTCACCGGCACCGTCGCCGACGAGGACGTCCACACCGCCCTGGAGCGCGGCCTGCTGGAGCGGCTCGGCCCCGACCTCGGCGGCAAGCTGCGGGCCGGACGCTCCCGCAACGACCAGATCGCCACCCTCTTCCGGATGTACCTGCGGGACCACGCGAAGACCATCGGCGGACTGCTGCTCGACCTCCAGCACGCCCTGGTCGGCCTCGCCGAGGCCCACCCGGACACCGCGATGCCGGGCCGCACCCACCTCCAGCACGCCCAGCCCGTGCTCTTCGCCCACCACGTCCTCGCGCACGTGCAGGCCCTCGGCCGGGACGCCGAGCGGCTGCGCCAGTGGGACGCCCGCACCGCCGTCTCCCCCTACGGCTCCGGGGCGCTGGCCGGCTCCTCGCTCGGCCTCGACCCGGAGGCCGTCGCCGCCGACCTCGGCTTCGAGGGCGGCTCGGTCGGCAACTCGATCGACGGCACCGCCTCGCGCGACTTCGTCGCCGAATTCGCCTTCGTCACCGCGATGATCGGGATCGACCTGTCCCGGATCGCGGAGGAGGTGATCATCTGGAACACCAAGGAGTTCGGCTTCATCACGCTGCACGACGCCTTCTCCACCGGCTCGTCGATCATGCCGCAGAAGAAGAACCCCGACATCGCCGAGCTCGCCCGCGGCAAGTCCGGCCGGCTCATCGGCAACCTCACCGGCCTGCTCGCCACCCTCAAGGCCCTCCCGCTCGCCTACAACCGCGACCTCCAGGAGGACAAGGAGCCGGTCTTCGACTCCTGCGACACCCTCGAGGTCCTGCTGCCCGCCTTCACCGGCATGATGGCCACTCTCACCGTGCACCGCGAGCGGCTGGAGGAGCTCGCCCCGGCCGGCTTCTCCCTCGCCACCGACATCGCCGAATGGCTCGTCAAGCAGGGCGTGCCGTTCCGGGTCGCGCACGAGGTCGCCGGAGCCTGCGTCAAGGAGTGCGAGGCGCACGGCATCGAACTCGCCGACCTGACGGACGAGCAGTTCGCCGCCATCTCCGCGCACCTCACCCCCGAGGTGCGGTCGGTGCTCAACGTCCACGGCGCCATCGCCTCCCGCAACGGCCGCGGCGGCACCGCGCCCAGCGCCGTCGCCGTCCAGCTCGGCGAGATCAAGGCCGACCTCGCCGCCCAGCAGGAGTGGGTGACGGGCTGACCGGCCCCCACCACCCGGCTTGGGGGAGGGGCGCGGCGGGTCCTCCGCCGCGCCCCTCCCGTCCGTATGCGACCGGCCACCCGTAACCGGGATGGCCCCCACCCGGTCAAGAACGGTATGTGCACCGCCCTCCCGTCCGTCCCCTCCGCCGAGGACGAGGTCCTCGCCGAGCTGCGCCGCCGCCTCGTCCGCGAGGCCGTCGCCGCGCTGCCCGGACGCTGCCCGCAGCTGATGGCCGCCCTCGCCGAGGACCCACCGCCGACCTACCGCGAGCTCTCCCGCCGCCTCGGCATGCCGCGCGGCTCCATCGGCCCCACCCGGGCCCGCTGCCTGGCCTGCCTGCGCGTCCTGCTGCACGCCGAGCGCTACGCCTGAGCGGCGGCGGTGCTCCCCCCGGCCCGCGCCCCGCCGCCCCCGGCCCGCGCCCCGCCGCCCCCGCCCGGGCCTCGCACGGTCCACGCCCGGCACCTGTCCCGCCGCGCCCCGCCGGGCGTGACCCTCGCCACGTCCGGCGGCCACGAGGTTGAGATCAGCTGACAGCCGGGTAAGGCGCTGGCGAACGCGGCTCTTGACGGTGGCGCGCCCGCTCGGATACTGACCGTGAGCGCGCCGCCGACGACACGGCCCCACCAGGGCCGTGCGGGCTGGTACGTTCGTGCGCCACCCCCGGTCTGGGCGGATCCCCGGCCGGGACACCCTCCGGCAGCCAACCGGTGCGTCACCCTCACCTCTCGCGCGCCGGGTACAACGATGGGGAGGCCCCCGCACATGGGCATGAGCGTGAACATTTCGACCGCCGGGACGGACGACGCGGAGCAGATCCTCAAGCTCCAGTACCTCGGCTACCAGAGCGAGGCCGAGCTCTACGGCGACTGGGCCATCGAGCCGCTGACCCAGACCCTGGAGAGCCTGCGCGAAGAGCTGACCGAACGGCACGTGCTCGTCGCCCGCCTCGGCGACGAGATCGTCGGAACCGTCCGGGGCCACCTCGGACCCGACGGCGTCGGCCGGATAGGGCGCCTGGTCGTCCACCCCCGGATGCAGCGCCACGGCCTGGGCGGCCGACTGCTGGAGGCCCTGGAGCGCCGCCTCGCCGCGGACGGCGCGGTGAACTCCTACCGCCTCTTCACCGGCCACCGCAGCCTCGGCAACCTGCGCCTCTACGCCCGCCAGGGCTACCGCCAGACCACCGTCGAACAGATCAGCGGCCGGATCACCCTGGTGCACCTGGAGAAGTCCGTCGCGGCCCCGCTCGCCGCGACCGCCTGAAGCCCACCGCCCGAAGCCCGTCACCCGAGGCCCCGGCCCGCCCCGCGCGGGCCCCGTCGAACCGGCGCCGCCATCATTCGGACTCCCGAAGGCGGCGCCGGTCGCCGTTCTCCCAGCTCAATGCCACGGGTGTCCGCATTGCGGACGCCGCTGCGAAATAATTGGGACCTCCTCGAACCATCTGATTTACTGGCTCACATGACTGCGACGACGAAATGGACCCCCACCGGCACCCCGCCGGCAGGTGAGAGCGCCATGTGCCGTCGAATGTGTCACCGCTGAGGGCCACCGCCCCCGGCACCCGCTGAGAGTGCCTCTCCTCGCGCCCCGAAGCGAGAAACCCGGCGTCGTTCCCGTCCGTGCGGACGCGCCCGTCCTGCCCGCACCCCCTTCTTCGGCCTGCCCGCACACCCGCCGGCGGTCCACTGACTCGTAAGGGCCACGCCGTCGCGCGGCCCGGCCGCCCAGCGGCGACGATCAAGGGGTGGCAGGTCCGGATCCCCCCGGTGCGACGCCGTTCCCGTCGCCGACCGCACGGCGGTGCGACCTCCGCACGCCGCCCGCCCCCGACCCACGGAAGCAGCTGTGATCACCACCACGGACCTCACCAAGGTCTACCGATCCCGCGGCCGCGAGGTGACCGCCCTCGCGGGCGTCGACCTCCACGTCCGCCCCGGCGAGGTCTACGGAGTCGTCGGCACCAGCGGCGCCGGAAAGTCCACCCTCATCCGCTGCGTCAACATGCTGGAGCGCCCCAGCTCCGGCACCGTGACCGTGGACGGCGTCGACCTCACCGCCCTCGCCGGCGGCGAGAACCGCGCCGGCAAGGACCTCCGCGAAGCCCGCCGCCGCATCGGCATGGTCTTCCAGCACTTCAACCTGCTGTCCTCCCGCACCGTCCAGCAGAACGTCGAACTCCCGCTGGAGATCATCGGACTGGACCGCACCCAGCGCCGCCGCAAGGCCGCCGAACTGCTCGACCTCGTCGGCCTCACCGACAAGGCCCGCAGCTACCCCGGCCAGCTCTCCGGAGGCCAGAAGCAGCGCGTCGGCATCGCCCGCGCCCTCGCCGGCGACCCCAAGGTGCTGCTCTCCGACGAGGCCACCTCCGCGCTCGACCCCGAGACCACGCGCTCCATCCTCAAACTGCTGCGCGACCTCAACGAACAGCTCGGCCTCACCGTCCTGCTCATCACCCACGAGATGGACGTCATCAAGTCCGTCTGCGACTCCGCCGCCCTGATGCGCGGCGGCCGGGTGGTCGAGTCCGGCGCGCTCACCGACCTGCTCGCCCGGCCCGGCTCCGAACTCGCCCGCGAACTCTTCCCGCTCAGCGAATTCGGCACCGGCCACCCCGGCGCCACCGTGCTGGAGATCACCTTCCAGGGCGACGCCCCGGCCCAGCCCTTCGTCTCCCAGCTCGCCCGCACCTACCAGATCGACATCAACATCCTCGGCGCCGCCGTCGAGACCATCGCCGGCCGCATGGTCGGCCGGATGCGCGTCGAACTGCCCGGCTCGCGGCACGACAACGTGGTGCCCATCGGCTTCCTGCGCGAACAGGGCCTCCAGGTGGACGTGATCGAAACGGCGAACGGAGCGGTGGCATGACCTGGGACCAGATGCAGGAACTGATGTGGCCCGCCACCTGGGAGACCCTCCAGATGGTCGGAGTGTCGACCGTGTGCACCGTGGTCCTCGGACTGCCGCTCGGCGTGCTGCTGGTGCTCACCGCCAAGGGCGGCGCCCTCCAGAACCAGCCCGTCAACAAGGTGCTCGGCGCGGTCGTGAACCTCGCCCGCTCACTGCCGTTCATCATCCTGATGATCGCGCTGTTCTCCTTCACCCGCTGGCTGGTCGGCAGCTCCCTCGGCTGGCAGGCCGCCACCGTCCCGCTGACCGTCGGCGCCATCCCCTTCTTCGCCCGGCTCGTGGAGACCAACGTCCGCGAGGTCGACCGCGGCCTGGTCGAAGCCGTCCAGGCGATGGGCGGCAACACCTGGACCCTGGTCCGCAAGACGCTCGTCCCCGAGGCCCTCCCCGGCATCGTCGCCTCCGTCACCACCACCGTCATCGCGCTCATCGGCTACTCCGCGATGGCCGGCACCGTCGGCGGCGGCGGCCTCGGCGACCTCGCCTACCGCTACGGCTACCTGCGCTTCGAGACCGCCTTCATGTGGGTCATCGTCGCCGAGATCGCGATCATCGTCACCGTGATCCAGCTGGCCGGCGACTACGCCGTGCGACGGCTCGCCAACCGCGGCCGCGGCGGCGGCCGGACCAGGCTGCTGGGCCCCCGCGCCGACACCGACCTCGTCGCCTCCTAGATCTCCGAGACCCTCGGGGCCTCCCGGGCCTCCCGGGCCTCCTCCTCCCGCAGGCCTCCCGCCTCGCAGACTTCCCCGTCCGATCCTCGGACGCGGCTCCCCGCAATACGCAGAAAGGCACTTTTCGTGCGCAACGCCCTGAAGTTCACCAGCGTCCTCGCCACCGCCGGCATCGCCCTCTCGCTGGCCGCCTGCGGCAGCAACGGCGACTCGTCCTCCTCGGACGCGAACGCGCCGCTCACCGTCGTCGCCAGCCCCACCCCGCACGGCCAGATCCTCAAGTACGTCAAGGACAACCTCGCGGACAAGGCCGGCCTCAAGCTCAACGTCAAGGAGGTCACCGACTACGTGACCCCCAACACGGCGGTGCAGGACGGCTCGGCCGACGCCAACTACTTCCAGCACGTGCCGTACCTGGAGGACTTCAACAAGAAGCGCGGCACCGACATCGTCTCCGTCGAGGCCGTGCACCTGGAGCCGCTGGGCGTCTACTCCAAGAAGGTCAAGGCGATCGCCGACCTGCCGGACGGCGCCACCATCGGCCTGCCCAACGACGCCACCAACGAGGGCCGCGCGCTCAAGCTGCTCGCCGACAACAAGCTCATCACCCTCAAGGACGGCGCCGGCACCGGCGCCACCCCCGCCGACGTCACCGGCAACCCGAAGAACTTCAAGTGGAAGGAGCTGGAGGCCGCCCAGCTGCCCCGCTCCATCGCCGACCTCGACGCCGCCGTCATCAACGGCAACTACGCGCTCGACTCCGGCCTCAAGCCCGCCACCGACGCGATCGTGCTGGAGAAGGCCGAGGGCAACCCCTACGCCAACATCCTCGCCGTCAAGAAGGGCAAGGAGAACGACCCGCGGGTGAAGAAGCTCGCCGAGCTGCTGCACTCCCCCGAGGTCAAGAAGTACATCGACGACACCTTCCAGGGCTCCGTCATCCCGGCGTTCTGATCCCCGGAGCCGACCGCTCCCGACCCGTCCCGCCGGACCACCGACCGGGCCCCCGCCGCAACCAGGCGGGGGCCCGGTCGGGCAGTATGCACCAGTGACGGTCCGACAGGCCCATTTCTGACGTACCGTCGTCCGGTCCGTGCACCGCGTGACCACCCGGCACCGGCGAGGCGTACGGTGTGTCCACGACCCGGCGAGGAGAGACGGCATGGCAGCGAGCTTCCCCGAGACCGCCATCAGCACCGAACGGCTGCTGCTGCGCCCGCTTGCGGAGGACGACGCCCCCGGCCTGGCCGACATGATGGCCGACGAACTCGTCCTGGCCTGGACCGACCACCCGCACCCCTTCACCGAGGCCCACGCCCTCGACCTGGCCCGCACCCTCGCACCCGCCCACCGCGCCACCGGCCGCGGCATCGTGCTCGCCGTCACCGAACACCTCACCCAGCGCCTGGTCGGCCTGGTCGAACTCCGGCACACCGACTGGCGGCTGCGCTCCACCGAGATCTCCTTCGTCACCGCCGCCTGGGCCCGCGGCGAGGGCTACGCCCCCGAGGCCGTCCTCGGCGTCGCCCAGTGGCTCTTCGAGGACCGGGACTTCCTGCGCCTCGAACTGCGCACCGCCGCCGGGAACACCGCCGCCCAGCAGGTCGCCCAGAAGATCGGCGGCATCAGCGAGGGCGTCCTGCGCAGCGCCTGGATAGTGCGCGGCGAGTCCGGCGAGTCCGGCGAGTCCGGCGAGTCCGCCGCCGGTGCGGCGGGGGAGCGCCGGGGCCACGACCGCTCGGGCTACGACCCTTCCGGCTACGACCCCTCGGGCTACTACCCCTCCTCCGGCCACGACCGCCGGGCCGCCGACCGCCCGGCCCCGGACCGTCCGGCCGTCGGCGAGAGCCGCAGCGACCTCATCCTGTGGAGCCTGCTCCCCGAGGACCTGGAGACCCCCGCGGCCGCCGCCCCCGCCTGGGCCGGCGGCCACCGCTACGTGCTGCGCGACTGACCCGCACGTGGGCCCGCGCGACCGACCCGCACGACCGACCCGCACGACCGGACGTACGAGGGGCCCGTACAACCGGCCCGGACCACCGCCGGGCTGCCCTTCGGGGCCGACCGGCACGGACATGTGTACGAGATGTCCGCGCCGAGGGGATCACACCCGGTAGCCTCTCCACCGGTGCCGCACGCCGGCGCCGCCTGTCGGCGCACGGACGGCGAGGGAGAACAGCCACAGATGGCTGACCGGATCACGGTCATCGGGTGGGACGGCACACCGCTCACCGAGGCCGCCGCCGCGGCCCTCGCCGCAGCCACCCTGGTGGCCGGCGCCCCCTACCAGCTCAAGGCCCTCCCGGTGCCGCCCGCCGCCGAACGCATCGCCCTCGGCAGCATCCAGCTCGCCGCCCGCCGGATCGCCGAACACCGCGGCGCCGCCGTCGTCATCGCCGAGGGCGACCCCGGCTTCTTCGGCGTCGTCCGCACCCTGCGCCGCCCCGAGTACGGCCTCGAACTCGAAGTCCTCCCCGCAGTCTCCTCCGTCGCCGCCGCCTTCGCCCGCGCCGGCATGCCCTGGGAGGACGCCCAGGTTGCCAGCGCGCACGGCGGCCGCCTGCGCCGCGCCGCCAACCTCTGCCGCGCCCACCCCAAGGTCGCCGTCCTCACCGCACCCGGCGCCGGCCCCGCCGAACTCGCCCTCATGCTCCGCGGCGTCCACCGCACCTTCGTCGTCTGCGAAGCCCTCGGCACCCCCGACGAGGACGTCACCGTCCTCACCTCCGACCGCGTCGCCGACCACATCTGGCGCGACCCCAGCGTCGTCCTCGTCATCGGCGGCAGCAGCGCCGGCGGCCCCGGCGGCGGACCCGCGAACGGCGCCGCCGGCGA
>NZ_JAIY01000010.1:170486-172891 GCF_000710405.2 Kitasatospora sp. MBT66 | reverse complement strand
ACCGGCACCGGCCGCACCCCCGCCCCACCGGGCGCCCCCGCCGACCCCGGCGCACCCGGCGCATCCGACACGCTCCCGGCGCACGTCCGCGCGCTCGTGCTCGCCCGCCTGGGTGCCCGCCCCGGCGACCTCGTCTGGACCGTCGGCGCCGGCAGCGGCGCCCTCGCCGTCGACGCCGCCCGCTTCGGCGCGGCCGTCGTCGCCGTCGAGGCCGACCGCTCCGCCTGCGCCCGGCTCGCCGTCAACGCCCGCCGCTACGGCGTCGAGGTCGAGATCGTCCACGGCCGGGGCCCCGACGTCCTCGGCGAACTCCCCGAACCCGACGCCGCCGTCGTCGAGACCGGCGGCCCGGAAGCCGTGCGCGCCGTGCTCTCCCGCCGCCCCGAACGGATCGTCGCCGTCGCCCGCACCCTCGCCGAGGCCGAGGAGGTCCGCCGCGTCATCGCCGGCGCCGGCTACCGCGCCGACGGCGCGCTGCTCCAGTCCGCGCCGCTGCTCCCGCCCGCCGGGGCCGCCGCCGACGGACCCGGCCTGCGCCTCGGCATGGGCGACCCGGGCACCTTCCTGCTCTGGGGCGCGCAGAAACCGTGAAGACCCGGTGGCGCCGGGTGGTGATCCCGGTGGGAGCCGGTGCCGATCCACGCGTCCCCGGGCCCTCCGGCCGCGTCCGCCCGCCGTGCCCTCCGGTCGGGCCGTGGGCCCGGACCCGGCGCACGGCCCGGCCGGACGGTGATCCAGGTCGCATCCGGACACCGATTCGGGAGGCGGCCTCCCCGGGCCGGTAGTGTGGCGTCCGGGACGGCTGCGGTGTCCGACAGCCCGCCCGATCCGGTCGGGTCCGGTGCCTTTCTGACATGGCGCAGACCGACGGGGTTCGGAGTGTGGGCAATTCGACGGGCCGCCCGCCGGACCTGGAGAATGCCGTAGGGTCCGGTGCGGTCGTGCCGGTTGCCCCGGCTTGTCGTTGTCTCAGATGACGCGCCGCCCCACCCGGGTGGCGCGCGGGCCGGGGTGCCGCAGCGCGCCGGAAGGATTTCGGCCGCAGCGCCTCGGCGCGGCGGCCGTGTGTGATTGAGGGGCGGGCCGGTGCAGGCCCGGCCCGTGCGGATGGGCGCTGCGGTCGGTGATCGTGTCGCCGAGGGCGCGGCAGCGGCCTGGAAGGAGCTTTGACATGACCGATGGCGGCCACGTCCCGAACGAGGGACTGCCGGAGCACCTGCTCGCCGGGCCCGACCGGCTCGGCGGCCCGGAGGGCGTCGCGGCTGTCGCACCCGTACAGGGCGTCGCGCTGGACGGCACCCTCCCCGGTGTGCCCGGGGTCGGCGTTCCCGGTGCGGTCCCGCCCGGCGCCGCCGTCCTCCCGCCGCAGGGCGTACCCGCCCACGGCGTCCCGGCCCACGGAGTGCCGGCCCAGGCCGTGCCCGTGCAGGGTGTCCCGGCACCGGGCGTCCCCGCACCGGGCACCCCGCTCGGCGCGCCCGGATTCGCCGCGCCCGCCCCCGGAGCGCCCGGCGCCGCCGGTGACGCCTGGGCCGCCGCCCCGCGCCCGACGTTCCACTTCGTCGACCAGCCGGACGGCCTCGACGACGAGGACGACGTCCTGCTGATGCCCGGTCCGCAGGGCTCCTGGGGCGAGCCGACGGCGCCCGCCGCCGACCAGGCCGCCGACCCGCAGACCCCGCCCGGCACTCCCGTCGAGCCGTCCTGGCCGCCGCTGGAGCCGCCCGTGCTCGGCGCCGACCAGGCCGGCGCCCCCCACGGCTTCGCGCCGCAGGCCGCCCCCGGCGTCCAGACCGTGCCGGCCCAGCAGCAGGGCCCCGAGCCGGTGACGGCCGTTCAGTCGCCGCGCCGACCGCTGCACGCCGGGCCGCCGATCCCGGACCCGTCCCTGATGACCGGCCAGGTCCCGGTCCGCTCGCTGGCCGACCGCGGCCCGTCGACCGGCAGCACGCCCGCGCACGGCATCCCGGTGGTTCCGGCCGCCGTCCAGCCCGAGCCGGTGGCCGTGCCCGTCGCCGTCCAGCCCGTACCCGCGCCGCAGCCGGTCGAGGCCGCCGTCCAGCAGCCTCCCGCCGTGCTGCCCGTTGCCGTTCCGGTCGAGGCGCCGGTCGTGGCCGAGGCGGTCGTCGAGGCGCCGGTCGAGGCCGTCCCCGAGACCACCGCGGCACCCGGGAACACCGAGCCGGCCGTCGTCGAGCCGGCCGCCGTCGCCGTCGAGGCCCCGGCCGGGGCTCCCATCGCCGAGGCTCCGACCGCCGAGGCTCCCGCCGCCGAGGGTTCCGCCGCTGCCGCCGAAGCCGCCGCCGAGGCACAGGCCGGGGGCGGTCAGCCGCGCCGCATCTCCGCCTTCCTCGCCGCGCCGACCCCGCACGGCCTCCCGCAGGTCGAGCCGGTCGCCGAGCCCG
>NZ_JAIY01000010.1:161889-169895 GCF_000710405.2 Kitasatospora sp. MBT66 | reverse complement strand
CACCGAGCCGACCGCCGCCGTCGCCGAGCCCGCCACTGCGGCCGAGCCGGCCGAGGCCACCGGGCCCACCGACACGGCCGAGACCCCCGAGGCCCCGGCCGACCCCGCCGAGGCGCCCGCGGCCGCCGAGGCACCCGTCGACGGCGAGCAGCCCGCCGACGCCGAGGAGCCCGCCGAGCCCCAGGAACCCGCCGAGCCGCGCGGCCCCGCCGCCCCCGGCTACGACGAGCTCGGCCGCGAGGCCGTCCACCAGGTCATCCGCGAGCGCCGCGACATCCGCAACGGCTTCCGCCCCGACGCGATCCCGCACGAGGTGCTGATCCGCGTCCTGGAGGCCGCCCACACCGCCCCCAGCGTCGGCTACTCGCAGCCCTGGGACTTCGTGGTCATCCGCTCCGCCAAGACCCGCCGCAAGATGCACGAACTGGCCGAGCGCCAGCGCGAGGCGTTCGCCGACTCGCTCCCCAAGGGCCGCGCGAAGCAGTTCAAGGAAATCAAGATCGAGGCGATCCTCGAGACGCCCGTCAACATCGTCGTCACCGCCGACCGCACCCGCGGCGGCCGGCACACCCTGGGCCGGCACACCCAGCCGCAGATGGCCCCGTACTCGGCCGCCCTCGCGGTCGAGAACCTCTGGCTGGCCGCCCGCGCCGAGGGCCTCGGCGTCGGCTGGGTGAGCTTCTTCGACGAGGAGGAGCTGGTCCGCGAGCTCGGCCTGCCCGAGCACCTGGAGGTCGTCGCCTACCTGTGCGTCGGCTTCGTCGACGCCTTCCCGGACGAGCCCGAGCTCCAGCAGCAGGGCTGGGCGAAGAAGCGCCCGCTGTCCTGGGTCGTCCACGAGGAGCAGTACGGCAACCGCGCCCTGCCCGGCGAGGAGCCGCACAGCGTGCTCTCCGAGACCCTGCGCGGCATCCGCCCGCTGGACGCCAAGGCGCTCGGCGAGGCCTGGGACCGGCAGAAGCGGATGACCAAGCCGGCCGGCTCGCTCGGCATGCTGGAGATCATCTCCGCCCAGCTCAGCGGCCTGTCCCGGAAGTGCCCGCCGCCGATCCCGGAGCCCGCCTGCGTCGCGGTCTTCGCCGCCGACCACGGCGTGCACGCCCAGGGCGTCACCCCCTGGCCGCAGGAGGTCACCGCCCAGATGGTGGGCAACTTCCTGGCCGGGGGAGCGGTGGTCAACGCCTTCGCCAAGCAGATCGGCACCGAGGTCTGCGTCGTCGACGTGGGCGTGGCCGCCGAGCTGCCCGAAGCGATCCAGCAGGGCCGCACCACCGGCCTGCTGCCGCGCAAGGTCAAGCCCGGCACCGACGACATGACCCAGGGCCCGGCGATGACCCGCGAGGAGGCCCTCAAGGCCCTCGAGGTCGGCATCGAGACCGCCCGCGACCTCGTCGCGGCCGGCAACAAGGCGCTGATCACCGGCGACATGGGCATCGCCAACACCACCGCCTCCGCCGCCCTGATCTCGGTCTTCACCGGGCTGGACCCGGCCGAGGTCACCGGCCGCGGTACCGGCATCGACGACGCGACCCACACCCGCAAGATCGAGGTCGTCCGCGCCGCGCTGGCCCTGCACCAGCCCGACCCGGCCGACCCGATCGGCGTGCTGGCCGCGGTCGGCGGCCTGGAGCACGCCGCCCTGGCCGGCTTCCTGCTCGGCGCGGCCAGCCTGCGCACCCCGGTGATCCTGGACGGCGTGATCGCCGGTTCGGCCGCGCTCGTCGCCAAGGCGATCGCCCCCGAGGTGCTCGCCGCCTGCATCGCCGGCCACCGCTCGGCCGAGCCCGGCCACCAGGCCGCCCTGGCCAAGCTGGGACTGCGCCCGCTGATCGACCTCGACCTGCGCCTCGGCGAGGGCACGGGCGCCCTGCTGGCCCTGCCGCTGGTGCAGAGTGCGGCCCGCGCGATGCACGATGTAGCCACCTTCGACTCCGCCGGGGTCACCGAGAAGGCCTGACGCCCGTCCGCACCGCTCCGTGCACCGGCCCGAGGGCGCGCCGGTGCGCGGAGCGGCGCCGTTCCCCAGCACACCCTCACCCGACCCAGGAGCACCGCCGATGACCGCGCCCACCCCGCCCTCCTTGCCCGCCGACGGGCAGGAGGGGCCCAACCCCAGCACCGAGGGCCGCGCTCGCACCCCGTACCCGGTCGGCCTGCTGCTGGCCGGCCGCCGTGTCGTGGTGGTCGGCGGCGGCCACGTCGCCCAGCGGCGGCTGCCCGCGCTGCTCGCCACCGGCGCCGACGTGCACCTCATATCGCCGGTCACCACCCCGGCCGTGCAGGCGATGGCCGACGCCGGTGAGCTGACCTGGCACGAGCGCCGCTACCGGGAGGGCGACCTCGCCGACACCTGGTACGTACTGGTCGCCACCGACGACCCGGCGGTGAACACCGCCGTCAGCGCCGAGGCGGAGCGCGGGCGGGTGTTCTGCGCCCGCAGCGACGACGCCGCCGCCGCCACCGCGTGGACGCCCGCCAGCGGGCGCGACGCCGGGGCGACCGTGGCCGTCCTCACCGGGGACCCGCGCCACTCGGCCGCGCTGCGGGACTCGATCGTCGAGGGGCTGCGGGACGGCTCGCTCGCCGCCCGCCAGTACCGCGCCCGGGGTGCGGGGGTGGCACTGGTCGGCGGCGGCCCGGGCGACCCGGACCTCATCACGGTGCGCGGCCGCCGGCTGCTCGCCGACGCGGACGTGGTGGTGGCCGACCGGTTGGCACCGCGCGAGCTGCTCGCCGAGCTGCCGGAGCACGTCGAGGTCATCGACGCGTCGAAGATCCCGTACGGGCGCTTCATGGCGCAGGAGGCGATCAACCGGACGCTGGTCGAGCACGCCAGGGCCGGCAAGTTCGTGGTGCGGCTCAAGGGCGGCGACCCGTACGTGTTCGGGCGCGGCGGCGAGGAGCTGCTGGCCTGCGTGGAGGCGGGGCTGCCGGTCACGGTGGTGCCGGGCATCTCCAGCTCCATCAGCGTGCCGGCGGCGGTCGGGGTGCCGGTCACCCATCGGGGGATGACCCACGAGTTCACCGTGGTCTCGGGCCACGTGGGGCCGGACGACGAGCGGTCGCTGACCAACTGGGAGGCGCTCGCCGGGATGACCGGCACCCTGGTGCTGCTGATGGCCGTCGACAAGATCGGCGCCATCGCGGCCCGGCTGATCCGGGACGGCCGGGCGGCCGACACCCCGGTCGCCGTCGTCCAGGAGGGCACCACCGCCGCCCAGCGCCGGGTCGACGCCACCCTGGCGACGGTCGCCGCCACCGTCGAGGCCGAGCGGATCAAGCCCCCGGCCGTCATCGTCATCGGCGACGTCGTCAACGTCCTCGCCACCCCGGACGCCTGAGGGCAGCGGCACGAGGGGTGGGCCGGGGCCTCGGCTCCGGCCCACCCCGGGCCGCATTGCCCCAGTGGCTCCGCCTGGGGCCACCGCTCTGCCCCGGCACTTTGCAAACTCCCCCTCGGCACTTTGCAAACAGGAGCTGTTTGCAAAGTGCCGAGGAGACAACCGCAGCTCAGCGCCGTAGGGGTGGCCGTTCTCCCGCACTTTGCAAAGTCGCACTTTGCAAAGTGCGGAGGTGAGGGAGCGCAGCACCCCACCTCACTCCAACGGCTGCTCCGTCCAGATCACCTTCCCCGTGGCGGTGTACCGCGTCCCCCACCGGTCCGCGAACTGCGCGACCAGGAAGAGCCCGCGCCCGCCCTCGTCCGTGGTGGCCGCGTACCGCAGGTGCGGCGACGTACTGCTCCCGTCCGACACCTCGCAGATCAGCGACCGGTCGAGGAGCAGCCGCACCCGGATCGGCCCGGTGCCGTACCGGATCGCATTGGTCACCAGCTCGCTCAGGATCAGCTCGGTGACGAACGCCGCCTCGTCCAGCCCCCACTGCTCCAGCCGCTCCGCCACCGCCGCCCGCACCCCGGACACCGCCGCCGGGTCCGCCGGCACCTCCCACTGCGCCACCCGGTCCTCCGGCAGCACCCGGGTCCGCGCCACCAGCAGCGCGATGTCGTCCTGCGGCCGCGCCGGCAGCAGCGCCCCCAGCACGTCCGCACAGGTCTGCTCCGGAGTGCGCGGCGGCCCGCTCAGCGCCGTCCGCAGCAGCTCGAGCCCCACGTCGATGTCCCGCTGACGGTCCTCGACCAGCCCGTCCGTGTACAGCACCAGCCGGCTGCCCTCCTCGACCTCCAGCTCCACCGTCTCGAACGGCAGCACCGCGAGCCCCAGCGGCGGTCCCGTCGGCAGCTCCGGGAACACCACCGTCCCGTCCGGCCGCACCAGCGCCGGCGGCGGATGCCCGGCACTGGCCAGCGTGCACCGCCGCGACACCGGGTCGTAGATCAGGTACAGACAGGTCGCACCCGTCACGGCCGCCGCCGCCCCGCCGCTCGCCGACTCCTCCTGGTCGATCCGGTTCACCAGCTCGTCCAGGTGCCCCAGCAGCTCGTCCGGCGGCAGGTCCAGCGTCGAGAAGTTGTGGATCGCCGTCCGCAGCCGCCCCATCGTCGCGGCCGCGTGCAGCCCGTGCCCGACCACGTCCCCGACCACCATCGCCACCCGCGCGCCCGGCAGCGGGATCACGTCGAACCAGTCGCCGCCCACCCCCGCCTGCGCCGGCAGGTACCGGTGCGCCACCTCCAGCGCGTTCTGCGCCGGCAGGCTGCGCGGCAGCAGACTGTGCTGCAGGGTCACCGCCATCGCGTGCTCCCGGGTGTACCGGCGGGCGTTGTCGATGCAGACGGCGGCGTGCGAGACCAGCTCCTCCGCCAGCGCGAGGTCCTCCTCCTCGAACGGCTCCTGCCGCTCCGACCGCCAGAACCGCGCCACCCCGAGCAGCACCCCGCGCGCCTTCAACGGCACCCGCACCAGCGAGTGCACCCCGTGGGCGAGCACCCGCGCCGCGCCCTCGGGATCCTGCTCCCGCCACGCCTGCGCCTCCGCCAGCCGCGGCTCCACCCCGGGCAGCCCGCTGCTCAGCGTGCCCGCGAGCGGCGTCGACGGCACGACCTCCACCACCGTGCCCACCGGGTAGAACGGCGGATCGTCCCGCGCGGCCGACAGCGCGGCCCGCCGCATCCGCAGCAGCGCCCCGGTCGGCGGCTCGTCGCCCTCCATCACCTGCTCGGCCAGGTCGACGGTGACGATGTCCGCGAACCGGCCCACCGTCACCTGCGCCAGCTCCTCCGCCGTCCGGGTCACGTCCAGCGTGCTGCCCACCGTGACCCCGGCGTCGTACAGCAGCCGCAGCCGCCGCTGCGCCACCTCGGCCCGCCCGGTCAGCGCCAGCAGCTCGGTGGAGTCCCGCAGCGTCGCCACCGACCCGGGCGGCCCGCCGTCCCGGTCCGTGGGCCGCACGTTCACCGCGAGCAGCCGTTCACCGGCCATCACCACCTGGTCGGTGACCGCCCGCCCGGCCGCCAGCAGCTCCAGCGGCGCCGGTTCCAGGCCCAGCTCGGCCAGCGGACGGCCCTCGGCGTCGGGCGGCAGGTCGAGCAGCCGGCGCGCCTCGTCGTTGCAGAGCAGCAGCCGTCCGTCACCGCCGAGGATCAGCACGCCCTCGCGCACCGCATGCAGCACCGCCGCGTGGTGCTCGTACATGCGGGTCATCTCGGCCGGCCCCAGGCCGTGGGTCTGCCGCTTCAGCCGCCGGCTGATCAGCGCCGCCCCACCGGTCGCCAGCCCGAGCGCGGCCGCCGCCGCGCCCAGCACCACCGGCAGCTGCCGCTCGCTGGCGCTGCTCACATTGGCGATCGTGATGCCCGCCGACACCATCCCGACGATCTGCCCGTCCGGCGCCCGCACCGGCACGATCGCCTGCACCAGCGGCCCGATGGTGCCGGTGACCTCCTCGGTCACCACCTGCCCGGACAGCGCCGGCTGGTAGTTGCCGACGAACTTGTGGCCGATCCGGTCCGGGTTCGGGTGGGTGTAGCGGATGCCGTCGTTGTTGAGCACGACGATGAAGTCCACGCCCGCGTTGATCCTCGCCGCCTGGGCCGAGGGCTGGAGGACCGCGCTCGGGTCGGGGGAGCGCAGCGCCTCGACGATGCCGGGCGAGTTGGCGTAGGTCTGGGCGACCGCGACGGACCGGGTGGTGGCCTCCTGCCGGGCGTCGTTGCGGGACTGCACCACCAGGGCGACCACGGCGGCCACCACCAGCAACAGCACCACCACGACCTGCAACGCGAAGACCTGTCCGGCCACCGAGCGCAGCCGGACCGGCTTGGGCCGGGCCGTGCGGGCGTGCTGGTGCCGACCGTGTGGGCGCCCACCGGGGGAGCCGGCGGCGGTACCGGTGGATCGGGAGCCGGAAGCGGAACCGGTCGCACCAGGGTCCGACGGAGCCCAGGATCGGCCCGAAAAACGGGCCATACGTCATATTTGCACTCCGCGAGCCGACGGGCCAAGGCCACCCGCGACGAGCGTTGGGCCGGTTGGCCTTCACCGGCCCGACTTGGCAAGATCGCAGGGTGTCCGAACCCAGCACCATCACCGACCCCGCCGACCCCCGTCTCGCCGACTACACCGGCCTGACCGACGTCGAACTCCGCCGCCGCCGCGAACCCGCCGAGGGCCTGTTCATCGCCGAGGGCGAGAAGGTCGTCCGCCGCGCCCTCGCGGCCGGCTACCGGATGCGGTCGATGCTGCTGACTCCCAAGTGGCTGGACGTGATGGCGGACGTCATCGCCGAGGCCGACGCCCCGGTGCACGTCGTCGAACCCGACCTGGCCGAGGCCGTCACCGGCTACCACGTCCACCGCGGCGCGCTCGCCTCGATGGAGCGGCAGCCGCTGCCGGACGCCGCCGACCTGCTGGCGGGCGCCCGCCGGGTGGCCGTGCTGGAGGGCCTGGTCGACCACACCAACCTCGGCGCGATCTTCCGCAGCGCCGCCGCCCTCGGCATGGACGCCGTGCTGCTGTCGCCCGACTGCGCCGACCCGCTGTACCGGCGCGCGGTCAAGGTCTCGATGGGCGCAGTCTTCGCCGTCCCGTACGCGCGGCTGGAGCCCTGGCCGGCCGCGCTGGGGACGGTGCGCGCCGCCGGCTTCGAGCTGCTCGCGCTCACCCCGGCCGAGACCGCCGTGGACCTGGCCTCGGTGGTCCCCGAGGGCGGTGCCAGGACGGCGCTGATGCTCGGGGCCGAGGGCGACGGCCTCACCCGGCAGGCCCTGGCCGCCGCCGACCACGCCGTCCGCATCCCGATGGCCCACGGCATCGACTCGCTGAACGTCGGCGCCGCCGCGGCCGTGGCCTTCTACGCCGTCACCGCCACCCGCTGACCCCGCCCCTCGGCCCCCGGGGGGCGCTGCACAGGAAGTCGGCCCGACGGACTTCCCACTCCCGGGCACTCCCGCAGGCTCCCAGGTACTCCCGGACACTCCCCGGACGTCAGCCCGTCGGGGCCGTGGGCGGTGCCGGGGGCGGGGTGACCGCCGGGGTGGTGGTGGCCGAACCGGGCCAGGACTCGTCCAGCGTGCCGTCCGCCCGCAGCGCGTAGCGGGTGGAGGTGACCGCCCCGGTCTGGGCGACCCGCTCCTCGCGGACCAGCGCGCCGTTGTCCAGCCGCCAGGTCGCTGCCGCCTGCGGATCCGCCGCCGAGGAGCGCGAGGTCAGGGCCACCGGGGTGTCCCCGGTGAACGAGAAGAGCTGCACCAGGTCGACCGGCACCGACCCCTCCGAGCGCCGCAGGACGACCAGCGCCGCCGGCCCGGCCTTGTAGCGCGCCGGGAGTACGGCGCTGAGCACGACCTGCGGCCCCGGGCCGGCCGAGCGGCCGTCCCGCAGGGTGACCGCGGGGCCGCCCGCCGGATCGGCGTAGGAGCGGTTCGGCCAGTCGACCGCAGGCCCGGCGCCCTGGGCGGGCGCCAGCGCCGCGTCCCCGGCCGCCGGGGCGCCGTGGGCCGCGGCGGCCAGCGGGCTGGTCGACGGCGCGATGCCGTCCGCCGAGAGTCCCGCCCCGGCCGGGGGCGTCCCGCCGTTCGTCTGTTCCCCGGGGGCAGCGGCCCCGGC
>NZ_JAIY01000010.1:152510-160685 GCF_000710405.2 Kitasatospora sp. MBT66 | reverse complement strand
TGGCCAGCCAGGGCCGGTCGGCCTCGATGTCGGAGCCCATGACGCGGGCGGTGCAGCCGCCCCGGATCCTGGACGCGGCGGCGATCTCGCGGGCGAAGCGGGTACGGAACTCGACGTCCTCGGCCAGTTCGGCCCGGATCAGTTTGAGTGCGACCCGCTGCCCCCGGCGGTCGGAGCCGAGGTAGACCACGCCCATGCCGCCCGCCCCGAGCCGCCGGTGCAGTCGGTACGGCCCGACGATGCGGGGGTCCTCACGCCTCAGCCGCATCATCGTCATTCCCGTTTCCCCGTCAGACTGTCGGTGAGGCCCCGTCGAGTGGGGCGTCGTCAGTTCCTGTCCGGCACAGCTTACGGACTGCCCGCTGCGGTGTGCTGATACGCAACACCTGAAGCCACCGTCCGATTGTCGGATCTTGGACTGACAGTCGGCGGGGCCGTGCCGAATCGTTTCTCGGGGTCCCCTCTCAGGGTTCCCCCGAGGGAGCCGCGGCGGGCGTCTCCGCCTGCGGTAGTAGGCCCCAGGTCCGGTCGTCATCCTCCGGGAGGCCCGGAGAACAGTACGACGGCATGACGTCCGCCAACCCCCTCGCGCCATACCGTTGTTCTCAGCGGTGGACGGGGAGCTCGTCCCCCGAGGTAAGCCGTCCACCGCGTCCTCGTGCACCACCGTTCCGCCTTCCACCACCGGCCGAGCTCACGAATCAGGAGTCAGGGCATGGCAGCGCAGCACTCGGGATCCACCTCCCGCCGCCGTCGGCCGGCCTTCACTCAGCCGCAGGCCGCGGAGCCCACCAGGCACCCGGCGGTGGCGCTGGCCATGGCGCTGCCCTGCGCGGTGCTGCTGGCCGTCCTGTTCGGAGGCTGGGAGCAGATGGCGAACCAGGCGCAGGCGGTGGCCGAGTTGCTCGGCCACTGAGGCGCACCACAGAAGCTGGCACTGATCCCCTGGGGACGGGGAGCCGGTGCCGCCGGGGAGGCCGCCGCCGCGACAACTCGCGGACGGGCGAGTGCGGCGCGCAGAGCGCCCCGGCAGGCGGAGATGCCGCGTACGGACGTCGGTGAGGGCGACCGTACGCGGCTCTTCCCGTCACGCATCCCGCGGACCACTCCACGGACGGGCCGCACAGCCACCGGGGGCGGAACGCCGAAAACGGCCGGGGCCGCGACTCGTTCGAGTCGCGGCCCCGGCCGTCACTGTGCGCGATACTGGGATTGAACCAGTGACCCCTACCGTGTCAAGGTAGTGCTCTCCCGCTGAGCTAATCGCGCCTGGTAAGGCGGTTCTGCAGCAGACCCCGGAGGGCCTGACGTGCGCGATACTGGGATTGAACCAGTGACCCCTACCGTGTCAAGGTAGTGCTCTCCCGCTGAGCTAATCGCGCTGGTGCGGTGCTTCCGCAGCGGATCCCGGGGGATCCGACGTGCGCGATACTGGGATTGAACCAGTGACCCCCACCGTGTCAAGGTGGTGCTCTCCCGCTGAGCTAATCGCGCGGGGCTGATGCCTCGGTGGAACCGGGCGTGGTGCGCGATACTGGGATTGAACCAGTGACCCCTACCGTGTCAAGGTAGTGCTCTCCCGCTGAGCTAATCGCGCGGGGAGGACACCCGGTGGAACCGGGGATCCTCTTGGAGGTGGAGACGGGATTTGAACCCGTGTACACGGCTTTGCAGGCCGTTGCCTCGCCTCTCGGCCACTCCACCAGGCAACACTCGAAGGACGATCTTACACTGTCCTTCGTCGAGCGGACGACGAGATTCGAACTCGCGACCCTCACCTTGGCAAGGTGATGCTCTACCAACTGAGCCACGTCCGCCTGTCTCCCGGGGATCCTCACCGGTTTTCCCGGCTGCGCTCCCTGGCGACGTGTTGAACTCTAGCGGATTCCCGGGCCAGCTAAAAATCCGTTCCCGCAGCGTGCCCCCGGGGTCCCCGCCCGACGCCCCCCGGCCGCCCCGGCTCCGACCACCCCGGACGGACCCACCGGGGGCGACGGAACACCCTGAGTGACACCCGCAGGTCACCCGGCGTACGCCCGCGCGACGCCCGACTCTGCTCACTCCTCCCGACCTACACTTCAGGCACCGCAACCTCGCAAAGCCCTGTGCAGGAGAACCGTGTCCGGCCACCCCGCCCCCCAGCAGCCCCTCGCCCGCTTCGGCGGCCGCGTCGCCACCGGACTGCGCGACATCACCTCGGACCCGGCCGCGCTGGACTCCACCGGCTGGTGGGCCGTCGCCCACGACTTCGAGGGCCGGCTCACCTGCGCCCGCTTCGACGACGTCCGCCCCGCCCCGGCCGCGCCCTCCGGTGCCGGCTGGCTCGGCCCGGCCGCCGGCAGCTGGCACAGCTCGCTCGACCGCGCCGCCTACACCGGGGGCGTCCGCCGGATCCGCGAGCACATCGCCGCCGGCGAGGTCTACCAGGCCAACCTCTGCCGGGTGCTCTCCGCCCCGCTGCCCGACCCGGACCGCTCCGACATCGACGCCCTCACCGGCCTGCTCGCCCACGGCAACCCGGCCCCCTACGCCGGAACGATCCGGCTGCCCGGCCACGGCGTGGAGATAGCCACCGCCTCGCCGGAGCTCTATC
Organism: Kitasatospora sp. MBT66; assembly: GCF_000710405.2. Classification (NCBI taxonomy): domain Bacteria; kingdom Bacillati; phylum Actinomycetota; class Actinomycetes; order Kitasatosporales; family Streptomycetaceae; genus Kitasatospora; species Kitasatospora sp. MBT66. The sequence goes on along the minus strand of NZ_JAIY01000010.1, from coordinate 158,092 downwards.
TGCGCCGCACCGGCCGCACCGTCGCCTCCGGCCCGATCAAGGGCACCGGCCGCACCGAGCACGACCTGCTCGACAAGGACCACGCCGAGAACGTGATGATCGTCGACCTGGTCCGCAACGACCTCGGCCGGGTCTGCGCCACCGGCAGCGTCACCGTGCCCGACCTGTGCGCGGTCGAGAAGCACCCCGGCCTGGTCCACCTGGTCTCCACCGTCGAGGGGACCCTGCGCGAGGACGCCGGCTGGCCCGAGCTGTTCTCCGCCACCTTCCCGCCCGGATCCGTCACCGGCGCCCCCAAGTCCAGCGCCCTGCGGATCATCGAGGCCCTGGAGACCGCGCCGCGCGGCCCCTACTGCGGCGCCGTCGGCTGGGTCGACGCCGACCGGGGCGAGGCCGAACTCGCCGTCGGCATCCGCACGTTCTGGATCGACCGGACCGACCCGGCGGCACCCGAACTGCGCTTCGGCACCGGCGCCGGCATCACCTGGGACTCCGACCCCGAACGGGAATGGGCGGAAACCGAACTGAAGGCGGCCCGCCTGGTCGCGATAGCGTCGGGTGCCGAGACGTACTCCGACACCGACTGAACCCGACACGGACCGGACCGGCCGCCACCCGGACCCGGCCGGCCCGTGCCCGTCCCGCGAGGAGCCCCCCGCGATGCAGCACCCGACCACCAGCTGGGTCAACGGCACCCTCGTCGACTCCGCGGACCCGGCCCTGTCCGTGCTCGACCACGGACTCACCACCGGCGACGGCGTGTTCGAGACCATGAAGACCGTCGACGGCCGGCCCTTCGCGATCACCCGCCACCTCGACCGGCTCACCCGCTCCGCCCGCGGCCTCGGACTGCCCGACCCCGACCACGACCTGGTCCGCGAGGCCTGCGCCGCCGTCCTGGACGCCAACCCGATGCCCCTCGGCCGGCTGCGCCTCACCTACACCGGCGGCCGGGCGCCGCTCGGCTCCGAACGCGGCGACGGCGCCCCCACCCTGGTGGCCTCCCTCGGCACCGCCGCCCGCCGCCCCGACACCACCGCCGTCGCGGTCGTCCCCTGGCGCCGCAACGAGCACAGCGCCGTCGCCGGACTCAAGACCACCTCCTACGCCGAGAACGTCGTCGCCCTCGCCGCCGCCCACCGCGTCGGCGCCTCCGAGGCGCTGCTCGCCAACACCGCCGGCCGGCTCTGCGAAGGCACCGGCTCCAACGTCTTCGTCGTCCTCGACGGCCGGCTGCTCACCCCGCCGCTCGCCTCCGGCTGCCTGGCCGGCATCACCCGGCAGCTCGTCGTCGACTGGTGCGGCGCCGAGGAGGCCGACCTGCCGCTGGACGCCCTCCAGCAGGCGGAGGAGGTCTTCCTCACCTCCTCCCTGCGCGACGTCCAGGCCGTCACCCGGATCGACGACCGGGAGCTCGCCGGCCCCGGCCCGGTCACCCTCGGGGCCATGGCGGCCTTCGCCCGGCTCAGCGGCGACGACCTCGACCCCTGAGACCCCCGGGGGCCCCGTGCGCAGGGTCCCGCCGGGCACGCCCGAGGGGCCCCGGCCGGTAGAACGGCCGGACGGCGGGGAAGGGAGCGGGACATGACCATCACGCTGCGCCCCGAGAGCCAGGAGACCCCCACCGCCGCGGGCGGCCGGACCAGACGCTGGCAGATCTGCGTCAACGGCCGCCCGGTCGGCGGGCTGCGCACCACGGCCGTCCCCCGGGGCGACCGACTCTGGGGCGAGATAGCCGAGTTGGAGGTGCGCAGCGGGCGCGGCCGGGGCCGGGGCACGATCGCCGCGCTGGCCGCCGAGGAGGTGCTGCGGGGCTGGGGCTGCGTCCGGGTGGACGCGGACATCCCGGAGACCGCGCGGATCGCCCGCTCGCTCGCGGTGACCCTCGGTTACACCGAGCGGATGCGGAACATGATCAAGCGGCTCGACGGCCGGCCCTCGCTGCCGGGGGGCGTCGTCGCCCGCCCGATCGACGACGCCGCGTTCCCGGCCTGGCTGGTCGAGGCCAAGGAGGGCTATGTGCGCGACCTGCTGGCCTCCGGGCTGGGCGAGGAGCAGGCCCGGGCCAAGGCCGAGGCCGACCACCTGAAGCTGCTGCCGCAGGGGGCCGGCACCCCGGGTGTGGCGCTGCGCCGGCTGTACGGGGCGGGGGAGGAGCCGCTGGGCTCGCTCTGGCTGGCACTGCGGGTCCGTGAGCTGTCGGACGGTGCGCCGCTCGGCTGGGTGATGGTGGTGGAGGTGGCCGACGAGCACCGGGGGCGCGGGCACGGGCGGACGCTGATGCGGCTCGCGGAGCGCGAGTGCCTGGCGGCCGGGGTCCGCGACCTCGGGCTGAACGTCTTCAGCGGCAACGAGGTCGCGGTCCGGCTGTACGACTCGCTCGGCTACCGGGTCACCAACCGGGTCTACGGCAAGCAGCTGCTGTGAGCCGCCGGGCCGTCGGCGCGGGTCAGGCGCGGGTCAGGCGGTGGTCAGGCGGTGCGGGTGGCCCCGGCGGCCTCGACGGCGGCGACGAGGCGCTCCAGCAGGCCGTCCTGGCTCTGCCCGCCGTCGAAGCGCTGCCCGGCGACGATGTAGGTCGGCGTGCCCTTCACCCCGATCGCGCGGCCCTCGGCCTGGTCGGCGTCGACGGTGAGCATGTGCCGGCCGTCCACCAGCGCGGTGTCCACCTCCTCGGGGTCGACCCCGACCTCGCGGGCGACCTCGAGCAGCACCTCGGTGCCGCGCTCGGAGAGGTCCTCGACCCGGGCGAGCAGCGCCTCGACGAAGGGCCAGCCCAGGCCCTGGGCGAACGCCTCCTCGGCGGCCTCGGCGGCGGCGTAGGCGTACTTGTGCTTCTCGAGCGGGAAGTGCCGCAGCTCGATCGGCAGCGCGTCGCCGTAGCGGGCGCGCAGCTCGCGGACGTCGTCCAAGGCGGTGCGGCAGTCCGGGCACTGGAGTTCGCACCAGAACTCGAGACGGGGGAGGGAACCTTCGATCATGCCTCCAGTGTTCCACCTGTGGGGCCCCCGCCAGGACAGTCGGCGGCCGGGCCCGGCCAGACCGGGAGCGACGGGAGGTCCGACGGGATGACGACTCCGACCGACGGGGCGGCGGTGACGGCCGCGACGGCCCCGACCAGCAGGACGGCCCCGGGCACCGAGGGCCGGACCGGGCCCCGGGCCGCGGTGACGGGCGAGCGGAGGCGGCCGTGCTGACGGCGGCGGTGAGTGTCGCGCTCACGGCGGCCGGGGTGGCCGTGGCGGGCCTGCGGGCCTACCGTCGGCGCTTCCTCTCCGCGACCCGCTGGTTCGCCGTGGCGCTGGTGCCGCTGGGCCTCTATCTGACCGGTCTGTTCCCGGTGGCGCGGACGATCGGCGACGAGCTGGCCGACTGGGCGACCAAGCTGGTGTTCGATCCCCGGGTGTGGACCGGCATCGTGCTGCTGGGTGTCTCGGCCGGTCTGCTGGCCGCCACCCGCTGGGCGGGCCGTCGCGGGGCCGTGGCCGGCGGGAGCGAGTCCCGTCCGGCGGCCGCCGGGCCCGCGCCGGCCAGGCCGGCCGTGGCCCCTGCCGCCGGGCCAGCCCCGAAGCGGGCCGAGGAGGCCGCCCGGGCCGAGCAGGGCAGGGCGGGCAAGGCAGGGAAGCCCGGCAAGGCAGGCAAGGGCGGCAAGGGCGACGACGGTCTGGACGAGTTCGCCGACATCGAGGAGATCCTGCGTCGGCGCGGCCTCTGACCGCCCCGTTCCGCCCCGCTCCTGGCGTCCCGGCCCCGGTCTCCCCGCGCCCCCCGGGCCGCTCAGGCCGAGGGCACCGCTTCCGCCGAGCGCTGGCGGGCCCGGTAGGCGGCGACGTGCAGCCGGTTCCCGCACGTGCGGCTGTCGCAGTAGCGGCGCGAGCGGTTGCGCGAGAGGTCCACGAAGACCCTCGCGCAGTCCGGCGCCTCGCAGCGGCGCAGCCGCTCGCGCTCGCCCGCGGTGAGGATGAAGGCCAGCGCCATGCCCAGCTCGGCGGCCAGGTGGTCGCCGAGGGCGGCGTGCGGCGCGAAGTAGTGGATGTGCCACCCGTGGTGGTCGTGGTTGGTCAGCCTGGGTGTCGTCCCGGCGGCCGCGACCAGGGCGTTCACCTGCTCGGCGGCCTCTTCGGTGGACTCGGTGCCGAAGACCTCGCGCAGCCGGGAGCGCAGCTCGTGCACCTGGCGCAGGTCGTCCTCGGTGAGGGAGTCGACCTCGCTGATCTCCTGCCGGACCACGAAGGCGTCGAGCGCCGCGGTGTCGGGCAGCAGCTCGGTGCCGCACACCTCGGGTGCGGTGTTGAGCAGCTCGACGAGGATGCTCAGGGCGCACTCGGTGTCATGGGTGATCAGCACGTGGAGGCTCCTCGTGCGGAGGGGGCCGTCGGCACCCCGCAACTACGGGTCATTCCCAGACCTTACCGGGGCGGCGAGGGGTCCGGCGGTGGCTTGCTTCGAAGACGCGTACGGATTCCGTAGGTCTGTACGGAGTTTCCTTCGAGGGCCGGGCCGGACGGTGCCCGGCGGGGCGGACTCCGGGGCAGTCGGCGCCGCGTCCCGGGGCACGGCCGTCCGTGCGGGCGGGGGAGTGGGCGGGGGAGCGCCGGGAGAACGGTCGCGCCCGACAGCGAGGCCGGCCACCCGTGGGATGGCCGGCTCCGGTGCCGGGCGCGTGCGGTGCTGCGGGCCCACCCCGGTCGGGGTGAACCGTTTCGTCACCGGCCCCGAGACCGCGTCGTGCGCGGCTGAGTGTGCTGCCGTGCCCCCGAGTAGGACGGCTGCGGTGACGGCAGGGGTGACGACCCCGCCGACAGCGGGGCGTGACCGCCTCCGGTCGGTCAGCTTTCGGCGAGGATGTGGGACAGCTCCCGGTCGAGGTCGAAGTGACGGTGTTCGGTGCCGGGTGGCACGGCGGCGTCCGTCCGCTTGAGGAAAGACTCAAGCGCCCGGGCCGGGGCTTCCAGCAGGGCTTCTCCTTCCGGAGAGCTCAGGGCGATGCAGACCACCCCTTGCCCGTGACTGCGCGACGGCCAGACCCTGACGTCGCCGGTACCGGTGGGTCGGTGCAGCCCCTCCGCGAGGAGATCTCGGGCGAACACCCACTCCACGGTCTCGTCCGCGCCGGTGTGGAACGTGGCGTGCACGGCATAGGGGTCGGCGGTGTCGTAGCGCAGGCCCGCGGGGACGGGCAGTGAGGACTCGCTGGACACGATGAGGCGCAGGTGCAGCTCGCAGCTGACCGTGGTGTTCATAAGCGCCATGGCCTTTCGCTCAGTGTGCGCTCGGGGAATCGCACGTCGGCGAACGGACCATCCCACCTCCAAGACCGATGTAAACCCCTCTGTCCCGATTCGGGCGCGAGTCGTACCCCTTACGGCGCATTGCGGAATCGCCACAGACCGGCCTCCGGGCGATTAGCGGAGCCCTTCTCGGTTAGTTTCCTGGCATGACTGTGCGAAGCGACAAGGCACGCGGCGACGCGGGCGGGAACACCGGAACGGGGGATGCGGTCGTGCCGGACGACACGGGGGTGCCGACGGGGGCGGACGACGGGGGCGGGGGCTCCGGCGCGGAGGGGGCTGCGGAGGGGG
>NZ_JAIY01000010.1:151979-152489 GCF_000710405.2 Kitasatospora sp. MBT66 | reverse complement strand
GGCAGGCCGCTCGGCTCGCGGGCCCCGCGCTTCATCCGCCGCTCCCGCCCGCTGCACCTGAGCTGGCAGGTCGCGGTCTTCCTGGTCGGCCTGGCCGTCGTGGCGCTGGGTGTGGTCATGCTGCCGCTGCCCGGCCCGGGCTGGGTCGTGATCTTTCTGGGCATGGGCGTCTGGGCGACCGAGTTCGTCTGGGCCCAGCTGGCGCTGCGCTGGACCCGCCGCAAGGTGGCCGAGGCGGCCCAGAAGGCCCTGGACCCGAAGGTCCGGCGGCGCAATCTGACGCTCACCGCGATCGGCGTGGCGGTGATCGCGGCGCTCGGCGGCTGGTACCTGTGGAAGTACGGGCTGGTCATGCCCTGGAAGATCCACGAGGACTGATCCGTCCGCCCGCCCGCCGGGCGGGGCCGTCCGGGTGAGGGCGTCGCCGGGGGCGGCGCTCGGGCCGCCGGGAGAGCGGGTTCGGACCACCCTCCGGGATGCGGTAATGTTTTCCCTGCACCCGGGCGATTA
>NZ_JAIY01000010.1:146129-151920 GCF_000710405.2 Kitasatospora sp. MBT66 | reverse complement strand
CGCCCACCGGAATGCATTGTGATATGTGAGGCCCAGCCGATTTTCGGCTGGGCCTCACATGTATTTCCCGCAATCCGGTGAACGGTGTCGGGGAATGTTCTGAGGCGCAGTCATCTTCCGCACCGCGCGGGAGTTCTGTGGGAGCGTCGGGCGGCACTCCCCGAACGAGTTGTACGGCACCCCCCGAATGGTGCTACAGTTCTTCTCGTTGCCCGGGCGATTAGCTCAGCGGGAGAGCACTTCGTTCACACCGAAGGGGTCACTGGTTCGATCCCAGTATCGCCCACCGGACAGCACGCAGGCCCTGATCGGATACCGGTCAGGGCCTGCGGCGTTCGTGCGCGTCGAGTGCCGCCGGCCGCTACGCCGCCACCTCGCAGTCGTGCTCCGGCGACAGCCGCCGCCCGCAACCGCACCGGGCCGGGCGCATCGGCCAGGACAGGTCCACCCGCTCGTCCGCCCCCGACCGGTCGAACCAGGCCTGCAGCCCCCGGGCCTGCGCCGCGTGCCAGACCGCCTGCCGCAGATGCAGCTCGCCCACCGTCAGCCCGCCCAGCGCCCCCGGGAACCGGGCACCGACCGCCCGCACCAGCTCCAGCGCCGCCGTCGCGTCCGCCGCCGCCTCGTGCGCCCCGGTCAGCTCGACCCCGTAGTGCGCGCAGAGGTCCGTCAGCGTCCGCCGGCCCCGGCGGTAGCGGTCCACGTGCTTGTCCAGCACCCGCGGGTCCAGCACCAGCAGCGCCGCCGGACCGGTCGCCTCGGCCAGCGACGTCCCCCGGTGCCGGCGCAGCTCGCGGTCCAGCAGCGTCAGGTCGTACGGCGCGTTCATCACCACCACCGGCCGCCCGGCCCGGGCCTGTTCGGCCAGCGCGGCGGCCACCTCGGCCACCACCGCCGCCGCCGGGCGCCCGAACGCCCGCACCCTGGCGTCGTCTATCCCGTGCACCGCGCGGGCCCCGTCGGGTATCGGCACGCCGGGATCGGCGAGCCAGGTGGTCGCCACCGGGGCCGCGCCCGGGGCGGGTTGGACGACCAGGGCGGCCGAGACGATGCGATCGGACTCGACGTCCACGCCGGTGGTCTCGGTGTCGAAGGAGGCGAGCGGGCCGGTGAACCAGTGCTGCTGCATGACTGCCCCTCGAAAACAGCGTGTTCCCGCCCCGGTGATACCCGCCCCTGACACCCCCTCAACCGTTTGGCGGGACACCGGCCGGGCACCCTGCCCACGGGTGCCGCGTTCGAATCCGGACCGGCCGGGGGGACGGGGGAGGGACGGACGGTCATGGCGCTGACGCAGCCGCAGCCCGACGAGGCGGCGGCCGTCCTGCGGGGCGATCTGGCGGTGACGGCCTGCATGGAGACCCTGCAGGTCGGCTATCTGCACGCGGTCGTCGCCGCGGCCGGCTGCTCGCTCTCGCAGCCGTTCCCGGACAACGGCATCGACTGGCAGGTCAGCCACGGCTCGCGCAGCCACGAGGTCGACGACGAGGTCACCGTCAAGATCCAGCTGAAGGCCACCCAGCAGATCGCGCCCGACCCGCGCGGCGCCTTCTTCTCCTTCACCCTGGACAACGACCACCTGCGCAAGCTCGCCCGGCCCCGGGTCGCGGTGCCCCGGATCCTCGTCGTCATGCTGCTGCCCCGCCGGGTGGACCGCTGGCTCGCCGCCCGGCCCGACGCGCTGGAGCTGCGGCACTGCTGCTACTGGGTCAACCTGGCCGGCCACCCCGTCACCGGGCAGCGCCGGACCAACGTCCGCGTCCCCACCGCGAAGGTCTTCGACGACCGCGCCCTGTGCGACATCATGGCCAGGGTCGGAGCGGGCGGCAGCCCGTGACGGCCCGGCCCCCGGCCGGGAGGAGCCGCTCCATGACACTGCCCCACGGGCCGTTGCGCCCCGCGCCCGGCGAACCGCCGCAGACCGGGCCGCTGCCCGATCCGGCCGCCGTCGACCCCGCGGTGCTCGCCGTCCTGCTCGCCCGGCACGGCTGGGTCCGGCGCGGCGGACCCTCCGCCCGCTACGGGCGTTGGACGCCCCCCGAGGGCACCGACCCCGGCGTCAGCCTGCTCGTCCCGGCCGGCGACGGCTTCGACGACGCGGTCGACCTGCTCGCCGACGCCGTCACCGCGCTCTCCCGCTCCGCCAGCCCCTCCGCCCGGGCCATCCTGCTCGCCCTCGCCGTCCCCGGCGACGAGCTGCACTGGCACCGCGACCCGGCCGGACCGCACGGCGCCGCCACCCCCGGCACCGCGCCCTGGAACGAGACCGAACGGCTCCGGCGGGCCGCCCGCGCCATGCTCGCCGCCGGCGCCAAGGCCGGCCGCACCCGCGCCGCCTACTTCGGCGCCCGCCTGGACAGCTGGGCCGGCGACTTCCTGGACCGGGTCCTGGTCGTCGCCGACGGCCCCGGACTCACCGCCCACAGCCCCGCCCCCGAGGGCAGGGCGGCGATCACCACCCTGGTCCGCGCCCTGGAGGCGCTGCGCGACGCCGTCGACTACCGCCGGGTCAGCGGCGGCGCCGAGGCCTTCGAGAACGCCGTCCAGTCCGGGGTCAGCCGCGAGCTGGTCGACGCGGTCCAGGACCTCGTGCGCGGCGCCACCGCGAGCCGGTTCACCGTCGCCTGGTCGGCCGCCGCCGGCACCCCGGGCGGCTTCGGCGACCGCCGGACCGCCGTCGAGTTCTCGCCCGGCGACCTGCCCGCCCTGGTCGAGGCCGCCGACCTGCTCGAACGCCTCGAACCCGCCGTCGCCGTCACCCTGGTCGGCCTCGTGGTCCGGCTCAAGCGGGCCGACCCCGCCGGGCCCGGCAGCGTCCGGCTGCGGGTGCTCGGCGGCGCCGAGGTCGACGAGGTCAAGGTGCGGCTGCCCGACGCCGCCTACCGGCTCGCCGCCGAGGCCCACCTGGCCGGCACCCCCGTACGGATCTCCGGCCGCCTGGAACGGCGCGGCGGCTTCCGCCGCCTCACCCGGCCCTCCGGCCTCGAGCCCTGCGGACTGGAGGACGCCGAGCGCGAGCGGTTGCTCAAGACCCTGGGGGAGGGGCGTGAGGCATAGGAGGGGTACGGAGGTGACGGTGGGGCCACCGGTCTCGGTACCATCGTCAGGCGCAGCGCTGTGCTGCGTCCTCTGAATCCAGCACGTCAGGAGAGACCGGTGACGGACGTCCGGGTAATCATCAACCGCGAACCCGATCGGGAAGAGCGCGTGGTGACCACGGGCACCACGGCCGCCGAGCTCTTCGCGGACGACCGCTCGATCATCGCGGCCAAGGTCGCCGGCCAGCTCAAGGACCTCGCCTACGCCGTCCAGGACGGCGACGAGGTCGAGCCGGTCGTGATCGGCAGCCCCGACGGCCTCGACATCCTGCGCCACTCCACCGCGCACGTGATGGCCCAGGCCGTGCAGCAGCTCTTCCCGGAGGCCAAGCTCGGCATCGGCCCGCCGGTCAAGGACGGCTTCTACTACGACTTCGACGTCGAGAAGCCGTTCCACCCCGATGACCTCAAGGCCATCGAGAAGAAGATGCAGGAGATCATCAAGAAGGGCCAGCGCTTCTCGCGCCGCGTCGTCACCGACGAGGCCGCCCGCGAGGAGCTGTCCGGCGAGCCGTACAAGCTGGAGCTGATCGGCCTCAAGGGCTCCGCCGCCACCGCCGGCGAGGGTGCCGACGTCGAGGTCGGCGCCGGCGAGCTCACCATCTACGACAACCTGGACGCCAAGAGCGGCGAGCTGTGCTGGGGCGACCTCTGCCGCGGCCCGCACCTGCCCAGCACCCGGATGATCCCGGCGTTCAAGATCATGCGCTCGGCCGCCGCCTACTGGCGCGGCAGCGAGAAGAACCCGATGCTCCAGCGCCTCTACGGGACCGCCTGGCCGAGCAAGGACGAGCTCAAGGCGCACCTGGAGTTCCTGGAGGAGGCCGCCAAGCGCGACCACCGCAAGCTCGGCAACGAGCTCGACCTCTTCTCCATCCCCGAGGAGATCGGCTCCGGCCTCGCGGTCTTCCACCCCAAGGGCGGCATCATCCGCCGCGCCATGGAGGACTACTCGCGCCGCCGGCACGAGGAGGAGGGCTACGAGTTCGTCTACACCCCGCACGCCACCAAGGGGAAGCTCTTCGAGAAGAGCGGCCACCTGGACTGGTACGCGGACGGTATGTACCCGCCCATGCAGCTCGACGAGGGGGTGGACTACTACCTCAAGCCGATGAACTGCCCGATGCACAACCTGATCTTCGACGCGCGCGGTCGTTCGTACCGTGAACTGCCGCTGCGCCTGTTCGAGTTCGGCACCGTGTACCGGTACGAGAAGTCCGGCGTGGTGCACGGCCTGACCCGCGCCCGCGGCTTCACCCAGGACGACGCGCACATCTACTGCACCCGTGAGCAGATGGCGGACGAGCTCGACTCGACCCTCACCTTCGTGCTCAACCTGCTGCGCGACTACGGTCTGACCGACTTCTACCTGGAGCTGTCCACCAAGGACCCGGAGAAGTTCGTCGGCAGCGACGACGCCTGGGAGGAGGCCACCGCGGTCCTGGCCGCCGTGGCCGAGAAGCAGGGTCTGCCGCTGGTCCCGGACCCGGGCGGCGCGGCCTTCTACGGCCCGAAGATCTCGGTGCAGGCGCGGGACGCCATCGGCCGGACCTGGCAGATGTCGACCATCCAGCTGGACTTCAACCTGCCCGAGCGCTTCGACCTGGAGTACACCTCGGCGGACGGCTCGCGCCAGCGGCCGGTCATGATCCACCGGGCGCTGTTCGGCTCGATCGAGCGGTTCTTCGCGGTGCTGCTGGAGCACTACGCCGGTGCCATGCCGCCGTGGCTGGCCCCGGTCACCGTCACCGGCATCCCGATCACCGACGAGCACGTGCCGTACCTGCTGGAGGTCGCGGCCGAGCTGAAGAAGCGCGGGGTCCGGGTCGAGGTGGACACCTCGGACGACCGGATGCAGAAGAAGATCCGCAACGCCCAGAAGACCAAGGTCCCGTTCATGCTGATCGCCGGCAACGACGACGTCGAGGCGGGCGCGGTCTCCTTCCGCTACCGCAACGGCGAGCAGAAGAACGGCGTCCCGCTGGCCGAGGCCGTGCAGGAGATCGTGGACGCGGTGGAGCGCCGCATCCAGGTCTGACCCGACCGTGTGCGCGGGGCGGGCTCCTTCGGGAGTCCGCCCCGCGCGCTTTGCAAGCGGGGGTGGGCGAATATGCTGATCAGCATGACGACTGAGCCGGAACTGCAGCGGGGCGTCGGGGAGCCGGACGGCTTCCGCCGCCTGTGGACCCCCCATCGGATGGCCTACATCCAGGGCGAGAACAAGCCCACCGGCCCGGCTCCGGACGACGGCTGTCCGTTCTGCTCGATCCCGGCGCTCACCGACGAGGACGGGCTGGTCGTCGCGCGCGGGAACGCGGTGTACGCGGTGCTCAACCTGTACCCGTACAACGGCGGGCACCTGATGGTGGTCCCGTACCGGCACGCGGCGGACTACACCGAGCTGGACGAGGTGGAGACGGCCGAGCTGGCGGTGTTCACCAAGAAGGCGATGACGGCGCTGCGCGCGGCCTCGGGCGCGCACGGCTTCAACATCGGGATGAACCAGGGCGCCGCGGCGGGGGCCGGTATCGCCGCGCACCTGCACCAGCACGTGGTGCCGCGCTGGGGCGGGGACACCAACTTCATGCCGGTGGTCGGCCACACCAAGGTGCTGCCGCAGCTGCTGGCGGACACCCGGAAGATGCTGGCCGAGGCCTGGCCGGTGGACTAGACCCGCGCCTGACACGAGGAGG
>NZ_JAIY01000010.1:98279-146098 GCF_000710405.2 Kitasatospora sp. MBT66 | reverse complement strand
CCTCCTCGTGTCGCGGGGCGGCCCGGTCAGGCGTCGTAGCGGTCGACCTTGAACGGCCGGCTGCCCTGGGCCTCGGCCTTGAGGCCGGCCGCGCGGCCCTTGAAGGCGCGTTCGGTGTCGAGGTCGTGCTCGGCGAGGAACTCCATCGTCGCGGTGTGGACGGCGCCGATCACCGGGTGCGAGACATTGAGCGCGTTGTCGGCCATGGTGCGGGTGTCCCAGGGCTGGCCGGCCCAGATGTGCCGCAGGCCGAAGGGTTCGGGCAGGCCGAGGCCGCCGCCGAGCCAGGACAGCAGGCTCGGCATCCGGTAGAAGGGGGCGCGGACGGCCTGCCGGACGACCTCGTCGTTGTCGATCAGCGGGAGCTTGACCGTGCGCTCCTCCCAGAACCGCACGGTCTTGGCGACGGACTTCTCCTTGTCCTTGGGCTTGTCGAAGAAGTAGCCGTTGATCGGGCCGAGCGCGAAGGCCGCGACGGTGACGTTGAGGGTGTTGGCGAGCAGGGCGACGGTGACGGTGAAGGTCAGCACGAGCTTGCCGTCGTGGGTGATGAACTGGGTGGCGAGGTAGTGCCGGGGGCCGCCGCCGAAGGTCTGCTTGTCGGCGATGGCCTGGACGGCGAAGTCGCGCATGTGGTCGCCGTCCATGTCGGCGCTGCCGGGACGGCTGATCTCGTCGGCGTTCTCGCCGACCTCGAAGACCACCCACTGCTTGATCCGGACATCGGGGATGCCGCTGTTGGCGACCTCGCTGATGCCGAGGGCCTTGAGGTGGCCGGAGATCTTGCGGACGAGGTCCCAGGGGTGGAACTGGCGGAAGTCGATCTGGCCCTCGGCGGGGCGCAGGGTGTCGATGAGCTTCCACTCGCCCCAGCGGCGGCCGGCGCCGAGGATGCCCTTGGGTCCGGCGTAGTGGTGGACGTTGGTCTCCTGCTCGGACTCCAGCCGGCCGAGTTTGGCGCGCAGGTCGGCGGCCTTCTTGTCGAGGTCGTCGCGGGGGACGGCCATCGGGACGGTCGCGGCGACCGCGTTGCCCTCGACGAGCTGCAGCCAGCGGCCGCGCAGGTCGAGGGCGGTGCGGACGACGATGCGCTTGGCGAGGTACCAGCCGACGACCGGGGCCAGCATGACGATGCGCAGGTAGAGGCCGAGGATGCCGCCGGCCGGGGGCTTGATCGCGAGCAGCACGGCGACGGCGGCGGCGAGGAAGAGGACGACGCCCCCGTACACGCCGGCGTTCTTGGGGTTGTCGCGCTTGAGCCAGGCGCGGAGCTGGAAGGCGCCGAGCCAGATCAGGGTGCCGGGCAGGAAGAGCAGGCCGGTGACGACGGAGACGGTGGACAGCTGCCGGTCGCGGCCGCGGCGGATCTCCTCCGCGGCGAGGCAGTGCTCGACGACCTGGCGGGTGTCGACGCCGAAGGCGGGCACCAGGGGCTTGCGGTCGCCGTTGAGCGCACGGGAGATGAGCGCCTTGCTGAAGGCCTCGCCGAAGTTGGGCGCGAAGAGGGCGAAGCGGCCCTTCTTGGCGGTGGCCCCGTCGAGCTTCCCGGCGTCGCCCGTGAGTTCGGCGTCGCGGTACGCGGCCGAGGAGAGCGCCTGGGTGCCGGCGGTCTGCGGGCCGGCGTCGGTCCGGGGTATCTGCGCACCCGGGGTCATGTCGAGTGTGGTCACGGTGGCGTCCCCTCCTCCCCTTGTCCTGCGGCAGGGTACCGCGCCGGGGTACCGGTGCGCGGATGATCGTCTGAACTGGCGTCACGAACGGGCCACGTCGGGCCCGTGGGGCATGATGCCCACGTTTCGGCTGTTCGACGCGCCCCGGGGCCCTTCGGCCGGGAGGGATGGGGCACGATGGGCGGTATGGAGAGCGATGCGCTGACGGATCCGGTTCTGGTCTTCGACGGGGACTGCGCGTTCTGCACGACGTGTGCGACCTGGGCCGAGCGGTATCTGCGGCAGACACTGGCGTCGGGCGGCTGGGAGGCGGTGCCGTTCCAGTTCGCGGACCTGGCGGGGCTGGACGCCCTGGCCGGGGGGCGCGGCGAGGTGTCGTGGGAGCGCGCGGAGCGCGAAGTGCTCTGGGTGACGCCGGCCGGCCGGGTGTACGGCGGGGCGCAGGCGGTGGCGCGGCTGCTGATGCGTTCGGGCGGGGCGTGGGCGTACCTGGGCGGGGTGCTGGCGCTGGCGCCGGTGCGGCCGGTGGCGGGGCTGGTGTACCGCTGGGTGGCGCGATACCGGCACCGGATGCCGGGTGGCACGGCGGCCTGCGCGCTGCCCCGGAGGTGACGGCGGGGCGCTGACGGCGGGGCACCGGCAGCCGGGCCCCGGCAGTCGGCGGTTCAGTCGTCCTGGTCGGCGAAGCGGGCGGCGAGGGCGGCGGGCATGGGTTCGTGGCGCAGGTGGGAGCGGGCGAACTCGGCGGTGCCGTGGGTGAGCGAGCGCAGGTCCACGGGGTAGCGGGCGAGTTCGAGTTCGGGGACCTCGGCGCGCAGCAGGGTGAGGCCGGGGCCGGCGGTCTCGGTGCCGAGGACGCGGCCGCGGCGGGCGGAGAGGTCGCCGAGGACGGCGCCGAGGTAGTCGTCGGGCAGCAGGACGCGGACGGCGGCGACGGGTTCGAGCAGCCGGATGACGGCGTGTTCGGCGGCGTCGCGCAGGGCGAGGGCGGCGGCGTTCTGGAAGGCGGAGTCGGAGGAGTCGACGGAGTGTGCCTTGCCGTCGGTGAGGGTGACCCGGATGTCGACGAGCGGGTGGCCGGTGGCGACGCCCTTGGCGAGCTGGGCGCGGACGCCCTTCTCGACGGAGGGGATGAAGTGCTTGGGGACGGCGCCGCCGACGACGTGCTCCTGGAACTCGAAGCCGGAGCCGGCGGGCAGGGGTTCGACCTCCAGTTCGCAGATGGCGTACTGGCCGTGGCCGCCGGACTGTTTGACGAGGCGTCCGTGGCCGGCCGCGGCGGTGCCGAAGGTCTCGCGCAGGGCGACCTTGTGGGGGACGGTGTCGACGTGGACGCCGAGGCGGTTGCGGAGGCGGTCGAGGAGGGTCTCGGCGTGGGCCTCGCCGGTGCACCAGAGGACGAGCTGGTGGGTGTCGGGGTTCTGTTCGAGGCGCAGGGCCGGGTCCTCGGCGGCGAGCCGGGCGAGGGCCTGGGAGAGCTTGTCGTCGTCGGCCTTGCTGTGGGCCTCGACGGCGATCGGCAGCAGCGGGTCGGGGAGCGGCCAGGTGTCGAGTTCGACGGGGTGGCCGGGTTCCTGGACGGTGTCGCCGGAGCGGGCGGTGGTGAGTTTGGCGACGCAGACGAGGTCGCCGGCGACGGCGTGCGGGACGGGGCGCTGGAGTTTGCCGAAGGGGCTGGTGAGGGCGGTGACGCGTTCCTCGGCGTCCTGGTCGGCGGGGTGATGGGGGCCGGTGAGGCGGATCCGGGTGTCCGGGCGCAGGGTGCCGGCCCAGACGCGCAGCAGGCTGACGCGGCCGACGTAGGCGTCCCCGGTGACGCGGACGACCTGGGCGGCGAGGGGGGCGTCGGGGTCGCAGGCGGGGCCGGGGCGGGTGCGTTCGGTGGGGTCGGGGAAGGCGTCGGCGATGAGGTCGAGGAGTTCGGTGGCGCCGAGGCCGTGCTCGCTGGTGGGGACGGCGGGGTGGAGGGCGCAGCTGAGGACTTCGCGGCGCAGGCCTGCTTCGAGGGCGTCGGTGTCGAGGGTGTCGCCGGACAGGTACTGCTCCATGAGGGTGTCGTCCTGGCCGGAGATGGCTTCGACGAGGCTCTCGCGGGCGGGCCCGGTGTCGGGGAGGGGGTCGGTGCGGCCGTAGGTGTGGCCGTTGAGGAGGTCGACGCTGCCGTCGGGGCGGCCGTCGTGGTGGACCGGGAGGAAGAGCGGCCGGAGGGTGTCGGGGCCCAACTCGAAGGCGTCGTGGCAGGCGGTGAGGATCTCGTCGAGGCTGCCGCGGGCGATGTCGAGTTTGGCGACGGCGACGGCGCGCGGGATGTTCTCGGCGGCGCACTGCCGCCACAGGGCGCGGGTGGGGGCGGTGACCGGGTCGGTGGCGGAGACCACGAAGACGGCGGCGTCGGCGGTGTGCAGGGCGGCGTGCAGGTCGGCGGCGAAGTCGGGGTGGCCGGGCGGGTCGATCAGGTTGATCTTGACGCCGCGCCATTCGAGGGGGAGCACGGAGAGCTGGACGGAGCGCTGCTGCTGGTGCTCGAAGGGTTCGTGGTCGGAGACGGTGGTTCCGTCGGCGACCTTGCCGGGGCGGCCGACGGCGCCGGCGGCGAGGGCGAGGGACTCGGCGAGGGTGGTCTTGCCGACACCGGCGCAGCCGACGAGGACGACGTTGCGCAGGTCGCGCGGTCCGGTGACGGCGGGGGCCTGGCCGGCCCGGGCGGTGCTGCGGTCGGGCATCGGGGTCTCCTCCCGTCGCGCCGGGGGCTGTCGGTGAAAGTCTAGGGTCGACGGCGTCGGGGGGCGCGCGAGCGGTCGGTGGGCGGGGAGTGTCGGCGGGCGTGGCTACGATGGGTGCGCCGGGCGGGCTGATCCGTCGGGTCGTCTGCCGCATTCTCCGCCGCAGGCGGGTACCAGGGAGATCGGAGCGGTCGGGAAGGCCATGCTCAACAAATACGCGCGTGCCTTCTTCACACGTGTCCTGACCCCGTTCGCCGCGTTCCTGATCCGGTTGGGTGTGAGCCCGGACACCGTGACGCTGGTCGGTAC
The DNA here is from genome assembly GCF_000710405.2 of Kitasatospora sp. MBT66. Lineage (NCBI taxonomy): Bacteria > Bacillati > Actinomycetota > Actinomycetes > Kitasatosporales > Streptomycetaceae > Kitasatospora > Kitasatospora sp. MBT66. Next base: position 141,396 of record NZ_JAIY01000010.1, on the reverse strand, counting down.
GGCCGGTTCGGTGGCGGGCGCCCTGGTGTTCTTCCCGCGCGGGGAGTTCTTCTGGGGCACCATCACGATCACGCTGTTCATCTTCTCGGACCTGGTGGACGGGAACATGGCGCGGCAGCTGGGCCGGACCAGCAAGTGGGGGGCGTTCCTCGACTCGACGCTGGACCGGGTCGCGGACGCCGCGATCTTCGGCGGCCTGGCCATGTGGTACGCGGGCAAGGGCGACAACGACCTGCTGTGCGCGGTGGCGGTGTTCTGTCTGGCGAGCGGGCTGGTGGTGTCGTACACCAAGGCGCGGGCCGAGAGCCAGGGCCTGCCGTGCGACGTGTCGGGGCTGGTGGAGCGGGCCGAGCGGCTGGTGATCAGCCTGGTGGCGGCCGGTGTGGCGGGTCTCGCGACGTTCGGTGTGCCGTACGTGGAGTGGCTGCTGCCGGTGGCGCTGTGGCTGGTGGCGGCCGGCAGTCTGGTGACGGTGGTCCAGCGGATGGTGACGGTGCGCCGCGAGGCGTTCGAGGCGGACCGCGCGTCGGCCGGAAGCTGAAGGGGGCGGTGCCGCGGTGAAGGAACGAGTGGTGGACCGGCTGGTGTACTCGGCGTACGCGGCGGGCTGGGCGGTGCTGAGGCATCTGCCGGAGCCGGCGGCGCGGGCGCTGTTCGACCGGCTGGCGGACTCGGCGTGGCGGCGGCGCGGCAAGCGGGTGCTGCAGTTGGAGGCGAATCTGCTGCGGGTGTGCCCGGACGCGGACGAGGCCCGGCTGCGGGAGCTGTCGCGGGCCGGGATGCGTTCGTACATGCGGTACTGGCAGGAGTCGTTCCGGCTGCCGGTCTGGGGCCGCGCGCGGGTGCTGCGGGACGTCCGGGTGGACGGTTTCGAGGAGCTGCGGGAGGTGCTGGAGTCGGGGCGGGGCGCGGTGGTGGCGCTGCCGCACATGGGCAACTGGGACCTGGCGGGGGCCTGGGTGGCCTCGCTGGGGTATCCGTTCACGACGGTGGCGGAGCGGCTGAAGCCGGAGCGGCTGTTCGACCGGTTCGTGGCGTTCCGCGAGAGCCTGGGCATGGAGGTGCTGCCGCTGACCGGCGGCTCGGTCAACGTGGTGGGCACCCTGGCGCGCCGGCTGCGGGCCGGGAAGCTGGTCTGCCTGGTGGGGGACCGCGACCTGTCGGAGGCGGGCATCGGGGTGTCGTTCTTCGGTGAGGCGACCCGGATGCCGGCCGGTCCGGCGGCGCTGGCCCAGCGGACCGGGGCGGCGCTGATGCCGGTCTCGCTCTGGTACGAGGGCCGGATCCTGCGGGGCCGGATCCATCCCGAGGTGCCGGTGCCGGCGGAGGGCGACCGGGCGGAGAAGACCAGGGTGATGACGCAGGCGATGGCCGACGTCTGGGAGGAAGCGATCCGGGAGCACCCGGAGGACTGGCACATGCTGCAGCGCTTCTGGCTGGCCGACCTCCCGGTCCGTGAGACGGTGGAAGCGGGGCCGGCCCGCCCCGCGGCCCCGGTCGCCGCCGATCCGGTCGCCGCCGATCCGGTGGTCGCGGACCGGGCCGCCGAGGCCTCGGGGGCCTGAGGCCCTGCCCGTCGTCCGCGCCGCCCGTACCGCCCGCACCGTCCGCAGGATTTCGAGGAGACCCGTGAAGATCGGCATCGTCTGCCCGTACGACTGGGACGTCCCCGGTGGCGTGCAGTTCCACATCCGGGACCTCGCCGAGCACCTGATCGGCCTGGGCCACGCGGTGTCGGTGCTGGCGCCGGCCGAGGACGACGAGGCGCTGCCGCCGTACGTGGTCTCGGCGGGGCGGGCGGTGGCGGTGCCGTACAACGGTTCGGTGGCGCGGCTCAGTTTCGGGATCCTGTCGGCGGCCCGGGTGCGGCGGTGGCTGCACGACGGGCGGTTCGACATCCTGCACGTGCACGAGCCGGCCTCGCCGAGCCTGTCGATGCTGGCGGCCTGGTCGGCCTCGGGGCCGATGGTGGGCACCTTCCACACCTCGAACCCGCGCTCGCGGGCGATGATCGCGGCCTCGCCGATCCTCCAGCCGGGTCTGGAGAAGATGCGGGCCCGGATCGCGGTGAGCGAGTACGCGCGGCGCACCCTGGTGGAGCACCTGGGCGGGGACGCGGTGGTGATCCCCAACGGCGTGGACGTGGGCTTCTTCGCGGAGGCCGAGCCGGACGCGCGCTGGACCGGCGGGGCGGCCGACGGCGGGCCGGGGACGATCGGCTTCATCGGGCGGATCAACGAGCCGCGCAAGGGGCTGCCGACGCTGCTGGCGGCGCTGCCGCGGATCCTGGCGGAGCGGCCCGGGGTGCGGCTGCTGGTCGCGGGCAAGGGCGACGAGGAGGAGGCGGTCGCCGGGCTGGCGCCGGAGGTCCGCGCGCAGGTGGAGTTCCTCGGCATGGTGAGCGACCGGGACAAGGCCCGGCTGCTGCGCAGCGTGGACCTGTACGTGGCGCCCAACACCGGTGGCGAGAGCTTCGGGATCATCCTGGTCGAGGCGATGTCGGCGGGCGCGCCAGTGCTGGCGAGCGACCTGGACGCGTTCAAGCAGGTGCTGGACGGCGGGGACGCGGGCGAGCTGTTCCCGGTGGAGGACGCGGACGCGCTGGCGCGGACGGCGCTGCGGCTGCTGGGGGACCCGGGGCGGCTGGAGGAGCTGCGGAAGGCGGCGTCGCGGCATGTGCGGCGGTTCGACTGGTCGACCGTGGGCGCGGACATCCTGGCCGTCTACGAGACGGTGACGGCGGGCGCGGCGGCGGTGGTCGAGGAGGACGAGCGTAGCGGCCGGCGGGGCCGCTTCGGGCTGGCCCGGGACTGAGCCGGCGGCGGTGCGCGGATAGGGTCGGACGGTTGTCGCGTCGGATGTCCGGTGCGACGTCCGACGTCCTGTCCGCTGTCCCGACCGTGCCTCCGGAGGCCCCCGATGCCGCAGATCTCCGTCGACTACTCGCCGAGCCTGGCCGGCTCCTTCGACCGCCGTGAGCTGGGGGTGGCGATCAACCGGCTCGCGGTGGAGACCATCGGTGCGAAGCCGGAGGGCTGCAAGACGGTCTTCCGGCAGACCGACCCGGAGGTCGTGGTGGGCTTCGGCGAGCGGGCCGAGGCGCAGCTGTTCGTGCAGTTCCAGATCTTCCCGGGGCGGACCCCGGAGGCGAAGGCGGCGCTCACCGAGGCGGTGCTGGCGCTGCTGGCCGAGCGGGTGGCGCCGGCGCCGGGGGAGCGGCTGCAGCTCGCGGTGGACGTGCGCGACATCGACCGCGAGGCGTACCGGAACACGGCGGTCGAGGGGTGAACCGGAGGCACCCGGTAGCGTAGCGCCCCGTGACTACGTGGATCTGGGCCGGCGTGGCCGTGGTGCTGTTCGGTATGTACCTGAGTTGGACGGCCGGGAGGCTGGACCGGCTGCACGCCCGGATCGACGCCGCCCGGGCGGCGCTGGACGCGCAGCTGGTCCGCCGGGCGTCGGTGGCGATGGAGCTGGCGACGTCCTCGCTGCTGGACCCGGCGGCCTCGCTGCTGCTGCTGGACGCGGCGCACGCGGCCCGGCAGGCGGAGGACGAGCAGCGCGAGGTGGCCGAGAGCCAGCTGAGCCTGGCGCTGCGGGCGGTGTTCGCGGAGCCGGAGCAGGTGGCGGTGCTGGTGGCCGAGCCGGGCGGCGAGGAGGCGGTGCGGGACCTGACGGCGGCGGTGCGGCGGGTGCCGATGGCGCGGCGGTTCCACAACGACGCGGTGCGGGCGGCGCGGGCGGTGCGGGAGCACCGGCTGGTGCGGTACTTCCGGCTGGCGGGCCGGGCGCCGTTCCCGATGGCGTTCGAGATGGACGACGCGCCGCCGTCGGCGCTCACTCCGGAGGGCGCGCCGGCGTAGGTGCGTGGGCGCGGGGCGCGCGGCGGGGACCGGACGGGGCAAGTCCGGCACGGCCGGGTGGGGTGTGTCTCACCCGCTGCGGCGGGTGGGTCCGGATCCGGCCTGTTTGTCGTATCCCGTCACCCACGCTGGACTTGGTGGCGCATGGAGGGGCCGTTTCTTCCGCCTACCATAGGGCGATAGCACTGGTTCATCTTCGAGTGAGGTCTCACGTGTCCACCACCCCCACCACCGCAGACCAGCCGCAGATCGGTACCGCCCGGGTCAAGCGCGGCATGGCCGAGCAGCTCAAGGGCGGTGTGATCATGGATGTGGTCAACGCCGAGCAGGCGAAGATCGCCGAGGACGCCGGCGCTGTGGCCGTCATGGCCCTGGAGCGCGTGCCGGCCGACATCCGCAAGGACGGCGGCGTGGCCCGCATGTCGGACCCGAACATGATCGAGGAGATCATCGCCGCGGTCTCGATCCCGGTCATGGCGAAGTCCCGGATCGGCCACTTCGTCGAGGCCCAGGTCCTCCAGTCGCTGGGTGTCGACTACATCGACGAGTCCGAGGTGCTGACCCCGGCCGACGAGGTCAACCACTCCGACAAGTTCGCGTTCACCACCCCCTTCGTCTGCGGTGCCACCAACCTGGGCGAGGCGCTGCGCCGCATCGCCGAGGGTGCGGCCATGATCCGCTCCAAGGGCGAGGCCGGTACCGGCAACGTCGTCGAGGCGGTCCGCCACCTGCGCCAGATCAAGAACGAGATCGCCAAGCTGCGCGGCTTCGACAACAACGAGCTGTACGCCGCCGCCAAGGAGCTCCGCGCCCCGTACGAGCTGGTCAAGGAGGTCGCCGAGCTCGGCAAGCTGCCGGTCGTGCTGTTCTCCGCCGGTGGTGTGGCCACCCCGGCCGACGCCGCGCTGATGCGCCAGCTGGGTGCCGAGGGCGTCTTCGTCGGCTCGGGCATCTTCAAGTCGGGCGACCCGGCGAAGCGTGCCGCCGCGATCGTCAAGGCCACCACCTTCTTCGACGACCCGAAGATCATCGCCGACGCCTCCCGCAACCTGGGCGAGGCCATGGTCGGCATCAACTGCGACACCCTGCCGGAGACCGAGCGCTACGCCAACCGCGGCTGGTAATACGCCTCCCACGGCCCGCCGCACGGTGTGATCATCGGCGCGGCGGGCCGCTGCGCGTCGTCCGTTCGAGAGTCAAGAGGTACGAGAAGTGTCCACTCCAGTCATCGGCGTCCTCGCCCTGCAGGGCGACGTCCGTGAGCACCTGATCGCGCTGGCCGAGGCCGACGCGCTGGCCCGTCCGGTCCGCCGGGTGGAGGAGCTGGCCGAGGTCGACGCGCTGGTGATCCCCGGCGGGGAGTCCACCACGATGTCCAAGCTGGCGCTGCTGTTCGGCGTGATGGGCCCGCTGCGCGAGCGGGTGGCGGCCGGGATGCCGGTGTACGGGACCTGCGCCGGCATGATCATGCTGGCCGACAAGATCCTGGACGGGCGCGAGGACCAGGAGACGGTGGGCGGGATCGACATGACCGTGCGCCGCAACGCCTTCGGCCGCCAGAACGAGTCCTTCGAGTCGGGCGTCGCCTTCGAGGGTCTGGACGAGGCGCCGGTGCACGGGGTCTTCATCCGCGCCCCGTGGGTGGAGGCGGTCGGCGCGGGTGTCCAGGTGCTGGCCGAGCTGCCGGCCGCCGACGGGCCGGACAGCCGGATCGTCGCGGTGCGCCAGGGCAACCTGCTGGCCACCTCGTTCCACCCCGAGCTCACCGGCGACCACCGGGTGCACGCCTACTTCGTGCGGATGGTCGAGGAGCACCTCGCCGCCGCGTGACGGTGCGCGAACGACCGTGTGCGGGCGAGGACCGACCGCACCGGTAAGATCTCATCTGTTCATTTCCCATTGGCGACGTAAAGGAGCTGGCGATGTCCGGCCACTCTAAGTGGGCTACCACCAAGCACAAGAAGGCCGTGATCGACGCCAAGCGCGGCAAGCTCTTCGCCAAGATGATCAAGAACATCGAGGTGGCGGCGCGCACCGGCGGTCCCGACGTGGGCGGCAACCCGACCCTCTACGACGCCATCCAGAAGGCGAAGAAGAGCTCGGTCCCGATCGACAACATCAACCGCGCCGTCAAGCGCGGTGGCGGTCTGGAGGCCGGCGGCGCCGACTACCAGACCATCATGTACGAGGGCTACGGCCCGAACGGTGTCGCGGTGCTCATCGAGTGCCTCACCGACAACCGCAACCGTGCCGCCTCCGACGTGCGCGTGGCGATGACCCGCAACGGCGGCTCGATGGCCGACCCGGGCTCGGTCTCGTACCTGTTCACCCGCAAGGGCGTCGTGATCGTCCCCAAGGCCGACGGCGTGGACGAGGACAAGCTCTTCGAGGTCGTGCTCGACCAGGAGCCCGAGGAGATCAACGACCTCGGCGACTCCTTCGAGATCGTGTCCGAGGCATCCAAGATGGTCGCGGTCCGCACCGCCCTGGTGGACGCCGGCGTCGACTACGACTCGGCCGAGGCCAACTTCCTGCCGAGCATGCAGGTCGAGCTGGACGTCGACGGCGCCCGCAAGATCCTGAAGCTGATCGACGCCCTGGAGGACAGCGACGACGTGCAGAACGTCTTCGCCAACTTCGACATCAGCGACGAGGTCGGTGCGCAGCTCGACTCCGAGTGATTGCGCCCCCTCCCGGCCCGGCGGTCCCCAGGACCGCCGGGCCGGTGTCGTCGGTGGCGCTGTCGGTGGTGGACGGTAGCCTTCGCAGGTCGGAGCACGTGCAAGGTCGGGACGGGAAAAGGGGGAGCCTTGGTTCGGGTGCTGGGGGTCGATCCGGGGCTGACCAGGTGCGGGATCGGCGTGGTCGAGGGCGCGCCGGGCCGGCCGCTGCGGATGCTCGGGGTGGGGGTGGTGCGCACCCCCGCGGAGGCGGAGATCGGGCCGCGGCTGCTGTTGGTCGAGCAGGGCATCGAGGCCTGGCTGGACGAGCACGAGCCGGAGCTGGTGGCCGTCGAGCGGGTCTTCGCCCAGCACAACGTCCGCACCGTGATGGGCACCGCGCAGGCCAGCGCGGTCGCGATGCTCTGCGCCACCCGGCGCGGCATACCGGTCACCCTGCACACCCCCAGTGAGGTCAAGGCCGCCGTCACCGGCTCCGGCCGGGCCGACAAGGCCCAGGTCACGGCGATGGTGCAGCGGCTGCTGCGGCTCGACGCGCCGCCGAAGCCGGCCGACGCCGCCGACGCGCTGGCGCTGGCCATCTGCCACATCTGGCGCGGCGGCGCCACCAACCGCCTGGAGGCCGCGATCAAGGCGGCCGCCCGCACCACCCCCTCGCCCGGCCCGAAAGGAACCCTCCGATGATCGCCTTCGTGCAAGGACCCGTGGCGGCGATCTCCGCCGGCCTCGCGGTGGTGGAGGTCGGCGGTGTCGGCATGGCGGTGCAGTGCACGCCGGCCACCCTGGCCGGCCTGCGGCTGGGCGAGCCGGCCCGGCTGGCCACCTCGCTGGTGGTCCGGGAGGACTCGCTGACCCTGTTCGGTTTCGCGGACGACGACGAGCGCGCCGTCTTCGAGATCCTCCAGGCCGCGCCCGGCGTCGGCCCGAAGCTGGCGCAGGCCGTGCTCGGGGTGCACAGCCCGGACGCGCTGCGCGCCGCGGTGGCGAGCGGCGACGAGAAGGCGCTGGTGGCGGTGCCCGGCATCGGCAAGGCCAAGGCGGCCAAGCTGCTGCTGGAGTACAAGGACAAGCTGGGCGCGCCGCACGGCGCGGTGCCGGCGCAGAAGCCGGTCGCGACCGGGCCGGCGCCCTGGGGCGAGCAGCTGCACTCCGCGCTGGTGGGTCTCGGCTACGCGCCCCGCGAGGCGGACGAGGCGGTCGCCGCCGTCGCCCCGGAGGCGGAGGCCCAGTCGACGCCGGACGTCGGAGCGCTGCTGCGGCTCGCGCTGCGCGGCCTCAACCGTTCGCGCTGAAGCCAGCTGACGACCCGTCACTTTGTCGACACCGATGTGGGAGCCCCCGCCGATGAGCCCGTACGACTCCGAGCCCGCCGACCGGCTGGTGACCGCCGCCGCCGACGGTGAGGACCAGGCCGTCGAGGCGGCGCTGCGCCCCAAGCTGCTGGACGAGTTCATCGGCCAGGAGCGGGTGCGCGAGCAGCTGTCGCTGGTGCTCCAGGCGGCCCGCCGGCGCGGCTCCGCGCCGGACCACGTGCTGCTCAGCGGCCCGCCCGGGCTCGGCAAGACCACCCTGTCGATGATCATCGCGGCCGAGCTGGGAGCCCCGATCCGGATCACCTCCGGGCCGGCGATCCAGCACGCGGGGGACCTCGCGGCGATCCTCTCCTCGCTCGCCGAGGGGGAGGTGCTCTTCCTCGACGAGATCCACCGGATGTCCCGGCCCGCCGAGGAGATGCTCTACATGGCGATGGAGGACTTCCGGGTCGACGTGATCGTCGGCAAGGGGCCGGGCGCGACCGCCATCCCGCTGGAGCTGCCGCCGTTCACCCTGGTCGGCGCGACCACCCGGGCCGGTCTGCTGCCGCCGCCGCTGCGGGACCGGTTCGGCTTCACCGGCCACATGGAGTTCTACGCCCCGGCCGAGCTGCAGCGGGTGGTGCACCGCTCGGCGGCGCTGCTGGACGTGGAGATCGACCCGGCCGGCGCGGCCGAGATCGCCGGCCGCTCCCGGGGGACGCCGCGGATCGCCAACCGGCTGCTGCGCCGGGTCCGGGACTACGCGCAGGTGCGGCACGACGGCGTGGTGACCGCCGAGATCGCCGGCCGGGCGCTGGAGGTCTACGAGGTCGACGCCCGTGGTCTGGACCGGTTGGACCGCGCGGTGCTGGGCGCCCTGCTGAGGCTCTTCGGCGGCGGCCCGGTCGGGCTGTCCACCCTGGCGGTCGCGGTCGGCGAGGAGGCCGAGACGGTCGAGGAGGTCGCCGAGCCGTTCCTGGTCCGGGAGGGCCTGCTGGCCCGCACCCCGCGCGGGCGGATCGCCACCGCCGCGGCCTGGCAGCACCTGGGCCTCGTGCCGCCGGACCGGGCGGGCCGCGGCGCGGTGCCCGCCCAGCCCGAGCTCTTCGCGCCCGACGGGCCCCGGAGCCCCGAGGACTGAGCGCGGACCCGGGCGGGAGGCCGAACGGGTGAGGGCGGAGCGTGTGCGGAGCGTGTGCGCCCGCTGTCGGGGCAGGTGCGGGATCCGGGGGAGAAGTCCCGGGAAACTGTGCAGGCGCAGGCTCGCCACTTTCGGCGGCAGGATGCGATGCTTGGCGTTGTCCGATCAGTTCGGGGTCGCCTAGACTCCGCCGGACCGCCCCTCTCACCCGACGGGACGACCATTACCACACAGGCCGCCGGCCGGCGGCCCGTAAAGGACCCTGGCTGCAGTGAACCTCATCATCCTTCTCCTCCCGATCCTCGCGATCGTGCTCATGTTCCGGTCGCAGAAGAAGCGCCAGTCGCAGATGCAGCAGATGCAGACCGCGCTGGAGCCCGGGGCGGGAGTCCGGACCATCGGTGGTCTGTACGCGCGGGTGAAGGCGGTCAACGAGGAGACCGTCGAGCTGGAGATCGCGCCGGGCGTGGTCAGCCACTTCACCAAGAGCGCGATCGCGGCGGTCATGGACCCCGCGGACTACGACGCGATCATCAACGGCCGTCCCGCCGAGGACGAGCCGGTCGACGCCGCGGACGCCGTGGACGCCGAGATCGAGCCGGTCGCGGCCGAGCCGCTGTCGTTCACCAAGGACGACGCCGCCAAGGGCGACGCGAAGGCCGAGGCCGAGGGCGGCGCTCCCGCGAGCAAGTAGTACGGCTGGGCAACCCGCCCGGTCGCGCGGCGCATCGCCGCGAGCCCACAGGACTCAGGGCCGCAGTTCCGCCACACCCCGTCCAGCCACGAGCCGGGCGGGGTCCGGTGGGGGGAAGTGGCATGGACAGGGAGAAACGAGCAAGGTGGCAACACCCAAGTCGCGCCCGCGCGACGGCTACCCAGGGCGGGCGCTGGCCCTCATCCTGGTCGTCACCGTCGGACTGGTCGCCCTCATGTTCGGGACGGGCAACACCAAGCCCCGCCTCGGGATCGACCTCGCCGGCGGCACCAGCATCACGCTGAGTGCGAAGTCGAGCGACCCCAAGGCGATCAACAAGTCCAACATGGACATCGCCACCGGGATCATCGAGCAGCGGGTCAACGGGATGGGCGTCTCCGAGGCGGAGGTGCAGACCCAGGGTGACCGCAACATCATCGTGAACATCCCCAAGGGCGGGGACAAGCAGACCGCGGCCGACCAGGTCGGCACCACCGCGAAGCTGTTCTTCCGCCCGGTCCTCGCCCTCGCCCCGACCGGTGTCCCGGCCCCGACCCCGAGCGCGACCCCGTCCGCGGGCGCGACCGGCACCCCGGCGGCCGCCCCCACGGCGACCGGTACCGGTTCCGCCGCGCCGAGCGCCGCTGCCACCGCCGCCGGCACCGGCACGCCGAGCGCGAGCGCCACCAAGCAGGGCCGCCCGGCCGGTGAGGCCCTCGCGGCCGACAACACGCCGTCGCCGGTCGCCACCACCGGTGCCGCCGCCTCCGCCACGCCGAGCGCCCCGGCCGCCGCCGCGACCGGCACGCCGCCGGCCGCCGCCACCCCGCCGGCCACCCCCGACCTCTCCGCCGCGATGACCTCGGGCACCGTGCCGCCGGAGCTGGCCGCGCAGTTCGCCGCGCTGGACTGCAGCAAGCCGGACCAGCGGAACAAGAACTACCAGGGTGCCGACGGCGCGCCCACCGTCGCCTGCGCGCAGAAGGACGACCAGGGTCTGTACTACAAGCTCGCGCTCGGCCCCGTCGCGGTCGAGGGCAAGAACGTGACCAAGGCCCAGGCGACCATCGACACCCAGCAGGGCGGCGGCTGGCAGGTCCAGCTGCAGTTCGACGGCAAGGGCACCGACGCGTTCACCGCCGTCACCGGCCAGCTGGCCACCCAGCAGAGCCCGAACAACCAGTTCGCCATCGTGCTGGACGGCCAGGTCGTCTCCCACCCGCAGGTCCGCAGCGCCATCCCCGGCGGCTCGGCCGTGATCTCCGGCGGCTTCGGCCAGGAGGAGGCGCAGAACCTCGCCAACGTGCTGAGCTTCGGCGCGCTCCCGCTGGAGTTCCAGACCAGCGACGTCACCACCGTCTCCCCGCAGCTCGGCGGCGACCAGCTGAAGGCCGGCCTGATCGCCGGTCTGATCGGCATGATCCTGGTGGTCCTGTACTCGCTGGTCTACTACCGCGGCCTGGGCCTGGTCTCGATCGCCGGTCTGCTCGTCTCGGCGGCCCTGACCTACTCGATCATGAGCCTGCTCGGCGGCGGGATCGGCTTCGCGCTGAACCTGCCCGCGGTCTGCGGCGCCATCGTCGCGATCGGTATCACTGCGGACTCCTTCATCGTGTACTTCGAGCGCATCCGCGACGAGGTCCGCGAGGGTGCGCTGCTGCGCCCGGCCGTCCAGCGGGCCTGGCCGCGCGCCCGGCGCACCATCCTGGTGTCGGACTTCGTCTCCTTCCTCTGTGCCGCCGTGCTCTACGTGGTATCGGTCGGCAAGGTGCAGGGCTTCGCGTTCACGCTGGGCCTGACCACGGCGCTCGACGTCGTGGTGATCTTCCTCTTCACCAAGCCGCTGATCACCCTGCTGGCCCGCCGGAAGTTCTTCTCCGACGGCCACCCGTGGTCCGGTCTGGACCCGAAGCGGCTGGGCGCCCGTCCGCCGCTGCGCAGCACCCGTCGTCGCAACCCTTCGTCCTCCGCCGCCGTGAAGGGGGCCTGACACCGTGTCGCGCTTCTCCAATCTGGGCCACAAGCTCTACCAGGGCGAGGTCAGCTTCGACTTCGTCGGCCGCCGCAAGGTCTGGTACAGCATCTCCGGTGTGATCGTCCTGGTCGCCGCGATCGGTCTGGCGATGGGCCTGCACCTGGGCATCGAGTTCAAGGGCGGCTCGGTCTACACCGTGGCCAAGCCCGGGCTCACTGTCTCGCAGACCCAGGACGCCGTCGACAAGATCGTGTCCTCGCACCCGCTGGTGCAGTCGACCGACAACGGCAAGATCCGGATCCAGATCTCCTCCGAGGACAAGACCACCGCCTCGGAGTTCACCAGCAAGCTCGCCCCGGCGATCGGCGTCCCCGCCGCCGAGATCGACACCCAGGTGATCGGCCCCAGCTGGGGTGAGCAGATCTCCAACAAGGCGATCACCGGCCTGGTCATCTTCATGATCCTGGTGACGATCTACCTGGCGATCGCCTTCGAGTGGCGGATGGCGGTGGCCGCCCTGGTCGCCCTCATCCACGACCTCCTGATCACCATCGGCGTCTACGCCCTGGTCGGCTTCGAGGTCACCCCGGGTACCGTGATCGGCTTCCTGACCATCCTCGGCTACTCGCTCTACGACACGGTCGTCGTCTTCGACACCGTGAAGGAGAACGCCAAGGGGCTCACCAAGCAGAACAGGATCACCTACAGCGAGGCGGCCAACGCGGGCCTCAACCAGACCCTGGTCCGCTCGCTCAACACCACGGTGGTCGCCCTGCTCCCGGTGGCGGCGCTGCTGTTCATCGGTGGCGGTCTGCTCGGTGCCGGCACCCTGAACGACATCTCGCTGGCCCTGTTCATCGGTCTCGCCGCCGGTGCCTACTCCTCCATCTGCGTCGCCACCCCGCTGCTCGCGCAGCTCAAGGAGGAGCAGCCGGAGATGAAGGCCCTCGCCAAGCGGGTGGCCCAGCGCCGCGCCGCCGAGGCCAAGGCCGCCGCGGCGGCGGAGGCCGGCGACGGCGAGGAGATCGCGGACGAGGACCTGCCGGCGGGTATGGTCGGTCAGCGCGGCCGGGCGGCCGGCACCACGCGTGCCAAGGGCCGTCCGTCCACCAAGCGCTGATCCCCGCCGACCGTAAGGACCCTTCGTGACCACCGCCGACACCGCGCTGACCGAGCTGCTCACCAGCCGGATCCGGGACGTCCCGGACTACCCGAAGCCGGGCGTGCTGTTCAAGGACATCGCGCCGCTGCTCGCCGACGGCGTGGCCTTCGCCGCGCTCACCCAGGCGCTGGCGGAGCGGGCGCGGGAGCTCGGGGCCACCAAGGTGGTCGGTCTGGAGGCACGCGGGTTCGTGCTGGCGGCCCCGGCGGCCTTCGCGGCCGGGCTCGGCTTCGTGCCGATCCGCAAGGCGGGCAAGCTGCCCGGCGAGGTGTTCCGGCGCTCGTACGAGCTGGAGTACGGCTCGGCGACGCTGGAGGTGCAGTGCGACGCCTTCGCGCCCGGTGAGCGGGTGCTGGTGGTGGACGACGTGCTGGCCACCGGCGGGACCGTCGGTGCCTCGCTGGACCTGGTCCGGGAGGCCGGGGCCGAGCTCGCCGGGGTGGTGGTGCTGATGGAGCTGGGCTTCCTCGGCGGCCGCGAGCGGCTCGCCCCGCACCTGGGCGGCGCTCCGCTGGAGACGCTGGTCATGGTCTGACACGGTCGTGGTCCTCCGGTACCGGTCACGGTCCGAGGACGCACGACCCGGACGGGCGGCGGTCGGAATCATCCGGCCGCCGCCCGTCGTTGTGTCCGGGGTGTGTCCGGTCCGTGTGCGGGGCCCGGCCGACCGAACGGCCCGGCGCCAGGCTCGGTACCATGAAGATTCATCCCCTCCCGGTTGTGCGAGGCGCGGTTCGAGCCGCACGGCGCCCGCGGGGGGCAGGCCGAGTGCCCCGAGGAGTGTCCTTGCCCGACGAGGTTGTGCCCAAGGCCGCTGCGGCCGCCCCCGAGAACCGTCCCACGCCCTCGGGGGCCACCCCGGCCCGCCCGGCGCCGACCCCGTCCCGCCCGTCCGCGCCGGGCGGCCGGGCCCCCACCGCCGGCGGCATGCGCGCCCGCCTCGCCCGTCTCGGCGGCCAGCGCTCCAGCGTCCTCAACCCGGTGCTGGAGCCGCTGTTCCGCTCCATCCGGGCCAACGACCCCAAGGCCGATCCGGCGCTGCTGCGGGACATCGAGAAGGCGTACGCGGTCGCCGAGAAGTGGCACCGCGGGCAGAAGCGCAAGAGCGGCGACCCCTACATCACCCACCCGCTGGCGGTCGCCACCATCCTGGCCGAGCTGGGCATGGACGCCCCGACCCTGATGGCCGGGCTGCTGCACGACACCGTCGAGGACACCGACTACGGCCTGGAGACCCTGCGCAAGGACTTCGGCGACTCGGTGGCCCTGCTGGTCGACGGCGTCACCAAGCTGGACCGGGTCAAGTTCGGCGAGGCCGCGCAGGCCGAGACCGTCCGCAAGATGGTCGTCGCGATGGCCAAGGACCCCCGGGTCCTGGTGATCAAGCTGGCCGACCGGCTGCACAACATGCGCACCATGCGCTACCTCAAGCGGGAGAAGCAGGAGAAGAAGGCCCGCGAGACGCTGGAGATCTACGCCCCGCTGGCGCACCGGCTGGGCATGAACACCATCAAGTGGGAGCTGGAGGACCTCGCCTTCGCGATCCTCTACCCCAAGATGTACGACGAGATCGTCCGGCTGGTCGCCGAGCGCGCCCCCAAGCGGGACGAGTACCTGGCGACCGTCATCGACCAGGTCCAGGGCGACCTGCGCGGCGCCCGGATCACCGCCTCCGTCACCGGCCGACCCAAGCACTACTACTCGGTCTACCAGAAGATGATCGTCCGGGGCCGGGACTTCGCCGAGATCTACGACCTGGTGGGCATCCGGGTCCTGGTCGACACCGTCCGCGACTGCTACGCGGCGCTGGGCACCATCCACGCGCGGTGGAACCCGGTGCCGGGGCGGTTCAAGGACTACATCGCGATGCCCAAGTTCAACATGTACCAGTCGCTGCACACCACGGTGATCGGTCCCGGGGGCAAGCCGGTCGAGCTGCAGATCCGCACCTTCGACATGCACCGCCGGGCCGAGTACGGCATCGCCGCGCACTGGAAGTACAAGCAGCGGGCGGTGGCCGGCGCCTCCAAGGTGCGCACCGACACCCCGACCCAGACCCGCAAGGACGACAAGGCCGGCGCCGTCAACGAGATGGCCTGGCTGCGGCAGCTGCTGGACTGGCAGAAGGAGACCGCCGACCCGGGCGAGTTCCTGGAGTCGCTCCGCTTCGACCTGGCCAGCAACGAGGTCTTCGTCTTCACGCCCAAGGGCGACGTCATAGCGCTCCCGGCCGGCGCCACCCCGGTGGACTTCGCGTTCGCGGTGCACACCGAGGTCGGCTACCGGACCATAGGGGCCCGGGTGAACGGGCGGCTGGTGCCGCTGGAGTCGACCCTGGAGAACGGCGACACCGTCGAGGTGTTCACCTCCAAGGCGGAGAACGCCGGACCGTCCCGGGACTGGCTGGGCTTCGTCAAGTCGCCGCGGGCCCGCAACAAGATCCGGGCCTGGTTCTCCAAGGAGCGCCGCGAGGAGGCGATCGAGCAGGGCAAGGAGGCGATCGTCCGGGCGATGCGCAAGCAGGGCCTGCCGATCCAGCGGATCCTCACCGGGGACTCGCTGGTCACCCTGGCCCACGAGATGCGCTACCCCGACATCTCCTCGCTGTACGCGGCGATCGGCGAGGGCCATGTCGCGGCGCAGAACATCGTCCAGAAGCTGGTGCAGGCGCTGGGCGGCGAGGAGGGCGCCACCGAGGACCTCGCCGAGACGGCCACGCCCACGCACGACAACCGGCGCGCGGCGCGCCGCCGGGCCAAGGGCGACCCGGGCGTGATCGTCAAGGGCGTCGAGGATGTCTGGGTGAAGCTGTCGCGCTGCTGCACCCCGGTCCCGGGCGACGGCATCGTGGGCTTCATCACCCGCGGCAACGGCGTCTCGGTGCACCGCGCCGACTGCGTCAACGTGGAGGCGCTCAGCCAGCAGCCCGAGCGGATGATCGACGTCGAGTGGGCGGCCACCCAGTCCTCGGTCTTCCTGGTGGCGATCCAGGTCGAGGCGCTGGACCGCTCCCGGCTGCTCTCGGACGTCACCCGGGTGCTGTCGGACCAGCACGTCAACATCCTGTCGGCGGCGGTGCAGACCTCCCGCGACCGGGTGGCGATGAGCCGGTTCACCTTCGAGATGGGCGACCCCAAGCACCTCGGCCACGTCCTCAAGGCGGTCCGCGGCGTCGAGGGCGTCTACGACGTCTACCGCGTCACCTCGGCCCGCAAGTAGCGGCGGCCGACAGCGCGAAGGGCCCCCGGGGAGCGATCCCCGGGGGCCCTTCGCACGCTGTCAGTGGCCGGATCAGCCGCTGAACTCCTCCTGGCTGCGGTGGGCCTGCTGCAGCAGCTCCTCGACGCCGGCCAGCTCGGACTCCAGCTTCGCCGTCCGGGAGGCGTTGCCGGCCGCGCGGGCCTTGTCGAGGTCGGTGCGCAGCTTGTCGGCCTTGGCCTGGAACAGGCCGACCATGCCGGCCGCGCGGGCCTTGGCCTCCGGGTTGGAGCGCTTCCACTCGCTGTCCTCGGCCTCGCGGATCGCCCGCTCGACCGTGTTCAGCCGGCCGTCCAGCTTCGGGCGGACGTCGCGCGGCACGTGGCCGATGGCCTCCCAGCGCTCGTTGATCTCGCGCAGCGCCGCCTTGGCGGCCTTGAGATCGGTGATCGGCAGGATGGTCTCGGCCTCGGCCGCCAGCGCCTCCTTGAGCTTCTGGTTGGCCACCTGCTCGGCGTCACGCTCGCTGAACACCGCCGAACGCGCCTGGAAGAAGACGTCCTGGGCGCCGCGGAACCGCGCCCACAGCTCGTCCTCGATGTCGCGCTGGGCGCGGCCGGCGGCCTTCCAGCGCGCCATCAGGTCGCGGTAGCCGGCCGCGGTGTCGCCCCAGTCGGTGGACGAGGAGAGCGCCTCGGCCTCGGTGACCAGCTGCTCCTTGGTGAGCCGGGCCTGCTCGCGCTCGGCGTCCAGCGACGCGAAGTGCGACTTGCGGTGCTTGGAGAAGACCGAGCGGGCGTGCGAGAAGCGGTGCCACAGCTCGTCGTCGCTCTTGCGGTCCAGCCGGGGCAGGGCCTTCCAGGTGTCCACCAGGGCGCGCAGCCGGTCGCCGGCCTCCCGCCACTGGGTGGACTCGGCGAGCTGCTCGGCCTCGGCGACCAGCGCCTCCTTGGCGGTGCGGGTCTCGTCCTGGGCCTTGGCGCGGGCGGCCTTGCGCTCCTCGCGACGGCTGTCGATCTCGCCGGTGAGCGTGTCCAGGCGCTTGGCCAGCGCGGCCAGGTCGCCCACCGCGTGCGCCTCGGTGACCTGCTCGCGCAGGTGCTCCAGCGCGGCCTGCGCGTCCTTGGCGGCCAGGTCGGTGGTGCGCACCCGCTTCTCCAGCAGGCCGATCTCCACCTCGATGCCCTGGTACTTGCGCTCGAAGTAGGCGAGCGCCTCCTCGGGCGAGCCGGCCTGCCAGGAGCCGACGACGCGTTCGCCGTCCGCGGTCCTGACGTAGACCGTGCCCTGCTCGTCGACACGGCCCCACGGGTCGCTGCTCATAGCGCGTCCTCCACATGACGTCGCGCCCACCGCCGGGGCGGAAGGCGTCCGTCGTCCACAGTTGATGTGCGGCGGACCGATGAGTCCGCCGTCCCCGTCCGCCGTGTCCTGCTTGCCGAGGGTGACGGCCGGCGGGTCTGGGCACCCTATACAACGCCAACATAGGCGACCAGGCCCGGTGCTGTCCGCATCCGGGCCGGGCGATTTCGGGTCCGGGGCCGCCCGGCGGGCCGCGGGGGGCGCCGCCGGGCCGGTCCCGGGGTGGATCAACCCTTGGCGGCGGTCACCGAGTTGAGGGTGACGTCGGCCATCGGGTGGCCGTCCGTGCCGCCCTCCAGGGTGCCCGCGGCGGCGATCTTCTGGAGCACGTCCAGACCGCCGGTGATCTTGCCGAAGGGGGTGTAGTTCGGCGGCAGCTGGGTGTCCTTGTAGACCAGGAAGAACTGGCTGCCGTTGGTGCCGGGGCCGGAGTTGGCCATCGCCACGGTGCCGGCCGGGTAGGTCGCGCCGGTGAGGTTCTCGTCGGCGAACTTGTAGCCCGGGCCGCCGGTGCCGCCGGGGGCGGTCGCGCTGGCGGTCGGGTCGCCGCACTGCAGCACGAAGATGCCGTCGGTGGTGAGGCGGTGGCACTTGGTGTGGTCGAAGTACTGCTCGCCGGCCAGGAAGGCGAAGGAGTTGACCGTGTGCGGGGCCTTGGCGGCGTCCAGCGCCAGCGTCACCTTGCCGCAGTTGCTGTCCAGCGTCGCGGTGTAGGTCGCCTTGGCGTCCACGGTCATGGCCGGCTCGGCCTGCCACTGCTTGCCGTTCGGGGCGCCCGGGGCGGCCTCGCCGCAGCCCTCGACCGCCTTGCGGGTCGGGACCGACGGCTCGGTCGGGGTGGGCGCGGCCTGGGCGGCGGGGTCGCTCTTCTTCTTGTCGTCCGAGTCGAAGGCGCCGGTCGCGAACAGGGTGCCGCCGCCGGCCAGCACGACCACCGCCAACGCCGCGCCGAGCACGCTGTTGCGGCGCTTGCGCGCGGCCGCCGCGGCGGCCCGGCGCTCCGCCTGGCGTTCGTACTTGTCCCGGGCGAGCTGCCGCCGCCGCTGTTCGCTGGTGACCACCGGCTTTGTCTCCTACGGATGTGCTGGTCGCTGATGTGTGGGCCTCGTGTGTGCGATGCCGATGCGGATCATCGCACCCATCGGCGGCCAAGTGTAGGGACCGCGACCGTAAGAACGGGGTGAACCTGTCAGGTCGAAGTGAACCTGTCACCCGGATCTGGTTCGCAACCGGACCCGGACCGCCGGTAGGCTGCCCCTGCAGTCACAGCTTGTAGCAGCAGCCGGAGCCACCGCGGCGGCCGAAGCCCGAGAGACCGAGACCGAAGGACGCGCGTGTTCATCGCCGGATTCCCCGCAGGAGCCTGGGGCACCAACTGCTACCTGGTCGCGCCGGGACCGGGCGAGGAGTGCGTCATCGTCGATCCGGGCCACCAGGCCGCCGCCGGCGTCGAGGAACTCGTCCGCGAGCACCGGCTGAAGCCGGTCGCGGTGCTGCTCACCCACGGCCACATCGACCACGTCGCCTCCGTGGTCCCGGTCTGCGGCGCCAAGGGCGTCCCGGCCTGGATCCACCCCGAGGACCGCTACATGATGAGCGACCCCGAGCGGGCGCTCGGCCGCTCCCTGGGCACCCAGCTGATGGGCGAGCTCACCGTCGGCGAGCCGGACGACGTCCGCGAGCTGACCGACGGCAGCGTGCTGGAGCTCGCGGGCCTCTCGCTCACCGTCGACCACGCCCCCGGCCATACCGGGGGGTCGGTGACGTTCCGGACGCCCGGCGCCGAGGAACTCCCTCCGGTGCTCTTCTCGGGCGACCTGCTCTTCGCCGGCTCCATAGGGCGGACGGACCTCCCGGGCGGGGACAGCGAGGCGATCATGCGCTCGCTGGCCCGGGTGTGCCTGCCCCTCGACGACGCCACCGTGGTCCTCTCCGGCCACGGCGGACAGACCACCATCGGCCGCGAGCGCGCCACCAACCCCTACCTCCGACAGGCAGCGGGGGCGGACGGCGCCCCGGCCTTCCCGCGACGAGGAATGTGACGGAAGAGAAGTTGAGCACCTTCACCGCCCCCAAGGGCACCTACGACCTGCTGCCGCCCAGCTCCGCGACCTTCCTGGCGATCCGCGAGGCCATCGCCGCCCCCGCCCGCCGGGCCGGCTACGGGTACATCGAGACCCCGGTCTTCGAGGACGTCAAGCTGTTCTCCCGCGGTGTCGGCGAGTCCACCGACATCGTCTCCAAGGAGATGTACACCCTCACCACCAAGGGCGGCGACGAGCTCGCGCTGCGCCCCGAGGGCACCGCCTCCGTGCTGCGCGCCGCGCTCCAGGCCAACCTGCACAAGCAGGGCAACCTGCCGGTCAAGCTCTGGTACTCCGGCTCGTACTACCGCTACGAGCGCGCCCAGAAGGGCCGCTACCGCCAGTTCTCGCAGGTCGGCGCCGAGGCGATCGGCGCCGAGGACCCGGCGCTGGACGCCGAGCTGATCATCCTCGCCGACGACGCCTTCCGCGCGCTCGGCCTGAGCGACTACTCGCTGCTGCTCAACAGCCTCGGCGACAAGCAGTGCCGCCCGGTCTACCGCACCGCCCTGATCGACTTCCTGGCCGGCCTGGACCTCGACGAGGACACCCGCCGCCGCGCCGAGATCAACCCGCTGCGCGTCCTCGACGACAAGCGCGAGTCCGTGCAGGCCCAGCTCGTCGGCGCCCCGATGCTGCGCGACTACCTCTGCGAGGACTGCAAGTCCTACGACGAGAAGGTCCGCGAGCTGCTCACCACCAACGGCGTGGCCTTCACCGACGACCCCAAGCTGGTCCGCGGGCTGGACTACTACACCCGCACCACCTTCGAGTTCGTCCACAACGGCCTCGGCGCCCAGTCCGCCATCGGCGGCGGCGGCCGCTACGACGGCCTGTCCGAGATGATCGGCGGCCCCGCGCTGCCCTCGGTCGGCTGGGCGCTCGGCGTGGACCGCACCTTCCTGGCCCTGGAGGCCGAGGGCGTCGCCCTCGACCTGCCGGCCGCCACCTCCGTCTACGCCGTCGCGCTCGGCGAGGAGGCCAAGAACGTCCTGTTCGCCAAGGTGGTCGAGCTGCGCCGGGCCGGCGTCGCCACCGACCTGGCCTTCGGCGTCAAGAGCATCAAGAACGCCATGAAGTCCGCCGACCGATCCGGCGCCCGCTTCGCCCTGGTCGCCGGCGACCGGGACCTCGCGGAGGGCGTGGTCCAGCTCAAGGACCTCACCACCGGCGAGCAGAACCCCGTCGCCCTCGACGCACTCGTCACCACCCTGAAGGAGAAGCAGCTGTGATCCGCACGCACGACGCGGGCACGCTCCGCCCGGAGCACGCAGGCACCACCGTCACCCTGGCCGGCTGGGTCGCCCGCCGCCGCGACCACGGCGGCGTCGCCTTCATCGACCTGCGCGACGCCTCCGGCACCGTGCAGATCGTGGTCCGCGACCTCGACTCGGTGCACGGCCTGCGAGCCGAGTACTGCGTCAAGGTGGTCGGCGACGTCCGGGTCCGCCCCGAGGGCAACGAGAACCCCGACATCCCGACCGGCGCCGTCGAGGTCGTGGTCAGCGCGATCGAGGTCCTCTCCGAGGCCGCTCCGCTGCCGTTCCCGGTCGCCGAGTACGAGCCCGGCACGGTCAACGAGGAGGTCCGCCTCCGCTACCGCTACCTCGACCTCCGCCGCGAGGGCCCG
Organism: Kitasatospora sp. MBT66; assembly: GCF_000710405.2. Classification (NCBI taxonomy): domain Bacteria; kingdom Bacillati; phylum Actinomycetota; class Actinomycetes; order Kitasatosporales; family Streptomycetaceae; genus Kitasatospora; species Kitasatospora sp. MBT66. Next base: position 120,311 of record NZ_JAIY01000010.1, on the reverse strand, counting down.
GCCAAGGGCCTGCGCCTGCGCTCCAAGGTCAACAACATCATCCGCCGGGTGATGGAGGACAACGACTACCTCGACATCGAGACGCCGTACCTCACCCGCTCCACCCCCGAGGGCGCCCGCGACTTCCTGGTCCCGGTCCGCCTCCAGCCCGGCCACTGGTACGCCCTGCCGCAGTCGCCCCAGCTGTTCAAGCAGCTGCTGATGGTGGCCGGCATGGAGCGCTACTACCAGATCGCCCGCTGCTTCCGCGACGAGGACTTCCGCGCAGACCGCCAGCCGGAGTTCACCCAGCTCGACATCGAGGCCTCCTTCGTCGACCAGGAGGACATCCTGGCCCTCGGCGAGAAGATCATCGGCTCGATCTGGCGCGAGGTCCACGGCTACGAGGTCCCGAACCCGCTGCCGCGGATGACCTACGCCGACGCCATGGGCCGCTACGGCTCGGACAAGCCGGACGTCCGCTTCGGCCAGGAACTCACCGACCTCACCGAGTACTTCCGGGGCACCGAGTTCCGCGTCTTCCAGGCCCCGTACGTCGGCGCCGTGGTCATGCCCGGCGGTGCCTCGCAGCCGCGCAAGCAGCTCGACGCCTGGCAGGACTGGGCCAAGGCGCGCGGCGCCAAGGGCCTCGCCTACGTGCTCATCGACGCCGAGACCGGCGAGCTGCGCGGCCCGGTCGCCAAGAACCTCTCCGAGGAGCACCTGGCCGGCCTCGCCGCCGCCGCCGGTGCCAAGAACGGCGACGCGGTCTTCTTCGCGGCCGGCAAGGAGCGCCCCTCGCAGGAGCTGCTCGGCGCCGCCCGACTGGAGATCGGCCGCCGCTGCGAGCTGATCGACGAGTCCCAGTGGGCCTTCCTCTGGGTCGTCGACTTCCCGATGTTCGAGCCGATCGAGGACGACAAGGGCGCCTTCCAGGGCTGGCACGCGGTGCACCACCCGTTCACCGCCCCCACCGCCGAGTCGCTGGCGACCTTCGACACCGACCCGGGCAGCGCCCTGTCCAACGCCTACGACCTCGTGCTCAACGGCTCGGAGCTGGGCGGCGGTTCGATCCGTATCCACCAGCGGGACGTGCAGAAGCGGGCGTTCGACGCGATCGGCCTCTCCGAGGAGGAGGCCGCCTCGCAGTTCGGCTTCCTGTTGGACGCCTTCAACTACGGCCCGCCGCCGCACGGTGGCGTCGCCTTCGGCCTCGACCGGATCGTCACCCTGCTCGGCGGGTACGACACCATCCGGGACGTCATCGCCTTCCCGAAGACGTCCACCGGCGGCGACCCGCTGACCGGCGCCCCCACCCCGATCACCCCGGCGCAGCGCCGCGAGGCCGGCGTGGACGCCCAGCCGAAGGTCCGCGAGGACGCCAAGTCCGAGGCGCAGCCGAAGGCCTGACATTCCGTCGGCCGGCATCGGCTAACCTTTCACGGCCCCGGACAGCAACCGCGCTGTCCGGGGCCGGTCCACAACGGCGTGCGACAGAGAGAGGGATCCCCTGTGAAGGTCAGTACCAGAATCGAGTGTCCCGAGGACGCTCCTGCCACCAGACGAGTCCACATGGCCGCCTTCCCCGGCCCCGACGAGGCCGACCTGGTCGACGCGCTGCGCCGCGACCCGGCCTGGGTGCCGGAGCTGTCGGTGGTCGCCGTCGACGACACCGGGCTGGTCGTCGGCCACGCGCTGCTGTCCCGGCTGCGGGTCGGCGAGGGCGCCGGGTTGGCGCTCGCGCCGGTCGCCGTCGCGCCCGAGTGGCAGCGCAAGGGAGTCGGCGAGCTGGTGGTCCGGGCCGCGCTGGCGGCCGCCGAGGAGGCCGGCGAGAAGCTCGTCGTCGTGCTCGGCGACCCGGACTACTACGGGCGCTTCGGCTTCATCCCGGCCCAGCGGCACGAGGTGAGCGGCCCGTTCGAGGTGCCCGAGGGGTACTTCCAGACGCTCGCCCTGCCCGGCTACGACGGCTCCCCGAGCGGCCTGTGCCGCTACCCGGAGCCCTTCGAGGCCGTCTAGGACGTTCCGGGGCTCTCCGGGGCCTCCTGGGGCGCGTCCTGCGACGGGCCCGGCGGGGTGTCCCGAGCCCCCCGCCCGTCGACCCGGTTCCCGAGACCTACCGTGGCCCGGCAACTGCGCACGAACGCGGCCATGGCAGGTGTCGGCGTCCGGTCCTTGGGCCAGTACAGCCCGACCTGGCTCGGGCTCAACCCTCGCACCGGCCGGTACGCGACATCCTCGCGCGGTGCCAGCCGACTCATTGTCTCCGGGGCGAAGCCGACGCCCTGGCCGCACACCACCGCGGCCAGCCACTCGTCGGTGTTGTGCGCCACCGCGCCGATCCGCACCGGTCGCCCGCCCCGCTCCCGGACCGCCAGCCAGTAGTCCCGCCAGTGCCCGGACTCGTGCGGGATCGCCACGAAGGGCTCGTCGAGCAGCTCCTCGAAGTCGATCACCGCACGCCCGGCCAGCCGGTGCCCGGCCGGCAGCGCCGCGCAGCGCGGCTCCTCGCCCAGCACGGCCACGTTGTAGCGCCGGGCCAGCGAGGGCGGCGCGTGCCAGAGGGTCAGGTCGATCTCGCCGGTGGCCAGGCCGGAGGTCGGGTCGAACCAGTTGTTCTGCCGCAGCTCCACCTGCCAGCCCGGCATCCGCCGGGCGAAGTCCGCGACCGTGCGCCGGGTCATCAGGTTGATGATGCCGCCCTCGAAGCCCACCCGGAGCGTCGAGCCGTGCTCCGCCGAGGCCGCCCGGGTGGCGCGCAGCGCCTCCTCCCAGCCGGCCATCAGCGCGTCGGTGTGCGCGGCCAGCGCCAGGCCGGCCCGGGTCGGGGTCATGCCGTGCCGCGAGCGTTCGAACAGCTCGACCCCGAGCAGGGTCTCCAGCTGCCGGATCTGCTTGGTCAGCGCCGGCTGGGAGACCAGCAGCCGGGCCGCCGCCGCGGTCAGCTGCCCCTCCTCGCAGACCGCGGCGAAGCCGCGCAGCAGACGGGTGTCGACATCCATGCCCCCAGGTTATGGAACCGGCGATTGGACCCGTTCGGCAGGGCTGGGTCATGGTGGGTCGTTCGGTCTTCGGACCGGTCGACGGGGGAGCCCGGCAGCGACGGTTCAGGGGGCCGCCGGTGCCGGGCCGGAACCCTCCCGGCGCGCTGCCGCCGCCCGGCCGGGACCTGCGGGCGCCCGCCCCAGGACGTACGGTGAGGGATCATCAGCACCCCGCCGAACGGAGACGCCCAGGTGGCAGCCAAGGCCCAGCGCGAGCGGAGCGCCCCCGAGGGGCGGAGCACCCAGGACCGGCCGGCCGGTCCGGACGGGCCCGGCGGTCGGGCCGACAGGCTGGCGAGGAAGCCGTACGAGCGCGAACTGCTCCGGCTCCAGCACGAGCTGGTGAAGCTCCAGGAATGGGTGCGCGCCGAGGGCGCCCGGCTGGTGGTGGTGTTCGAGGGGCGGGACGCGGCCGGCAAGGGCGGTGCGATCAAGCGGGTGACGGAGTATCTGAACCCGCGCATCGCCCGGGTCGCCGCACTGCCCGCGCCGACCGAGCGCCAGCGCACCCAGTGGTACTTCCAGCGGTACGTCGAGCACCTGCCGGCCGCCGGGGAGATCGTGCTGTTCGACCGCAGCTGGTACAACCGCGCCGGGGTGGAGCGGGTGATGGGCTTCTGCAGCGAGGAGGAGTACTGGCAGTTCCTGCACCAGGCCCCGATCTTCGAGCGGATGCTCGCCGAGTCCGGACTGCTGCTGCGCAAGTACTGGTTCTCGGTCAGCGACACCGAGCAGGAGCGGCGCTTCCGGGACCGGCTGGCGGACCCGATGAGGCGCTGGAAGCTCTCGCCGATGGACGTCGAGTCGATCACCCGCTGGGAGGACTACTCGCGGGCCAAGGACGAGATGTTCCTGCACACCGACACCCCGGAGTCGCCCTGGCACGTGGTGGAGAGCGACGACAAGCGGCGGGCCCGGATCAACATGATCGCCCACCTGCTCTCCACCGTCCCGTACCGCGAGGTGGGCCCGCGGCCGATCGAGCTGCCGGAGCGCCCGGCCTCGCAGGGCTACCGGCGGCCGCCGCGGGACCTCCAGAAGTACGTGCCGGACCACGCGGCCCGGCTCGACGGGTAGCGCCGCTCCCGGGGCCGGGGGCGGCCGCCGTCGCGGTCGCGGTCGCCGCGGATCCGGGGCGGGCTGTCGGAGGGCTCGCATAGGCTTCCGGTGTGGACGAACCGGACCTCTTCACCGCCGCCGCCGAGGAACGCCAGGCCAAGGAGCCCGGACGGGCACCGCTCGCCGTGCGGATGCGCCCGCGCACCCTCGACGAGGTGGCCGGTCAGCGGAAACTGCTCAAGGACGGCTCCCCGCTGCGCCGGCTGGTGTCGGGGTCGCGCGGCCCGGCGGCGACCAGCTCGGTGATCCTCTGGGGCCCGCCGGGCACCGGGAAGACCACGCTCGCGCACGTCATCAGCCAGGCCGTCGAGGGCCGCTTCGTCGAGCTGTCCGCGATCACCGCCGGGGTGAAGGAGGTCCGCGCGGTCATCGACGGCGCCCGGCGCGCGGTCGGCATGAGCGGCCGGGAGACGGTGCTCTTCCTCGACGAGATCCACCGCTTCTCCAAGGCCCAGCAGGACTCCCTGCTCCCGGCGGTGGAGAACCGCTGGGTGACCCTGATCGCCGCGACCACCGAGAACCCGTACTTCTCGGTGATCTCCCCGCTGCTCTCCCGCTCGCTGCTGCTCACCCTGGAGTCGCTGACCGACGACGACGTCCGGGCGCTGCTGCGCCGCGCGGTCGTGGACGAGCGCGGTCTGGGGGGCGCGGTGGAGCTGACCGCGGAGGCCGAGGACCACCTGGTCCGGCTGGCCGGCGGCGACGCCCGCAAGGCGCTCACCACGCTGGAGGCGGCGGCCGGGGCGGCGCTGGAGCAGGGCGAGCCGGAGATCACCCTCGCCAGCACCGAGACCGCCGTCAACCAGGCGGCCGTCCGCTACGACCGGGACGGCGACCAGCACTACGACGTGGCCAGCGCGCTGATCAAGTCGATCCGGGGCAGCGACGTCGACGCCACGCTGCACTACCTGGCCCGGATGATCGAGGCGGGGGAGGACCCGCGCTTCATCGCCCGCCGGCTGATGATCTCGGCGAGCGAGGACATCGGCCTGGCCGATCCGACGGCGCTGTCGACGGCGGTGGCGGCGGCCCAGGCGGTGGCGCTGATCGGCTTCCCGGAGGCGCGGATCATCCTCTCCCAGGCGGCCATCGCGCTCGCCCTGGCGCCCAAGTCCAACGCCGCCTACCTGGCGATCGACGCGGCGCTCGCGGACGTCCGACAGGGCCTGGCCGGGCCGGTGCCGCCGCATCTGCGGGACGCGCACTACGGGGGCGCGGGCAAGCTGGGGCACGGCAAGGGCTACCAGTACCCGCACGACCTGCCGGAGGGCATCGCGAGCCAGCAGTACGCGCCGGACGCGGTGCACGGGCGGGCGTACTACCGGCCGACCCGGCGCGGCGGGGAGGCGCGGTACGCGGACGTCGTGGAGTGGACCAGGGGGCGGCTGCGGGGCGAGCCGGCCGGGCCGGCCAAGGCGGAGTCGAGGGGCGCGGCGAAGGCGGTACCCAAGGCGGTACCCAAGGCGGAACCCAAGGCAGAGCCGAAGCCGGAACCCGAGCCGGAGCCGAAGCCGGAACCCGAGCCGGAGCCGAAGCCGGAGAGCAAGGCGGACCCGAAGGCGGGATCGAAAGCGGCCCCGGAGAGTGTGACGGAGGGGGACCGGGAGGCCGGGTGAGGGGGCCGGTGATCTGCCGGTATACTCGGCCGGAGTGCCATGTCCCGGGACGGCGGTGGGGGAGACCCGACCGACCGGCCGCACCAGCGGGACATCGGCCGTAGACCCCCTCCGGGGGGTCCGCACCAGGAGCGTCGCGCACCGTCTCGGTGTCGCGGGCGACCGGTTCCCGGTCCGCCCGTGTGACCAGCACATTCGTGCCCGGCTCCGGAGAGCGGCTGATCGCACTGCCTCAGGGCGGTGGGGTTTTCTCCGGGCCGCGACATGCGACCTCCGTCAACACCTGGTGAAGCCGTAGTCGTCAGTAAGGAAGGTTTGGTTCATGGCGAACCAGAAGCGTCCCAAGGTCAAGATCGCGCGTGCGCTCGGCGTGCCGCTGACCCCGAAGTCCGTCAAGTACTTCGAGGCCCGCCCGTACCCGCCCGGCCAGCACGGCCGTGGTCGCAAGCAGAACTCGGACTACAAGGTCCGTCTGGTCGAGAAGCAGCGTCTGCGCGCTCAGTACGACCTGAGCGAGAAGCAGATGGCGCGCGCGTTCGACCGCGCGAAGAAGGCCGAGGGCAAGACCGGTGAGGCGCTCGTCGCCGAGCTGGAGACCCGCCTCGACTCGCTGGTGCTGCGTTCGGGCATTGCCCGCACCATCTACCAGGCCCGTCAGATGGTCGTCCACGGCCACGTCGAGGTCAACGGCGGCAAGGTCAACAAGCCGTCGTTCCAGATGAAGCCGGGCTTCGTGGTGACCATCCGCGAGCGCAGCAAGGAGAAGGTCCCGTTCCAGGTCGCCCGTGAGGGTGGCAACGCGGGCGAGGGCCAGACCCCGAAGTACCTCGAGGTCAACCTGAAGGCCCTGGCCTTCCGCCTGGACCGCGCGCCGCAGCGCAAGGAGGTCCCGGTGATCTGCGACGAGCAGCTCGTCGTCGAGTACTACTCGCGCTGACCCGCGAGCGGTATCACCTGCGGTACCCAGCGAGCCCCCGTCGCCCTTGTGGCGGCGGGGGCTCGCCCCTGTGCGGGGGAGGTTCTGCCTCGTACCGGGTGTACCGGGTTCGTCAGAGCTGCTCGCCGGTCATCGCGGCGACCAGCCGCAGGTGCGGCCGGGCCTCCTCGTGGCGGCCCTGGCGCTCCAGGGTGCGGCCCAGCATCAGCCGGGCGTAGTCCTCGGCCGGGTCGGCGTCCAGCACAAGGCGCAGCTCCGCCTCGGCCCGGCGGAGCTGGGCGGAGTGGAAGTAGCTGCGGGCCAGCAGCAGCCGGACCGACAGGTTGGCCGGCTCCTCGGCGAGCACTCCCTCCAGCATCCGGGCGGCGTCGGTGTACGCCTTGGAGTCGAAGTAGAAGTTCGCCATGCGGTACTCGTCGGCGAGGTTGGTGGCCACGGGGTGCTCCTTCCGAACGGGCCGGTTGTTCCGCCCCCTCCAGCAAGGGACAAGTTTCAACTATTCCCGGGGCGGTGCCGGGCACCCGCAGGCTTCACCGGGCACCCGCAGGGATCACCGGGATCACCGGCCCACCGGCGAGGGCTGCGGGGCCGGCGGCAGCGGCCCCGGTCCCGGCCGCGCCCCCGGGCCGCCCGGGTGCTCGCCGCCGCCCAGCGCGCGGTGCACGGCGGCGTCCAGGTCGAGCCGGGTGCCGGTGGTGAAGAAGTCGGCGTACTCCTGCTCGGTCAGCCCGGCGACGGCGCGCTCCTCGCAGGCCCGGTGCGGGCCGTTGAAGGTGCGGGAGCCGAAGAACGGCTTGCCGACCGCCTGCCAGATCCGGTGCGCCGCGCCCTGCAGCACCCGGGCCTCGCGCAGGTCCCCCGGCTCGCCCGGGCCGGCCGGCTCGGTCTCCAGCAGCGCCAGCAGGTCGATCGCCAGCACGATGCCCAGCAGGTCGTTGAAGAGGTGGTTGAGCCGGACGCTCTCCCGGGCCAGCGCCCGGGCCGGGCGGACCTCGCCGTTCAGCCAGTGCGAGTACGCGTATGCGTACAGCCCGTACGCGTACGCCCACTGCTCGCCGTGCTCCTCGCACAGCTCGCGGATCTGGGCGAGCCACAGCTCCCCGCTGTCCTGGTCGCCCTGGAACAGGTAGGCGATGCCCAGCTCGAACATCGCCATCAGGACGTTGCTGTTGAGCTCGCCGATGGTGCGGTAGTGCCAGAGCGCCTCCTCGAACAGCTCGGCCGCCCGGGCCGGTTCGTCGCCGATCAGCGCCGCGCAGCCCTGCCGGTGCACCGCGTAGGCGAGCGCGCGGTCGTCGCCGGTGGCCAGCGCCTGGCGGCGGCACTCCTCCAGCGCGGGCCGGGCGGAGACCAGGTCGCCCTGCAGGGTGGCCGTGTAGCCGGTCACCCAGAGCGCCTTGGCCCGGGCCTCGGTGGGCTCGGGGGCGAGGGCGAGGGCCCGGTCGAGCCAGTGCCGGCCCTCGCCGAGGTGGCCGCAGCCGACCCAGTAGAACCACAGCGTGCCGGCCATCAGCAGGGCGATCTGCTCCTCGCCCGGCTCGGCCAGGCAGAACTCCAGGGCGGCCCGCAGATTGGTGTGCGCCAGCTCGGTCCGCTCGGCGGTCTCGGCCTGCCGGGGGCCGAACCACTCGACCTCGCCCCAGGTGGCCACGCCCAGGTACCAGTCGCGGTGCCGGCACAGCAGCCGGTTCTCCTCGCCGGCCGCGCGCAGCCAGCGCAGTCCGTACTCGCGGAGGGTGTCCAGCAGCCGGAACCGGACGCCGAAGGGGCTGTCCTCGCGCAGCACCACGGACTTGGCGACCAGCTCGGTGAGCAGGTCCAGCAGCTCGTCCGGATCGACGCCCGCGCCGCCGCAGACGTACTCGGCGGCGTCCAGGTCGAAGCCGCCCGCGAAGACCGAGAGGCGCGCCCAGAGTAAACGTTCCTGCTCCGTGCAGAGCTCGTGACTCCAGCCGATCGTCGTCCGCAGGGTCTGATGACGCGGCAGCGCGGCCGGATCGCCGCCGGTCAGCAGCCGGAACCGGTCGTCCAGCCGGGCGCCGATCTGCTCCACCGACAGCGCCCGCAGCCGCCCCGCGGCCAGCTCCACCGCCAGCGGGATGCCGTCCAGCCGCCGGCACAGCTGGGCGATCCCCTCCGCGTTCGCGGCGGTGACCGCGAACGACGGCAGCACCGCCCGGGCCCGGTCCGCGAACAGCAGCACCGCGTCCGGCAGTGCCCCCGGGGCGATCGCGCCGGGGGCGCCGACCGGCAGCGGCGCCAGGTTCAGCAGGTGCTCCCCGGCCGTCCGCAGCGCCACCCGGCTGGTCGCCAGCACCCGCAGCCCCGGCAGCGCCCGCAGCAGCGCCACGGCCAGCTCGGCGCAGGCCGGCACCAGGTGCTCGCAGCCGTCCAGCACCAGCAGCAGCCGACGCCCGGCGAGCCGCTCGGTCAGCACCTCCACCGGGGCCCGCGTCGTCCCGTCGGTCAGCCGCAGCGCCTCCAGCACGGCGTGCCCGAGCAGCTGGCCGTCCTGCACCGGGGCCGCCTCGACCAGCCAGGTGCCGTCCGGGAACGCCCCGGCCGCCCGCGCGGCGGCCCGCAGGGCGAGGCGGGTCTTGCCGACCCCGCCCGGGCCGGTGACCGTCACCAGCCGCCGCTCGGCCAGCAGCAGGGCCAGCTCGGTCAGCTCGCGCTGCCGGCCGACGAAGCTGGTGACCTCCGCCGGGAGCCGCCCCGGCACCGGCCGGTCCGGCCGTGGTGTGGAATCCCGATCCAACCCCTGCTCCCCGTTTCGAGGCCCAGGCCGGTTCGGCCCGGGCGTCCGGCGCGGCCGCGTGGGTGGCGACCTGCCTGGCAGAACGAGGTGACCGGCGGGTAGGTTACGCGCGCGGATCGCACACCCGGTCGGTTCGCCGCGCGGCCCGCGGGGGAAACCCGGTCCGGAAACCCGGTGCGGTCGCGATAGGGTTCCCCCTGGGAAACAGCAAGGCGAGGGAGCGCGCAAAGGTGTCCGTGGGAGAGCTGGCCGGTCTGCTCGTCGCCGTGTTCTGGGCGGTCCTGGTCACCCTGCTCGCGGTCGTGCTGGTCCGGCTGTCGCGGGTGCTCAAGGAAGCCACCGTCCTCGTCTCCGCCGTCACCGAGCAGGCCGTGCCGCTGCTGACCGACGCCGGCGCCGCCGTGCGCAGCGCCAACGAGCAGCTGGAGCGGGTGGACGAGATCACCGCCAACGTGCAGGACGCGGCGGCCAACGCCAACGCGCTCTCCTCCACCGTCGCGGCGACCCTCGGCGGCCCGCTGGTCAAGGTCGCGGCGTTCAGCTACGGCGTGCGCAAGGCGGTCGCCAAGCAGCAGGGCACCGCGACGCTGCCCACCCAGCCGTCCGAGCGCGAGGAACTGGCCCGGCTGATCCGGGCCGAGGTCCGCGCCGCGACCGCGCCGAAGACCGGCCTGCTGTCCCGGGTCCGGCGCGCGGTGAGGGGCTGACGGCATGGTGCGACGCATCTTCTGGATGGCGGTCGGCGCCGGTGCCACCGTCTGGGCCATGAACAAGGCCAACGAGGCCGTGCACCGGCTCACCCCGGACAGCCTGTCCGGCACCGCCGCACGCGGCGCGCTGCACCTGGGCGACCTCGCCAAGCAGTTCGCCCAGGACGTCCGGAGCGGCATGACCGAGCGCGAGGAGCAGCTGCGCGAGGACCTCGGGCTGGACGGCACCGCCGTCGTCGAGCCGCGCCGCCGCGGAGCGCTGCGCGGCGAGCCCCAGTACCGAGCTATCTCGGCGGCGCCCGGTAGCCCGGCCGCCGCCCTGCCTCCGCCCAGCCGTGCCCGCGCCTCGTCCGAGGACGGTACGGGCACCACCCCCCAAGCCATCGAGAGAACGCCCCGGCGCGCGATTCCGCCGCGGGGCGGTACGAACCGGAAGGACCACTAATGGAGTCGGCAGAGATCCGCCGCCGCTGGCTGCGCTTCTTCGAGGAGCGCGGCCACACCGTCGTTCCGTCGGCGTCCCTGGTCGCCGACGACCCCACCCTGCTGCTGGTCAACGCCGGCATGGTGCCGTTCAAGCCGTACTTCCTGGGCGAGGTCAAGCCGCAGTTCTCGCGCGCGACCAGCGTCCAGAAGTGTGTGCGCACCCTGGACATCGAGGAGGTCGGGAAGACCACCCGGCACGGCTCCTTCTTCCAGATGTGCGGCAACTTCTCCTTCGGCGACTACTTCAAGGAAGGAGCCATCAAGTTCGCCTGGGAGCTGCTCACCACTCCCGTCGCGGACGGTGGCTACGGCCTGGAGAAGGAGAAGCTCTGGATCACCGTCTACAAGGACGACGACGAGGCCGAGCAGATCTGGCGTGACGTCATCGGCGTCCCGTCGGAGCGGATCCAGCGCCTGGGCATGAAGGACAACTTCTGGTCGATGGGCGTCCCCGGCCCGTGCGGCCCGTGCTCGGAGATCAACTACGACCGCGGCCCCGCCTACGGCGAGGAGGGCGGCCCGGCCGTCAACGGCGAGCGCTACCTGGAGATCTGGAACCTGGTCTTCATGCAGTACGAGCGCGGCCACGGCGACGGCAAGGACGGTTTCGAGATCCTCGGCGACCTGCCGAGCAAGAACATCGACACCGGCCTCGGCCTGGAGCGTCTGGCCGCCATCCTGCAGGGCGTCGACAACCTCTTCGAGATCGACACCAGCCGGATGATCCTGGACCGGGCCGCCGAGCTGACCGGCCACACCTACGGCGCCGACCACAAGTCGGACGTCTCGCTGCGCGTGGTCACCGACCACATCCGCACCGCGCTGATGCTGATCGGCGACGGCGTCACCCCCGGCAACGAGGGCCGCGGCTACGTGCTGCGCCGCATCCTGCGCCGGGCGATCCGCAACATGCGCCTGCTGGGCGCCACCGGCGTGGTCGCCAAGGACCTCACCGATGTCGCGATCAAGGCGATGGCCCCGCAGTACCCGGAGCTGGAGGCCGACCGCAAGCGCATCGAGACGGTCGTGGTCGGCGAGGAGTCGGCCTTCCTGCAGACCCTGAAGGCCGGCACCAGCCTGCTCGACGCCGCGGTCACCGAGACCAAGCAGTCCGGCGGCGCGGTGCTCTCCGGCGACCAGGCGTTCAAGCTGCACGACACCTACGGCTTCCCGATCGACCTGACCCTGGAGATGGCCGAGGAGCAGGGCCTCCAGGTCGACGAGGCCGGCTTCCGCCGCCTGATGCAGGAGCAGCGGGACCGCGCCAAGGCGGACGCCAGGGCGAAGAAGATGGGCCACGCCGACGTCGCCGCGTACCGCGAGGTCGCCGACAAGTCCGGCGCCAGCGTCTTCACCGGCTACACCCTCACCGAGGGCGAGGCCACCGTGGTCGGCCTGCTGGTGGACGGCGTCCCGGCGCCGGCCGCCTCCGAGGGGGACGAGGTCGAGCTCATCCTCGACCGCACCCCGTTCTACGCCGAGGGCGGCGGCCAGCTCGCCGACCACGGCCGGATCCGGCTGGACTCCGGCGCGGTCGTCGAGATCCGCGACGTCCAGCAGCCGGTGCCGGGTGTGGTCGTGCACTCCGGCGGCGTGCTGTTCGGCGAGGTCGTGCTCGGCGCCTCGGCGTACGCCACGATCGACGTGGACCGCCGCCGGGCGATCGCCCGCGCCCACTCGGCCACCCACCTGACCCACCAGGCGCTGCGCGACGCGCTCGGCCCGACGGCCGCCCAGGCCGGTTCGGAGAACGCCCCGGGCCGCTTCCGCTTCGACTTCGGCTCGCCCGCCGCCGTGCCCGGCAGCGTGCTGACCGACGTCGAGCAGAAGATCAACGACGTGCTGACCCGGGAGCTGGAGGTCACCGCCGAGGTCATGACGATGGACCAGGCCCGCAAGGCCGGCGCCATCGCGATGTTCGGCGAGAAGTACGGCGACGAGGTCCGGGTCGTCACCATCGGCGACTTCTCCAAGGAGCTGTGCGGCGGCACCCACGTCGGCAACACCGCCCAGCTGGGTCTGGTGAAGCTGCTCGGCGAGTCCTCGATCGGCTCCGGGGTGCGCCGGGTGGAGGCGCTGGTCGGCGCCGACGCCTACCGCTTCCTGGCCCGTGAGCACACCGTGGTCGCCCAGCTGACCGAGCTGGTCAAGGGCCGTCCGGAGGAGCTGCCGGAGAAGATCTCCGGCATGCTCGCCAAGCTCAAGGACGCCGAGAAGGAGATCGAGCGCTTCCGCGCCGAGAAGGTGCTCGCGGCCGCCGCGGGTCTCGCCGACTCGGCCGAGGACGTGCACGGCATCGCCGTGGTCGCCGCCCGGGTCGCCGACGGCGTCGGCGCGGACGAGCTGCGCAAGCTGGTCCTGGACGTGCGCGGCCGACTCGGCTCGCGCCCGGCCGTGGTCGCCGCCTTCACCGTGGCGAACGACCGCCCGCTGACCGTGATCGCCACCAACGAGGACGCCCGCGGCCGCGGCATCAAGGCCGGCGAGCTGGTCCGCACCGCGGCCAAGACCCTCGGCGGCGGCGGCGGCGGCAAGGACGACGTCGCCCAGGGCGGCGGTACCGACGCGACCGCGATCGACAAGGCCGTCGCCGCCGTGCGCGGCCTGGTCGCGGAGCGTGCCTCCTGATGGGGTCCGCGTTCTGATGGAGATCGAGGAGAAGCCCTTCCGGCGCGGGCGGCGGATCGCCGTCGACGTCGGGGACGCCCGGATCGGGGTCGCGTCCTGCGACCCCGACGGGGTGCTCGCCACCCCGGTGGAGACCGTCCCGGCCGGGGTGAAGTCGCAGGCCAGGATCGCCGCGATCGTCGAGGAGTACGGCGCGATCGAGGTGGTCGTCGGTCTGCCGCGCTCGCTCAGCGGCAAGGAGGGCCCGGCGGCGGAGAAGGTCCGCGGCTACGCGGTCCGGCTGGCCAACCGGCTCTGGCCGGTCCCGGTCCGGCTGGTCGACGAGCGGATGTCGACCGTCACCGCGACCCACGGGCTGCGCGCCTCGGGGGTCAAGGCCAAGAAGGGCCGCTCGGTGGTCGACCAGGCCGCCGCGGTGGTGATCCTGCAGACCGCCCTTGAGTCCGAACGGGTGAGCGGACGCCCGCCCGGTGAGAGCGTCGAGGCGGCGGGCTGACCGGCCTGTTCTAACGTCCCGGTGAGGGGTCCGTGCGGACGCGTCCGCACGGACCCCTCTGCCATTGCCGTCGTGCCGCACTCCGTGCGGACCGCCGAGGGGGCGTGCCGTGACCGACCTGGACCTCACACCCGGCCTGAGCCCCGGGCACCTCGGTGCGCCGGTGATCGAACCGGCGGGCTGTCCGCCGGGCCCGCCCGCCCCGCGCCCCGAACCGCCGGACCCGCACCGGCGGCGCAACGGACTGGCCTGCCTGCTGACCGCGCTGTCGCTGGTGGTCGTGTTCGGCGGGATCGGGCTGGCGGGCTTCAGCTGGCTGCAGGGGCAGCGCAAGCCGCCGGCCGCCGCAGACTTCACGGGCGGCGGGTCCGGGTCGGTGCAGGTCTCGGTGTCGGAGGGGGCCGGCCTCAGCCAGATCGCCTCCGCCCTGGTGCGCAACGGCGTGGTGGCCAGCTCGCTGGCCTTCACCCGGGCGGCGAAGGGCAGCGCGGCGGCGGCCGGGCGGATCCAGCCGGGCACGTACACCCTGCGGCAGCGGATGTCGGCGGCCGCGGCGCTCGCCGTCCTGGTCGACCCGGCCAACGCCAACGGTCTGACCATCCCCGAGGGCTGGCGCGGCAGCCAGATCTTCGCGGCGATCGACAAGAAGCTGCAGCTGGCCGCGGGCACCACCGAGCAGACGGCCAAGGACCAGGCCGCCGAGCTGGGCCTGCCGGAGAACGCCAACGGCACCCCCGAGGGCTATCTGTTCCCCGCGACCTACAGCGTCACCGAGGACACCACCGCCGCCGAGCTGCTGAAGCAGATGGTCGACCGGGCCGGGAAGGAGTTCGCCCGGGACGACGCGGAGGTCGTCGCGACCAATCTCGGGCAGAGCCTGTACGGGCTGGTGACCATCGCCAGCATGGTGCAGGGCGAGGCCGACAACTCCGAGGACATGGCCAAGGTCGCGCGGGTGATCTACAACCGGCTGGCCAAGAACATGCCGCTCCAGCTGGACTCCACCATCAACTACGCGCTCGGACGCTCCACGCTGAACACCAGCGTCACGGACACCCGGCTCGACTCCCCCTACAACACCTACAAGCACGCCGGGCTGCCGCCGACCCCGATCTCCAACCCGGGACGGCAGGCGATCATGGCGGCGGTGGACCCGGCGCTGGGGGACTGGCTCTACTTCGTGACCGTGAAGCCCGGGGACACCCGGTTCACCGACAGCTTCGAGGTGCAGCAGAAGAACGTCGCCGAGTTCAACGCGACCCGGGCCGCGAGCCCGTCCGCGACGGCCTCGGGTTCGGCCCCGGCGTCCGGCTCGTCCTCGGGCGCGTCCTCCGGGTCGGCGCCCGCGTCGGGCTCCGCCGGGGCGGGGGCGCCCTCGGGGGCGGGCGGTCACTGAGCGCAGCGGCTGCGGCCCCGGCCGGACGGCCGACTGCGGTACGGTAGCGTCTCCGTCCAGGTGTTGCGCTAGCACGCCGGTTCGACAAGCAGCCGGGACGCCGTCCCGGGCGACCGGGCCGATCCTCCGGTCGTCTCCGTCGGTATAAGGGGATCAATGACCGATCTGGGTCGGGGCTACGGCCCCCAGGGCTCCGAGCCGTGGCATCCGGGAGACCCCGGGTACGGCGGTCAGCAGCCGGTCCCCGGCCAGCAGGACGGGCAGTGGCAGCAGAATCCCCAGCAGCAGCAGCAGCAGCAGCAGCAGTACGGCGACGGCGGCCAGGGCATGGGGCAGCAGGGCTATCCCCAGCAGCAGGGCGTTCAGGGTCAGCAGCAGTACGGCGCCGGTCAGCAGGGGTACCCCCAGCAGCAGGGCATGGGCGGTCAGCAGGGCTATCCGCAGCAGCAGGGCGTCGAGGGCCAGCAGCAGTACGGTGGCCAGCAGGGTTACCCGCAGCAGCAGGGCTATCCGCAGCAGCAGCAGGGCATGGGCCAGCAGGGCTACCCGCAGCAGGGGATGGGTCAGCAGGGGTACCCCCAGCAGCAGGGCATGGGCGGTCAGCAGGGCTATCCGCAGCAGCAGGGCGGCCAGGGTCCGCAGCAGGGCGTTCAGGGTCAGCAGCAGTACGGCGGCGGCCAGCCGGGCTACCCGCAGCAGCAGATGCCGCAGCAGGGCACTCCCCAGCAGATGCCCCAGCAGGGCGCGCCCCAGCAGCAGTTGCCGCAGCAGGGTGCGCCCGGCGGCCCCGGCCGGGCCGTTCCGGCGGAGCAGAAGCAGCCGGCCGCCGCGCGGCCCGCGGGCCCCGGACCGGACGGCATCGACTGGGAGGCGGAGGCCGCCGCGCTGGAGGCCGGGGCCGACCCGGTCGGCGCCGGTGAGGAGGCCGGGCACGCCGAGGGCGAGTGGGACGGCCACGAGGACGAGTACGCCGAGGACGAGTACCGCGGCGACGGCTCCGACGAGGACGGGAACGGCTTCCTCGGCGAGGAGGACCAGTCCCGCGAGGCCAAGAAGAAGCGCAAGGAGAACGGCAAGAAGTCGGGCCGGCGCAACGGCGGCGCCTGCCTGGTGGTCGCCCTGGTGCTGCTCGGGATCATGGGCGGCGCCGGCTGGTGGGGCTACGGCTTCTACAAGGACCACTTCGGCCCGCCGCCGGACTTCCCCGGCCCGGGCAGCGGCTCGGTCAAGGTCGAGATCAAGCAGGGCGCGGCCGGCAGCCAGATGGGCCTGGCGCTGAAGCAGGCCGGCGTGGTCAAGAGCGTCGACGCCTTCAGCAAGGCCTGCGACAAGAACGTCAAGTGCACCACCATCCAGCCCGGCACCTACAGCATGCCGACGGAGATGTCCGCCGACGGCGCCGTACAGTTCCTGGTGGACGCCAACGGCGGTGAGAAGCTGATCGTCCAGGAGGGCCTGACCGCCGCGGCCACCTACGTCAAGATCGACGACAAGCTGAAGCTGGCCAAGGGCACCACCGCGGCCGTCGCCAAGGAGCAGGTGGCCACGCTCGGCCTCCCGCCGTACGCCAACGGCAACATCGAGGGCTTCCTCTGGCCGACCCGCTACTCGATCACCGAGGGCATGAAGCCCGAGGAACTGCTCAAGCAGATGGTCAAGAACGCCGTCGACCGCTACGCGAGCCTGGACGCCGAGGCGTCCAAGATCGGGCTGAAGACCGGCTACGAGGTGGTCATCGAGGCCAGCATCCTGCAGGCCGAGGGCAACAACCCCGAGGACTTCGCCAAGATGGCCCGGACCATCCAGAACCGGCTGGCCGACAAGGGCAAGGTCAACGGCAAGCTCGGCATGGACACCACGCTGCAGTACGCGCTGGGCCGCAAGACGCTGGACAAGAGGGACATCAACGACGCGTCCAACAAGTACAACACCTACTACAACGCCGGCCTGCCGCCGACCCCGATCTCCAACCCGGGCGACGCCGCGCTGAAGGCCACGCTGAACCCGGCGGACGGCAAGTGGCTGTACTTCATCGCGATGTCCCCGACCCAGACGCTGTTCGCCGACACGGACGCGGAGCACGCCAAGAACGTCGAGTCCTACTGCCTGGCGGCGGGGCAGAAGTTCGACGCAGCCTCCGTCCACTGCACCACCAAGTGACGACCGCCGGGAGGCGACGGAGGAAGTGAGCAGCGTGACCAGCAAGCACCGGGCGGCCGTCCTCGGCTCGCCGATCGCCCACTCGCTCTCGCCCGCCCTGCACCGGGCCGCCTTCGCGGCGCTCGGCCTGGACGGCTGGCGCTACGACCGGTTCGAGGTCGACGAGGCCGGCCTGCCCGGCTTCGTCGCCGGGCTGGACGAGGCCGAGTGGGCCGGCTGCTCGCTGACCATGCCACTCAAGCGGGCGGTGATGCCGCTGCTCGACGAGGTGAGCGGGACCGCCCGGACGGTCGACGCGGTGAACACCCTGGTCTTCACCGCCGACGGCCGGCGCGAGGGCCACAACACGGACGTGCCCGGCCTGGTCAACGCGCTGCGCGAGCGCGGCATCACCGAGGTGCCGGCGGCGGCGGTGCTCGGCGCCGGGGCCACCGCCTCCTCGGCGCTGGCCGCGCTGGCCCGGCTCGGCGCCCGCGAGGTGACCGTCTACGTCCGCACCCCCGAGCGGGCCCGGGAGATGGCCGCGCTGGGCGAACGGCTCGGCGTGGCGGTGCGCACCGCCGACTGGGAGCGCGGCGCCGACGCGCTGGCCCACCCGCTCACCGTGGCCACCACCCCGGCCGGGGCCACCGACGCCTTCGCGGCGCGCCTGACCGCCGGGCCGGGCGCGCTGTTCGACGTGCTGTACCACCCGTGGCCGACCGCGCTGGCCGCCGCCTGCGCGGACCGCGGGGCGACCGTGCTGGGCGGCCTCGACCTGCTGGTGCACCAGGCGGTGCTGCAGAACGAGCTCTTCACCGGGCACACCCCCGGTCCGCTGGCGGCGGTCCGCGCGGCCGGCGAGGCGGCGCTCGCGGCGGGCTGACCGCCGTCCGCACCGTGGGTGGTGCACGGACGGTGTGCGTCCGCGGTGCGCCCACCGTGTCCGTACTGTGCCCGGGGCGTGGTGGTGTCCCGCCGGCCGGCCGACGGCCGCGCGGTGACCGGCCATTCCCGTCCGCCGGTCGGCCGAATGATGTCCGGTGATCGGACTCCAGGTCCGGTCGGCCGTCCGGCATGAAAGGATTCGGGGAGAGAAGGCACGCCCGGACGGGTGCGGCAGCCCCGCGCCGGTCCGCTGATGAAGGAGCTCCGTTGGGTACGTTGCGCTGGCTGACGGCGGGGGAGTCGCACGGCCCCGCACTCGTCGCGACTCTGGAGGGCCTGCCCGCCGGTGTACCGGTCACCACCGCGGTGGTGGCCGACGCCCTGGCGCGCCGCCGGCTCGGTTACGGTCGCGGCGCACGGATGAAGTTCGAGCAGGACGAGGTGACCTTCCTCGGTGGCGTCCGGCACGGGCTCACCATGGGCAGCCCGGTGGCCGTCATGGTCGGCAACACCGAGTGGCCCAAGTGGGAGCAGGTCATGTCGGCCGACCCGGTCGACCCCGAGGTGCTGGCCGGTCTCGGCCGCAACGAGGCGCTGACCCGCCCGCGCCCCGGCCACGCGGACCTGGCCGGCATGCAGAAGTACTCGATCGACGAGGCCCGCCCGATCCTGGAGCGCGCCAGCGCCCGGGAGACCGCCGCCCGCGTCGCGCTCGGCGCCGTCGCCCGCTCCTACCTCAAGGAGACCTGCGGCATCGAGATCGTCAGCCACGTGGTCGAGCTGGCCGCCGCCAAGGCCCCGGCCGGGGTGCTGCCGCTGCCCTCCGACGAGGCGAAGCTGGACGCCGACCCGGTGCGCTGCCTGGACGCCGACGCGTCGAAGGCGATGGTCGCCGAGATCGACCAGGCCCACAAGGACGGCGACACCCTCGGCGGCGTCGTCGAGGTCCTCGCCTACGGCGTCCCGGTCGGCCTCGGCTCGCACGTGCACTGGGACCGCCGCCTCGACGCCCGGCTGGCCGCCGCGCTGATGGGCATCCAGGCGATCAAGGGCGTCGAGGTCGGCGACGGCTTCGACCTCGCCCGCGTCCCCGGCTCGCAGGCGCACGACGAGATCGTGCCGGGCCCCGACGGTGCCAAGCGCGTCTCCGGCCGCTCCGGCGGCACCGAGGGCGGCCTGTCCACCGGCGAGCTGCTGCGGGTGCGCGCCGCGATGAAGCCGATCGCGACCGTCCCGCGCGCGCTGCGCACCGTGGACGTCCGCACCGGCGAGCCCGCCAAGGCGCACCACCAGCGCTCCGACGTCTGCGCGGTGCCGGCGGCCGGCATCGTCGCCGAGGCGATGGTGGCCCTGGTGCTCGCCGACGCGGTGAACGAGAAGTTCGGTGGCGACCACGTGTCGGAGACCCGGCGCAACGTGCAGAGCTACCTCGACAACCTGATCGTCCGATGACCGCTCCGGTCCTCGTGCTGGTCGGTCCGCCCGGCAGTGGCAAGTCCACCGTCGGGCGGGCCGTCGCCGAGCGCCTCGGAGTGGACTTCCGGGACACCGACGCCGATATCGAGGCGCGGGCCGGCAAGCCGATCCCGGACATCTTCGTGGACGAGGGCGAGCCGCACTTCCGCGAGCTGGAGCAGGCCGCCGTGCGCGCCGCGGCCGGGACCCACACCGGGGTGCTGGCGCTCGGCGGCGGCGCGGTGATGGCCGGGCCGACCCGTGAGCTGCTGCGCGACCTGCCGGTGGTGTTCCTGGAGGTCCCGCTCGCCGACGCGGTCAAGCGGGTCGGCCTGGACGCCCCGCGCCCGCTGCTGGCGGTCAACCCGCGGGCCCGCTGGCGCGAGCTGATGGAGGCCCGCCGCCCCCTCTACCTGGAGGTGGCCACCGCCGTCGTCGACACCGCCGGCCGCACCCCCGAGCAGGTCGCGGACGCCGTAATGGAAGCACTGGAGCTGAAGACCCCCCATGACTGACACCACCGTCAGGATCCACGTCGCCGGAAGCGCCGGCCACGACCCGTACGACGTGCTGATCGGGCACCAGCTGCTCGGTGAGCTGTCCCCGCTGATCGGGACCAGGGCCAAGCGGGTCGCGATCATCCACCCGGAGGCGCTGTCCGCCACCGCCGACGCCATCCGCGAGGACCTGGCCGGCGAGGGCTACGACGCCATCGCGCTGCAGGTGCCGAACGCCGAGGAGGCGAAGAGCGCCGAGGTGGCCGCGTACTGCTGGTCGGTGCTCGGGCAGACCGGGTTCACCCGCAGCGACGTCGTCGTCGGTCTCGGCGGCGGTGCCACCACCGACCTGGCCGGCTTCGTCGCCGCCACCTGGCTGCGCGGGGTGCGCTGGATCTCGATGCCCACCACGCTGCTCGGCATGGTCGACGCGGCGGTCGGCGGCAAGACCGGCATCAACATCGCCGAGGGCAAGAACATGGTCGGCGCCTTCCACCCGCCGGTGGGCGTGCTGGCCGACCTCGGCACCCTGGAGACCGTGCCCAAGCACGACTACGTCTCCGGGCTCGCCGAGGTCATCAAGTGCGGCTTCATCGCCGACCCGGTCATCCTCGACCTGATCGAGGCCGACCCCGAGGGTGCCAGGAGCCCGGCCGGGCCGCACACCGTCGAGCTGATCCGCCGCGCCATCCAGGTCAAGGCCGACGTGGTCTCCGGGGACCTCAAGGAGTCCGGGCAGCGCGAGATCCTCAACTACGGCCACACCCTCGGCCACGCCATCGAGCGCAACGAGCGCTACAAGTGGCGGCACGGCGCGGCGATCTCGATCGGCATGGTGTACGCCGCCGAACTGGGCCGCCTGGCCGGCCGGTTGGACGACGCGACGGCCGACCGGCACCGCTCGGTGCTGGCCTCGGTCGGCCTGCCGCTGACCTACCGGGCGGACGCCTGGCCGAAGCTGCTGGACGCGATGAAGATCGACAAGAAGTCGCGCGGCGACCTGATCCGCTTCATCGTGCTGGACGGCCTCGCCAAGACCTCCGTGCTGGAGGGCCCCGACCCGTCCCTGCTGGTCGCCGCCTACGCGGAGGTGTCCGCGTGACCAGGGTGATGGTGCTCAACGGCCCCAACCTGGGCCGGCTGGGCAGCCGCGAGCCCGACGTCTACGGCGCCACCTCGTACGCCGGGCTGGTCGAGCGCTGCACCGCGCTCGGCAAGGAGTTCGGCTTCGAGGTCGAGGTGCACGAGACCAACTCCGAGCAGCAGATGGTGGAGTGGCTGCACGAGGCCGCCGACGGCCGGGTGCCGGTGGTGATCAACCCGGGCGCGTTCACGCACTACTCGTACGCGATGCGGGACGCCGCCGCGCAGCGCACCGCGCCGCTGGTCGAGGTGCACATCTCCAACCCGTACGCCCGGGAGACCTTCCGGCACACCTCGGTGATCGCCGCGGTGGCCTCCGGCACGATCGCCGGGTTCGGGATCGGCTCGTACGAGCTGGCCCTGCGGGCGCTCGCCGAGCAGCTCGCCGCGGGCTGACGCCGGGCCCGGTGGGTGACCGGCGGCGGTGCGGCGGTGGGCTGTGTCCACCGCCGCACCGCCGTGTAGTGTCCCGCTGAAGGAAGTCGGGAGGTGCCGTGACGCAGTACGCCGGGGGTGGATCCGTCCCCCCACGTCCCGTCGCTCCGCCGGTGCCGGGGTATCCGGTGGCGGCCGGGACGGTGCCTGTGCCGACGGTCGTGCCACTGGTCGTTCCGCTGCCTGCTGCGGTGCGTGCTGCGGTGCCTGCTGCGGTGGCCGTCGCGGGCGACTCCTCGGGGCCGCCGACCGTTCCGCTGCCGGTGCTGCCGTCCCCTCCGCCCGGACCGGTGCCCGCCCCGGCGC
>NZ_JAIY01000010.1:60915-98102 GCF_000710405.2 Kitasatospora sp. MBT66 | reverse complement strand
CACCGTCGCCCGGCACTGGGCCGAGCGGCGCCCCACCCCGACCGCGCACATCAGCCTCGACGACGTCCGGGAGTGGGTGCAGTCCGGCTTCGCCAACCCGCAGTCCGGCTGGAACAACGCCTCCGAGGCGCAGTACCGGCTGGCCCGCCGGACCTGCGGCTTCGCCTGCCGCAACTACCTCGCCAACGGCATCTCCTGCATCATCGACGACGCGGTCTTCCCCGACCGCCCGGCGATCGGCCTCGGCGGCTGGAAGCGGCACATCGGGCCCGGCATGATCCCGGTGGTGCTGCTGCCGAGCCTCGACTCGGTGCTCCACCGCAACGCCCGGCGCAGCGGGAACCGCCGGCTCGGCGACGAGGAGGTGGCGCGGATCCACGGCCGGATGGCCGGCTGGTACAACTCCGGGCTGCCGATCATCGACAACTCCCACCTCGACGTGGCCGCCACCGCCGCCGAGCTCGACCGGGTGATCCTGGCCCGGCTGATGGGCATCCCGGTCCGCTGAGGGGCCCGGTGGCCGGGTGCTCCGGGGGCCCGCCGGCCCGGCGGGTGTGTCGGTGCCGACTGCGATGATGGACGGGTCCTGAACGTTCGACCGGGGGAGCCGCGCCCGTGCCGGAAGGCCACATCATCCACCGCCTCGCCGCCGAGAACCACCGTGCCTTCGGCGGCCGGGCGGTCCGTGCCAGCAGCCCGCAGGGGCGGTTCGCGGACGGCGCCGCGCTGATCGACGGACGGGAGCTGGAGGCGGCGGAGGCCGTCGGCAAGCACCTGTTCCTCGGCTTCGGCGAGGACGCCTGGGTGCACATCCACCTCGGCCTGTACGGGGGCTTCGGCTTCGCCGCGATCGGCGACGGCCCGGTGCCGGCGCCGGTCGGGCTGGTCCGGCTGCGGTTGGAGAACGACGAGCACGTCGCCGATCTGCGCGGCCCCAACACCTGCGCGCTGATCACCGGCGCCGAGAAGGCCGCGGTGGCCGCCAGGCTCGGCCCCGACCCGCTGCGCGCCGACGCCGACCCGGAGGCCGCCTGGCGGCGGATGGCGGCCAGCCGGACGACGGTCGCCGCCCTGCTGATGGACCAGAAGGTGCTGGCCGGGGTGGGGAACGTCTACCGCGCCGAGGTGCTGTTCCGGCACGGCATCGATCCGCACCGGACGGGCCGCGAGCTGCTCCGGGCCGAGTGGGACGCGATCTGGGCCGACCTGGTCGCGCTGATGCGCGAGGGCGCCGGCGCGGGCCGCATCGACACCGTGCGCCCCGAGCACACCCCCGAGGCGATGGGCCGCCCGCCGCGGGTCGACGACCACGGCGGCGAGGTGTACGTCTACCGGCGGGCCGGGATGCCGTGCCTGGTCTGCGCCACCGAGGTCCGGGCGGAGGAGCACGCCTCCCGCAATCTGTTCTGGTGCCCGTCCTGCCAGCCGGCGGGTACCCCGGCCCGCTGACCGGGCCGCTGACCGGGCCGGCTCAGCCGGTGGCCGCGTCGTGCTCGGGGTGCTCGTCGTGCCCTGGGCGTTCCGGGTGCTCGGGGTGCTCCGGGTGCTCGTCGTGCTCGTGGTGCTCGGGGGAGTCGACGGCGCACGCGTCCAGCAGGGGGCGCAGGTTCGCGTCCACGAGCCGGTAGCGCACGACACGTCCCTCCTTCTCGCCGGTCACCACCCCGGCCGTCCGGAGCAGCCGCAGGGCCTGGGAGACGGCGGGGTCGCGCATGCCGGTGGCGACCGCCAGGTCGGTGACGGCGAGCGGCCCGGTGCGGTGCAGCGCGAGCAGCAGGGCGAGGCGGCCGGGGTCGGCGAGCAGCGAGAAGCGCTCGGCCCAGGAGCGGACGTGGGCGGTGTCGCCGATCGCCGCGATGGCCTCGCAGACCCGGTGCCCGTCGATGGTGCGGTGGCCCGCGCGGTCGGCCGGTACGAGATGCATACGGGCCATTCTCGCAGGCGGGACGCTGTGATCCTGGACACCTGCGCAGGTGCGCAGCCTTGCAAGGGTCACCGCCCGCCCCCTACGGTGTTGCCCGCCGTGGTGCTCGGGAAGACCGGTGACAGACCCCCAGGGGTCCCAGTCCGGAGCGGCCCTCGCCACTGTGATCGGGGGGAAGTGTCCGTACCCATGTCGCCACTGGGCGCCTCGCGCGTCTGGGAAGGCGGGTACGGGAGCCCCGTCAGCCAGGAGACCGGCCGCGGCATCTCACGAAGTATTTCCACGAGGTGCTGGAGCGTGATCCCAGGATGACCCTGCCCGAAACCGTCGCCGCCCCGGCGGCGCCCACCGCCCTGCCCACCTTCCGATGGCGGCGGGAGGACACCGTACGGACCGCCGGCCTGATGGCCGTGATCCTGGCCATGCACGTGGTGGCCTTCGGAACGCTGATCTTCCTGGTCGCGCCGGAGAAGTACGAGGTGGGCACCCAGGTCTTCGGGGTGGGCCTGGGCATCACCGCCTACACCCTCGGCATGCGGCACGCCTTCGACGCCGACCACATCGCGGTGATCGACAACACCACCCGGAAGCTGATGGCGGACGGCAAGCGGCCGGTCTCGGTCGGCTTCTGGTTCGCGCTCGGACACTCCTCGATGGTGGTCCTGATGGCCGCCCTGGTGGCGGGCGGCGCGCAACTGGCCAGCACCCTGATGGACGACGAGTCCACCACCCACCAGTGGCTGGGCGTGGTCGGCACCTCGGCCTCCGGGGCCTTCCTCTACCTGATCGGCGCGCTCAACCTGGCCGCGCTGTTCGGCATCCTCAAGGTCTTCCGCTCGATGCGGGAGGGCCGGTTCGACGAGGCCGAGCTGGAGGACCACCTCAACTCGCGCGGCCTGCTGGCCCGGGTGCTGAACCGGGCCACCCGCTCGATCACCCGCCCCGGCCAGATGTTCCCGGTCGGCATGGTGCTCGGCCTGGGCTTCGACACCGCGACCGAGGTCACCCTGATGGTGATGGCCGGCTCCGGCGCGGCCTCCGGCCTGCCCTGGTACGCGATCGTCTGCCTGCCGCTGCTGTTCGCGGCCGGCATGAGTCTGTTCGACACCCTGGACGGCACCTTCATGAACTTCGCCTACCAGTGGGCGTTCTCCAACCCGGTGCGCAAGGTCTACTACAACCTGACCATCACCGGACTGTCCATCGCGGTGGCGTTCATCATCGGGACCATCGAACTCGTCGGCGTCCTGCACGAGAAGCTGGACCTCACCGACCCGGTGACCGGCTGGATCGCGGACATCACCCTGGACAACGTCGGCTACGCCATCGTCGGCCTGTTCGTCGTCGTCTGGGGCGCCGCCATCGCCTACTGGCGCCTCGCCGGCGTCGAGCAGAAGTGGGCCGCCCCTGCCGCCCCCGGTTCGGCGCCCGGTTCGGCGCCCGTCGGCGGCGCCGAGTAGTCCCGCCCGGCTCACCGGCGGGCCTGTGCGGGAAGTCGGACCGACCGACTTCCCGCACAGGCCCGACGGGCTCAGCCGCCCGCGAACTCGCGGAGCTTGGCGCGGGTCTCCGCGTCGGTGGAGGTGATCACGGTGCCGATCATCCCGCGGGTCAGGAGCACCTTGTAGGTGTTCCGGATCAGCCGGTCGACCTCGGTATCGGGCGTGGACCGCGTGAACACCGGGTCCTTGGACGCCGTCCGGTCGGTCACCCAGCGATCCTGCCGCCACACGAGGTCCGGGCCGAGGATCACGCCGCTCCAGTCGTACTCGAAACCCTGGGCCGTGTACACGCAGCCGACCTGCCCGAAGCCGCCCGGATCGGTGGCCCAGAGCGCGGACGGCGGGGCTCCGTCCACCGCCGAGTCGCCGTGGACGTTCCACGGCCGGGACCAGTCGCCGATGACCACGTCCTGGGGGAGGGGCTCGCCCGGCTTCGGCTTCGTGGTCCACTTCCAGCAGTACCCGGCCGACATCCGGGCACCGAACCCTTCCGCGTTCCGGGTCTGCAGCAGCAGCTCCAGCTCCAGCGGTGAGTCGACGACCTGGAGCTCCATCCGGCCGTCCGGCTCCCAGACGGCCGGCTGCTCGTCCTGCAGGCCCAGCAGCCGTACCACCCAGCGCAGGTAGGCCTCGCTGCCGCCGCAACGGAACTGGCCGTCGAGCGGAACGACCTGACAGGACAGCCCCTTGTCCGCCGCGGCCTTCCGGATCTCGTCGACCGTGCCCATCTCACCCGGGCGCACAACCTGGTGCTCGTCCAGCAGGAACACCGGCACCCTCGCGGCGTCGATCAGCTCGTCGATCTGGGGCTTGCCCGTGCGGTTCGCGGCCTTGGTCCAACGGTTCGCCGAGGTCAGACGGATCCGGTGGGCCTCGTCGCAGACGAGCACGTCGAGACCGTTCCTATCGGCCGTCATGAAGCTGTTGAAGTACTTGAACAGCTGCTGGACCTCGGGCTTGCGCGCGCCCGCGACCTTGCGCATCGTCTTCGTGAAGGACTGGGAGCCCGTCGCGTGCAGCGCGCGGTGGCCGTCCCGGTAGAGCTCGCCCAACAGCGAGAGGGCGATCACGCTCTTCCCGCTGCCCGGCCCGCCGGTGATCACCACGACCTCCTTGTGGTCCGACTGCCGGGCCTTGCGGACCGCGCGCATCACCAGCTCGAACGCCTCGCGCTGCTCCTTCAGGAGGATGAAGTGCTCCCGCTCGCGGACCTCGGCGGCGGCGACGGCCATCAGCTGCCGGGACGGCTGGATCCGGCCCGCGCGCAGGGCGTCGCCGGCGGCGGAACCCGGCCCCGGGGCGAGCAGGGTGCGGAGGTGGTCGATCAGCCGCTCCCTGCGCTCCCCGGTGAACAGCCGCCCCTGCTGGTTCTGCTCCACCTCGTAGAGCCCGGACACACCGAACTCGGTCGCGTTGTGGAGGAACGCCACCCCCGCGACCAGGTGCTCGCGCCCGTCGAGGGCGCCGTTGAAGTCGCAGAGATAGCGGACGTAGTCGCGGACCTGCTCGACCGGGTTGAGCACCGGGCGCGGGTACGCGTCGACACGGCAGAGCGCGGGCGCGCCGTCCTCGGGCTCGGCGCCGGACCACTGCTTCAGCTCCACGACCACGTAGGACGGTTCGCCGGTCACCGGGTGGGTGCCGGCGAGGACGACGTCCGCCCGCTTGCTGCTGAGCGGGAGGGCGTACTCGATCAGCATCTCGACGTCGCCCAGGCCCGCTTCCCGCAGCGTCGCCGCGAGCACCGGCAGACTGCGCTCCCAGGAACGGACCTCGGATGCCGTCGGCCGGTGACCGTAGGAATGGAAGAACTGTTCGGCCAGACGCGCGGCGAGCGCTCCGGCACGGTGCTCGACGGTGACGGCGTCAGCGGTGGCACGGAACAGCAAGGCTTCCCCCCAGGCAGTACGAATCGGGGCCACCCTAACGCGGGCCACTGACATGCCCCAGGGCCCGGGGAGACCCGGCATCCGCTGTTCCGCTCGCTGGTTCGGCCGCGTACCATGACGCCGTCCCGCGCCCGAGCGTCCCTCCTGTCTCCTGGTGGCTCCTTCGTGCTCCTGCTTCAGCTCCCCGCCCGCGACCTGCTGCGCCTGCACGAGCGCGGGCTGCTCATCAGTCACCTCTCGCAGCGGCACCTGGTGTTCCGGGACAGGCTCGCCGGTCCCGGGGACGAGCGTGCCTGGCAGGCCAGTCTGATCGAACTCGCTCGCGATCTGGTCGAGGTCGACCGCGGCGATGTCCGGATGTTCGTGGAGTACCAGCCGAAGGCACTTGACGGTTCCGAGGTACCGCCCATGGACGTCCTGTTGGTCGGCCGGTTCCCGGACACCGACCGTGACTCGGTGTTGATCGTGGAGCTCAAGCAGTGGCGCGAGGCGGTCCGCAGCGAGGCCGATCCGGCCAAGTACGAGGTGCCGGGGATCAGGAAGCCCAAGGGGCACCCGGTCCAGCAGGTCCGTCGGTCGTACCGGTTCCTCACGGGTCCTGGAGGGATCCTGCACGGACTGACGATCGAGATCGCCGGGTTCTCCTACCTGCACAACGCCGAGGACGAGCAGGTCGCCGACCTGCTCAACGCTCCGGAGGCCACTGGGAGTGACGGGCTGTGCTTCACCTCGGACAGTCGGGACGACCTCCGTCGACTGCTGCTCCAGCGCTTCGCCGCCGGTGACACCGAGGCAGCCGCCGAGCGCATGATCGACCGCATCGGTATCCGCAACACACCGCTGCTGGAAGCGATGATGAAGTCGCGCGGGGAGGACACGGTGTTCACGCTGCGCGGGGCGCAGCAGACCGTGGTGGACGACGTGCTGCGGACGCTCACCCGGATCTACGACCGGGACGAGCGGGGCAAGCACGTGATCGTCGTCACCGGCGGGGCCGGGACGGGAAAGAGTGCCATTGCGCTCGAACTGCGCAACCGCCTGCTCAACGACCGCTACCGGGTGGGCTACGCGACCGGGGCGAGGGCTTTCCAGGCGAACCTCCAGGAGTACCTGGGCATGTCCGACGCGCGCTTCAAGCGGGACTTCCACTTCTTCAACGGCTTCGTTGATCCGCCGGAACCGTTGCTGGACGTCCTGCTCTGCGACGAGGCGCACCGGTTGCGCGAGCGCTCGACCTTCGACGGGCCGAACGGCAGCAGGAGGCCACCCGGCACCCGGCCGCAGGTCGAGGAACTCATCGACGCCGCTCGGATCACCGTGTTCTTCCTCGACGAGGCCCAGAGTCTGCGTCGGGACGAGGTGGGCACTCACCGGCTTATCGTCGAGGCCGCGGAGCGGATGGAGGTCCCGCACCGGACGTATCCGCTGACGGAGTACCACCGTTGTGGCGGAAGCGCGCTCTATCGCAACTGGGTCTGGGACCTGCTCGGCATCGACGGCGGTAGCCCGCGGCCGTGGGTGCCCGACGGGCTGATGCACGTCGAGGTCGTGGACGAGCCGCGCGGTCTGGAACGGATCATCCTGGAGGAGGACGCCGCAGGAGCGAGTGCCCGGATGGTGGCCGGCTTCTGCTGGAAGTGGAGCGACGCCCGGGCGGACGGCACCCTGGTGGCCGACGTCCGGATCGGTGACTGGCACCGTTCGTGGAACGCGCGCGGGGAGATGAAGGAGTTCGCCGACCGGATTCCGCCGGCGAAGCTGTGGGCCACCCGTCCCGAGGGGCGGGGGCAGATCGGGTGCGTCTACTCCGCCCAGGGGCTGGAGTGGGACTGGTGCGGTGTGATCATGGGCGACGACCTCGTCCGCCGCGGTGACCGATGGGTGATGAGGAAGGGGAAGTTCCGGGAGCGCGACGACGGCGAGGGGTACGACACGCTGGCGCCGGGGTCTGCCGACCCACGGGTCTCGGGTGACCGCGGCATCGGCTTCGAGCAGCGCGTTCGGCACGCGTACCACGTCCTGATGACCCGGGCCGCCCGGGCGACGGTGCTGTACTCCACCGATCCGGAGACGCAGGGGTTCCTCCGTTCCGTCGTTCCGCCGGTGGACCTTCACGGACTGCGGCCGTCACAGGCGGCCAAGGCGCCGGAGGACCGTACCGCGCGCAGACTCCCGTCGCGGCGGAAGCCACGGACCGGGCAGTGGAGCGAGCGGACGGCGGTCCAGGAGGCCGGTGAGCAGATCGCCTTCGACCTCGGCGACGGCCGGGCTTGATTCGCGGTCGGCCCGGCGCTTGAATGGCAGGAGGAAGCCCTCGGGTGGGCTGCCGGGTCGAGCCAGATGCAGGCAACTGGATCCTCCCCCAGCGGTTGCTGGGGGCTGAGGCCCCCGGAGTCCTCCCGAGGGCTTCCTCCCGTCAGGAGCGGAGGCCGCTCGGCTGCGGCCACCAGTGCCGCTTGGTCAGGTAGGAGTCGTCGCCGACGACGTCGATCCCGGCGCCGAGAACCTCGCCGGTACGACCGTGACGGACCAGCTGGTGTTCGCAGCTCAGCAGGTACGAGGCGCAGCCGAGGTCGTCGGGCGGACCGGTGAGCGCGGTGTTGAGGAAGCCGGCGTGGAGATCCGCCAGCTGGACGCCGTCGTAGGCCTCCGTGCTCGTCCAGCGGGGCGGCCACCGGAGAAGGTGCCAGGGCGTGTCGGATGCCGCGACCTGCGCCCGTTCCAGATACGCGAGGGTGTCCTCGTGGTCCATGCCGCGCATGTGCCCGAGCCGAAGCGCGGCCTCGCGCGGTCCACCGGGCCACCCGGCCGCCGCGACCGCGACGCGTTCCAGCAGCAGGCGGCAGCAGTACTTGTAGAAACGGTGCACGTCGGAGAAGGCCTCGTTGTCGTGCTCCAGCCGGGGGTCCCCGTAGGCGCTGTCCTTGTGGACCACCACGTGGACGACCTGGGCGTCGGGGAGTCCGGAGAGCAGGTCGGCGGCGAGCCGGCGCCGGTCCGCGTGCTTCTTCTTGAAGTGCTCGACCCAGTGGAGCGGTTTCCCGGTGCGGACGTCGGCCCGCAGCCCGGCCGCGATCGCGCGCATGTGGCGTTCCCGCTCCCGGGGAACGAGGAAGGCCGTCATGGCGAAGAACGCCGATGCCCGCGGTCCGAAACCCCGGTCACCGGTCTCGTCGACGTAGACGGACAGTCCGGAGGCTGTCCGGTGACCCGTTGCGTTCCCCACCACGCGCGATTCCTCTGCCCCTCGTGGGCCTTGCCGAAGGCCCGCTCCCCGTACCGCCGCACCGATTCCGGTGGCTCGCTCCGGCGTAACGAGATCGTACTGGCCCGATCGGTCGGCGTGGACTCTGCCCGGGTGGGGGCGTTCGGCGGGCGGATCGGGGGTGGGGTTCGTAGGCTCGACGCATGGCTGATGCGTACGCGGGCCGGCGGGAGCGGTTGCGGGAGCACTGCGGTGCGTCCGGGGCCGATGCGGCGCTGATCACCCGGGCGGCGAACGTGCGGTACCTCACCGGGTGTCCGCCGTGCGGGGCGACCCTGCTGCTGACCCGGGACCGGGCGGTGCTGGCGCTGCCCGACGACCTGCCGCCGGACGACACCGGGGAGCACCTGATCTCGCCCGAGGTGACCCGGCTGGAGGTGGCGGCCGGGGCGGACACCGCGCTGGCCGCGGCCGGTGCCGCGGCGGGGCTGCGGGTGGCCGGGCTGGCGGTGGAGGAGCACGATCTGACGGTCACCCGGCACCGGGCCGTGGCCGGGCTGGTCGAGGGTACCCGGCTGGCGGACGTCGGACAGGCGGTCGAGCGGCTGCGGGTGGTCAAGGACGAGTACGAGATCGCCGATCTGCGGATCGCCGCCGAGATCGCCGACCAGGCGCTCGGCGAGCTGCTGGAGTCGATCCTGGTCGGCCGGACCGAGCGGCACCTGGCGATGGAGCTGGAGCGCCGGATGATCGACCACGGCGCGGACCGCGCGGCGTTCCCGGTCTCGGTCGGCACCGGCAGCCACTCCGGCCAGCAGGCGCACCAGCCCACCGACCGCCGGGTCGAGGAGGGCGACTTCCTGACCGTGGTGCTCGGCGCCCGGTACCGGGGCTACGGCGTCTCGACCGCCCGGACCTTCGTGATCGGGGCGGCCCCGGCCCCCTGGCAGGTCGAGTTGCACCGGCTGGTGTTCCGGGCCCAGCGGGCCGGCCGGGAGGCGCTCGGCCCGGGGGTCGAGCAGCACGTGCCCGACCAGGCGGCGCGGGCGATCCTGCAGTCCGCGGGGCACACGGAGACCTCTCCGCACCCGGTCGGCCACGGCATCGGGCTGGAGATCCGGGAGGCACCGCGTCTCGGCCCCACGGACATGGGTAAACTGGACAGCCGCGTGCCGGTCACTGTCGGCCCGGGGGTCCACCTCCCGGGACGCGGCGGGGTCCGGATCGAGGACACGCTCGTCGTTCGCCCCCTTGAGGAGGGCGGGCCCGAGCTGCTCACCATCACCACCAAGGAGCTCCTCGCCCTGTGACACAGGCGTGTCCCAGGACGCGACCCCTTGGTTCCTTGACAGCTATATCCAGGAGTTAGTGCGCCCGTGGCTTCCACGAACGATCTCAAGAACGGCATGGTCCTCAAGCTGGACGGCGGGAAGCTCTGGTCCGTCGTCGAGTTCCAGCACGTCAAGCCCGGCAAGGGCCCGGCCTTCGTGCGCACCAAGCTCAAGGAGGTCCTGACGGGCAAGGTCGTCGACAAGACCTTCAACGCCGGCACCAAGGTCGAGACCGCGAACGTCGACAAGCGCACGATGCAGTTCTCGTACAAGGACGGCGAGAACTACGTGTTCATGGACATGGACACCTTCGACCAGCTGACCATCGAGCCGGTCGTCGTCGGTGACGCCGCCAAGTACCTGCTCGAGGGCTTCGACGCGCTCGTCGCCGTGAACGAGGGCGCGGTGCTGTACATCGAGCTCCCCGCCGCCGTCGAGCTGGTCATCGCCGAGACCGAGCCGGGCGTCCAGGGCGACCGCTCCACCGGTGGCACCAAGCCGGCCACGCTGGAGACCGGTGCCGAGATCCAGGTCCCGCTCTTCGTGACCACCGGCGAGAAGGTCAAGGTCGACACCCGCGACGGCAGCTACCTCGGCCGGGTGAAGTAAGTCCGTGTCGTCCGCACGCACCAAGGCCCGCACGCGAGCCTTCCAGATCCTGTTCGAGGCCGACCACCGTGGGGTCGACCCGCTGACGGTCCTCGCCGACTGGGTGGCCCGGGCCCGGGAGCCCAAGCCGGACGAGGGCACGCCTCAGGTCGGCGAGTACACCATGGAGCTGGTGGAGGGGTACGTCCAGTACGCCCGCCGGATCGATGAGCTGATCTCGCAGTACGCCGTCGGCTGGACGCTCGACCGGATGCCGATCGCGGACCGCAACGTCCTGCGGCTCGGTGCCTACGAGCTGATCTGGGAGGACAGCGTCCCGGACGCGGTCGTCGTCGACGAGGCGGTGGAGATCGCCAAGGAGTACTCCACCGACGACTCCCCGGCGTTCGTCAACGGTCTGCTGGCCCGCTTCATGGAGCTCAAGCCGAGCATCCGCCGCTGAGGCGCGCACCTGTACCGACGGCCGTCGGACCGGAAACGGTCCGGCGGCCGTTCGGCGTGTTCAACCGTTCGGCGTATGGTGTTACTACTCGCCAGTAACCTGGTGCTCCGGCGGCCCACGCCCGTCGGCGACCCCGTAGTGAAGGGCAGGCCACCCCCCATGACCACGGCGATCCGCAGCGAGTTCGACCAGGGCATCGCCCTCACCCCGCACCCGGACGAGCCCGACCGGTACGACGGCGAACTCGGCGCCGGCTGGCAGATCGGCGGCGGCGTCAACGGCGGAATGCTGCTGGCCGTCGCCGGCCACGCGCTCTCGCTCGCGCACACGGCCCGCCCGGAGAGCGCCGACCACACCGACCCGGTGTCGATCAGCGGCTACTACCTCTCCGCCGCCACCCCCGGACCGGCCACCGTGCGCACCGACATCGTCCGCACCGGCCGCACGCTCTCCACCGGCACCGCCGCGCTCAGCCAGGGCGGTGTGGAGCGCCTGCGGGTGCTCGCCACCCACGGCGACCTCGCCACCCACGACGGGGACGTGCGGACCAGCGCCGCCCCGCCGCAGCTGCCGCCGCCGGACCAGTGCGTCGGCGTCGAGCACGCGCCCAAGGAACTGATCGCGCAGGCCGCGCTGCTGGAGCGGTTCGACATGCGGCTCGACCCGGCGACCATCGGCTGGGCGCTCGGACAGCCGTCCGGCACCGGCCGGATCCAGGGCTGGTTCCGGCTCGCCGACGGCCGCGAGCCCGACCCGCTGCTGCTCCTGCTGGTCGCCGACGCGCTGCCGCCGGTCACCTTCGACCTCGGGATGCCGGGCTGGGCGCCGACCGTGGAACTGACGGTGCATCTGCGGGCCAGGCCCGCGCCCGGCTGGCTGCGGGTCGTGCACGCGACCCGGAACCTGGCGGGCGGGTACTTCGAGGAGGACGCCGAGGTCTGGGACGAGACCGGCCGACTGGTCGCCCAGTCCCGGCAACTCGCGCGCGTGCCGCGGTAGTCAGGAGGAGGGGGCTCGGCCGGGGGCGCGCGGGCCGGGGCGTGCGCGGGCGTGGATGGCTGAAACGGTGTGAGCGAGTGGGCACGGGGTGTGACGACGGCGCCTCGCGCGGGGCGGATGCGCGGGGCGCGACCGCTCGGGCGCACAACCGTGCGTGACTCCAAACATCCGATTCACCCTCGGTTACAGTCCTGTGACACGTCGTACGTGTGCGCCACGCGGGGCTGGGGAGGACAAGGTCGGCGGTGCACCCGCCGCCGACCCGCCCGCCCCGCCCGAGGAGCCCCGATGAGCCGCAACGGCCGCGCCCGCCGCACTCCCGACTGCACCGCCGCCGGCCACCGCCCCCGGGTCCGTCCGCGCGTCGCCGCCGAGCGGGCCGAGGGCTGCGAGCGGCAGCGGTCCGAGGGGGCCGGCCAGGCGTTCGTGATCGGGGTGCTCACCAGCGCGGCGGACTTCGAGGCTGCCCGCGCCTGGCAGTTGTCGGACGCCCCGGACCACGAGCGGTACCTGGCCGAGACCGCCGAGCTGCTCACCGACGCCCGGCGCCGGTTCGACACCGTCCGGGCGCGGATGTTCCACCCGCAGGACTTCGCCGAGTTCTGTCTGCTGCACGGCCTCGACCCGGCCGAGCCGGCCGCCCGTGAGCGCTACCTGGTCAACCCGCCGCTGCAGACCCAGCTGTTGGCCTATCAGGGCGAGGAGCTGGTCGGCGACTTCCTGCCCCGGCTGGTGCGGGCGAGGGAGAACGGGCTGACCCTGCGGCACGCCGACCTGCTGCTCGACGGCCGCCTGCACGGTGAGCGCGACGAGGCCGTGCGCGGCGCCTACGAGCAGGGCGCCG
This sequence comes from Kitasatospora sp. MBT66, assembly GCF_000710405.2. Lineage (NCBI taxonomy): Bacteria > Bacillati > Actinomycetota > Actinomycetes > Kitasatosporales > Streptomycetaceae > Kitasatospora > Kitasatospora sp. MBT66. The sequence goes on along the minus strand of NZ_JAIY01000010.1, from coordinate 85,357 downwards.
AGGTGTTCCGCCGGATGCTGCTGGGGGCCGGCAGCGGCGTCTACGAGCTGCGGCTGTCGGTGGACGCGCCCGGCGGGCGGCTGACCGCGGCGGCCCGGGTGCTCCAGTGGGAGGACGGCGTGGTGCGGATCAACGACGAGGACCTCGAGCTGCTCTGCGCGGTGTTCTGCGCCGGGCTGGCCCGGGAGCTGCCCGGTCTCGCGGTGCTGCACGGCGCGCAGGGCTCGGCGGCGGCCTGCGGGGAGTACCGGCAGACCGCCTGGGCCTGGGCCAGCGAGGGGCGGGTGTGGACGCCCGCGGCCGGTCCGGTGCGGCTGGACGGCGTGGCGGCCGAGCCGGGCTACCGGCTGGAGACGGTCTGCTGAAACAGGGGGACGCGTACACGCGGGCACGCGGGAGGGTGCGGCGGGGCCCGCCCGGGAACGCCGCGGCGCGGCACCCCGTTCGGGGGCCGCGCCGTGACGTTTCTGCTGGTGTTCGCCGTTCCCGCTCCCGTTTCGTGGGCCGCGAACCGGGGAGCCGGGAACCGAGGGCCGGGACTCAGCCCGTCTCCTCCTCGCGCACCGCACGGCGCGCGTCGGGGTTGAGGACGCCCCAGGAGATGAGCTGCTCGGTGAGGATCGACGGCGACTGGTCGTAGATCACGGCCAGGGTGCGCAGGTCGTCCTGGCGGATCGACAGCACCTTGCCGTTGTAGTCGCCGCGCTGGCTCTGGATGGTCGCCGCGTAGCGCTGCAGCGGGCCGGCCTTCTCGGACGGGACCTGGGTCAGTCTCTCCAGGTCGAGGACCAGGCGCGGCGGCGGCTCGGCCGCGCCGCCGGGCGTACCGCCGGGCAGCAGCTCCTGTACCGGGACCCCGTAGAACTCCGCCAGTTCGGCCAGACGCTGCACGGTGACCGCACGGTCCCCACGCTCGTACGAGCCGACGACGACTGCCTTCCAGCGCCCCTGGGACTTCTCCTCGACACCGTGCAGGGAGAGCCCCTGCTGGGTGCGGATGGCTCGGAGCTTGCCTCCGAGCTGCTTCGCGTAGTCGCTGGACATTGATCTCCCCGGACGAGATTGCTTCGCGTTCAGTGGTGGGTCACGGGCGATTGCCGACGCCGTTACCGGTGGGTTCGACGTCCGTCTCGTAACTCACTGTGAGGTTACGTAGAGTGAGGTAGTTGCGTCAAGCCGAATGGGGCAGTCGTGCGAATGGGCCGCATCAGGGGTGCGTCCGGCACGTGAACCAGGGGAAGCGGAACGATGGCCGTCGGTTGGCCGCAGAATCACGCTGGTAGGATGACCGGAGCCCGCGCCGCAGGTCGGCGGGGGTCTCCCGACATCCTTTAAGACCCGTCCCGTGAGGCGGGGAAGGAGGTCCGCTTCGGCATGACCGCACACCAGGAATCCGCACCGAGGCCGCCGCACCAAGTGCTGGACGGCACGGACATCGCCCGGGTCATCACCCGGATAGCGCACGAGATCGTCGAGCGCGCCAAGGGCGCCGAGGACGTCGTGCTGCTGGGCATCCACACCAGGGGTGTCCACCTCGCCCGGCGGCTGCACGCCAGGCTCGCCCAGATCACCGACCAGGACATCCCGCTCGGCACCCTGGACATCACGATGTACCGGGACGATCTGAGGCTGAAGCCCGCCCGCGCCCTGGAGCACACCGAGATCCCGCCCGGCGGCATCGACGGCCGGCTGGTCGTCCTCGTCGACGACGTGCTCTTCTCCGGCCGCACCATCCGCGCCGCGCTCGACGCCCTGAACGACATCGGCCGCCCCCGCGCCGTCCAGCTCGCCGTCCTCGTCGACCGCGGCCACCGCGAGCTGCCGATCCGCGCCGACTACGTGGGCAAGAACCTCCCCACGTCACTGCGCGAGGCCGTCCAGGTGCGCCTGTCCGACCGCGACGGCGTGGACGCCGTGCTCGTCGGCGACCGCGACTTCGCGGCGCGCTCCTCCCAGGCCCTGGCCGCTCAGGCCACCGAATCGCACCTCCCGGAGTAACCCGCGTGAAGCGCCACCTCGTGTCCGCCGCCGATCTCACCCGCGACGACGCGCTGCTCGTCCTGGACACCGCCGAGGAACTCGCCCAGCTGTCCGGCCGGGCGGTCAAGAAGCTCCCCACCCTCCGCGGCCGCACCGTCGTCAACCTCTTCTTCGAGGACTCGACCCGCACCAAGACCTCCTTCGAGGTCGCCGAGAAGCGGCTCTCCGCGGACGTCATCAACTTCTCCGCCAAGGGCTCCTCGGTCTCCAAGGGCGAGAGCCTCAAGGACACCGCGCTGACCCTCCAGGCGATGGGCGCCGACGCGGTCGTGGTCCGGCACCACGCCTCCGGCGCGCCGGCCCGGCTGGCCCAGTCCGACTGGCTGCACGGCAGCGTCATCAACGCCGGTGACGGCACCCACGAGCACCCCACCCAGGCCCTGCTCGACGCCTTCACCATGCGCCGCCACCTCAACCCGGGGGCCGGCAACGACCTGGCCGGGCGGCGGGTGACCATCGTCGGCGACATCCTGCACAGCCGGGTGGCCCGCTCGAACGTCCACCTGCTCACCACGCTCGGCGCCCAGGTGACCTTCGTCGCCCCGCCGACCCTGCTGCCGATCGGGATCGAGAACTGGCCCTGCGAGGTCAGCTACGACCTGGAGAGCGTGCTCCCGAAGACCGACGCGCTGATGATGCTCCGGGTCCAGCGCGAGCGGATGAACGCCGCGTTCTTCCCCACCGAGCGCGAGTACACCCGCCGCTACGGCGTGGACGGCCCGCGGATGTCCCGGCTGCCCGAGCACGCCATCGTCATGCACCCCGGCCCGATGGTCCGCGGCATGGAGATCACCGCCGAGGTCGCCGACTCGCCGCGCTGCACCGTGGTCGAGCAGGTCGCCAACGGCGTCTCCGTCCGGATGGCCGTGCTCTACCTGCTGCTCGGCGGAGCCACCCTCACCGACACCCCCCGCACCGACTCCGTGGAGAGCGCCAAGTGACCACCTACCTGATCCGCAACGCCCAGATCCTCGGCGGCGCTCCGCAGGACCTCCACCTCGTCGACGGTGCGATCGCGGCGATCGGCACCGCCCTGGACGCCACGGCGGACATCGAGATCGACGCCACCGGGCTGATCGTCCTGCCCGGCCTGGTCGACCTGCACACCCACCTGCGCGAGCCCGGCCGCGAGGACGCCGAGACCGTCCTCACCGGCACCCGCGCCGCCGCCAAGGGCGGCTTCACCGCCGTCCACGCGATGGCCAACACCTTCCCGGTGGCCGACACCGCCGGTGTGGTCGAGCAGGTCTGGCGGCTGGGCCAGGAGTCCGGCTACTGCGACGTCCAGCCGGTCGGCGCCGTCACCGTCGGCCTGGAGGGCAAGAAGCTCGCCGAGCTCGGCGCCATGCACGAGTCCGCGGCCGGCGTCCGGGTCTTCTCCGACGACGGCAAGTGCGTCGACGACGCGGTGATGATGCGCCGCGCGCTGGAGTACGTGAAGGCCTTCGACGGTGTCGTCGCCCAGCACGCGCAGGAGCCCCGGCTGACCGAGGGCGCCCAGATGAACGAGGGCCAGGTCTCCGGCGAGCTCGGCCTCGGCGGCTGGCCGGCCGTCGCGGAGGAGGCGATCATCGCCCGCGACGTGCTGCTCGCCGCGCACGTCGGCTCCCGGCTGCACATCTGCCACGTCTCCACCGCCGGCTCGGTCGAGATCGTCCGCTGGGCCAAGGCCAAGGGCTGGGACGTCACCGCCGAGGTCACCCCGCACCACCTGCTGCTGACCGACGAGCTGGTCCGCTCCTACGACCCGGTGTACAAGGTCAACCCGCCGCTGCGCACCGCCGAGGACGTCCAGGCGCTGCGCAAGGCGCTGGCGGACGGCACCATCGACGCCGTCGCCACCGACCACGCGCCGCACCCGGCCGAGGACAAGGACTGCGAGTGGGCCGTGGCCGCGATGGGCATGGTCGGCCTGGAGACCGCACTGTCCGTGGTGCAGCAGACCATGGTCGACACCGGCCTGCTGAACTGGGAGGGCGTCGCCGACCGGATGTCGCACCGCCCGGCCCGGATCGGCCGCCTCGCGGGGCAGGGCCGGCCGGTCTCGGTGGGTGAGCCCGCCAACCTGGTGCTGTTCGATCCCGCGTACCGTGGTGCCGTGAACCCCGACAGCTTCGCCACCCGCTCCCGCAACACCCCTTACAAGGGCCTCGACCTGCCCGGTCGGGTGCACGCCACCTTCCTGCGCGGCACCGCCACGGTGCTGGCCGGCGAGCTGGTCGAGCAGGGTGGTCTCGCGTGAGCTCCACGACCGGGGGCGCCGCGGCGCTGCTGGCCCAGGAGCAGGCCAGGGTCGCCAACTGGCCCGGGTACATCGGCTGGACGGTGGGCCTGCTGCTGGTCATCGGCCTCGTGTACTGGCTGATGCGCCAGGGCTGGAACTGGCGCCGCACCCTGCAGTCCGGGATCCCGCCGCTGCCCGCCGTGCCGGAGCGCGCCGGCCGGACCATCCTGGAGAGCAGCGGCCGGTACCACGGCACCACCACCGCCGGGAACTGGCTCGACCGGGTCGTCGCGCACGGCCTGGGCACCCGCAGCCGCGCCGATCTGACCCTCGGCGAGAACGGGCTGCTGGTGCAGCGCCCGGGTGACGTCGACTTCTGGATCCCCGCCGAGCACCTGACCGGTGCCCGGACGGACTCCGGGATCGCCGGAAAGGTCGTCCCGTCCGGGATCCTCGTGGTCACCTGGGCGCTCGAGGGCACGGAGCTGGACTCCGGGTTCCGGTTCGACCATCCGGACGAGCACGCCGCCTGGGTCGAGGCGGTCGCTCACATCGCAACACGTACGACGACGAAGAAGACGGAAGAGGCCGCGTCATGACCGCACCTGCCCCCACCACGCAGCGCCAACGGCGGGAGCGTGTGCCCGCTGTGCTCGTCCTGGAGGACGGCCGGACCTTCCGGGGCCAGGCCTACGGCGCGACCGGCGAGACCTACGGCGAGGCCGTCTTCAACACCGGCATGTCCGGCTACCAGGAGACCCTCACCGACCCCTCGTACCACCGCCAGGTGGTCGTGATGACCGCCCCGCAGATCGGCAACACCGGCTGGAACGACGAGGACGACGAGTCCAAGCAGATCTGGGTCGCCGGGTACGTCGTCCGCGACCCCTCCCGGGTCGCCTCCAACTGGCGCTCCCGCCGCTCGCTGGACGAGGAGCTGGTGAACCAGGGCGTCGTCGGCATCAGCGGCATCGACACCCGGGCGCTCACCCGCCACCTGCGCGAGCGCGGCGCCATGCGCTGCGGCATCTTCTCCGGCGAGGCCCTGGCCGACCCGGCCGCGCTGCTCGCCAAGGTGCAGTCCTCGCCCGAGATGAAGGGCGCCGACCTCTGCGCCGAGGTCGCCACCACCGAGCCGTACGTGGTGCCCGCGATCGGTGAGAAGCGCTTCACCGTCGCCGCCCTGGACCTCGGCATCAAGGCGATGACCCCGCAGCGGATGGCCGAGCGCGGCATCGAGGTGCACGTGCTGCCCGCAAACGCGACGATCGAGGACGTCTACGCCGTCAACCCCGACGGCGTGTTCTTCTCCAACGGCCCGGGCGACCCGGCCACCGCCGACCACCAGGTCGCCGTGGCGCAGGGCGTGCTGGAGCGCAGGACCCCGTTCTTCGGGATCTGCTTCGGCAACCAGATCCTCGGCCGCGCGCTGGGCTTCGGCACCTACAAGCTCAAGTACGGCCACCGCGGCATCAACCAGCCGGTGCAGGACCGCACCACCGGCAAGGTCGAGGTGACCGCCCACAACCACGGCTTCGCCGTGAACGCGCCGCTGGACAAGGTCAGCGACACCCCGTACGGGCGGGTCGAGGTCTCCCACGTCTGCCTGAACGACGACGTGGTGGAGGGCCTCCAGGCGCTCGACGTGCCCGCCTTCAGCGTGCAGTACCACCCCGAAGCGGCTGCCGGCCCGCACGACGCGGCCTACCTCTTCGACCGTTTCGTTGAGCTCATGGAGGGCCAGCGTGCCTAAGCGCACTGACATCAAGTCCGTCCTGGTCATCGGGTCCGGCCCGATCGTGATCGGCCAGGCCGCCGAGTTCGACTACTCGGGCACGCAGGCGTGTCGCGTCCTGAAGGCCGAGGGCCTGCGGGTCGTCCTGGTGAACTCCAACCCGGCGACGATCATGACCGACCCGGAGATCGCCGACGCCACCTACGTCGAGCCGATCACCCCGGAGTTCGTCGAGAAGATCATCGCCAAGGAGCGCCCCGACGCCCTGCTGCCCACCCTGGGCGGCCAGACCGCGCTCAACACCGCGATCTCCCTGCACAGCGCCGGCACGCTGGAGAAGTACGGCGTCGAGCTGATCGGCGCCGACGTCGAGGCGATCAACAAGGGCGAGGACCGCGAGCTGTTCAAGGGCGTGGTCGAGGCCGTCAACGCCAAGATCGGCCACGGCGAGTCCGCCCGCTCGGTCATCTGCCACACCATGGACGAGGTCATCGCCGGGGTCGACACCCTGGGCGGCTACCCGGTCGTCGTCCGCCCCTCCTTCACCATGGGCGGCGCCGGCTCCGGCTTCGCCCACGACGAGGACGAGCTGCGCCGCATCGCCGGCCAGGGCCTGACGCTCTCCCCGACCACCGAGGTGCTCCTGGAGGAGTCCATCCTCGGCTGGAAGGAGTACGAGCTCGAGCTGATGCGCGACAAGAACGACAACGTCGTGGTCGTCTGCTCGATCGAGAACTTCGACCCGATGGGCGTGCACACCGGTGACTCGATCACCGTCGCCCCGGCGATGACGCTCACCGACCGCGAGTACCAGATCCTGCGCGACATCGGCATCGCCGTGATCCGCGAGGTCGGCGTCGACACCGGCGGCTGCAACATCCAGTTCGCCGTCAACCCCGACGACGGCCGGGTCATCGTCATCGAGATGAACCCGCGGGTGTCCCGCTCCTCGGCGCTGGCCTCCAAGGCGACCGGCTTCCCGATCGCCAAGATCGCCGCCAAGCTGGCCGTCGGCTACACCCTCGACGAGATCCCCAACGACATCACCGAGCAGACCCCGGCCTCCTTCGAGCCGGCCCTCGACTACGTCGTGGTCAAGGTGCCCCGGTTCGCGTTCGAGAAGTTCCCGAGCGCCGACGCCACCCTCACCACCACCATGAAGTCGGTGGGCGAGGCGATGGCCATGGGCCGCAACTTCCCCGAGGCGCTGCAGAAGGCGCTGCGCTCGCTGGAGAAGAAGGGCTCCCAGTTCACCTGGGTCGGCCCGGTGGGCGACAAGGCCGAGCTGCTGGCCAAGGCGGTCGTGCCGACCGACGGCCGGATCAACACCGTGATGCAGGCCATCCGGGCCGGGGCCACCCCGGACGAGGTGTTCGAGTTCACCAAGATCGACCCGTGGTTCGTCGACCAGCTCTTCCTGCTCGACGAGATCGCCGGCGAGCTGGCCGAGGCCCCCGAGCTCACCCCCGAGCTGCTGCGCCACGCCAAGCGGCACGGCTTCTCCGACCACCAGGTCGGCGAGATCCGCGGCCTGCGCCCCGACGTGGTCCGCGAGGTCCGGCACGCGCTGGGCATCCGCCCGGTCTTCAAGACCGTCGACACCTGCGCGGCCGAGTTCGCGGCCAAGACCCCGTACTTCTACTCGTCCTACGACGAGGAGAACGAGGTCGCCCCGCGCACCAAGCCCGCGGTGATCATCCTCGGCTCCGGCCCGAACCGCATCGGCCAGGGCATCGAGTTCGACTACTCCTGCGTGCACGCCTCCTTCGCGCTCGCCGAGGCCGGGTACGAGACCGTCATGGTCAACTGCAACCCGGAGACCGTCTCCACCGACTACGACACCTCCGACCGGCTCTACTTCGAGCCGCTCACCCTGGAGGACGTGCTGGAGATCGTCCACGCCGAGAAGCAGGCCGGACCGCTCGCCGGTGTGATCGTCCAGCTCGGCGGCCAGACCCCGCTCGGCCTGGCCCAGGCGCTCAAGGACAACGGCGTGCCGATCGTCGGCACCCAGCCGGAGGCCATCGACCTGGCCGAGGAGCGCGGCGCCTTCGGCCGCGTCCTGCGCGACGCGGGCCTGCCCGCCCCCAAGCACGGCACCGCCTTCTCCTTCGCCGAGGCCAAGGCCCTCGCCGACGAGATCGGCTACCCGGTGCTCGCCCGCCCGTCCTACGTGCTCGGCGGACGCGGCATGGAGATCGTCTACGACGAGGAGTCGCTCGCCTCCTACCTGGAGCGGCACGCCGGTCTGATCTCCGAGCACCCGGTGCTGATCGACCGCTTCCTCGACGACGCGGTGGAGATCGACGTCGACGCCCTCTACGACGGCACCGAGCTCTACCTCGGCGGCGTCATGGAGCACATCGAGGAGGCCGGCATCCACTCCGGCGACTCCGCCTGCGCCCTGCCGCCGATCACCCTCGGCGGGTACGACATCAAGCGGCTGCGCGCCTCCACCGAGGCCATCGCCCGCGGCGTCGGGGTGCGCGGTCTGATCAACATCCAGTTCGCGCTCTCCGGCGACATCCTGTACGTCCTGGAGGCCAACCCGCGCGCCTCGCGCACCGTGCCGTTCACCTCCAAGGCGACCGCGGTGCCGCTGGCCAAGGCCGCCGCCCGGGTCTCGCTCGGCGCCACCATCGCCGAGCTGCGCGCCGAGGGCATGCTCCCGGCCGAGGGCGACGGCGGCACCCTGCCGGCCGACGCCCCGATCGCGGTCAAGGAGGCCGTGATGCCGTGGAGCCGCTTCCGCGACGTCCACGGCCGCGGCGTGGACACCGTCCTCGGCCCGGAGATGCGCTCCACCGGCGAGGTCATGGGCCTGGACCGGGTGTTCGGCACCGCCTACGCGAAGGCCCAGGCCGGCGCCTACGGCGCGCTGCCGACCAAGGGCAAGGTCTTCGTCTCGGTCGCCAACCGCGACAAGCGCAACCTGGTCTTCCCGGCCCGCGCGCTGGTCAGCCTGGGCTTCGAGGTGCTCGCCACCGCCGGCACCGCCGAGGTCCTCCAGCGCGGCGGCATCCCGTCCACGCTGGTGCGCAAGCACAGCGAGGGCGAGGGCCCGAACGGCGAGCGGACCATCGTCCAGCTGATCCACGACGGCGAGGTCGACCTCATCATCAACACGCCGTACGGCACCGGCGGCCGCCTCGACGGCTACGAGATCCGCACCGCCGCCGTCGCCCGCGCGGTGCCCTGCCTGACCACCGTGCAGGCCATGGGCGCCGCCGTCCAGGGCATCGACCGGCTGCTGCGCGACGAGGTCGGCGTCATGTCGCTCCAGGAGCACGCCGAGCTGATCAACGCCGGCCGCGCCAACTAGCACCACCGCAGTGGGGGGCACCAGTACCGCCGGGTGCCCCCCACTTCCATGCCCTGGGAGGACTTTGTGTACAAGCTGCTGTTCGACCTCGTGTTCAAGAAGATGGACCCGGAGAAGGCCCACCACCTGGCCTTCTTCTGGATCCGGCTGGCCTCCTCGGTGCCCGGCCTGCGCGGCCTCGTCCGGCTGGTGCTCGCCCCGCGCGACCGGGCGCTGCGCACCGACGCCCTCGGCCTCGCCCTGCCCGGCCCGTTCGGCCTGGCGGCCGGCTTCGACAAGAACGCGGTCGGCATCGACGGCCTGTCGATGCTCGGCTTCGACTACGTCGAGATCGGCACCGTCACCGGCGAGGCGCAGCCCGGCAACCCGCAGCCGCGGCTGTTCCGGCTGGTCGAGGACCGCGCGCTGATCAACCGGATGGGCTTCAACAACCAGGGCTCGGCCCGGGTCGCCGCCCGGCTGGCCGCGCGCCCGCACACCAGCTCCACCCCGGTCGTCGGCGTCAACATCGGCAAGACCAAGGTGGTCGAGGAGGCCGACGCGGTCGCCGACTACGTGAAGTCCACCGAGCGGCTCGCCCGCTTCGCCGACTACCTGGTGGTCAACGTCAGCTCGCCGAACACCCCCGGGCTGCGCAACCTCCAGGCCGTCGAGCACCTGCGCCCGCTGCTGAGCGCCGTGCGCGAGGCCGCCGACCGGACCACCCCGCACCACGTGCCGCTGCTGGTCAAGATCGCCCCCGACCTGGCGGACGAGGACATCGACGAGGTGGCCGACCTGGCCCTGGAGCTGGGCCTGGACGGCATCATCGCGACCAACACCACGATCGGCCGCGAGGGCCTGCGCAGCGACGCCGCCCGGGTCGCGGAGATCGGCATGGGCGGCCTGTCCGGCGCCCCGCTCAAGGAGCGCGCCCTGGTGGTCCTGCAGCGGCTGCGCGCCCGTACCGGCGGCCGGCTGACGCTGGTCTCGGTCGGCGGCATCGAGACCGCCGAGGACGCCTGGCAGCGGATCGTCCACGGCGCCGACCTGGTGCAGGGCTACAGCGCCTTCATCTACGAGGGCCCGCTCTGGTGCCGGCGCGTCCACAAGGGCCTGTCGGCGCGCCTGCGGGCCGGCGGCTTCCGCAGCCTGGCCGCGGCCGTCGGCAGCGCGGTCGACGACCGCACGGCCGCCTGAGCCCCTCCTCCCACGCCTCTTCTCCCACGCCCCTCCGGAAGGACGTCATGACCCTCGCCCCCTTCGGCGCCCGGCTGCGCCACGCCCTCGACACCCGCGGCCAGCTCTGCGTGGGCATCGACCCGCACGCCTCCCTGCTCGCCGCCTGGGGCGTGGAGGACACCGTCGCGGGCCTGGAGACCTTCAGCCGCACCGTGGTCGAGGCGCTGGCCGACCGGGTCGCCGTGCTCAAGCCGCAGGCCGCGTTCTACGAGCGCTTCGGCTCCCGGGGCGTCGCCGTCCTGGAGCGGTCGGTCGAGGAGGCCAGGGCGGCCGGCGCGCTCGTCCTGATGGACGCCAAGCGCGGTGACATCGGCTCCACCATGGCCGCCTACGCGGAGGCCTTCCTGGCGCCCGGCAGCCCGCTCTTCTCGGACGCCGTCACGGTCAGCCCCTACCTGGGCTTCGGCTCGCTGCGCCCGGCGCTGGACCTGGCGCGGGCGAGCGGCGCGGGCGTGTTCGCGCTGGCGCTCACCTCCAACCCGGAGGGCGCGGAGGTGCAGCGCGCGGTCGGCGCCGACGGCGAGCCGGTCGCCGCCTCGGTGCTGCGCCAGCTGGCCGAGGAGAACGCCGGGGCCGAGCCGCTGGGCTCCTTCGGCGCGGTGGTCGGAGCCACCCTGGCCGACGCCGGGGTGGACCTGGCGATCAACGGCCCGCTGCTGGCCCCCGGCATCGGGGCGCAGGGCGCGACCATGGCCGATCTGCCGCGGGTGTTCGGCGCCTCGGTGCGCAATGTCGTCCCGAGCGTCAGCCGGGACGTGCTGAAGCACGGCCCCTCGGTGGAGGCGCTGCGTTCGGCCGCCGACCGTTTTGTCCAGGAGTACGCCGAAGCGGTCAAGTAGCGGGCGGTGTCGCGGGGTTCGCCCCGGCGGACGCTCCGCAGCACCCCCGTGACGGGTTGCGACGGGGGAGGCGGGACGGCGGCTTGACGTGAGCGCCGTCACATCGGTGCCGCCAAAGCTTCGCAATCACGGTCATTTTGCCCCGGAAAGTCCTGGTCGGCCTTGGCTGACCAGGACTTTTCGTGTTCTTTTCCTGACGCGGCGCCGCAATCCGGGTAGTGTCCGGCGATAGGTCATCGAAGAGCCGCGAATACTGCTGCTCTCGCAGGTCAGGGGCGGCGCGTCGCTCTCTGGCCGGTGTCCTGGGAACCACAACAGTCCTAGTTCAATCCCTTCCATCCACACCTGAGGTGAACGGCGTGGCTCTTCCGCCCCTTACCCCTGAACAGCGCACCGCCGCGCTCGCGAAGGCCGCCGAGGCTCGCCGGGAGCGCGCCGAGGTCAAGAACCGGCTCAAGCACTCCGGCGCCTCCCTGCACGAGGTGATCAAGGCCGGCAAGGCCGACAACGACGTGATCGGCAAGATGAAGGTCTCCGCCCTGCTGGAGTCCCTGCCGGGCGTGGGCAAGGTCCGTGCCAAGCAGATCATGGAGCGGCTCGGCATCTCCGAGAGCCGTCGTGTCCGTGGTCTCGGAACGAACCAGATCGCCTCCCTGGAGCGGGAGTTCGGCGGCGGTGCCGCCTGACCGTGCCCCGTGGTCCCAGGATCGCCCGCGATCCGGGATAATCGGTGCATGAGTGAGCGTCCGCGGCTGACCGTGCTCTCCGGCCCCTCGGGGGTCGGCAAGAGCACGGTCGTCGCTCATATGAGGAAGCAGCACCCCGAAGTCTGGCTCTCGGTGTCGGCGACGACCCGCCACCCGAGGCCGGGCGAGCAGCACGGGGTCCAGTACCACTTCGTCGACAACGACGAGTTCGACAAGCTGATCGCCAACGGTGAGCTGCTGGAGTGGGCCGTGTTCGCGGGCAACCGCTACGGCACCCCCCGGGCGGCGGTCCAGGAGAAGCTGGAGCGCGGCGAGCCCGTACTGCTGGAGATCGACCTGCAGGGCGCCCGCCAGGTGCGCGAGTCCATGCCCGAGGCGCAGCTGGTCTTCCTGGCTCCGCCGAGCTGGGACGAGCTGGTCCGCCGGCTCACCGGCCGGGGCACCGAGCCGCAGGACGTGATCGAGAAGCGGCTGGAGGCGGCCAAGATCGAACTGGCGGCCGAGCCGGAGTTCGACACCACCCTGGTCAACACCTCCGTCGAGCAGGTCGCCACTGAACTGCTAGCCTTGCTCGGTGTAGGCTGACCTGTTGTCTTTTTTTCCACCCTTTCGGAAGGTTTTCGCGTGTCCTCTTCCATGACCGCGCCCGAGGGCATCATCAACCCGCCGATCGACGAGCTGCTTGAGGCCACCGACTCCAAGTACAGCCTGGTCATCTACGCGGCCAAGCGTGCGCGTCAGATCAACGCGTACTACTCCCAGCTCGGCGAGGGCCTGCTGGAGTACGTCGGCCCGCTGGTCGACACCCACGTGCACGAGAAGCCGCTGTCGATCGCGCTGCGCGAGATCAACGCCGGCATGCTGACGGCCGAGGCGATCGAGGCCGCCTGAGGCGTCACCGCGTCTGCGGAAGGGCCCGTCGGAGTTCGCTCCGACGGGCCCTCCGTCTTTTCCGGTGCTTGCCCCGGCGGCCGGGCGGGGTGCCGCTGCGCGGGTGATCGTCGGCGGGTCGTAGGGTTGGCGGGCATCTGGGACCGCCACGAGGAGAGCAGGCGACATGAGCGGCAGCACGGAGCGGACGGGCGCACCGCGCGTCGTCCTCGGCGTCAGCGGCGGCATCGCCGCGTACAAGGCGTGCGAGCTGCTGCGGCGGTTCACCGAGTCCGGCCACCAGGTCACCGTGGTGCCCACCGCGGCGGCGCTGCACTTCGTCGGCGAGGCGACCTGGGCGGCCCTCTCCGGCCGCCCCGCGGCCACCGAGACCTGGGACAACGTGCACGAGGTCCCGCACGTGCGGATCGGGCAGAACGCCGACCTGGTCGTGGTCGCCCCGGCCACCGCCGACCTGATGGCCAAGGCCGCCCACGGCCTCGCCGACGACCTGCTCACCAACACCCTGCTCACCGCCCGCTGCCCGGTGGTGCTGGCGCCCGCGATGCACACCGAGATGTGGGAGCACCCCGCCACCCGGGAGAACGTCGCCACGCTGCGCCGCCGGGGCGTGATCGTGCTGGAGCCCGCCAGCGGCCGGCTGACCGGCAAGGACACCGGCAAGGGACGGCTGCCCGAGCCTGCCGCGATCTTCGACGCCTGCCGGGCCGTGCTCCGGTACGGCGGCGAGCGGGCCGACCTGGCCGGCCGGCACGTGGTGGTCTCGGCCGGCGGCACCCGTGAGCCGCTCGACCCGGTCCGCTTCCTCGGCAACCGCTCCTCCGGCAAGCAGGGCTACGCGCTCGCCGCGACGGCCGCCGCCCGCGGTGCCCGTGTGACGTTGATCTCGGCCAACGCGGGACTGCCCGACCCGGCCGGGGTGGACGTGGTCAGGGTGGCCACCGCGCTGGAACTGCGGGACGCGGCGCTGAAGGCCGCCGAGGACGCGGACGCCGTGGTCATGGCCGCGGCGGTGGCCGACTTCCGGCCCGCGGCCTACGCCGCCGGCAAGATCAAGAAGGTCGAGGGCGTCGAACCGGCCCCGGTCGCGCTCGTCCGCAACCCCGATGTGCTCGCCGAGCTCTCCGCCCACCGCACCCGTTCGGGCCAACTGGTGGTGGGATTCGCGGCGGAGACCGACGACGTCCTCGCCAATGGCCGCGCCAAGCTCGCGCGCAAGGGCTGCGACCTGCTGGTGGTCAACGAGGTGGGGGACGGAAAGGCCTTCGGGCAGGACGTCAACGAGGCCGTGGTACTGGGCGCGGACGGCACCGAGACCCCCGTTCCGGTGGGCCCGAAGGAGGCTCTCGCGGACGTCGTCTGGGACCTGGTCGCGGAACGGCTAGATCTGCTCGCCCATTGATCTCGAGGGGTGGGCATTCGGTCTTCGATTCCGGAATCACGTGACGTTTCTCGGAAGCTGACCGTTACACTCCAGGAATCAAGTCTTTCCGGAAGTCCCCGGTTCCGACCGGGGCCTTTCAGTCAGCAGCCGCTGCAACCCCAGGGAGCGCTGTGTCTCGCCGCCTGTTCACCTCGGAGTCCGTGACCGAGGGACACCCCGACAAGATCGCTGACCAGATCAGCGACACCATTCTTGACGCTCTCCTCCGCGAGGACCCGACCTCCCGGGTCGCGGTGGAGACGCTGATCACCACCGGCCAGGTGCACGTGGCCGGCGAGGTGACCACGAAGGCTTACGCGCCGATCGCGCAGCTCGTCCGGGACAAGATCCTGGAGATCGGCTACGACAGCTCCAAGAAGGGCTTCGACGGCGCCTCCTGCGGCGTTTCCGTCTCGATCGGCGCGCAGTCGCCGGACATCGCCCAGGGCGTCGACACCGCGTACGAGGCCCGGGTCGAGGGTGACGAGGACGATCTGGACCGGCAGGGCGCCGGCGACCAGGGCCTGATGTTCGGCTACGCGTCCGACGAGACGCCCGAGCTCATGCCGCTGCCGATCACGCTGGCCCACCGCCTCTCGCGCCGCCTGACCGAGGTGCGCAAGAACGGGACCATCCCCTACCTGCGCCCCGACGGCAAGACCCAGGTCACCATCGAGTACGACGGCGACAAGGCCGTCCGCCTCGACACCGTGGTGGTCTCCACCCAGCACGCGAGCGACATCGACCTGGAGTCGCTGCTCACCCCGGACGTCCGCGAGTTCGTCGTGGAGCCGGAGCTGAAGGCGCTCGCCGAGCAGGGCATCAAGCTGGTCACCGAGGGCTACCGCCTGCTGGTCAACCCGACCGGCCGGTTCGAGATCGGCGGCCCGATGGGCGACGCGGGTCTCACCGGTCGCAAGATCATCATCGACACCTACGGCGGCATGGCCCGTCACGGCGGCGGCGCCTTCTCGGGCAAGGACCCGTCCAAGGTGGACCGCTCGGCCGCGTACGCGATGCGCTGGGTGGCGAAGAACATCGTCGCCGCCGGCCTCGCCCGCCGCGCCGAGGTGCAGGTCGCCTACGCGATCGGCAAGGCCGAGCCGGTCGGCCTGTTCGTGGAGACCTTCGGCACCGAGACCGTGCCGGTCCTCGCCATCCAGAAGGCCGTCACCGAGGTGTTCGACCTGCGTCCGGCCGCGATCATCCGCGACCTGGACCTGCTGCGCCCGATCTACTCGCAGACCGCCGCGTACGGCCACTTCGGCCGTGAGCTGCCGGACTTCACCTGGGAGCGGACCGACCGGGTGGAGCAGCTGAAGAAGGCCGTCGAGGCCTGATCGGCTCATAGGATCGTTTGACGGCAGGTGGTGGCCGCCCGGCACTCCGGGCGGCCACCACCTGCCGTTTTGTCGGTGGACCTGCTGCTGTTCTGTCGGTGGGACCTGGTAGGACTGGGTGCGATGAGCAGCAGGCAGGGGAGTGGCGAGGACGGCGGGGTGGCGGGCGAGCAGATCGGGGAGGTCGAGGAGGTCGAGGGCGCGGGGGCGGTGGGCGAGGAGGCCGGGGCGACCGGTGGGGACGCCGGGGCGCCGGAGCAGCTGGCGTTCATCCGGGAGACGGTCCGGCGGGCCAAGCCGCGCAGCTGGCGCGGTGCCAAGCGGGCCGAGCACCTGCCGGTCGCCAGGGTGGTCGTCGACAAGGGCGTGCTCACCATCGACAAGTTCTTCGACTACGAAGTACCGGCCGCGATGGCGGAGGAGGCCCAGCCCGGTGTCCGGGTCCGGGTCCGCTTCGGCGCGCGGGTGGTCAAGGGGCAGCGCGAGGGCGGCGAACTGCACGACGGATTCATTGTCGCCCGGCTGGAGAAGAGCGACTTCTCCGGGCCGCTGGCCCCGCTCGCACAGGTCCTCTCGCCCGAACCGGTGCTCACCCCGCAACTGCTCCGGCTCTGCCGCACCGTCGCCGACCGGTACGCCGGCACCCTCGCCGACGTCCTGCAGCTCGCCGTGCCGCCCCGGCACGCCAAGGCGGAGGCCGAGCCCTCGCCGCCGCCGCTGCCCCGCCCGGAGGCGCCCGCGCCCGGCGGCTGGTCCCGCTACCCGGCCGGGCCGGACTTCCTGGCCTCGCTGGCCGGCGGCGGGGCGCCGCGCGCGGTCTGGACGGCGCTGCCCGGCCCCGGCTGGCCGTACGAGATCGCCCGTGCCGTCGCGGCCACCCTGGCGAGCGGGCGCGGCGCACTGGTCGTGGTGCCCGACGGCCGCTCGGTGGCCAGGGTCGACTGGGCGCTGACCGAACTGCTCGGCGAGGGCCGGCACGCCGTCCTGGCCGCCGACCTGGGCCCGCGCGAGCGCTACCGGCGCTGGCTCACGGTCAGCCGGGGCTCGGTGCGCGCCGCCGTCGGCACCCGGGCGGCGATGTTCGCGCCCGTGCACGACCTCGGACTCGTGGTCGTCTGGTCCGACGGCGACTCCAGCCACTGCGACCCGCGCGCCCCGCACCCGCACGTGCGCGAAGTCGCCCTGCTGCGCGCGGCCGACGAGGGCGCGGCGGTGCTGCTCGGCGGGCACGTGGTCACCGTCGAGGGCGCCCAGCTGGTGCGGACCGGGTGGGCCAGGGCGCTGACCGCCGACCGGGAGACCGTCCGCCGGACGGCGCCCCGGGTCCGCACCGTCACCGACCTCGACCAGCACCGGGACGCCGCCGCGCAGGCCGCCCGGCTGCCCTCGATCGCCTGGGAGGCCGCCCGCGAGGGCCTGGCCGCCGGCGGTCCGGTGCTCATCCAGGTGCCCCGGCGCGGCTACGTCCCCCGGCTGGCGTGCGGGCGCTGCCGCACGCCGGCCCGCTGCCGACGCTGCGAGGGCCCGCTGGAGGCGGCCGGGGCCGACGCGCCCCTGCAGTGCGGGTGGTGCGGCGAGGAGGAGCGGGAGTGGCACTGCCCGGAGTGCGGGTCGTTCCGGCTGCGGGCCCAGGTGGTGGGCGCCCGGCGGACGGCCGAGGAGCTGGGCAAGGCGTTCCCCAGGGTCCCGGTGCGGACCTCGGGGCGGGACGCGGTACTGGCCACCGTGCCGGACGAGCCGGCGCTGGTGATCTCCACGCCCGGGGCCGAGCCGGTCGTCGAGAGCGGCGGCGGGTACGCGGCGGCGCTGCTGCTGGACGGCTGGGCGCTGCTCGGCCGCCCCGACCTGCGGGCCGGGGAGGAGGCGCTGCGGCTCTGGGTGGCCGCCGCCGCGCTGGTCCGCCCGGCCGGGGAGGGCGGGACGGTGGTGGTGGTCGCCGAGCCGACCGCGCGGGCGGTGCAGGCGCTGGTGCGCTGGGACCCGCTCGGGCACGCCGGGTTCGAGCTGGACGAGCGGGCACAGCTGCACTTCCCGCCGGTGGCCCGGATGGCCTCGGTGACCGGCAGCCCGGCGGCGGTGGCGGACCTGTTGAACCTGGTCCGGCTGCCGCCGGACGCGGACGTGCTCGGGCCGGTGCCGGTGGCGGCGCTGCGGGGGGAGGAGCAGGAGCGTGCGCTGCTGCGGGTGCCGCCCGGGCAGGGGGCCGCGCTGGCGGCGGCGTTGAAGGCGGCGCAGATCGCGCGGATCGCGTTGCGCACGCCGGAGGTGGTGAAGGTGCGGATCGATCCGACGGACATCGGCTGAGCGGGTGGTCCGGCGGTTCGGCGGTCCGGCGGGGTGCGGTGTTGAGCTGTGCTGTGGTCGGTGCGGTGCGGTGCTGAGCGGTTCTGAGTTCGGTGCGGCGGTGTGTTCGTGCCGCGGTGGTGTGTTCGGTGCGGCGGTCTGTTCGGGGGTGGTGCCGGACAGCGGGTGAGGGGCGCGGCGTCGTGGGTCCGCGGGCCCTCACCCGGCGTCCGGGTGGTGCGTCAGCCGCGCAGGGGGACGCCGGAGCGGTCCAGCGCGGTGCGGTCGGCAGTCCCGCGGTCGAGGGCCCCGCGGTCGCCGGTGCTGCGGTCGGCGGTGCCGCGGTCGAGCGCGCTGCGGTCCAGGGCGGTGCGGTCGAGACCGCCCTGGCGGGCGGCCGGGACGGTCGCGGCCAGGCCGGTCGGGGCGGGGGAGCGGTCGCGCTCCACCGTCGGGTGGCCCGGGCCGGTGTGGCCGGGGGCGGTGTGGGCCGGCGGGTGGCCGGCCGCTGCGTGCTGCGGGGCGTGCTGCGGGCTGTGGGTCGCGGGGTGCGGCGCGGAGTGGCCGGAGAGCTCCTCGGAGCGGTCCGGGCGGCTCGGGTTGGGCACCGCCCCGCTCGCCGCCAGCAGCTCGCCGGTCGGCCGGCGCATGCCGTAGCGGCGGTGCACCGCCTGCTTGGTCACCCCGAGGGCCGAGCCCACCGAGTCCCAGGAGAAGCCCAGCGCGCGGTCGAACTCGACCGCCGCCGCCACCAGCGTCTCCACGCTCTCCCGTAGTTCCTGCGCCAGCCGCACCGTCGGCGCGGGGGCTCGTCCGTACACCACGAAGCCCGCGGAGGTGCTCGGGCGACGGGGCCGGTAGACATTGCCCAACTGGGCGGTGAGCGTCCGCAGCGCGTCGACCTGCCGCCTCACCCGCTCGATGTCCCGCACCAACAGGTGCAGGCTCGCCCGCGCCCGGGCGTCGTGGTTGATCTGCTCGGCCATGGCCTACGTGCCGCCTTCCGTACGGTTCACTCGGCCGGAGCGCCCTTCCCGCGCGCTCCGGCCACGGTCAATCCCCCTTGACCAACGCCGGACCGGCCACCGGGGTCACGCAGGCAGGGGTAGCGGGATATGCCAGAACCTCGTGCGGGGGGATTGCATAGACTTGCCGACGGCCGCGCGCACCCCGCCCGGCCCGCCCGTTCCCAGCAGCCGGCACCCCGACGGACAAGGAGCCCGTGCCCGTGGCGATCCAGCCGATCCGAATCTTCGGAGACCCTGTCCTGCGCGCCACCGCCCAGCCCGTCACCACCTTCGACAAGGAACTCCGCACCCTGGTCGGGGACCTCACCGAGACCATGCTGGACGCCCCCGGCGCCGGCCTGGCCGCGCCTCAACTCGGCATCTCTCTGCGGGTGTTCACCTACCACGTGGACGGCGTCACCGGGCATCTGATCAACCCCGACCTGTCGCTCAGCGAGGAGGAGCAGGAGGGCCCCGAAGGCTGTCTCTCGCTCCCCGGCCTGCGCTACGACACCCGGCGCGCGTACGGGGTGGTCGCCCGCGGCTTCAACATGTACGGCGACCCGGTCACCGTCGAGGGCACCCAGTTGCTGGCGCGCTGCATCCAGCACGAGACGGACCACCTGGACGGCATCGTCTTCATCGACCGCCTCGACCCGGAGCAGCGCAAGGCCGCGCTCAGGGCGATCCGGGAGACGGACTGGGGCTCCGGCCCGCTGCCGGTGGTCAAGGTCTCCCCGCACAGCACCTTCGGCGCGGCGCGCTGAGCGCCGGCCCGGCTGCTCCTCCCCTGTTCCCGAACTACGTCAACTCCGCACTGCAGAAAGGCACTTGATGCGCCTCGTGTTCGCCGGCACCCCCGAGGTCGCCGTTCCCGCCCTGGACGCCCTGCTCGCCTCCGACCGGCACGAGGTCGTCGCGGTGGTCACCCGCCCCGACGCCCCCTCCGGCCGCGGTCGCAAGCTCGTCGCCAGCCCCGTCGCCCAGCGCGCCGAGGAGGCCGGGATCGAGGTCCTCAAGCCGGCGAAGCCGAGCGACCCCGACTTCGTCGCCCGGCTCACCGAGCTCGCGCCCGACTGCTGCCCGGTCGTCGCCTACGGCGCCCTGCTGCGCCCCGGCACCCTGGAGATCCCGAAGCACGGCTGGGTCAACCTGCACTTCTCGCTGCTCCCCGCCTGGCGCGGCGCCGCGCCCGTCCAGCACGCGGTGACGGCCGGCGACGAGGTCACCGGCGCGTCCACCTTCCTGATCGAGCAGGGCCTGGACTCCGGCCCGGTCTACGGCGTGATCACCGAGGAGGTCCGCGCCGCCGACACCAGCGGCGACCTGCTCGGCCGGCTCGCGCACTCCGGCGCCCGGCTGCTCGCCGCCACCATGGACGGCATCGCCGACGGCAGCCTGCACGCCGTCCCGCAGCCCGCCGAGGGCATCACCCTCGCCCCGAAGATCACCGTCGAGGACGCCAGGATCGACTGGACCGCGCCCGCGCTGCGGGTCGACCGGGTGGTGCGCGGCTGCGCCCCCGCGCCCGGCGCGTGGACCGAGTTCCGCGGCGAGCGGCTCAAGGTCACCGGCCCGGTCACCCTGGTGCCGGCCTCCGCCGCGCTCGCCCCGGGCGAGCTGGCCGTCGGCAAGAACAGCGTCCGGGTCGGCACCGGCAGCCACGAGGTCGAGCTGGGCGAGGTGCGGCCGCAGGGCAAGAAGGCCATGCGGGCGGCGGACTGGGCGCGCGGCGCGCGGATCGAGTCCGGCGAGCGCCTGGGCGAGCGCACCGCGGAATGAGCCGGGCCCGGGCGGGTCGGCGCGCACTTTGCAAAGTGCCGGTGCACTTTGCAAAGTGTGTGAGGACTTTGCAAAGTGCACTTTGCAAAGTGCCCGCCGCCGCCCGGAGCGCGGGCACCCGGACGTCCCCGGCGAGGGTGTCCGGGAACGGCACGGGCTGAGCCGGCCCGCGTTTCGCGTTACTGTTCGAGAGATCACGACATAACCTCCGTAGCACCTTGAGGCACATCCCATGAGCACCACCAGCAGCAATTCCGGCACCACCTCCGGCGCGTCCGGCGGAAAGCGCGCCCCGCGCCCGCACCGGCGCCCGAAGAAGGACCCCGCGCGGATCGTCGCCTTCCGCGCCCTGCGGGCCGTCGACGAGCGCGACGCCTACGCCAACCTGATCCTGCCCTCGCTGCTCCGCGAGGCCGAGCAGAAGGGCATGGACCGGCGCGACGCGGCACTCGCCACCGAGCTGGTCTACGGCACCCTCCGGCTCCAGGGCACCTACGACGCGGTCATCGCCGCCTGCATCGACCGCCCGCTCAGCAAGGTCGACCCGCCGGTCCTCGACGTCCTCTCGCTCGGCGCCCACCAGCTGCTGACCACCCGCATCCCCAGCCACGCCGCCGTCTCGGCCACCGTCGAACTGGCCCGCGCGGTGCTCGGCGACGGCAAGGCCAAGTTCGTCAACGCCGTGCTGCGCCGGATCAGCGCCCACGACCTGGACACCTGGCTGGAGCAGGTCGCCCCGCCGTACGACAAGGACGCCGAGGACCACCTCGCCGTCGTGCACTCCCACCCGCGCTGGGTGGTCGCCGCCCTGTGGGACTCGCTCGGCCGCTGGCAGCCCGGCGCCTCCGGGCGCGAGGCGATGGAGGAGCTGCTCCGCGCCGACAACGAGCGCCCCGAGGTCACCCTGGTGGCCCGGCCCGGGCGGATCGCCGTCGGCGAGCTGGCCGAGGCCCTGCCGGAGGCCGAGCCGGGCCGCTGGTCCCCGTTCGCGCTGCGGCTCGCCGAAGGCGGCGACCCCGGCTCGCTCGCGGCCGTGCAGGACAACCGGGCCGGCGTCCAGGACGAGGGCAGCCAGCTGGTCGCCCTCGCCCTCGCCGCCGCCCCGCTGGACGGCCCGGACCGGCTCTGGCTCGACGGCTGCGCCGGCCCCGGCGGCAAGGCCGCGCTGCTCGCCGCGCTCGCCGCGGAGCGCGGGGCCGCGCTGGTCGCCAGCGAGAAGCAGCCGCACCGGGCCCGGCTGGTCGCCCGCGCCCTGGCCGGCAACCCCGGCCCGTACACCGTGATCGCCGCCGACGGCACCCGGCCGGCCTGGAAGTCCGGCGGCTTCGACCGGGTGCTCGTCGACGTGCCGTGCTCCGGTCTCGGTGCCCTGCGACGTCGGCCGGAGGCCCGCTGGCGACGCCGGCCGGCGGACGTCGCCGCCTTCGGGCCGCTCCAGCGCGACCTGCTGCGCTCGGCCGTCGAGGCCACCCGGATCGGCGGCGTGGTCGGCTACGCCACCTGCTCGCCGCACCTCGCGGAGACCAGGGCGGTCGTCGACGACGTGCTGCGTGACGAGGGCGGCCGGCTCGAGTGGATCGACGCCCGCCCGCTGCTGCCCGGCGTGCCGGCCCTCGGCGACGGCCCCGACGTCCAGCTCTGGCCCCACCTGCACGGGACGGACGCGATGTACCTGGCCCTGCTGCGCCGCACGGCGTAGGGGCCGCGGGCGACGCGGGCGTCAGGAGCGGGCGGTCGGGTCCGGCCCGGGTGGTCGGCCCGGGCCTGACCCGACCCCGGTGCTCAACGGGAGCTCAGCACCGGGCGGTTGGCGCCGAGGAACGCTTCGGCCGGGGGCAGGTCGACGGTCCGGCGGGGGGCGCCGGCGCGTGCGGTGACGACACCCCGGACCAGCTCGCGCAGCCAGCGGTGGCCGGCGTCCTGGTCGTTGCGCGGGTGCCAGGCCATGGTCAGCGTCACCTCGGGCATCGGCACCGGGAGCGGGAAGGTGGTCAGCCCGAGGGCCTCGGCCGCCCGGGTCCCCAGCCGGGCCGGGGCGAGGCCGACCAGGTCGCTGTCGCGGAGCAGGAAGAGCGCGGCCGGGTAGCTCGGCACACTGGCGACCACCCGCCGGGAGAGGCCGACCTCGGCCAGCCGCTGGTCGATCGGCCCCTGGCCGCGGCCGTTGCGGGAGACTGCGAGGTGGTCGGCGGTGGCGAACTCCTCGGCGGTGGGGGGCGCGCCGACGGTCAGCGGGTGTCCGGCGCGGGCGATGCCCACCAGGCCGGAGGTCGCCAGCGGTTCGGTACGGGTCTCCGGGTCGAGGTGGTCCGTCACGCCGACCTCCAGGTCGATCACGCCGTCCCGCATCGCGCTGGCGCCCTCCGGATGGTCGCTGAGGAAGCGCAGGGTGACGGCCGGAGCCTGGGCGCGCACCGTCTCCACCAGGGTCGCGCCGATGGTGGTGAGGAGCACGTCCCCGGTCTGGAGGGTGAAGCGGCGGTTGAGGTCGGCCGGTTCGGCGGCGGCGCGCGGGACCAGCAGCGACTGGCCGCGGCTGACCAGCGCGCGGACCTCCGCCCGTAGTTCCACCGCGCGCGGCGTCGGGACCAGCCCCCGGCCGGCCCGGACCAGGAGCGGATCGCCGAGCACCCGGCGCAGTCGCCCGAGCGTGCGACTCATCGCGGGGGCCGAGGTGTGCAGCCGCTCTGCGGCGCCTGTCACGCTGCCCTCCTCCAGCAGGGCGTCCAGGGCGACAAGCAGGTTGAGATCGAGGTCCGGCATGAAGTTCTCCGCTGGTGGTCGGTCGGCTGGGTGGGGGTGGTGGGGGCGGGGATGACCAGAAGTGGAAGCAGTGCTGACCAAGGGTTTCGTGGGGGCGCATGACGACTCGTCATCTACCGTCGATCGTGACAACTCCCCTTTGGAGTGAAGGATCTGACGTGATGATTGACAATGACATGTTGGTGGTGGCCTGCCAAGGAGGCCGTGTGCCGACCTTTCGTCCGGCCGACGGCGCACGCCGGCCATGTCGGCCCGGTGAGCTGCCAGGGCTGGCCGCGTGCGGCCCGGGCGACGCCCCCGGGTGACCCGCCGGCCCGGCGGCGGGGGTGCGGAAGTGGGGACGGTCGGTCCGGATCATCGGACGGTGGTACATACCAATGGACCTGCGCCGGAGCGCGCCCCGTGCGGACCGGCGGGCGGACGGGCGGGACGGGCGGGCGGGGCGGGCGGGGACGGGCGGGGCGGAGGCGGCGGTGGGGGTGGCGTCCGGACTCGCGTTCGGGTGAGAGTGGGAGGGTGGGTTCCTCCTTGTACGCGGAACGGCCGCCCGGTGCCGCCCCCGGGCGGCAGGTGGCCTGCGTCTGGGTGCGGCGGAACGCCGCGGGGCCGGCGTACGGGCAGCTCGTGGTGCCGGACGGCTGCGTGGACCTGGTGTGGTCGGCGGCGGGCCTGGAGGTGGTCGGCCCGGACCGCGCGCCCCGGACCGTACCGGTGCCGGGCGGGGCCGAGCTGGCCGGGGTGCGGTTCCGGCCCGGTGCGGCCGGTCTGCTGCTGGGGGCGATGCCTGTGCGGGAGCTCTGCGACCTCCAGGTGCCGCTGGCCGAGGTCGTCGGTGCGGGCGCGGCGGAACGGCTCCCCGGGCGGC
>NZ_JAIY01000010.1:0-60234 GCF_000710405.2 Kitasatospora sp. MBT66 | reverse complement strand
CTGCTGCTCGGCGGCCAGGTGGTCGAGCCCGCGGGCGAGTTCGGCGGCGGTGAACCAGCGGCGGGCCAGGCTGTTCGGCCGGCGGGCGTAGTCGTGCGGGAGGTGGTACTCGCCCGGTGCGT
Source organism: Kitasatospora sp. MBT66 (assembly GCF_000710405.2). Lineage (NCBI taxonomy): Bacteria > Bacillati > Actinomycetota > Actinomycetes > Kitasatosporales > Streptomycetaceae > Kitasatospora > Kitasatospora sp. MBT66. Next base: position 60,112 of record NZ_JAIY01000010.1, on the reverse strand, counting down.
AGCCGGGGGAGATCCGGGCGTCCTCGGGCCGGGTCGGGTCGAGCAGGACGATCCGCTGCTCGTGGACCAGTGCGCCCAGCCGCGCGGCCTCCCGCCGGGCCCAGGCGGTGTCCGGGGCGGCGTCGAGGAAGCGGATCGCGGCGCCCGCCTCGTACGGGTGGGTCCCCTGGAGGTTCTCGACGGCGGTGCGGCAGAAGGCGGTGGCGGCGGTGAGCCACGGGTGGACGATGCCCCGGCGGAGCAGCGGGGCGACGATCTGGCCGGTGGACAGCAGCGCGCCGACCGGCGGTTCGTCCTCCTCGGGCACCGGCACGAACGGCGGGTGCGGGTAGGGGCGCAGGCTCGGCAGGACGACGGGCACGCCGCCGTCGGGCGCGGCCACGCCCGCCAGCCAGTCGCAGACCGCCCGGGCGCGGGCGGCGTCCAGTGCGCCGATCTCCTCCAGCACGAGCAGTGCGCCCGGGACGGTGATGGGCTGGGCGGCGGGCCCGCGCACGTCCGGTTCGAGGCCGTAGGCGTAGCCGCCGTCGGCGGTGCGGTGGGCGTCCAGGGCGGCGAGGACGCCGGCCGGGTCGCCGCCGGGATCGCTGCTCGGGTCGCCGTCGGGGTTGCTCTCGCCGCCGAACAGGTGGGCGAAGCGCCGTTGTTCGAGGATGCGGCCGGAGGTCCAGAGGAACGCGGCGGCGGCGTCGAGGCGGTCCCCGGTGAGGCGTGCGGTGCGGGTGCGGGTCATGACTCGACCGTAGGCGGGCCGGGGACGGCCGTCTTGAACGATTCGGACGTGGGCGCCGGAGTGTCGGGCGCGGGGGTGTCGTGCGCGGGCGTGCGGTGGGTGCGGCGGTCGGGCGTGGTCGTGGTCAGAGTTCCTTGGCGGCCGCTCGGCGCTGCCGCTTGCCGAGCGGGGCCTGGGAGAGGTCCTCGGCCTGGGAACGGAGGTTCTTGTGGCCGTACCCGCGTTCGTCGAGCCAGGCGCGCGCCGACTGCTCCGCGCGCTCGGTGGCGTCGAGGATGTCCTCCTCGGCCTCGCCGGTGTCCTGGTAGCGGAACGTGAAGACGGCGCGGGCGTTCAGGTCGTAGCTGAGGTGGCCCTCGGGGGTGAAGGCGGCGAAGAGGATGTCGTGCTCGGCGGCCCGGGACTGCAGTTCGGCGTGCTGCTCGGGGGTGAGGCCGTCGAAGACGCCGCGGACGGTGATGCGGAAGGTGCGGGTGGTCATCCGGCGAGCCTAGTTCGCGGGGCGGCGGCCGGGCGAAGGGTTTTGTTGTGCCCCGGCCCCCGGCCCCCGGCCCGGGGTGTCCGGGTGGTCGGGGGCCGGGGCGGGTCGGTCAGGCTTCGTGCAGGACGGCGTCGGGGGCGGTGGGCGCCGGGGACTTGTCGAGGGCGGGCCAGGCGATCCGGGTGGAGCAGAGCGCGACGACCAGTGCCGAGGCCGCGACCACGCCCATGCCCCAGGCCAGGCCGGTGGCATTGGCGACGAAGCCGATCACGGCCGGACCGGCGAGCAGTCCGGTGGTGCCGGTGGCGGCGACCAGTGCCAGGGCGTCGGACCCCTGGCGGGCGGCGGCGACGTAGACGCAGGGAGTGACGGCGGCGATGCCGAGGCCGACGCAGGCGAAGCCGATCAGGGCCGGCACCACGCCGCCGACCAGCAGGGCGAGCGCCAGGCCGAGCCCGGCCACGGTGCTGCCGATCCGGACGATCGGGCCGTCCCCGAAGCGGGTGCGCCAGCCGTCGGCGAACAGCCGGGCGACGACCATCATCACCGAGATGACGGCGATGCCCAGCGGGGCCAGCTCGGGCGAGGCGTGCACGACGTTCTTCAGGTAGAGGGCGGACCAGTCGTTCATGGCGCCCTCGGTGATGGTGCCGAAGACCATCGCGACGCCCATCCAGATGGTGATCCGGGAGGGGAGCGGGATCCCGCGGCGCTTCGGCGGCGCCGCGTCCGCGGCCCCGCCGGCCTGCTCGGCGGCCCGCTCGTCGGTCTGTTCCGCAGCCGGGGTCGACTGCGGCTCGTCCGTCAGCATGCCGGTCCGGGCCAGCAGGAGCAGCAGCGCGAGGACGGCGGCCGCGATCGCGAAGTGGGCGGACAGCGTGGTGGTGACGATGTTCACGCCGGAGGCGAGCAGGGCGGCCAGGCCCAGGCCGGCGCTGAAGGTGGCGTGCAGCCTGGACATCGCGGTGCGCCCGAAGCGGACCTCCAGCGCGGCGCCCTGGGCGTTCATCGCGACGTTCAGGAAGCCGACCGCGACGCCGTCCAGGGCGGCGACCAGCAGCAGGACGGGGAAGTTCGGGGCGAGGGTGAAGCCGGCCAGGACCAGGCCGAGGACGATCGCGGAGACCGTGGCGAGGGTGCGCGAGCCGTACCGCTTCATCATCGTGGCGACGAGCGGGAAGGACGCGGCCGCGCCGATCCCGGAGGCCATCAGCAGCAGGCCGATCCGGCCGTCGCTGAGCTCGAAGTCGGTCTTCAGGGTGGGCAGGCGGGAGACCCAGGTCGCGTACTGGAAGCCGAGGAAGCAGAACAGCGCTGCGATGGCCAGGTGCGCCCGCAGGAAGTCGTCGCGCACGCGGAGCATGTGCATCATTCCGATTCTTGGGTGGGGGAGTTCGAAACCGGTGGTTCGTAACCGGGCGTTCGTGACCGGAGAGGAAGGGGAGCGGCGCCGGGGAGGGCGGGCGCTAGGGGTGGAGCGGCATCGACATGTAGACGGCCCGGTCGCCGTAGCTCGCGGGGAGCCGCACCTCGGGGTGGGGGAGGTAGCCGAGGGGGGCCCAGAGCACTTCGCTGCCCCGGACGGCGACCAGCGAGATGGTGGTGTGCCCGCGGTCGCGGGCCGTGTCGGCGAGGAAGGTGAGCAGGCGCGGGGCCAGGCCGCGTCCGCGCAGCCGCTCGGTGACGACCAGGTCGTGGGCGTGCAGATTGCTGGAGCCGAGGGGAGCCGGGGACTCCGCGCGGCTGAGGTCGGGGCAGTGGCCGAGCGGGTAGGGCAGGGCGAGCAGGTAGCCGCCGAACTCGCCCTTGTGCTCGAACGCGAAGCAGTAGTCGGGGGCGGCCCGGTGGCGCGAGCGCAGGGCCTCGCCGCCCTCGGAGAGGCCGCTCTCGCCATAGGCGCGGGCCTCCAGCGGCACCACCTCGGCCCAGTCGTGCTCGGCGAGCGGGCGGACGAGGAGTTCGTCGTCGAGGAGGGTGGAGTGTGCTGCAGCGTCGCCGAGTTGGGAGGTGGCGAGTTGGGCGATGGGGACGTGGGCGGCCGGGTGCGCGGACATCTACTGCGGTACTCCCTCGGGGCGGGGCGCGCCGTCCGGGCGGCCCGCCCGGACGCAGCTGTAGGGGAGCGGAGGGAAGCCGTTGAACCCCCGCGTGGTGTAGGCGGTGGCGTAGGCACCGCAGGAGAGGATCCACACCGGGTCGCCCGAGGCGGCGTCCCGGGGGACGGGCACACCGGCGCCCTCGTCGGCGTAGGCGTCGTCGCTGTCGCAGGTGGGTCCGGCGATCACGGCGGGCACGGTCACGGCGTCCGGGTGGGTGGGGAACTCCAGCCGGTAGCGCAACTCGTCCATCTCGTACAGGCCGTTGAACTTGCCGCAGCTCAGGTAGAGCCAGTACGCCCGTTCACCGTCCAACTGCTGACGGTCGGTCAGTCGGGTGATCTGGGCCCGGATCGCGCCGTGGTCGGCGACCAGGTGGCGGCCCGGCTCCAGCAGGAAGCCGAGCGGCGCCGCGGAGATCTCGCGCAGCCGCTGCATGCCCTCCCGGATCACCGCGAACATCTTGTCGACCGGCGGGTCGAGCGGCTCCCCGCGCCGGTCCAGCACGCCGAGGGCGGGCAGGCCGCCGCCGAGGTTGACGTGGTCCAGCAGGATGCCGCGCCGGTTGGCCGCCTCGAGCACCGAGGCGATCGTCTCCAGGGCGTGCTGCCAGGCCTCGGAGGTGAGTTGCTGGGAGCCGACGTGCACCGAGAGCCCGGCCGGGACCAGTCCGGCGTCCCGGGCCGCGTCCAGCACCCGCAGGGCGTCCGCCGACGAGCAGCCGAACTTCCGGCTCAGACCCCAGAGCGCCCCCTCGCCGGTGGTGGCGAGGCGGCAGAACACCCTTGCGCCCGGGGCGTGTTCGGCGATCGCGAGGACGTCGGCCAGGCTGTCGGTGGCGAAGTCGCGCACGCCGAGCCGGTACGCCTCGGCGATCTGGCGATCGGACTTGATCGTGTTGCCGTAGTGGATCCGCTCGACCGGCACGCCGGTGCGCAGGGCCTGGACGATCTCCTGCGGTCCGGCCGCGTCGAAGCCGGAGCCCCGGGCGGCCAGGCAGTCGAGCACCTCGTCCACCGGGCAGGCCTTCATGGCGAACCGGATGTCGACGTCCGGCAGTTCGCGCCGCAGGGCGTCGTACTGGGACTCGATGCCGTCGAGGTCGTAGATGATCCGGTCGTCCTCGGCGGCGGCCAGGGCGGCGCGCAGGCGTCCGTGGTCAGGCATGGGCGGCACTCCGGCCGGTGGTGGGTCGGCCGGGTCTTCCGGACGCTCCCGTGGGTGCGGGGACGGACGTCGGCGCGGGCGCGAGGAGGTCGGCGTCCGACGGTGTCGGCGTCGGCGTCGGCGGGACGGCGCGGGCGGCGGCGACCAGCGGGCCCCAGGCGTCGACGAGCAGGGCGAACGCCTCGATGTCCGCCTGCGCCTCGTCCAACAGGCTTTCCCGCCGCGGCAGCAGGTGGTCGGCGAAGTCGGCGTAGCGCCCGCCGAGCCCGCGGTAGGCGCGGTCGAGCACGGCCAGCCGCCGGTGGTTCTCCGCCCGGTCCTCGCCCGCGGCGCGGCGGGCGAACCCGGCCACGGCCCCGGGGCGCACATGGTGGTCCTCGTCGAGCAGCGCCCCGCCGGCCGCCTCGAGCGCGTCGTACACCGGGTGGAGGTACAGCATGGACAGCAGGAACTTGGTGAACCGCAGCTGGTAGGCGAGGAATCCGGCGTCGGTGCGCCGCTCCGAGGTGTAGTGGTTGACGATGTTGCGGTTGTGGGTGACGCCGGGCAGCTCCGCGTTGAGCACCAGATGGTGCAGGAAGTAGTCGCTGCCGATGGTGTCGGTCGCCGGCGGCAGCGGTACCCGCTCGTACAACTCGCGGTCCAGCGCGATGTTGCACATGTCGATCCGCCAGATGTCGGGCAGGTCGAGCACGGCGCGGTCGTGGGTGAACGGGTCGGTGCCGTTGCCGGTGAACGAGTCCGCGACCAGCTTGCGCCGTTCCTCGACGGTGGAGCCGGTGGCCGCCCACAGGCCCACGACCTCCTCGTAGACCTCCGGGTCCAGTGCCCGGACCTCCCCGAGGTCGACCGAGAGTTCGCCGATGAAGGAGCTGCCGACCAGGGCGACCGGCTTCCCCGCGTGCGCCGGGTCGAGGGTGTGGTGGGTGACGCCGGGCACGGCGTCGGCGGCGCGCCGTCCGATCGAGCGCAGCTCGTGGTGGATCGGGAACACCGGTTCGCCGTCCAGCTCCTGGTAGGTGCTGTCGGAGTCGCGGCGGTGCAGCGAGGAGCAGCCGAGCGCGGCGGCGAACAGGAACGCCCGGTTGGTGCAGGCGCCGTAGGACACGGTGTCCGGCAGCATCAGGTCGAGCAGCCGGTCGGCACCGGCCGCCGAGGCCAGGGCGGGCGTCGCGGCCGGGGCGGGCGTCGCGGCCGGGGCGGGCGTCGCGGTGCGGGCCCGGTCGATCACGGACCGCAGGAAGGCGCGCTGCTGCTGCTCGTCGAAGTGGTGCACGAGGACACCGGCGACGGCCGGGAGGTCGGCGACGGCCTTCTCGTGCTCGGCGCGGGTCGCGGCGTCCGCCGAGTCGAGGATCAGCAGGTGCACCCGGACGCCGAACTGGCGCGCGGCCCAGACGGCTTCGGCGCCTACGTCGGCGATGGCGGGGGCGCAGGCCCGGTTGGTGGGCAGGGCGAGGCAGATGCCGGGTGCGGCGAGGTCGACGGTCATTCCTCGCCCTTCCCGGGATCGGAGGTGGTGGCGGTGGCGGCGACCGCGGTGGGGTCGGCCTCGCTGTCGGCCGTGTGCCAGGACTCCAGGCCGAGCAGCCTGGCGCCGAGGCCGGTGAGTTCGGCCGAGCCGTAGCGCAGCGACTCGTGCTCGCGGTGGTCGCCGACCAGAGTGCGGTTCCAGGTCGGCGTGGAGCGGTCGCGCCAGGAGCCGATGCGCGACTCGCGGAGCTCGGTGTGCTCCTCCAGCGCGGGCATCATCGACAGGTACTGCACGGAGCGGACGCCGTTCGCCGAGGTGTTGGCGGCCACGCCGTGCGCCAGCATGCCGTTCCAGATCAGCAGGTCTCCGGCCTTCAACTCGGGCCGGACGACCGGGAACTCGTCGCGGTCGACGGCCGGACGGATCGGGTCGCGGTCGGCCGGCTGGGTGGCCTGCCAGGTGTTGAACCGGCGGAACAGCTCGGGGTTGCACTGGAAGCCGCCGTGGTCCGGCGCGGTGTCGTTGAGGGCGATGATGCCCTGCACGCGCTGGGGGAGCATCCCGGCGGTGGAGTCGACGTCCCAGTGCAGCTCGATGTCGAAGCCCTTGTCGGTGGGCTCGATCAGCGCGCGGTCGCGGTTCCTGACGTTCGGCGGGTTGAGGTTGAGCCGGTCGAGGGTGACCCAGAGCTCTTCGCAGTCCCAGACGTCGACGAAGGCGTCGTAGACCCGGCGGGCCTGCCGGCTGTCCCACATGAGCTGGTGCTGGTAGGCCTCGACGAAGCCGTAGATGTGCAGGTGCTGGTCCAGCTCGTCCCGGAAGTCCCGTTCCTCGTACCAGGTTTCGGGCCGCTCTGGGTCGAGGCCCTGGAACGACCAGGCGAAGTCGAGCAGCTTGCGCGCGGCCTCGGGGGCGATCGCCTCCGGCACGACGACGTAGCCGTACGTCTGCCAGAAGGCGAACTGCTCCTCCGACAGGACGCGCAACGGGCGCTGCTTCTCGATGTCCCTCAGCGCGGTGGCGGCGAGGTAGGCCTCGCCGTCGTTGCTGAAGTACGGGCGCTCCGAAGCGGCTCGATACAGGTACCCGTCGGGCTTCGGCATCACGTCACTCCAAGGTCGGGTCGGGGCGTCGGATCGGTGGGTGGCCGTGTGCCCGGGGCGGCGGGGAACGGGCGTCGGGAACGGCTGAATGAACGGCTGAATGAACGGCCGAGTGAACGGCTGGGCGAACGGCTGAATGAACGGCCGAGTGAACGGCTGGGCGAACGGCTGAATGAACGGCTGGGCGAACGGTGAAGGAAGCGGCGGAGGGAGCGGCGGAGACGGAGGCGGAGGGACGGTCGCGGGGCAGGGCCGGGCGGCGGCGGAGGGCGGCCCTGACGGGGCGTGGGATGAGGGTGGATTGCTCGTCCGACAAGGAGTGCCGACGGCTGTTCCGGCCTCGTCAAACGCGTGTGCCCCTACGGTGGACTAGACCAACTTGCGGTGTCAACCCTCGTCCCTGAGACCCCGATCGGCGCTCCGTCCGTCGGTGGACGACCGGGCGTGACCTGCGCCGGAACCGCCGCCCGGTCGGGTCACGGGCGGTCGGTGCGGCGCTCCGGAGGGCCGGATTCCCGCTGCCCCTTCGCGCGGCTGCTGCTGCCCGATCGGGCAAGTGGCGTCTGGCGTTGACGGGTTGACGTGGCCTCGGGCGGAGGGCTCGGAGGCGCCCTTCCGTGGGTGCTGTGGAGGTTCGGTGAGAGGTAGGAGGTGGGGCGTGAGAGGTGGGTGCGAGGGGTGGGGCGCGGGACGCGTGCACCCGGCACCCGGCCGCCCCCTCCGGCAGGGCGCGGGCCGGAGGGGACGGCGTCGGTGCGGGCAGGATCGGTGCGAGCGGGATCAGAGCGCGACGGTCCGCAGGTAGGAGCCCTGGCCGCGGATCCCGGCCACGAGGAGCGTGTGCCCGCCGGGGACGACCGCGGCGGCCGAGACGCCGTCCAGGCCGAAGCCGGTGAGCGCCTCGCCCGGCACGGCGGTGTCGGTCGCGGTGCTGTAGGCGAGCACCGAGGCCTGCGGCGTCCAGCTGTCCTTGAGGAGGTAGAGCCGCCCGCCGTCCGGGCTGACCGACACGTAGTGGAGGTCGGCCGGCGCGGTCGCGAAGGTGAAGACCGGCCGCGCGGTGTTGGTGACGGTGCTGATGGCGTACCCCGTGCCGGCGGAGGCTTGGATGCCCAGCGCGTAGACCCGCAGGCCGTCGGGCGAGGCGGCCAGCTCACCGGTGGCGCCGAGCCGCTCGACGGGGAGCAGCGGGGTCGGCACGGCCGTGGTGGTGTCGAGGTGCTCGACGCCGAGGTCCGTGGCGACGTACCCGGTGGCCCCGCCCGCCTGGAGCGCGAACCCGCCCACGCCGTACCCGCGCAGCGGCAGGGTCCCGGTGAAGGCGCCCGGGTCGGTGCCGAAGACCAGCACCCGGCCCGGCCGGACGCCCTGGCCGTCGCCGGCCGGGCCGTTCTGCCCGGCGTAGACCCTGGATCCGTCCGGGCTCACGGCGAGGCCGGTCAGCGCGCCGGGCGTCCAGCCGGCCGGGCGCTGCTGCTCGGGGGCGGGGGTGCGGGAGAGCACGGTGCCCGCCACCGTGTCCACGGCCACCAGCCGGTCCGCCACGACCACGTAGAGCCGTCGGCCGTCCTGGCTCACCACCGGCTTTCCGGCGTCGCCGTCCTCGGCCAGCGGCAGCTCGGCGACGACCGCGCCGCTGCGCAGGTCCACCGTCCGCAGGACGACCGGGGTCCGGCTGCCGGACCGGTCTGCCGCCACCACGTACGCCTTGGTCCCCTCGGGGCTGACCGCGAGGCCGAGTGCCCGCCAGCCGACGGCGGTGCCGTTCGGTGCGCCCGGAGCCGGTTCGGCGGCCGCCGCCCCGACGCCGGTCCCGGTCAGCAGCAGCGCCGCGGCCACCGCCAGTGCCCCGGTCCACCGGGCTTTCCCCACAAGCGAATTCATGCTTCCCCACTCTGTGGTCTAGACCTCATTGGTGGTGCGTGGAAAGGCTAGGGCACGGCGGCGGGGGCGGGGCGTCGGTTTTTGGACCTTGTCCGTACGGGGCGGAGCGCGGAGGGAGACCGGTCCGGGCGCGGGTGCGGTCCCGTCGTTGTTCCCGGATCGGCCATAGGTTCGATCTATGAGCCCATAGATCGACACCGCCTACAGTGGCAAGGTCCGGCGGGGTTGGGTGGACATGGAGCACCCTCGCCCGTCCGCCCCACCGGGCAGTGTGCTGTGCCCGCTGTGCCTGCTGTGCCGCTCGACGCGCTGCCGTCCCAGGCCGTGCCGCTCCGCCCGCTGTGCCGCTCCATCCGCTGTGCCGCTCCATCCGCTGTGCCGCTCCACCTCGTCCTGTTCGCCCCCGTCCGGAGGATCGCCCCGAGATGACCCGCCCGATCCGTGTCGCGATCGTCGGCGCCGGCCCCGCCGGTATATACGCCGCCGACGCCCTGCTGAAGTCCGACGCCGCCCAGCAGCCCGGGGTCTCCATCGACCTCTTCGAGCGGATGCCCGCGCCGTTCGGTCTGATCCGGTACGGCGTGGCGCCCGACCACCCGCGGATCAAGGGCATCGTCACCGCCCTCCACAAGGTGCTGGACAAGCCCGAGGTCCGGCTCTTCGGCAACGTCGACTACCCCGGCGACCTCGCCCTCGACGACCTGCACCGGTTCTACGACGCCGTGGTCTTCTCCACCGGCGCGATGGCCGACCGCGCGCTCGACATCCCCGGCATCGGCCTCGACGGCTCCTACGGCGCCGCCGACTTCGTCTCCTGGTACGACGGCCACCCCGATGTGCCCCGCACCTGGCCGCTGGAGGCCGAGAAGGTCGCCGTGCTGGGCGCCGGCAACGTCGCCCTGGACGTGGCCCGCATCCTCGCCAAGACCGCCGACGAGCTGCTGCCCACCGAGATCCCGCCGAACGTGTACGAGGGCCTCAAGCGCAACCGGGCCCTGGAGGTGCACGTCTTCGCCCGCCGCGGTCCCGCCCAGGCCAAGTTCAGCCCGATGGAGCTGCGCGAGCTCGACCACTCGCCCAACATCGAGGTGATCGTCGCCCCCGAGGACATCGACTACGACGAGGGCTCGATCGCCGAGCGGCGCGCCGCCAAGCACGTCGACATGGTCGCCTCGACCATCGAGAACTGGGCGATCCGGGATGTCGGCGACCGCCCGCACCGCCTCTACCTGCACTTCTTCGAGTCCCCGGTGGAGGTGCTCGGCGAGGACGGCAAGGTCGCCGGGCTGCGCACCGAGCGCACCGAGCTCGACGGCACCGGCAACGTCCGCGGCACCGGCGAGTTCACCGACTGGGACGTCCGCTCGATCTACCGGGCGATCGGGTACTACTCCGACGAGCTGCCCAAGCTGCCGTTCGACCCGGTCTCCGGCACCGTGCCGAACGCGGCCGGCCGGGTGCTCGCCGCCGACGGCTCGCACCAGGACGCGGTGTACGTGACCGGCTGGATCAAGCGCGGGCCGGTCGGCCTGATCGGGCACACCAAGGGCGACGCCAACGAGACCGTCGCCTGCCTGCTCGCCGACCAGGCCGAGGGGCGGCTGCCGGGCGCGGTCGAGCCGGACCCGGAGGCGGTCCCGGCGTACCTGCAGGAGCGCGGGGTGCGGTTCACCACCTGGCAGGGCTGGTACGAACTCGACGCCCACGAGCACGCGTTGGGCGAGGCCGAGGGCCGGGAGCGGGTCAAGGTGGTGGAGCGGGAGGACATGCTCCGGCACAGCGGGGCGTAGTCCGGACCGGGGCCGGCCCCGGTCGGAGTCGGAGCGAGCCCCGGCCCGTCGACGGTGGACAGCTGTCCCGTCGACGGGCCGGGGCGGCGTCGGTCTACTTGGGCATCTCGTTCCAGAGCTGGTCGGCGCTCCTGCCGGTGACCTGGACCCAGATCTGGCCGGAGCCGTAGTCCCTGGTGTTCAGCAGGTACGGCAGGTCGGGCCGCCGGTAGGTCTTCGCGACGTAGTCGATGAACCGGGCGGTGGCGCTGTAGCCGCTGTCGTACCGGTCGCCCGGGGCGAGCGGATGCACGGTGCCGGGCTGGAAGTTGTAGTAGCGCACCCAGTCCGCCAGCCCCTCCTCCAGCCACCACGGGCGACCCGGGTGCCCGAAGAACGCCACGTGCGCGGCCTCGTGCAGCAGGAAGCCGGTGTCGTTCCGGTTGTTGCGGGTGTAGTCGACGCTCGCGTGGATCTCGGGCACGGCGCCGGGTCGCGCATCGGCGGGGTGGTCGGTGATCTGCGGGTCGAGGACGATCCGGAACCGCGGGGCGGGGGTCCACGCGCCCTTGGTGACCAGGTTGGAGATCGTCGAGTAGTAGTCCGCGACGGTCTGCTTCTGCTGCTCCAGCCACGGGCCGAGGTCCGGGGCCCGCGAGTAGTCCAGGTCGATGACCGGGCGGCCGGGGGTGGGCGGGGTGGTGCCGCCGGGCCGGTCGAGGTTCCAGTTCTGTGCCGGGTCACCGGTGTTGCAGGCGGCCACCTTCGTGTTCAGGTCGGCGCCGCGGGCGAGGCAGAGGCGCGGGTCCGAGACGTTGCGCAGCAGCCAGCCCCGGCCGTCGCCCAGCGAGGTGTTGTGCAGGCTCCACCGCTGGTTGTCCGCGGCCACGTAGTTCCAGGCGCCGACGGTGTTCCGGTTCACGTCGCGGTCGATCGCGTTGTTGGTGCCCGGCACCTTGACCGACCAGGTGCCCGCGCCCTCGTCCCTGATCGTCCAGACCTGTTGGGCGGACGCCTCGTTCGGGTCCCGGACCACCACATTGGACCCGTTGTCGCGGCTGTCCCACTGGAGGGCGCCGCCCGCCTTGCTGGAGACGCGGTACTCGGCGCCGCTGACCGGCAGCGGCAGGTCGGTTGTGCTCGCGCTCGCGGTCCCGGCCCCCAGGACCGTCCCTGACACCGCGGTCACGGCGACCAGGACCGCGGCTGCGGCCGTACGACGGTTGATCATGTCGGGTTCCCCTCTCGGCCGGATCCCCGGTGGATCCGGCCTCCCGTCATGTCACCGCGCCGCCGCACACAGCGGGTTGACGGCCCGTCTACGAGGGCGTCGACAGGGGCCGCCGCACCACTGGTCCGACGGCCCCCGCGCTCAGTCCTCGGTGGGCGGGGGCGGGGCGAGGACGACCGGCCAGGCGTCCTCCCCGGCGAGCACCTGCTCCAGGGCGAGCCCCGGGCGGGCGTTGAACACGGCCGTCGCGGCACCGGCCCGGGCGTACAGTGCCGGGTCGACCGCGGCCTCCGCGTGCAGCACCAGGGCCGCCTCGGGCACGGCGGGCGAGCGCTCCGGGAACGCCGCCGGGTCCGCGCCGATCTGCTCCAGCGTGAACGGGTACGCGGCCACCGCGACGGTCAGGCGGTCCCCGTCCAGGGCGTGCTCCGCCCAGCCGTCGGTGGGGAGGAGGAAGAACGCGCCGTCCCCCTCGTGTCCGTACCAGCTCAGCTTGGCGACGGCGCGCTCGCCGGGCGGGCCGTCCGGGTCGACGAGCAGCGCCACCACGGGCGCGTCCGGGTCGTCGGGGTTGATGCCGTTGCGGACGTAGAGGCGGGCCACGGGCGACCTCCGGTCGGGGGTGGGTGGGGTGTGCGCGGCTGGTCTGCGGTCTGCGGTCTGCGGTCTGTGGTTTTCGGTTTTCGGGCGAATGCTAGCGGGGCCTCCGTGAGGAAGGTCACCCCGGAGTGATTGTCATGAACGCGACTTTAACGGGCCGGTCGCGTGAACGACAGGAGAACCGTGCGCTCCGGATAGTTCGCGCCGGATCGTTCGCTGCGGGGCGTCCGCTACGGGGCGGGCTCGCGCTTGCGCCCGCTGCGTTGTCCGTCGTGCTGTTCGAGCCGCTTCGGTCCGCCGTCGCGCGGCCGCTCCGGCAGGTGGTCCCGGACCGTCGGCGGGACGGTACGGCGGCGGCGCGCCTCGAAGAAGTGGCGGGTCAGGGCGAGGGTGCAGAGCAGTGCGAGGAGCGTGCAGACGCCCGCCCAGCCCGCCAGGGCGTGGGCGCGCAGTCCGAGCCAGGAGCCGACGCTGCCGCCGAGGTAACCGAAGGTCATGTAGGCGGTGTTGAGCCGGCTGCGGGCATCGGCCCGGAGCTCGTACACCCGGGTCTTGTTGGCGATCATGCCGGACTGCATCGAGACGTCCAGCAGCAGCGTGCCGGCCACCAGGACGGCCAGTCCCGCCGCGCCGCCCCCGCCCCCGGCCGCCAGGACCGCCGCCGAGGCGAGGGCGCCCAGCAGTCCGGCCAGATTCACGGGATCGGCGCCCCGGCGGTCCACCACTCGTCCGGCGATCGGCGTGCAGACCATCGTCGCCGCCCCGACCAGCGCGATCAGCCCGACCGTCTGCGCCCCGAACCCGTACTCGGGCCCGGTGAGCAGCAGCGGCAGGCAGGTCCAGACGGCGCAGAACCCGCCGAAGACCATCGCCTGGTAGAAGCCCGAGCGGCGCAACTCCGGTTCGTCGCGCAGCAGTCGGAGCGGCTCGACCAGCAGCGACCCGTACGACGGCCGGACGGCCGGGGCGACGGCGGTGACGTCCGGCAGTGTGCGGGTCAGGACGGCCGCGAGTGCCAGCGTCAGCACCCCCGCCGCCAAGTACGGCGCGCGCCAGCCCAGATACTCGCCGAGCGTGCCGCTGAACGTCCGCGCCAGCAGCATGCCGCCCGTGGCCCCGCTCAGCAGGGTGCCCATCACCGCCCCGCGCCGGTCGACGGGCACCAGTCCGGCCGCCATCGGCGACACCACCTGGGCGGCGACCGTGGTGGTCCCGACGGCGACGCTCGCCGCCAGCAGTACGGGCAGGGTGGGTGCGCAGCCGGCCGCGAGCAGTTCGAGTCCGGTGAGCCCGAGCAGGGTGGTCAGCAGTCGGCGGTTGGGTATTCGGTCGCCCAGCGGCACGATGAGGAAGATGCCGATGGAGTAACCGATCTGAGTGAACGTCACCGCCAGTGCGGCGGAACTCTCGGAAGTGTCCAGGCCGGAGGCGATCAGGGGAGTGATCGCCTGTGGGAAGTAGATCGTGCCCACGCCGACGGCGCAGGTGACGGTGAGCAGCAGGAGCAGGCGGCGAGTCATACCCGGAGGTTGGCCCGGCGGCGCGCCGTTGCCAACCGATGTAGCGTGGCGCTTCATGGTCATCACCTTCGAGCTGGGCGTCGAGGACCTCGCGGACACCCGTTTCGCCCTCTCGCCGCTGAACGAGACCGTGCTCAGCCTGCGGGTCCTGCGCGAACCGGGCCTGTCGGCGGTGCACCTGCCCTGGCGGCGGTCCGTACTCCGGTCCCTCGGCGAACTCGACGGCTTCGACAGCGGGTTGCTGCTCTCCCTGGTCGCCTCACGGCGGACCGTGCCGGACTTCCTCACCCCCCGTCCGGAGGCCTTCGCGCCGACCTTCGAGGAGGAGTTGGCCGTCGTCCGCCGCACCGCCCCCGCGCTGGTCCGGCGGGACCTGCTGGAGACCCACCTCCCCGATCCGCCGCCCGAACCCCTGCGCACCGCGCTCGACCGCGCCGGCGACGCGGCCGTCCGCCGCCTGCGCGACGCGCTGTGCGAACTCCTGCGGCGTTACTGGGAGATCGCGCTGCGCCCGGAGTGGCCGGGGATGCGGCTGCTGCTGGAGGCCGACATGACCTACCGCGCCCGCCGGCTCGCCCTCGGCGGCGCCCGCCTGCTGTTCGCCGACATGCACCCCTCGCTGCGCTGGCACCGGGGCGTCCTGCACATCGGCGACATGATCGGCCGGCACCATGTCCTCGCCTCCGGGCGGGGGTTGCTGCTCCTGCCGTCCGTGTTCGCCCACAAGCCGGCGCCGCCGCTCAGTCCGGACGGCGCGCCCACGCTGGCGTATCCCTGCCGGGGTGTGGCGACCCTCTGGTCCCGCCCGCCCGTCGTCGAGGCCCCGGCGCTCACCGCGCTGGTCGGGGCGGCCAAGGCGAGGCTGCTGACCATGTTGGGCGAGCCGCTGGCCACCGTCGAACTCGCGCGGCGGCTGCGGGTCACGCCGAGTGCCGTCTCGCAGCACCTGCGGGTGCTGCACGCCAACGGCCTGGTCGCCCGGACCCGGGACGGGCGGCAGGTGCTCTACCGGCGGACGGCGTTGGGGGACCGGCTGGCTGGTGGGGCGGGGGAGTAGGCGGTCGGTGGGGCGGTAGGTCGGCGGGGTGGCCGGGTGGCCGCCCCGCCGACCTACCGGTTCAGTGCGGGGCGGGCGAGGTCGAGAGCGTGGCCGGGTCGGTGTTGGCGCCGCACAGGATGACGCAGACCTTCTCGCCGTCGGCGGGGCGGTAGCCGTAGGTGCCGTCGGCGCTGTCGGTGCCGACAGCGCCGACGGTCCCGTCGTCGGTGAGCAGGGCGGCGAAGGCGGTGGCGGCGCCGTGCTCGACCAGGATCCGGCGGTCCTCCCAGAGTTCCCGGCGGGCCCGGACGATCGCCTCGTCCGGCACGAGCACCGAACGGGCGCCGGTGACGTCTCCCTCCGGCCGGGCGGCGTCCACAGCCAGGGCGGTCGCCCGGCGGGCGCCGAGCGAGTCGCCGGCGACCGAGTCCACCGTGACGTCCACCGGCCGGCCCGCCGCGAGGGCGGCGTGCAGCGCCCGCGAGTGCTCCGGCTCGACCGCCACCGCGCGGATCCCGTGCTGCCGGGCGGCCGTGGCCACACCCGCGAACAGCCCGCCGCCACCGACCGCGACCAGCACGGTGTCCAGGCCGGGCACCCGCGCGTGGATCTCCTCCATCAGGGTGCCCGCGCCCGCCGCGATCAGCGGATGGTCGTAGGCGTGGCTCGCCAGCGCGCCGCTGCTCGCGGCGAACTCCTCGCAGGCCGCCAGCGCCTCGGCGTACTCGGTGCCGACCAGCCGGACGTCCGCCCCGTACGAGCGCAGCCGGGCGATCTTCACCTGCGGAGCGTTGGCCGGCAGGAACACGGTCGCCCGCACCCCCTGACGGAGCGCGGCCCACGCGCACGCCAGCCCGGCGTTGCCGCCGGAGGCGATGGTGACGCCCGCGTCCGGCAGGGTCCCGGCCTCCCGGTGGGCCCGGAGGAAGTTCTGCGCGCCGCGCGCCTTGAACGACCCGGTGTGCTGGAGGTACTCCAGGGCAAGCCACAGCTCGGCGCCCTCGGTGCGCCCAGAACCCCCGGTGTCCCCGAGGCCCTCGGCGGGCGCGACCGCCACCGGCCGGACGTGGCCGGCGATCCGCTCCGCCGCCGCCTTGATGTCGTCGTAGCCGAGCTGGTGTCGCATGGTGCCGCCTCCAGGGATCCGCGTTCCGGTACGGCGTACCGTACGCTGTGCCGCATGCCCCGGCAATCCGCCTCCCTCGACCGCGCCACGCCCGAACGCATCGCGGTCGCCGCCCTGTCCGTCGTCGACGGTCAGGGCCCGTCCGCCCTCAGCTTCCGGACGCTCGCGGCCCACCTGGACATCTCGGTGGCCTCGCTCCAGCGCCGCTGCACCGATTTGGCGGGCCTGCTCGACCTGGTCACCGACCACCTCGCCGAACGGCTGCCGGAGATCGCGCCCGGCACCGCCTGGGCCGACGCCACCGAGACCCGGTTCACCGCGCTGTACCGGCTGCTGACCGCCCACCCCGGGCTCGTAGCCCTGCGCGGCAGCCGCCCCTGGCTGGGCCGGAACCTGCTGGCCCGGCTGGTGGAACCGCAGCTCGCCGACAGCATGGCGGCCGGGATGACCGCGGAGGAGGCGATCACCGCGTACCGGCGGATGTACCTGCTCACCCTCGGCAGCGCGAGCTTCGTCGACCACCGCGACCCCGCCGCGACCCGGGCCGCGACCCGCACCGCGCTGGCCGCGCTCGACCCGGACACCTATCCCGTGCTGAGCGGCCGGCTTGCCGAGATCGTGCCTGTCGTGACCGACCACGAGGTGTACTACGGGGCGCTGCGCCAGCTGATCCGGGCCGCCATGCCCTCGCCGGCCGCGTCCGGCGGCTGGCGGCTGACGGCTGACGGCTGACGGCTGACGGCTGACCGGTGCCCGGTGCCCGGAAGGGCAGTGGTGTTCTTCCCCATGGGCCTTTCCGTCACCGGTCCTGGTGCGGAGCAGCCTGTCCGATCCGGCGCGCGCAGGCATTCCGAGCGCCGGTCCGCCCCCCCGCCGTCGACGAGGGTGCTCCGCGCGGTCTGCCCGACCTGCCCTATCTGCGTGCCGGAGTGCCTAATCGGCGTCGGACCTGGGAATATCCTTCGAACCGTACGAGAACGAAGAACTGTACGAGAACGAGAACCAAGGGTGGGCGACATGATCGGTGCGGTGCTGATCGGCGTACTGGCACTCGTCGTCGGGGGCTGTGTCTGCGTGGTGTGGGCCGACCGCGGTGGTCCCCGGTGGACGCGCGCCGTGGCGGCGGCCACCGTCGGTGCGGGTCGGGCGGTGCGGAGCTACCAGAAGGCCCAGAGCCGGAAGGGCAACAATGGTTCCGAGACCCTCGGCGGCGGTGACGCGGGGTAGGTGCGTGGCCGTGGTTCGCGGCGCATTCGGTTTTCACTGGTGCCCCCTGCCGATCGGCAGGGGGCACCAGTGCGTCGGGCGAGGCGGAAATGTGCCGATCGGTACAGGCGGACGGGGGTGGAGGAGGGGCAGGCTGTGGGACGTCGGGCTGCCGGTGGGGCGGCCCTGGAAATGAGGTCCCGTGGTCGACCACCTCTCCCGCCGGGTTGCGGGCGCCGAGCTGCTGCGCCGCCTGCTTCCGTCGGCCGTCCGTGAGTTGCTGAGCGCCGTCGCCATCGCCGTCCGCCGCGCGTTCCGTTCCACCAGTCGCCCCGGTGAGACGTCGCGTGCCGTGCCCCGGAGCACGGCCTCAGCGGTTGCCCTCGACGCGCTCGACCCGGACGACGATCGTCCGCCAGAGCCAGCCCACCGAGAGCGGCAGCGACACCAGGCCGAGGCCGACGGCGCCGCGCATCCGGTTGCCCGCGACGCCGCCGCAGTTACCGGTGGCCCGAGAGTCGTCGAAGGCGTCGTAGAACACCGGCGAACCGCAGTGCACCGTCGTGCCGTTCCGGTACTCGTGCGAGGCCGGGACGAAGGCCATCCCGATCGCCCACAACCAGGCGGCCAGCGCCAGCAGCCCCAGCGCGTGCACTCCCCACCCCCGCGAACGCTCGGCGCGCCGCCACGCCCGCTCGTCACGTTCCCTCAGGTACTCCCCGACGTCCATGCCGTTCCCCCACTCCGATGCGATCGACGGTCGGGGGAGAGCATCCCAGGCCGCGTCATCCCGCTTCCCTTCCCCCTCCTTTCCCCCTCCCTTCCCCTCCCTGCTTCGCGCCGGAAGTCGGCGTCACCGACTTCCCACTCCGGTACGGCGGTCGGCCGTGACGCCGCTACCGGGGCCTCGTTGCGCCGGGCGTGAAGACGACCCGCGCCCTCGCCCTCCTCGCGACCACGCTGCTCACCACCGGCCTCGCTAGCGCCACCGGCCCCCTCGGCAGCGCCGCCACCCCCTCACCCACCACCGTCCTCGCCCCTGGGACGAGCGCCCCGGGTATGAGCGCCCTGGGTACGAGCCTGCGCCTCACCGTCGCCCACGGTGAGACCCCCTCCAGCGGAACGCCCCGCACCGTCACCCTCGAATGCCCGCCCTACGGCGGCACCGCCACCACCCACCCCGACCCGGCTACCGCCTGCCGTCTGGTCGACTCCGTGAACGGGGACCTCAACCGGCTCGACGTCGACCCAGGTGTCTGCACCGACCAGTACGACCCCTACACCGCCACCGCCTCCGGCACCTACCGGGGGCACCCGGTCTCCTTCCGGCACACCTACGGCAACCACTGCGTCCTGCTCCGCACCACGGGCGCGGTCTTCGACTTCTGAACTCCCTGACCCCGGCCGCCCCCGGGCGTCCGGGGTCACTCGAATACCCGTGCGCGAACCGAGTGATCGTTCTGCTTCAATGTCTCGTCCCCGTTGAGGCGTGCGAGATCCCTGCCGCCCGGGACGGGGGTTCGACGAGATGGGGGAAGCATGTTCACGAGACGACGGGGCTCCGGACCCGGCGTGAGGTCGGGCCGCTGGGCGGTTCTCGCCGTGGTGGCCGGTCTGACGCTGTTCCCGGGCCTGGCGACGGCGGCCGTGGCCGCCGGCCCCGCGACGGCTCCGGCGACGGCTCCGGCGACGGCTCCGGCGGCCGCAGCAGCGGCCCCGGCCGCCCCGGCCGCACCGGGAGAGACCACGGCCAAGCTGGCCGGCGGCGCGCTCCCCGACCAGCAGGACCTCGCCGGAGCCTTCGTCCCCAGCGGCCCGACCCGGCTGCTGGACACCCGCGACGGCACCGGCACCGGCGGCGACGTCCGGCCCGTGGGCCAGAGCCCGTTGATCCTGGACGTCTCCGACGTGTCCGGCAACCCCTCGGTCAGGCCGACCGCGGTGGTCCTCAACGTCACCGTCACCAATCCGACCGGTGACAGCTACCTGGCGGTCTACGCGCCCGGCGGGGTCCGCCCCACCACCTCCAACCTGAACTTCTCGCCCGGCCAGACCGTGCCCAACCAGGTCACCGTCCCGGTCGGCTCCGACGGCCGGGTGGCCTTCTTCAACCACGTCGGTACCACCGACGTCATCGCCGACCTCGCCGGCTACTTCACCCTCGACAAGGCCGCGTCGACCTTCGTCGCCAACGGCCCGACCCGTCTGCTGGACACCCGTGACGGCACCGGCACCGGCGGCGTGAAGGCCCAGGTGGGCGACAACGCGAGCATCGGACTGCAGGTCTCGGGCGTCGCGGGCGTGCCGGCCCGGAACGTCTCCGCGGTGGTCCTCAACGTCACGGTGACCGGGCCGACCGCCGAGAGCTTCCTGACGGTCTACCCGAACGGCAACGCCGTCCCCTCGGCCTCGAACCTGAACTTCTCGGCCGGTCAGACGGTGCCGAACCTGGTCACCGTGCCGGTCGGCCCGGACGGCAAGGTCGCGTTCTACAACCACGTCGGCTCCATCGACGTCGTCGCCGACCTCGCCGGCTACTACGTCTCCGGCGAGCCCCGGACCGGCGGCGTGTTCCGGACGCTGGGGACGCCGAAGCGGTTGCTGGACACCCGTGAGGGCATCGGCACCGGCGGCGTGAAGGCCCAGGTGGGCGACAACGCCAGCATCGGGCTGCAGGTCGCGGGCGTCTCGGAGGTCCCGTCCCGGAGCGTCACCGCCGTCGTTCTCAACGTCACGGTCACCGAGCCGACCGCTGAGAGCTTCGTCTCCGTCTACCCGAGCGGAAGGAACGTTCCCTCCGCGTCCAACCTGAACTTTTCGGCCGGTCAGACGGTGCCGAACCTGGTCACGGTGCCGGTCGGCGCGGACGGCAAGGTGGCGTTCTACAACCACGTCGGCTCCACCGACGTGGTCGCGGACGTCTTCGGCTACTTCAGCGCGGGCGACCGGCTGGGCCTGTCCGCCCTGAGCTTCTCCCAGCCGACCGTCGACGCCTCCACCGGGACGGCCGCGGTCACCGTCACCTGGACCGTGACCGCCTCCGACCCGGACGCTCGCCAGAACGGCGGCACGATCGTCATCCGCCAGCAGGGCGACGCGCCGGACACCTACGTCGGCCAGAGGCGCGTGGTCCCCTTCCTCCAGGGAAGCAGCGGCTACGGGGCCGACTTCGTCTCCGGCAACGCGGCGAGCGCCACCTACTCGTACCGCTTCGCCGTGCCGCGCTACGCGGGCGCCGCCACCGCGAAGTGGGCGGTCTCGCTGGTGACGGTCCACGAGATCCAGACCCAGCAGCGCCAGGTGCTGGCCGGATCCGCCCTGGGCGGCTTCGGGAACGTCCTCACCGCGACCTCGCAGGTCTCGACGACGACGGCGCTCCAGCCGACCGTGTCGACCGTCTACACCGGGCGCCCCGCCTACGTGTTCACGGGCGACAACGCCTACGTGCGCTACGACCTCGGCATCCAGGAGCAGCAGTCGGGCTTCTGGAAGGGCACGCTGCAGCTGGCCGGACCCGGCGGTGCCATGCTCACCGGGTCGTTCGAGAATTCCACCTACAACGGGCAGCTCTACTCGACCTGCCAGCACGACGCCACCTACCCGACCTGCTACGTCCTGGTACTGATTCCCTCCACGGCACCGGCCGGGACGTGGAGCGTCTCCGCGGTGACGCTCACCAACAACGCGGGCCAGTCCAAGTCCTTCCGCGGGCTCAACGCCCCGCTGATCACCGTCACGTCCAACGGGACCGTCCAGGCCGGCGGGTTCACCGCGACGCCGAACGAGCTCAACACCTGGACGGGGCCCGCCGCGTTCAAGGTGTCGATGAACGTGTGGGGCGCACATGGGGGCGTCCGTTCGATCCAGTTGTTCTGGACCGGCCCGTGCGGTGCCTCGTCGACGATCCCGACCCGGGAGCCGGACGGCAGCTACTCGGTCCCGGCCGCGCTCGGCCAGTCCAACAACGGTTCGCCGTCCGGCTGTGCCCTCACCGGGGCGGCTGTAACGGACGGCGCCGGGAACGTGGCCCTCTACGGTTCGGACTTCTCCGCACCGGGCATCGGCGTGCAGGTCCGGGGCGTCGGGAACACCACGCCGCCGACGGTGACTTCGGCGGCGCTGAACGTCACCAGCATCCCGCAGAGCCAGGCGCTCAACCGTTCCTTCGTGGTGTACGCGCAGGTGGTCGCTCCCGTCGCCCCGGTCAACGGGTACTGGTGCTACCTGTACGACAGCACGGGCAAGGTCGTGGGTCGGAATTTCAGTGGCACGACCGTTGGCCCGGACGGGAAGGCCATGCTTTTCGTCCCCGTCCCGTACGGGATCGCGGTGGGCACCTACACCGTCGGTTTCGAGGTCAGCGACGCCAGCTGGCTGACCACCGGCTACGGCACCCCGGGCGGGCAGCTCGTCCCGGGTGGACCGCTCACGCTGGAGATCACCGAGGGGTGACCTCCGGCGAGAGCCCCGGCAATGGCTGACTCTGGCTGCCCGCTACGACGCGTCGTAGCGGGCAGCCAGCTTTCGTACGGTGGCGGCGATGCGTTCCCGCAGCGCCGCCGGTGCCAGCACCTCGACGTCCGCGCCCAGGCGGAGGAACTCCCCGTGCGCGTGCTCGACCGACTCGATCGGCACCCGGGCCTCCGTCCACTCATCACCACCCGAACGTGTGAGGCCGAGACGCCGCGCGCCCTCCGACGTCACCCGGACGAGTGCCTCGCCGGTGTGCAAGCGGGCCCGGAAGTCGGCCACATACGCGCGCCAGTGGGCGCCGAGGTCGAACCCGGCGGGCGGCGCGGTGCCGGCTTCCTCCTCCAGGAGTCGCAGCCCGAGGATCTGGTCGACGCGGTACGTCCGCAGCCCGGACGCCCCGCCCGCGACCAGGTACCAGCGCCCGGCCTTCAGCACCAGCCCGTACGGCTCGACCCGCCGCTCGATCTCCTCCGGCGCCCGCCAACGCCGGTAGCGCAGCAGCACCGCCCGCCGCTCCCAGACAGCGGTGGCGACGGCCCCGAGGTGCGGGTGCGGCGCGCGGTCGGCGTCGCCGTACCAGCCGGGCGCGTCGAGCAGGAAGCGCTGCCGGATCCGTCCGGCGTGCTCCCGCAGGGCGGCGGGGAGCGCCGCGTCCAGCTTCAGCCGGGCGGTCGCGAGGGCCTCCCCGAGCCCGAGTTGGGCGGCGGCCTCGGGCAGCGCGGCGAGGAAGGCGGCCTGCGCCTCGTCGCCGGTGAGCCCGGTGAGGCGGGTCCGGTAGCCGTCGAGCAGCCGGTAGCCGCCGGCGTGCCCGGCGTCCCCGTAGAGCGGGATCCCGGCGGCGGCGAGGGCCTCGACGTCCCGGTAGACGGTCCGGACGGAGACCTCCAGCTCCTCGGCGAGCTGCCGGGCGGTCATCCGGCCCCGGTTCTGGAGCAGGAGCAGCAGGGTGACGAGTCGGCTCGCGCGCATGGCGTCGAGTATCCGCGACTTCACTGACAGAGGATGTCAGTGGAGTGTCCATAACCTGCGGCGCATGAACGATTTCGACTTCCTCCACGGCTCCTGGGACGTGGCCAACCGCCGTCTCGCCGCACCGCTGACCCCCGGCTCCGAGGTGTGGGAGGAGTTCCCGGGGCGGTCGGTGGTCCGGCCGCTGTTCGGGGGCGCCGGCAACATCGACGAGATCACTTTCCCCACCCTCGGCGGCCGCCAGGGAGTGACCCTGCGCTTGTTCGACCGGGAGGCCGGGCAGTGGTCGATCTATTGGTCCAGCAGCCGGACCGGCCGGCTCGACCCGCCCGTGGTCGGCGGCTTCGCCGGGGACCGGGGCGACTTCTACGGCGAGGACGCGTACGAGGGGCGGCCGATCCGGGTGCACTTCACCTGGCACCGGCTCGGCCCGGACGCGGCGCGCTGGGAGCAGGAGTTCTCGACGGACGGGGGAGTGACGTGGGAGCTCAACTGGGTCATGGACTTCACCCGCACCGGACCGGCGGTGGGCAGCCTGTGAGCGTCTCGCGCATCGTCGAACTCCGCCGTTACACCCTGCACCCGGGAGCGCGGGACACCCTGATCGAGCTGTTCGAGCGCGAGTTCGTGACCGGGCAGGAGGCGGTCGGGATCGCGGTGGGCGGCCGGTTCCGCGACCTGGACGACCCGGACCGCTTCGTCTGGATGCGGTCCTTCCCCGACATGGCGGGCCGTCGGCGCTCCCTGGAGGCGTTCTACGGCGGCCCGGTGTGGCGTCGGCACCGCGA
Organism: Kitasatospora sp. MBT66; assembly: GCF_000710405.2. Classification (NCBI taxonomy): domain Bacteria; kingdom Bacillati; phylum Actinomycetota; class Actinomycetes; order Kitasatosporales; family Streptomycetaceae; genus Kitasatospora; species Kitasatospora sp. MBT66. The sequence goes on along the minus strand of NZ_JAIY01000010.1, from coordinate 36,453 downwards.
TGCGGCGAACGCGACGATGCTCGACAGCGACGACGTATTCCTGCTGCGCGGCCCGGGCTTCGCCGCCGTGGACGCGGACGTGGCCGTCTCCGTCTGCCACCCCCAGGACGCGGCCACCTTCGACGCGTACGCCGCTCAGCACCTGGACCCGTCCCACGCCCTCCACCGCACCGAGCACGCGCCGAACGACTTCCCGGCCCTCCCCGTCCGCGCGGGCGAGGACGTCCGGGTGTGGTTCAACGGCCCTGCGGAGCCTCCCCCGTGGCCGTCGGAGCGGCTGCGCCTGGCGAGGGTATGACACGACGGCGGAGCGGGAAGTCGGTGGATCCGACTTCCCACTCCGCCGTTTGTTGTTCCGTCAGACCGTGAAGTCCGGAGCCTGCGCCTCGATCGCCTTGACGAAGGCGGTCCACTCGGCGCGGTCGAACGCGAGGTGCGGCCGCTCGGGGTTCTTGTCGTCACCGAGCCAGACATCGCCGTTGGGGAAGCGGGCGACGATCACACAGTTGCCGTTGCTCTCCCCGGAGAAGGGGGACTTGGACCAGGCCGCCTCAGCGGGATTGTGGTCGTAGGGGTCGTGCTTCTCGCTCACGTGATCTCTTCCAACTTGCGTTCAAGGGCACTGATGGTGTCGGCAGGCGACAGGGCGAACCGCTTCAAGCGGCTGAAAGCCCGCTCGGCTCGTCGAACATCTCGTCCCGATCTACGCGGGAGCATACCGCCGACAGCCTCGGTGAAGACAAAGCCGCCATCCGGCTCATCGGGGAACCGCAGAAGCGTGAGTCCTGAGACGAGGATGCCGGGTCTCCCTGCGCTCAACGGCACCATCCGTACCGTCACATTGGGATATTCGGAGACCTTGAGGACGTGGCGGATCTGCTCGGCGAGGATCTCCTCATCGCCGGCTACCAGGAGCGCGACCTCGCCGAAGTAGACCTCCAGGTCGAGCCTGGGCTCATCAGTGAGGCGACGTTGGCGCAGTATCCGGATCTCGGCTGCAGCTTCGTTCTGATCTTCACTCAGGCCGTCGAGACCTGCAGAGATCATCTCGCGCGCGTAGTCCGGCGTCTGCAGGAGTCCCGGGAAGGCGGAGTGGTAGTAGTCGAGCATGTGTGTGGCCGCAGCTTCGAGGCCGAGGAACTCGCCGAACGCGGCGCTGATCGTCTCGGCGAACTCATGGTCCTGCCACCAGTTCCGGTCCGGCCCGTCGCCAATGAGGTCCTCGATCTCAGCGCGGTCCGTGCCGGTGATGCCGCAGTGATCGAGTAGCCGATTGAGATCGGCTGCGTCGACAGGGACCTTCCCGTGCTCGACTCTGCTCAAGCGACCAGGGTTCCAGCCCTTCAGACCCCTCGTCATGTCGATCTGGGTCTTGTTGTTCTCCACTCGCCAGGCGCGCAACTCCTCCCCGAGCCGGATCCTCCGGAGCGTGGACCTGTCCATGGACAAGAGCTGTCCCTCCCTGTAGGCGTTCGCAACCAGTCTGTCCATGAGGGCGGCAAGGCTCAAGCCGGACTCATGATCAACTAATTTATTTTTAGCTTTCCTAGTTCGGGTTGCAAATTCGATTCAGGTTGCCCCACACTCAACGTGACCGACCGGACACGCTCCTGAAGGGGCTCCTCCATGTCCACTCCGGGTATGCCTGCCTTCCGCACCTGGGAGGCCCAACTCGCCGATCACAGCACCTCGGTGCGCGCCGCCCGTCGCGGTATCCGCGACCAACTGACCTCCTGGGGGTGGTCGGGCGAACGGGTCGACGACCTCGTCCTCATCGCCTCCGAACTGGTCACCAACGCCGTCGTCCACGCCTGCGCCGGACACGGTGAAGTCCGGCTCCACCTCCAGGAGTTCGACGGCGACTGCCGGCTCGAAGTCTGGGACCCCCGGCACGACCTGCCGCTGCACTCCCGCACACCGCGCCGCTTCAGTGAATGCGGGCGCGGCATCGACCTGGTCCGCCAACTCGCCTTCGACTTCGGGGTCGTCACCCGCAAGGGGGCCGGAAAGCGGGTCTGGGTCCGGATGCTGCTCGACCCCGCCGCCACCCCACCACCGCTCGCTGGTTGAACTCCGAAGGACCCGACCCCATGCACCCCGCCGCCATCGCCTTCCAGGACCCCGCCCGCCTGCACGCGCGCTGCGAGATCTCCGGCGTCCGCCGCTTCACCCTCCGACCGGGGTACGAGACCACCGTCGTCGTCCCGGACGAGGTCTGGGAACCACTGCCGGACGGCTACCCGGAGCGGTTCGCGCCGAGCATCTTCACCCGGGACAGCGGTCTCGTCGAACTCTTCCGTCTGCCCGACACCGTCTTCGACGTCCCGACCGCCACCGCCCTCGTCGAGATGCTCGGCGACGCTTTCCCGATCACCCTGGGTGAAACCACCGACCCGGCGGGGCTCCCGTCCACCCACACCCCCCCGACACCGGCCTCCGTCTCGGCCTGCACGTCGACAACCACCAGCCCCTCCCGTACCCCTCCCGCGAGACGGCCCGCCGACGCCTCTGCGTGAACCTCGGTCCGGGGAGCCGGCACCTCCTCCTCGCCACCACGGACATCAAATCCGTCTGCCGCACCGTCCACGCCGACTACGCGACCCACACCCCGACCACGGCCGACCTGCGCCTCTACGTCACCCTCCGCAGGCCCGTGCACGCCCTCCGGCTGCGCATCGACCCGGGGGAGGGGTGGATCGCACCGACCGCCGTCCTCCCGTACGACGAGTCGACGGCCGACCTGCCGCTCCCCTCCGTGACCGCCTCCTGGCTCGGCCACTGGGACCGCGGCCTCTTCCCGCCCCTGATCTGATCCCCCTCCCTCCCCTTCTGTGTCAGGCTGGAGGGTGCACGACCGAGGTCGGGAGGCTTTCGATGGCCGAGATCAGGGTGAACGGCGTGTCGCTGTACTACGAGACCCGGGGCGCCGGGCCGGGAGTGGTGCTGGTGCACGGTTCCTGGACGGACGCCGACAGCTGGGTGCGGGTACTCCCGGGGCTCGCCGAGGAGACCACCGTCGTCTCCTACGACCGCCGCGGGCACAGCCGCAGCGAGGACCTGCTCACCCAGGGTTCCGTGTACGAGGACGCGGCCGACCTCGCCGGCCTGATCGTCGGACTCGGCCTCGCGCCCGCCTACGTCTGCGGCGACTCCTACGGCGGCCTGATCGCCCTCCGCCTCGCCGCCGCCCGCCCCGACCTGCTGCGCGGCGTGACCGTCCACGAACCGCCCGCGACCGGCACCCTTCTCGCCGACCCGGAACTCCGCCCCCTCGGCGTCGCCTTCGCCGAACGCATCTCGGCGGTCCGCGAACTCCTCGAACAGGCCGAATCAGCGGCCGCGGCCGAGCTCTACACCAACACCATCGCCTTCGGCCCGGGCGCCTGGGACCAACTCCCCGCCCCGGTCCGTCACACCTACATCCGCAACGCCCCGACCTACCTCGACGAACTCCGCGACCCGGACGCCCTCGACCTCGACCTCACCGCCCTCAACCGCTTCACCGAGCGCGTCCTCCTCACCCAGAGCGACGACAGCGCCCCCATGTACGGCGAGATCCTCGACCTGATCGACCTCTCCCTCCCCAAACCCGAACGCCACGTCTACCCCCACGCCGGCCACACCCCCCACCTCTCCGAACCCGAACGCTGGATCCGCACCACCCTCCCCCACGCCCTGAACTGAACACCCCACCCGGATAGGCTGCTTCACCAGGCCGACCGGAGGGGGAAGCATGGCGGCGCGCTCTGTCCTGTCCGTACGTTCTTCATGCGCACTCGCGATCTCGGCACTGCTGGCGAGCGGCTGTTCGGCCGGAGGCTCGTCCTTCGAAGCCTCCCAGAACGACATCATCGGGACCTGGAGCAACCCGAAGGGCACCCACCTCGTGATCGACCGGGGAGGCACCTTCCGCGCGGAGAACCTCACAAAGGCCGTCCCGGTACAGGACGGATGCGCCCAAGCCCTCTCCAGCGGGAAGTGGCTCCTGCTGGCCGACACCACCAATGTGGCCCGAACGAGCGACCCACAGGGCTCGACCCTCGACCTGCTCCCCACCAACAGGGCTGAGACGCTCGCCTGCTCCGTGCTGGCAACCATCGCCAAGGACTCCACCGGCATCAACCTCTGTCTGGTCGAGGACGAGGACCAGACCTGCACCGGTGGAGACCTGCTGCGAAAGGCCCCGCCCGGCCGAGGCTGACCGTCCCGAACTCCTCCTCGATGGATCCGACATGAAATCGACTGTGCCGCAATCCCGCCGAGGTCGGATCGCCGCCATCGGGTCGCTGCTGATCGTCCTGCTGGGCCTGTCGATCTGGAACCTTCCCCTCGCCACACAATGGCGAGCGAGCGACGTCGGCGAGAGCCTGCTGCTCCAGTCCCCGCCGATGGCGGCGACCTGGGAGCGGAAGCCGGACGAGGACCCCGGTGCGCCCTACATGCGCGGGCTGGACAGGCGCGTGGAACGCATGTTCGTGCAGGACAGTGCGGACCCCCTGACCGGCACCTTCATCCAGACGGTCATGGAGTTCGACTCTCCCACCTGGGCCTGGCTCGTCTTCCGTGCCGGCTCGCCGGACAGGCGCTACGCCCGGTACGGAGAGGTCGAACGACTCGACGGGTCCGGCGTCGCGGGAGCGGACGAGCAACACTTCTTCTGCGCCCACTTCGGCGGGGGCGAGTGCAACCGCTGGTACGCGTGGCTACGGTTCGGCCAATACCTGATCGAAGTTCAAGTCACCAGCAGGATGCTAGCAGCGACTTCGTCCGAGATGCTGAAGACCACAGTCGCCACGATAAAAAGTCCTAACAAAGGCGTTGGACGTGCCTGTGAGTGATCCGAGGAAGCCTTCGTGGATGTCGTCGCGCCGTCCCAGCGGATGCGAAGGCGGCCGAAGCCGTGGAGCCAGGCGATCGTGTCCTCGACGGTCCAGCGGTGGACGCCGAGTTCAGATCCACGGGGCACTCCGCGTCGGGCGATCACCGGCTTGATGCCCTGCTTCTATACCAGGCGTCAGCACTTGTCGTGGTCGTGGCCCCGGTCGGCGAGCAGGAGGTCCGGTCTGCGCCGTGGCTGGCCGACGCGGCAGGCTACGGCGGGGATCTTCGCGAGCAGGGGCAGCAGTTGGGCGACGTCGTTGCGGTTGCCGCCGGTCAGCGTTACAGCGAGCGGGGTTCAGTGCTGGTCGACGATTAGGTGGTGCTTGCGGCCCGGCCGCCCCCGGTCGACGGGTGAAGGTCCGGTGTGTGCCCCCCTTTGAGTGCCCTGACGTGCGAGCCGTCGATCGCGGCGTCGTCCATCTCCAGCAGGCCTGCCATCCGCAGCTCGGCGAGTAGGACCTCGTGGAGGCGCGCGGCCACACACCGGCCTTCGGTCTAGTTCCGCGGAAGCAATGGTGCTACCCGGCCCCACAGGTCATCAGACACAAGATGATCCAGCGCCTGTAGAACTCTGCCCTCTGAAGCCCTTGGCCGCTAAGCACTTGAACCGATCTCATTATGAAAGATCAGTAAGTCATGGTGGGTCGATTGGCTTGCCTTGCCGATCTCCCCCAAGGGAGGCGTTGCCTTTTCAATTTCATGGAGTTGGAGGCTGCTCGAATGCGAGAGGGCATAGCGATGGATGAAATTTTTTTTTATCATGATCCTCCGAGATGGAGTCCTGCAGAATAGCATTGGCGCCTTGTTTGGGCTTCGAAATTTCCTGGAGGTCTCGCCGGATCGGGAATTTTGGCGAGACCTCCAGATTGCCGCTGAATGAAGTTTCAGGACCCTAAAGTAGCTCGCAGTTCAGAGTAGTCCGAGGACTTCGCTGCTCCAGCCCAGAGCCAGTGGAGAATGCCATATCGGACGCCCTCCATTAATAGCGAGATTGCGCCCTTCGGAGATTGCATCGCGATATTCATCGCCGATAGAATAGAATCTCTGGATCAGGGTTCGCGCTTCCCTGTAAAGTCCTCGACTAACAAGGAACTCTAGCAGATCTTGCCCAAAGGCAGTCGGCCGGAGGAGAGCTTCCGGTGTCGCACTAGCCAAATTTTCGGGATCTCCGGAGGAGCTGAACCATGGCAATGCGACCTCTCGTGCATGCTCGCATAGCCTATCGATGGCCGCAATCCTATGGGAAGGATGAGTGACAATCGCCCTGGCTTCCTGCGAGATGTCAAGAAAGCTGGTGGCGCAGACAATTCCCTCGACAGATTCAGGACGCTCGACTGTTAGGTTCGGATTGGACCGCCGCCATGCCTCGAGTCCTTCGTCAAATACTTCCAGCTCCACAATACTGAACTCGATCAGCTTTCCAGACTTGTTCCAACGGCTGCCTTCAAATTGAATTCGCTCAAGTCGTCCATCGAGGCGGCGTTCCAAGCTGGTTCGACTCTTTAGCCACCGAAAACTGTCCCGCTCCAGCCGATATGCCATCCACTGTCCGGCAGCCTGAATGACATCCTTGGGGTGCTCAAGTTCGATCAACTGTTCGGCCAAGCGTGTCACTGGATGCCCCCTCTTGCTGGTGTCCATGGCCCCTATTCTGCCGCATCAGTCGAATCCTATGCAATGGAGTCTCTCGATCTGGCAGTAGGCAGGCCCCAGGCGATTGGCTCGGGGCGCCAAGGTGCTCCGAGCCAATCTCTCATTATGGGTTGCAGACGCCGCACTGCCAGTGGTCGATCTCCAGTGGAAGTCTCACTGTGCTGCCCTTCTTCAAGCCATATTTTTCAAGCTTGCTCGTATTTAGAATTGCCCCTTGCCCAGTCAGCTCTGGGTATCCGACGGATTGGTGATCCGTCACCGTTGCCCCACCCACTTTGGACTCAACTGCGACCCAGTTGCCATTTGGCGTCCGTGCGACGAAGTCTGCAATGAAAACATCGCCATTGCTATTAATGAATCGGACCTGTGGGGTGATATCTGTATATCCACCCTTCTGGAGTCGATCAAGCGAAGCCGCTTCGCCAATTGCGCCGTGCGGAACCCCATCTATTGGGCATTCTCCGACGTTGTGCACTAGTATCGGCGTATCTCCGGCAAGTACATAGTATGTATGGAGATCGTCGACGGTGAGGTCGTCCGCGCGCTGGGCGGTAGCGGTGTAGGTGTGGGCGGCGAGGATGGCGAGGGGGGCGTGGTTGGGGGTGGAAAGGAGGTGGCCCGGCTGAAGTTCCGCAGCTGGGGTCCAGCGCTGGGTAGTTTCGTCCCAGTAGGGATGGTGGGAGGTAGAGGTAATGGTCGCCGGTGTGGTTTCCTCCGCGAGGGTCAGCTCGGTGAACTCGGTGTCGTCCGGGGTGATGATCTTTGCGGTGACTGGCCTGGAGGCCGTCTCGCCGGTTTGAGGGTCGGTCGAGGTGACGGCATCACCAGGCTGTACATCCTCGATGGGGCGGGTACTTCCGTCCGCCATTAGGATGAGGGTGCCGGGCGGAAAACTGTGTGGTTTGCACGGGGGGGTGATGCTCGCTACATCTTCGGCCTTTTTCTTGAGGTGCTGCGCTTTAGCGTAGTCACCGCCGAGAGGGATGAATCCGACGCCGTCCCAGAAGGCGTCATCCCATCTTGTTCGAAGGACATCAGCTGCGAGGGAGCCGAAGTCGCCGACAACACTGACTCCGGGGACTATGCCCAGCCCCTCGGAGAGGTCTGAAGCCTTGTCGATCCAGGTCTTCTTCTTTACGCCATTTCCCGGGCCGAACATCGATATGTTGTTCTTGCTGACCTGCTCGCTGATCCAGTTTCGCTGGGCGACGGGTCCCAGGGTCGCTGACAGGTTCGCCTCGTAGAAACGTTTCTGGCTGTTCTCTGACCTGTACTTCGCGGTGGTTTCAGCAGCGTTTTTCATTGTGATCGTGCCGCCGGACCCGCTGCAGTCGTACAGGGCGCACTCGGGCGTTGCCAGACCGCTCGGGTCGCTGCGGTTGACCGGATCGTTCTCGCTGTACGCGTAGCCGTTCCACTGCTGCGGGTTGGTCGCGTCGAGGATCGGGTCCGGGCTGATGAAGCGGCCGGTGCTCGGGTCGTACTGGCGGGCTCCCAGGTTGGTGAAGCCGGTGGTGTCGTCCTTGCTGCCGCCGATGAAGCCCTTGGTGCCGGCCCAGGCGGATGCGTTGGGCTGGGTGCCACGGGGGTTACCGAAGGGGTCGGTGGGGCGTCGGGTGATCGACTGGGCGCCGGCCATGGCGATTTGGACGCTGTTGGTGCCGTGAGGGTCGGAGGCCTGGATGACCACCGTGCCGCCGCCGATGGGGGCGGTGACGCGGGTGTAGGTGAGGCCGCCGCCCGCAGCGACGGTGCGGACGTTGCTCAGGGCACCGGTGGCGGTGTCGAGTGTCAGCTCGTCCGTCGGGAGGTTGAGCGTGATCTTGCCGGGGTTGCGGCGGATCAGCTGGTTGCCGTCGGCGTCGTAGAGGTAGGTGGTGGCGCCGGCCTGGCCGGTCCTGGTGACGGAGCTGAGCTTGTCCTCACCGTTCCAGGTCAGGTTGGTGGTGCCGCCCGTGTCCGTGATGGCGGTGGTGTTGCCCTTGGCGTCGTACTGGTAGCTGATGGCCTTGGTGCCGCTGGGCGTGACCGTGGTGGAGTTCAGCAGGGCGTGCGGCCCACCGGTTCCGCCGCCGGTGTTGGGCGCCTGGGTGGGGGCGTTGGTGCTCCTGGCGGCTCCGAAGGTCTGCGTGGTGTTGCTGTTGATCGTGGAAAAGGCCGGGACGGCTGACCAGAACGACCAGTACCTGGTGGCACCGCTGCGAACGGTCAGGTTGACCTTGCCCGAGCCGGCGGCGATGACCTTGAGGTCGGCGCCCCGGCCGGCCGCACTGACGCTGCCGAGCGGATCGATCTGGCCGGCGGCGCCGGTGACATCTCCCCAAGTTGACCAGTCACCTGCACTGTTGCGGATGACGTGGTGCGGTCTGCCCTGGGCGAGAGCGACGACCTGGAGACCGTCGTCGGTGTTGGCGAGCGCCAGCTGGCCCTGGCCGGTCTGGGCCTCGGACAGTTCCCCGGTTGCGCCGTAGACGTCGCCCCAGCCCTGTACCTGCCAGTTTCCGTCCGGTCGGCGGACGGTGTGCCACAGCCTGCCGCCCGCGCCCACCGCGATTTCCAAGCCGGAGGAAGTGGCAGCGGCCGCCAGCTGAGTGGGCGAACCCAGGGTGCCGACGGCGCCGTAGACGTCGCCCCAGCCCTGTACCTGCCAGTTTCCGTCCGGTCGGCGGACGGTGTGCCACAGCCTGCCGCCCGCGAAGGTCAGGACCTCGAGGCCCGAGGCGGTGGCTGCCAGGGCGATCTGGCTGGGTTGGGAGAGGGATCCGACGGCGCCGTAGACGTCGCCCCACTTCTGCCATCCCTGGTCACCTCGGACGGTGTGCCAGATCTTGCCACCGGCGACGGCCATGATCTGCGGGCGACCGTCGCTCACTGCCACGGCGACCGAGCTGACGGCCGGCAGGGAGCCGGCTTCGGCCATCAGGTCGGTGAACTGCGACCAGGACCCGTCGGCCGCTTGTGAACCGAGCCAGAGGCTGCCGTTCGATAGGGCGACGGACCACGTCCGGTCGCCGTCCGCCGCGCTTGCGACCTGGGTGATCCGGGCCGGGTCCAGCGGAGCGGGCGAGGTAGAGCCGTGCTGGACGAAGGCGGTCCGGTTGCCGCTGGCGTCGTAGCTGTAGTCCTGCCAGTACGGTGCGGGACCACCGACGGTGTTGGAGCCGTTCGCCGTAGTGGCAGGGCCGTTGGCGTTGTCGCAGCCGCCGGTGCCTGCCACGGTCGAGGAACTGCCGCTGCCGTGAGTCTGTCCCGAGGAATCGGTCCAGTCAGCGGTGGTGTGAGTGCCCGCAGTATCTGTCCACGCCCGGGTCAGGCGCCCGAGGTGGTCGTAGGTGAAGCACTGGTTGTCGCGGGCCCTCGCGTTCTGCACATCGGTGATCGAGGTGATCCGACCGGACGACGTGTAGGTGTAGCCGGTTTCGCCGATATCCACGGTGCTGGCGTTGGAGCCGATGTAGTTGTTGATCAGTCGGCCGGTCGCCCAGTCGTACTGCTGGGTGGAGACGACCTGCTTGCCGGGTTCACCGACCGTGGTCTGGTAGGGCCTGGCCAAGGCGTCGTAGCGGACCTTCGCCACAACATCCTTGCCGAGACTCTTGGAGAAGCCGAGCAGGCCTGTCATGGTCCGGCTGTAGCTGACGGACTCGGCAGGCAGGCCGCCTGCGGCGGAGATTCCGAAGTCGTCCAGCACACCGAGAACGGGACTGTACGAGCTGGTGGTGGTGTACGTCCCGGCCAATGCGGCTTCGACGCCGTCCACCCTCGGGATGGTGACCGCGGTGCCGAGGGCACGGTAGGCGACGTCGTATCCGGTGACGCTCTTGGTGTACGCAGCCCCGCCGGCACCACCCACATACCGGGTGGAAGAAGTCTGCTGACCCTTGGCGAGGGTGTCGTACGTCCAGCCGGCCAACTGGTTCGCCGCGGCGACGCTCCCGGTGTACATGCCGGTCTTCCGGCCGAGGAGGTCGTAGCTGTAGGCGAGGGTGTTGCCGACGGCGTCAGTGGTGTGGTCGATCTGCGAATCGGCGTTGTAATACGTCCGGGTCACACCCGTGTCCGGGTCGGACGCGGTCACCTGGCGGCCGCGAAGGTCGTACTCGTAGGTCCAGTTGTTACCGCTGCTGTCGGTCCGCCGCGAGGACAGGCCGCCGGCCGTGAAGCCGAACGTGGTGACGTCCGCGTCGGAGGCGTTGCCCGTTGCGGTCGGCGTGCGGTACTGCCAGGCGGCGACCGTCCGCCCGCGGGCATCGGTCACGACCGAGGTGGGGGTGGCCCCGGCCGGCGGCGTGACGTCGGTGCGGTCGGCCCCGGGGTACGCCGTGGTGCTGGCCCACTGGGGGTTGGCGTTGGAGCGGAACTCCGAGCGGACGACCCGGCCGTTGCCGTCGTAGGTGTTCCAGGTCGCACTCGGCACCTGGCTGTCCTGGACCAGGAAAATCGAGCTCTTCGGGAAGTTGTTCGCTTCGTAGTAGGGGGCGGTCGTCTTGATCGCCCAGCCGTGCGAGTCATACACGGTGTCCGTGATCAGACGTCCGACCGGCGCAGCGATGCTGGTGCTCTGGGTCTGCCTCGACCTGCCCAGACCGTCGAAGATCTCGATGCCGAACGAGCTCGTGGCCTTGTCCTCGTTGAGGGTTTTGGACATGATCCACGACGGACCGTTCGTGCCGTTCACGGCATAGGTGAAGGCCCGGTTCGGGAGCTCATTGGTAGGCCGGCCCGGAGCCCAAACCCCAGTGATGCGGCCCAGGGCGTCGTACCTGGAGGTGGTGACGCGCCCGTTGATGTCCTGACTGGTCAGCGGTGACCCGCGCGCAGGGTCCTGGGTGACGGTGCTGGTCCAGTCGGCGCCCATGGGGCCGGTGGTCCGCACCTCGGTCGGCAGGGCGCCGGAGGTCGGGGAGAGGCCGATCGTCGTGACGGCGGGGGTGACCGAGGGGCCGCTGAGCTGTGCACCGTCCCGGCCGTAGCTCGAACCGTCGGTGGTGGAGCTGGTCAGGCTGCGACCGTAGGCATCGAAGATCGCGCTGCCCGTGTTGACGTACACGGGGTTGCCGGCCTGGTCGAAGTGGTCGAGGACCTGGGTGCTGGTCGGATCACCGGCGGTAAGGAACTGCCCGAGCGGCTTGCCGTCGTAGAGCGTGCGGCTGCCGGTGATCGTGTTCGAGGCGGTGGGAGCGGTCCCGCACGGGCCCTGGACGGTGACCTGCTCCGAAGCGAGCGTCAGGGTCTGCGGGCTGTCGGTGGAACTCGCGTACTTGGTGCTGGTGCAGGTCTCGGGGGTGGCGGCGGTGCCGTCGCCCTTGTCGTCGATCTGAAGGACGCGGTTGCCGTTGGCCGGGTCGCTCACGGTGACGATCGTGACGAGCCGCCAGCTGTCGTTCGCCAGCTTGGCTGCGGAGAGCGTCGTGACCTGCGACTCGGGGCGGCGGGCGTAGCTGTTGGGCGCGCCGGCCTCCTGCTTGTGGGTCGCGCTGACCGGGTTCTCGCCCGGGGCCGTGCTCGACGTGCTCCCCGATACCGTGCGGACCGGCCCGTTGGCCTGGCTGTACACCTCGGTGGCGAGGACCTGGCCGCTTCGCCAGTCGCTGTCGAGGACGGACGGACCGCCGAGCGGGTTGGCCACCGCGACGCTGCGCCGGGTGCCGTTGGCGAGGTAGTCGCCGTCCATGCCACGCAGGTAGGTGGCCTTCTGCTGGGACTGGGGTGCCTCGCCGGTGGCGCCGCTGCCGATGGTCGTGGTGACGGTCGCGTAGCCGCGGAAGTTGTCCCAGGTCCTGCTCGGTGATCGTCTCGACAACGGGCTTGTTGAACCAGTCGTTCACCGGGTCCGAGGAGGACTGGCCGGGCAGGTACCACTTGACCGGTATGCAGGCCAGGGTGTTGCTGTCCTCGGACGCCGGCATGCGGCCTTCGAGTCGGGAGCACTCCCCAGTCCTGTAGATGACGTTGACCCGTCCACCGGTCTCGGTAGTGATCTCCTTGAGGCGTGGGCGCATGAAGAGCTTGCCCTCCCGCACCCCGCTCTGCAGTTCGATGCCGTCGACGCGGTTGGCCATCATGTCGTACTTGAACGCGACCGGCGGCAGGTTGTCGATCGCCGCCTGCCCGTTGCTGGGAACGCGCTGGACGGAGTCGAGTTGGAGGATGCGCGGGGTACCGTCACCGGGGTCCGCGAGGCTCTGCTTCAGCTTCCACAGGTCGACGGTGCGGTAGGTGGAGTCCACCAGGACCTGGGTGGAGATCTCGGTCAGCCGCTTGGTGGTGAAGAACGTCGGCGAAGCGTTGGTGCAGGGGCCTTCGGTGCAGATCTGGTCGATCGGAACGTCCGGCCAGGCTTCCTGGTTGGCTGTGGTGCGCTGGCTCTCGGCACAGCTCGATGTTTTGGCCGGGTCGCAGCGCTCCTCGACTCCGAAGAGGACCTTCGCTGCGGGGTTGAGGGTACCCTTGGCTGCGCGTTGGTCGGCGAGACGCTGGCCGTAGTCGATCTCGCGAAGGTAGCCGGCGCGCTCGTAGCCGGTCGGAACTCCGGTGCCGCCGCCCTGGACGTAGCCGCGGCTGTACTTGTTGACCTCAGTCGCGTACCCGTAGCTGGTGAGGTTGCCGTGTGAGTCGACGACGTGGTCGAGCTGCCAGCGCCAGGCCATCGGGCACCACGAGTTGCTGCCGGTGGCCGCGTTGTAGCAGACGTCCTTGGCGTTCGGCGAGTACACCGGCATGGTCAGGACCGAGTTGGCCGCCGGGTCGGTGCCGTCGCCGCCAGGAAGGTGGTTGAGGCCGAAGTAGTACTGGACACCGTCGGTGGTGGTGATCCGCCAGTACTCCATGGCGTAGTAGTCGAGGTCACGGCCAGTGCGTGGTGCACCGGTCAGTCGCTCGATCTTGGAGCCGTCGTCGTTCTGGAGGTGCCAACTGCCGGTGGCGTCGTCACGCACGATGGTGCCGGAGCGGCCGCCCAGGACGAGGGTGGCGTTCTCGCCACCCCAGCACTGGTCGGCAGAGTGGGCGATTCCGGCCTTGTCGCAAGACTTGTAGGTACGCTCGATGTAGCCGGGCTCGTACTCCCAGCCGTCGCCGATCCAGGAGGGCTGGGCGTTAGTGGCCGAGGTCTTGCCGTCGACCGACGCCGAATTGTAGGTGAGGGCGACCCCGGGGGCCGCGCCGCCGAGGGACGGCGGGACCTGGATCGGGTAGCTGTAGGTGAAGTTGCCGCTGTTGGAACCGGCGCTCCAGGCCGCCGACGGCGAGAGCGGGGTCGCGGCGTAGTTGCCGAGGGCGCCGTTCGGCGCGGGCGCGGCGGCGAGCACCATCGCGCTGCCCGAGGCCACGGCCGCCGAGGCGGCTACGGGGGCTTCGGCTGCTGCGAGGGAAGCCTTCCCGGCTCCACCGGTCTCCGAGGCGGCCGCGTTGGCCTTGCCCGGGGGCAGGGTGATGTCGGCGGTGATCTTCCCCTTGCCGTCGGTCCGCGCGGGAACCGGGGTCTTGGTCCGGCATTCCGTGCGCTCGGGGGTCGTCAGCGCACAGCCGGGCAGGGCGAGGAGGACCGCCCGGTCGGACCACCCGGCGGCCTGCAGGGCCTTGAGATCCAGGGTGACGCTAGCGCTGCGGCCCTCGGTGGTGGCTGCTGGTTCGGCGTCGGAGAGGGCGATCAGTGGTGCGTTCACGCCGGCGGCCTTGCCCTGGGCCGGTTCGGTCACCTGGACGGTGACCTTGTGGGCGCTCTCGCCCTTGCCGGCGGTCGGGGCGATCTCGACCGCGAGTGGGCCGGCCTTGGCAGCAGTTCCGCCGCCGGCGGCCCGGGCCGCACCGTCTGTCGCGGAGCGGGCGGCCTCTGCCCCGGAGTCGTCAGCCCCGATTGTGACTGTCGCCGTACCCGTGACGACCGGCGGCGCGACCTTCGGCTTCCAGTTGTCGGGTTTGGCGGCCGGCTTGCGGGTCGGCGGCTGGGCGTCGTGGCCCTCCACCGAAGGGGTGCCGGTTCCCAGCGGTACGTTCGGGGGAGTCGAGATCTCGACCTCGGGCCCGGGGGAGGTCCACGCCGCAGCGGGCGGAACTGTTGCCCCCGTCAAAGCTAGGGCGACCATCGCCGCCGTCGCGGGTGAGCGCCAAAGGCTCCCCGCTCGTCCACCAGCCCGTTTCCGGGCAGGCCAAAGCCCCACGGTGATTGCTCCTCAGTGATGTCGACACGTCACCATTCGGGCATGAAAAACCGAATGATCGATGTGACAATATGTGACCACTCTGACGCGCTACCAGGTCGTTTGGTCACCATGCATGTGATGTTTATGGATTCTTGATCTGGGGGGAAAGACGGTTTCGGACATCTCCCCTCACATCGGTATTCGGTTTGACCGTTCTGCGGCTCAGGGGTCATCGTTCCGACCCGAACGCTGCCCCAGAGCCGGGGCTGCCATCCGGGAGGGGTCACAGAATCGACATGTCCACCACCTCACGCCCACGAGTGGGCACACCGACGCCACCGTTCGCACGTTGGCTCATACATCGGCGCAGTCTGCGTCTGATCGCCCTCGGCACGAGCTGCCTGGTCGGTCTCGGCCTGCTGACGGCGCCGGTCTCCTTCGCCGCCGATGCGCCTCGGCCGGTCTCCCACGGGCCTGCGGGCGGCGTGCCGCCACTCGTTCCTCCGGCCGGCTCGCCACAGCGGACGCCCGCCCAGCAGGCGATGCTCGACGCTGTTGCGAAGGCCCGCTCCACCGGTAAGCCGGTCGTCGTCGAGGCGATGACCGACCAGGCGTCGCGGACGGTGGCGAACCCGAGCGGGACGCTGACGACCACGGACAACGCGCAGCCCGTCCGCACCAAGCACGACGGCACGTGGCTCGACCTGGATTCCGCGCTGCGGCCGAACGTGGACGGCACCGTCAGCCCGGCTGTGGCGAGCCTCCCGGTGGCGTTCTCCGGAGGTGGCGGCGGACCGATGGCGACCGTATCGACCGCCGACGGCAAGAAGCTCGCTGTCGACGCCCCGTTCCCGTTGCCCCGCCCCACGCTGAACGGCGCGACCGCCACTTACCACAACGTCCTTCCCGACATCGACCTCCAGCTGACGGCGCTGCCGGTCGGCGGCTGGCGCGACGTGATCGTGGTCCACACGGCTCAGGCAGCCGAGAACCCCGCGCTGAAGATCCTTCGGTTCCCGCTCACCGCGCAGGGACTGACGGTCACCTCCGACGAGCGCGGAGGTATCGACGTCAAGGACGACAAGGGCACGCTGCGATTCCGCTCGCCCGCTCCGCTCCAGTGGGACTCATCCCGTCCCGTGGCGGGCTCCGCCGCAACGGCCCCGGTCAAGGCAGCGTTCGCCTCCTCAGCGGTGACCGGCACGAGTGACTCCCTTCCGGTCGATGGGATCCCGTCCACGGCTGAGGCTCCCGGGGACGGAGCCAAGGTCGCCGCGATCGGCAGCAAGGTCTCCGGAGGTGCCATCGAGCTGACCCCCGACCAGGACGCACTGGGCTCCGGGGCCGGCCCCTGGTACCTGGACCCGACTCTCACCGCAGTCACCAGCTCCGTGGAGGGATCGGTCCAGGTCCAGGAGAACTTCAAGGACTTTCCGAACTACAACAAGAAGTCCAATCTCTCCACTGGCTTCTGCGGCTACCACAGTAGTGACCCGGCCCAGGACTGCAAGAAGGAGGGACGCGAGCGTGCCTACTTCCAGTTCAAGGTGAACCCGGCAATCCACACCAAGGTCCCCGGTGCCGAGTACCCGCCCACCCTCTTCACCTCGACCCTCAACGGGCAGGTCAGCGGCGCCTCCAGCCCCGGCACCCCGACCGACCTCGGTGTCTACTGGGCACCGAGGGGAATCGGTGAGCCCACCACCTGGAACAACCAGCCGTGCGGCACCAACGGCAATGTGGTGATGGAGGGTTGCTCCTACGTCGGCGATCAGAAGATCACCGGCACCGGGCCCCTGGCTGTCGACGTCACCGACATCATGAAGCAGGCCGCGGCCGGTACCTGGAGCACCTGGACCATCGGCATAGCCCCGACGGCCACCGAGTGGGAGAAGCTCTACCGCCACGCCATCGCCAGCAACCCGAGCATCACCACCACCTACGACATCACCCCCACCGTCTGGTACCCGCGCACCAGTCCGGCGCCCGGCTTCGCGAGCAGCAACAGCACGGCCGAGTGCACCAGTGGCGGCGCCAACCCGTGGGACAACCCCGGTTGGGTCGGCAACAACCTGAACCTCTACCTGACCGTCAACAGCTGGTCCCCCGCCGGACAGAACGTCTACACCGGCTACACCCTGTGGGACGACAATGATCCCAACTTCCGTATTGAACAGGGCAGCTGGGGCGGCGCGCAGAACAACCCCGGACCGTCACTCAGTGTCGGCTCGCTGGCCGACGGTCACCAGTACGGCTGGCTGGCCCGGGCGACGGACACCCTCCTCACCTCGCCCAACAGTGCCTGGTGCTACTTTCGGGTCGACCGCACCAACCCCCGGTTGAGCATTGCCTCCACGGACTTCCCGCCCTCCGGCACTCCGAATGACCATCCCGCCCGCTACGCCGGTGACAGCGGCTACTTTTCCATCAATGCGGAGGACCCGGCGCCCGGCAACGGCCTCCAGGCTTCCGGCATCGCGTGTGTGCGATTCAATTCCGACCCGACTCCGGTCGTCGGTTGGACGTGCGGTCAGCCCGGTACGTACGGACCCGGCGCACAGGTCCCGTTCACCCCGCGCAACTGGGGTACCAACATCGTCTACGCCTGGGCGATGGACAACGCGGGCAACTACAGCCAGCCTGCCTGGTACAGCTTCTACGCACCGTGGAAGCCCGGGACCCAGCCCCTGTTCGGAGACATCGACAACGACCAGAAGCCCGACATCGTCGTGACCGACGCCAAGGGCGAGCTGCGGATCATCGGCGGCACCACCGACCCGGTCAATTCCGTGGCAGCCCCGGCTGCCGCGGCCCCGGGCAGCGCGGAGTTCGGTACATCCTGGTCGGACTTCCAGATCAGCCATCACGGAACCCTTGCGTCCGGGCAGTCCGTCGACCAGATCGTTGCCCATTACACCAAGGACACGCCGAGTGAGCTGAAGAACGCGCTCTACCTCGTGCCGAATGACGGGACCGGGCGCTACGACAAGCTCATTCCGACTTATCTCAGGCGTCCGGCCACCTGTACGGCCGTCGGCACCGGCGCGGCCTGCCCGGATTACAACGCGAACGGCTGGAGCAACGTCTCCCAAGTGGCTGCCATCGGGACCCCGGAAGGCGAGGCTGTCGGTGGAGATCCGGCAGACCCTGCTCGCATCATCATCACGAGCCAAACCGCCTTCCTCACCCTGGAACACGACAGCCTCTACCTCTTCCAAACCAACGGTACGGCCGACAGGTTCGGTCCTGCTGCTCTGATTCCCACGACGAGTGGAAACTGGGCGGACTACGAACTCCTCAGCCCCGGTGCCGCCAACGGCACCAGCGTCAAGCCCGGCACGACGACCCCCGTCAACCAGACCACCGTCTGGGCGCGCCACCGCACCAACGGCAACATCTACTCCTACGCGCTCGGTTGGAACCCCGACGGCTCGGTCGACTACTCCTCCCTGATCCGCCCGGACGCTGGCTTCCTCATCCTCTCCGGAGCCGACTGGACCACGGCGGCGCAGCCGCAGGTCGGTGCGGGCGACCTCAACAACGACGGTTTCCCGGACGTCTGGGCGATCGACAACAACAAGGTGATCACTGTCTACCCGGGCCGGAGCAGCGACGGCACCAAGAACAAGGTCGACGGCTTCAGCCCCCTCCAGTACCTCGGCCACGCGAACGCCGCGGTCTCCATCCGTTCCAACCGCGCCGCCTCGCGCTGCGTCGACGCCGAGGGCGGACCGCACGACGGGGCCACCGTCGCACTGTGGGGCTGCTGGGAGACCGCGAACCAGCGGTTCAACCTCGCCACCGACGGCACCGTGCGGGCGGGCGGCTACTGCCTCTCGACCAAGGACGGCGGTCTCGGTGACGGGACGGCAGTCGTCCTCGCCCGGTGCGAGGACGGCAAGGGGCAGAAGTGGGCGATGCGTCCCGACGGCCGCCTCTTCCTGCCGGCCACCGTCGACGGTGACCACCCTGCGGGCCGCTGCCTGGAACTTCCCGGTTGGGCAACCGATCCCGGTACCCGTCTCGACATCTACGAGTGCCCCGGGCTGCAGGACAACCAGCAGTGGACGCTCGTCCCCGAGCGGACACCCTGATCCCGGCTCGTGGTGACGGGAGGGCGTAGCCGACCGTCACCTTCCACAGCACTGCCCGCCCGACCGCGCCACCGACCGGTGGCGATCGGGCGGGCTTCGTGCTGTTTGCAGGTCAGGGGCTGGGCAGGGCCGCGACGAGGTTGTTGGCGCGGGGGTCGGCGTGGCCGATGAGGCGGTTGGCGGTGTAGGCGAAGGTGTGGGTGGTGGTGGGGTCGGCGAAGGTGAACTGGCCGCCGGCGCCGTCGTTGCCGAAGCTCTGGGGGGTGAGCATGGGGCGGAAGGTGGGGGAGGGGAGGAGGAAGCCGGAGGACCAGCGGGCGCCCATGTCGAAGCCCAGGAAGCCGGGGCCGGCGGTGAGTTCGCGGGTGGCGTCGGCGATGGTGGCGGGGGTGAGGAGGGGCGGGGTGCCGTCGAGGCCGGTGACGGCGGCGGCGAGGGTTGCGGAGAGGCCGGTGGCGGTGGCGACGGCGCCCGCGCCGGGGAGTTCGAGGGTGTGCAGGGCGGGGTCGTTCCAGCCGTGCGGTTCGTCGAGACCGGGGAAGACCAGGGCGCCGTTCATGGTGACGATGCGGGTGAGCAGGTGCTCGGGGCCGGGCATCGGGCGGCGGCCCTCGGCCTCGGCAAGGCGGGCCAGACGGGGGAGTTCGGTGGCGGGGAGGCCCAGGTGGGCGTCCAGGCCGAGGGGTTCGGCGAGGGTGGTGCGGAAGTAGGTGCCCGGGGTGAGGCCGGTGATGCGGCGGACCACCTCGCCGATCGCGAAGCCGAAGACGTGGCCGTGGTACTCGTGGGTGGTGCCCGGTTCCCAGAGGGGGCGCTGCTCCTCGATGGCGCGGACGACCGGGGTCCAGGCGGCGATCTCCTCGAAGGTCGGGGAGGCGTCGAGGACGGGGATGCCGGCGCGGTGGGAGAGCACCGAGCGGGTGGTGATCGCCTCCTTGCCGTGGCGTGCGAACTCCGGCCAGTAGGTGGCGATCGGCGCGTCCAGGTCGAGGCGGCCCTTGCTGGGCGAGCAGGTGGGCGGAGAGGGAGACCAGGGCCTTGGCGCAGGAGAAGACCGGGACCAGGGTGTCGGACTGCCAGGGCCCGGCCGGTGCGTTCGTCGGCGATGCCGCCCCACAGTTCGACCACCTTGCGGCCGCCGACGTGGACGGTGACGGCGGAGCCGAGTTCGGGGAAGTCGGCGTAGTTGCGGGCGAAGGCGTCGGCGACCGCGCCGTACCCTTCGTCGGCCCAGCCGTGGTGGTCGTGGCGCTGGTGCATGGGTGGTTCCGTCTCCCGGTACAGGATTGTTGGCGCGCCAACGGTAGGCGGCGGTCGGCGGCCGGGGGAAACGATTTGATGATCCGGCAGTAGTAGTGGGTGGTGCGGCCGCTAGGGTTTGGCGCGTGGCAGCGGTGAACGGGGCACTGATCGGGGGCCGGTACCAGCTCGTGGAGCTGATCGGCCAGGGTGGCATGGGGCGGGTCTGGCGTGGGTGGGACACCACGTTGGGTCGGGATGTCGCGGTGAAGGAGGTGCTCCTGCCGCAGGGCGTCACGGAGGCCGAGCGCGAGCAGCTCGTGCAGCGGGTGCTGCGGGAGGCGCGGGCCGCCGCGCGGCTGAACCATCCCGGGATCATCACCGTGCACGACGTGGCCGAGTACGAGGGCGCGCCGGTGATCGTGATGGAGTTCGTCGACGGGGAGTCGCTCGCGGCGGCGGTCGCCCGTGGCGGGGCGCTGCCGGTGGCGCGGGTCGCGGAGCTCGGTGCGGCGATGGTGAAGGCGCTCCGGCAGGCGCACGCCGCGGGCATCGTGCACCGGGATCTCAAGCCTGACAATGTGCTGCTGATGGGTGAGCGGGTGATCCTCACCGATTTCGGGATCGCGCACATGGCGGACGCCACCACGGCGCTCACCCGGACCGGGGCGGTCATCGGCACGCCCGCGTACATGGCGCCGGAGCAGTTGGAGGGCCGACCCGCGGCTCCCGCCAACGACCTGTGGGCGCTGGGCGCGACGCTGTACTCGGCGGTGGAGGGCGAGGCGCCGTTCAGCGGGGACACCTTCGGCGCGCTGTGCGTGGCGGTGGTGACCAAGGAGCCGCGTCCGATGGTGCGGGCGGGGGCGCTGGCGCCGTTGCTGGGCGCGCTGTTGGCGAAGGATCCGGCGGCGCGACCGTCGGCGGAGCAGGCGTTGGCGGCGCTGGAGGCGGTGGCCCGGGCGGGGGCTGCGGGCGCAGTCGGAGGGGCGTTCGGACCGCCGCCGGTGATGTCCGGGGGTGTGCCGTTGGGGCCGGTGCGGATCCCGCCGCAGG
Source organism: Kitasatospora sp. MBT66 (assembly GCF_000710405.2). Taxonomy (NCBI): domain Bacteria; kingdom Bacillati; phylum Actinomycetota; class Actinomycetes; order Kitasatosporales; family Streptomycetaceae; genus Kitasatospora; species Kitasatospora sp. MBT66. Next base: position 15,386 of record NZ_JAIY01000010.1, on the reverse strand, counting down.
TCGGTCCCGGGCCGCTGGCGTCGGGCCGGCCGACGGGGGAGTTCCCGCACGGGGGTTGGCAGGATCCGGTGGCGGCGGGGTGGGGGAGCCCGATGGTGGCAACGGCGCCGGCGGCCCCGGAGCCGGAGCGGTCCGGTGCGAGTCCCGCGGTGGCGGTGCTGGTGCGTTTCATCGGGTGTCTGGCGCTGATCTGGGTCGTCGGCACGGTTCTGCCGTGGAACTACCTCGACCACGTCGTCAGGGGATTCGGACCGCTGGCGTTGGCCATCACCGGCGTACTGGCACTGGCCAACGCGTTGCCCCGGCCGCGTTGGCACCCGGCGGTCGTGTGGGTCGTGGCCGTCGTCGCGGACTTCGGCCTCTGGTACCTCACCGCCACTCTGCTGGAGGTGAAGTTCGGCGGCTGGTTCACCGGATTCGGCGAGGCGCCCGGGCAGATCGTCGTGAACATGCTCCTGCTCGGCACGGGTTCCTGGCTGCTCTGGATGTTCGTCCCGGGCAGCCGCCGACGCCGGTAGCGGACGTCAGGCGGTTCCCACCGGGGCCAGGGCGGCCGTGATCACGCGGTCGAGCGAGCGGTCGAACACCGCGTCGGGGCTGTCGGCCGCTGCTCCGGTGGTGGCGAACGCGGCCGCCAGGTGCGGGAATTCACCGCTCGCGGCGGCGCGGCCGAGGTAACCGGCCAGGTCCGCCTGCCACTTGGCGCCGGCCGCCGCCGTGCGCTCGTACTGCGCGAACTGGCACACGAACCCGGTGAGCAGGGCGAGCGCCTCCAGGCGGGCTGTGCCGTCCAGGCCGCTCGGCTCGGTGACGGCGAGGAAGTGCTCGGTGTAGCGCAGGGCGTTGGGGCCGAGCCCCGGCCGGGCGATCACCAGAGTCGGCACCCAGGGGTGGCGGCGCAGGGCGGCGAGCTGCTCGTACGCGAGGCGGCGGAGGTCGGCGCGGCAGTCACCGGTCGGGGTGAGGCCGGAGTAGTCGTACTCACCGGCGACGGCGTCGAGCATGAGGTCGAGCAGGTGCTCCTTCTTCGGCACGTAGTTGTAGAGCGACATGGTGCCCGCGCCGAGCGCGGCCGCGACCCGGCGCATGGAGACCGCGTCCAGACCCTCGGCGTCGGCGATGACGATCGCGGCGGCGGCGATGGAGGTCCGGCTGTGGGCGGGCCGGGGGCCCCGGCCGGTGCGCTCGGGGCGCAGCCAGATCAGCTCGGGCGACTCGCCGGGGGTCGGCGCGGCGCTGGGGCTGGCGCTGGGAGTACTGCTGGGTGTGTTGCTGCTGGGGGTTTGGCTGCTCGGTTGCTCGCTGGACGGCACTGGTAGATCACCTCGGTTCCCCATCTTAGATACGTACGGCGTACGTAGTACGATGCGCTTGCGTTCGTTTCTACGTACGCTGTACCTAGTGAGGGAGTGGCAGAGCCATGTCCGACACCGCCTGGACCGGCATCCCGAAGAGTTCCGAGGCAGCCCGGAACGCCGCCTTCGCCGTCGAGATGTCCGGTGTGGAGAAACGCTTCGGCGCCACCCGGGCGCTGCGCGGCCTCGACCTCGCCGTGCCGGCCGGCACCGTCTGCGGCCTGCTCGGCCCCAACGGCGCGGGCAAGACCACCGCCGTCCGGGTGCTCGCGACCCTGGTCGCCCCCGACCGGGGGACGGTGCGGGTCGCCGGGTACGACGTGGCCCGCGAACCGGACGCGGTCCGGCGCAGCATCGGCCTGGCCGGGCAGCACGCCGCCGTGGACGAGGGCCTCACCGGCCGCGACAACCTGCACCTCCTCGGTCGGCTGCACCGCCTCGGCGGCCGGGGCGCCCGGGACCGCGCCGAGGAACTGCTCGACCGCTTCGGGCTCACCGGGGCCGCCGACCGGCTGGTGCGCACCTACTCCGGCGGCATGCGGCGACGGCTCGATCTCGTCGCCAGCCTGGTCACCGCCCCGCCGGTGCTCTTCCTCGACGAGCCGACCACCGGGCTCGACCCGCGCAGCAGGCGGCAGATCTGGGACGCGGTGCAGGAGTTGGCCGAGGCCGGGACCACGGTGCTGCTCACCACCCAGTACCTGGAGGAGGCCGACCGGCTCGCCGACACCGTCGTGGTGGTCGACCACGGCGCCGCCATCGCCACCGGTCCGCCCGAGCGGCTCAAGGAGTCGATCGGCACCCGGGTGTCGGTCACCCTCGCCGACGCCGGCCAACTCGGCCGGGCCGCCGTGGTCCTGTCCGCGCTCGCGGGGAACGGCGACGTGGCGGTGGACCAGGACGAGCGGACGGTGGAGGTGGTGTCCCGGCCGGGGGTGACGGTGCTGCTGCCCAAGCTGGTACGGGAGTTGGACGCGGTGGGGGTGGTCGCGGTCGATGCGGCGGTGCGGCCGCCCTCGTTGGACGACGTCTTCCTCGCGCTCACCGGGAGGATGCGGGGTGGCGGCTCCGAGGACTCCGATGCCGCGGCAACCGCCGCCTCCGCCGAGAGGAAGGTCGCCTGATGTCCGCAGTCGCCAACCTGGCCGCCGACGCGTGGTCGTCGATGCTCCGTGTCCTGCTCCACTACCGCCGCTCGCCCGGGCTGCTGGCCGTCTCGCTCGCCGTGCCCGTGCTGATGGTGGTGGTGTTCGGCTATGTGTTCGGCAGTGCCATCACCGTGCCGGGTGCCGAAACCGGCGCGACCGGCGCGTCCGGTGCGACCGACGCCGGTCACGTTGACGGCTACCGGGAGTTCCTGATGCCCGGGCTGTTCGCCATGGTGGCCGTCAACGGCATCATGCCGACCATGGTCGGCGCCGCCCGGGACGTCGGGCGCGGCGTCACCGACCGGCTGCGCTCGATGGCGGTCTCCCGGACCGGCCTGCTGCTCGGGCAGACCCTCGCCGACCTGCTGGTGAGCGTGGTGGTGCTGGCCCTGCTGGCGGCGGTCGGCCTGGTCATCGGCTGGCGGATCCGGGGCGGGGCCGCCGACGCGGCGGGGGCGTTCGGGCTGCTGCTGCTCTTCCGGTTCGCCATGACCTGGGTCGGACTGCTGCTCGGCCTGGCCGTCGGCAAGGAGGAGGCGGCCGGTCAACTGGTGGTCGCAGTCTTCCCGTTGGCCATGGTCACCAACGCTTTCGTGCCCACCGGCGGCATGCCCGGCTGGCTGGCGGCGGTCGCCGAGTGGAACCCGATGAGCGCCGTCGTCCAGGCCGGGCGCGACCTCTTCGGCAACCCGTCCGCCCCGGCGGCGGCCTGGCCGATGCAGCACGCCGTCCCGGCGGCCCTGCTGTGGTGCGCGGTACTGCTGCTGGTCTGCGGTCCGTTCGCGGTGCGGAAGTTCGCCACCCACGGGACGTAGCCGCACGATCGGCCGTCATGGGGCGCGGCCCGCGCCGCCCCCTGCTCCGGCACAGTCGGACGCACCCCGGCAACCCGTTTCCCACGGGGCGGAATGTGCTGGACAGCGTGGCCGGTGCGGCGGAGGGTGGGGCGCATGGAGTTCACCCACCTCGGCCGCACCGGCCTCACCGTTTCCCGACTCTGCCTGGGCACCATGAACTTCGGTCCGCACACCGAGGAGTCCGACGCCCATCTGATCATGGACAGCGCCCACGAACGGGGCATCAACTTCTTCGACACCTCGAACAGTTACGGCCGCGACTCCGAGGGCAACCACAAGGGGCGCACCGAGGAGATCATCGGTCGCTGGTTCGCCAAGGGCGACGGTCGCCGCGAGCGGACCGTGCTCGCCACCAAGGCCTATGCGCCGATGGGTGATTGGCCGAACGAGGGGCGGCTCTCGGCGCTCGCGATCCGCCGGGCCGTCGAGGGCAGCCTGCGCCGCCTGGGCACCGACCACATCGACCTCTACCAGATGCACCACATCGACCGGGACACGCCCTGGGAGGAGATCTGGCAGGCGATGGAGGTCCTGGTCGCCCAGGGCAAGATCATCTACGTCGGCTCCAGCAACTTCGCCGGCTGGCACATCGCCCAGGCCCAGGAGGCCGCCAAGGCACGGCACTTCCTCGGCCTGGTCAGCGAGCAGTCCCTCTACAACCTGCTGGACCGCACGATCGAACTGGAGGTGATCCCCGCCGTCGAGCACTACGGGCTCGGCCTGCTGCCGTGGTCCCCGCTGCGCAGCGGCGTGCTCGGCGGTGCCCTGCGCAAGGAGCGCGAGGGCGGCCTGGTCCGCGGCGGGCTCCAGCACGCGGGCGAGATCCTGGCGGCCAACCGCGACCGCATCCAGGCCTACGAGGACCTCGCCGACGAACTCGGCGAGCACCCCGCCGACCTCGCCCTCGCCTGGCTGCTCTCGCGCCCCGCCGTCACCGCCCCGATCGTCGGCCCGCGTACCCTCGGCCACCTCGACGCGGCCGTGCACGCGCTGGACATCAAGCTCGACGACGACCTGCTCGCCCGCCTGGACACCCTCTTCCCGGGCCGCCGGCCCGCTCCGGAGGACTACGCCTGGTAGGACGAGCGGAAGCTGTCCGTCACGTCGTCCCCGTGCCCGCCGACCGCCGGTGGGTGGGCACGGGGGCGGTGTCCGTCGATGTCCGGAGCGGGGGCAAAAGCAAAGGCAACAAGGAGAACGCCACTTGTTGCCACTCTCAACTTATAGCGAGTGGGGGGCCTTGCCGCAAGGGGGTGGTGGTGGCGCAGAATGACCGACCTGAACCGGGCGAGGATGAAAACGGCTGATTCATGGGGTTTGGTCTTCTTTGTCTCCCTTGGTGGATGGCAGGACACGGCGGGACGGGGCAAGCGGTGATGGACGGGCGTTCGACGGTGGACGTGATCGTGGTCGGTGGCGGGCCGACCGGGCTGATGCTCGCGTGCGAGTTGCGGTTGCACGGGGTCGGTGTGGTGGTGCTGGAGCGGCTGGCGGAGCGGACGGCCGAGTCGCGCGGACGCGGTCTGCACGCGCGCAGCGTGGAGATCATGGACCAGCGGGGGCTGCTGGAGCGGTTCCTCGCGGTGAGCGAGAAGTTCCGGGTGGGCGGGCTGTTCGGCGGCGTCATGGCGGCCTGGCCGGACGGTATGGACACCGCTCACCCGTACGGGCTGGCGACGCCGCAGGCGGTCACCGAGAGGCTCCTTGAGGAACGGGCGCGCGAGCTGGGCGCCGAGATCCGGCGCGACCACGAGGTGACCGGGCTGGATCAGGACGCGGACGGGGTGGACGTCGAACTGGCGGACGGCACCCGGCTGCGCTCGCGCTACCTCGTCGGGTGCGACGGCGGGCGCAGCACGGTGCGCAAGGCGCTCGGGGTGGGCTTCCCCGGCGAGCCGGCCACGGTCGAGACGCTGATCGGGGACCTGGAGTTCACCGAGGACCGGGCGAAGGTCGCCGAGGTGGTCGAGCGGGTGCGCCGGACCGAGCTGCGCTTCGGCGTGGCGCCGGACATCGACGGCCGCGCCGGGGTCGCGCGGATGATCGTGCCGGCGGACGGTGTGGCCGAGGACCGGTCGACGCCGCCGACGCTGGAGGAGTTCAGGGCGCGGCTGCGGGCTGTCGCGGGCACCGACTTCGGCGCGCACTCGCCGCACTGGCTCTCCCGCTTCGGCGACGCGACGCGGCAGGCCGAGCGCTACCGGGTCGGCCGGGTGCTGCTGGCCGGCGACGCCGCGCACATCCACCCGCCGACCGGCGGGCAGGGCCTCAACCTCGGGGTCCAGGACGCGTTCAACCTGGGCTGGAAGCTCGCGGCCGAGGTCGACGGGTGGGCGCCGGAGGGCCTGTTGGACAGCTACCACGCGGAGCGCCACCCGGTCGGCGCCCGGGTGCTGACGAACACCCGGGCGCAGATGACCCTGCTCGGCGCCGCGCCGGGGCCGACCGCACTGCGCGAACTGCTCACGCGGCTGATGGAGTTCGACGAGGTCAACCGCTACATCACCGGCATGATCACCGCGGTCGACGTGCGCTACGACGTCGGCGCAGGCCGTGCGGGCGACCAGGACGGCGGCCACGAACTCCTCGGCCGCCGCCTGCGCGACGTCCCGTTGTCGGACGGCCGCCGCCTCTACGGCCTGATGCACACCGGCCGGGGCCTGCTCCTCGACCGCACCGACGGCGGACGGCTGTCGGTCGACGGATGGGCGGACCGCGTCGACCACGTCGTCGCCGACATCGTCGACGACGAGGACGGGGACCCGGGGGTGGACGTGCCCGCGCTGCTGCTCCGTCCGGACGGCCACGTGGTCTGGGCCGGCGAGGACCGGCAGGAGCTGGAGGCCGCACTGACCTGCTGGTGGGGCACCCCGCGGTGGGGCGAGGCAGGGGAACGGTGACGGACGTGACGGTGACGGACGTGACGCCGACGGACGGGGAAGCACCGCTCGCGGACTGCTGGGCGCGGGTACTCCGGCCGGAGGGCGTCACCGGGGCGCTGCGGGAGCGTTGGCGGAACGGGGCACTGCTGAATCCCGCGGCGCCGCCGGAGCTGCGGGTGCGGGTGATGACGGAGCTGGAGGAGGAGGACCCGCTGCTGAATCACCTGACGTGCGAGCCGTTGCCGGAAGCGCTGGTGGACGCGTGGATCGCGCATCCCTCGGCGCGGGTGCGGGCGCGGGCGGCGGAGCGTACCGACCTGACCGGGGCGCAGCGGCAGCGGCTCCTGCGTGACGCGAGCACCGGGGTGCGGCTGCTGGTGTTGCACTCCGGTGGACCGGACCTGGCGCTGGACGCGGCGGACGTCGATCGCCTCGTGGCGGACCCGAGCGTCACGGTCCGCGAGGAAATCGCTTGTCGGCGTGATCTGTCGGAGGAACACCTGACCGCCCTGCTCGGGGACGCGAGCGGGGCGGTGCGGGCACGGGTGGTCGGGCGCGCGTGGCCGCACCTCGACGCGGCGGCACGGGCCGCTCTGCCGGCGGACCGGCACTCCGGGGTCCGGGCGGAGGCCGTGCTGGCCCGGTACGCCGTCGAGCCGCTGGGGGTGGAGGAGTTCGGGGCGTTGACGGTCGGTCTCGAAGAGGGTGACCGGTTGCGGATCGTGGGGACATGCCTGTTGACGGGCGAGCTGGCCGTAACCCTGACCCGCGCCGAGCCGGCGGTACGGCGGGCCCTGGCCGCGAACCCCCGGCTGGACGCGGACCTGGTCGCGGTGCTCGCGCAGGACGGGGAGCAGGCCGTCCGGTTCGAGGTCTCGCTGCGGCCGGAGCTGGACGAGGCCGAGCGTGCCGGCATCGTCGTCGGTCTCGACCTCGACCCGAGCGGGTGGTACGCGCCCCCGTCGTGGGTGTCGGAACGTCGGCGGGACGCGGCGGAGATGCGGCGCTGCGCCGCGTCCACGCACCCGGTGCTGCGGCGCAGCGTCGCGCAGGTGCGGGAACTACCGTCGGACGTCGTCGAAGTCCTCGCCCGGGACGAGGACTTCGTCGTCCGTCTGCTGCTGGCCGAGAACTGCGTCCAGGCGCCGGCCGAGTTGCTGCTGGAGATGTGGGCGCGCGGGATCCGGCGTGTCCGGGACCACCCGAACTTCCCGCGCGTGGGCCTGCTCCGGTTCGCCGACGACCCCGACCCGCAGCTGCGGTGGCTCGCGCCGGACGATCCGGCGGCGTCCGACGACCTGGTCGAGCGGTGTGCCGGTGACGAGGGCGCGGGGGTCCGGGCGCGTGCCCTGGAGAATCCCCGGCTGTCGGTGGGCTCGGTGCAACGGCTGCTGGACGACGAGGACCCGTGGGTACGGTGCCGGGCGCGCCGGGATCCGCGCGTGCCGGCGGCCGTGCTGGCCGGGCTCCTGGCGGACGTGCGCACGGCGGAGGAGGCGGCCCGGAATCCGGCGGTGCCCGCGGCGGTGCTGCGGCACCTGCTGGAGCCGCCGGTGGTGGTGGACGCGGTGATCGTCGGCGCCGGCTGACGGTGGTGTGATAGCACTTCCCGCATGACGGAGAGGCCCTCGGGGCGAGGGAGTTACCACCACGGGGCGTTGCCCGAGGCGCTGGTCGGGGTGGCGTTCGAGCTGCTGGACGAGGTGGGGCAGGAGCAGGTCACCATGCGGGAGGTGGCGCGGCGGGCGGGGGTGTCGGCGGGGGCGCCGTTCCGGCACTTCGCGGACCGGCGGGCGCTGCTGACGGCGGTGGCGGACCGGGTGCTGGCGGACTTCGAGGCGTGGCAGCGGGCCGAGGTCGCGGCGGCGACGGGGGCACGGGAGCAGGGGGCCGGCGGCGGGTCGGGGGACCGGCGGGCGGTGCTGCGGGCGCTCGGGCTGGGCTTCGTCCGGTACGCCGTCCGGCACCCGCACCGGTTCGCGCTGGTGCGCTCGCGGGTGTTCGCGCCGGCCCCGCAACCGGAGCTGCGGGAACGCTTGTCGGGGATCGACCGCGCGTACACCGAGGTGATCGTCGCCGACCAGGCGGCGGGTCTGCTGCGGCCCGGTGATCCGGAGCTGGTGGGGTTCGCGGGTCAGGCGCTGGTGTACGGGCTGGCGCAGATGATCCTGGACGGGTACCTGCCGGCCGAGAAGGCGGAGGAGGTGGCCGCGCAGGTGCTCGACACCTTCGGCCGGGGGATCGCCAACCCCCGCTGAGCGGAGGGAACTTCGCGGACGGGACTTCGCGTGCGCGGAGGGTTGACCGGGTCGGTGCGCGCTGATGTAATCACCGCTTACATCGACCTCTACCCGCGAGTAGCCCAAGGGGCGGGAGGGTCGGAAGAGCCGACAGGGCTGGGGGTAGACGTGTTCGCGAAACCGACTCCGGGCTTCACCACCGCGGCCGCCACCGGGGATACGGTCGTCCTGCTCATCGGGATGCGGATCAACCGGTTCTGGGCCGTCCACCAGTGGTTCCCGATGCTGCTGGCGATGTTCCGGATGCTGCACGAGCTGGGCCGGCAACCGGAACGCGGCCTGCGCGGGAAGGTCCTGCTGACCGCCTCGCCGCGCACCTACTACGCCGTCCAGTACTGGGAGTCAGAGGAGAAGCTCTACGCCTACGCGACCGCGCCGGACGCCTTCCACCACCGGGTCTGGAAGATCGCCAACAACAAGCTCAAGAAGGGCAGCATGCGCGGGCACGTCGGCCTCTGGCACGAGGCGTACATCGTGCCGGAGGGCGGCTACGAGTCCGTGTACTTCGACATGCCGCCGTTCGGGCTCGCGGGCGCGAGCGGGGTGCTGCCGGTGGAGGGCCGGGGGCGCAGCGCCAGGCAGCGGCTGGCCTTCCGCTCGGACCCGGGACGGGAGGGGCCGGGCCGGGAGGGGCCGGAAGGGACGGAACCTGCCGCGACCCCGGCGGACACGTCGGAGTGAAGGACGGCGGCCCCCGCGGACTCCCTCCGCGGGGGCCGCCACCGCTCAAGCGATGGCTCTCGCCGCTCAGGCGGTGGTGGTCGCCGGGAGGCCGATCGGGTTGATCGGGGGCAGTGCGGCGCGACAGAGTGCCGAGATCGGCTTGAGTGCCGCCGCGAGCCGGTCGAGCTCGGCGCGCGGGTGGTGCTCCCAGACCCGGGCGGCGGCGAGGTCGGTGGCGGCCTCCAGGGCCTGGTGCCGGATCCGGCCGCACTCGGTGATGGTGCCGCGCTCGGTGATCCAGCCGCGCTCGACCAGCCGGGCGGTCGCCGCGTCCCACTCCGCGTCCGTCCAGCCGCGCACCGGCTGCAGCGCCTCGCGCCGCACGTCCAGGGCGCAGCGCACCACCAGCGCCTCGCAGCCGTCCAGGCCGGCGGCGACCAGGGCGGCGACATGGCCGTCACCCCGGTGCTCGCGCATCACCGTCGCGGCCTGCCAGAGCCGCCCGTGCGGGTCGGACGGGCTGGGGAGGGCGGCGTTGGCGGCGGCCAGCACCCGGCCGGCGCAGTCCAACCGGGTGACCGCGTCCGCCAGCAGGTCCGCCGCCAGCTCGATCTGGGCCGGGTCGACGTGCTCCAGCAGCCGCTCCAGGGCCGCCGAGGCGCCGTCGATCCGGGCGGCGAGCGCGGCCTCCGGGGAGGCCAGCTTCCAGATCGCCGGGAGCGCGCGCTCGATCGGGGCGGGCGCGAAGTTGAAGAACGCGGCGATCACCGGCGGGGCGTCCACCGCGCCGAGCGGGGCGGCCCGGCCGCCGAAGTAGCTGCGGGCGACGCCGCGCAGGCCGACCTCCTCGAAGGCGGCCAGGCCCTCGGGGGTGAAGTAGGTGACGGCGTGCACGGGTTCGAAGAGCCACCACAGGGCGCGGGCGGGGTGGACCAGATCGGCCAACGGAGGACCTTCCTCGAAGGGGCGCGGGGAGCGCGAGGGGGAGGGGTGCGGTGTCGTACAGGCCTGATGACCACGGTGGCCGTCACGATAACCCTGCCCCCGGTGTGATGACGGTCACGGGGAGGTCTCACTGGTGACACGCCCCCGACGGCGCGAGGGATGATGGGCACGGGTGCGCCCCGTGCGCGCCCCGGACCCCCGGGTGCCGGGCCCGGACCAGCCGGGCCCCGACTCCCCGGGACTCCGAACACCCTCGGCACGCAGGCAAGAAGAGGTAACAGGCCCCATGGCGCAGATCAACCCCAGCATCCTGTCCGCGGACTTCGCCCGCCTCGCCCAGGAGGCCGAGGCCGTGCGGGGCTCGGACTGGCTGCACGTCGACGTGATGGACAACCACTTCGTGCCGAACCTGACCCTCGGCGTCCCGATCGTCGAATCGCTCGCCCGGGCCACCGACATCCCGCTCGACTGCCACCTCATGATCGAGGACCCGGACCGCTGGGCACCCCAGTACGTCGAGGCGGGCGCCGGCTCGGTCACCTTCCACGTCGAGGCCGCCGCCGCCCCCGTCCGGCTCGCCCGCGAGATCCGCGCCAAGGGCGCCCGCGCGTCCATGGCGCTCAAGCCGGCCACGCCGATCGAGCCCTACGAGGACCTGCTGCCGGAACTCGACATGCTGCTGATCATGACCGTCGAGCCCGGCTTCGGCGGCCAGGCGTTCCTGGACATCATGCTGCCGAAGATCCGCCGGACCAGGGAGCTCATCTCCAAGCACGGCCTCGAACTGTGGCTCCAGGTCGACGGCGGAGTCTCGGCGAGCACCATCGAGCGCTGCGCCGAGGCCGGCGCGGACGTCTTCGTCGCCGGCTCCGCGGTGTACGGCGCCCAGGACCCGGCCGAGGCGGTCGCCAAGCTGCGCACCCTCGCCGACGCCGCCACCGCCGGCGCCGGGTGGGCCTGCGCACACTGAGGCGGCGGTCGGACCCCAGCGGACCGGTCCGGGGGCGTGCCCGATGCGGCACGCCCCCGGGCGAGGCCTCGGTGCGCCTCGGGTGACCGCCGCCCGCACAACCTGAACGGCCGCCGGTCGGCCGATGCACCCTCACCGCCCGGTCGCGCGCAGAACACCTGCGCGCGACCGGGCGGTTGCCGTCAGGCCGTCCTGACGAGGCCCGGCGATCCCTGGAGGCCCAGAGGCCCGCCGGACAGTATCGGTGCCTCCAGCCGCATTTCCGCCGGTCAGGGAGGCTTCTTGTGTTGCCGCACGAGAAACTGACAGGATCTCAAGTCGGATGCTCCTCACGCGATGCGAATCGGAAACCCGCCCTGGCGGCGCGAAGAAGGAGGCGGAATGGCACGGGTGAACCTTCGGGCCGTGTTCATGAGCGGCCTGTCGTCCACCGTGACGGCGCAGCAGGTCTTCACCAACCGGGTCGACGAGGTGGCCGCCTTCGAGCGGTCTGTCGCGGGCCTGCGCCGGACGCTGGACGAGGCCGAGGTCTCGCCGGTGATGGACCGGGCGCAGGGGCGCCGCAACGTCCTGACGCTGTACGGGGTCGGCGGCATAGGCAAGACGACGCTCTCGCACGAGCTGGAGCGTCGGCTGCTCGCGGACGCGGCGGCGGAGGGGCGCGACGATGTCGTGGCCGTACGCGTCGACCTTTCCGAGGACGGCGCATGTGACATCGAGGGCCTGCTGCTGCGCCTGCGGGCAGGGCTGGGGCAGTTGGGCAGTCGCTGGCAGGCGTTCGACCTGGCGCTCGCCGCGTACTGGGCCCGCGCGCACCCCGGGGAACCCCTGCAGGACTTCCTCGACTCCTCACCGGCGCTGCGCCGGGCCTCCCGGAGCGTCGGGCTCGGCGACCAGATCGCGGAGACGGTGCGGGATGTCGACCCCACCGGGCTCGGCGGGCTGACCGGACTCGCGCACCGCGCCGCCCTGGCCACCTACCGCGCCGTCCGGGACCGGGTGCGCGAGGGGCGGCTGCTTGCCGACTGCGAGCTGTTCGCCGAACTGGTCGAGGCCGACGCGGACTACGAGACGCTCTCCTACTTCCCCTACCTGCTCGCCTGGGACCTCGACCGCCTTCCGCACCGGGGCCGGCCGGCCCGGCGGCCCACGGTGTGCGTGTTCCTGGACACCTTCGAGGTGGTCAACGGGCGCGCCGACCGCACGGTGGAGCGTCTGATCCAGCGCTGTGCCTATCTGATGCCCAACGTGCTGTTCGTGATCACCGGTCGGAACCGGATCGACTGGGCCGACACGGGCGCGGGCGGCGAGCTGGACTTCACCGGCCCGCAGAGCTGGCCCAACCTGCACTTCAGCAACGACACCGTGGAACCCCGCCAGCACCTGGTCGGCTACCTCTCGGACTCCGACGCCGACAGCTACCTCCGCGAGGCGCTCGTCCGGGACGGCCGACCGGCCATGCCCGACGAGGTCCGTCGGCGGATCATCTCCGGAGGGCAGGGGCTGCCCCTGTACCTGGACCTGTCGGTGTCGCACTTCGTCGCGCTCCTCGCCCGCCGCGGGCAGCCGTCGCCCGACGACTTCGGCGGCTCGTTCACGGCGGTGGCCACCCGGTCGATCCGTGACCTGCCCCGGGAGGAACGCGACCTGGTCCGGACCGCGGCGCTCACCGACCGGGTCGGTGCCGAGCTGCTGCGGGCCGGACAGCCCGGTGTCTCCGACGGCAGCGTCGCCCGGTTCCTGCGCCGGCCGTTCCTGACCCACGACGACGCCTACGCGCTGCCGTACGCCCTGCACGCGGCGCTCCGTCACGCCATCGGGGAGGCGGACCGGACCCTCCCGGACGGCTGGTCCGACCGCGACCGCAGCGAGGTCGCGGCCCGACTGCTCTCCTGGCTGGGAAAGGGCCTCGGTCCGGGTACCGGGCGGGTCGCCCTCGCCCAGGCGCTGGAAGCCGGGCTCAAGCTCTCGGCCGCACACGGGGTCTTCGAGGACTGGATGACCCGGGTCGCGCAGCGCCTGATCGAGGCGGGCCAGTGGTCGGAGCTGGGCACCGGGCACTCCGTCGAAGGGACCGGGACACCGGAGTACCGGGCCGTTCGTGCTGCCGTACGGGGTGTCCAGCTGCGCCGTACGGGCCGTGCCGCGCAGGCGGTCGAGGTGCTCGGCGCCGCGGGAGAAGGTCTGCCGTCGGGCAGTCCGACCGCGCAGCTGGTGCGGATCCACCTCGCCCACGCGCTGCGCAACCACGGCGACTACATCGGGGCGGCCGAGATCTACCGTGCCCTGGCGGGGGGCGAGTTCGACGCGGTGGCCCGGTACTGGCTCTGCGACTTCGACTACCTCAACGGGCGGTTCGGAACCGCCCTGGACTCGCTGCGGGAGCAGCGCAGCCGTGGGCCGGAGGACGAGGGCGAGCGACTCCGGCTGATCGGGCACATCTGGCGGGTCAACGCTCGCTTCGACGAGGCGGGTGCCGCGTACGGGGAGGCGATCGGCCTGGCCCGGGGGGAGGGTCTGGCTGCGGCGGAGGCGAAGGCGCTGGCCAATCTGGCGCAGACCGTGTGCTGGTCCGGCGACACTGCGGCGGTGTCGGATGCGGCGGCCCGCGCGCGGGACCTGCTCGACCTGGTGCCGAACCCGGTCGAACTGGTCAAGGTCCGCTCTGCCGAGGCGGTTGCTCATACGGTGGCCGGTGACAGTGGGGCCGCGGTCCAGGCGATCGACGGCACCCGGCAGCTGGCGGACGAGATCGGCTACCGAGGCGGTCACAACCTGGCCGACGTGGCCCAGGTCCTGCTCCGGGTCCTCGGCGGCGACCACGACGGGGCCCGCCGCACCCGGGCCGAACTCGACGCGCGAACCCGCCGGTCGGGCGGCAACACCTACTGGGTTCCGATCGTGACCAGTTGGATCGAGGGGGTCCCGACGGCGATGGAGCACGAGCCGCGGGTCGAGTGGGTCGACGGTCCGGACGTGTCGTTGGGCCGGTGGGCCGGGGTGGCCGCGCGACGATGAGGCACCGGGGCCCTGAGGCGCGGGGCCGGATCGGACGAGGGGACGAGAGCTCATGGCCAACCCGGCGCGCGTTGAGTCGGTACGTGTCGAGCCGGTACGTGTCGGTTTGGTGGGGGTCGGAATCATCGCCGGGACCCACCTCGCCGTCCTCGCCGAACGGCCGGACGTGCAGCTGGAGTTCACCGTTGATCCCCGACCTGTGGAGCCCGTGGTGTTCCGGGGGCGGACGCCGCCCCACTACGGCGACCTCACCCGGGCGCTCGACGAGCACCGGCCGGACCTGGTGGTCCTCGCCACCCCGACGGAGACGCACGCCGCGCTGACGGAACTGACGCTGCTCCGTTCCACGGCCCGCTTGCTGGTGGAGAAGCCGCTGGTGCACGATCGCGCCGCCCTCGAAACGTTGCGTGACCTGGACGGCAAGGTCGACGTGCGCGGCCGCGTGTTCACGGCCCACCACTTCGCCTTCTCGCCCGAAGTGGACTGGGCGGCGGAGCTGCTCGCGGCGCACCCCGAATGGGGGCCGGTGACGACCATCACCTCCGCCTTCTACGACCCCTACGTCCTGCGGGGAGCCGAGGCGTTCGCTTCGTACGTCTCCAGTTGGACGGACTCCGGAGTGAACCAGCTCAGCATGCTCACCCGCTTCGTGGAACTCACCGGACTCACCTCCGCCGAGTACCTGGACGGCGGCGCGAGTGCGTGGTGCACGGTGGGCTTCCGGTCCCGGGGCGAGGTCGGCTCCGCCCGCCTGCGCAGCAGTTGGCTGACTGGTGCCAGCAGTAAGGAGAGTTGCCTGGCGTTCGGCCGTTCCGGTGTCGAGGTCTGGATCGACCATACCGCGATGACCGGATTCGCCTCCAGGGAAGGTGAGTTGCTGGCTTCCTTCGGCAACGACGGCCGGACCGGACGGAAGATTGCCCACTATCGACCGCTCTATGCCGACCTGCTCTCCGGCCGGCCGGATCCGGTGCTCGGCTTCGACGCCGCGGCGACGATCACCGAGATTCATCAGGCGGTACCGCAGGAGCCGTAGCCGCCGGTCGGCCGGGTCCTGGGGTGGGGCCCGGTCGATTCAGGAGTGAAATGACTGGTCCTCAAATTGTCGAACAGGGGCGAGTTTTGATGGGTGGCCGGACGGCGAGAGGGCGAAGGCGATCACCGTTGTGCCGGTGGGGGCGGTGTGATTGTGGCCGAGGGGGCTGGTGGGGTGCCAGGGCTGTGGGGTGGGGGAGGAGTCGTGCGGGG
>NZ_JAIY01000009.1:126880-145001 GCF_000710405.2 Kitasatospora sp. MBT66 | reverse complement strand
TGGGTGTCGGGGTGGGCGTCGGGGTCGGGGTCGGGGTCGGGGTGGGCGTGGGCGTCGGGATCAGCTTGTTGACGGCCGTCACCGAGACCCCGGTGGTGAGGTTGTCGGCGGTCAGCTTCAGCGGGCCGAACACCGTCACCTCCGGCGCGGAGTAGCCGTCCGGCGGGCTGGTCTCCTGCCAGTAGTACGTCCCGACCGTGCCGGCGCCCTGGCAGATGCCGTCGGCCCCGGTCGTGCACGGGTCGCCCACCGCGGTGTCGGGCTTGTCGCCTGTGCTCTGCAGCCCGTCGGTGCCGTTGGTGTCCTTCCACAGCCGGAACTTCGCGCCCGCCAGCGGCTTGCCGTCCTGGTCGTGCTTGACCAGGCGCAGCGCGCCCTCCTGCTGCCGGAACCCGAAGTCGTAGGTGTGGTCGTTCTCACCCGGTCCGCCGGTGGTCAGGGCACGTTCGACGTACTGCCCGCCCGCCGGGACGACGCCCTTGGAGTCGACGAAGTGGTTGTCGCCGACGTCCGCCGTGGTGGGCACCCACTGGTACAGGGGGCCGTCCTTGGCGTAGTCGGCCGGGTTGTCGAGCTTGACGGTGTACTTGGTGCGCGGCTTGAGGCCGCCGGTGACGTTGGAGTCGTCGAAGTAGTACTCGCCGCGCGCGGTGGTCTTCGTGGTACCGACGAGCTTCCCCGACTCGTCGTACAGGTTGACCGTGGCCCCCGGCACCGGGCGCTGGCCCGGCAGTTGGAGGCCGGAGCGCTCGGGGTCGTACCAGACCCGGTTGCCGATCTGGAGCGGGGCCTGGTCGCAGAGCACTTCGAGGTCGCCCATCGAGGCGCCCTTGCCGAACGGTGCCGCCCCCGGCGGGTTGAGCCGCAGGCCGAACTTCGGGTCCTGCTGGCCGTTCCGCTGGAGGAACGAGGTGCCGTAGCCGAAGGCGGTGTGGTTGGGGTCGAACGCGGAGGTCGCGATGGTGTTCTCGACCTTGGAGAAGGCCATGCCGGCGAAGGCCGTGTTGCGGTGGCCGCCCCAGCTGGTGTCGAAGAACCGGGTGCCCCGGGGGGACAGCCCGCAGCCGTTGTTGGTGTCCATCACGTAACTGCCGTTGACCGGGCAGGCCTTGTTGAGGTCACCACCCGACATGACGACGGCGACGGAGCCCGGCGTCGGTCCGGCCGGGGCACGATCGCCGAAGCGGTCCCGGAAGGACAGCAGCATCGAGCCGTCGGTCTCGAAGGCGATCTCGCCCAACTCCGGCTCGGGGTTGGCGATGGTGCTGGCACCGCAGGGGTTGCCGTTCTGCGAGGTCGGATAGGTGTTGGTCCACGGGAACCAGCCCGCCCCGTCGCAGGGCCCGCCGCCGACGGTGCTCTGGCGCGGGTAGTCCAGCGGCTGCGTGAGCACCGCCCCCGCGAAGGCGCCGGTGCCGAGGTCGAACGGCAGCACGACCGCGCGCAGGTCGGAGACCTTGCCGGTGGACTCGCCCGAGCAGACGCCGCCGAGGTAGCCGGTGCCGTCCTGCAGGCCGAGGCCGAACGGCCGCCAGTCCACGGCCGCCGGACAGCCGGGGTCGGGGATCGGGTAACTGGCCTTCGGTGCGTCCGCCGTGGGCCCGGTGGCGTCGTAGCGGTAGAGCTTGCGGTCGTTGAGGTTGACGACGAAGAGGTCCTTGCCGTCGTCGGTGATCTTGATGCCGCCGAGGCTCTCCTTGCCCGGTACCGCCAGGAACCCGTCGTCGGTGCCGCCGCCGTGGGCGGTCGCGCCGGCGTTCGGGACGGTGGTGAAGAGCTTCGTGGTCTTCGTGGCCAGGTCGGTCACGTAGATCGCGCCCGCGCCGCCGGGGCCGTAGTCGGTGGTGCGCTTGGCCACGGCGGAGGAGAACAGCCGGCGGTCCGCCCGGTTCCAGGCGATGCCGAACAGGGTGCCGGTGTCGGCGTTGGTGGCGAGGTCGGTGGCGTTGACGTCCACGCCCTCCTGGCCGCGCGCGCTGTAGGGGAAGGACAGCAGCGTGCGCTGCGCCCCGCCCTCGCGCGTGGTCGGCTGGCAGGCCGAGACCAGCGGGGCGTTCTTCTGGCAGTAGTCGCCGGGGCTCCACAGTCCGGTGGTGTAGGAGACGTTCTTGCCGCCGGAGAGGTCGACGAACTCCTCGTTGCTGCTCAGCTGGTTGGGCGCGCCGGTCAGACCCTGCTTGGAGGCAAAGGCCGGGTAGAGCTTGCCGGGCTTCGGATTCACCACCTGGACGCGGTACTTGCCGCCGGTCGGCTTGGCCGCGGCCGGCGCCAGCGTCACCGTGCCGTCCGCCGCCGTGGTGCCCTCGATGCTCGTGCCGGCGTCGTCGGTGAGGGTCACCCTGACTCCGGCCAGCCCGGGTTCCAGCGCGGGCGTCCACACCCCGCTGGTGTCGACGGCCCGCACCACGCGGACGGTCACGGCGCCGTCTCCCGCCTGCGGGAAGGCCTCCGGCGCGGCCACCAGCGAGACCGCGCCGATGCCGACGGCCAGCGCCGCCGCCGCGCCGAGGGTCCGGCGGCCGGGCGCCCCCGGCCGTCGTCGTTCCGGGCCGCGCGGGGCACCCGGTTCCTGTGCACGTGTCGTTGTCATCCCTGCTCTCATGGTGGAGTTGGGCCTGCCGCCCCGACCTCGGATAGGAGTCGCGTATGGCGGAAAGCCGCCGTTGGTAAGGGGAGCTTAAAGGGGGCTTATGGAAGTTCGCAGGAGAACCAGGAACTTTGACATCCCATCAGATGTTCCGCCCTCTTCGACCTGATGGATCGTCAACTATGGCTGCCGGGAGCGCACGCAGGCGCACGGGAAGCAGCCGCCCGCGCCCCCGAAGCGCGCCCGGCGTAGGGTGCGGTCCGGACGAGAGGGGATCACCGATGCGGGACATCGTGCGGGAGTCGGCGGCGGCAGGCCGCCTGGTGGTGTGGGAGGAGTCGGCGCGCGACGGCGCTCAGGCCAAGACCTTGATGCCGGGCGGCTTCCGGGTGCGGCTCGCCCGGGAGCACGGCGCGGTGTTCGGCGCGGACGGGCCGCGCCACGTGGTGTTCGCCGCCGGATTCCCCGCCGTGTGCGCCGAGGAGTTCGAGGCGGTGCGGCAGGTCGCCGTCGAGACCGAGGGACAGGTTTCGGCCGCGGCCGTCTGCCGGGGCACCGAGGCCGACGTCCGGCAGGCGGTCGCCTCGGTGCGCGGCGTCGCGCACGCCCGGGTACTGGCGGTCGTCCCGGCCTCCGAGGCGATGGCCCGGGTGATGACGCACCGGGGCGCCCGCGAGGCGCTGGCGCACGGCACGGACCTGGTGAAGACGGCGCGCGACCTGGACGAGGACGTCGCGATCGATCTGTGCCTGGCGGACGCCTCCCGCGCCGACCACGGCCTGATGGCCGAAGCGGCGGGCGGGTTCACCGCCGCCGGGGCCGGAACCGTGGTCCTCGCCGATACCGTCGGGCGCCAACTCCCCGGCGAGGCGGCCGAGATGTTCGCGCGGGTGGCGGCCGCGGCCGGTCCCGGGGTGGTACTGGGCTCGCACCTGCACAACGACCTGGGCCTCGGGCTCGCCAACACCGTCCAGGCCGTGCGCAACGGCGCCCGGGTGGTAGCCAGTTCGTGGCTCGGCCTGGCCGAGCGCTCCGGACTGGTAGCCACCGAGCAGCTGCTGTTCCTGCTCGCCCACGACCCGGAGCGCGCGGCGGCCCTGCTCGGCGCCGACGCGCGCGCAGCCGAACTGTGGTGGCGGGCACCGGACCTCACCCGGCTGCCGCGCATCGCCGCCCTGGTCTCGGAGCAGACCGGAGTACCGCTGACGGTGACCACCCCGGTGGTCGGCACCGGGGTCGCCACCATCTCCACCGGCACGCCCTTCGTCGACCCCCGGCTGTTCCAGCCCTACGACCCCACGGCCCTGCTCGGGGTCGAACCCCGGATCGTGCTCACCCAGTTGGCCAGCGCCCGGGTCGTCACGGCGGTCGCCGAGCGGCTCGGCCACCGGCTGGACGCCGCCGGGGCCCGCGCGGCCGCGGCCTGGGTGAAGCGCCGGGCGTTCCGCACCGGCGAGGCCGTCGTCGACGAGGAACTCTTCGCCGCCTATCTGGACGGCGTCGGGGTTGCCCGCACCACCACCAGCACCATCACCACCACCACCAGCACCGCCGAGGACACCCCGTGACGCCGACGCCCCCCGCCTGCGAACTGTCCGACCTCGCGGCCGTCCGCGCCGCCCTCACCCGGGGGCGGGCCGTGGTGCTGCCCAACCCCGCCCCGCTGACCTGCGTCGTCGCCGCCACCCGGCCCGAGGCCGTCAACACCGCCAAGCAGCGCCCGGCGGAGCAGGCCGTCGCGCTCTGGGCCCACCACCCGCGGACCCTGGACGCGCTGACGGAACGGCTCGACCTCGGCCCGGACGCGCTGCGGCTGGCCCGGCGGCTGCTCGCCGAGGAGCACCTCACCGTGCTCGCGCCCGTGCGCCGCCCCGAGCAGGCGCCGCCCTGGCTGGCACCGGCCACCAAGGACGGCTGGACGCTGCTGTTCGGCGCCCGCTGGCAGCCGCTGGCCGGCCTGCTGGACGCCTTCCCCGTGCTCTACGTCAGCAGCGCCAACCGGACCGGCCACGACCCGGCGCCCGGGCCCGCCGAGGCCCTCGCGATGTTCCCGCCCGACGTGCCCGTCCTCCGCTCCCCCGTTGCCGACGGCGACCAGGACGGGGCCGGAGACACCGGCAGGGCGGCCACCACCACCGTCCGCCTGTACCCGGACGGCCGGCTCGCCCTCCACCGGCACGGCGCGCAGGACCGCGCCTTCGCCGATCCCGAGCAGTACCTGGCCCGGTTCGGGAACAACCAGGGACGATGACAGCCGGGAAACGTGACGGCCAGGGGCGGCCAGGGGCGGTCACGGCCGTGGACGAACTCCGGACGGCCCTCGGCCGCCGCCCCTGGAACGGATTCGCGCTCGACGGACCGTAGTTCGTGGTCGTCGAGCGCGAAGCCGCTTCCCGCCGAAGGCCGTGACCGCAGGGGTCGGGGCCGGTGGTCAGATCCGGGACAGCAACCGGGCGAGCCAGGCGGTGCGGGTGCGGCGGGCCGTGACCGACAGCTCCGCCCGGGGGTGGAGGGCGTCGAACCCGTGGCAACCCCCGGCCCACACATGGAGCTCGGCGTCGCCGCCGGCCGCCCAGAGGCGGGTGGCGTAGTCGGTGCACTCGTCGCGGAAGACCTCGGCCGAGCCGCTGTCGAGGTAGGCGGCGGGCAGACCGGCAAGATCCTCGGCTCGGGCGGGCGAAACGTACGGGGACACCTCGTCGGCGGGCGTCGCGCCGAGAACGGAGCGCCAGGCGAAGGCGTTCATCTCCCCGGTCCAGACGCCCGGAACGCCGGAGTACTGACGACTGGAGACGGTGGTGCCGCGGTGGTCCAGCATGGGGCAGACCAGGATCTGACCGGCCGGCGCCGGCGTGCCGAGGTCACGGGCCCGCAGGGCGACGCCGGCGGCGAGGCCGCCGCCCGCACTGGCACCCGCGACCACGATCCGGTCGGGGTCGATCCCCAACTCGGCGGCGTTCTCTGCGATCCAGCACAGTCCCTGGTAGCAGTCCCCCGCGACGACCTGCCCCTCGTGCTCGGGAGCGAGCCGGTAGTCGACGGTCGCGACGACGAGGCCGAACTCGTCCAGCCACTCCAAGGGGATGTCGAGCTGGGAGAAGCGGTCACCCATGACCATCCCGCCGCCGTGCATCCAGTAGACGCACGGGGCTGCGGCACCCTCGCGGTCGTGGTCGGCCGGCGCGAGGACCGTCAGCGGGATCCCGGTGCCGTCCTCGGCGGGGACGGTGAACTCCCGCCGCTCGACGCTCCGGTGGGCGAGCAGCGGTTCGACCGGGGCCACGGCCAGGCGGCGCAGCCCGGCCAGGGTGTCGGAGCCGGGCCCGGTCGGCAGGGGCATCCGGGCGAGGAAATCGCGCAGTTCGGGGTCGAGCGCGGGTCGGGCGGTGCTCATGGTCGGTACGGCCTTTCGGGGGGAGGGTCGGGGGACGGGAGCGGTCAGTGTGCGGCGACTCTGCCGCCGACCGGCACGAGGTCGGTGAACTCCGCCTCCCCGGAGAGGAGTTCGCCGACGCGGGCGAGAAGGGCCCGGGCCGGCTCGCCGGCGAACACCCGGTGGTGGTCCGCCTCGCTCGTCCAGCCCTCGACGACGTGGACGCGGTCCGGGTCGGTGGCCGAGCGCGAGACCAGGTAGACGAGGCAGTGCTCGTCGGCCCCGGGGTTGCCCCGGTCGATCCCGGTCAGCAGCAGCTCGGCGAGGCGTTCGCCGAGGCCGGGGCGGGCGGTCATGGTGGCGTGGAACCCGTAGGTGACGGCCATCGGAGCGGTCCTTCCGGTGAGGGGGTGCGGTGGTTCCAGTCAACCGGGATGCCCCGCGCGAACGTTAGGGCGATGCTCGCCCGCCCTTGCCCGATCCTCGCGCCGACGGGAAGAAGGGCCCGGGCGGTGCTGGAATGGGCACATGTCCCTCGACGAACTGCGCACCCTGGTCGCCCGGCACGCCCGCCCGGACTCGACCACCGCCCTCGACGGCGTGCTGGTCTCCCGGGTCGACCGGCCGGGTCTCCCGGCGCCCGCCATGTCCGGAACCGTGTTCGCGGTCATCGCCCAGGGCGCCAAACGCCTGGCGCTCGGCGACCGGGTCTACACCTACGGCGCCGGGCAGTACCTGGTCGCCTCCGTCGACCTGCCGGTCACCGGGCAGTTCACCGGGATCGGACCCGACCGGCCGGCGCTGGGCGTCGGACTGCTGCTGGAGCCGTCCGTGATCGCCGAACTGCTGCTCCGGGCCGGGCCCGGGGACGTCCCCCGCGACACGGGCGCACCGTCGGGGATCGCCGTCGGCGACGCCTCCGAGGCCCTGCTCGACGCGGTGGTCCGACTGCTGCGCCTGCTGGACGAACCGCGCGACCGGGCCGTGCTCGCCCCACTGGTGAAGCGGGAGATCCTGTGGCGGCTGATCACCGGGGAACAGGGCGCGACGGTGCGTCAACTCGGTCTCGCAGACTCGGGGCTGAGCCATGTCTCGCGCGCCGTGCGCTGGATCCGCGAGCACTACGCCGAACCGTTCCGGGTCGAGGACGTGGCCAGGCTGTCCGGTCTGAGCGCCTCCGCCTTCTACCGCAACTTCCAGGCGGTGACGGCGATGAGCCCGATCCAGTTCCAGAAGCAGATCCGGCTCCAGGAGGCGCGGCTGCTGCTCGCCACCCACCCCGGGGACGTGACCGGGGTGGGGCGACGGGTGGGGTACGACAGCGCCTCGCAGTTCAGCCGCGAGTACCGGCGGCAGTTCGGCGAGGCGCCGAGCCGGGACGCCGCCCGGCTGCGGGAGGACGGGGGCGCCCCGGCGGCCGTCCTTCCGTGAGCGGCGGCGGGAGGATCGGGCAAGGGGACGGGAGGATCGTTCTTCCATCGCCGCAGGTCAGGGCGGTTCACTGGAACCAGTCGCTCTTCCGTGGCGCGGAGTTCCGCGGACACGGCCCTTCCGAGCAGAGGATTCCCGATGGACACCATCCTGATCACCGGCGCGTCGTCCGGGTACGGCCGGCGGACCGCCCTGCACTTCCACGCCCGGGGCTGGCAGGTCGTCGCGGCCGTGCGCACGCCGCGCCCGGACGCGCTCCCGGTCTCCGAGAGCCTGCGCGTCGTCGAGCTCGACGTGACCAGGCCCGAGAGCATCACCGCCGCCCTGGAGGCCGCGGGGCCCGTCGACGTCCTGGTCAACAACGCGGGCATCCCGGCGATCGGGGTGTTCGAGGGGACGCCGATGTCCCGGGTGCGGGAGGTGTTCGAGACCAACACCTTCGGTGTCATGGCCACCACCCAGGCGGTGCTGCCCGCCTTCCGCGAGCGCGGCAGCGGCGTGGTGGTCAATGTGACCTCCAGCGTGGTGCTCGGCCATATGCCGCTCTGCGCGCTGTACAAGGCCAGCAAGGCCGCCGTCGAGGGGTTCACCGCGTCGCTCGCGCTCGAACTCGCGCCGTTCGGGGTCCGGGCCGCGACGGTCCAGCCGGGGGCCTGCCTCACGACGAACTTCGCACGGCGGACCACCGCCGACGGGGCGGCGGGAGCCTCCGTTCCGGCACCCTACGCCGAGTGGGCCGACCGGGCGATGGCCGGGTTCACCTCGCAGGAGCTGTTCACCACCGAGGAGGACGTGGCCGAGGCGGTGTGGCGGGCGGTGCACGACACCACCGGGCAGCTCCGCTTCCCGGCCGGGGCCGACGCGCACCGGCTCGCCTGGGCCAGGTGACCGGCCGCCGGCCGCCGGGGTGCGGGCTGCTCAGCCCCGGTCGAGCGCCGAGACCAGGCTCGCCACCGTCACCGTGTTGAAGACGAAGGCGATGACGGCGTTGGCCGCCACCGTGCGCCGCATCTCCCGGGAGGTCACATTGACGTCGGTGGTGCCGAAGGTCGTCATGACGGACACGGCGAAGTACATGTAGTCGGCCCAGACGGCGGACTCTGCCCCGTCCCCGGTGCCGGTCCCGCTGCCCGGGAACTCCAGCGCGCGTTCGTCCTCCACCAGGTTGTCGGCGTGGAAGGCGACCGCGAAGGAGACGAGCACGCACACCCAGGCCTCGACGACCAGCGCGAGCGCGATCGCCACCCGGACACCGACCAGGAGCGCCGACCCGAGATGGCCGGGGCGCCAGACCAGGGACACCACCAGCGCGGCCGCCGCCACGAAGACCGACACCCCCGGCCCCGGGGCGCTGCCGAGCAGGTAGCGCTGCACGACGGTGCCGCGCTCGGAACGCCGCGCCCAGTCCCGGATCCGCTCCGGCGAGGCACCGGCGAAGGCCAGCAGGGTGGCGGTCAGATAGGCCGACAGATAGGCGAACAGCACCAGGACGGCGACATCCGCCCCGGACAGCAGGGCCGCCCCCTCGTGGAGCGCCACCAGCAGGACGAGCACGGCCGCCGCGACGGCCGCGACCAGCAGGCTCGCGGCCGAGCGGCGGCGTTCGGAGAGCCAGGAGTGCACCGGCGGGCTCCTCGGGAAGGCGGCTGGCGGGGCGGCCGCCGACGACGCGGCGGGCCGCCAGTGTAAGGGCCCGGGCACCGTCGGCCCCGGTAGGCGGGTCCGGCGTCGCGACCCTCTCGGGTGCCACGGGCGACCAGCGGGGAGTCCGGCACCGACCGCCCCCGGCTTCTGCCGGCCCTCTTCGAGCACCAGTGGTCGCAGTCCTGCCGCGTCGAGGAGGAACTGCCGGGCGAGGTCGAGCGGCAGGTGCTCCACGCCATGGCACGCGTCGACAAGGACGAGGTCGGCGCCCGGGAGCTCGACATGTCGCTCCGCACGTACCGGAGCCATGTCTCGACGCTGATGCGGCGGCTGGGAGCGGCGAACCGGTTCCAGGCCGCGCTCGCGGCCCGTGCGCGGAAGTGGATCTGACCCGGCACCACCGACCGGGGGCATCACGGACGGGCTCGCCGTCCGGCCGCCGTCAACCCAGTCCGGCCGCCGCCGCCTGCTCCCGGTCGTAGGAGTCGCGCGAGCGGGCGATGGCGTCGCGGTGGCGCTCCGCCCAGGCGGTGAGGCCCTTGAGGGAGGCGTAGAGCTCGTCGGCCATCTCGGTGCCGCGGTACTCCACCTTGGGCGGCACGGTCGCGTAGACGGTGCGCTCGATCAGTCCGTCGCGTTCGAGGTTCCGCAGCGTCAGGGTGAGCATACGGCGGCTGATTCCGGGTACGGACCGTTCGAGTTCGGTGAAGCGGACCGGACCGTGGCTGAGGTTGAGCAGGATCCCGATCGCCCACTTGCCGCTGATGCGGTTGAGCGCCTCCAGGACGGTGCACGCCTCGCGGGCGGGGGCCGGGTCGTCGAGGTCGGCCTCCTCGAGGTCCTCGATCACATCGTTGTTCCCCAGGAACATGAAAGTGCCTCCTTACGGTGGGACTTGATGGTCACACAGGATGGTCGCTGTAACAAGAAGTGCCCTCAGGGAGCGCGGGCGCCACCGGGCGCCCCTCCCCGGCCATTCCCCCGAAGGACTCCTCCGATGACCACGCAAGCCCCGCCGTCCCTCCAGCCTTCCAGGTCACGCTGGTTGGCACTGGGGGTCCTCTGCACCGGCAACCTGATGATCATCCTCGACGGTTCGATCGTGACCGTCGCCCTGCCGACCATCCAGACCGACCTCGGCTTCACCCAGTCCGGCCTGGCCTGGGTCGTCAACGCCTACCTCATCGCGTTCGCCGGGCTGCTGCTGCTCTCCGGCCGACTGGGCGACCTGCTCGGCGGCCGCCGCGTCTTCAGCGCGGGTCTGGGCCTGTTCACGGTCGCCTCGCTGGCCTGCGGCCTGTCCTCCTCCTCGACGGCGCTGGTGGTGTTCCGGTTCGTCCAGGGGGTCGGCGGGGCACTCGCCTCGGCCGTCGTCCTGGGCATGATCATCACCCTGTTCCCCGACGCCGGCGAGCGCGGCAAGGCACTGGCGGCGTACGCCTTCGTCTCCGCGGCCGGCGCCTCGCTGGGCCTGATCCTGGGCGGCGTGCTGACCCAGAGCTTCAGCTGGCCGTGGGTGTTCTACGTCAACGTGCCGATCGGCCTGGTGGCGCTCGTGCTGACGCAGAGCGTGGTGCCCGGCGGGAAGGGAGCGGGGCTGCGCGAGGGCGCCGACCTGGTCGGCTCGGTGCTCGCCACCGGCGGTCTGATGCTGCTGGTCTACACGATCATCAAGGCCGAGGAGTACACCTGGGGCGACGGCCGCACGCTGGGCCTGCTGGCCGGCTCGCTGGCGCTGCTGGCCGGTTTCGTGGTCCGCCAGGCGTACGCGGCCAAGCCTCTGCTGCCGCTGCACATCTTCCGCTCCCGGGCGGTCTCCGGCGCCAACGGCATCATGGTCCTGATGGTCGCCGGCCTGTTCGGCTACCAGTTCTGCACCGCGCTGTACTTCCAGAACGTCCTGGGCTACGACGCCTTGAAGACCGGGCTCGCCTTCCTGCCCGCGCCGGTCACCATCGCGATCGTCTCGCTGGGCTTCGCGGTCAAGCTGAACCAGCGGTTCGGGCCCCGCCGGGTGCTGGTCGTCGGCCTGCTGCTGGTGGCCGCGGCGCTCGCGCTGCTGGCCCGGGTGCCGAGCGACGGCAGCTTCCTCGTCGACATCGTGCCGCCGTTCGTGCTGCTCGGCCTCGGCTTCGGCGCGGCCATGCCGGCGCTGATCGGCCAGGCCATGTCGGTCACCTCGCCCAACGACGCCGGCATCGCCTCCGGCCTGGTGAACACCACCCAGCAGGTCGGTGCCTCGATCGGCACCGC
The DNA here is from genome assembly GCF_000710405.2 of Kitasatospora sp. MBT66. NCBI lineage: Bacteria > Bacillati > Actinomycetota > Actinomycetes > Kitasatosporales > Streptomycetaceae > Kitasatospora > Kitasatospora sp. MBT66. The sequence goes on along the minus strand of NZ_JAIY01000009.1, from coordinate 133,713 downwards.
CGTGCTCGCCACGGTCGCCGCCTCCCGCACCGCGACGCTGCTCGGCGAGGGCGACAGCAAGGTCGAGGCGCTCACCGGCGGCTTCCACCTCTCCTACGGGCTCAGCGCCGTGTTCGTGGGGGTCGGCGTCCTGGTGGCCGCGTTCTTCCTGCGCAGCCCCGCGGCCGCTGCCGAGAGCATCCCCGAGCCGGACCTCGAATCTGCGGATTCCCCCGTGCCGCAGATCTGACGGTCCCCGTGCGGCCGTTCCGGAAGGCTCCCCGGAACGGCCGCACCACCCTGACGGCGCGCAGCGCCGCCGGGGCCGCACCGCACCACGTCGGAGCCCGTCGACCGAGCACACCCGCGAGCATCCCGCCGCCAAACCCGCGGGCCCCGGAAGAGGGCCCGCATAGGGGGACGGTCAGGGGGTTCGGATCCGGACGGAGCCAGCAGACTCGTCGCATCGTCCGTGGCCGGGGCCGTCAGCGCCTCCCCCGCGGGGTGGGCGGGCCCTGCGCCGTCCACCGTTCCCCCCTCTCGCGCAGGATCGAGAAAGAATCCATGTACACCAGACGCCGTTTCCTCCGCTTCCCGGTCACCCTGACCGCCGCCGCTGTCATCGGCCCCGCCGTCCTCACGGCCTGCTCCGACTCCTCCGCCCCGCCCTCCGCGAAGAGCGGCGGCGGCACCCTGCGCTACGGCGCCGCCGTCGAACCCGACAGCTGGGACCCGCACGCCGCGTCCACCGCCGTCACCGGGCGGCTGCTGCGCCCGGTGCTGGAGTCGCTGGTCGCGGTCGCGGCGGACGGGACCGTCAAGCCGTGGCTGGCCGATTCGTGGACGGTCTCGCCCGACGGTCTCACCTACACCTTCACCCTGCGCGCCGGCGTGACCTTCAGCGACGGCACCCCGTTCGACGCGGCGGCCGTGAAGGCGAACTTCGACCACGTCACGGCGGCGAAGACGGCGTCCAAGCGGGCGGCCGGCCTGCTCGGCCCCTACAAGGAGACCGAGGTGGTCGACCCGCGCACGGTGGCCGTCCACCTGACCGCCCCGCACTCCTCCTTCCTCGGCTCGGTGGGGAGCACCTTCCTCGGCTTCCACTCCCCCGTCGCACTGCGCGACCACGCGGGCGACCTCTCCTCCGGCGGCGCGTTCGTCGTCGGCACCGGCCCGTTCACCTTCGAGTCGGTGACGCCCGGCCAGCAGGCGGTGTTCAAGCGCCGGTCCGACTACAACTGGGCCCCGCCGACCGCCACCCACCAGGGGCAGGCGAAGCTGGAGAGCATCGTCGTGCTGCTGCTGAAGGAGGACGCCTCCCGGGTCGGCGCCCTGACCTCCGGTCAGGTCGACGCCGCCGAGCTGATACCCGCCAACCGGCTGGCCGGACTGCGCGGCCAGAACGGCGTCCAGGTGGTCCGCAAGGCGGTCCCCGGCGTCCCCTACACCTACTACCTCAACACCGCCCGCGCGCCCTTCGACGACCCGCGCGCCCGGCAGGCCGTCCGGCACGCCATCGACTTCGCCGGGATCGTCAAGGGCATCTTCCAGGGCGAGTACGAGCAGGCCTGGGGGCCGCTGGCGCCCTCCACCCCCGGCGCCGAGCCGTCGTTCGCCAAGCCGGCCTGGGAGTACAGCAAGGAGAAGGCGGAGAAGCTGCTGGACGAGGCCGGCTGGACCGGGCGGGACGGCGAGGGCTACCGCACCAAGGACGGCAAGCGCCTCACCGCCGAGCAGCCGTACGTGCAGACCTTCGTCTCGGCCCAGAACCACACCTTCGACGTGGGCGTGCAGGACGCGCTGAAGCAGGTCGGCATCGAGCTGAAGCTGGTGCCGCTGGACTCCGCCGGCTCCATCGGGCGCACCGGCAAGGGCGACTACGACGTGTTCGCCTTCGCCTGGCAGGGCTCCGACCCGAGCCTGCTGGGCAACCTCTACCACTCCAAGTCCCAGTTCGGGGGCGGCGGGGCGAACGGCAGCCGGGTCAAGGACGCCGAGATCGACGGCTGGCTGGACCAGGCCGAGGCGACCGTGGACGCCGCGCAGCGCGCCGAGCTGTACCGCAAGGTCCAGCGGAAGATCGTCGAGCAGGCGTACTCCTTCCCGGCCTACATCGCCACCATGGACGTCGCCCGGCACGGCAAGGTGAACGGGCTGGTCCTGGACGTCGACGCCAACACCGACTTCTACGGCATCGGGGTGGCCTGAGGTGTCCGACCGCGCCCGGCTCGCGCCGCGACGGCACGTGCCGCCCTGGGCCAGGTTCGTCGCCCGGCGGCTCGCGGCGGGGCTGGTGGTGGTGTGGGGGACGCTCACGGTGACGTTCTTCGCCCTCCACCTCGCCCCCGGCGACATCGTGGACGGACTGATCGGGCCGGGCGCCGCGGCAACCCCGGCCCTGCGCGGCCAGGTGATCGCCGAGAACGGCCTGGACGACCCGCTGCTCCTCCAGTACGGCCGCCAGCTCGCCCAGTTGGCGAGCGGCGGCCTCGGCTGGTCGTACCAGCTCAACGAGCCGATCGAGCGGCTGCTCGGCAGCCAGCTCGGTCCGACCGTCGAGCTGGCGGTGTCCGCGCTGGTCACCGCGCTGGTGCTGGCGGTGCTGGCGGCCGCCCTGACGGTCGGCCGGGGCCGGACGGTGCGCGGTGCCGCCGGTCTGGCCGAACTGCTGATGGTGTCGATGCCGTCGTTCTGGCTGGGCATCATCCTGCTGACGGTGTTCTCCTACCGGCTGCACGCGCTGCCCTCGATCGGGGCGGACGGGCCGGCCGCGCTGGTACTGCCGACGCTGGCGCTGGCACTGCCGCTGGCCGGAGTGCTCGCCCAGGTGATCCGCCAGGAGCTGGAGACCACCGACGGCCGCCCGTTCGTGCTGACCGCGCGCTCGCGCGGCCTGGGCGCGACGGCGGTACTGCTGCGGCACACCCTGCGGCACGCGCTGCTGCCGCTGACCACGCTGTCCGGTTTCGTGCTGGGCAGCCTGTTCGGGGGCGCGGTGCTGGTGGAGAACATCTTCACCCGGCCGGGCCTGGGCCGGGTGCTGGCCAACGCGGTCGGCTCGCGCGACCTGCCGGTGGTCAGCGCTCTTGTGGTCATCTCCAGCGCGGCGTTCGTGGTCATCAACACCCTGGTGGACGTGCTCCACCCGCTGATCGACCCCCGGCTGCGCGAGGGAGGTCCGGCATGAGCACCGTGACCGCCCTCCTCGACCGGCCGGCCGCGGCCGGCGCCCGCCGGGGCGCGCTGCTGCGCTCGCCGGCCCGGCTGGCACCGCTGGTCCTGCTGGCCGCGGTGGCGCTCGTGCTGGTCTTCCCCGGGGTGTTCGCCACCCACGCCCCCGAGGCGACGGACGTCGCGGCGGCGCTGCGCCCGCCCGGTGCCGAGCACTGGCTCGGCACCGACCAGCTCGGCCGGGACGTCTGGTCGCGGCTCGTGCACGGCACCCGGCTGTCGCTGCTGATCGCGGTCGGCGCGACGGTGATCGGGGTGGGCGGCGGCGCGCTGCTCGGTCTGGTCGCCGGCTGCGGCGGACGGCAGGTGGACTTCGCCCTGATGCGGGTGGTGGACGTGCTGCTGGGCTTCCCCGAACTGCTGCTCGCGCTGGTGGTGGTGGCGCTGCTGGGCGGCGGCACGGTCAACGTGGCGATCGCCATCGGCGTCGCCGGGGTGCCCCACTACGCCCGGCTGGTGCGCGGCCAGGCACGGCTGGTGCTGCGCTCGGAGTACGTGGAGGCGGCGCGGGTGCTGGGGGTGCCGGCCTGGCGGTCGGTGCTGCGGCACGTGCTGCCGAACGTCGGCGGCCCGCTGGTGGTGCTGGCCTCGATCGGGCTGGGCTCGGCCATCATCTCGGGCTCCGGGCTCAGTGTGCTCGGCCTGGGTCCGGTCCCGCCGGACGCGGACTGGGGCTCGATGGTCGCCGACGGCAAGGACTTTCTCCAGACGGCCTGGTGGATCTCGATCTCGCCGGGCCTGGCCGTCTCGGTCGTGGTGGTCTGCACCACGCTGATCGGCCGTTCGCTGCAGTCGAGGGCGGTGCGATGACGACGACGACAACGGAAGCGACCGCGGCGAAGGCGGCGGCCGGGCACACCGGCCCGTCGGTGCCGCTCGTGCGGGTGGAGGGGCTGCGGGTGTCGTTCCCCGGCGCGCCGCGGCCCGCCGTGGACGGGGTGTCGCTGGCCGTCGGCGCCGGGGAGTGCGTGGCGCTGGTCGGCGAGTCCGGCTCGGGCAAGTCCGTCACCGCCCGTTCCCTGATCGGGCTGGCGGGCGCCAGGGCCCGGGTCTCCGCCCGGACCCTGGAAGTGGCCGGGGCGGACACCGCGGGCTTCGGCGAACGGCAGTGGCGGGCGGTGCGCGGCCGGCGGGTCGCCATGGTGTTCCAGGACGCCCTGACCGCGCTGGACCCGCTGCGCACCGTCGGCGCCGAGATCGCCGAGGCGGCCCGCCTCGGCGGCACCGCCGGCCCGGACAGCGAGGCCCGGGTGGTGGAACTGCTCACGGCGGTGGGCGTGCCGGAGCCGGAGGCCCGCCGCACCCAGTACCCGCACCAGCTCTCCGGCGGGCTGCGCCAGCGCGCGCTGATCGCCTCGGCGCTGGCCGCCGACGCCCCGCTGCTGATCGCCGACGAGCCGACCACCGCGCTGGACGCGATCGTCCAGGCGCAGATCCTGGCACTGCTCGGCCGGCTCAAGGACGAGGGCCGGGGACTGCTGCTGGTCAGTCACGACCTGGCGGTGGTGGCGCAGTTGGCGGACCGGGTGCTGGTGCTGCGGCGGGGCGAGGTGGTGGAGAGCGGGCCGGCCGGCCGGGTGCTGTCCGCCCCGGAGCACCCGTACACCCGGATGCTGCTGGACGCGGTGCCCTCGGGCCGCCCGCGGGCCCGTCCCGCCCAGGCCCCGCCCGGGGTAGCGGAGGCAGCGGACGCGGAGGCAGCGGACGCCGGGGCACCGGACGCGGAAGAGGCGGCCCCGGTGCTGACCGGGCGCGGGCTGGTCAAGTCCTTCGCCCCGGGCGGGCCGAGGGCCCTCGACGAGGTCGGGTTCACCCTGCGGGCGGGCGAGGCACTGGGCGTGGTCGGCGAGTCCGGCTCGGGCAAGACCACGCTGGCGCGGGTCGCGATGGGTCTGTCCCGTCCCGACGCCGGGGAGGTGCTGCTGCACGGGCGGCCCTGGTCGGCGCTGCCGGAGCGGCGGCGCCGGGCCGGGCGCTCGGCGATCCAGTTCGTCCAGCAGGACCCGTACGCCTCGGCGGACCCCCGGTTCACCGTGGCGCGGATCATCGGCGAGGCGCTGCCCGGACTGCGGCGCGCCGAGCGGGCCCGGCGGTGCGCGGAACTCCTCGACCAGGTCGGCCTGCCGGCCGAACTGCTCTCCCGGCGGCCGCACCAGCTGTCCGGCGGTCAGCGCCAACGGGTGGCCATCGCCCGGGCGTTGGCGTGCGGTCCGCAGGTGCTGGTCTGCGACGAGCCGGTGTCGGCGCTGGACGTCTCGGTCCAGGCGCAGGTGCTGGAGCTGCTGGACCGGCTGCGGCGCGAGCGGGGCATCGCCCTGCTGTTCATCACCCACGACCTGGCCGTGGTGCGGCAGGTCGCCGACCGGGTGCTGATCATGCGCGGCGGGTCGGTGGTCGAGGAGGGCGGGACCGAGCGGATCTTCGAGGCCCCCGCCCACCCGTACACCCGGGCCCTGCTGGACGCCGTCCTGCGGCTGCCCGGCACGGAAGGCGCGGACCGTGCGGACAGTGCGGAGGACGCAAGCAGTAGCGAAGGCACGGGCAGTACGGAAGGCGCGGCCGTCACCGGCCACGACGACGCCCCGGAACAGGACACCGAACACGCCGCCGGGCAGGACGGCGAGCACGTACCGAAGTGGGAGACATGACTGACACGACGACGGACGCCGCCCCCGAGGCCGCCGAGCTGTGGCTGCGGCGGGCCGAGGAGGTCGCGGCGCGGCTCGCACCCGGCGCCGCCCGGCGCGACCGCGAGGGCACCCCGCCGGTGCGGGAGATCCAGCTGCTGAAGGACACCGGCCTGGTGACCCTGCTGGGGCCGGTCGAGCACGGCGGGGGCGGCCAGAACTGGTCCACCGCGTTCCGGGTGGTGCGCACCGTCGCGGCGGCCGACGCCTCGGTCGGCGAACTGCTGGCCCACCACTACGTGTGGGTGTCGATCGCCGAGTTCATCGGCACCGAGGAGAAGATCCAGCACATCGGCGAGGTGTCGGCCCGGGCCCGGTGGTTCTTCAGCGGGTCCTCCAAGCCCCGCTCGGCGCCCCTGGTGATCCAGGACACCGGCCTGGAGATGCTGTTCCACGGTCGGCTGGAGCGCGCCCTGGGCCACCCGGTGTCGGACATCACCATCCTGGAGGGCTTCCTGGAGGACGGCGACACCCCGATCAGCGCGCTCGCGATGAGCGAGCACGTGGGGCTGTCCTTCGAGCCCGGCGCCGAGGAGATCGGGCTGCGGTCGCTGGCGGCCGGGACCGTGGTCGCCGACGGCGCGAACATCCCGTGGACCGGGGCGCTCGGCCACGTCGACAAGACCTTCGTGCCCCGGGTCTACAACACCTTCCTCACCCCGGCCTTCCAGCTCGCCCAGGCCAACGCGCTGATCGGCGCGGCCCGGGGCGCGCTGGAGGCCGCCGCCGCCCGTGCCCGCGAGCAGTGGTCGCAGGCGCCGCTGACCGAGGCCGCCGCCGCGGACGCGGCCCGGCACCACGGCGCCCTGGCCTCCTCGCTGTGGGCGGTGGAGGCGTTCGCCGACACCGTCGGCGCCGAGGCGGACGCCCTGCACGCCCGGCGCCGCACGGTGACCGAGGAGGAGCGCGGCCGGCACGCCGTCCGGGTCGCGG
>NZ_JAIY01000009.1:126172-126684 GCF_000710405.2 Kitasatospora sp. MBT66 | reverse complement strand
CCCCGCCCCACCTGGTACGCGTGACACCCCGAGTAAGGAGCACCCCCGCAATGAGCAGCAGTTCCCCGACCGTCCCGCTGTCCGTCCTCGACATATCGTCCGTCGACTCCGCCGGCCGCCCCGCCGACACCCTGGTCGGCACCCGCCGGCTGGTGGCGGCCGCCGACGAGCTGGGCTTCACCCGGTTCTGGGTGGCCGAGCACCACAACTCGCGCGGGATCGCCGGCTCCGTCCCGGCGGTCCTGCTGGCCGCGCTAGGCGAGCGGACCACCCGGATCCGGATCGGCGCGGGCGGGGTGATCCTGCCGAACCACCCGCCGTACGCCGTCGCGGAGTCCTTCCGGACGCTGGCCGCGCTGTTCCCCGGCCGGGTGGACCTGGGCATCGGCCGCTCGGGCGCGGACCCGGTGCTCTCCCACGCGCTGCGCCGGGCGCCCGACGAGGACTTCCCGGCGGCGCTGGAGGAACTGCTCGCCTTCGTCGACGGCGGCTTCCCGGACGGGCACGTCTAC
>NZ_JAIY01000009.1:125801-126150 GCF_000710405.2 Kitasatospora sp. MBT66 | reverse complement strand
GAGCCGCCGCAGCCGCCCCGGCCGTGGCTGCTGGGCGCCAGTGTGCGCAGCGCCGTGGACGCGGGCCGGCGCGGGCTGCCGTACGCGTTCGCGCACCACTTCTTCAACTCCCGCGGCACCGAGGAGGCGCTGCGGGCGTACCGGGAGAGCTTCCGGCCCTCGGCCCGGGCCGAGCGGCCGCACACCATCGTCACCGCCTACACGGTGTGCGGGGAGACCTCGGAGCAGGCGCGCCGGTTGGCGGCGCCGGCGCTGTTCCCGGTGCTGCGGCTGAACGGCGCCTCGCCGATCGCGCCGCTGCCCACCGTCGAGGAGGCGGCGGCGTACCCGTGGACGGAGGCCGAGCGGG
>NZ_JAIY01000009.1:125113-125583 GCF_000710405.2 Kitasatospora sp. MBT66 | reverse complement strand
GGGCGGCGGCGGTAGCGGGTGCCGAGGCTGTCGAGGATGCGGCGGTGGTGGGTGACCAGCCAGACCCGCTCGGGCTCCCCGGGCGGACAGCGGTCCAGGGCGTGGTCGAGGCAGCTGACCGCGAGCGCGTCGTCGCCCGCGGCGGCGGCCCGGGCGGACGCCCCGACCAGTGCCTCCCAGGCACGGCGCTCCATCGCCTCCACCGGGGTTCCGTCCGCGTCGGCGAGCGCGATGGCGCGGTCGTAGTGGAAGGCCAGCAGCCCGGGGCGGGGCACGTCCAGCAGGGCGGCCCAGTCGGCCGCCCGCAGATGGCGTTCGACCAGGACGCGGCCGGGCAGCTGGGCGAGCGCGACATCGCGGCTGACGGCGTACCGGAAGACGTACTCGACGTCTCCGGGCACGCCGCTGCGGCGCACCCGGCGCAGCAGTTCGCGCGACTCCAGGAGTTCCAGGCCGCGGCCGACCTCCTC
>NZ_JAIY01000009.1:123423-123994 GCF_000710405.2 Kitasatospora sp. MBT66 | reverse complement strand
AGGCCGGCGCCGCCCGCCTCGACGGTGGCGTCGGCGGCCCACAGTTCCCCGCGGGGGACCCGCAGCAGCAGGTGGTGGCAGGCGTCCAGGACCTGGCCGGTGACCTCCACGGGCTCGGGCGCGCTGTCGTCGTAGGTGACCACCACCTCGCCGGTGCCGACCACGAGGTGGGTGACCGGCCGGGCGGCGGTGGCCGCGCCGGCGGACGCCGGTCCGGGCGTCTCGAAGTGGCGGCGCAGGGCGAGGGCGGCGCGCAGGGCCCGCTCGGCGTCGTCCTCGTGGGCCCGGGGGACGCCGAAGACGACCAGCCACACCGAGCCGAAGGCGCGGCGCACGTGTCCGCCGAAGGGCGCCGTCTCGCGCCGGATGTCGGCGGTCAGCTCCTTGATGGCGTGGTCGACGCGCTCGGGGGCGAGGGCGCCGCCGTCGGCCGTCCACCGGGCGCGGACCATGACGACGCTCGCCGGACGCCGCTCGACCCGTTCCCAGGACGCGCGGAGGGCGTGCTCGGCGGCCGGGGCGCCGGTGGTCCCGACGCGTCCGGCGGCACGGTCGTCGGCGTGCGCGGGCG
>NZ_JAIY01000009.1:118402-123402 GCF_000710405.2 Kitasatospora sp. MBT66 | reverse complement strand
GCGCGGCGGCTGCGGGGCGGCCGGCCCGGGTCCCGGTCCGGCCGGGGACGGGAAGTCCGCCGCGCCGCCCGGGGCGGCGGTGAGCCGCAGCGCCAGGGCGGGGTCGTGGCTGAGGATCGCGCGCTGGAGGCGGCGCAGGTCGCGGCCCGGCTCCAGGCCGAAGCGGTCGGCGAGCAGGTCCCGGGTGCGCCGGTAGCGGTCCAGTGCCTCGGACTGGCGCCCGCAGTTGTAGAGGACGACCATCAGTTGGGCGACCAGGCGTTCCCGGGTCGGCTCGGCCTCCAGCAGGGACTCCAGTTCGCCGATCAGCTCGCGGTCCCGCCCCATCGCCAACTCGGCCTGGATGCAGTCCTCGTGGACGGCGAGCCGGATCCCCTGGAGGGCGGCCAGCTCGGGCCAGGTGAGCCCGGCGTCGCTCACGTCGGCGAGCACCGGGCCGCGCCACAGGCCGAGGGCGCGGCGCAGCAGTTCCGAGGCCTGCGTCCAGTCGCCGGCCGCCAGTCGGGCCCGGCCCATTGTGACAAGCTCATGAAATTCCGTGAGATCGAGCTGTTCCGGCTCGATTCTGAGCATGTATCCGGGCACAGTGGTATTCAGCGCGGCCTTGCTGTCCGCCGGCTCCCCGACCGCCTGGAATGCGCGGCGCAGCCCGGCCACCGAGTTCTGCACCATTTTCCGCGCCGTGGACGGACGGTCGTCGCCCCAGAGTGCGGCGACTATCTCGTTGATACTCACCACGCTATTCGCGCGGAGCAGGAGAACACCGAGCAGGGCCCTCTGCTGCAGGCCGCGAATGGGCACGTCGGTGCCGTCCGAGAGCACTTCGAGCGGCCCCAGAACGTTGAATCGCACCCCTACCCCCTCGATTCCCTGCGATTCCAGAAGATGCCATTCCGAATGTGCCCGATGGTACATCAGGTCGACCCGGGCCTTCCATTGACTGCCCATCAATTCTGATCCGCGATACCACCGGCAACCCCCCCGACGGTTATCCCCGCGGCAATGCACCGCCACCGCCCGGCGGCAGTGGCCCGCCCATGGGCGGTCAGTTCCCGGGCGATGGGCGGGGTTTCCCCATGATGGGTTCCACCGGGAGCGGGCGGCCGTCGCCACCGCCCCGGGGAGCCGCCGGGGACCGGCGGCCGGACGCCTACAAGAGACGAGGTCGGGGGTACCCGGTGCCTTCCCTGCTGGAACGTGACGCGCACATCGACAGACTCGACCACCTGCTCGCCGACTGTCTCGGCCGCGCGGGCCGGGTGGCACTGGTCGACGGACCCCTCGGCAGCGGCAAGAGCGAGCTGCTGCGGGTGTTCGCCGCCCGGGCCGCCGAACGCGGAGTCCTGGTCGTGAGCGCGAGCTGTTCCGCCCAGGAGCGGGACCTGCCCTTCGGCATCGCCGACCGGATCGCCCACTCCCCCGGCTGGCCCGCCGGGCACGCCGAGCGGCTGGCCGCACTGGCCGACCCGGCCCTCCTCGCCGACCCGGCCGACAGTGCCGACGGCACCGCGCTCAACGGCACCGGCTTCAACGGCAGCGCACTCAACGGCAGCACCGGCTTCAACGGCACCGCCCTCAACGGCGGCGGCGCGGCCGCCGACCCGACCGGCCCGCCGTCGCCCGCGCTGCTGCGCGCCTGCCGCGACCTGACCACCGCGCTGCTCGCGGCCGCCGCCGACACCCCGGTACTGCTCTGCGTCGAGGACATCGGCCACGCCGACGAGGCGTCCCTGCACTTCCTGCGCCACCTCGTGCGCCACCTGCCGCAGAGCCGGGTCCTGCTGGTCCTCACCGACGGCAGCACCCCGTGGCCCGCGCGGCGCCGGCTGCACGCCGAACTGCTGCGCCACCCGCACGCCCACCGCCTCGCGCTGGCCCCGCTGTCCCGGGCCGGCGCGCTGCGCCTGGTCACCGAGGGCCTGGGCGAGGAGGACGCCCGGCACCGCGGCCCCGGACTGGTGGACGTGGCCGGCGGCAACCCGCTGCTGCTGCACGCCCTCGTCGACGAGCACCTCGACCGCGCCGACGAGCCCGAACCGCGCTACGGCCCGGCCCTGCTGAGCTGCCTCCACCGAGCCGGCCCCGGCGTGCTGCGGGTCGTCCAGGCCCAGGCCGTGCTCGGCGAGGAGGCCCCGGCCGAGGACGTGGCCAGGCTGCTGGGCGAGCGGGAGAGCGCCGAAGCGGTCGCCCGGGTCCGCGCCGCGCTCACCGCCGCCGGACTGCTGGACGGCGAGGGACGGCTGCGCACCGCGGCCGCCGGCGCCGCCGTCCTGGAGGACCTCGCCCCGCACGAGCGCACCGAACTGCGGCTGCGGGCCGCCCAGCTGGCCCACGAGAGCGGCAGCCCCGCCGCCGAGGTGGCCCGGCACCTGGTCGAGGCCGGGCGGGCACCCGCGCCCTGGGCGGTCGCGGCGCTGACCGGGGCGGCCGAGCACGCCCTGCTCGACCACCGCCACCGCACCGCCGTCGCCTGCCTGCAACTGGCCCACAAGGAGGCCTCCGAGGAGAACGACCGGGCGGTGCTCCGGCACCGGCTGGCGCAGGCCGAGTGGCAGCTCAACCCCTCGGCGGCGGCCCGGCACCTGGTGCCGCTCACCGCCGCGGTCCGGGCCGGGCACCTCGGGCTCGCCGAGGCGCTCGTCCTCGTCCGGTACCTGCTGTGGCACGGCCGCGGCGAGGAGGCGGTGGGTGTACTGGACCTGCTGCGCGCCCGGACCGGACCGGCCTCCCCCGCCGGGACCGGCGCGCTGCGCGACGTCGAGACCTGGCTCGCTTACACCCACCCGGGCCTGGCCCGGGGCCGCCGTGTCCCGGCGCTGCCCGCCGACCTGCGGCACGCGGTCGCCCCGGACGTCGACCCGCAGCTGCGGGCCGCCGCCGCGCTCGCCGGGGCGCTCACCCGGGGACGGGCCGCGGAGGCCGTCGACCGCGCCCAGCAGGTGCTGCACGACGCCCACCTGCACGGCCGCACCCCGTGGGCCGAGGAGGCCGCGCTGCTCGCGCTGCGGGTGCTGCTCGAAGCCGGGCGCGCCGACACCGCGGCGGTCTGGAGCCAACGGCTGCTCGGCACCGCCGCGCGCCGCGGGATCCCGACCGCGACGGCCCTGTACTCGGCGGCGCACGCCGAGGCGGCCCTGCGGCTGGGCGAGCCGACCACGGCGGCCGAGCACAGCCGGGCCGCGCTGACCCACCTCAGCCCCACCGCCTGGGGCATCGCGGTGGGCCTGCCGCTGGGCACGCTGATCGTCGCCGAGAGCCGTACGGGCGAGCACCGCTCGGCGGCCAAGCACCTCACCCACGCGGTCGGCGAGGCGATGTTCCAGAGCCTGTACGGGCTGCACTACCTGTTCGCCCGCGGCGAGCACTATCTGGCGACCCGGCACGGCCACGCGGCACTCGCCGACTTCCTGTCCTGCGGCGAACTGCTGCGCACCTGGGGCCTGGACGGCGCGGGAGTGGTGCCCTGGCGCACCCAGGCCGCCGACGCCTGGCTACGGCTGGACAACCGGGACCGCGCCTGGCGGCTGATCCACGAACAGCTCAGCCGGGCCGACGCCGACCTGCCGCACAACCGCGGCCCGGCGCTGCGGCTGCTGGCCGCGGCCGGGCCGGCCGGACGGCGCGGCCCCCTGCTCACCGAGGCCGTCGACCTCACCGAGGCCTCCGGCGACCGCTACGAGCAGGTGCGGGTGCTCACCGACCTGAGCCGGGTGCACCAGAGCACCGGCAACAAGCGCCGGGCCCGGCTGCTGCTGCGCCAGGCCCTGCACATGGCGAACATGTGCGCCCTGAGACCGCTCGCCCAGGAACTGCTGTCGGTCTCGGCGGACCTCGGCGAGAGCGGCCCGGCCGCCGACGAGGCACCGGAGCCGGGCGGGGCCGGCGCGCTCACCGAGTCCGAGCGCCGGGTCGCCTCGCTCGCCGTACTCGGCTACACCAACCGCGAGATCGCCGGACGCCTGTACGTCACGGCGAGCACCGTGGAACAGCACCTCACCCGGGTCTACCGCAAGCTCGGGGTACGCCGACGCAAGGATCTGCCGGCCGATCTGCGGGCCGGCCTGAGGAAGACGGGATGACCACTCCGATGACCACGCCGACCGCCACGACCCCGACGGTGCACGACGGCACCGAGCCCGAACTCGCCCGGGCCCTGGCGGGCCTGACCGCCGGCCAGCAACCGCAGTGGCCCGACCGGGAACGGGTGCGCGAGGTGCGCGCCGCACTCGGCGCCCTGCCGCCCCTGGTGGAGCCCGCCGCCGTGGACCGGCTCCGGGAGCGCCTGGCCGAGGCCGCGCTCGGCCGGGCCCTGGTCGTCCAGGGCGGGGACTGCGCCGAGACCTTCGCCGGCAACACCCCCGAGCACGTACGCGCCAACCTGCACGCCCTGCTGCACTGCGCGACCCTGTTCGAGGTCGCCTCCGGCCTGCCGGTGGTACCGGTCGGACGCGTCGCCGGGCAGTACGCCAAGCCTCGCTCCAGTCCGACCGGCCCGGACGGGCTGCCCTCCTACCGGGGCGACATCGTCAACGGCCTCGCCGCGACGGCCGAGGCCCGCACCCCGGACCCGCGGCGGATGCTCACCGCGTACGACGGCGCCGGGGCCGCGCTCGACGTGCTGGACTCGGTGGCCGCGACGACCCGCAGCGAACTGTTCGCCGGTCACGAGGCCCTGCTGCTCGACTACGAGGTGCCGCTGGTGCGCGACGGGTACGCGCTGTCCGGCCACTTCCTGTGGATCGGCGAGCGGACCCGCGAGCTCGACGGCGCGCACGTCGCCCTGGCCCGCCGGATCGCCAACCCGCTGGGCCTCAAGCTGGGCCCGTCCACCACCCCGGAGCAGGCCGTCGCCTACGCCGGGGCGCTGGACCCGGACCGCGTCCCCGGCCGGCTGACGCTGATCAGCCGGATGGGCGCTGACCGGGTGTCCGACGTGCTGCCGCCGCTGGTGGAGGCGGTGGCGGACGCGGGGCACCCGGTGGTCTGGCTCTGCGACCCGA
>NZ_JAIY01000009.1:117607-118268 GCF_000710405.2 Kitasatospora sp. MBT66 | reverse complement strand
GGAACTGACCGGCGACGACGTGACCGAGTGCCTCGGCGGTCGGGAGGACCTGCGCGAGGAGCAGCTCCCCGAGCGCTACCTGACCGGCTGCGACCCGCGGCTGAACGGGCGCCAGACCCTCGACCTGGCACGCGTCGTGGCGGAGATCCTGCTGGATCACTCCGCCCGGCGGGCACCCGCGGCGGTCTGAGGACCGCCCACCAGGACCGACGGCCCGCTCCCTCTTCGCGGAGGGGAGCGGGCCGTCAGCACGTGCGAAGGCAGGGACGGGGAGGGACGGGGAGGGGCGGGGCGGGCCGGCGGGCCGTCAGGCCGCGAGGTCGGTGCGGAGCGCCTCGAGGAGCGCGGCCAGCTCCGTCCGGTCCTTCGCCGCGCCGTAGACGTAGAAGTCGGGCCGGACCAGCACCGCGACCGACCCGCTCTCGGCCAGGTACGGCAGGTACACCCCGTCGGTGTCACCCACCGCACCCGGCGGGGGCTCCTCCTCGCCGGCCGCGAGCACCCGCACCGCGTGGCCGCCGAGGCCGGCCAGCCAGGCGCGGTCCCCGGCGGTGAGCAGACTCTCCGGCGGCTCGGTGGTGAGCAGCACGAAGCCGCGCCCCACCACGTCGTCGAAGAGCCCGGCGGGCCGGCCGGCCACCGTCACGCGCCCCTGGACGAC
>NZ_JAIY01000009.1:96114-117575 GCF_000710405.2 Kitasatospora sp. MBT66 | reverse complement strand
GCCCGCCGTGAGCGGCTGGACCGGGGTGCGCGGCCGGGCCGCGCCGACCGCCGCGCCGCGCCGGGCGCGCTCCTGGGCGGCCAGCATGACGGTGTCCCGGTCGCGGGCCGCGGCCGGGTCGGCCTGGCAGATGACCCGGCCCAGGTCCATCGACATGGTGAGCGCGTGCCGCACGTGCTCGCGCCGCTCGGCGGTGTAGCTGTCGAGCAGCCCTTCGGTGGCCCGGCCGGTGAGCACCAGGTCCAGCTTCCAGGCGAGGTTGGCGGCGTCCCGGAAGCCGGAGCACATGCCCTGCCCGGCGAACGGCGGCATCAGATGGGCGGCGTCCCCGGCGATCAGCACCCGGCCGCGCCGCCACTGGTCCGCGTAGCGCGCCTGGAAGGTGTAGACGGCGTGCCGCAGCAGGGTGGCGTTGCCGGGGTCGATGTCGAACAGCGAGAGCAGCTTCCAGACGTTGGCCTCGCCGCCGAACTCCTCGGGCGACTCGTGGTCGAGCCGCATGAACTCCCAGCGCCGGTGGCCCGGCCCCGCGGAGACGGCGGTGCGCGGCCGGGCCGGGTCGCAGACCTGGAGGTTGTTCGGGACGAACTCCCGGCCGTCGTGCGGGACGACGTCGCAGGTCAGCCAGTCGTTGAAGAACGCGAAGTCGGTGGCGGTCAGCCCGGCCTCCTCGCGCACCACGCTGTTGGCGCCGTCGCAGCCGATCACCCAGCGGGCGGTGAGCGGGCCGCCCGACGGGCTGGTGGTCGGTCCTTCGACCGTGAGCGTGACCGCGTCGCCGCGGTCGGCGAGCGCCGTCACCCGGTGGCCGCGCAGGACGCGCAGCGTGGGGTAGCGCTCGCCGTGGGCGGACAGCGCGGCCTCCAGTCCCGGCTGGTAGACGGCGCTGGAGTCGGGCCAGCCGGAGCGGCCGGCGTCCTCGACGTCCACCCGGAAGAGGGTCTGTCCGTCGGCGTTGTGCCAGACGTAGTCCCGGGAGGACTCGACGTGCTCCTCCAGGGCCGCGCCCACGCCGGTGGCGGCGAGGATGCGGGCGGACTCGCCGTCGAAGGAGACCGCCCTCGGCATCGGGTAGGGCCGGGGGAAGCGCTCCAGGACGGTGACCCGGTGGCCCCGGGAGGCCAGCAGCAGGGCGGCGGTCTGGCCGACCGGCCCGTAGCCGACGATCGCGATGTCGGTGTCGGTGTCGGGGCCGTAGCCCGCGCCGTCGGTGTCGGTGTCGGTGGCCGCGTCGGTGGTGGTGGAGTGGACGGGTGCGCTCATGCGGTGGCCGCGTCCTTCCGCAGGATCTCGGCGAGCACCCGGGCGTGCTCCTCCGGGTCGGCGAGGCCGCGCAGCCGCTCGGTGCCGTCCTCGACGACGACCAGGCGGGTGCCGATCAGGATCCGCTGGCCGCCCTCGAAGGCCCGGCCGCGCACGACGATGCCGGAGCCGGCCAGGGCCCGGGCGAACCGGTCCAGCTCCGGCGAGGGGACCAACCAGTCCGCGAAGGCGCGCGGCTGCGCGTGGAACCGGTAGACGGCACGCCAGTCGCCGACCCGGCCCCGGCGCTGCACCACGTGGTGGCCGGTGTCCGCGCGCACGACGCGGAAGTCGGTGCCGAACTGCGGCTGTACCTCCTCGGGCACCACCCGCAGCGGCTCCAGGTAGGACGGGCCGACGAAGCCGACGTCGACCAGCCAGAGGTCGCCGTCCAGCCGGACGAAGCCGAGGACGTGCTCCAGGTCCGGCCCGAAGTTGTCGTCCACCTGGCGGATCCCGGCCGAGAACAGCCCGGTCTTGTAGCCGAGTTCGCGCAGCAGCGCGAGGAAGAGCCCGTTCAGTTCGTAGCAGACGCCGCCCCGGCCGCCGAGCACGACGGCGTCGAACACGGCGTCGATGTCGATGTCCACGCCCGCCCACAGCGACTCGCCGCGGGCGGTGTTGAGCGAGGAGTCGTACGGGATCGCGATCAGGTGGCGCCGGTGCAGCTCGCGCAGGGTGTCGGCGGTGGGGTCGAGCGGGCCGTCGTAGTCGAGGGCCTTGAGGTAGGCGGTGGTGTCGAACACGGCGGTCACTTCCCTTCGGTCCGCTGCTCGGCGGGCGCGGTCTCGGTTGCTCCGGCCTCGGTTGCTCCGGTCTCGGTTGCTCCGGTCTCGGCGGCTGCGGTCTCGGTGGCTCCGGTGTCGCCGGGCGCGGTCCCGTCGGCGCCGGTCTCGTCGAGCAGGGAGAGGAGGTGGCCGGCGAGCCGCTCCGGGGTGGGCTGGTCGAAGGCGAGCAGGGCGGGCAGTTCGAGCCCGGTGACGTTCTGGAGGCGGTTGCGCAGTTCGACGGCGGTCAGCGAGACGAAGCCGATGTCGAAGAAGACGGCGTCCGCCCCGATCTCTCCGGTGTCCTCGTGCCCGAGGACGGCCGCGACCTCCGTGCGGATCACCTCGACCAGCACGGCCGGGCGCTCCCCCGGGTCGGCCTCCGCCAGTCGGCGGGCGAGGACGGCGCCGGGCGCCTCCTCGACGACGGTGTCGGGCTCGGTCTCGGTGGCCATCGGGGAATCTCCTGCGGGGGTGGTTGTCACGGGCACCGACTCCAGCCAGTAGTGCCGGTGTTGGAAGGGGTAGGTAGGAAGTTCGGAGGCGGGCAGGGTGCCGGCGCCCGCGTAGGAGGCCGACCAGTCGACCTCCACGCCGCGGACGTGCAGCGCAGCGGCCGAGAGCAGGATGCGGTCCCAGCCGCCCTCGTCGCGCCGCAGGGTGCCGGTGACGGCCGCGTCGCGCACGGAGGCCGCCTCCAGGGCCTCGACGATGCCGTGCGCGAGCACGGGGTGGGCGCTGACCTCGACGAACGCCCGGTACTCGGCGGCGGCGAGGGTCTCGACGGCGTCGGCGAAACGGACGGTCTGCCGAAGGTTGCGGTACCAGTAGCCCGCGTCCAGCTCCGGACCCTCCAGCCACCGGTTCTCCACCGTCGACAGGAACGGGACGACAGCCGGCTGCGGCTTCACCGATGCGAGCAGCTCGGCGAGTTCGGCTTCTATGGACTCCACGTGCGAGGAGTGCGAGGCGTAGTCCACCGGGATCCGGCGCACCCGAACACCCTGTTCCTCGTACGCGGTCACGAGGGTGTCGAGACCGGCCGGGTCACCGGCGACCACGACCGAGGTGGGGCCGTTCACGGCCGCGACCTCGACCCCGGCGGGGAGCCGGTCGGCCACCCGGGCGAGCGGCAGCCCGAGCGACACCATGCCGCCGCGTCCGGCCAGGCCCCGGGCGATGGCCTGCGAACGGAGGGCCACCACGGCGGCGGCATCGTCCAGGGAGAGGATGCCGGCGACGTGCGCCGCCGCGATCTCCCCCTGCGAATGGCCGACCACCGCGTCCGGGACGACGCCCAGCGACTCCCACAGCCGGGCCAGACCGACGTTCACCGCGAACGACACCGGCTGCACCACGTCCACGCGGTCCAGCGAGGCGGCCCCCGGCACCTGGTTCACCACATCCAGCAACAACCAGTCGACATAAGGCTCCAAGGCCTTGCCGACCTCACCGAGAGCCTCGGCGAACACCACCGACTCGGCCAGCAGCCGCCGACCCATCCCCACCCACTGCGAACCCTGACCCGGGAAGACGAGGACGGTCTGCCCGGCGACGTCCGCCGTGCCGGTGACCAGGGCGGGCGAGGCGGCGTCGCCCGCGAGCGCGGCCAGGCCGGTGCGGTGACCGTCGAGCGCGTCCGCCACCACGACGGCGCGGTGCGCCAGCAGTGTCCGGGACTCGGCCAGCGCGCGGGCCGCGTCGGCGGGTGCCGGGCCGCGCGCCTCGGTGTAGTCGAGCAGCCGCTCCGCCTGGGCGCGCAGGGCACCGGCGGAAGCGGCGGACAGCAGCCAGGGGACGGCGACGGCCTCGGGGGCGGCGGGCTCGACAGCGGGCTCGGCGGCGGGTGTCCGAGGCTCCGCGGCGGGCGCCTCCTCCAGGATGACGTGGGCGTTGGTGCCACTCACCCCGAAGGCCGACACCGCCGCCCGGCGCGGGCGGTCGACCGCCGGCCACGGCCGGGCCTCCGTCAGCAGCCGCACCTCCCCCGCCGACCAGTCGACCTGGGTGGTCGGCGCGTCCACGTGGAGGGTCCGCGGCAGCACGCCGTGGCGCAGCGCCTCCACCATCTTGATGACCCCGGCGACGCCGGCGGCGGCCTGGGTGTGCCCGATGTTGGACTTCAACGAGCCCAGCCAGAGCGGCTGTTCGGCCGGACGGCCCTTGCCGTAGGTGGCCAGCACCGCCTGGGCCTCGATCGGGTCGCCCAGCGGGGTCCCGGTGCCGTGCGCCTCGACGGCGTCGACGTCGGCCGCCGTCAGCCGGGCGTTGGCGAGCGCGGCCCGGATCACCCGCTGCTGGGCGGGCCCGTTGGGCGCGGTGAGGCCGTTGGACGCGCCGTCCTGGTTGACGGCCGAACCCCGGACCACGGCCAGCACCTCGTGCCCCAGGCGCCGGGCGTCCGACAGGCGCTCCAGGACGAGGACCGCCACGCCCTCCGCCCAGCCTGTGCCGTCGGCGGCGTCAGCGAAGGCCTTGCAGCGCCCGTCGGTCGCCAGGCCGCGCTGCCGGGAGAACTCGACGAACGGCGAGGGCTGGGACATCACCGCGACACCGCCGGCCAGCGCGAGCGTCGACTCACCGCCGCGCAGCGACTGGGCGGCCAGGTGGACGGCGACCAGCGAGGAGGAGCAGGCGGTGTCGACGGTGATCGCGGGCCCCTCCAGGCCGAGGGTGTAGGAGACCCGGCCCGAGGCCACCGAGCCGGAGGTGCCGGTGGCGAGGAAGCCTTCGAGTCCGGCGGGCACGTTGCGCAGACCGGTGGCGTAGTCGTGGTACATGACGCCGGAGAACACACCGACCGCTGTGCCGCGCAGGCCCGCCGGGTCCAGGCCGGCCCGCTCCAGGGCCTCCCAGGAGGTCTCCAGCAGCAGCCGCTGCTGGGGGTCCATGGCGAGCGCCTCGCGCGGCGAGATCCCGAAGAAGGCGGCGTCGAAGTCGGCGGCGCCGTGCAGGAATCCGCCCTCGCGGACGTAGGAGCGGCCGGCCCGGTCCGGGTCGGGGTCGAAGAGTCCGTCGAGGTCCCAGCCGCGGTCCTCGGGGAACTCGCCCACGCCGTCGCGTCCGTCGGCGACCAGCTGCCACAGGTCGGCCGGGGAGGCGACCTCGCCCGGCAGTCGGCAGGCCATCCCGACGATGGCGATCGGCTCCCCGGCCGCCGCCTCCAACGCGGCCTTCTCGGAGGCGAGTTGTTCGTTGTCCTGGAGCGCGGCCCGCAGTGCCGCGACCAGCCTCGCCGTCTGGTCGTCGGCGGCCGCGCCGTCGTTGATGGTGGTCATGTCAGCCTTTCGAGGGGGGTGCCGGGCGCGGGTCGATGAGCGCGGTGCGTCGGCTCGGTGGGTCCGTGCAGTGGGTTCCGTGCGGTCGGGTGGGCGCGGTCGGGTGGGCGGTTCAGCCGCGGCCACGGAGGGCGCGGGCGACGAGGCCGTCGATGTCGAGGTCCGCGATGGCGGGCCCGTCCACGGGCGCGGGTCCCGCGTCCGGACCGGCCGCGCTCGGCCCGGGGCTCCCGGCCGCCGGGCCCGCCGCCGGCTCCGTCGCCGGCTCCGGCAGCAGCTCGGACCGCAGGTGGCGGGCGAGCGCGAGCGGGGTCGGGTGGTCGAAGACCAGGGTCGCCGGGAGCCGGACGCCCGTCGCCCGGGCCAGCCGGTTGCGCAGTTGCACCGCGCCGAGCGAGTCGAACCCGGTCTCCTTGAAGGCCTGCGCGGCGGCGACGGCGTTCTTGGACGGGTGCCCGAGAACGGCGGCGGCGGCGGAACGCACCAGGTCGAGGACCTCGCGGTGCTGCTCGCGCTCCGGCAGCGCGGCCAGCCGGGCGGCGAAGTCCGCCGCGTCGGCGGCGGGCGCACCGGTGGCGGCGGTGCGCCGGGGAGTGCGGACCAGACCGCGCAGCAGCGGGTTCAGCTCGCCGCCCGCCGCCTGCTTGCGCAACGCGTCCCGGTCCAGCCGGGTCGGCACCAGCAGCGCCTCCGGGGAACGCAGCGCCGCGTCGAACAGCGCCAGCGCCTCCTCCGTCGCCAGGGCCTTGAGACCGCCCCGGGCCAGCCGGGCGCGGTCGGCCTCGCCCAAGTGCCCGGTCAGGCCGCTGGCCTGTGCCCACAGGCCCCAGGCCAGCGAGACCCCCGGCAGGCCCTGCGCCCCGCGCCACCCGGCCAAGCCGTCCAGGAAACCGTTCGCCGACCCGTACAGGCTCTGCCCGGCACTGCCGAACACGCTCGCGCCCGAGGAGAAGAGGACGAACGCCGCCAGCCCCAGATCCCTGGTCGCCTCGTGCAGGTGCCAGGCGGCGTCCGCCTTCGGGGCGAACACCTCGTCCAGCCGCGCGGCGGACCGCCCGTCGAACACACCGTCGGCCAGCGCCCCGGCGGTGTGGACCACCGCCGTCAGCGGATGCTCCGCCGGGACCCGACGCACCAGCTCGTCGACCACCGAGCGCTCCGACACGTCGGCCGCCAGCACCTCCACCGACGCACCCAGCGCCTCGAGCCCCTCGACCAACTCCGCCGCACCCGGCGCCTGCGCACCACTACGGCTCACCAGCACCAGCCGCCGCACCCCGTGCGACTCGACCAGATGCCGGGCCACCAGACCGCCCAGTGTCCCCGTGCCGCCGGTCACCAGCACCGTCCCCGCCGGATCCAGCACCGGACCGGTACCGGCGGGCACTTCGGCGGGCAGCTCGGCACGCGCCAGGCGCGGCACCAGCACTGTCCCGTCGCGCCAGAGCGCCTGGCTCTCGCCCGAGGCCAGCAGGCCGCCCACCACCGACGGGTCCACCGCCGCGGCGGGGAAGCCCGTCCCTCCGCCACCGAGGAGCACGACCCGGCCGGGCTGCTCGTGCTGGACCGAACGGACCAGCCCCCACACCGCGTTGACCGCCGGGTCCGCGTCCGGGGGGCCGGTCACGACGACCAGCGGCTCCCCGCCCCGGGCGGGATCGGTGAGTCCCCGGTGCAGGAACTCCGAGACCCGGCCGACCAGCGCCCGGGCGCCCTCGGGGCCCTCGGCCGTCCCGTCGGTCAGGTCCAGCACCGCCGGGGCGACGGCACCGGCGGCGTCGGCGGGCAGGGCGAGCGGCGTCCAGCCCACCTGGTAGAGGTGGTCGACGGCGGCCCCGCCGAGGCCGGCGAGCCGGTCGACCGGCACCTGCCGCAGCGACAGGGAGCCGACCGAGGCCACCGGTCCGCCCGTCGGGTCGGTGAGGACGAGCGAGAACGCGTGCGGTCCGGTCTGCCGGGCGTGCACCCGCAGGGCGGTGGGACGCGTGGCGAAGACCGCCACGTCGTTCCAGGCGAACGGCAGCAGGACGTGACCCGGCTCCGGCTCGGCGATGTCCAGGAAGTTGGTGGCCTGCAGAGCGGCGTCCAGCAGCACCGGGTGGATGCCGAATTCCTCGGCGGCCCGGCCGGCGGGCAGGGACACCTCGGCGTACACCTCGGCGTCGAGCCGCCGGACGGCCCGCAGTCCCTGGAACGCCGGTCCGTAGCCGAAGCCGCGATCGGCCAGCCGCTCGTAGAAGCCGTCCAGGGCGACCGGCTCCGCGCCGGCCGGCGGCCACGCGCCGGGGGCGACGGTGGGCGACGCCTGCTCGCCGCCCAGGAAGCCGGTGGCGTGCCTGGTCCAGGCGCCGCCCTCGCCGTCCTCGGGCCGCGAGTACAGGGCGAACGGCCGCCGGTCGTCGGGCGCGTCGTCCTCCCGCGGGTCCACCCGCAGGTGCAGTTGCAGGGCGCCGCGCCCGGGGACGAGCAGCGGGGCCTCGATCACCAACTCCTCGACGGTGGGCGCGCCCGCCTCGTCGCCGGCCCGCGCGGCCAGCTCCAGCAGCGCGGCCCCCGGGGCGAGGACGGTGCCCGCGACGGCGTGGTCCGCGAGCCACGGGTGGTCCTTCGGGTCGAGCCGTCCGGTGAGGAGCGTCCCGCCCTCGGGCAGCTGCACCGCCGCGCCCAGCAGCGGATGCCCGACGGGTGCCAGCCCGGCGGCGCCCACGTCGGTGGCGGGGCGGGTCTCCAGCCAGTAGCGCTGGTGCTGGAACGGGTAGGTGGGCAGTTCGGAGGCGGGGAGCAGGACGGCGTCCGGGAAGGCCGGGGACCAGTCGACGGGGATGCCGTGGACGTGGAGTTCGGCGGCGGCGAGCAGGACCCGGTCCCAGCCGCCGTCCTCACGGCGCAGGGTCCCGGTGACGACGGTCGGCGCCTCGACCGCCTCCTCCAGCGCCTCGACGACGGCGTGCGCCAGCACCGGGTGGGCGCTCACCTCGACGAACGCCCGGAAGCCCTCACCCCCAAGGGTGCCGACGGCCTCGGCGAAGCGCACGGTCCGCCGAAGGTTGCGGTACCAGTAGCCGGCGTCCAGCTCCGGGCCCTCCAGCCAGCGGTTCTCGACCGTCGACAGGAAGGGGATCGTGGCGGTCCGGGGCTTCACGGCGCCGAGCAGCTCGGCGAGTTCGGTCTCGATCGACTCCACATGGGCGGTGTGCGAGGCGTAGTCCACCGGGATCCGGCGCACGCGGACGCCCTGCTCCTCGTACGAGGCCACCAGGGTGTCCAGTCCGGCCGGGTCACCGGCCACCACGACTGACGACGGACCGTTCACGGCCGCGACCTCCACGCCGTCCGGCAACGCACCGGTCACCTCGGCGAGCGGCAAGCCGACCGACACCATCCCGCCGCGTCCGGCCAGGCCCCGGGCGATGGCCTGCGAACGCAACGCCACCACCGCCGCCGCGTCCTCCAGCGAGAGGATCCCGGCGACGTGCGCCGCCGCGATCTCCCCCTGCGAGTGACCCACCACCGCGTCCGGGACGACGCCCAGCGACGCCCACAGGCGGGCCAGACCGACGTTCACGGCGAACGACACCGGCTGCACCACGTCCACGCGGTCCAGCGAGGCGGCACCCGGCACGTGGTTCACCACATCCAGCAACGACCAGTCGACAAAAGGCTCCAACGCCTTGCCGACCTCACCCAACGCCTCCGCGAACACCACCGACTCGGCCAGCAACCGCCGACCCATCCCCACCCACTGCGAACCCTGACCCGGGAAGACGAACACCGAGCGGCCACTCACCTCCGCCCGACCGGAGACGACACCCGCCGCCTCCTCCCCCCGGGCCACCGCGTCCAGCGCCGCCGCCGTGTCCGCGCGGTCGGCGGCCACCACCACGGCGCGCTGCTCCAGTGCGGCCCGCGCGGTGACGAGGGTGCGGGCGGTACGGGCGAGGTCGGTGTCCGGCTGCTCGGCCAGGAGCCGGCCCCAGGCGCCGGCCTGGGCGCTCAGCGCGTCCTCGGAGGCGGCCGAGAGCACCAACGGCGTTGCGGAAAAGGCCGGTTCGGCGCCCGGCTGCGGCGCGTCGTCCTCGACCGGGGCCTGCTCCAGGATGATGTGGGCGTTGGTACCGCTGACGCCGAAGGAGGAGACGGCGGCCCGGCGCGGACGGTCGACCTCCGGCCAGTCGCGGCGTTCGGTGAGGAGCGCGACCGCGCCCGAGTCCCAGTCCACCTTCGAGGTGGGGGTGTCGATGTGCAGGCTCTTCGGCAGCACGCCGTGCCGCAGCGCCTCCACCATCTTGATCACACCGGCCGCGCCGGCGGCGGCCTGGGTGTGCCCGATGTTCGACTTCAACGACCCCAGCCAGAGCGGCTGTTCGGCCGGACGGCCCTGCCCGTAGGTGGCCAGCACCGCCTGCGCCTCGATCGGGTCGCCCAGCGAGGTCCCCGTCCCGTGACCCTCCACCGCGTCGACGTCCGCCGCCGTCAGCCGGGCGTTGGCGAGCGCGGCCCGGATCACCCGCTCCTGCGACGGGCCGTTCGGAGCGGTCAGACCGTTGGACGCACCGTCCTGGTTCACCGCCGAACCCCGCACCACCGCCAGCACCTCGTGCCCCAGCCGCCGGGCGTCCGACAGCCGCTCCAGCAGGAGGACGGCCACGCCCTCCGCCAGGCCCGTGCCGTCGGCGGCGTCCGCGTACGCCTTGCAGCGGCTGTCGCGCGCCAGGCCGTGCTGGGTCGCGAAGTCGACGAACACCTCCGGCGTGGCCATCACGGCGACCCCGCCGGCCAGGGCGAGCGTGCACTCGCCGTCGCGCAGCGCCTGCGCGGCCAGGTGGACGGCGACCAGGGAGGAGGAGCAGGCGGTGTCCACCGTCACCGACGGGCCTTCGAGACCGAGGGTGTAGGAGACCCGGCCGGAGGCGACCGAGCCGGAGTTGCCGATCCCGAAGTATCCCTCCAGGCCCTCCGGGAGGTTGAGCACATGGTGCGCGTAGTCGTGGTACATCAGCCCCGCGTAGACGCCGACCGGCTGCCCCTTGAGCGAGGTCGGGTCGATGCCGGCCCGCTCCAGGGCCTCCCAGGAGGTCTCCAGCAGCAGCCGCTGCTGCGGGTCCGTCGCCAGCGCCTCGCGCGGCGAGATCCCGAACAGCGCGGCGTCGAAGCCGCCCGGGTCGGCGAGGAAGCCGCCCTCCTCGGCGTAGGTCTTCCCGGCGGCGTCCGGGTCGGGGTCGTACAGACCGTCCACGTCCCACCCCCGGTCGCGGGGGAACGGGGCCATGGCGTCGGCGCCGTCGTGGACCAGCCGCCACAGGTCGGCCGGGGAGGCGACGCCGCCGGGCAGCCGGCAGGCCATCCCGACGATGGCGATCGGCTCGGTGCGCCGGGCCTCGGCGTCGCGCAGGCGGCGCTTGGTCTGCTGGAGGTCGGCCGTGACGCGCTTGAGGTAGTCGCGCAGCTTGTCGTCGTTCGACATGGGGTTCTTCCTCGTATCCGTCATCAGGAAAGGCCGAGTTCGTTGTCGATCAGGTCGAAGAGCTCGTCGTCCGAGGCCTCGCCCAGGTCGACGCCCTCCGCCTCGGGCTCCTCGCCCGACTCCGCCCAGCGGGCGGTGAGGGCCTCCAGGCGGGCGGCCACCTGGGCGCGCAGTCCGTCGGGTGCCCGGGACCCGCCGGACGTCCCGGCCGTGGCCGCCAACGCCTGCTCCAGCCGGTCGAGTTCGAGCAGGACCGGCGGCACGGCCACCGAGCCCGCCAGGCCCAGCCGGTCGCGCAGGTACTCGGCGACGGCGGCCGGGGTCGGGTGGTCGAAGACCAGGGTCGCCGGGAGCCGGACACCGGTGGCCTCGGTGAGGCCGGTGCGGATCCGCAGCGAGGTCAGCGAGTCGAAACCGACGTCCTTGAACGCCTGCGCGGGCTTGACCGTCTCGTCGATGCTCTGGCCGAGCACCTTGGCCGCGCCGGCCCGGACCAGGTCCAGGAGCAGCCGGAGCTGTTCGGCCTCGCCCACCGCGGAGAGCCGGCGGAGCAGGACCTCACGGCCGTCGGCGGCGGGCGCACCGGTGGCAGCCGTGCGGCGGGGGGCGCGGACCAGACCGCGCAGCAGCGGGTTCAGCTCGCCACCGGCCGCCTGCTTGCGCAACGCGTCCCGGTCCAGCCGGGTGGGCACCAGCAGCGCCTCCGGGGAACGCAGGGCCGCGTCGAAGAGCGCCAGCGCCTCCTCCGTGGGCATGGCCGCCAGGCCGCCGCGCGCCAACCGGGCGCGGTCGGCCTCGTCCAGGTGCCCGGTCAGGCCGCTGGCCTCCGCCCACAGGCCCCAAGCCAGCGAGACCGCCGGCAGGCCCTGCTCACGACGCAACCCGGCCAACCCGTCCAGGAAGCCGTTCGCCGACCCGTACAGGCTCTGCCCGGCGCTGCCGAACACGCCGGCGCCGGAGGAGAAGAGGACGAAGGCGGCGAGGCCGAGGTCCTTCGTCGCCTCGTGCAGGTGCCAGGCGGCGTCCGCCTTCGGGGCGAACACCTCGTCCAGCCGCTCGGCGGACTGCGCCTCGAAGACACCGTCGGCCAGCGCGCCGGCGGTGTGGACCACCGCCGTCAGCGGACGGTCCGTCGGCACCCCGGCCACCAGAGCGTCCACCGCCGGGCGCTGCGACACGTCGGCCGCCAGCACCTCCACCGACGCACCGAGCGCCGACAACCGCTCGACGAGTTCCGCCGCACCGGGCGCCCCGGCGCCGCGACGGCTCACCAGGAGCAGGTGGCGCACCCCGTGCGACTCCACCAGGCGCCGGGCCACCAGGCCGCCCAGCGTCCCCGTCCCCCCGGTCACCAGCACCGTCCCCGCCGGGTCCAGCACCGGACCGGTACCGGACGGCGCCTCGGCGCGCGCCAGGCGCGGCACCACCACGATCCCGTCGCGCCAGGCCACCTGGGGTTCGCCGGAGGCTAGGGCGTCGGCCACCAGCGAGGCGGGCGCCGTCGAGCCGTCGGTGTCCACCAGGACGATCCGGCCCGGGTGTTCGAGCTGCGCGGTGCGGACCAGACCCCGGACGGCGGAGGCCGCCGGGTCCGCGGCCGCGTTCGCGGTCAGCACGGCGAGCGGGCGGGCGGAGTCACCGGCCAGGTGCTCCTGGATCCCGCCGAGCGCGGCGCCGGCCAGCGCGCGGGCCGCCTGCGGTGCCGACAGCCCCTCGGGGGCGCGGGTCAGGTCGAGCACGTCCTCCTCGGCGACCCGGTCCACCGCCCTCGGGAGGTCGGCCGGCGCCCAGTCGAGGCGGTACAGGTGCTCGGCGGCGGCGTCGCGGGCGGTGGACAGCCGCTCGGGCGCCACCGGCCGCAGGACCAGCGCCCCGACGGCACCGACGGGCCGGCCGACCGGGTCGGTCAGCGCGAAGGAGACACTGTCCGGGCCCTCCCGGCGGGAGTGCACCCGCAGCGCGGTGGCCCCGGACGCGTACAGGGCCACGTCGTTCCAGGCGAACGGCAGCAGCACCTCCCCCGGTCCGGCCACCGGCGCCGCGCCCAGGTTGGCGGACTGCAGGGCGGCGTCCAGCAGGGCCGGGTGCAGTCCGAACCGCCCGGCGGAGTCGGCCAGTTCCTCCGGCAGTGCGACCTCGGCGAACACCTCCTCGCCGGACCGCCAGGCGGCCCGCAGGCCGCGGAAGGCATCGCCGTACTCGTAGCCGGCCTCCGCCAGCCGCTCGTAGAAGCCGTCCACCGCGACCGGCTCCGCGCCGGCCGGCGGCCACGCCTCGTAGCCGAACTCCGGTGCGGCCTCGGCCGCCAGGAAGCCGGTGGCGTGCCTGGTCCAGGCACCGCCCTCGGCGTCCTCGGGACGCGAGTGCACATGGACGGCCCGGCGGTCGTCGTCGGCGGCCGGATCGACCGTGACGCGGACCTGGAGGCCGCCGCGTTCGGGCAGGATCCCGGGGGCTTCGACGACCAGTTCCTCCAGGCGGCCGAGGCCGGTCTGCTCCCCTGCGCGCAGGGCGAGTTCGAGGAAGGCCGCGCCGGGCAGCAGGACCGTCCCGGAGACGGCGTGACCGGCCAGCCACGGGTGCGAGCGGATCGACAGCCGTCCGGTGAACACCGAGCCCCCGTCTGGCAGTTCGACCAGGGTTCCGAGCAGCGGGTGCTCGGCGGCGGCGACGCCGAAGGCGGTCACGTCACCGGTGGAGGCCACGGGCTCCAGCCAGAAACGCTGGTGCTGGAAGGCGTAGGTGGGCAGTTCGGAGGGTCGGACGGCGCCGGCCCCGGCGTAGGCGGAGGACCAGTCGACGGGGATGCCGCGGACGTGGAGTTCGGCGGCGGCGAGCAGGACCCGGTCCCAGCCGCCGTCCTCGCGCCGCAGGGTCCCGGTGACGACCGTCGGCGCCTCGACGGCCTCCTCCAGGCCCTCGACCACGGCGTTCGCCAGTACGGGGTGCGCGCTGATCTCCACGAAGGCCCGGAAGCCCTCGCCCGCCAGGGTGTCGACGGCCTCGGCGAAGCGGACGGTCCGCCGAAGGTTGCGGTACCAGTAGCCGGCGTCCAGCTCCGGGCCCTCCAGCCAGCGGTTCTCGACCGTCGACAGGAACGGGACGGTGGCGGGCTGGGGCTTCACCGACCCCAGCAGGTCGGCGAGTTCGGCCTCGATCGACTCCACATGAGAGGTGTGCGAGGCGTAGTCCACCGGGATCCGGCGCACGCGGACGCCCTGCTCCTCGTACGAGGCCACCAGGGTGTCCAGGCCGGCCGGGTCACCGGCCACCACGACCGAGGACGGACCGTTCACGGCCGCGACCTCCACGCCCTCGGGCAGTGCACCGCTCACCTCGGCGAACGGCCGAGCCACCGACACCATCCCGCCGCGTCCGGCCAGACCCCGGGCGATGGCCTGCGAACGCAACGCCACCACCGCCGCCGCGTCCTCCAGCGAGAGGATCCCCGCGACGTGCGCCGCCGCGATCTCCCCCTGCGAGTGACCCACCACCGCGTC
Organism: Kitasatospora sp. MBT66; assembly: GCF_000710405.2. Classification (NCBI taxonomy): domain Bacteria; kingdom Bacillati; phylum Actinomycetota; class Actinomycetes; order Kitasatosporales; family Streptomycetaceae; genus Kitasatospora; species Kitasatospora sp. MBT66. The sequence goes on along the minus strand of NZ_JAIY01000009.1, from coordinate 103,264 downwards.
CGGGACGACACCCAACGACGCCCACAGGCGGGCCAGCGCCACGTTCACCGCGAACGAAACCGGCTGCACCACATCCACCCGCTCCAACGAAGCGGCACCCGGCACCTGGTTCACCACATCCAGCAACGACCAGTCGACAAAAGGCTCCAACGCCTTGCCGACCTCACCCAACGCCTCCGCGAACACCACCGACTCGGCCAACAACCGCCGACCCATCCCCACCCACTGCGAACCCTGACCCGGGAAGACGAACACCGACCGCCCGCTCACCTCCGCCCGACCGGACACCAGCCCGGCCGCGGCCTCGCCGTCGGCCAGCGCCTTCAGGGTGTCGACGAGCGCGGCCCGGTCGGCTCCGACGGCGACGGCCCGCTCGGGGAACCGGGTGCGCGCGGTGACGAGGGCGCGGGCGGTGGCGGCGAGGTCCGGCGCCGACTGCCCCTGTGCGTAGGCCGCGAGCCGCGCGGCCTGCTCGCGCAGGGCCGCCTCCGAGGTGCCGGAGACCACCCAGGCCACCGCACCGTCCCCGTCGGCGGCGACGGTCGCGGCCGACGGATCCACCGGCTCGGCCTGCTCAAGGATCACGTGGGCGTTCGTCCCGCTCACACCGAACGCCGAGACACCGGCCCGGCGCGGGCGGCCGACCTCCGGCCAGGACCGCTGCTCGGTGAGCAGGGCGATCCCGCCCGAGGACCAGTCGATGTGCGAGCTGGGCGCGTCCACGTGCAGGGTCTGCGGCAGCACGCCGTGGCGCAGCGCCTCGACCATCTTGATCACGCCGGCCGCGCCGGCGGCGGCCTGGGTGTGGCCGATGTTGGACTTCACCGACCCGAGCCAGAGCGGCTGTTCGGCCGGGCGGTCCTTGCCGTAGGTGGCGAGCAGGGCGTGTGCCTCGATCGGGTCGCCGAGCGGGGTGCCGGTGCCGTGCGCCTCGACGGCGTCGACGTCGGCGGCCGTCAGTCGGGCGTTGGCGAGCGCGGCCCGGATCACCCGCTCCTGCGAGGGACCGTTCGGAGCCGTCAGACCGTTGGACGCACCGTCCTGGTTGACGGCCGAACCCCGGACCACCGCCAGCACCTCGTGCCCCAGGCGCCGGGCGTCGGAGAGCCGCTCCAGCAGGAGCAGGCCCACGCCCTCGGACATCCCGAACCCGTCGGCGGCGTCGGCGAAGGCCTTGCTCCGGCCGTCGGTGGCGAGGCCGCGCTGCCGGGAGAAGCCGACCAGGCCTTCGAGCGTGGACATCACCGAGGCGCCGCCGGCCAGGGCGAGCGTGCACTCCCCGGCGCGGAGCGCCTGGGCGGCGAGGTGCAGGGCGACCAGGGAGGAGGAGCAGGCGGTGTCGACGGTGATCGCGGGCCCCTCCAGGCCGAGGGCGTAGGAGAGGCGGCCGGAGAGCACGCTGCCCGCGTTGCCGGTGACCAGGTAGCCCTCGTCGGCGGCGCCGCCGGTGCCCTGGGTGCCGTAGTCCTGGCCGTGAGTCCCGATGAAGACGCCGGTCGGGGTGGCGCGCAGGGCGGTGGGGTCGAGTCCGGCGCGCTCCAGGGTCTCCCAGGCGACTTCGAGCAGCAGCCGCTGCTGCGGGTCCATCGCCAGGGCCTCGCGCGGGTTGATGCCGAAGAAGGCGGCGTCGAAGTCGGCGATGCCGGGCAGGAATCCGCCGCCGCGCACATAGGTGCGGCCGGGGGCGTCGGGGTCGGGGTCGTAGCTGCCGTCGAGGTCCCAGCCCCGGTCGGTGGGCAGGCCGGTGACGGCGTCGCCGCCGCCGGCGACGAAGCGCCAGAGGTCCTCGCCGGAGTCGAGGCCGCCGGGGAAGCGGCAGCCGACGGCGACGATCGCGATCGGCTCGTCCTCGGTCCCGGCGGCCCGTGCCGCGGGGGTGGCGGGGGCGGCGGGGGCCGGTTCCTCGCCGACGAGTTCGGTCGCGAGGTGGGCGGCGAGGGCCTTGGGCGTCGGGTAGTTGAAGACCAGGGTGGCGGGCAGCCGCAGGCCGGTGGCGGTGCCGAGGGCGTTGCGGAGTTCGACGGCGGTGAGCGAGTCGATGCCGAGTTCCTTGAACGCCTTGTCGACGTCCAGCGCCGCGGCCGAGCCGTGGCCGAGGACGGCGGCGGCGGTGTCGCGGACGAGGGCGGTCAGCACCTCGTCGCGGTCGGCGGCGGAGAGTCCGGCGAGCCGCCGGGCGAGGGCGCCGGCTCCGTCCGCGGCGGTGCGGGGGGCGGCCCGTCGCAGGGCGCGGGGTGCGCGGGCGGCGGGTGCCAGGTCGCGCAGCAGCGGCGGGAGGTCCTCGGTCCGGACGCCGGTGACGTCGAGCCTGATCGGCACCACGGCCGCGGGCTCGCCGGCGAGCGCGGCGTCCAGCAGGGCGAGGCCCTGGTCGGCGGAGAGGGGGCGGGTGCCGACCCGGGCCATCCGGGCGAGGTCGGTGTCGCTCAGCCGGCCGCCCATGCCGGCGGCCTCGGCCCACAGGCCCCAGGCGAGCGACACGGCGGGCAGTCCGAGCGAGCGCCGGTGGGCCGCCAGGCCGTCGAGGAAGGCATTGCCGGCCGCGTAGTTGCCCTGGCCGGAGCCGCCGAGCACGCCGGAGGCGGAGGAGTAGAGCGCGAAGGCGGCCAGGTCGAGGCCGGCGGTGAGCTCGTGCAGGTGCCAGGCGGCGTCGACCTTCGGGCGCAGCACGCTGTGCCACTTGGCGGCGTCCAGGGCTTCGATCACGCCGTCGTCGACGATCCCGGCGACGTGGACGACGCCGGTCAGACGGTCGGCGAGGGTGTCGACGACGGCGGCCAGCGCGGTGCGGTCGGCGGTGTCGACGGCCTCGGCGCGGACCAGGGTGCCGTGCGCGGCGAGTTCTTCGAGCAGGTCGGCGGGCACGACGGAGCGGGAGAGGAGCACGAGTTCCGCGACGCGGTGGACCGCCGCGAGGTGGCGGGCCACCAGGCGGCCGAGGCCGCCGTTGGCGCCGGTGACCAGGACGGTGCCGCCAGCCAGCGGGGACGGCGTGCCCTGCGCGGGGACGGGCCTGGCGGCCGGGCGGCGCAGGCGAGCGACCAGCAGGCGCCCGTCGCGCAGCGCCAGCTGCGGTTCGTCGTCCGGTGCGGCGGCCACCGCCCGGGCGGCGTCGGCCGGGTCGTCGGCCTCGACGAGGACGAAGCGGCCGGGGTTCTCCGACTGGGCGGTGCGCACCAGGCCCCGGACGGGTTCCTGGACGAGTTCGCCGCGCCGGGTGACGACGACGAGCCGGGAGTCGGCCGTCCGGTCGTCGGCCAGCCAGGTCTGGAGCGCCCGCAGGACGTCGTGGCCGACGGCGTGGGCGCGCTCGGGCACGGTGTCGGAGGGCGCGCCGACACCGGCGGGCAGGACCACGAGCGGCGGCAGGGCGCCGTCCTCGGGCAGGTCGCCGTGGAGGGTCCAGTCGGGCGACTGGGCGGCCTCGGTGGCGGCCTCGGGGGCGGGGACCCAGTCGACCTCGAACAGGGCCGCGTCGTCCGCCGGACCGGCGGTGAGGCCGCTCGGGTCCACCGGCCGCACGGTGAGGGCCTCGACGTCCACGACGGGGGCTCCGGTGTCGTCGGCGGCCCGGATGGTGAGGGTGTCGGGGCCGGCGGGGGTGACGACCACACGCAGCGCCTCGGCGCCGGCGGCGTGCAGGCGGACGCCGGCCCAGGAGAAGGCGAGCCTGGGCACGTCGGCGCCCGGGAAGAAACCGGCCTCGCCGAGCGGGTGGAGGGCGGCGTCCAGCAGGGCGGGGTGCAGACCGTAGGCGGCCGCGTCCGAGGTGGTGTCGGGCAGGCGGAGCTGGGCGTAGAGGCGGCCGTCGGCGAGCCAGGCGGCCTCGACGGCGTGGAAGGCGGGGCCGTAGGCGACGGTGAGCCGGTCGTAGAGGCCGTCGATGTCGAGCGGACGGGCTCCGGCGGGCGGCCAGACCGTCAGTTCGTCGGCGGTGGCGGGCTCCGGACCCTCGGGGGCGAGCGTTCCGGTGGCGTTGACGTGCCAGGGCAGACCGGTGCCGGTGCGGGTGAGCAGCCGGACGGCGCGGCGGCCGTCCTCGGCGTCGCCGACGTGGACCTGGAGGTCGAGGCCGCCGCCGTCCGGGACGACGAGCGGGGCGGAGACCGTCAGTTCCTCGACGGTGGGCGCGCCGAGCCGGCGGCCGACGTGGGCGAGGGCGTCGAGCAGCGCGGTGCCGGGCACCAGCGTCGCGCCGCCGACCCGGTGGTCGGCCAGCCAGGGCAGGGTGTGTTCGGTGATCCGGCCGGTGAAGACGGCGCCTTCCTCGGCGCCGAGGAGCAGTTCGGCCTCCAGCAGCGGGTGGCCGGCCTTGTCCAGGCCGACGGCGGCGAGGTCACCGGCGGCGCGGCCCGGCCGGAGCCAGTAGCGCTCGCGCTGGAAGGGGTAGGTGGGCAGTTCGGAGGGACGGACGGTGTCGGCCCCGGTGTGGGCCGGGGACCAGTCGACGGGGATGCCGCGGACGTGGAGTTCGGCGGCGGCGAGCAGGACGCGGTCCCAGCCGCCGTCCTCGCGCCGCAGGGTCCCGGTGACGACGGTCGGCGCCTCGACGGCCTCCTCCAGGCCCTCGACCACGGCGTGCGCGAGCACCGGGTGCGCGCTCACCTCGACGAACGCCCGGAAGCCTTCGCCCGCCAGGGTGTCGACGGCGTCGGCGAAGCGGACGGTCTGCCGCAGGTTGCGGTACCAGTAGCCCGCGTCCAGCTCCGGACCCTCCAGCCAGCGGTTCTCCACCGTCGACAGGAACGGGACGACAGCCGGCTGCGGCTTCACCGACCCCAGCAGCTCGGCGAGTTCGGCTTCTATGGACTCCACGTGCGCGGTGTGCGAGGCGTAGTCCACCGGGATCCGGCGCACCCGGGCGCCGCGCTCCTCGAAGGCGGCCACCACGGTGTCCAGGCCGGCCGGGTCACCGGCGACCACGACCGAGGACGGGCCGTTCACGGCCGCGACCTCCACGCCCTCGGGCAATGCACCGGTCACCTCGGCGAACGGCAGCCCGATCGACACCATCCCGCCGCGTCCGGCCAGGCCCCGGGCGATGGCCTGCGAACGCAACGCCACCACCGCCGCCGCGTCCTCCAGCGAGAGGATCCCGGCGACGTGCGCCGCCGCGATCTCCCCCTGCGAGTGACCCACCACCGCGTCCGGGACGACACCCAGCGACGCCCAGAGGCGAGCCAGACCGACGTTCACCGCGAACGACACCGGCTGCACCACGTCCACGCGGTCCAGCGAGGCGGCACCCGGCACCTGGTTCACCACATCGAGCAACGACCAGTCGGTATGGGGCTTCAGCGCCTCCGCGGCCTCCTCCAGAGCCCGCGCGAACACCGCCGACTCGGCCAGCAGCTGCCGACCCATCCCCACCCACTGGGACCCCTGGCCCGGGAAGACGAACACCGACCGACCGCTCACCTCCGCCCGACCGGACACCAGCCCGGCCGCGGCCTCGCCGTCGGCCAGGGCCCGCAGCCCGCTCAGCACCCGCGCCCGGTCGGCGGCGACCACGACGGCCCGCCGTTCCAGCGCGGCCCGGGAGCCGGCGAGCGCACGGGCAACGGCCGGCGCCTCGGCGACGGGCTTGGCCTCGGTGAACCCGGCCAGCTGTCCGGCCTGTTCGCGCAGGGCCTCGGGGGAACGGGCGGAGAGCAGCCAGGGCACCGGGGTGCCGGAGCCGGCGTCGAGTCCGCCGTCGAGTCCGACGGGCACCGCCCGGTTCGCCGGCTCCTGGGCGGGGGCCTGCTCCAGGACGACGTGGGCGTTGGTGCCGCTGACGCCGAAGGAGGAGACGGCGGCCCGGCGCGGCCGGTCGACCTCCGGCCAGGCCCGTTCCTCGGTGAGCAGGGCGACCGCGCCGGACTCCCAGTCCACCTTGGTGCTGGGCGCGTCGATGTGCAGGCTCTTCGGCAGCACGCCGTGCCGCAGCGCCTCCACCATCTTGATCACACCGGCGACGCCGGCGGCGGCCTGGGCGTGGCCGATGTTGGACTTCAACGAGCCCAGCCAGAGCGGCTGTTCGGCCGGACGGCCCTGCCCGTAGGTGGCCAGCACCGCCTGCGCCTCGATCGGGTCGCCCAGCGAGGTCCCCGTCCCGTGGCCCTCGACGGCGTCGACGTCCGCGGGCGTCAGCCCGGCGTTGGCGAGGGCGGCGAGGATCACCCGCTCCTGCGAGGGACCGTTCGGGGCGGTCAGGCCGTTGGACGCACCGTCCTGGTTGACGGCCGAACCGCGGACCACCGCCAGCACCTCGTGCCCCAGCCGCCGGGCGTCCGACAGTCGCTCCAACAGCACCAGGCCCACGCCCTCGGCCCAGGCGGTGCCGTCGGCGCCGTCCGCGTAGGCCCGGGCCCGGCCGTCGGCGGAGAGCGCGCGCTGGCGGGAGAACTCGACGAAGGAGGTGGGCCGGGCCATGATCGCGGCGCCGCCGGCCAGGGCGAGCGTGCACTCGCCGTCGCGCAGCGCCTGGGCGGCCAGGTGCAGGGCCACCAGGGAGGAGGAGCAGGCGGTGTCCACCGTCACCGACGGGCCTTCGAGGCCGAGGGTGTAGGAGATGCGGCCGGAGGCGACCGAGCCCGCGTTGCCGGTGCCGAGGTAGCCCTCCAGGCCGTCCGGGACCTCGGCGAGCTCGGTGGCGTAGTCGTGGTACATCAGGCCCGCGTAGACACCGACCGGCTGCCCCTTGAGCGAGGTCGGGTCGATGCCCGCGCGCTCCAGCAGTTCCCAGGAGGTCTCCAGCAGCAGCCGCTGCTGCGGGTCCGTCGCCAGCGCCTCACGCGGGGAGATCCCGAAGAAGGCGGCGTCGAACTCGCCCGCGTCGTGGAGGAATCCGCCGTGGCGGGCGTAGGAGGTGCCGGGGACGGCCGGGTCCGGGTCGTACAGGGCGTCGAGGTCCCAGCCCCGGTCGGCGGGGAAGGGGGTGATCGCGTCGGTGCCCTCGGCGACCAGCCGCCACAGGTCGGCCGGGGAGGCGACGCCGCCGGGCAGCCGGCAGGCGGCGCCGACGATCACGACGGGGTCGTCGGCGGGCGCCACGGTGCGCGCTACCGGCACGGGCCGGGCGGTGGCGGCCGGACGGCCGGTCAGCGCGTTCAGCAGGAACGCCGCGACGGCGGTCGGGTTGGGGTGGTCGAAGGCGAGGGTGGCGGGC
>NZ_JAIY01000009.1:95387-95863 GCF_000710405.2 Kitasatospora sp. MBT66 | reverse complement strand
TCGCGCAGCAGGGCCGGCACGTCCTGCGGGGCGAGCGCGTCCAGCCCTTCCGGGTCGAGCCGGAGCAGCAGCAGGGAGGTGTGGTCGGCCAGGTGGGCGGCGTCGAAGGCGGCGGCGCTCTCCTGCGCGGTGAGCCGGCCGAGACCGGGCGGCACGGGGCGTCCGTCCCCGTCGGCGGGGCCGGTGATGAGGGCGAGGCCGGGCAGGCCGTGGCGGCTGCGGTGGTGGGCGAGGGCGTCGAGGAACGCCGCCGCGGCGGCCTCCCCGGGGGCGCCCGGGGTGCCGAGCGGTCCGACGGTGGGGGTGTGCACGACGAAGGCGGACAGCTCGGTGCCGGCGGTCAGTTCGTGCAGGTTGACGGCGGCGGCGAGAGCGGCGCCGAGGCCGGGGAAGGCCGCGCCGGGGGTGTGGACGACGGCGTTGAAGCGCGTGCCCGGGCCGGCCAGCCAGCCGGCGAGGGCGTCGCGGTCGGCGAG
>NZ_JAIY01000009.1:92599-94694 GCF_000710405.2 Kitasatospora sp. MBT66 | reverse complement strand
CGGCCAGCGCGGCCGGGTCGGGGTGGGTGGCGGCGCCGAGGGCGTCGGCGAGGCCGAAGGCGTCGGCGCCGAGCACCGCCCAGGTGCCGGCGGCGGGGCGGGCGCCGGGGACGGAGGAGAGCGGCAGCCAGTCGACGCGGAACAGGTGCTCGTAGTGGCTGCCGCCGGCGGCCCGCAGCCGGGCGGGCGCGTCGAGCAGCACATGCCGGGTGATCTTGCCGGAGGCGGTGCGCGGGATGCGCTCCGTCTCGTACAGCTCCTCGGGGACCTTGAAGTAGGAGAGCCGTTCCCGGCAGGCGGCCAGCAGGGCCTCCGGGTCGAGGCCGCCGGGGCCGGGCACCAGGAAGGCCACCGGCACCTCGCCGAGCACCTCGTGGGGCTTGCCGACGACGGCGACGTCCGCGACGCCGGGCACGCCGCGCAGCACCTCCTCGACCTCGGCCGGGTGGATGTTCTCGCCGCCGCGGATGATGAGTTCCTTGATCCGGCCGGTGATGGTGAAGTAGCCGGAGCCGTCGCGCCGGGCGAGGTCGCCGGTGTGGTACCAACCGCCGCGCAGCGCCTGCTCGGTGGCCTCGGGCTGGTTGTGGTAGCCGAGCATCACGCTCGGGCCGCGCACCCAGACCTCGCCCTCCTCCCCGTCGGCGACGTCCAGGCCGGTCCCGGCGTCGACCAGGCGCACGCCCAGGCCCGGGACGGGCAGGCCGCAGGAGCCCTCGACGCGGGCACCGGTGGGCCAGTTGACGGTGATCGAGCCGCAGGTCTCGGTGGAGCCGTAGGCGTCGATGAGCGGCGCGCCGAACGCCTCCTCGAAGGAGCGCCGCAGCGTGGCGGTGGTCATCGCGCCGCCGACCAGGCACATCCGCAGGGCCGGCGCGGTGAAGCCGTCCTCCCGGGCGGCGCGCACCAGCTGCTGGTACATGGTGGGCACGCCGGCCAGGAAGGTCGCGGACTCCTCGCGGACGGCCTCCAGGACGTCCCGCGCGGCGAAGCCGTCGAGGATGCGGGCGGTGGCGCCGACGGCGGTGACGCTCAGCACGCAGGCGATGTGGGACAGGCTGTGGAACAGCGGCAGCGGCCAGACCACCCGGTCCTCGGCGCTCAGGCCGGGCACCGGCACGTAGCAGGCGGCGACCGACCAGAGGCAGTTGCGCTGGGTGGACAGCACGCCCTTGGGCCGGCCGGTGGTGCCGGAGGTGTAGAGCATCCAGGCGGGGTCGTCGAGGCCGAGGTCGTCGCGCGCGGGGGTGGCGGGGTCGGTGGTGGCCAGGGTCTCGAAGGAGAGGGTGCCGGCCGGGACGGGGCCCTCGCCGGTGACGATCACCCTCAGGTCGGCCCGGGCGCGGACGAGGGCGTCCAGGCCGGCGGCGCGGGCGGCGTCGGTGATGACGACGCGGGCACCGCTGTCGTCCAGCAGATGGGTGAGTTCGGCGGCGGTGGCGTGCGGATTGAGCGGGACGCCGATGGCACCGGCGCGCAGGATGCCGAAGTAGGACTCCACCACCTCGACGCTGTTGCCGAGCAGGATCGCGGCCCGGTCGCCGGGCTGGAGGCGCAGGTCGGCGAGGTGGCCGGCGAGCCGGCCGGTGCGGGCGTGGAGCTCGGCGTAGGTCACGCCGCGGACGGCGTCGCGGAACGCGGTCCGGTCCGAGCTGTCGCGGGCGTGCTCGGCCAGCAGTTCGGGCAGCGGCCGGATCAGCTCGGTGCGCAACATGCCGTCACTTCCTTGGGTCGGTTCGGCGTCGGGTTCGGGGCGGGTCGGGTGGGCTCGGCCCGGGTCGGTTCGGGCCTGGAGCGGGGGCATTCGGTTTCCGCCCGGCACCCGGGTCGGTGGCGGCGTCATGGACATTCCGTTTGCGGGCGGCTTTCCCCGGTACGGGACCGGTGCATTTCCGGGCCCCGCTTTCGGGGCAGCCTTTCCGGGGCGCCCTTTCCGGGGCGGCCGTACGCGAATTCCCGCCGGTCACAGTCTCGTACGGCGGGGGCTCCGGGCCGCCCCTATCCGACCCCCTATACGGGCCCTATTCATGGAGCGCGGGCCCGATGAGAGGGCGCGCGTGGTGCGGTGGCCGGGAACCACGCCGCCCCGCCGGGC
>NZ_JAIY01000009.1:70973-92554 GCF_000710405.2 Kitasatospora sp. MBT66 | reverse complement strand
GGCCGGTGGGGCGGCCGGGCGGTCCGGACTCGGGGCCGGTCAGTGGGCCGGTCAGTGCACCGGGGCGGGCTCGGGCAGCAGCGCGAGCAGGTCGGCGGGCCGGCGCAGCACCGCGTCGGGCCGTTCGGCGAGCAGCGCCGCCTCGTCGGTCTCGCCCCACAGCGCCGCGATCGCGCCGACCCCGGCGCCCCGGGCGCTCGCCAGGTCGGTGACGGCGTCGCCGACCATGACGGTCCGTTCGGCCGGCACGTCGAGCAGTTCCAGGGCGCGCAGCACGATGTCGGGCGCGGGCTTGGCCCGGGCGACCTCGTCGGAGCCGAGCACGTGGTCGAAGTGGTGCAGCAGGCCGAGCTGGTCGAGCAGCGAGCGGGCCCGGGGGCCGCTCTTGCCGGTGGCCACGGCCAGCCGGATGCCGCGCCGGTTGAGCTCGACGAGCAGTTCCCGTGCCCCGGCGTGCACGGTGACCTCGGGGGCGAGCCGGTAGCTCTCCCGGACGAAGGGCTCCTCCAGGGCGAGCGGCAGACCCATGATCCGCATGATGTCCGGGAAGTAGCGGCCCAGGTGGCGGCTGTACTCCTCGAACGGCGGGTTGCCGTCGCCGACCACCTCCTCGTAGGCGGCGAGGAACGCCCGGCGCATCACGTCGAAGCTGTCGACGATGACGCCGTCGAGGTCGAAGACCACGGCGCGCAGCGGGAGGGAGGCGGCGAGCGCGTGTCCGTCGGGTCCGGTGGTCGGGGCGGTGGCTGTGGGCTGGTCGATCGGCATGGGATCTCCATGGGACGGCGGGCTGCCCGGACGGGTGACCGGGCCTGACGCCCCGGGGCCGACGGGATCGGCACGGCCTCCGGGGCCGGGGCACGGGGCTGCTCGGGTCGAGCCGCGGCTCGGCGCGGCGGGGGCGGAAGGTCGTCCGCCGACGACGAGCGGACGGCGTGGGCGGTCGGACGGCGTCGGTCAGACGGCGAGGGCCGCGGCCTCGTCGGCGAGCCGCGACCGCGGGGCGCGGGCCGCCGCGTAGAGCCGCTCGATGACCGAGATGGTGTGGTGGGCGCGGTTCACGGCCGCGCCGCGCGAGGCCGGGTCGGCGAGCAGGGCAGGCAGTTCGTCGAGCTGGCGCACGTACTCGGTGCCGACGGCCTCCCCGGGCAGCGGGACCTCGGTGGTGACACCGTCGCGGGTCCGGGTGAGGCGCGGGACCCGGCGGTTCGGGCTGAAGCCGAAGGTGCACTCCAGGGTCGCGGAACCGGTGGCGCCCTCCACGGTGATCCGGGTGGTGTCGACGGACTCGTGGGAGGCCCAGCTCGCCCGCACCGCCACCGAGACGCCGGTGTCGGTGAGCAGGAAGCCGCGGGCGGTGTCCTCGACGTCGCCCGCGCCGTGCGGCCCCTCGGTGCCGCGCCAGCCGGCGCCGCGCCTGCCGTCGTTGACGAAGTCGGCGGAGAGCGAGCCGAGCACCGACGGGAACCGGACGTCGCCGCCGAGCACGGCCTGGGCCGTGTCCAGCAGGTGCCAGCCGAGGTCGACCAGGGCGCCGCCGCCGGAAAGCCGTCGGCTGGTGAACCACCCGCCGGCGTCGGGGACACCGCTGGCGCGGACCCAGGCGAGGTCGACGTGGCGGATCGGGCCGAGGTCGGCCGCCAGTTCGGTGAGGGCGGCGACGTCCGGCCGGTAGCGGGCGGCGCTGCCCGCCAGCAGAACGGTCCCGCCGGCGCGTTCGGCGGCGGCCAGCCGGTCCGCCTCGGCGGCGCTGAGGCAGACCGGCTTCTCCAGGAACACCGGGATGCCGCGGGCGAGCAGCCGCTCCGCCACCGGGGTGTGCAGGTGGTTGGGCACCGCGACGACCGCGAGGTCGACGTCGGGGCCGAGCAGGTCGGCGTCGGCGAGGAGCGCGGCGCCGGACGGCACGTGCTCCGCGCCGCCGGGGCCGGGCTCGACCACGGCGGTGACCCGGTAGGCCGGGTGGGCCGTCAGCCGGGGCAGCCAGATGGTGCGGCCCGCCCAGCCGAGGCCGACGACGGCCACCCGCACCGGGTCGTCCGGCCCCCGTCCGGCGGTGCTCACCCGCGCGTTCACACCGCGGCCAGGGCGTCGGCGATGATCTGCGCGGTGTCCTCGATCGCCTGCTCGCTCGCGAGCAGGGTGCGGTGGTGCAGCCAGATGCCGTCGGCGGTGAGCGCCTCGCTGTTGGGGCAGGCCTTGGCCAGCGCGTCGACGGTGGTGTCGGGCGCGGCCGACTCCCAGAAGCCGTCCGAGCGGTAGATGGCGCGGAACACCACGAACGCGGGCAGGCCGCGCGCGATCAGGTCGTCGACCAGGGCGTTGCGCCGGTCCTCGCCGAGGTCGGGCACCCGGAACATCGCCATGTAGTGCGGGACGCGGTCGGCCCGCTCGTCGTGGCCCTGCGGCACCACGCCGGGGATCTCCGTCAGCAGGCTCTTGAGCTGCTTGGAACGCTCCTCGCGGACGCTGATCTGGCCGTCCAGGCGGGCGAGCTGGGCCCGCAGCACGCTCGCGGAGAACTCGTTGAGCCGGAAGTTGGAACCCGAGGTCTGGTGGAAGTACTTCCGGTCCGTCGGCGGGCGGCCGCAGCTGTGCCGCAGGAACGCCTCGTCGTACTGGGCGGTCTCCGGGAAGGTGACGGCGCCGCCCTCGCCGGCCGTCATCAGCTTGCCGTTCTGGAAGCTGAACGCGGCGATCGAGCCCAGCTCGCCGACCCGGCGGCCGCGCCAGCGGGCGCCGTGGGCGTGCGCGGCGTCCTGCACGATCGAGACGCCCGAGTCGGCGGCGAGCTTGCCGAGGGCGTCCAGGTCCGCGATCTGGCCGGCGATGTGGACCGGCATGATCGCGCGGGTCCGCGGGGTGATCGCGGCGGCGGCCGCCTCGGGGCTCAGGTTGTAGGTGTCGAGGTCGACGTCGACCGGCACCGCGGTGGCGCCGAGCCGCTGGGCGGCCTGGGAGGAGGAGATGAACGTGAACGCGGGCACGATGACCTCGGTGCCCGGGCCGACACCGAGCAGCTGGAGGGCGATCTCCAGCGCGTGGGTGCCGTTGGTGACGGCGAGCGCCTTGGCGGCGCCGTGGTAGTCGGCGAACTCCTGCTCGAAGGTGTCGACCTCCTTGCCGCCCATCCGCCACCACTGGCCCTGCTCCAGCGCCCTGAGCAGTCCTTCGCGCTCGGCCTCGTCGTACTGCGGCCAGACCGGGAACTCCGGGGCCTGACGTCCTTGGGCAGTCATGATTCCGCGCAGCCTTTCCTTAGGGGGACCGTGGAACGGCACGCTAACCCAGGAAATGCGGCCCGTCACCTCCCCTACACACCCCCCTAGAAAGCCCTTGTCCTGCAGCTCGGAAGCCATCCGGGGGGTTCCTCCGGGAAACTCGCTGCTATAACCGGAATATGAGCGAACTGCTATTGCTGAACGGCCCCAATCTCGGAATTCTCGGCCGCCGCGAACCGGAGGTCTACGGCACCGACACCCTGGCCGACATCGAGGCCGCAGTCGCCGCCGAGGTGGCCGGCCGGGGCTGGAAGGTGGTCTCCGTCCAGCGCGAGTCGGAGGGTCAGCTGATCGAGGCCGTGCAGGACGCCTGGGACGGCTCCGTCGGGGCGATCGTCAACCCGGGCGCGCTGATGATCGCCGGCTGGGGCCTGCGCGACGCGCTCGCCGCGTATCCGCGGCCGTTCGTCGAGGTGCACCTGTCCAACGTCTGGGCGCGCGAGTCCTTCCGGCACGAGTCGGTACTGGCGCCGCTGGCCTCGGGCGTGATCGTCGGGCTCGGCGCACTCGGCTACCGGTTGGCGGCGCAGGCGCTGCTGGCGAAGGTCCCGGCGTCCTGATGGGCCTCGCGACAGCGCAGGGCTCCACGCCTCAGGCCCCGACCGAGGCCGTGACCCCGGCCCAGGCCCCGACGGCCGCCCGGGGCGTGCTCGGCATCGACATCGGCGGCACCAAGGTGGCGCTGCGCGCCGAGGACGGCCCGCCGGGCGGGCCGGTCCGCACCGAGGAAGCCGTGCTGCGCTGGCCCGGCGCCCGGGTGGCCGGCGCCTACGCCGACTGGACGGCGCTGGCCGGCACGGTCGCCGACCTGCGCGAGCGCTGGGAGGGCGACTTCGCGGCGGTCGGGGTGGCCGTGCCCGCGACCGTCGGCCCGGACGGCCGGGTGCTCGCCTGGCCGGGACGCCCCGGCTGGCGCGGCTTCGACCTCCTCCCGGCACTGCGGCGGCTGTTCCCGACCGCCGCGCTGGCCTGGGCGGACGACGGTGATCTCGCCGCGCTCGCCGAGGCGGTGCACGCCGGGTCCGGGAACGTGGTCTACCTGGGTGTCGGGACGGGCATCGGCGGCGGTGTCGTGCACGAGGGCGCGCCGATGCCGGGCCCGGGACGCGGCTCCTGCGAGGCGGGACACGTAATCGTCGACCGCAGCGGCCCGGTCTGCGACTGCGGGCGGCGCGGCTGCCTGCAGGCCACCGCCTCCGGGCCGGCGACCCTGCGGCGCGCGGAACTGCTGCGCGGCGCGCCGGTCGAGTACGCGGAGCTGCGGACGGGGCTGGCCGAGGGCGCACCGTGGGCGGTGGAGGCCGTCGAGGAGACCTGTGCCGCGCTGGCGGCGGCGGCCGTCTCGCTCGGCGAGCTGTTCCACCCCGAACTGACCCTGCTGGGCGGCGGGTTCGCCGAGGGGCTGCCCGGCTTCACGGCGCGGGTCGAGGCGCACGCCGCTGCGCTGGCCCGCCCCGGCGTCCCGGCCCCCGCGATCCGGCCGGCCGTGCTCGGCGGGCTGTCCTCGCTGCACGGCGCCCTCGCACTGGCGCGGCTGCAGCCCGTGTCCTGAAGCCGCTCCACCGAGCGCCACCACACCGACCACCCCTGGGAGCCGAGTTGACCACGACAGAAACCCCCGTCCCTTCCGCACCCCCCGTCCGCACGGACGGCGGGCTGCGCCGCATCGACGTGGAACTTGGCGATCGCGGCTACCCGGTACTGATCGGCCCCGGCGCCCGCCACCGGCTGGCCGGGGTACTCGCGGGGATCGGCGCCCGCCGGGTCGCGGTGGTCAGCGCGCGGCCCGCCGAGTGGCTGCCCGACACCGGCCTCGACACCCTGGTGGTGGAGGCGAAGGACGGCGAGGAGGGCAAGTCCCTCGCCTGGGTGGCCGAACTGTGCAGCCGCTTCACCGCGTTCGGCCTGGGCCGGGCGGACGCCGTGGTCTCCTGCGGCGGCGGCACCACCACCGACGCGGTCGGGCTCGCCGCCGCGCTGTACCACCGGGGAGTGCCCGTGGTGCACCTGCCCACCTCCCTGCTGGCCCAGGTCGACGCGAGCGTCGGCGGCAAGACGGCGGTGAACCTCCCGGAGGGCAAGAACCTGGTGGGCGCCTACTGGCAGCCGTCCGCCGTGCTCTGCGACACCGACTACCTCAGCACCCTCCCGCCGCGCGAACGCGTCAACGGCTACGGGGAGATCGCCCGCTGCCACTTCATCGGCGCCGGGGACCTCCGCCACCTGCCGCTGCCCGAGCAGATCGCCGCGAGTGTCGCCCGCAAGGCCGCCGTGGTGGCCGCCGACGAGCGCGACGCCGGGCTGCGGCACATCCTCAACTACGGCCACACCCTGGGCCATGCGCTGGAACGCGCCACCGACTTCCGGCTGCGCCACGGCGAGGCGGTCGGCATCGGCACGGTCTTCGCCGGCCGGCTGGCGGGCGCACTCGGCCGGATCGGCCCCGCGCGGGTCGCCGAGCACCACGAGGTGGTGGCCCACTACGGGCTGCCCACCGCGCTGCCGACGGAGGTCGACACCGGGGCGCTGGTCGCCCTCATGCGGCTGGACAAGAAGGCCGTCGACGGGCTCTCCTTCGTCCTGGACGGCCCGGGCGGCGCCGAACTCGTCAGCGACGTCCCCGAGTCACTGGTCGCCCGCATCCTGGACGCGATGCCGCGCGCTGCTTGGGAGGCCTGAGGTGCCCGTTCCCCCCTCCGCGCCGACCGCCGGACCCCCGGCCGCCGGACCGCCGATCTCCGGCCGCACCCGGCTCTACGCGGTGCTCGGCGACCCGATCGCCCAGGCCAAGGCGCCCGCGCTGCTCAACCCGCTGTTCGCGGCGAGCGGCGTGGACGCCGTACTCGTCCCCGTGCACGCCCCGGCGGACCGGCTCGACGAGGTCGTGCGAGGGCTGAAGGCCGTCGCCAACCTGGACGGGCTGCTGGTCACCGTCCCCCACAAACTGGCGATGTGCGGGCACGCCGACGAACTCAGCGAGGCCGCCGCCCTGCTGGGCAGCACCAACGCGCTGCGCCGCGAACCGGACGGCCGCTGGTACGGCGACAACTTCGACGGCGCGGGCTTCGTCCGGGGCCTGGCCGCCGCGGGCCACCACCCGGCCGGACTGCGCGTGGCACTGGCCGGCGCCGGAGGCGCGGGACTCGCCATCGCCGCCGCCCTGCTCACCGAAGGAGCCGCCGCACTCACCGTCACCGATCCCGACCGGGACCGGGTGGACGCCCTCCTCGACCGGCTCGGCTCCCGCTGGCCCGACCGCGTGACCGCCGCCCCGCACCCGCCCTCCGACGTCGACCTCGCGGTCAACGCCACCCCGCTGGGCCTGACCCCGACCGACCCGCTCCCCTTCGACCCCACCCCCCTGGCACCCGGCGCACTGGTCGCCGACATCATCATGACCCCCGCCGAAACCCCCCTGCTGCGCACCGCCGCCGCCCTCGGCCTCGCCACCCACCCCGGCATCCACATGCTCACCGAGCAACTGCCGCTCTACCGCTCCTTCTTCCGCCTTCCGGGGTAGTCCCCCGCTCACCCGGAACGGGCCGGACGGGACGGACTCGCAGGACGAACGGAGAAGCGGGGCGTTCGGGCAACGTGCGGAGGGTGAGCCGTTGCCGGATCGGGCGGGCGAAGTGGGACAGGGTGCGTCCTCCGCGCAGTAACCGGGCTGAGGACCGGGCTCCTCGAGGGCGCCTCCGCCGACAAGCAGGGCCACGAGGCCGACCCCTGTGGACGGATGGGCGGAACGGTGGCCCTCGGCCACGCGGTCGCGGTCGCGGTCGCCCGGGACTACGCCACCCGCCGCCCCGGGACGCTGGTGATCGCCACCCCCGACCACGGGCACGCCAGTCGGACCCGGCCGAACCGGAACAGCCGGGCGACTCGAAAGACTACGAAGAACCAGGAGCCTGTCTCCTTGGTGGGGCCGGTGCGGCGGTTAATGGGTTGCGGGGTTCCCGGGCGGGGGTGTCGGATCCCGGGCATGACAATTGTGCTGGGGACGCCGGCCGTGGCCGGGGTGCGCGAGGCCATGGGCGCGCTGCGGGAGTGGCAGTACGACGGAGCGCCGATGCAGCTGCATGCGGGGGACATCGGCTGGAACCACCGCTTCGGGATGCCCGAGACGGCCGCGGTGGTGCGGACCTGGAGCCGGGGCGGACGGATTCTCGCCGTCGGGCTGCAGGACACCCCGACGCTGCTGCGGATGACGGTCGCCCCCGACGCCTTCCGGGACGAGGACCTCGCGCGGCGGCTGGTCGCGGACGTCTCGCTGCCCGAGCGCGGTGTGCTGCCGGAGGGGGAGGTGGCCATCGAGGCGCCGTCGGGCCTGCTGCTGCACGACCTGCTGACCAAGGAGGGCTGGGGCGTCGACGAGCCGTGGACGCCGCTCTTCCGCGACCTCACGGAGCCGGTGGAGGACCCCGGCGTGCGGATCGAGACGATCGGCCCCGAGCGGGCACAGGACTTCGCCGAGGTCCTGCGATCGGCGTTCGGCACCTCGCGGCCCACGCGCGAGTACTGGCACCGGATGGCGGCGGGACCGTTCTACGACGACGCCCGCTGCCTGGGCGCCTACGACAACCGGGGCGAGCCGGTGGCAGTGGTCACGGTCTGGTCGGCCGGCCCGGGGAGGCCGGGGCTGGTCGAGCCGATGGGCGTCCACGCGGCCCACCGCGGCCGCGGGTACGGCCGGGCGATCACCCTCGCCGGGGCGGCCGCGCTACGGGAGGCGGGCTCGTCGAGCGTCCGGGTGTACACCCCGAGCTCCAACGTCGGTGGCGTCGCCACCTACAAGGCGGCCGGGTTCGGGGCGAGGCCGGAGGTTCGCGACCGGATCCGCACGGCCTGAGGCGGGTGCCGCTGCCGGCCGGCACGTGGCCGGTGGCGGCACCCGCACCAGGGGTGGGCGAAGAAAGAGGTGCGGTGGGCCAGGGCCCAGGTGCGTTCGGCCTCGAACGCCGGTGGCCTCCCGCTGTTCGAGCCGCGCCGCTCGCGGTGGCGGACCTGCTCCACCGGCTGCGGGACCACCGCCCGCACGTGCCCCTCGCGCAGGTGGGCGCGGATCGCTCGCGAGGAGTACGCCCGGTCCGCGAGCGCCACGTCCGGTCAGGTCCTCGGCCGCCCGCAAACAGTGCGAGGCACGCGGACGGCGGCCATCACCGCGGTGAACGCGGGCGCATCACCGGCCTGACCGGCCGTCAGGACAATCGCCAGCGGGCGGGCGTTGGAGTCGCCGGCCAGATGAATCCACGTTCCCAGGCCGCCCCGCGAGCGCCCCACGGTCCCCGCGGCGCTACCCCCGCGACCGGCCCCTCCAACGCCAGCCGATGGCGAGGCCGGCCACCGGCAGCGAGAGGAATCTGAACGGCTCCGGGACCAGCCAGAACGTCAGCACAGCGAAGACGGTCAGCAGAACGACCAGCTCGACGGTGAACCGGTAGCCCCACGTTGCGGGCCACGCCCTTCGGCCTCCGTCGCCGTTCCCGTCTGCGGAGGGTGGTGATTCTGCAGGCATACCGTGCAGCTTTCTCTCGGCAGGGTGACGACTGGACGGTGCAAGCCGGTGAGGGTGCGCACCGGCTTCGGTCCGCACCCGCACCGAAACTCGGTCAGGCTGTGTTCTGTCTACCATCCGTAACGCCCTCGGTGTGCACCGGTTTCCCAGAAGAACCCTCCCGCGAAGAGAACTTCCAGGCGACCGCGTCGATCACCTCGCGGCGGTCGCGCCACCGCCCGCTTCGCTTCGGCGTCCGGTCCGGCAGCAACGGCTCTGTCCGCGCCCACTGCGCGTAGGTCAACGGCACGACCGGACCAAAGCGACCCCGACAGGCTCACCACCGCCCTCGCCCAGGAAGGGCAGTACGGCGACTTCGTCCTGCTCAGCGGCATCGAGGTGTGGAGCATCTGCGAGCACCACCTTCTCCCCTTCCGCCTCGCCGTCTCCATCGCCTACACACCGGACACCGCCGCCCTCGGCCTGTCCGAACCGGTCCGGCACCTGGAGGCCCGCACCCACGCCCTCCGGCGCCCGGAAGAAGCCCTCCCTGCGCAACCTCGCCGACACCTACGGCACCGACGTCGAGATCTACCGGGTCAACGACGGCCTCGTCCGGGCCGACTGCCGTACCGGCCAGCTGATGAAACCGCCGTAATGGAATCGACGACGCCATCAACTACCTGCGCAGCAAAAGGCGCTACCTGCGCCACGACACAGCCCTCGCCCCAAAGCCAGCAGATCGCTCCCCGCACCATCGAGCGTGCATGCCGCCACCTGGTCAATGACCGCCTCGACATCGCCGGAGCCGGCTGGGGCCTCGCCTGCGCCGAACCCGCGCTCAAGCTCCGGGCCGAGGGGCGCCACCGCGACGCGGTCACACGCTCGCAGCCTGACCGGCAGCACCCTTCACATCTGCAACGTCACAGATAGTCCTTCGTCAGCCGCACCTCGCCGATGCGCGGGAACACCGTGCCGATCGCCACCTCGTGTTCCTCCAGGGTCGGCGCAGACATGGCGTCGGCGACGAATTCGAGTTCGTACCCGAGGTCGCACGCGGCCCACGCAGTCGACGCGACGCCCATCGTCGTTACCAGCCCCGCCAGGACGATGGTGGTCACGCCGGCCGCGCGCAGCTTCTCATCGAGGCCGGTGTTGTGGAATGCACCGATCGTCCGCTTCACGACGACGACGTCGCCGTCCTGCTCCAGCCCTTCGGCCAGATCGCTGCCCGGCGGCTGCTCATCGACGCCTGGACGCTCCACGCGGACGAGCACGACGGGAGAACCCTCCGCGCGCAGCGCGGCGGCGAGGTCACGGCAGCGCACAAGCACGTCCTCGCCGGAATGCGGCCCGAGTGGGTTGGCGATGATGCGCGGCATGAGGTCGATCAGGACGAGAGCTCGGGTCATGTCGTCAGCCTACAGACCGCGGCCTCACCGGTCAGGGCTACCGGGTGCTGCTGGTCGGCGGCGCCGTCGACGACGCGGACGACGCGGACGACGCCCGCGCCAACGGCGCGCACGCGGTGCTCCACACCGGCGGTCTCCATCACCCCGCCGAGCTCGCCGCCACCGACCACCCTCTCGCGGACTCCCTCACCGACGCCGTCGCCATCGGCTCCCAACTCATCGCGGATGCCGCCCAACCCGCTTGTGGCCAGCACGAGTCGGCGGCCGTACCGAACCGCCGGATCTGCGGATCCTCATCCTTCCCGCACCCCTGGAGCCCACTCGTGAACAGCCGCAGAAGACCCGTCCCCGCCCACGCAGTCCCCGTCCGCCCGCACCACCTGGATGTGCCATGTCCGAACCGACCACGGGCGCCCCCGAGCCCGAACCGATCCGCATTCCCGAGGAAGACCTGGACGATCTCGCCAGCGCGCTCGCACGCACCATCACCGAGGTCCGCCAGCACGGTGTCCTCCTCGACCGGCTCGGCACCGACCCCTTCGGGGGCGAGGAGCCGAATTCCTCCGGGACCGAACCCGAAGGCCCGGCCTCGCTGTTCATCCTCGCCACGGGCGGCGCCGAGTACGCCGCCGAGCTGGCCGCGCTCGGCAACTGGGTCACCCACGTCCTCCTGCCCGCCTACGGCCCGGAGATTAGCTCCACCCGCCCCTGGTGTCGTACTGGTACGAGCACCAGGGGGCCGTCGCCCGTCTCCACGGACTATGGCTCGCCTGGCAACAGCTGACCGACACGGAGGCCGGCCTCGCCGGGCCGGCGACGTGGCACCGCGACCACCTCGACCACACGTTGCTCCAACTCCGATCTCCTGACGGGCCGTTCAGCGCCTGCACCACCAGCCCGGCCCGGCCCAACCACCGCGTCCTGACCACGCCCGACGGCCGGACGCGCCTGGGCGCTGTCCATCACCGACCTCCTGCCGGCCATGGCGAGGGAAGGTGTGCTCTCCGAGGCCGAGGGCACCCGGGCGCTCGCCCACATCGGCCGTCCCGGCTTCGTCGACACCGCCCACGCGATGATCGCGATGTGGGGCGTCCGACCACCGTCCCGGCCGCAGTCCCAAGAACCGTCCCGACCGCCGTCCCCGCGCCCGGAAACGAGAACCGCAGGATGATCGAAGCACTGATGGGCTCGGCCGTCTGGGCGGTGCCCGCACGCTGCCCGGTACGGGCCACGGACCTCCCCGCCCTGGACCTCACCGGCCGAGTGGTGCGCGAGTCGCTCCGGCTCTACCCACCGATCTGGCTCTTCCCCCGGCACACCACCGGCGAGACCGAACTCGGCGGCCACCGGTTCCCCCAAGGCGCCCAGTTCTTCTACAGCCCCTACGCCCTGCACCGGGACCCCCGGTGGTACCGCGCCCCCGACACCTTCGACCCCGACCGGTGGATGCTGGACGGCCGTCCCGCTCCCCCCGAACGGCGCCTACCTCCCCTTCGCCGCCGACGTGCACGGCTGCCCCGACGGGGACTTCGCCCTGGCCGAACTGACCCTCCTCACAGCCGCGGTCTCACGCCGATGGCACCTCGACCCGGTGCCGGGCAGCAGGCCCCGCCCCGTCGCGGCGGCCACCCTCGGCCCCTCGCCCGTCACCATGACCGTCACCCGCCGCCCCGGCCCCGGCGGCGTCTTCCCCGGACCGGGGTCGTGACGGCGCCGGGCCCCGCTCAGTCAGGGACTCTCGCCGCCGACTCGGCGAGCCGTTCGGCGAAGGCCGCGACCAGCGTCCGGAGTTCCGCGGGCTCCTCGACGGCGAACGGCGCGTCCAGCGAGGCGAGCACCGCCGGCAACCAGTCCAGCCGGTCCACCCGGAGCTCCACCCGGCTCCACCGCTCCGCCCCCGGCTCCGCCTCTGGCTCCGCTGCCGGGAGCGCCTGCACCACGGCGACGCTCGCGGGCAGCCGCAGGTGGATCCGCTCGGCCGTCAACCGGACCCGCAGCACCACCCGGTACCGGTACGGGGCCGTGGCGAGCCCGCGCAGAAGGCGCTCCGCCGGGTCGACCGCGGACGGGGGCTCGAAGGCGCCCGGCAGGGTCCGTACGCCCACGATGCGATCCAGGCGCAAGGTGCGGTCCTCCCCCACTGCGGGATCCGCGCCGGTCAGGTACCAGCGGCCCTCGTGCGCCACGAGCCCGTACGGGTGCAGCGTGCGCTCGCTGCGCCGTCCGTCCGCCCCGGTGTACCGGACCGCGAGCGGCCGGTGGCCGCGCACCGCGTCCGCGACCGTGAGCAGGACCTGGGAGTCGGGCACCGCCGTCGCCCGGGACCCGGGTGCGGCGGTGAGGGTGAGGGCGTCCAGCACGGCGTCGAGCCGGTGCCGGAGCCGCTCGGGCAGCACCCGGCGGATCTTGGCCGCCGCCGTCTCGCCCGCAGTGTGCCCGGCGTCCGCCACCGCGGTCAGGCCGGTGTGCCGGCCGGCGACCAGTCCGAGCAGGACCGCGAGGGCCTCGTCGTCGCTCAGCATCAGCGGGGGCAGCCGGTACCCGGCCCCGAGCCGGTAGCCCCCGTAGCGGCCGCGCACCGACTCGACGGGCACGTCGAGGTCGAGCAGGTGGTCGACGTACCGGCGCACCGTGCGCTCGTCGACCCCCAGGCGGTCGGCGAGCTCGGCCACGGTGCGGACACCGCCGGACTGCAACAGCTCCAGCAGCGCGAGGACGCGGGCGGTGGGACGGGCCATACAGGAAGTCTCTCAGCAATACCGGGCGGATTGTGTCCAGTATCAGCCCTAGCGTCGTGCCGGAAGCACCGACCGCACGACCGAACCGCAGGAGACAGCCATGGACTTCCTCTCGATCCGCATCATCACGGCCGACGTCGCCCGCCTCGTGGACTTCTACGAGCGCGCCACCGGCGTCGGCGCCGACTGGTCCACCCCGGACTTCGCCGAGCTCAGGACGGCCTCGGCGACGCTGGCCATCGCCGGCACCCGCACCGTCCCGCTGTTCGCACCGGGATCGGCCGAGCCGGCCGCCAACCGCAGCGTGGTGCTGGAGTTCCTCGTCGACGACGTGGACGGCGCCCACCGGCGACTGCGCGCCGACGTGCCGGAGTTCGTGACCGAACCCACCACGATGCCCTGGGGCAACCGCTCCCTGCTCTTCCGCGACCCGGACGGCAACCTGGTCAACTTCTTCACCCCCGTCACCGAGACCGCGAAGGCGAGGTTCACTCGCTGAGGGGCCGGCCTGTCGGCGAACCAGCAGCCGGGCGGCGCACGCCGTGAAGGCCACCACGAGCCCGGACGCAGAGCGCAGAGCAGTTCGGCGGCGCGGTGGGCAAGGACGGCGCTGGGGCGTGCGGAGGACTCCGGAGGAAGGGGGTGTGCGGTACTGCCGCACAGGCGTGGAATTCAGCCGGTGGACGCGTTGCAGGCGCGTCCACCGGCGGTGGTGAAGGCGATCGGCCCCCGGCTGGTTCCGCCGATACTGCTGGCCTCCCGGACGGCTTCGGCCTCGGGAGCCCCGGCACGTGGCCGCAGGTGGACGGTCAGTGATCGGCGAAGGCTGAACACCCCTCGCCGCAGCGTCGGCGAGGCTCCGCGCGGCTCGACCGGGCACCGCGGCACGATCCTCGGTGTTCCGGAGCGTTTCAGGGGTTCGCCGGTCGAGCTCGGGCGGCACGTCGACCGTGACCGCTCTCCGCGACGCGGCCCGCGGGCCTGCGGGCCGTCGCTCCGGCGGCCACGACCGGCACCGGCGTTGTCGGTCTAGGATGCGGAGCATGAACGGGACCACGCCGGCACACGGAGACGCCGTACCGATGGCGACGCGGCGAACCCGCTGGCAGGAGGCGGGCAGCAGCGAGGGCTTCGGCAAGCGGTTCGCCGATCTCGTCTCCGCCGGTGAGGACATCGACGGTGAAGCCCGACTCGCCGACACGCTCCTGCCGCGTGGCGCCCGGGTGCTCGACGCCGGCGCCGGCATGGGCCGGGTC
Source organism: Kitasatospora sp. MBT66 (assembly GCF_000710405.2). Classification (NCBI taxonomy): domain Bacteria; kingdom Bacillati; phylum Actinomycetota; class Actinomycetes; order Kitasatosporales; family Streptomycetaceae; genus Kitasatospora; species Kitasatospora sp. MBT66. The sequence continues at coordinate 78,373 of NZ_JAIY01000009.1, read as the reverse complement.
GCTGCGGCACTTCTGCGGCGCGGGCACGACGTGGTCGCGATCGAGCCCGACGGAGCACTGGTCCGACAGGCCCGGGAGACCTACCCCGGACTGCCGATCGAGGAACGCGACATCCTCGGCCTCGGCCCCGACGACGGCCCGTTCGACCTGGTCGTCTGCGTCGGCAACGTCATGATCTACCTGGCCGAGGGCACCGAACGCGAGGCCCTGCGCTCGATGCGCGCCGTGCTCGGCGAGAACGGCCGGATCCTGGTCGGCTTCCACCTCCAGGACCGGCCGCCGCACGCCCACGCCTGCACCGCGGCCGAGTTCGAGGCGGATCTCGCGGCCGCCGGACTTCACGTCGACCTAAGGGCAGGAACCTACCAACTGCACCCCGCGAACGAGGCCTACGGCGTCTGGGTCCTGAGTCGCGCCCGGGGTGCGGCCGACAAGTAGATCCGCGGACCGGGGGCCCGGGAGCGGAACCTGCCCCGGTCCGCAGCCGGCGGCGTGCCGACGCTCCTCGAAGACGTGAAACTCCTGCGCGGGCCGGAGACCGGTCAGGACGATCTTGCCGATCGCCTTGGCCGCCGCGTCGACCTGGCCCTGGAGGCGGCGGCGTTCCTCGCCGTTGAAGAGGTGGATGGCGACGGTGGCGCCGGCGCCGATCGCCTCCAGGGTCCGGCCGTAGTCGGAGTCGGTGCGGCCGACGGCGGCGATCCTGCCGCCAATCGTCGACCGCCGCAGAGGTCGGAGCGCCCGCACACGGCGACTCTCTACTGATTGCCCGTCAACTGATGCCAGCAGAAGTCAGCATCAGTACGAGTAGACCCTCCCGGATACGCCCACACTCGAGGATTCCACCCATGGCGCGCAGGCCCCGCCCACCTCGTATGCGGCCTGCGACCGCACGGTCGGGCGTACGGAAAGCTGCTCCCTGGCCCCCTTTGCGAGCAAGATTCGTGCCGTTATGGTCATGTTTCCGGATGGTTGACACGGCTCCGAGCGTGCCGGTCGGGGACGCAGTGACGGATTGGACTCGAGAGGTGACGCGTTGTTCGCCTCAGGTCTTCCTGGCCCTCTACAGGTGGCCGTACTTCTTCAAGTAGTGTCGCCAGCCGAGCCCCCCGGGGGCTCGTGACTTCCTTGCTGCTCACGATCCGTATCTACGGCTGGAGTTCACGGCGATGACGGCGGCGACCGGGATTGATGCGCGCTTTGCGTACCGCGTCTACCTCTCACTTCTTCGCACCGAGGAAAGCGGCATATGCCCGGAGGATCTCGCGCGGGACCTCGGTGCCGGGGCCGGTGAGGTCCGGGAGGCCGTCGACTGGCTGGCCGGGAACGGGTTGCTCGACCGGGGGCCGGAGGCGGTGGTGGCCACGCCGCAGAGCATCCTGAGACGGTTGGTCGCCGATCAGCAGGAGCGCCTGGCGGAGTTCGCCCGGGCGCAGGACCTGATCTCCGACCTCACCGACGGCTTCCTCGCCACTCCGGCCTCCACGGGGGAGAGTCCGGCGGTCGAGGTGGTCGAGTCACGGGCGCAACTGGGGCAGCGGCTGGGCGAGTTGCACGCCTCCAGCCGGTCGGAGGTGGCGGTGATGCTGCCCACGGCGGCCGAGCGGGAGGCGCTGCACCCGTGCATCCGTGAGGATGTCGAGCTGCTGCGCCGGGGTGTCCACTACCGGCTGGTGGCGCCGGCTTCCGCGTTGGGGAGCCCGGCCGTCGTGGAGTACGTGAACGCGCTCCAGGAGGCGGGCGCGGAGATCCGGACGGCGGAGTCGCTGCCGCTGCGGCTGGTCATCGTCGACCGGGAGAAGGTGGTCACCCGGTCGCAGGTCGAGGGGCTGCGCCGCAGTGTGGTGATCGACGGCGGACTGCTCGCCCAGCTCTTCACCCGGGTCTTCGAGCACAGTTGGTCCACGGCCGCGCCGTACACCCGGCGGCGGCGCGGCGGCGGTTCGGCGCCGGTGCTGTCGGGGACGCACCGGCTGGTGCTGCGGATGATGGCGGCCGGGGCGACCGACAAGTCGATTGCCCGTCACCTCGGTTACTCGGACCGGACGGTGCGGCGGTTCGTCGCCGAGATCCTGCGGGTGCTGGAGACCGACAACCGGCTCACGGCGATGGTGCGGGCCACCCGGCTCGGGCTGCTCGAACACGAGGGCAGAGAGGGCAGAGAGGGCAGGGAAAACAGGGAGACGAAGGAGGGCAGGGAGGCCAGGGAGGTGCGGGCGGCGCAGGGCTGAGTCCGGCCTCCGCCCGGACAGCGACGCTGCGCGCCAAGTCCGTTCACAGCAGCCCCCGTTCGGCGGCGATCCGGGCGGCGTCGAAGCGGTTGCGCCCGTCGAGCTTGCGCATCGCGCCCGAGGTGAGGTTGCGGACCGTCCCGGCGGCCAGGTAGAGCTCGCGGGCCACCTCCTTCACCGAGGCGCCGGTCGCGGTGAGCCGGAGGATCTCGCGTTCCCGCGCGCTCAGCACCTGCTCCGCGACGGCCGTCCGGACCGCCGGCCCGTCGGGCGCCGGTTCGGCCTCGCCCGGGGCCGGGCGGCCGCCCGCGGCGGCGTCCCGGATCGCGTCGACCAGGCGGGGGATCTTGGTCTGCTTGGTGACGACCCCCAGCGCCCCCGCCGAGACCGCCCGGTCCACCAGGGTCCGGGTGGGCCGGGCCGCCATCAGGACGACCCGGCAGTCGGGTAAGCGTTTCCCGAGCTCCCGCACCAGGCGGAAGCCGCCCTGCGCGGTACCCATGCCCAGGACGGCCACGTCCGGCCGGCGGCGGACCGCGACCGGGACGACCATCGAACTCCGGTTCACCGCCCCCACGACCTCGAAGTCCTTGACGGACGCGAGCACTTCGGCGATCGCGTCCAGGGGCAGCAGTTGCTCGTCGGCTACCAACACACGAATGGTCATCACTAGGTCTCCCCCGAGGATCCCGTGAACGGAACTCATGGTGATCATTGCGGCCGCGCCCCAGTGTGTGGCGGACGGCCCGCTCCCGTCGACGGCACCCGGGCGTCCGGGTGCGGACATGTCCTCAGCAGGACCGGTGGGTCAACGTGGGTCAACGTGGGTCTAGGTGGGTCTACGCGTGTCATTCGGTGACCCCTCAACTTATCCCGGGTCCGGCGGCCGACCCGACGCCCGCGGGCAGGGACGTGACAAGTGTCAGTAAAAGCAGGTCAAAGCCTTGTCGCCGGTGACCGGCCGGGACCACGATGCGCACTGGTGATCGACTGCCGCGCGGGGCCCGTCCGCCCCGCGCGGCCCCCGTCACCCACTGCCCCCCGACCCCTCCGCCGCCCCGACAGCCTCCGCGCGGCATCCGGCCGCTCCCGGCCGTCCCGACCCGACACCGCCCGCGCGGCACCCTCCCGCGCGGCTCCCGTCCGCCCCGCCCCCTGCCCGTGCCCCGTCGGCACCCCGCCCCAGCGTGCCCCCGCACGCCGCGGGCCGGGCGCCGGCCCGTGCCCGGACCGGCTCACCACGGATGCCCGAGGAAGAGGACATGCACACAGACCCTGTGGTCCAGGACCCGACCCAGGCCCTGGCCGTCGTAGGCATGGCGGGACGGTTCCCCGACGCCCCGGACGTGGACAGTTTCTGGCGGCTGATGATGGAGCGGCACGACGCCATCGGCCCCGTCCCCGCGACCCGTTGGGACGCCACCGCGCAGCTCGACCCGCAGCGCGAGATCCAGGCGGTCGGCGGATTCCTCACCGACGTCGACCGGTTCGACGCCACCTTCTTCGGCATCTCCCCCCGCGAGGCGGAGATGCTCGACCCCCAGCAGCGGCTGATGCTGGAGGCCGCTTGGCGGGCGCTGGAGGACGCCGGGACACCGGCCCGCGCGCTCGCCGGCAGCCGGACCGGTGTGTTCGTCGGCGCCGGCTGGCACGACTACGAGCACGTCGGCCGCAAGAGCGCCGCCGGGGTCACCCAGCACACCGCGCCCGGCTACGCGCTCGACATGATCGCCGCCCGGGTCTCCTACTTCCTCGGGCTCACAGGGCCCAGCCTGGTCGTCGAGACCGGCTGCTCCTCCGCGCTGGTCGCGGCGCACCTCGCCGCCCAGGCGCTGCGGGCCGGCGAGGTGGACGCGGCCATCATCGGCGGTGTCGCGCTGATGCTCGACCCGACCGCCTCGATCGGCCTGACGTACTTCGGCGGCCTCTCCCCCGACGGCCGGTGCAAGGCCTTCGGCGCCGGGGCGAACGGCTTCGTGCGCGGCGAGGGCGTGGGTGCCCTGTTCGTGAAGACCGTCGCCCGGGCGCAGGCGGACGGGGACCGGATCCACGGCGTCATCGCCGGGACCGCGGTGAACAACGACGGCGGCGGGCAGAGCGTCGTCGCGCCCAGTCCGCTCGGGCAGGAGCGGCTGCTGCGGGACTCCTACCGGCACTGGGGCATCCCGGCGGACCGGGTCGCCTATGTGGAGGCGCACGGCACCGGCACCTCGGTCGGCGACCCGATCGAGGCCGGCGCGGTCGGCCGGGTACTGGGGCAGACCCGCAGCGCCGACGCCGGTCCGCTGCCGATCGGCTCGGTGAAGACCAACATCGGCCACCTGGAGGCCGCCGCCGGCATCCCCGGGCTGTTCAAGGCACTGCTGGCGCTGCGCCACGGCGTGGTGCCGCCGAGCCTGCACTCGGCGGAGCTCAACCCGGAGATCGCCTTCGACGAGCTGAATGTGACGGTGGTCCGCGAGCCGCTGCCGCTGCCGGCCGACGAGCAGGTCTTCCTCGGCGTCAGCAGCTTCGGCTGGGGCGGCACCAACGCGCACGTGGTGCTGACCGGGGCGCCGCGGCCGGAGACGCCGGTCGCCGCCGACGGCCCCGCCGCCGACGGCCACTCCGACGACAACGAACACCGCGCCCCCGTGCTGCTGCCGGTGTCCGCGCACTCGGAGCAGGCGCTCGCCGAGCGCGCCCGCGAGCTGCGCGAACTGCTCACCGGCGCGACCGACCCGGCGACGAAGCAGTTGCCGGAGCCGGAGCAGTTGCCGGGGCCGGAGCGGCTGGCGGCGCTGGCCGGCACCCTGGCCTGGCAGCGCGACCAGTTCCCGGTCCGGGCCGCCCTGCTGGCCGCCGACACCGCCGCAGCGGCCGGGCAGCTGGAGCGGCTGGCCGCCGACCCGGCCGGTGCCGAGCCCGTGCCCGGCGTGTTCACCGGACGTGCCGCGGCGGTCGGCCGGACCGCCTTCGTGTTCCCCGGCCAGGGCTCGCAGTGGCACGCCATGGGCCGCGAACTCCTGGCGGCCGAGCCGGTGTTCGCCGCGGTGATCCACCGCTGCGCGGCCGCGCTGGAGCCGTACACCGACTGGGACCTGGTCCGGGTCGTCTCCGGCGAGGCCGGGGAGGAGTGGCTGTCGCGGATCGACATGCTGCAACCGACCCTGTGGGCCGTGTCGCTGGGCCTGTGCGAGCTGTGGCGGGCGGCCGGCGTCGAGCCGGACGTGGTGGTCGGCCACAGCCAGGGCGAGGTCACCGCGGCCACGGCGGCCGGCATCCTCTCCTACGAGGACGGGGCGATGGTCGTCGCCCGGCGCAGCGCGATCGCCCGCCGGACCTCGGGCAAGGGCCGGATGCTGGCGGTGGACCTCTCACTGGACGCGGCGAAGGCGGCGCTGTCCGGCTTCGAGGAGGGCGTGTCGCTGGCCGTGAACAACGGCCCGAACAGCTGCGTGCTCTCCGGTGACACCGAACTCGTGCTGGCGCTCAAGGAGTTGCTGGAGGCCGAGGGCACCTTCTGCCGGCTGGTGAACGTGGACTACGCCTCGCACAGCCCGCAGATGGACGAGCTGGAGGACGACCTGCTGGCGGCGCTGCGGTCGGTGCGGCCGGGCCGGGGCGGTGTCGAGCTGATGTCGACGGTGCGGGTGGCCCCGCTGGAGGGGCCGGAGTTGGACGCCCGGTACTGGGTGGACAATCTGCGCCGGCCGGTGATGTTCGCCGACGCGATGGAGCGGCTGTTCGACACCGGGGTGACCCATGTGGTCGAGATCAGCCCGCACCCGGTGCTCACCCCGGCGCTGGAGCAGTTGGCCGCGCAGCGGCCGGTGCCGCCGCAGGTGCTGTCGACGCTGCGGCGCGACCAGGGCTCGCCGGACACGCTGCGCGAGTCCGTGGCGCGGGCGTACGTGAGCGGTCTGGAGCCGTTCGGCGCGCTGCCCCGGAGCGCCTGGGCGCCGGTGCCGCCGTATCCGTGGCAGCGGGCCGTGCACTGGGTGGAGCAGGGACGCCGGCGCGCCGGGAGCGGGGCCGGCGAGGAGCTGCGGCTGGTGCCGTCGGTGACCGAGCAGGGCTCCTGGACCGGTCTGCTGGAGCTGGCCCCGGCGGACATCCCCTGGGTGCGCGACCACCGGGTGTACGACGCGGTGGTGCTGCCCGGCACCGGGATGCTGGAGCTGGCGCTGCGCACGGCGCTGGCCAGGACCGGCGGGGCGCACCGCACGCTGGCGGAGGTCGGCCTGCACAGCCATCTGACGCTCACCGAGGAGCCGGTGACGGTGGCGCTGGGCTGGCGGGACGACGTGACGGGCGGCGGCAGTTTCACGCTGTCCTCGCTGGAGCCGGGCGGGCAGGGCTGGGTGCGGCACGCCTCGGCGCGGGTGCTGGCGGAGGACACCGCGCCGGAGGCGCCGTCGTTCCCGGAGCGGCTGCTCGGTCTCGACGTCGCGCCGGCCGCCGCCTTCTACGCCGACTGCGCGGCGCGGGGCCTGAACTACGGTCCGGCGTTCCAGGGTGTGGTGGGGCTGCGGGCCGGGGCGGCGGAGTGCCTGGCCGAGGTGCGGCTGCCGGAGGGCTGCCTGGCCGGCGGCCATCCGCACCGGCTGCACCCGGCGCTGTGGGACGCGGCCCTGCAGGCCTCGATCCCGCTGTTCCCGGGCGAGGAGGCGGCGGTGCCGGTCGGGGTCGGGCGGGTGCATCTGCACCAGGACCTCGCGGAGCCGGTGACGGCGCTGTGGTCGCACGCGGTGCGGCGGGACGGCGGCGAGGAGGTGGACCTGTTCCTGTTCGACGCCGGGCGGCGGCCGGTGCTGAGCCTGCTGGGCCTGCGGATGCGGGCGCTGGCGGCCTCGGCCGATCCCGGCGCGGTGGACGTGGAGCGGATCCACCGGCTGGAGTTCCGGCCGAAGGAGCGCACCGACGGGGCTGACACCGACAAGGCCGACACCGACGGGACGGACGCGCCGCGGCGCACCGGCCACTGGGCGGTGTGCGCCGCCGACCAGGTCGGCGGCACGGCCGCCTGGGCGCGGGCCGGGGAGCTGGCCGAAGCGCTGGGCGCGCTCGGCGGGACGGCGCTGGCCCAGGTGGCCGACGGCGCGGACGCGGCGCGGACCGAGGTCTGGCAGGAGCGGCTGGCCACGGTGGACGGGCTGGACGGTGCGGTGTTCCTGGCGCCGGGCGCGG
>NZ_JAIY01000009.1:64528-70586 GCF_000710405.2 Kitasatospora sp. MBT66 | reverse complement strand
CCGCGCTGGCGCTCGGCTGCCCCGCAGCCGTTCCGGCTCGCCCCGGACGGCCGGGGCACCTGGGACGGGCTGGCGTTCCGGCCGCTGGAGCGGCGGGCGCCGGGCGCCGGGGAGATCGAGCTCGCGGTGGGTTCGGCGGCGCTGAACTTCATCGACGTGATGAAGGTGATGGGCACCTACCCGGACCCGACGGCCGATGCCCGGCTGCTCGGTCTGGACGGCGCGGGCGTGGTGACCAGGACCGGCGCGGGCGTGACCCGCTTCGCCCCCGGGGACCGGGTGGTCGCCTGCACCAGCGGCGGGGCGCTCGCCACCCACTGGACGGTCCTGGCCGACCACGCGCAGCACGTGCCGGAGGGGATGGCGGACGCGGACGCGGCGGCGTTCCCGGCGGTGACCATCACCGCCTGGTACGGCCTGCGGCACCTGGCCTCGCTGCTGCCGGGCGAGACGGTGCTGATCCATTCGGCGGCGGGCGGGCTGGGGCTGGCGGCGATCGCGGTGGCGCGGCTGCTGGGCGCCGAGGTGCTCGCCACGGCGGGCAGCGCGCACAAGCGGGCCCGGCTGCGCGAGCTGGGTGTGCGGCACGTCTTCGACTCCCGGGACCTCTCCTGGGCGGACGAGGTGCGGGCGGCGACCGGCGGCCGCGGGGTGGACGTCGTCCTCAACTCGCTGACGGGCGCGGCGATCCCGCTGGGTCTGGAGGTGCTGGCCGAGGGCGGGCGGTTCGTCGAGGTCGGCAAGGCCGACATCTACGGCGGGCGCACGCTGGCCCTGGACGCGTTCCGCAAGGGCATCGGCCTGGCCTCGCTGGACCTCGCCGGGGTGATCGCCCGGCGGCCGGCGCTGTTCACCCGGCTGTTCGCCGAGGTGTGGGAGCGGGTCGAGGCGGGTGAGCTGGCGCCGCTGCCGGTGCTGTCCTACCCGTTCGCGCGGGCCGCCGAGGCGCTGCGGGAGATGTCCCACGGCCACCACATCGGGAAGTTCGTGCTGTCGGACCCGTCGACGGTCACGGAGGTGGCGCCGGAGCCGCTGCGGGACGGCCGGTTCCGGGGCGACGGCACCTATCTGATCACCGGTGGTCTCGGGGCGCTCGGCCTGTCGCTGGCGGAGTTCATGGCCGGGCGCGGCGCGGGCCGGCTGGCCCTGGTGGGCCGCTCGGCGCCGACGGCGGAGGCGGCGGCCCGGATCGGGGCGCTGCGGGCGCGCGGGGTGCTGGTGGAGACCTTCGCCGCCGATGTCGCCGACGCGGCGGCGGTGCGCCGGGTGCACGAGCAACTGCCGCCGCTGCGCGGGGTGGTGCACGCCGCCGGTCTGCTGGACGACGCGACCGTGCTCAATCTGACGACGGAGCAGCTGGACCGGGTGCTGGCGCCCAAGGTCGACGGCGCGGTCCACCTGGACGCGGCGACCGAGGGCGATCCGCTGGACTTCTTCCTGCTGTTCTCCTCGGCGGCCGCGCTGTTCGGCAACGCCGGCCAGGCTGCGTACGCGGCGGGCAACGCCTTCATGGACGCGCTGGCGGTGGACCGGCGGCGGCGCGGGCTGCCCGCGCTGAGTGTGCAGTGGGGCCCGTTCAGCGATGTCGGACTGGCGGCCGCGGACGACAACCGCGGGGCCCGGCTGGCGGAGCGCGGGATGGCGGGCTTCTCCACCGCCGAGGCGTGGCGGGCGCTGGAGGGGTTCCTCGGCGCCGACGAGCAGGTGGTCGCGTACGTGCCGATCGACCTGCGGCAGTACCTGGAGGCGTACCCGGACACCGCGACGCTGGACAGCTGGAGCGCGCTGCGCGAGCTGGCCCGGCACGGCGGGAGCGGCAGCAGCGCGGGCGCGGCCTTCCTGGCCGAGCTGCGCGGGGCGCCGCAAGAGCGCTGGCCGGAGCTGCTGGAGGCCAAGGTGCAGGAGCTGGCCGGGCGGGTGCTGCGACTGGAGGCCGGGGCGATCGACCGGGACACGCCGTTCAAGTCGCTGGGGCTGGACTCGCTGATGGGTCTGGAGCTGCGCAACCGGCTGGAGGCGGCGTTCGGGCTGCGGCTGTCGCCGACGCTGCTGTGGACGTACGGCTCGGCGCGGGCGCTGTCGGCGGTGCTGGCCGAACGGCTGCTGGGCGATCCGGCGGCGGGCGAGGACTCCTCGGGCGAAGGCGCTACCGAAGGCGAGGGCTGAGCGCATGACGGAGCAGCAGCAGAACGGCACCGCCGCGCCCGCGCCCACCCCGCTCACCCGGGCGCTCGACACCGTCCGCAAGCTGCGGGCGCAGCTGGACGCCGCCAGTGGCACCGGCCCGCTGGCCGTGGTCGGCATCGGCCTGCGGCTGCCGGGCGGCATCGCGGACCTGGACGGCTACTGGGCGGCGCTGGCCGAGGGCCGCGAGCTGGTGGGCCCGCTGCCCGCCGGGCGGCGCGGGCCGTTCGCCGCCGAGTGGGAGCAACTGCCGCACAGCGGAGGGTTCCTGGACGAGGTGATGGACTTCGACGCGGAGTTCTTCGGCATGGGTCCGGCCGAGGCCCGGGGTGTCGACCCGCAGCAGCGGCTGCTGCTGGAGGTCGCCTGGGAGGCGCTGGAGAACGCGGCGCTGCCGCCGGACCGGCTGGACGCGGCCCGCACCGGGCTGTTCGTCGGGATCACCGGCCAGGAGTACTGGGACTGGCACAGCGGCGCGTTGGACACCCACTGGGCCGGCGGCAACGGCCACTGCTTCACGGTGGGCCGGGTGGCGTACGCGCTGGGGCTCGCCGGTCCGGCGATCACGGTGGACACGGCCTGCTCCTCCTCGCTGGTGTCGGTGCACCTGGCGCGCCAGGCGCTGGCCCGCCGGGAGTGCGACGTGGCGCTGGCGGGCGGGGTGAACCTGGTGCTGTCGCCGCGCGCGACCCGGCTGCACCAGCTGGCGGGCACCCTGTCGCCGGACGGGCGGTGCCGGCCCTTCGACGCCCGGGCGAACGGCTTCGCCCGGGGCGAGGGCTGCGGCGTCCTGGTGCTCAAGCGCCTGGAGGACGCGCGGCGCGACGGCGACCGGGTGCACGCGGTGGTGCACGGTTCGGCGGTCAACCAGACCGGCCGCTCGACCGGCTTCACCGCGCCCAATGTGCTGTCGGAGGTCGCGCTGACCGAGGCGGCGCTCGCGGACGCCGGGCTCACCGCCGCCGACATCGGCCTGGTGGAGGCGCACGGCACCGGTACCTCGCTCGGGGACACCATCGAGATGGAGGCGATCGCCGCCGCGCTGGGCCGTCGCAACGGCGGCGCGGAGCTGAGCGTCGGCTCGGTCAAGGCCAATCTGGGCCACCCGGAGTCCGCGGCCGGGGTGATCGCCCTGGTGAAGGCGGTGCTGTGCCTGCGGCGGCGCGAGGTGCCGCCGCTGGTGAACTTCGGCACCCTCAACCCGCTGATCGACCTGGACGGCACCGCCATCACCCTGCCGACCTCCCTGCGGCCCTGGCCGGAGCGCGGCGGGCGGCACGCGGCGGTGAGCGCCTTCGGCATGGGCGGCACCAACGCCCAGGTGATCCTGGGCGCTGCCGAGGACGCCGCCGGGGCCGAGGCCGGGGCCGACGCCAGGTCCGAGGCCGGGGCCGGGGCCGTTCCGGTGACGGGCTTCGAGCTCTCCGCCCGGACCCCGGAGGCGGTGCGGGCGCTGGCCGGCGCCCTGCACGGGCGGCTCGCCGGGCTGCCGGACGGCTCCTACCCGGCGTTCGCCTACTCGGCCGGTGCCGGGCGGGCCCGGCACCGCTGGCGGGCGCGAATCGCCGCCGCCGACCGGGCCGCCGCGCTGCGGGCGCTGAGCGGGCTGGCCGAGGGCGGTGCGCCGTCCGGCGTGGTGCTCGCCGAGCGGGAGCAGCACGACCGGGACGGGGCCGACAGCGGGTTCGCGGGGCTGCCCAGGTCGGTGCTGGACCTGCCGAACTACCCGTGGCAGCGCCGTCGGTACGCCCCCGAGGCTCCCGCCGTTCCCGAGACCCGGACGCGCGCCGTTCCCGAGACGCAGACGCCCGTCGTTCCCGAGACGCGGCCGTCCGCCGAGGAGGGGGCCGGGCGCGCCCTGTTCGCCCTGGAGTGGGCCGAGGCCGAGCACGGCACGGGTGCGCCGGCCGGCGCACCGGGCCGCTGGCTGCTGTTCGCGGACCGCGCGGGCACGGCCGGCGCCCTGGGCGCCGAACTCGTCGCCCGGCGCGGCAGCTGGGTGACCGTCACCCCGGGCAGCGGCTCCCGGCGGATCGACCCGCTGCGGTACGAGCTCGACCCGGCCCGGCCGGAGGACCTCGCCGCCCTGCTCAAGGAGTTGCGCGCGGCCGGTGACGAGCCGTGGGCCGGGGTCCTGTACGCCTGGGGCCTGGACGCGGCCGCCGGACCGGCGCCGGCGGGCCCGGTGCCGTTCCCGCCCCCGGCGGCGCGGGAGGACGCCCTCCGCCCGGCCCCGCCGCTGGTGCGGGAACTGGCCGGCGAGGGGCTGCCCGGTGCCCCGCGCCTGGTGGTGCTGACCCGTGGCGCGCAGCGGGTGACGGAGCGGGACGGTGCTCCCGACCCGGCGCAGGCGCTGCTGTGGGGTGCGGCCGGCGTGGCCTCGGCCGGGACCGGTGTGCCCCGCCCGCTGCTGGTGGACCTCGACCCGGACCCGGCGCGGGACGACGCCGCCCGGCTGCTGGACGTACTGCTGCGCCCGGCCGGGGAAGGCCCGGCCGCGCTGCGCGGACCGGTCGGGTACACGCCGGTCCGGGTGCCGCAGGACTCCGCGGACGGCACCGAACCCGCTTGGCAGCGACGGCCGTTCGACCCCGAACTGGACACCAACCAGCGGCTGCTGGCGGTCCGGCCCGGTCTGCTGGAGAGCCTGACGCCGACCCGCTGGGAGCGGACCGCGCCCGGCCCCGGCCAGGTGGAGATCGAGGTCGCGGCGGCGGGGCTGAACTTCAGCGACGTGCTCAAGGCGATGGGCGCCTACCCGGGCGCGGCCGGGACGGTCCCGCTGGGGGTCGAGTGCGCGGGCCGGGTGAGCGCGGTCGGCGCGGGCGTCGAGCGCTTCCGGGTCGGCGACCGGGTGATGGCCGTCGCGCCGTCCGCGCTCGCGGCCTACACCACCACCGAGGAGCACCTGGTGGCGCCGCGGCCGTCGGCGCTGGACGACGAGCAGGCGGCGGCGGTACCGGTGGCCTTCCTCACCGCCGTGTACGGTCTTGGCCACCTGGCCCGGCTGCGGGCGGGCGAGACGGTGCTGATCCACTCGGCGAGCGGCGGTGTGGGCCTGGCCGCGCTGGCGGTGGCCCGACGGTGCGGGGCGCGGGTGTTCGCCACCGCGGGGACGCCCGCCAAGCGCCGGTTCCTGCGCGAACTCGGCGGCGTGGAACTGGTGATGGACTCCCGCTCGACGGACTTCGCGGCGGAGGTCGCGGCGGCCACCGGCGGGCGCGGGGTCGATGTGGTGCTCAACTCGCTGACCGGGGAGGCGCTGCGGCGCGGCCTGGCGGTGCTGGCGCCGGGCGGGCGGTTCGTCGAACTGGGCAAGCGCGACATCCACGACGACAGTCCGATCGGCCTCGGCGGCCTGAAGGCGAACCGGGCGCTGTTCGCGGTCGACCTGGACCACACCTTCCATGCCCAACCGGAGCTGCTGGCCGAGCTGTTCGAGGAGGTGGTGCGGGGATTCGAGGACGGCGGCTTCGGACCGCTGCCGGTCACCGTCCACCCGTTCGCCGGGGCCCGGGAGGCGTTCGCCACCATGGCGCACGCCCGGCACACCGGCAAGCTGGTGCTGCGTCCGGAGCCGGCGCCCGAGCTCGCGGTGCCGCCGACCCGCTCGGTGGTCCGGGCCCGGGCCGGGTACCTGGTCACCGGCGGCACCACCCCGGTGGCACTGGCGGCGGCCCGCCGGCTGGCGGACCTGGGGGCGCGCCGGATCGCCCTGCTCGGCTCCGCCGGCTCCGTCGCGGACGCCGCCGCGGAACCGGCGCTGGCCGAACTGCGCGCCCGGGGCGTGGAGCTGGTGCTGCCGCTCGCCGACCTGTCCGACGCCGGGGCGCTGGCCGCCGCGGTGGCCGCCGTCGACATCCCGGCGGCGCCA
>NZ_JAIY01000009.1:63809-64198 GCF_000710405.2 Kitasatospora sp. MBT66 | reverse complement strand
TCCCTCGCCCGGCTGTTGGGCAGCCCCGCCACGATCGTTCGCTCGACCGGCGGCTCCCCCGAGGCCGGCTCCACCGCCGACGCCGACTCCGACGGCGGGGAGGCCGTCCGGCGGCAGCTGCTGGCGGTCGAGCCGGGCCGGCGCCGCCGGGCCGTGCTGGTCCGGCACTGCCGGGAGCTGGCCGCCCGGGTGCTCGACGGGCCCGGCGCGCCGGACGCGGCGGCGATCGACAGCTCGGCGCCGCTGGCCGGCCTCGGCTTCGACTCGATGCGCACCCTGGAGCTGCGTTCGCGGCTGGAGCTGTCGCTCGGCGTCCCGCTGCCCGCCACGCTGGGCTGGCAGTACCCGACGCTGGACGCCCTGGTGCCGTTCCTCGCCGAGCGGATGGG
>NZ_JAIY01000009.1:0-63431 GCF_000710405.2 Kitasatospora sp. MBT66 | reverse complement strand
TCGCCATCGTCGGCGTCGGCTGCCGCTTCCCCGGCGGCGTCACCGACCAGGACTCGTACTGGGAGCTGCTGACCGCCGGCACCGACACGATCGGCGAGATCCCGGCCGACCGCTGGGACGTCGACGCCTTCTACGACGAGCAGCCGCGCACCCCCGGGAAGCACAGCACCCGCTGGGGCGGCTTCCTCGACCACATCGACCGCTTCGACCACGAGTTCTTCGGCATCTCCCGCCGGGAGGCGGTGTCGATGGACCCGCAGCAGCGGCTGGTGCTGGAGGTCGCCTGGGAGGCCCTGGAGGACGCCGGGCAGGCGCCGGACGCGCTGGCGGGCAGCCGGACCGGGGTGTTCCTCGGCATCTGCAGCAACGACTACGCCGGGCTGCTGTTCCGCGAACCGCAGGACATCACCGCCCACGCGTCCACCGGCGTCGCGCACAGCATCGCCAGCGGCCGCCTCTCCTACCTGCTGGACCTGCGCGGGCCGAGCGTCTCGGTGGACACCGCGTGCTCCTCCTCGCTGGTCGCCGTGCACCAGGCCTGCCAGAACCTGCGGCTCGGCGAGTGCGACCTCGCGATGGCGGGCGGCGTCAACGCGGTGGTCGCGCCGGACGCGGCGATCTCGTTCTCGCAGTTCCCGGAGATGCTGGCCGACGACGGCCGCTGCAAGACCTTCGACGCGGCGGCGAACGGCTTCGTCCGCAGCGAGGGCTGCGGCGTGGTGGTGCTCAAGCGGCTCTCGGACGCGCGCCGCGACGGTGACCGGGTGCTCGCGGTGATCCGCGGCTCGGCCGTCAACCAGGACGGGCGCAGCTCGGGCCTGACCGCGCCCAACGGCGCCGCCCAGCGCGAGGTGTTCCGCCGGGCGCTGGCCGCCGCCGGGGTGGCCCCGGACCGGGTCGGCTACATCGAGACCCACGGCGCCGGCACCAAGCTGGGCGACCCGATCGAGGTGTCCGCGCTGGCCGAGGTCTACGGCCGTCCCGAGGGCGCGCCGCTGCACCTCGGCGCCGTGAAGACCAACCTGGGCCATCTGGAGGCGGCGGCGGGGATCGCCGGGCTGATCAAGGCCGCGCTCTGCGTGGACCGGGGGCAGATCCCGCCCAATCTGCACTTCGCCGAGCTCAATCCGCACATCTCCTTCGAGGGCACCACCTTCGCCCTGCCGACCGCGCTCACCCCGTGGCCGTCGGACGGGGCCGACGGGGCGCGGCGGCTCGCGGGCGTGAGCAGCTTCGGCTTCAGCGGCACCAACGCGCACCTGATCGTCGAGCAGGCACCGGACGCCCGGGCCACCGAGTCGGCCGCCGTTCCGGACGACGAGCCGCGCGAGGCCCGCCCGCTGTCGGTGCTCGCCCTGTCGGCGCGCAGCGGCGGCGCCCTGCTGAAGCTCGCCCGCCGCTACCAGGACCGGCTGGCGAAGGCCGGTCCCGCGAGCGCGGCCGACCTGTGCTTCTCCGCGAACACCGGCCGCTCGCACTTCCCGCACCGCCTCGCCGCCGTCGGGGCCACTCCCGGCGAACTCGCCGAGCGGCTGGCGGACTTCGTCCGGGACGACCCGGGCGAGGGGCTGCTGCTGGGCCGGTCCGGGGGCACCGCTCCGACCGGGCCGGGCCCGACGGCCGAACCGGTCTTCCTCTTCACCGGCCAGGGTCCGCAACGCGCGGGCATGGCCCGGCGGTTGTACGAGACGCAGCCGTACTTCCGGCGCGTCCTGGACCAGTGCGACGAGATCCTGCGGGACGTCCTGCCGGCGCCGCTGCTCTCCGCCGTGTACCCGGCCTCGGCGGCGGACGGCGAGCTGATCAACACCATGGAGTTCGCCCAACCCGGCCTGTTCGCCGTGGAGTACGCGCTGGCCGGGCTGTGGCGCTCCTGGGGTGTGGAGCCGGCCGCCGTGATCGGCCACAGCCTCGGCGAGTACGCCGCCGCCTGCTTCGCCGGCGCGCTGCCGCTGGAGGACGGCCTGCGGCTGGTCGCCGAGCGCGGCCGGCTGCTCCAGCGGCTCGCCGAGTCCGGCGCGATGGCGGCGATCGCCGCCCCCGCGGACGAGGTGGCCGCCGAACTCGCCCGCCACGACGAGGCGCTGGTCGCCGTCGCCGCCGTCAACGGCCCGGCGAACACCACCGTCTCCGGGGTGCGGGAGGTCGTCGACGAGGTCTGCGCGGCCTTCGCCGCGCGCGGCGCCGAGGTGCGGCGGCTGCGCATCTCCACCTCCTCGCACTCCCCGCTGGTCGAACCGGTGCTGGAGCCGCTGCGGGCCGCGCTGGAGAAGGTCACCTTCGGCGCGCCGGCCGTCCCGCTGCTGTCCAACCTGACCGGCGGGCTGTGGCCGTGGGACCGGCCGCTGGACACCGACTACTGGCTGCGGCACGCCCGGCAGCCGGTGCTGTTCGCCGACGGGGTGCGGGCTCTGTACGAGCTGGGGCACCGCACCTTCCTGGAGGTCGGTCCGGCGCCGACGCTGCTGGGCCTGGTCGGCGAGGTGCTGACCGGCGACGACGTGCTGATGCTGCCGAGCCTGCGGCCGAAGTACGACGACTGGGAGATCCTGCTGGGCAGCCTCGGGCGGCTGTACGCCGAGGGGGCCGAGGTCGACTGGGCCGGGTTCGACCGGGAGTACCGCCGGGCCCGGCTGTCGCTGCCGCACTACCCGTTCGCCGCCACCCGCTGCTGGCACGAGCCGAGCGGCGACGGCGCGGCCGCGGCTCCCGCCCGGCGGCCCGAACGCGTCCAGCGGCCGGAACGGGCCGATCGCACCACCCGCACCGAACGGACCGAACGCGCCGACCGCGCCACGGCCGCCCGCCGGCTGCCCGGCGCCCCCGGCCGGGCGGCGGCGAGCGCGCTGCCGACCGCCGAGGAGTTGCTCGCCGCCCCCGCCGAGCAGCGGGTCGAGACCCTGGTCGCCGGGCTGACCACCAGTGTGCGCACCGCCCTGGGCTCGCGCGCGGCCGCCGTGGACGCCGACGCGCCGCTGTCCGCCCTCGGCCTGGACTCGCTGATGGCCGTGGAGCTGCGCAACGAGATCCAGGGCCGGCTGGGCGTCAAGGTGACCGTCGCCGAGTTCCTCAAGGGCGCCACGGTCCGCAGCCTGGCCGGGCAGGTGGTCGAGGGTCTGACGGCCGCCGGGCCCGGCGCCGACGCCGCCGACGCCGGGGAGGCGGCGCCGATCCGCCGGGCGGCCCGCTCCACCGACCGGACCCCCGACGCCGCCCCCGACCCCACCGCCGAGCTGCTCGCCCTCCTGGAGCAGGTCACCGAGAGGTCGGAGCGGGTCGATGACTGAGCTCGACGAGCGCCTCGCCGCACTGACCCCGGAGCAGCGGGCGCACCTGGAGCGGCTGCTCGCCGAACGGCGGGCGGCCGACGGCGCGACCCCGGAGACCCCTGCCGAGGACGTCTTCCCGCTCTCGCTGTTCCAGCAGGGCATGTGGTTCCTGGAACAGGTCCGACCCGCGAACCCGGCCTATGTGGTGCCGGGCGCGGTGCGGGTGCGCGGCCCGGTGGACGCCCGGGTGCTGCGCGAGGCGCTGCGCGAGGTGGTCCGCCGGCACGAGGCGCTGCGCACCACCTTCGCGCTGCGCGACGGCCGCCCCGTCCAGGTGGTGCGGTCGTCCGTGGAGCCCGAACCCGCCGGGGCCGAACTGCCCGTGACCGACCTCCGGCAGGCCGGTCTCACCCCGGCCGAGCTGGACGAGCGGATCGTGGCGGCCGCCGTCGGCGAGCCGTTCGACCTGGAGGCCGGGCCGCCGCTGCGGCTGGCGCTGCTGCGCACCGGCGAGGACGAGTCGGTGCTCGTACTCGCCCTGCACCATCTGGTCTCGGACCGCTGGTCGTTCTGGGTGCTGCTGGCCGAACTCGCCGCGCTGTACGAGGCGTTCGCGGCCGGTCGGCCCTCGCCGCTGCCGGAGCTGCCGGTCCAGTACGCCGACTTCGCACTCTGGCAGCGCGAGCAGCACGAACAGGGCCGCTGGGCCGAGCAGTCGGCGTACTGGAAGGAGCGGCTGGCCGGGGCGCCGGCCGCGCTGGAACTGCCGACCGACCGACCGCGTCCGGCCGTCCAGGGCTTCAACGGCGGCACGCTGCCGTTCGAGCTGCCCGAGCCGCTGCTGCGCGGGCTGTCGGAGCTGGCCCACCGCCGGGGCGCGACCACCTACATGGCGCTGCTGGCCGTGTTCACCGTGCTGCTGTCCCGGTACGCCCGCAGCCAGGACGTGGTGGTGGGGGTGCCCACCGCCGTCCGCGACCGGCCCGAACTGGAGCCGCTGATCGGCTACTTCGTCAACGCCCTGCCGATCCGCACCGAGCTGGGCGGCGAGCCGTCCTTCACCGAGGTGCTGGACCGGGTCCGGACGGCCTGCCTCGGTGCCTACGAGCACCAGGAGGTGCCGTTCGAGCTGGTGGTCGGCGAGTTGGGCACGGCCCGGGACCTCAGCCGGCCGCCGGTGTTCCAGGTGAGCTTCGCCTACGGCCGGGAGGCGGTGCCGGACCTCGCCCTGGGCGGCGCCCGGCTGGAGCCGGTACCGGTGCGCGGCGGCGGCGCGCGGTTCGACCTGGAACTCCAGGCCTTCGACGAGAACGGCGGCCTGGGCGGCTGGTTCGAGTACGACCGCGACCTGTTCGACGAGTCCACCGTCGCCCGGCTGGCCGACCTCTTCGGCCGGCTGGCCGGGCAGGCGGTGGCCGCTCCGGAGCTGCCGGTGGACCGGCTGGAGCTGCTGACGGAGGGCGAACGCCACCGGGTGCTGGTGGAGTTCAACGACACCGACCGGGAGTGGCCGGCCGACGAGGGCTGGATCCACCAGGCTTTCGAGGAGCGGGCACGGCTGCGGCCGGAGGCGGTGGCGCTGCGCTTCGAGGGCCGTTCGGTGGGCTACGGCGAGCTGGACCGGCGGGCCAACCGGCTCGCCCACCGGCTGCGCGGGCTCGGCGTCGACCGGGACACCGTTGTCGGCGTCGGCATGGAGCGGGCGCCGGAGCTGGTGGTGGCGCTGCTGGCGGTGCTCAAGGCGGGCGGTGCCTACCTGCCGCTGGACCCGGAGCTTCCGGCGGCCCGGCTGGAGCACATGGTGCGGGACGCCCGGGTGCCGGTGCTGCTCACCCAGCGCCGGGTGCTCGGGCGGCTGCCGGCGGTCGACGCCGAGGTGCTGTGCGTGGAGGAGTTCGAGGCCGCGCCGGGCGGGGAGCCGGACACCGCCCCGGAGGTCGCGGTCGGCGGCGAGGACCTCGCCTACGTCATCTACACCTCCGGCTCCACCGGCACCCCCAAGGGCGTCATGAACGTGCACGCGGCGATCCGCAACCGGCTGCTGTGGATGCAGGACGCCTACCGGCTGGACGCCTCGGACCGGGTGCTGCAGAAGACGCCGTTCTCCTTCGACGTGTCGGTGTGGGAGTTCTTCTGGCCACTGGCGGTCGGCGCGACCCTGGTGCTGGCCCGGCCGGAGGGGCACCGGGACACCGGGTACCTGGCCCGGACGATCCGAGCGGAGGGCGTGACGACGGTGCACTTCGTGCCGTCGATGCTGCAGGCCTTCCTGCGGGAGCCGGTGGAGGAGTGCGGGAGCCTGCGCCGGGTGGTGTGCAGCGGCGAGGCGCTGCCGCGCGACCTCCAGGACCGCTTCCTGGCCCGCTCGTCCGCCGCCCTGTACAACCTGTACGGTCCGACCGAGGCCGCCGTCGACGTGACCCACTGGACCTGCGGGCCGGACGACGACCCCCGCCGGCCGGTGCCGATCGGCCGGCCGATCGCCAACACCCGGATCCTGGTCCTGGACGAGGCGCTGCGGCCGGTGCCGGTCGGGGTGCCCGGCGAGCTGCACATCGGCGGCCGGGGCCTGGCCCGCGGCTATCTGAACCGGCCCGACCTGACCGCCGAGCGCTTCGTCCGGGACCCGTTCGACCCGGACCCGGCGGCGCGGCTGTACCGCACCGGCGACCTCGCGCGGTTCCGCGAGGACGGCGCGGTGGAGTACCTCGGCCGGCTGGACCACCAGGTGAAGCTGCGCGGCCTGCGGATCGAGCTCGGTGAGATCGAGGCCGTGCTGACCGAGCACCCGGGGGTGCGCGAGGCCGTGGTGACGGCCCGTCCGCACCGGACCGGGGACGTGCGGCTGGTCGCCCACCTCACCACGACCGACGCCGCAACGCCGCCGGCGCCCGCCGAACTGGCCGCCCATCTGCGCGGCCGGCTGCCCGGCTACATGGTGCCCGCCGTGTTCGCCGTGCTGGACGCGCTGCCGCTCACCCCGAGCGGCAAGGTGGACCGCAACGCGCTGCCCGAGCCGGGCGGGGACGACGGCCCGGCGGCGGGCGCGCCGTTCACCGCGCCCGGCGCCGGTCTGGAACGGTCGCTGGCCGGGCTGTGGCGCACGGTGCTGGGGGTGGAGCGGGTCGGCACCCACGACAACTTCTTCGACCTCGGCGGACACTCGCTGCTGATGGCCGAGCTGCGCTCGCTGCTCGCGGCGGACCTCGGGCACCGGGTGTCGATGGTCGAGCTGTTCCAGCACCCCACGGTGGCCTCGCTGGCCGCCCATCTGAGCCGGTCCGGGGTGGATCCGTCCACGGCCCCCGGGGCGGCCGCGCGCGAGCGCGCGGAGAACCGACGCCGGGCCGGTGCCCGGCGGCAACAGGCGGCCGTGCGCCGTGCCCGTTCCTGAGAGCACGATGTGAGAGAGCGACAGGTGACCCCGATGCCGGAGATGTCCGAAGAACTCGACCAGATCGCCGTCGTGGGGATGGCCGGCCGCTTCCCCGGTGCCCCCGACGTCGACAGCTTCTGGAGGAACCTGGAGGAGGGCCGGGAGTCGATCGAGGTGCTCTCCGAGGCCGGACTGCGGGCCGCCGGGGTGGACCCGGAGGTGTCCGGCCGGGACGGCTACGTCCGGGCCAAGGGCGTGCTCGCCGGGGCCGACCGCTTCGACGCGGGCTTCTTCGGCTACAACCCGCGCGAGGCCGAGATCATGGACCCGCAGCACCGGGTGTTCCTGGAGTGCGCCTGGGAGGCCCTGGAGTCGGCCGGCTGCGTGCCGGAGGACTTCGAGGGCCGGATCGGCGTGTTCGCCGGCGCCGGGATGAACACCTACCTGCTGCACAACGTCACCGCCAACCGCCGGGTCTTCGAGTCGGCGGGGCCGTACCAGACGCTGCTGGCCTCCGACAAGGACTTCCTGGCCACCAGGGTCGCCTACAAGCTGGGCCTGACCGGCCCGGCGATGAGCGTGCAGACCGCGTGCTCGACCTCGCTCACCGCCGTCCACCTCGCCTGCCAGAGCCTGCTGAACGGCGAGTGCGACCTCGCCCTGGCCGGCGGGGTGTCGATCGGCTCCCCGCTGGAGCAGGGCTACCAGTACGAGCCGGGCGGCATCCTCTCCCCCGACGGGCACTGCCGGCCGTTCGACGCCTCGGCGGGCGGCACCGTGCCCGGCAACGGCGTCGGCGTGGTGGTGCTGCGCCGGCTGGCCGACGCGCGGCGCGACGGCGACCCGGTGGACGCCGTGGTGCTGGGCTCGGCGGTCAACAACGACGGTTCAC
Source organism: Kitasatospora sp. MBT66 (assembly GCF_000710405.2). Taxonomy (NCBI): domain Bacteria; kingdom Bacillati; phylum Actinomycetota; class Actinomycetes; order Kitasatosporales; family Streptomycetaceae; genus Kitasatospora; species Kitasatospora sp. MBT66. The sequence goes on along the minus strand of NZ_JAIY01000009.1, from coordinate 55,894 downwards.
TGAAGGCCGGTTACACCGCGCCGAGCGTCGACGGGCAGGCCGCGGTGGTCTCCGAGGCGCTGGCGATGGCCGGGGTCGACGCGGGCTCGGTCGGCTACCTGGAGACCCACGGCACCGGCACCGCGCTCGGCGACCCGATCGAACTCGCTGCGCTGACCCGGGCGTTCCGCGAGGACACCGAGGAGACCGGCTACTGCGCGATCGGCTCGGTGAAGAGCAACATCGGCCACCTGGACGCCGCCGCCGGGGTCGCCGCGCTGATCAAGACGGTGCTGGCGCTGCGGCACGAGGCCATCCCGGCCTCCCTGCACTTCACCAAGCCCAATCCCGAACTCAACCTGGACTCGGGCCCGTTCTTCGTCAACGACCGGCTGCGGCCGTGGCCCCGGGGGGAGCGGCCGCGCCGGGCCGGGGTCAGCTCCTTCGGCATCGGCGGCACCAATGTGCACCTGGTGCTGGAGGAGGCACCCGCCCCTGCCCCCGAAACCGGACCGGCGGCCGCCGACGAGGGCAGCGCCCCCGTCCTGCTCCCGCTGTCCGGGCGCACCGCCGAGGCCGTCGCCGAGGGCGCCCGACGGCTCGCCGACCACCTGGAGGCCCACCCCGGCCTGCGGCTCGACGACCTCGCCCACACCCTGACCCACCGCCGCCGCGCCTTCGGCCGGCGCGCCGCCCCGGTCGCCCCGGACCGGGCCGGGGCGGTGGCCGCGCTGCGCGCCGTCACCCCCGCCGGCACGACGGAGGCCGCCGAGGGCGCCCGGGTGGCGTTCCTGTTCCCCGGCCAGGGCACCCAGTACGTCGACATGGCCCGCGGCCTGTACCGCCGGGAGCCGGTGTTCACCGCCGAACTCGACCGCTGCGCCGAGCTGTTCGCCGCCGAGCTGGGCGAGGACCCGCGCGCGCTGCTGTTCCCCGCCCCCGAGGAGGCCGAGGCGGCGGCGGAACGGCTGACCCGCACCGAGTACGCCCAGCCCGCGCTGTTCCTGGTGGAGTACGCGCTGGCGCAGCAGTGGACGGCCTGGGGCGTGCGGCCGGACGCGATGGTCGGCCACAGCGTCGGCGAGTACGTGGCGGCCTGCCTGGCGGGCGTGTTCGAACTGCCGGACGCGGTGCGGCTGGTGGCGGCCCGGGGCCGGCTGGTCGCGGCGATGCCCGCCGGGTCGATGCTCACCGTGTTCCTGTCCGAGCGGGAGCTCGCGCCCTGGCTCGCCGACAGCACCGGCGGCGCCAGCGGCGCCAGCGGCGCCGGCCTCGCCGTGGCCGCCCTCAACTCCACCGGGCTGAGCGTCGTCTCCGGCCCGACCGACGCCGTCGACGCGCTGGAGCGACGCCTCAAGGTGGCCGCCGTCCCCTGCCGCCGGCTGCACACCTCGCACGGCTTCCACTCCCCCGCCATGGACGGCGCCGTCGGCCCGCTGGTCGAGGCGGTCCGCGCGGTGCGGCCAAACCCGCCGCGGATCCCGTTCTGCTCCAACGTCACCGGCACCTGGATCACCGAGCAGGAGGCGACCGACCCCGAGTACTGGGGCCGCCACCTGCGGCAGCCGGTCCGCTTCGCCGACGCCGCCGCGCTGCTGCTCGCCGACCCGTCCTGGGTGCTGCTGGAGGTCGGCCCCGGCCACACCCTCGGCGACTTCGTCCGCCGCCACGGCAGCTGGCAGGAGGGCCGGACGGTGGTCGGCTCGCTGCGCCACCCGCAGGGGCGGGAGGACGACGCGCTGCTGCTGCGCCGGAGCCTGGGCGCGCTGTGGAGCGCGGGCGTGCCGGTCGACCGGGACGTCCTGCGGCCGGGCGCCGACGGGCGGGTGCTGCGGCTGCCCGGCTACGCCTTCCAGCGGCAGCGCTACTGGGTGGAGCCGGACCGCACCGCCGCGACCGACCCGGCGGCCGGCCCTGCCGCCACCGGCGGTACCGCGACGGCCGGGCCGGTCCCGGTCGAGGACTGGTTCCGCACCCCCGGCTGGCGGCGCCTCGCCCCGCACACCGGCCCCGACGCCCGGACCGGCGCGGACGGCGGACCGCTGTGGGTCGTGCTCGGCGACGGCACCGGCCTCGGCGCCGCACTGGCCGGGCGGCTGACCGAGGGCGGCGCCGCCGTGGTCCGGGTCGGCACCACCGACGGCTCGGAGCGCGCCGACGGGCTGCGCGTCCCCGGCCCGCACCCCCGCGGCGCCGACGCCTGGTCGCTGGACCCGGACGACCGCGCGCAGGCCGCCGAACTGCTCGGCACGCTGGACCTCCGGGGCGCGGCCTCGCTGCGGCTGGTGCACCTGTTCAGCCTCGGTGACGACCTCTCCGACGGCGACGTGCAGGACGGCGAGCCGCTGGACGAGGCCAGGCTCAACGCCGCCCGCCGGCTCGGCCTCGACAGCCTGGCCGCCCTCGCCCAGGCCCTCACCGACGCCCGCCCCGATGTCCCGGTCACCCTGGACGTCATCTGCCGGGGCGTCCACAGCGTCACCGGCGAGGAGCCGCTGCGGCCCGAGCAGGCCCTGCTGGCCGGGCCCTGCACGGTGATCCCGCAGGAGCTGCCGGACGTCGACTGCCGCCTGCTGGACGTCACCGGCACCGACCCGGCCGCCCCGGCGGAGGACGCGGTGCGCGCCGTGCACCGGCTGCTGCTGCGCGACCCCGCGGAACGCGACCTGGCGCTGCGCGGCCGGCACTGGTGGGTCCGCGACTTCGACCCGCTCCCGCTCCCGGCCCGCGACGCGTCGGCCGGGGACTCCACCGAGGCCGACGGCCCGGCCGACCCTCCGGCGCACCCCCGCGAAGGCGGCGTCTACCTGGTCACCGGCGGCCTCGGCGGAGTCGGCCTGGCCCTCGCCGAGCAACTGGCCGAGGGCCTGCGGGCGCCGGTGCTGGGCCTGCTCGGCCGCTCCGACTTCCCCGCCGAGGAGGACTGGCCGGCCTGGCTGGCGGAGCACGGCGAGCAGGACCCGACCGGTGCCCGGATCCGCCGCCTCACCCGGCTCCGGGAGCGCGGCGCACGGATCGCGCTGCTGCGGGCCGACGTCACCGACGAGCGCGAGCTCGGCGCCGCGCTGGCCGCCCTGCGCGCGCGGTTCGGTCCGCTGAACGGCGTGGTGCACGCGGCCGGGGCGCCGTCCACCGGCATGCTCGCCCGCCGGACCAGGGCGGACGCCGACGCGGTCCTGGCGGCGAAGACCACCGGCACCCTGCTGCTGGACCGGCTGTGCGCGGACGACCCGCTGGACTTCCTGCTGCTCTGCTCCTCGGTCAGCGCCGTGCTCGGCGGCCCCGGCCAGAGCGACTACGGCGCGGCCAACGCCTTCCTGGACGCCTTCGCCCAGTGGCGGCGCCGGCAGGGCCGCCCGGTGACGGCGCTCGGCTGGGGCACCTGGGAGGGCGTCGGCATGGCCGCCGGACTCACCGGCCGGGCGGCGGCCGCCGTCGGACCGGAGACCGGCCACCCGCTGCTGCGCCCGGTCCGCGCCGAGGGCACCACCGTCGTCTTCGAGACGGTGCTCACCACCGCGGACAGCTGGATCGTCGACGACCACCGGCTGATGGGCCACGGCCTGGTGCCGGGCACCGCCTACCTCGAACTCGTCCGGGCCGCGCTGGCCGGGCAGGCCGGGGAGCGTGAGATCGAGCTGCACGACGTGCTGTTCATGACGCCCGTGATCGTCCCCGACGGACAGCAGCGGACGGTGTTCACCACGATCGAGGAGCGGGACGGCCGCCCGCACTTCACCGTCCGCAGCCGCCCGGCGGCGGACGCTCCGTGGCGCGAGCACGCGACCGGCTCGGCCTCGTTCCACGAGCGCGGCCCGGACGTCGTCCGCGACCTGGCGGAGGTGCTGGAGCGCTGCGAGGTGACGGAGGTCCTGGAGACCGAGGAGGAGATCCGCCGCCGGCTCGGGGTGGAGCGCTTCGAGGAGGGCGGCGGGCCGCTGCGGTTCTGGTTCGGACCGCGCTGGCAGGTGCTGAAGACCATCCGCACCGGCGGCCGGCGGATGCTTGCCACGCTCCGGCTGGACGAGGCCTTCCTCGCCGACCTGGCGGACTACCCGCTGCACCCGGCCCTGCTCGACATGGCCGGCGGTGTCTTCCGGCTGCACGCCGAGGACCCGTACTACCTGCCGCTGACCTACCGCAGCCTGCGGATCCTGCACCCGCTGACCGGCACGGTGGAGGTCGCTGTGGAGATCAAGCACCCGGCCGGGTCGACCGGGGAGACCCTCACCTGCGACCTCGAACTGCTGGACCCGGACGGCCGGTTGCTGGTCCAGGTGACCGACTTCACGGTCAAGCGGATCAATGACGTCGAGGCGCTGCTGACCCAGATCGGACACACCGTCGCGGAGGCCGAGGCGGCCGGCACGGACACCGGGGCGGGTGCCGGGCCCGGCTCCACCGGGGCCGGTGGAGCCGGGGCGCTGGCCGCGCTCGCCGAGGGCTTCGACGAGGCGGAGGGCCGGGCCGCGTTCGCCCGGGTGCTGGCCCAGCCCGACCTCCCCGCTCACCTGGTCGTCACCCCGCAGGACTTCACGGCCCTGCGGCGGCTGGCGCGCTCGATCACCCCGGCGCTGCTGGCGCGCGAGCTGGAGCAGTTGGCCCCGCTCGGCGGCAGCCACCCCCGGCCCGAGCTGGCGACCCCGTTCGTGGCGCCCGCCACCGAGCAGGAGGAGGCCGTCGCGGCGCTCTGGCGGGAGGTCCTGGGTGTCGAGGAGGTCGGTGTGCACGACGACTTCTTCGCCCTGGGCGGCCACTCGCTGGCCGCCGTGCAGATCAACACCCGGATCCGGAGCCGCTTCGGCACCGAACTCGACCTGCGGGACTTCTTCCACTCCCCCACCGTCGCCCACACCGTCGACCTGCTGGCCGGGGGCGGCGGTGACGGAGGCGGCGACGGGGACACCATCCAGGCCCTGAGCCGCGCCGGGGACGGCGGGGAACCCGGGCAGCAGGACCTCGACGACCACGACCCCGACGGCCCGGACAGCCTGAGCGGCCTGAGCGGCCTGGACGGACTCGACGAGCTGGACGACCTCGACGGCCTCTCCGACGAGGAGGTGGAGGCCCGCCTCCAGGCCCTGCTCGCCGAGGAGACGGCCGACGAGGCCGCCGCGGACCGCACCGACCGGGGGGACCAGGAATGAGCGCCCGCGACACCCACGGAACACCCGAGGACGGACGTGCGATGACCACCCCCGACCCCGCGACGCTCTCCGCCGCCGAGAAGCGCGCGCTCCTCGCCGAACGCCTGCGCCGCAAGAAGGCCGCCCGGCCCCGGGAGCACCGGTTCCCGGCCTCCTTCCCGCAGCAGCGGATGTGGTTCCTGGACCAGCTGACGCCGGGCGACACCGCCTACAACGTCTGCGGCGCCACCCGGATCCGCGGCCCGCTCGACCTGGACCTGTGGCGGCGCGCCGTCTCCGCGATCGCCCGCCGCCACGAGGCGCTGCGCACCACCTTCCGGGCGGTGGACGGCGAGCCCGTCCAGGTGGTCACCGAGGGCGCCGAGCCGGGCTTCGCCGTCGTGCCGTGCGAGCATCTGGCCGGACCGGAGGGCGAGGAGGGCGTGCAGGCCCTGGCCCGGGAGGAGTTCTCCCGCCCGTTCGACCTGGCCACCGGTCCGCTGGTGCGGATGCGCTTCCTGCGGCTCGCCGCCGACGAGCACGTACTGCTGCTCACCATCCACCACATCGCCGGCGACCTCTGGTCCACCTCGGTGTTCCTGGACGAGTTGGTCACGCTCTACGGCGCCTACGCGGGCGGCACCGAGCCCGCGCTGCCCGAACTGCCGATCCAGTACGCCGACTACGCGGTGTGGCAGCGCAAGCGGCTGGACGGCGACGGCGCGCGGGCCGACCTGGAGTACTGGCGGCGCACGCTCGACGGGGCTCCGGCCGCCCTGGAACTGCCCACCGACCGGCCCCGCCCGCCCGTGCAGAGCACCCGCGGCGGCTCCCGCCCGTTCGCACTGTCCGGCGAACTGATGGACCGGGTGCGGGAGTTCAGCCGCGCCGAGGGCGTCACCCCGTTCATGACCCTGCTCGCCGCGTTCCAGGTACTGCTGCACCGCTACACCCGGGAGGAGGACGTGGTGGTCGGCGTGCCGGTCGCCAACCGGGGCCGCCCCGAAGTGGAGCGGCTGATCGGCTACTTCGCCAATATGCTGGCGCTGCGCACCGATCTCTCGGGCGCGCCGTCCTTCCGTGAACTGCTGGGCCGGGTCAGGCCGGTGTGCCTGGGCGCGTTCGCCCACCAGGAGCTGCCGTTCGAGCGGCTGGTGGAGGAGCTGCACCCGCGCCGGGACCTCTCCCGCACCCCGGTGTTCCAGGTCTCCTTCGTGTTCCAGAACATCGCGATGCCCTCCTTCGACGTGGCGGGGCTGCACCTGGAGCCGATCGAGGTGGCCGGCAGTACCGCCCGCTTCGACCTGGAGCTCCAGGTCTTCGACCGGCCGGAGGGCCTGAGCGGCCGCTTCGAGTACAACAGCGACCTGTTCGACGCCGCCACCGTCGACCAATTGGCCGACCACCTGCGGCTGTTGGTGGAACAGCTGCTCGACGGTCCGGACCTTCCGGTGGGCGCGGTGCCGATGCTGTCGGCAGAGGAGGAGCGGCGGCTGCGCGAGCGGGGCAACGACACCCGCCGGGAGTGGCCGGACCGGGCGCCGGTGCACCGCCTGTTCGCCGAGCAGGCCGCCCGCACCCCGGCCGCCGAGGCGGTGCGCTGCGGCGCCGAGGCGCTGGACTACGCGGAGCTGGACCGGCGTTCCGACCGGCTGGCCGCCCGCCTCCGCGGGCACGGCGTGCGCCGGGAGGTCCTGGTGGGCGTGTGCACCGAGCGCTCGGTCGACCTGGTGGTGGCGCTGCTGGCGGTCCTGAAGTCGGGCGGCGCCTTCGTCCCGATCGACCCCGGGTTCCCGGCGGAGCGGATCGCGTACATGCTGGCCGACTCCGGCCTGCCGGTGCTGCTCACCCAGCGGCCGGTGGCGGAGCGGCTGCCCACGACCGCCGCCGAGGTGCTGTGCCTGGACGAGCCCTACGAGGAGCCTGCCGCCGAACCGGCCGAGGACCCGGCGGTGGCCGAGGACGACCTCGCCTACGTCATCTACACCTCGGGCTCGACCGGGCGCCCCAAGGGCGTGCAGGTCCCGCACCGGGCGCTGGCGAACTTCCTGCGCTCGATGCGGGAACGGCCGGGTCTGACGGCCGAGGACACCCTGCTCGCCGTCACCACCCACTCCTTCGACATCTCGCTGCTGGAACTGCTGCTGCCACTGGTCACCGGCGCCCGGGTGGTGGTCGCCGAGCGCGGCGCGACCGCCGACGGCGAGCAGCTGTCCCGGCTGCTGGCCGCCTCCGGGGCGAGCGTCGTCCAGGCCACCCCGTCCACCTGGCGGATGCTGCTGGACGCGGGCTGGCCGGGCGCGCCCGGGCTGAAGGCGCTGGCGGGCGGCGAGGCGCTGCCCGCCGAACTGGCCCGGCGGCTGCGGGCCGGCGGTGTGGAGCTGTGGAACATGTACGGGCCCACCGAGACCACCATCTGGTCGGCGGTGGCCGAGGTCGGGGACGGCCCGATCTCGATCGGCGCGCCGATCGCCAACACCGAGCTGCACGTGCTCGACGAGCAGGGCCGGCTGACGCCGCCCGGGGTGCCCGGCGAGCTGTACATCGGCGGCGCCGGCCTGGCCCGGGGCTACCTGGGCCGGCCGGAGCTGACCGCCGAGCGCTTCGTGCCGCACCCGTTCGGGGCGGGGCCGCAGGACCGGCTCTACCGCACCGGGGACCTGGTGCGCCGTCGGCGCGACGGCGGTATCGAGTTCCTCGGGCGGCTGGACCACCAGGTGAAGGTGCGGGGCTTCCGGATCGAACTCGGCGAGATCGAGAGCGAGTTGGCCCGGCAGCCCGAGGTCGGCCACGCGGTGGTGACGGTCCGGGAGGACGTCCCCGGTGACCAGCGGCTGGTGGCCTACGTGGTGCCGTCGGCCGACGGGGGCCCCGGCCCGGCGGAGGAGTGGCCGGACCAGGTCGAGGAGTGGCGGCGGATCTGGGACACCGCCTACGACGACCCGGACGACGGCCCCGCCCCCGTCGCCACGGTCCCCGGGATCCCCGGCGAGGACCTGCGCGGCTGGAACAGCAGCTACACCGGGGAGCCGATCCCGGCCGGCGAGATGCGCGAGTGGGCCGACCGCACCGCCGAGCGGGTGCTCGCCCTGCGCCCCCGCTCGGTGCTGGAGATCGGCTGCGGCACCGGCCTGATCCTCCAGCGGGTCGCCCCGGAGGTCGAGCACTACTCGGGCACCGACATCTCCGAGGTCGCCCTGACCGGCCTGCGCGAGGTCGTCGACGGCGCCGCCGGCACCCTCGGCGAGGTCGCGCTGCACCTCTGCGCGGCCGACCGACTGGACCGGCTGCCCGAGCGGCTCTTCGACGTGATCGTGCTCAACTCGGTGGTCCAGTACTTCCCGGACGAGCGCTACCTGCTGCGGGTGATCGAGGGCGCGCTGCCCCGGCTCGCCCCGGGCGGCTCGCTGTTCCTCGGCGACATCCGCAGCCTGCCGCTGCTGGAGTCCTTCCACCTGTCGGTCCAGCTCGCCCACGCCGAACCGGGCCTGCCGCCCACCGAGTTGCTCGCCCGGACCCGCCGCCGGCTGGCCGAGGACGAGGAACTCGTCTTCGACCCCGCGCTGTTCACCGCGCTGCCGAGCCGATTCCCGGCGGTCCGCGAGGTCCGGGTGCTGCCCAAGCGGGCCGCCACCGCCAATGAGCTGACCCGGTTCCGCTACGACGTCGTCCTCACCACCGGACCGGCCACCACCCGACCGGCCGCCACCGCCCCGGAGGCCCCGGCACCGGATCCGCTGGAGCCGGATCCGCTGGACTGGGCCGCCGAGGGCCTGAGCGTGGCCGCGCTGCGCGAGCTCCTCGCGACTCGGCGGCCCGCGCTGCTCGCCGTCTCCGGCGTGCCCAACGCCCGCCTGCGCGAACTCGCCGACACCCTCGGACGGCTGGACGACGGCCGCGAACCGCCCGCCGACCGTCCCGAGGCCGTCGACCCCGAGGAGCTCTGGGCCCTCGGCGAGGCACTCGGCTACCGGATCGACCTCGACTGGTCCGAGCACGGCCCGGACGGCGCCTTCACCCTGCTCGCCCACCGGCCCGACGCCGACGGCGGGCCCACGTCGCTCGTCCCGAGCACCGTGCGGCCGCCCGCGACCGAACCGGACTGGGGCCGCCTCGTCAGCGGCACCCGGCGCCGGCTCGCCCGCCGCCTCGTCCCGGCGCTGCGCTCCGCCCTGGCCGAACGCCTGCCCGGCTACATGGTCCCGTCCGCGTTCGTCCTGCTGGACGCGCTGCCGCTGACCCCCAACGGCAAGACCGACCGCAAGGCGCTGCCCGCGCCCGACGGCGACCGCCGCGACCTCGACGCGGTGTACGTCGCCCCGCGCGACGAGCGCGAGGAGGCGCTCTGCGCGCTGTTCGCCAAGGTGCTCGGGGTGCCGGCGGTCGGCGTCCACGACAGCTTCTTCGACCTCGGCGGCCACTCGCTGCTCGCCACCCGGCTGGTCTCCCAGATCCGGTCCGCCCTGGGCGCCGAGGTCCAGGTCCGGGCACTGTTCGAGACCCCGACGGTGGCCGGACTGGCCGCACGCCTCGCCGCCGAGGACCCCGACCGGACCCCCGGGGCGCCCCGCCCGGCGCTGGCCCCCGAGGCCCGGCCCGCCGAACTCCCGTTGTCCTTCGCCCAACGCCGGCTGTGGTTCCTCGACCGGCTGGAGGGCCCCTCCGCCACGTACAACATCCCGATGGCGGTACGGCTGACCGGCCCGCTGGACACCGACGCCCTGCGGGCCGCACTCGCCGACGTGGTGGAGCGGCACGAGGCGCTGCGCACCGTCTTCCCCGACACCGGCGGGGTGCCGCGCCAGCACGTGCTCGACCCGGCCGCCGCCCGCCCGGTGCTGACCGTGACCGAACTTCCCGAGGCAGCCGCGGCCGCCGAGGCCGTGCGTGCCGCCGCCCGCCACACCTTCGACCTCGCCCGCCGGATCCCGCTGCACGCCGAACTGCTGCTGCACGGGCCGGAGTCGCACACCCTGGTCCTGGTGGTGCACCACATCGCGGCCGACGGCTGGTCCGTCGCCCTGCTCGGGCGCGACCTCGCCACCGCCTACACCGCGCGCCTCGGCGGCCGCCCGCCGCAGTGGGCGCCGCTGCCGGTCCAGTACGCCGACTACACCCTGTGGCAGCACCGGCTGCTCGGCGGCCAGGACGACCCGGACAGCCTGCGCAGCACCCAACTCGCCTACTGGCGCGAGGCCCTGGCCGGACTGCCGGAGCGGATCGCGCTGCCCGCCGACCGCCCGCACCCGGCCTCGGCCACCCACCGCGGCGGCACCGTCGCCCTGCGCTGGGACGCCGAACTGCACACCGCCGTCGCCGCGCTGGCGCGCCGGCACGACGCCAGCGAGTTCATGGTCGTGCACGCGGCCCTGGCCGCCCTGCTGCACCGCCTCGGCGCCGGGGACGACATCCCGGTCGGTGCGACCGTCGCCGGCCGCACCGACGCCGCCACCGAGGACCTGGTCGGCTTCTTCGTCAACACCCTGGTGCTGCGCGCCGACCTGTCGGGGGCGCCGAGCTTCCGCGAGCTGCTGGCCCGGGTCCGCGAACGCGGCCTGGACGGGTACGCCCACCAGGACGTCCCGTTCGAGTTCCTGGTGGACGCGCTGCGCCCGGCCCGCTCCACCGCGCACCACCCGCTCTTCCAGGTACTGCTGGCCTGGCAGAACGTCCCGGACGCGGTGCTCGGCCTGCCCGGTCTGACCGAGCAGGCCGTGCCGGTGGACAGCGGCGGCGCCCGGATGGACCTGGTGTTCTCGCTGACCGGCCGCCGCGCCCCCGGCGACGGCGCGCCCGCCGGGATCGACGGCGTGGTGGAGTACAACGCCGACGTCTTCGACCCGGCCACCGTGGAGCTGCTGGCCGAACGCCTGCGGCGGATGCTGCTGGCGGTGTGCGCCGCCCCGGACCGCCCGGTCGCCGAGGCCGAACTGCTCTCCGCCGACGAGCGTCAGCTGCTGCTGACCGACTGGGCCGGAGGCCGACTCCCGGCCCACTCCCCCGCCACCCTGCCCGCGCTGTTCGAGGCCCAGGCGGCCCGCACTCCGGAGCGGACCGCCGTCGTCGACCCCGGGCGGGAGCTGACCTACGCCCAGCTGGACGCCGAGGCCAACCGGCTGGCCCATCTGCTGATCGCCCGCGGGGCGGGCCCGGAGCGGCCGGTCGCGGTGGCGCTGGGGCGCTCGGCCCGGTCGGTGGTGGCCATGCTGGCCGTGGTCAAGGCGGGCTCCGCCTACCTGCCGGTCGACCCGGACTACCCGGCGGCACGGATCGCCTTCCTGCTCGACGACGCCCGCCCGGTGCTGCTGCTGACCGACGACGGGTCGGCCGCCGCCCTGCCGGAGAGCGAGGTCCCGGTGCTGCGGCTGGACCGGCCCGAGGTGCTCGCGGAGCTGGCCGCCCGCCCCGCCGTCGCACCGACCGACGCCGACCGCGCCGAGCCGCTGACCCCGGCCCACGCGGCGTACATCATCTACACCTCGGGTTCCACCGGCACCCCCAAGGGCGTGGTGGTCACCCACACCGGCATCACGGGCCTGGTCGCGGCGCAGGCCGAGGGCTTCGGGCTGGACGAGCACAGCCGGGTGCTGCAGTTCGCCTCGCCGAGCTTCGACGCCTCGGTGGCGGAGCGCTGCGACGCGCTGCTGACCGGCGCCGCGCTGGTGGTCGTCCCCAAGGAGGAGCTGCTGCCCGGCGAGCCGCTGACCCGTACCTGCGAGCGCTACGGCGTCACCAACGCGACGCTGCCGCCCAGTGTGCTGGCCGCCGTGCCGGAGGGCGGACTGCCCGCCGGACTGTCCCTGGTGGTCGCGGGCGAGTCCTGCCCGGCCGCGCTGGCCGACCGGTGGTCGGCGGACCGGCGGATGGTCAATGCCTACGGGCCCACCGAGACCACGGTGTGCGCCACCCTGACCGGGCCGCTGACGCCCGGCGCCGGTGCCCCGCCGGTCGGCCGGCCGATCGCGGGCGCCCGGGTGTACGTGCTGGACGAGGGACTGCGGCCGGTGCCCGCCGGTGTGCCCGGCGAGCTGTTCGTGGCCGGCGCCGGCCTGGCCCGCGGCTATCTGGGCCGGCCCGGGCTGACCGCGCGCCGCTTCCTGCCCGACCCGTTCGGCGCGCCCGGCACCCGGATGTACCGGACCGGGGACCTCGTCCGGTGGCGGGCGGACGGCCGGCTGGACTTCCTCGGCCGCACCGACCACCAGGTGAAGGTCCGGGGCTTCCGGATCGAGCTGGGCGAGATCGAGTCCGCGCTGTCCGCCCGTCCGGACGCGGCCCGGGCCGTGGTGACGGTCCGGGAGGACCGGCCGGGGCAGCGCACCCTGGTCGGCTACCTGGTCCCCCGCCCGGGGGCCGCGCCCGACCCGGCGGAGGTGCGGGCCGCGCTCGCCGCCGAGCTGCCGCCGTACCTGGTCCCGGCGGCGGTGGTGGTGCTCGCCGAGCTGCCGCTCACCGCCAACGGCAAGGTGGACCGCGACCGGCTGCCCGCCCCCGGCTTCGCCCCGGGCGCCGGGTCCGGCCGGCCGCGCACCCCGGTCGAGGAGACCCTGTCCGCGATCTTCGCCGAGGTGCTCGGACTGCCCGAGGTCGGCACCGGGGACGGCTTCTTCGACCTCGGCGGTGACAGCATCCAGGCGATCCAGGTGGTCTCCCAGGCCCGCAGCGCCGGGCTGATGATCAGTGCCCGGGACGTCCTGGCCCATCAGTCGGTGGGCGCGCTGGCGGCCGTGGCCGTCCCGGCGGACGGGACGGCCGGGCCCGAGGACGACGGCGTCGGTACGGTCGGGCCCACCCCGATCACCGAGTGGCTGCGCGAACTGGACGCCCCGATCGACGAGTTCAGCCAGGAGGCGGTGATCGCCCTGCCGCCGGCCGGGGTGCTGGACCTGCCGCGGCTCACCGCCGCGCTCCAGGCGCTGGTGGACCACCACGCCGTGCTGCGCTCCCGGTTGACCGTGGGCCCGGACGGCCGCTGGGAGCTGGAGACCGGCCCGGTCGGCTCGGTGCGGGTCGCCGACCACCTGGTCCGGACGGACGCGGCCGGAGCGGACTCCGGGCAACTGCGGGCGCTGACCGCCGCCGAGGCCGGCGCCGCCCGCCGCCGACTGGACCCGGCCGCCGGGGTGATGCTCCGGGCGGTCTGGCTGGACACCGGGGAGCACACGCCCGGCCGGCTGCTGCTGGTCCTGCACCACCTGGTGGTGGACGGCGTCTCCTGGCGGATCCTGCTGCCGGACCTGCGGGCCGCCGGCGAGGCCGTGCTCGCGGACCGTCCGGTGCTGCTGGCGCCGGTCGGCACCTCGGTGCGGCGCTGGTCGGAGCTGCTGGCCGCCGAGGCCGCGGCACCGCACCGGCTGGCCGAACTCCCCGACTGGCAGCGGCTGCTGACCGGCACCCCGGCACTGCTGCCCACCACTGGCACGGTCACCGGCACCGGCACCGACACCAGCACTGGCACTGGCACTGGCACCGGCACCGGCACCGGCACCGGCACCGGCACCGGCACCGGCACCGGGCGGCTGGTCCTCACCCTCCCGCCCGAGGACACCGCCGCACTGCTCGGCACCGCCCCCGGCGCCTTCCACACCGGCGTGCAGGAAGTGCTGCTGGCCGCGTTCGGCATCGCCCTGGAGGAGTGGCGCCGCCGCCGCGCGCCGCTGGACCCGCCGGCCGACGGCGTCCTGGTCGCCGTGGAGAACCACGGCCGCCAGGAGGACCTCGCCGACAGCGTCGACCTGTCCCGCACCGTGGGCTGGTTCACCGGCGTCCAGCCGGTCCGGCTCGCCCCCGGCCCGCTGAGCTGGGCCCGGGTCACCGAGGCCGGGACCGAACTGGCCGCCGCCGTGGTCCGGATCCGCGAACAGCTGGCCGCGCTGCCCGGCGACGGCCTCGGCCACGGGCTGCTGCGCCGGCTCAACCCCGCGACCGCCCCCGCACTGGCCGAACTGCCCGCCCCGCAGGTCGCTTTCAACTACCTCGGGCGCTTCGCCGACGCCGGACCGGACACCCCCTGGGCACCGGTCACCGCCGACGCGGCGCTCGCCCTGGGCGACCCGGACGCCCCGGTCGGCCTGCTCACCCACCCCGTGGAGCTCAACGCCGTCACCTACGACAGCCCCGACGGCCCCCGACTGGCGGCCGGCTGGACCTGGGCGCAGGGCGTGCTCACCGAGCCCGAGGTGCGCGAACTGGCCGAGACCTGGTTCGCCGCCCTCAGGGCCGTGGCGGGCTGCGCGGCCCTGCCCGGTGCCGGCGGTCCGCCGCCCGCGGGGAACACCGACCGCCGACGGCGCCGACCCGCCCGAACCGCCGGTCCGGTGCCGCCGGCCGACCGCACCCACGGTGTGCCGCTGTCCTTCGCCCAGCTGGACATCGTGCACCAGCCCGTCGACCCGGAGTCCTCGCACCACAACGTCATCACCGCGACCGTGCTCACCGGCGTCCTCGACCCGGCGGCACTGCGGGCGAGCCTCGACACGATCGTGCAGCGGCACGAGGCGCTGCGGACCAGGATCGTCGAGGACGGGCCCGGCGACTGGCGCCAGTTCGCCGACCCCGTCGGCGGCTGGCCGCTCGCCACCGTCGACCTGCGCGAGCACCCCGCCGCCGACCGCCGGGAGGCGGTGCGCCGGCTGGTCGCGGCCGAGGTGGACCGCCCGTTCCGGCTGGCCGAGGGCCCGTTGGTGCGGGGCACCCTGATCGCCACCGAACCCGGCGAATGGGTGCTGGTGCTGGTGCTGCACCACATCGTGGTCGACCTGTGGTCGTACGCGCTGCTGGGCCGCGAGCTGGGCGAGCTGTACGCGGCCCGGGTGCTGGGCCGCGAACCGCGGCTGCCCGCGCCGTCCGTCCAGTACCCGGACTGGGCGGCCTGGCAGCGGCGGCGGCTCGCGGACGGCGTGCTCGACGAGCATCTCGCCTACTGGGAGGGGCTGTTGGCGGACCTGCCGGCGCTGCCCCGGTTCGAGGCGCCGGAGCACCAGCGGGCCGAGGCCGTCACCGGGTACACCAGCGGCTTCGTCCTGGAGCCCGCGATCACCGCGGCGCTCAAGGAGGCGGCGCAGCGCGAGGGGGTGACGCTGTTCATGCTGCTGCTGACCGGCTTCCACCTGCTGCTGCAGAGCTATGCGCGGGGCGAGGCGCCGGGGCAGGAACCGGGCGGCGACCTCGCGGTCGGCTTCCCACTGGCCGGCCGGGAGCACCCGCAGACCGAGCAGATGATCGGCTTCTTCATCAACCCGGTCGTGGTCCGCCCCCGCCCGGCCGAGGACGCGACCGTGCGCGAGCTGCTGGCCGCCGTCCGGGCCGGTGTCCTGGACGCCCATCTGCACCAGGAGGTCCCGCTGCGGCAGCTCCGCAAGGACGCCGGGGAGGACCACAACCCGCTGCGGCTGCTGTTCAACCTGCTGAACGTGGCCGGCGACCCGCTGGACCTGCACGGCCTCACGGCGGCGCCGCTGAGCCTGGACGTCGGCGACGCCGAGGTGATCCCGGAGCTGGTCACCGAGATGCGCCCGCACAACGCCGACCTCTATCTGATGATGCACGAGTCCGAGGCCGGGCTGCGCGGCCTGTGGCTGTACTCACCGGACCGGATCGACCCGGAGTCGATGGCGGCCATGATGCGCCAGTGGCCCTTGGTGCTGGAGCTGTTGACGCACCGGCCGGACCTCCCGCTGGCCGAGCTGCGGCGCCGCGTCCGCGACCGCCCGACGGGCTGACCCGCCCGACCGCCCCTCACCGGCCCGACCTCCCGCGCCTCCCGCGCCTCCCGACCCGAAAGGCCTTCGATGAACCGCACCGCCAACCCCGTCGCGCTGATCACCGGCGGCACCCGCGGCATCGGCCGCGCCACCGCCCTGCGGCTGGCCGAGGACGGCTACGACATCGCCCTCTGCTACAGCGCCGACGCCGACGCCGCCCGCACCCTGGAGAAGGAGTTGCTGGACCTCGGCCGTGCCGCCTACGTCCGGCGGACCGATGTCGCGGACGCCGAGGCCGTCCGCGACCTGGTGGACGGCGCCGAGGACGCGCTCGGCCCGATCACCGCACTGGTCGCCTCGGCGGCGATCCTCCGCGACACCCCGCTGCTGCTGATGGAGGACGAGGACTGGCAGGACGTGCTGCAGGTCAACCTCAGCGGGGTCTACCACGCCTGCCGCGCGGTCGTCGACGGCATGGTGCTGCGCCGCCACGGCGCCATCGTCAACCTGTCCTCGGTGGCCGGGATCTGCGGCAACGCCGGACAGACCAACTACGCGGCGACCAAGGCCGGGATCATCGGCTTCACCCGCTCGCTCGCCCAGGAGGTGGGCCGCTACGGCATCCGCGCCAACGCGGTCGCCCCCGGCTACATCGACACCGACCTGGTCGCGCAGCTGCCCGAGGAGGCCGTCGAGCGGTCCCTGGAACAGGTCGCCCTGCGCCGCCTCGGCCGCCCGGAGGAGGTGGCCGACCTGGTGGCCTTCCTGCTCTCCGACCGGGCGAGCTACCTCACCGGCGAGGTGCTCCGGATCGACGGCGGCTTCCGCTGACCCGACCCACCGCCCCGGCCGCCCCGCCCTCCCCTGCTCACCCCTGGAGCCCATCGTGCAATGGACCGTCCTGGTCAACGACCAACAGCAGCACGCCCTCCACCCCGCCGACCGCCCCGCCCCGGCCGGCTGGCACCCCACCGGATTCACCGGCACCGAGGAGTCCTGCGCGGCCCACGTCGACGCGACCCGGCCCGACGTCCGCCCGCTTCCGCCGCGTTCCTGAGCGGTGTCCTTCACCTCTCCTCGAATCATTCGGAAACTTTCCTAACCAAATCCATTGACCCCGCGGCCCGGGACCCCGATTCTGTGAGACACCCGCCGCGGGCGCCGTCGTCGTCCGCCGCGGGCGGTCCTCCTCCACCTCCCCCTGAGCTGCCGTCAGCCCTGTGCGGCGGATCGACGAAAGCGAGTTGGCATGCGCAAGACCATCGGAGTCCGCCTCACCGCCCCGCTGCTGGCCGCCACCCTCGGTCCGGCCGCCCTCCTGCTGGCCCCGGTGGCCTCCGCCGCAGCGGACCCGGCCGTCGCGAACCCCGCCGTCGCGGCCGCGCCCGGGATGGCCGCCGCGCCCTACGAGTACCTCGGCTGGGGCAACCCGCAGAAGCCGACGGACGTGATGAAGGCGACCGGCGTCAAGTGGTTCACGCTGGCCTTCATCCTCTCCGACGGCGGGTGCAACCCGAAGTGGGACGGCAGCCGGCCGCTCACCGGGGGCTCCGACGAGGCCGCGATCAAGTCGATCCGGGCGGCCGGCGGCGATGTGGTGGTCTCGGTCGGCGGGTGGAGCGGCAACAAGCTGGGCGAGAAGTGTTCCAGCGCGAGCGCGCTCGCCGGCGCCTACCAGAAGGTCATCGACGCCTACAAGCTCAAGGCCTTCGACATCGACATCGAGGACACCGAGTTCGGGAACGCGACGGTCCGTCAGCGGGTGGTCGACGCCCTGAAGATCGTCAAGACCAAGAACCCCGGCCTGGTCACCTACATCACCATGGGCACCACGCCCACCGGCCCGGACGCCACCGGCAAGGACCTCATCAAGCGCGGCGCGGCGGCCGGCCTCGCCAACGACGGCTGGGTGGTCATGCCGTTCGACTTCGGCGGCCACAGCGGCACCATGGGGCAGGCCTCGGTCGGCGCCCTGGAGGGCCTCAAGGCGGCGGTGAAGAGCGCCTACGGCTACAGCGACGACGCCGCCTACCGGCACATCGGGGTGTCCTCGATGAACGGGAAGACCGACGAGGCCGGCGAGACCGTCACCACCGCCGACTTCCGCACCCTGCTCGGCTACGCCCAGCAGCACCACATCGCCCGGTACGCCTTCTGGTCCGTCAACCGCGACCGCGCCTGCGGCTCGGGCACCGACGCCGACGCGTGCAGCGGCGTCGCGCAGTCCCCGTACGAGTTCACGAAGATCGTCGTCCAGTACCAGGGCTGAGCCCCCGGCCGGGGGGGGGGCGGCGGCCGGGGGGCGGCGGCCGGTCCGCCGCAGCCGCGCCCCCGGCCGGTCAGCCCAGGTAGCGGCCGTCCCTGGCGACCACCCGGCCGGCCCGGACCACCAGCTCGCGCGGCGGCAGGTCGACGACGACCTGCGGGAGGCACTCGCCGGACACCAGCATGAAGTCCGCCGGCGAACCCGGCTCCAGGGTGACCCTCGGCAGGTCGAGCAGCTCGGCACCGCCGTCGGCGGCCAGCGCGAAGCACGCGGCCAACTCCTCGTCCGTGCGGGCGTCGGTCGTCCAGCCGAGCAGGTGGGCCCGGTGCAGCATGTCCGCGTTGCCGAACGGGCTCCAGGAGTCCCGCACGCCGTCCGAACCCAGGCCCACCCGCACGCCGTGCGCCCGGAGTTCACGGAACGGCAGGACCTGGTGCGCCGAGGGGGCGATGGTGGTGAGCCCGACGCCGGACCCGGCGAGCAGCTCGGCGAGCTCGTCGAACCGCTCGCCGCCCAACTCCGGGACGCAGAAGGCATGGCTGACCACCACCCGGCCGGCCAGACCGGCCGCCCTGGTCCGCGCGGCGATGTCGCGCAGCGGGGCGAGTCCCCGGTCGCCCCGGTCGTGCAGATGGACGTCCAGCCGCAAGCCGTACCGCTCGGCCAGACCGAAGACCAGGTCGAGCTGGGCCGGGCCCTCGCCGTCCGGACCGCCGTCGAACCCGTCCGGGTCGATGCCACCGACCGCGTCGATCAGCCCGCCCGCCGCCGCCTCGGCCAGCAACTCCCCCGCCCCGGGGGTGCGGCGGACGCCGTGCTGCGGGAACGCGACCAGCTGGACGTCCAGCGCCCCGGCCAGCCGCTCCCGTGCCTCGGCCAGACCGGTCACCCCGGCCAGGCCGAACGCGGGCGCGACGTCCACGTGCGCCCGGACGGCCCGGGTGCCGGAGGCCACGGCGTGGGCGAGCAGCCGGTGGGCGCGCTCGGCGAGCGGGGTGCGCTGGTGCCGGTGGAGGTCGACGTCGCCCTCCACGTACTCGGGCAGCGAACCGGCCGGGCGCCGGCTGTACCAGGGCTCGCCCCAGGCGGTCTTGTCCGGGTGGATGTGCGCGTCCACCAGGGTGGGCAGCGCGATCCGGCCGACGCCGTCGACCACCTCCGGCTCGGCGCCCTCCGGCAGCCGGTCGACCAGCAGGCCGTCGACGGCGACCAGGTCGACGGCCCGTTCGGCGCCGTACGGGCGGACGTCGCGGAACACGGTGACGGCGGGGGCGGCCATGGGGGTCAGCCTCTCGGTCAGGGGGCGCTGAGGACGGGAAAGATCCAGTGTCCCGCCGATTCCCAGCAGGGGGATCGACCGATCGGACGACACGGCCGTCCACCGACCGTCGCCCCCGGAGGGGCCGAGCCGCCGATTCCCCGCCGGGGCCCGATGGCGCAGGGTGGGTGGCGGCCCAGTCCGAGGAGGAGCCGTGACCACCCGCGCCGCACTCGCCCGCACCGCTGTCCTGACCGCGCTGACCGCAACCCTGCTCGCCGCCTGCGGCAGCCCGGCCCCCGCAGCCGCGCCCGCGCCGACGTCCGCCTCCGCTCCGGCACCCGTGCCCACGCCGCCCCCGACAGCGAACCCCGCGCCGGCCGCCGCCTCCCCCACCCTCCTCGTCACCGACTTCGGCGCCGACACCGTCACCTTCGTCGACCCCGCTCGCCCCGGCCGCGCCGCCGACCTGGGCTCCGTCCGCGTCGGCACCGCCCCGTACGGCCTCGCCGTCGCACCCGACGGCACCGCCTGGGTCGCCACCGCCGAGGGCGTCGCCGCCGTCGACACCCGGACCCGCACCCGCGTCGCCCTGGTCCCCCACACCACCCGCACCGGGCCGGTCACCACCGGCGAGTACCGGGGCGGCGGCATGGGCATCGCGCTCTCCCCGGACGGCACCCGCGCCTACGTCGGCGTCAACGTGCCCGGCGGCAACGGCACCCTGGAGGTCGTCGACACCGCGACCCGGACGGTCGTCCAGGTCGTCCCGGTCGGCCGCCGGCCCTTCGACGTGGACGTCTCCGCCGACGGACGCCAGGTCTACGTCACCGACCACGACTCCTTCGACGTCACCACGGTCGACACCGCCACCTGGGCCACCCGCCGGACCGAGGTCGCGCCGTACGGCACCGAGGGCGGGCTCGGCTCCTGGCTGAAGCCGCACTACACCGCCGTCCGCCCCTCCGACGGCGCGCTGCTGCTCCCCTTCGAGGGCGAGCGCCTCGCCGTGGTCGACCCGTCCACCGGCCGGGTCACCGTCGAGCCGATGACCGCCAACACCCATCAGCACGGCGTCACCGCCGCCCCCGACGGCACCCTCTACATCGTCGGCACCGGCCCGATCGACCCCGCCGCCGACGCCGGACCGTCCCTCACCGTCCGCGCCCCCGACGGCAGCGAGCGCCTGGTCCCGCTGGACGGCCCGCACGAGACCGTCACCCTGTCCCCCGACGCCCGCACCGCCTACGTCTCCGGCGGCTTCACCCGCGAGGGCGGCTGGGACGGGCTCACCGTCGTCGACACCGCCACCGGCCGCACCACCCGCCTCCCCGTCGGCCACCTCCCGCTCGCCGTCGCCGTCCTCCCGGACCGCCCCTGACGGAGCGTCCCGGAGGACCGCCGCGCCGAAGCCGCCGTCCGCGGCAACCCGGACCGCGGCAACCCGTCGGGCGCACCGGTCCCCCCGGCCGGCTCGGCTCCCCACCGCCGTGCGGCGGGTTCACGCGCTGCGCCGGCGGATCGCGCGGCGTTCGGCTTCCGTCGTCCCGCCCCAGACGCCCTCCACGGCGACGTTCAGCGCCCAGTCCAGGCACTCCCGCGCCACCGGACAGCGGCCGCACACGGCCTTCGCCTCCTCGTTCTGCGCGACGGTCGGGAAGCTGGTGCCGCTCCCGATGGGGAAGAAGAGTTCGGGGTCCGTGCCCCGGCATCCGGCCGACGCACGCCAGTTCATCTCCCGCACGGTGCACTCCGTTCTCGCGGTCTCCTCCTCCATGACTGCGCAGGGGCGGCGTTTGTGACATCGACCGCCGTGCGCGGCAGGAGCGGCCGGGGACCTCGCGGCGGTGCGGCAGCTCGCCGGGCAAGGGCGGCCGGTCCGGCGCCGAACGTCGACCGGCCCCCGGATCGAGCAATCACTCTGTCCTATAAGTCAGTTGACGTATCTTCCGCTTCGGATCCCCCTCGGTCGTTGACGACCGGCCGCCCGGAGGATTGGCTTTCCCGGAAAGCCCGCCACCGGGAGGGAGCCCGGCCGGGCCAACCGAGGGGAAGCCTTGATGACACGTACCAGCCGGACGTCCCGCAACCGATGGCTCGCGGGCGGCGGAGTGCTGGCCGCGGCCGCCGTGATCGCCGCCACCGCCGCCCCGGCCCAGGCCCTGGCCCGGCCGGTGGCGCGCGGTACCGTCCAGATCAGCACCGGGGTGAACGGCACCGCCCCCGACGGGCAGTCGTTCAGCCAGGGCATCAGCGCGGACGGCCGCTACGCCCTGTTCACCTCCTGGGGCACGAACCTGGTCGGGCAGCCCTCGAAGGGCGGACGCGACGCCTATGTGACCGATCTGCGCAACGGGCGCACCGAGCGGGTCAACCTCTCCGACGCGGACGAGCCGCTGAACGGCTTCACCGACTACGTCGCGATCAACGCCAACGGCCGTTACGTCGCCTTCGACAGCGAGGCCGAGGGCGTGGCCCCAGGCGCCCGGGTGACCGGGCGGACCGAGGTGTACCTGCGCGACCGCTGGACCGGGCGCACCGAGCTGATCAGCGGCAGCGCCGCCGGGACCGACACCGACCAGTACCACTCCTCCTACGCGCCCTCGATCAGCGCGGACGGCCGGTACGTGGCGTTCGTGTCCTCCCGGACCGACCTGGACCCGACCGTGGTGGACACCGAGCCCCCGGCCACCGGCGCCGACCCGTCGCTGGCCCGGCCGTACACCTGGAAGTACAACGTCTACCTCACCGACCGGCGGACCCACACCACCCGGCTGATCTCCCGGGACTTCAACGGCAAGCCGGGCGAGAGCCTCTCGGTGCACCCGACGATCAGCGCGGACGGCCGCACCATCGGCTTCTCCTCGCTCTCGGCGCTGCTGCCGGAGGACCAGCCGACCCCGGCACCCGACACCTCCGACGTGGAGGCGACCCCGGGCGCCGCCGAGGCCGCGCGCCGGATCACCCCACCGGGGGCGGCGCAGTCGCTCGCCTCCCACCCGACCTCCGCCGTCTACTACGTCTACGACGTGCCCACCGGGCGGCTGACCCCGGTGAGCACGGGCACCGACGGCGTCGTGGGCAACTCCAGCTTCGCGGCGACGATCAGCCCCGACGGGCGGCGCGCGATCTACACCCTGGCCGAGCCCGGCGGCTCGACCAACGGCCACCGCTACCACACCGTGCTCCACGTCCGGGACCTGCGGACGGGCACCGTGACCAAGGTCAGCGGCGGCCTGCCGGGCACCAGCTCGGTCGGTTCCTCGGACCACGGCTCGATCACCGCCGACAACCGCTGGCTCTACTTCGAGTCCGCCGCCGACAACCTGGTGGCCGGCCCGCAGCACGCGGGCTGGGACGTCTACCGCCAGGACCTGCGCACCGGCCGCACCGAGCGGGTCTCCACCGCGCCCGACGGCTCGCTCGGCAACGGCTCGACGCAGGAGCCCTTCGTGGACGCCGCGGGCCGCACGGTGGTGTTCGGTTCGACCAGCCGCAACCTGGTGGCCGGCACCGACGCTCCGGCGGCCGAGGACTCCCAGGTCTTCACCACGTCCGTCGGGCGCCACCGGGGCGACGGCGACGACCGGGGCGAGAACGCGAACGACTGACGGGCCGGGAGCGCCGTTCAGTACGGGCCCGACCGGCCGCACAGGCCGGTCGGGCCCGTTGCCGTCGGGACAGGAACGAGGGCCGCCCCCGCCCCGCCCCCGCCTCCCGACCCCGACACGCCGACGGGGCGGCGGCCTGCTTTGCGATTAATAATGCCCAGTATTAATCTTGGTCCCATGGCAAGGACGTCGGCGGGCCACGAGACCCGCGAGAGGCTGATCCGGGCGGCGGAGGAACTCTTCGCCACCCGGGGCGTGGAAGCCTCGCTCACCAAGGACATCGTCCGACTGGCCGGACAGAGCAACCCGTCCGCCGTGCAGTACCACTTCGGCTCCCGCGAAGGGCTGCTGGACGCGATCATGGCCGCCCGCCAGGAGCGCACCGAGCGGGCACTCGCGCCCAGGCTCCCCACCCTGGCGGAACAGGACCTCCCCGGACTGCTCGACGCCCTGGTCACCGCCGAGGCCACCGAGCTGCGCACCGAGCAGGGCCGGCACTGCCTGCGGATCTCGGCCCAGATCAGCCACAGCAGCGGTGTCCGCACCCGGACCCCGCACCCCACCCTCGCGGGCGGCGGCTACTGGCGGCTGATCGAGCTGGCCGAGCAGCGGATCTCCGGCCTGCCGGAGCCGATCCGGCTGGAGCGGCTCGACCTCGCCCTCACCCTGGTCGGCGCGGCACTGGCCGACCGGGCGCAGCAGTACCTCACCGGGTCCACCCCCCTGACGGACGAGGAGACCTTCCTCGCCGACCTGGTGACGATGTCCGCCGCCATGCTCTCCGCCCCCACCCCCTCCAGGAGCACGCCATGAACGACCTGACCGGCAAGACCGTCATCATCACCGGCGGCGCCCGCGGCCTCGGCGCCGAGGCGGCGCGGCTCGCCGTCGCCGCCGGCGCCAATGTGGTGATCACCGACGTGCTGGAGGAGGACGGCCTGGCCACCGCCGCCGAACTCGGCGAGCGGGCCCGGTTCGTACGGCACGACGTGACCTCGGAGGAGGACTGGCAGCGCGTGGTGGACCACGCGGTGGCGGAGTTCGGCGCGGTGCACGGCCTGGTCAACAACGCGGGGATCTCCACCGGCACCCTGCTCGTGGACGAGAGCGTGGCGTACTTCCGCAAGGTGCTGGACGTCAATCTGACCGGGGTGTTCATCGGGATGAAGACCGTCGTCCCGGCGATGCGCGCGGCCGGCGGCGGCTCGATCGTCAACATCTCCTCGGCGGCCGGCCTGATGGGCCTCGCCCTGACCGCCGGTTACGGCGCCTCCAAGTGGGGCGTGCGCGGCCTCAGCAAGATCGGCGCGGTCGAGCTGGGCACCGAGCGGATCCGGGTCAACTCGGTGCACCCGGGCATGACCTACACCCCGATGACTGCGGCGGTCGGCATCCAGCCGGGTGAGGGCAACTACCCCAACACCCCGATGGCCCGCGTCGGCGAGGCCCCCGAGATCGCCACCGCCGTGGTGTACCTGCTGTCCGACGACGCCTCCTACGTGACCGGCGCCGAACTCGCGGTGGACGGCGGCTGGACCACCGGGCCGACCGTCAAGTACGTGATGGGGCAGTGAGCCTGGCGCTCCGTCGGGCCGCCTGACCCGACCCTCCCGCGCGCCGCGTCCCGGCCCTGTTCGGGCGGGGCGCGCGGGAGTCCGCCGCCCGCCGGCCTACCGCACCCCGTCGAGCAGGACCGGGAGCTCGCGGTGCCCGTTGGAGATCAGCGACTCGACGGGCCGGAGGTCGGCGTCCGGGGCGAGGGCGAGGTCCGGGAACCGCTCGAAGAGCATCCGCAGCGCGGTCGCCCCCTCCAGCCGGGCCAGCGGGGCGCCGAGGCAGAAGTGCGGGCCGTGGCCGAAGGCCAGGTGCTCCTTGACCGGGCGGGTGACATCGAAGACGGCGCCGTCCTCGCCGTAGCGGGAGGGGTGGCGGCCGGCGGCGGCGTAGGAGGCCAGGATCGGGTCGCCCTTCCGCAGCACCACCCCGCCGGGCAGCTCGATGTCCTCGACGGCGAAGCGCAGCGGCAGATGCGCCACGGGCGCGTCGCGGCGCAGCGCCTCCTCGACCACGTCGCCCCAGCCGACCTTGCCGGCCCGGACCAGGGCGAGCTGCTCCGGGTGGGTGAGCAGTGCGGCGATGGCGTTGTCGATCAGGTTGACGGTGGTCTCGTAGCCGGCCGAGACGACGAGCAGCAGGGTGTCGCGCAGCTCCTCCTCGGTCAGCGCCGAGGCGCCGGCGGTCACCGCTGTCCCGCTGTCCCGCTCCGCCCCGCTGTCCCCCTCGGCCGCATCCTCCCCGTCGCCGGTGTCGCGGGCGGCGATCAGCAGCGAGGTCATGTCGTCGGCGGGCTCGCGGCGCTTGGTGGCGATCAGCTCGTCCAGCATGCCGTAGAAGGCCGTCAGGTTGGCGACGGCCTCCTCGGTGGTGCGGGTGGTGTCGAAGACCCGGTCGACGGTGGTGCGGAAGCTGTCCGTGAGAGCGTCCGGGAGTCCCAGCAGCCGGGCGACGACCTGGATCGGCAGCCGGTAGGCGAGGTGTTCGCGCAGGTCGACGGGGGTGCCGGGCGGCGTCGCGGCCAGGTCGTCCAGCAGGGCGCCGGTCAGCTGCTCGACCTGCCCGGTCATGGCGGTGATCCGGCGGACCGAGAACGCGGTACCGACCAGCCGGCGCAGCCGCCGGTGCTCCGCGCCGTGGGCGGTGAACATGTTGCGGGCGGCCACCCAGATCGCCAGCGGCCAGGTGGGGACGACCTCGGCGAAGTCCGGCCAGTGCTGGAGGCCGTCCTTGGACACCCGGGGGTCCTTGAGCAGTTCCTCCAGCAGCGCCGGGTCGGCCACCGCCCAGGCCCGCACCCCCAGCAGGTCGACGGGCGTCGCCGGCCCGCGCTCGAACAGCTCGGCGGTCTCGGCATCGCGATTGCGACCGGTCGGGTCCAGCACGAGTCGTTCCACGGGGGCTCCTTCGGTCGGGTGACGGAGGCACGCGGCGATCGGGCCGCCACGCACGGGGACGAGCATGCCGCCGCGCGCCGGTCACGTCGAGAGGGCCTGTGCGGCACGGACGGTGACGGTGCATCAGATCCACAGGATCCCCGGCGGCGAAAATCGGGTGGCGGCCGACAACCCCGGCTGTTAGCCTGCTGGGACTGTTGATCTTTTCTGTGATCTTTCCCCTGATCACGTCCTCAAGGAGACCGGACATGGTGGTGGACGACGACATCTCCGGGTGATTACCCGGAGCCGACAGGCCGCTCGCCGGTGCATCGAAGCACCGCTGCCGCGGCCCGGCTGTCGTCCCCTCCTCCCCTTTGTCCGGCCCCCGGGCGGGTGTATCCTCCCCCGCCCTGTCACTCCACGAGGTCACCACCATGTCCGGCGCTTCCGTCGTCTGCACCAACCTGTCCTTCTCCTGGCCCGACGACACCCCCGTCGTCCAGGACCTCTCCTTCGCCGTCGGCCCCGGCCGGACCGGCCTGGTCGCCCCCAACGGCAGCGGCAAGAGCACCCTGCTCCGGCTCCTCGCCGGTGAACTGCGGCCCTCCGCCGGGTCGGTGACCGTCGACGGCGTCCTCGGCCACCTCCCGCAGACCCTCCCGCTCACGGCCGGCCTCACCGTCGCCGAGGTCCTGGGCGTCGCCGAGGTGATCCGGGCCAT
Organism: Kitasatospora sp. MBT66; assembly: GCF_000710405.2. Lineage (NCBI taxonomy): Bacteria > Bacillati > Actinomycetota > Actinomycetes > Kitasatosporales > Streptomycetaceae > Kitasatospora > Kitasatospora sp. MBT66. The sequence goes on along the minus strand of NZ_JAIY01000009.1, from coordinate 29,297 downwards.
CGACGCGGTGGAGTCCGGGGACGTCGACGAGCGGCACTTCACCACCATCGGCGACGACTGGGACATCGAGGAGCGCACCCGCGACCGGCTCGACCGCCTCGGCCTGGGCCACCTCGCCCTCGACCGCGACCTCGGCACCCTCAGCGGCGGCCAGATCGTCTCGCTGGGCCTGGCCGGCCAGCTGCTGCGGCGCCCCGACGTGCTCCTGCTCGACGAGCCCACCAACAACCTCGACCGCGACGCCCGGCACCGGCTCTACGACGCGCTGGACGACTTCCACGGCTGCCTGCTGCTGGTCAGCCACGACCGCGAACTGCTCGACCGGACGGACCGGATCGCCGAACTCGACCGGGGCGGGCTGCACTTCTTCGGCGGCAACTTCACCGCGTACGAGGAGGCCGTCCGGGCCGAGCAGGAGGCCGCGGAGCGCACCGTCCGCAGCGCCGAGCAGGACCTGAAGCGGGAGAAGCGGGAGCTGCAGCAGGCCCGTGAGCGGGCCGAGCGCCGGCAGAGCAACGCCGCCCGCAACCTGAAGAACGCCGGGCTGCCCAAGATCTTCGCCGGCACCATGAAGCGCGGCGCCCAGGAATCCGCCGGACGGTCCGGCCAGGTGCACGCCGGCCGGGTCGGCGAGGCCAAGGCACGCCTCGACGAGGCCGGGCGGGCGCTGCGCGAGGAGCAGCGGATCGTGGTGGAGCTGCCGGACACCCAGGTGCCCGCCGGACGCACCCTGTTCCTCGGCGAGCGGCTGCGGGTCCGGCTCGGCGGGCGGGAGCTGTTCGCCGAGCCCGGTGTCGACCTGACCGTCCGGGGCCCGGAGCGGATCGCGCTGACCGGGTCCAACGGCTCGGGCAAGAGCACCCTGCTGCGGCTGCTCGACGGGAGCCTGACCCCGGACGGCGGCACGGTCCGGCGGGCCGAGGGCCGGATCGCCCGGCTGTCCCAGCGGCTGGACCTGCTCGATCCGGACCGCACCGTCGCCGAGAACTTCGCCGCGTTCGCCCCGGAGCGCCCGGAGGCCGAGCGGATGAACCTGCTGGCCCGCTTCCTCTTCCGGGGCCCCGGCGCCCAGCTGCCGGTCGGGCTGCTGTCCGGCGGCGAGCGGCTGCGCGCCACCCTCGCGTGCGTCCTGTGCGCGGACCCGGCACCGCACCTGCTGCTCCTGGACGAGCCGACGAACAACCTCGACCTGGTGAGCGTCGGCCGGCTGGAGAGTGCCCTGACCGCCTACCGGGGCGCGTTCGTGGTGGTCAGCCACGACGAGCGGTTCCTGGAGCGGATCGGGGTGACCCGCCGGCTGCACCTGTCCGACGGCGGACTGCGGGAGGCGGCGGTGCCCACCGCGTCCTGACCCGCCCGTCGGTGGTCGTTCCGTCGGCGGTACCGGGACGACCACCGCCGACGGGGCGACTACCGGCGAGTACGGCGTGCTCCGCGCGGCGGCCCGGGGACGCTGCTCCGGATCAATGCGCAACCGCGCCGAAGACCGGGAGCCGCTCATGCCGCCGTCCGATCCGCAGCCCGACCCGCGGTCCACGCCGTCGTCCGGCCGCCGCGGCCCCTCGGCGGCCGCCGCGCCACCGGCCAAGCGCTCGGGGCTGCGGCGGCTCGGCGAGTGGTGCGCCCGCCACTCGGTGCTGGTCATCGTGCTGTGGATCGTGGCGCTGGCCGCCGTCCAGACGGCGAACAAGACGGTCGGCGGCGACTACTCGGACGACTTCTCGCTGCCCGGCTCCCAGGCGCAGCAGGGTCAGCAGGTCCTCCAGGCGCACGTCCCGGCCGCCGCCGGCACCAGCTCCCAGGTGGTGCTGCACGACGCCCAGGCCCTGACCGGCTTCGCCCCGCAGGTGTCCCAAGTGGTCGACTCGCTGTCGCAGCTGCCGCACGTGCTGGGCGCGCAGAGCCCGCTGCCGCCGGCCGGGCAGCCCGCCCCGCCCGGCGGGCCGCTGGCCGCGGACGGTCTGACCGGCTACATCACGGTCCGCTTCGACACCAACCCGACCCTGCTCGACCCGAGCTACCTGGACGGTGTGGACGCGGCGGTGGCCCCGCTGCGGGAGGCCGGCGTCCAGGTCGAGTACGGCGGCCCGCTGGGCGAGCTGGCGCAGCCCGAACCCGACGACCGCCTCAGCGAGGTGATCGGCTTCGCGGTGGCGATCGTCGTGCTGCTGATCGGCTTCCGCAGCGCCGTCGCGGCCGGGCTGCCACTGGTGACGGCGCTGTTCGCGGCCGTGGTGGGCCTGGGTGTGCTGGGGCTGATCGCGGCGCTGTCCACCTTCGCGACCGTCGCGCCCACCCTGGCCACCATGATCGGCATCGGGGTCGGCATCGACTACGCGCTCTTCCTGCTCACCCGCCATCGACAGAACCTGATGGACGGGGTCGATCCGGTGTCCTCGGCCGGACAGGCGGTGGCCACCAGCGGCCGGGCGGTGCTGGTCTCGGGCTGCACCGTGATCATCGCGCTGTCCGGGCTGTCGGTGTCGGGCATCTCCTTCATGGCCAAGCTCGGAATCGCCGCCGCGGTCACCGTGGTGTCGGCGGTCCTCGGCGCGCTCACCCTGCTGCCGGCGCTGATGGGGCTGATCGGCCGCCGGATGGACCGGATCACCGTCGGCCGCCCGATCGCCGAGAGCAACGGAGAGGACGGGGCCGAGACCGGCGTCTGGCACCGCTACGCCCGCCGGGTCGAGGGGCGCCCCTGGTGGTACCTGATCGCCGGCGTGGTCGCGCTGGGGATCCTGGCGATCCCGCTGTTCTCCATCCAGCTCGGCCACATCGGGGACGGCGCCGACTCCAGCGACTTCACCGACCGGCGCGCCTACGACCTGATGTCCGAGGCCTTCGGCCCCGGCTCGAACGGCCCGCTGACCCTCGTGGTCGACCAGAGCGCCGTGCCCGCCGAGAACCGGCCGGGCGTCCAGAGCGCCGTGCAGCAGTCCCTCACCGGCCTGCCAGGCGCGGCGAGCGTCGGCCCGCTGCAGCTCAGCCCGGACGGCCTGGTCCTGTTCAACACCGTCGTCCCCACCACCTCGCCGCAGGACCAGGCCACCACCGACCTGGTCAACCGCCTGTCGGACACCGTGCTGCCGGACTCGGTCGCCGGCACCGGCGCGGAGACCTACGTCACCGGCAACACCGCCGCCCAGGTGGACTTCCTGGACATCGTGTCGAGCCGGCTGATCCTGATCATCGCGGTGGTGGTCGGACTCGCCTTCCTGATCATCCTCGCCGTCTTCCGCGGCCTGCTGGTCGCCGTCAAGGCCGCCGTGCTCAACCTGCTGTCGATCGCCGCCTCCTACGGGGTCCTGGTGGCGGTCTTCCAGTGGGGCTGGGGCGGCCCGGCGCTCGGGGTGAACGGCACGGTCCCGATCGAGAGCTACGTACCGATGATGATGTTCGCGATCGTCTTCGGCCTCAGCATGGACTACGAGATCTTCCTGCTCTCCCGGGTGCACGAGGCCTGGCTGCGCACCGGCCGCAGCCAGGACGCCGTCGCGCACGCCCTGGAGATCACCGCCCGGGTGATCTCCTGCGCCGCGCTGATCATGGTGAGCGTCTTCGCCGCCTTCATCGTCAGCGACAACATCGTGATCAAGATGATGGGCCTCGGCCTGGCGGTCAGCGTCCTGGTGGACGCCACCATCGTCCGCCTGCTGCTCGTCCCGGCGGTGATGACCCTGCTCGGCGCCTCCGCCTGGTGGACCCCCCGCTTCCTCGACCGGATCCTGCCCCACATCGACGCCGAGGGCGAGAGCGAGCAGGTCTAGGTCCTCCCTTTCGGATCACGTCCCCCGAGTGCCGTCCCCCGGCCCGGTCCCCCACCGGCGGGGGACCGGGCCGGGTGCCACGTCGGTCACGGCGACGCGGGGCAGGGCGTGCGGGTGGTTCTCGACCAGGTACCCGATCAGGTGCTCGCGCAGCTGGCAGCGCAGCTCGAAGGCGTCCTCGGCGTTCGCGGCGGTGGCGAGCGCCCGGACCACGATGGTGGTGGGCGTGGTGTCGACCACCTGAAGGGCGCTGCCCTCGCCGTCCCACAGCCGGTGCCCGGACAGGAAGGCGTCGAACTCCTCCCGCAGCTTCCCGACCGGCGCGTGGTGGTCGAGGTGGAGCAGCGCCGTGCCGGTGATCCGGCTGGTCCGGCGGGACCAGTTCTCGAACGGACGGCCCACGAAGTACGACATCGGCATGACGATCCGCCGCTGGTCCCAGGTCGCGATCACCACCGCCGTCAGCGTGATCTCCTCCACCGTCCCCCACTCGCCCGCCACCACGACCACGTCGCCGATCCGGGCCAGGTCCCCGAACGCCATCTGGACACCGGCGAAGACATTGCCCAGCGTGCTCTGGGCCGCCACCCCCGCCACCAGACCGACCAGTCCGGCGGAGGCGAGCAGACTCGTCCCGACCCCGCGCACCGCCGGGAAGGTCATCAGGATCGCGCCCAGCGTCGCCAGCGCCACCACGGCCTGGCAGATCCGGCCCAGCAGATCGGCCTGGGTCCGCGCCCGACCGGCCCACGCCGGGTCCCGGCGGTGCACGGCGATCCGCACCGTGCCGTTCACCAGCAGCACCACCACCCGGGCCCCCAGCCAGCCGCCGGCCGCGATCGCCAGGATCACCACCAGGTGCCGCAGCGCGTCCCGGGCGGCGGGCGGCGCGTCGATCCACGGCAGCGCGCCGAGCAGCAGCAGACACGCCGTCAGCGCCAGCAACGGCCGCCGGCACCGCGCCAGCACCCGCGGCACGCCCGTCACCCCGCCGTCGGCGGTGACCCGCCGCACCACGGCCCGCTCGGCCCGGTCCAGGCCGTACGCGAGCAGCACCGCCGCCAGGGCCGCCACCGCCAGTCTTACCGGACTCCACCCCATGTCCCGCTCTCCGTCCGCTCGCGCCGCCGGGCACCCCGCCCGGTCCGCCGCCTCGCCTTTCCCACCCGGGCCGGGCCACACCTCCCCACGGACAGGTGGCATGGATCCGCCGGACCGGGGCACCCGAGCGGTACACAGCACCGGCACCAACGACCGAAGGGAGAAGGACACATGAGCGAGGGCGTCAACCTCTGGCAGTTCCGCGACACCTCCGGCCACACCGCCGGCACCGACCTCATCGGATTCCACGTGGAGGCCGTGGACGGCTCGGTCGGCAAGGTGGACCGCCTCTCCGAGGCGATGGGTTCGCAGTACCTGGTCGTCGACACCGGCCCCTGGATCTTCGGCCGCCTCGTACTGCTCCCCGCCGGCACGGTCATGCGGATCGAGATCGGCGAGCAGAAGGTCTACATCGACCGCACCAAGGACGACATCAAGCACAGCCCCACCCTGGGCGTCGAGGACACCGACCGCGGCCCGGACTTCCAGGACCGCTACGCGCTCTACTACAGCCCGTTCTACGGCGGCCGCCGCTTCTGACCGGCCCGGAGGGCGAACGCCCGAGGGCCGTAGGGACCGTGCAGCGGCCCCTGACCTGCACGAAGGTCAGGGGCCGCTATCACGGCTCCGATGTTTCGGCGCAGCTCAAGGGCTTGACCGACCATCCGGGGTCCGTAGAAGGTCAGCAGGTTCCCGGAGGTCAGCCGTCATGGCAACCACAGGTCTCGTCCGCGGCACGGGCAGCTTCTTCAAGGAGTGCGAGCACCCCGAGTCCCGCTGGAGCAGGTGCCCGCACGAATACCGGATCAGGTACCGCAACGCCTCGGGGCAGCAGTCGGAGGAGTCGGGCTTCACCACCCAGGAGTCGGCGAAGACCCGGCTCGCCGATGCCACGCAGAGCAGCACGGTCTTCCGCGGGAAGCCGCCCGGGACAGCGCGGCACCATGGCGGACGTGGTGACAGCGGATCCATCCGCTCCCACAAGTCGTCAGGCACAAGATCATCCGACAGGTGCAGCGCTCTGCCGCGCAGACCTGTCAACTGCCGGCCCCTGAGCAGAACTCATTTCGAAATGATCAGTCACACGCGGGATACCGTAACGATCCACAACCGTCAGCCCCCACGACAGGACGACTTCTCGGTCAGTGACGGACCTTCAGGAGGAGTTCGGCAGCTTCTGTGCGGGCGTACAGGACTGTGCGGCCGGTGCGGTGGCGGGCGGTGAGGCCGGCCTCGCGCAGCGCGGTGAGGTGGTGCGACACGTTGGCCGCAGACAGGTCCAGCCGGGCGGCGAGTTCGGCGGTGGAGGCGGGGCTGTCCAGCTCGGCCAGCAACCGGGCACGGGTGCGGCCGATCACCCGGGCCAGGCCGTCCGGGACGGCGGCGCCGGAGTTCTCCCAGAGCGTGGCCACCCCGCGCGGCGGATAGAGCAGGCCGGGTTGCCAGGGCGGGTTCTGCTGCGAGTAGACACCCGGCCAGGCGAAGACGGTGGGGGCCAGCACCAGGCCGCGTTCACCGTCCAACCGCCGCTGCACGTCCACCCGGTGGCCGATCCTCAGCGTGTCGCGCTCCCAGCTCACCTGCGGATGCAGGTCGGCGAAGAGCGCGGCCGGGCCGCCGGTCGACATCTGGCGGGCCCGGCGCAGGATCTCGCCCTCGGTGAGGCGCTGGATGCGCGGCCAGTGCGGGGCGATCGCGGCCGCCCAGTACGCCAGGACCTCGCCCGCCAGGCGGGCCAGTCCGGCCTCCGGATCGCCGTACAGCTCGGCGACCAGGGGCGGCAGTTCACCGGTGAGCCGGGAGAGGTCGCGGCGCACCGCGGCCGGATCGGTGGCGGCCAGCGCGGCCACCGCCTGTTCGATGGTGGGCGAGGTGTCGACCGGGACCGGGGTGAGGAAGTCCGGCACGTACACCGTGGGCAGCCGGACCAGTTGGGAGAGCAGCGACCAGTCGACGCCGGCCAGCCGCTGCCCGGCCTGCCGCACCCAGGGCAGGTGGACAGCGTGTCGGCCCGGCTCCTTCAGCACCTCGACGCTGGTGGCGACCTCGGAGAGCGGCGAGCAGGCGAACCTGGTCCTGGCGAGGTCCTGGGCGGAGAACTCCCAGACGAGCACGGCGGGCTCCCGGTGGGTTCAGGTAGCTGAGGATTCGACCAGGATCGAATCCGTTTCCGCCGATGATCATGCCAGTAATGCTCGTGCCATGACCACCGCAACACTCTCCCCGCTCCGCGACCGCCTCGGCCTGCCGACCACCACCGGCCGCAACCGCCTGGTCGGCGCCCACCTCATCGACAGCCTCGGCACCGGACTGGTCCTCGCCTTCACCCTGGTCTACTTCGCCCGCAGTACGGGCCTTGGAATCGCCGCGATCGGCGCTGCCGTCACCACCGCGCGGCTGCTCGCCCTGCCCACCGCGATCGGCGTCGGCCCGCTGATCGACCGGTACGGCGCCCGGGTGGTGGCGGCCGGCGGCAACGCCCTGTCCGCGGTCGCGTTCGGCGGCTACCTGCTCGCCGGGCAGCTCTGGCAGATCGTGCTGGTCTGCCTGCTCGCCCAGATCGGCCACGTCGCGTACTGGACCTCCAGCACCGGCCTGGTGGTGCTCGCCGCCGCCTCGGGAGAGCGGACCCGCTGGTTCGCACTGGTGCAGACGCTGCGCAACACCGGGATGGGCCTGGGCGGCGCGCTGGGCGCCCTCCTCGTGGGCGACGGCGGCACCGGCGGACTGCGGCTGCTGGTGGTGCTCAACGCGGCCAGCTACGTGGTCGCGACGGCACTGCTCGCCACCTGGCGGCCGGGGGCTGCCCCCGCTGCCGACGCTCCTGCTGCTGCCGAGCCTGCCGCGGCACCCGGCGGCTACCTGACGGTGCTGCGCGACCGCCGGTACCTGCTGCTGGTGGCGGTCAACCTCACCTTCGTCTTCGGCTCGATGATCCTCAGCATGCTGCTCGCCGTCTACGTCACCGAGGGCCTGCACCGCGAAGCCTGGCTGGCGGGCACGCTGCTGGTGCTCAACGGGCTGCAGGTGGTACTCACCGGCAGCGTGGTGGCCGGGCGGCTGGAGCGGTTCCGCGCAACCCGGGTGATCGCCGCCGCCTCGCTCGTCAACGCCCTGGCCTTCGCGCTCTTCGCCGCCGTCGCCGCCACCCCCGGCTGGGCTGTCGTCACCGGGCTATACGCCGCGATGTTCGTCTACAACCTCGCCGAGACCATGGCCACCCCGTTCCGCGAGGAGCTCAGCGTCGCCTTCGCCGACCCGGCACTGCGCGGCCGCTACCTCGCCGTCTACCAGCTCTCCTGGAACCTCGGCCAGGCGGTCGCCCCCGGCCTGCTCACCCTGCTGCTCAGCCGCGGCCCCGCCCTGCCCTGGCTCTTCCTGCTGCTGCTCTCGCTGCTGGCGGTGCCCGGCCTGCTCAAGCTGGAGCGGATGCGCTGACGGACTGTCTACTTGGTCGGGTACCCGGGTCACGGCAACGTGACCCGGCTACCCGACTTAGATGGGGCCCGTCCTGGCGGTCATGCTGCGTCGGTGGGTACGGACGAGATGTCGACAACTAGGTAGCCCGAATCGGTTCCTGCGACGAGCAGACCTTGGTACTCCACGAGTGCGTCGACATGTTCCGGCAGGGGCAGTTTGTGTGCGGTTCTCGTGCGCGGGTTCCAGATCCGCACGGCCCTGTCACTGTAGGCGGTGGCGAGGCGGGGGGGTGCCGTCGAGTGCGACGAAGGCTGCCACCGCCTTGACGGCACTGGTGTGGCCGGCGAGTTGGAGGTGGGGCTCCCGGCGGCGGACGATGCCTGCGGTGAGGGTGGGGGACCAGGTCTGTGAGCTGCGGGTGAGTGCTTCGGCAGGGGGCGGTGTGCCTTGGATGTAGGTGGTGCCGAGCCGACGCCACCACCGGCGTTGGCCGAGGCTGTCGAAGCCCGGCAGGTCGGTGCCGGTCTCGTGGACGTGGCTGTGGAAGAGGACGGTCCCAGCGATCGCGGGCGGCTGGTCGCCCGGAGCGAGGTCCGGGTGGAGTGTGTTGGTGGTGATGCTGGTGAGGTCGAGGTTGTCGAGGACGTCGGTGTGGTCGGCGAGCGTACCGAGGGCTCCGGCGGTATGACCGAGGCGGGCATGGGCGGTGAGGTAGTGACGGGTGTAGGGGCTGAGGTCCTCCGGCCGCAGGTTGGCCCCACCCTCCGATGCCCGGGTTTCGAGGGTGTGCCGGGCGTGTTCGGTGAGGGCCCTCGTGATGGCGGCGTGGGCGGTGGGGGCGTCGGGGGAGGTGGTGAAGTGTTCGGTGAAGGTGCGGTGCGCGAGGCGGTAGACGCTCTGGCCGTGTTCGTGGTCGAGGGCGAGGTAGGGCGCGACGTCGCGGACCAACCCGGCGATCCCTGCGTGGATGTCGCTCACCCCGGCGGAGGTGAGCCCGTCGGCGGCACAGGCCCAGACGGCGTCCTGATCGGGCAGGCAGCGGCCCTGGGCGAGGCCGAGGGCGCACAGCAGCGGGGTGTAGCGGGCGTCGGTGCGGTGCAGGCGGTTGAGGGCGTGGGTGAAGAGTTCGCGGTGGGTGCGGCCGATCAGCGGGGTGGGGTCGGCCAGGAGGGCAGGGGCGGCGAGGAGTTCGTGGGCGGCGAGGCGGGCGTAGAGGAAGTGCTGTGGTTCGGCGCCGTCGCGGGAGTGGTCGGTGACCGGGCGGTGCACGGCGTCGGCGATGGTGGTGTCGTCGGCGTGAAGGGTGCCGCGGCGTTTGGCGGTGTTGCGACGGCCCGAGCCGCCGGTGCACATCGACGACCGGGACCCATCGAAACATCCTGATGGCGCAGACCAAACATGACACGGGGCCACCCCGGACCGGGCCAAGGAACTGCGGCAGGCCCTCGCCTTCGCACCCCGGACAACGAGCCGGCCGCCGTACCCACCCGCCAGATCCACGGTGATCTCGCGCGCTCATCAAGGCGCCGTGCATCGCCTCTGTCACAACGATGCAGGTTTTCGAATCAGCAACATGACCGTGGTGCAGTCCGAACACCGCGAAGCCGGCTCGGTCAAGCGGTGGCCGACCAGGCCAATCCGTCTCTGACGATCAGTCTGAAAAGTCAGCATCAGTACGGGTAGACCTTGCGAAACTCGCGCGGACGACACGCCAGTGGGACGACCAGGAGTGGGGCGCTGCCACGGCACGCCTGGTCGCGCGCGGCTGGCTCGACTCCGACGCCGAACTCACCGACGCAGGACGTGCGGCGCGCGAGCGGATCGAGGTGGAGACCGACGAGCTGTGCGCCGCCCTGTGGGCACCGATCGGCACCACCGGCGCCCGCCGCCTCGCCGAACTCGTCACACCGATCACCGACGCGTTCGCCGCGGCCGGGACGTTCCGGACCACCGGTCGCCCCGACGTCGACTGAACGCCGCAGGCGGTGGTGGGCCTACGGGTCGAGGCCTCGGACCCCTGTCCCGCCGACCCACCGCCTTCCACCACTACCTCGACCGGCACGGGACGACCCGGCCGGAGTCCTGGCGAACCCCGGGAACCCCGGGAACCCGATCGGCAGCTCCAAGCTCCTCGACAGGGTCGAGCTCATGGCAGGCCAGGACACCCGGACCGCAGGAAGTCAGTTGCCGGGTGAGGTCGGGGGTGTGACGGACCAACCCGGGAGGGTGGGGAGCACGGCTTCGGCAACGTGGCGAACGGTGGCGTCGTCGACGGGCCGGCCGTCGTTCCGGAAGACAGCGATCTCGAAGGTCCGGCCGCCAGGGATCCCGGGGTCCTGTGCGGCGATGAGGTGCTCGACGCGGGAGCCGATGCCGGAGCCGGCCTTCCCCCGGGCGTCGGACCCGAAGGTCATGGCATCTGTGCTGTAGGTCTGGGCAGGGTGGTCCAGAAGGGTGACCGAGTGGGGCAGGTAGCGAGGCGTGCCGGCTATCTCCTCGATCGTGGTGGAGCTCTCGGTCAGGGCGACGACATAGGTGCCGAGGCGTACCTCCGCCATGGCGGTGCCGAGGGCGAACGGCGCGGGCTGAGCGATGGAAACGCGGTCCTTCGGCGTGCCGAGCAGAGCAGGCAGGTCGGGTCGGTTGAGCGCTGCGCACAGGGCCGCGTAGCCGGGCGGGTCTGTTGGCCGGGCAGCCACGCATGCGGCCGGCGGTTCGGCCTGTTCCGTACGAGCGACGGTCATCACCCACGTGACTCCGCCGAGTCCGGCAGCAGCCAGTGCGGCCGTCGTCACCTTGGCCGTCGTCACCTTGGCCTTGGTGTTCCTGCGGGTCTTGCCGACTGTCAAGGACGACTCCGTCCGGTACGGCTCGACCACCGCGGTTCGGGGATCTGTTGAGCCGGGATGATCATAGGATGCCGCCCCTACGGACACCTCTGCTTTTGCGCGGAGCCGTCCCGGCCGGAAGGCCGGACCGGCGAACAGAGGAAATCGCTGCAGGACCGTGTCATTTCCCTGATCGGGGGCACCCGAGCCACGACCGGACGAGAAGGGAAGTGATCCCGTGGGTATCGGAGGCTGCGTCCTGCTGGCCGCGCTGGGCGCCGTACTGGCCTTCGCCGTGGACTGGGAGCCGTCGGGCGTGAACCTGCACATGGTGGGCTGGATCCTGCTGCTCGCCGGGCTGCTCGGCCTGCTCGTCAACGCGACGGTCCTCCGCCGCCGGCGCCACGGAGGCCGGGTCGGACCGGACGAGGTCGTCGAGGAACGGCGCTACTACGAATGAGGCGCCCGTCGGACGGGCCGATCGCGCCGGACGAAGGAGCGCCCGGGTGGACGCGGGAAGGGAGGAACGGGTCGGCATGACCAGACTCGGAGCAGTGGGATGGGCCCGACGGCTACCGCTCTCGGCACCCGTGAGCGACGGCCGGGCCTGGGCGCGCAAGCACCTGCGAACCCTGGGCTGGGGCCGTGACACACCCGTGGCGGACGCGGTCGTGCTGGCGGTGTCCGAGCTGCTGACGAACGCGCACATCCACGCACGGAGCGACGCGGAGCTGGTGCTCACCTGGGACGGCCGGTGCCTGCGCCTGAGCGTCCACGACCACAACCCCGCACTCCCGCAGCCCCGGGACTCGGGCCCCGAGGCGACCGGCGGGAGGGGCCTGACGCTGGTGGCGGCCATGGCCGACCACTGGCAGACCCACCCGCACGCCGACGGCAAGACCATCACGGCGTGCTTCCACCCTCCCGGGCCGGGCGAATGAGCGGTACCCTGCGCCGGACACCGAGGGCTCCGAGCGGCTGTCGGAGCCGTGGGGTCGGAGTCGGGCGTCGAAGCTGGGCGTCGGAGCCGGACGTCGGTCGGAGCCGGGAGTCGCCGACGAGGACGTACTCGACCGGAGGAGTGTGTGGCTGCACGCTCCGTCCCCGGGGTGCCCCGACCACCCCTGACGACAGTGGATGAGAGCTAACGGCCCCGCCAGCACGTCCCGCGCCCTCTTCAGCTGGTCGGCTCGCCTGCCGAGGAGATCGTCGAGGGCCTTCTTGTTCTTCTGTATCAGCTCCTGCTGATAGGCGGACTCGACCGCGTACCAGACGGCCACCAGGCCGGTCTCCTGCTTGCACCCGATGTCGGCCCCGGCGATCGCCTTCTCCGCGTCGGACGCCACGGGAGCGGCGATGCCCACGATGTTCAGCGGATCCGCCTGGCTGTGTCCGGAACGGGCCATGCAGGCCGACCAGTTCCTGATCACGGACGCCACCCGATCGTCCTTGCGGCACAGTTCGAACGACGCCAGATCGATCGCCTGCACGACTTCGCCGGTTGTCGACGGACAGTCCCGCGTTCCGGTGATCCGGACGGCCGCCGCACCGTGGCGGCCGATCGCCGGGGCGCCGCCGGGGCCCGGCCCGCCGTCCGGTGTCCCCGCCAGGGCTTCCAACTGCTTGCGCTTCATGAAAGCGGTCTCCCTTGTTCGATCGGGCGGCCGCCCCCGGAGCGGGGGCCTCGTCCTGCCCGGTGCCCATGACTCTCGCCGACCCGTGGCCCGGCGGACATCAGTCATCTGACTGCGGCTCGCGGACGCGGCGGGCTCACGGTCACCGCACCGGCTGCCGGACGGTGGGTTCAGGCGTCCTGGGGGTGGGTCGGGCCGGGTGGACGCGGCAGGGCGAGGGTGGCGAGGGCGCCGCCGTCCGGGGTGTTCGTCAAGGTCAGATCGGCGCCGAGCACCGCGGCCTGGCCGACGGCGATGGTGAGGCCCAGGCCGTGGCCCCGGCCGCGTTCGGCGGCGCCGGTGCGGAAGCGCTGCGGCCCGTCGGCGAGGAGGTCGTCCGGGAAGCCGGGACCGTGGTCGCGCACCGTGATCCGGGCACCGGTGACGGTGACTTCGACGGGCGGCGCGCCGTGCCGGTGGGCGTTGGCCACGAGGTTGGTGACGATGCGCTCCACCCGGCGCGGGTCGGTCGGGACGACGGCGGGGGCCTCCGTCCGCAGCCGGGTGTCACCGCCGGCCTGCGCTGCCGCGTGGGCGACGAGTTCGCCGAGCGGAACCTCGTCGACCCGGGCCCGCTCGGCACCGGCGTCCAGGCGCGAGACCTCCAGCAGGTCCTCGACCAGGACCCGCAGGGCGAGCACCTGGGTGCGGACCAGGACCGCCGCCTCGTCGTCCTCCGGGAGCAGACCCGCCGCCGTGACCAGGCCCATCAACGGAGTGCGCAGCTCGTGGGCGACGTCGGCGGTGAAGCGTTTCTCCGCGGCCAGCCGCGCCTGGAGCGCGGCAGCCATCGCGTCCACCGCCGCCGAGATCTCGGTGATCTCGTCCCGGGCCCGGCCCTGCCTGCCGATCCGGGCGTCGAGGTCCCCGTCCGCGATCCGCCGGGCGGCACGGGAACCGCGGCTCAGCCGCCGGTTCGTCCGCTCCGCCACGAGAGCGGCCACGGGCACGACGACCAGCAGCGCGGCGAGTGCCGCGGTGACCATGCTGCGGTCCAGCAGTTGGAGACTGCGTACCTGCGCACTCATGTCGGTCCGTACGACGATCACCTGGTCCTCGCCGACCGGGGCCGCCGCCCAGAGCCAGTACCAGTTGGGCGCCTTGACGTCGTACCAGAGCGCGTGCGCTCCGGGCGTCCGCAGGTCGGCCACGGCCTGCGCCAGCGGTGCCGGCAGATCCGCCGTGGTCCGCAGGTCCGCGAAGGCCGGACGACGGCCCGTGAGCGAGAACTCCTTCTGCGCCGCGGCCACCTGCGCGGCCGCCAGTTCGCGCCCGGCCCGCTCAGCGCTGCGGTCCGCCGCCCGGTGGACGAGCACCCCGATCACGGCGGCGACCGCGCAGCAGGCCAGTGCGACCAGGGCCGCGACCTTCCAGCGCAGGGACCGCGGGTCGAACAGTCGCGTGGCCATCAGCTCAGCCCCGCACGAGTTTGTAGCCGAAGCCCCGGACGGTCTCGATCCGGTCCGCCCCGATCTTCTTGCGCAGCCGCACCACGCACAGGTCGACGACCCGGGTGTCGCCCTCCCAGCCGTAGTCCCAGACGTCGCGCAGCAGACGGCGGCGGTCCAGGACCGCGCCCGGGTTCTCGGCGAAGGCCAGCAGCAGGCGCAGTTCGGTGGGCGTCAGCGGGACCGGCCGCCCGTCCAGGTGCACCTCCAGGCCGCGCAGGTCGACGGTCAGGCCGCCGAAGACGAGGAGGTCCGGTGAGGAGGGGGCCGTCGGCGACTCCGGGGACGCGGCCGGTCCGGTCGGCAGGTCCGACACGTCCGTGGCCCGTCCGTCCGGGGCGGGTTCCGGGGCGGGAGCCCGGTGGAAGGTGGCGCGGCGCAGCAGGGAGCGGATGCGGGCGACGAGGACGGGGATGTCCACCGGTTTGACCACGTAGTCGTCGGCGCCGGCCTCCAGCCCGGCCACGACGTCGAGGGCGTCGCCCCGGGCGGACATCATCAGCACAGGGGTGAGGCTCTCCTCGCGGATCCGTCGGCACAGGCTGATGCCGTCGAGGCCCGGGAGCATCACGTCCAGGATCAGCACGTCGTGCGCCCCGGCCCGGAACGCCTCCAGGCCGTCGAGCCCGTCGCCGGTGACGTCGACCTCGTAGCCGTAGCGTTCCAGGGCCAGCTGCACCGACCGGCGGATGACCGCGTCGTCCTCGACGAGCAGCACGCCGACCGGTTCAGGCACACGAATGGCGGACAAGGGTTCTCCGAATGTGTTCGCCCGGGGAGCTGCACTCGTCCGGGCCCGCGGGTAGTCGATCGTAGCCGTACGGGCGGCGGGGCTGCGGCGGGCCCGGTGCCGCAGGTGCGGGTTCGAAGACGGGCCCGACGGTGGCGCACGGGCCGGTCAGAGCCGCAGGGACGCCGCGACCGGCAGGTGGTCGCTGCCGGTCGCGGGCAGTGTCCACGCCGCACGCGGTGTGATGCCGGACACCAGGATCTGGTCGATCCGGACCACCGGGAACGAGGCGGGCCAGGTGAATCCGAAGCCGTCGCCGGCCTCCCGTTGCGCCGACCGCAGCGACCCCGTGAGCCCGCGCAGCGCGGAGTCGTCGACCGAACCGTTGAAGTCCCCCAGGACCACGATCCGTGCGAGCCGCTCCGCCCGGACGGCCTCGGCCAGCCTGGCCGCCGCCTCGTTGCGGCGGGCCGTGGCGAAGCCGGTGGCCGGGTGGACCCGGACGGAGGCGAGGTGCGCCGCGTAGAGCGCCACCGGCCCCTTAGGCGTCCGGACCGTGGCGCGCAGCGCCCTGGTCCAGGGCATGATCTCCACCGGCTCCACCTCCTCCAGGGGGTATCTGCTCCACACCCCGACACCTCCCAGGACCTGGGAGTAGGGGTAGGCGGCCGCCAGCTCGCGGCGGAACGTCTCCTGCGCCCGGCTCGCCAGCTCCTCCACCGCGAGGACGTCGGCGCCCGAGGCCGCCAGCGCGCGGGCGGTGCGGCCAGGATCAGCATTCTGCTCGTTCACGTTGTGGCTCACCACCGTGAGGTCGCCGCCGCCGGACCTCTTGTCGACGAGGGCGGGCCCGAACAGGACGGTCCACACCAGGGCGGGGACCAGCACGGCGACCGTCGCCAGGACCGAACGGCGCACCGCCGCGCAGCACAGCAGCAGCAGGACGCCCAGGCCCGACCAGGGCAGCACCGTCTGGCAGAGGCTGCCGAGGTTGCCCACGGCGTTCGGCAGGTGGGAGCTCAGGGCCATCGGGGCGGTACAGAGCAGTGCGGCCACGGCGACCGGCCAACCGCGCGGCCCGTACCGCCCTCGCCGCCCCGTGCCTCGCCGTCCCGTGCCGCGGCGGGCCGGACGGTGCGCGACGGGGGTCGGAACGGGGACAGGGACCACGACAGGGGGCGGCGGGACCGTGCCCGGGTCCGCGTTCACGCCCACTCCCGACGACCGCCGTCGAGGGTCGGCAGGACCTGCGGCAGCCTGTCCCGCAACGCGCCGACGAGCCGACCGCTGTTCTCCAACGCCGCCCGCATGCCCTCGGTGGGCGTCGTACCGGCGCGCTGGCCCAGGACCACACCGAGCACGAGCCGCCGTCCCGTCCCGGCCCCGCCCTCCGGCACCTCCAGGGCCCACATCAGGTTGCCGCCCGCCGGTGTGCTCGAACCGGTCTTCAGCCCCACCACCCCGGGACGGTCGAGCAGCGTGTTGGTGTTGCGCAACGGCGCCGCGCGGCCCGGCAGCACGGTGCTGCGCAGGGCCACGGTGGCACGCAGCGCAGGGTCCTTCATCGCCTCGCGGGCCAGCACCAGCTGGTCGGCGGCCGTGGACACGGTCGTGGGTTCGATCCCGCTGGCCCCGGTGTAGGTCGTCGCCGGCATCCCCAGCCGGGCCGCCTCCGTGTTCATCCGCTGCACGAACGCCTCCTCGCTGCCCGCGTCCCAACGGGCCAGCAGCCGGGCCACGTTGTTCGCGGACGGGAGCAGCATCACCTCCAGCAGCTTGCGCTGGGTGAGCCGCTGGCCCTCGACCACGGGAGCCGTCGACTCGCTGGTCGACGCCGACTCGGCCGCCGCCTGCGCGTCCACCGTGATCGTCGGTCCGTCCTCGCCGTCCCGGAGCGGGTGGTCCCGCAGCACGACGTACGCCGTCATCACCTTGGTGACACTCGCGATCGGCACCGGCTGCTGCGGCCCGTTCACCCCCAGGACGCCGACCTTCGTCACGGCGACTGCCGACTGTCCCTCCTCCGGCCACGGCAGACCGAGCTCGACGACGGACGCAGGAGCCGGCAGCGTCGGCGGCCCCTCGACCCGGACGCCTCCTTTCCCGGCGCCGCCGGCCGCGGGCCCCTCGGGCAGGTTCGCCGCCACGCCACCGCCGGCGCCCGCGACCAGCACCGCGGCCAGCAGCCACAACACCCCGCGGCGGGGGACCGGGCGCCGACCCGGCACGGTACGGGGATCGTCGTCTTCGCATTTCGTCACGGCGGACACGGCAGCTGCCTCCCGGAGCAGAGGAACACGGAGCCCCGGTGGCACGGACGGCCACCCGGGGTGTGTCCACAGACTCCGGGACGGCTGCTTCGAGCCGGTCGTCACCCGGCTTCCGCAAGCACGCGGTCATGTATCAATCACGTACCACCGGTGACGCGGAACGCCGGGACAGAAGCCTCACGTCCCGCGACCGCCTCTCACCCGCGCTACCGCGACAGCCGCACCCTCACGGTCACCGCCCACCGCGAGACCACGGCGGCAGCGTCCGACCGGGCGCTCGCCGACCTCGCCGCCCGGGTGGCGGCTGCGACCGGGACGGGTCCAGCCGCTGGGTGGGTGAAGCCGACGGTGCGTCAACGAGATGTGCACGGGACACGAGGTGGGACAGCCCTAGGGTCGGGCCCTGTCGCCGGGATGTGTCCGATGTCCCCGCGTCAGCACTCGTCGGGCTCCGCTCCGGCCGCTCGTCCCCACTCCCCCGGCAGGAAGGTTGCTGCTGCATGCGCATCCCGTCGTCGCGTTCGAGAGCAGGTCTGGCCGCCGCGGCCGTACTGCCCCTGGTGGCAGCCGCCCTGTCCGTCGCCCCGGCAGCGGCGGACACTCCCGCGCCGCGGGACCGGGCGGTGGTGCCGGACACGGCACCGGACTGGGCCCGGTCCACCGCCGACCAGGGCAGGGAGCGCGCCGACGCACCGGTCACGGTGCGGGTCTACCTCACCGGTCGCGACCACGACGGCCTGGACGACCTCGCCCGGCAGGTCTCCGACCCCGCCTCCGAGCAGTACGGGCACTTCCTGAGCCCGGAACAGCTGGCGGAACGGTTCGGCAGCAGCGAGGAGCAGACCACCAAGGTACGCGGCTGGCTGGACTCGTCCGGGCTGCGGGTGACCGCCTCCAACGGCCACTACCTCACCGCCGACGGCGCCGTCGCCGACGCGGAGCGGGCCTTCGGCACCGAGCTGCACACCTACCGCAAGGACGAGCGGACCTACCGGGCGCCCGCGGGGGACGTCACCGTGCCTGCGCACCTCGCGCACGACGTGCTCAGCGTCACCGGGCTCAACACCGCCCCCAGCAGGGTCAGGCCCGGCCGGCCGACGCCCAGGGACATCCTGCCCGGCCCCGGCAACGCCTTCGTCAACTCCCCGCCGTTCTCCGACCACTTCGGCTCGACACCGGCCACCGGCACGCCGCCGGCGTACGGCGCGGTCCGGCCGTACGTGATCCAGGGCTTCAACGGCGCCCAGCTGCGCACCGCCTACGGCGCGGCCGCGACCGGGCTCACCGGCCGCGGCGCGACCGTCGCCGTCGTGGATGCCTACGACTCGCCCACCATCGGCGACGACACCGCGCGCTACGCCGCCGAGCACGGTGACGCCCCCTACGGCAAGAACCAACTGCTGCGCTACGACCCGGCGGTGTGGACGCACACCGCCCCGCCGGACGTCGACCCGGGCGGCTGCGACGCCTCCGGCTGGTACGGCGAGCAGACCCTCGACATCGAAGCGGTGCACGCCGTCGCGCCCGACGCGGACATCTCCTACGTCGGCGCCGCCTCCTGCTACGACCAGGACCTCGTCGACGCCCTGGACCGCGTCGTCGACCAGCACCTCGGCGACATCGTCTCCAACTCCTGGGGCGAGCCCGAGAACGCCTCCGACCCGGCCTTCGACCGCGTCTACCAGCACCTGTTCAAGCGCGGCGCCGTCACCGGCATCGGCTTCTACTTCTCCAGCGGCGACGACGGCGACCAGCTGGAGAACACCGGCACCAAGCAGACCGACATGCCCGCCTCCCTGCCCTGGGTCACGGCGGTCGGCGGCACCTCGCTCGCACTGGACGCCTCGAACGGGTACCGCTTCGAAACGGGCTGGGGCACGCTGAAGTCCGTCCTGTCGGCCGACGGCACGTCCTGGACGGACCTGCCGGGCGGCTTCACCGGCGGCGCCGGCGGAGGCACCAGCGCCCGCTTCCCGCAGCCGCACTACCAGCGCGACGTCGTCCCGCCCGCACTGTCCGGGGCCAACGGCGGCCGCCACCGGGTCGTCCCCGACATCGCCGCCGTCGCCGACTCCAACACCGGCTTCCTCGTCGGCCAGAGCCAGACCTTCCCCGACGGCACCGTCCGCTACGGCGAGTACCGCATCGGCGGCACCAGCCTGGCCTGCCCCGTCATCGCCGCCCTCCAGGCCCTGGCCCAGCAGGCCAAGGGCTCCCCGATCGGCTTCGCCAACCCCGCCATCTACCACCGCTACGGCACCGGCGCCTACCACGACGTCACCGACCACCCCTTCGGCCCCGGCACCGAACTCGCCCAGGTCCGCGTCGACTACACCAACAGCGTCAACGCCGACGACGGCACCACCACCTCGCTGCGCACCATGGGCCACGACACCTCCCTCGTCGCCGACCGCGGCTACGACAACGTCACCGGCGTCGGCACCCCCACCGCCGAGTACCTCACCTCCTGGGACTGCCCGCCCGACGGGCAGAGCCCCGAACACCGCACCACCGACTGACAATCGCCACGGCGGACCCGCTCCCGGCCCGCCGCGCACGGGAAGCACCCACCGCCGTTCCGGACCGCCTCACGGTAGGTCGGTGAGATCGTTCTGCGGCCTGCCCGACCGGGGGCAGGCCGCAGAACGAGCCGGTCGACGTCACCGGTCACCAGGTGACCGGCAGTGCGTGGAGACCGTAGACCTCGTTGTTCACCCGGTAGGACACCTCCTCGGCGGGACACGCGAGCGCAAGACCGGGCAGCCGCCGCAGCAGCGCGGGCAGCGCGATCCGCAGCTCGGCGCGGGCCAGCGGCGCGCCCAGGCAGTGGTGCGGGCCGTGCCCGAAGGCCAGGTGCGACAGGGGTTTGCGCCCGATGTCGAGGCGGTCCGTCCCAGCGCCGAGCTCCGGGTCGCGGTTGGCCACCGGCAGTTGGCAGACGACCTGGTCACCGGCCTTGATCGGCACACCGCCGATCTCGGTGTCGTACCGCGCGGTCCGGGCCAGCGCGGTGCTGGACACGGACAGGTACCGCAGCAGCTCCTCCACGGCGCCGTCGATCACCGGATCCGCCTCGTCGGCCTCGCGCAACCGGGCGGCCTGTTCCGGGCGCGCCAGCAGGGCGAGCACGGCCAGGCCGATCGTGTTGGACACCGTGACGTGCCCGGCGAGCAGCAACAGCTCGCAGACACCGACCAGTTCCGCGTCCGACACCGCGTCGCCGTGCTCCCGCACGAGCATGCCGATCATTCCGTCGTCCGGGCTGCGCCGCTTCTCCGCCACCAGCGAGGCCGTGTAGGCGTGCGACTCCCGGCCGGCCGCGAGCCGCTCCTCCATCGGCAGCCCGAGGTCCAGCGTGGTCCGCGACCAGCGGTGGAACTCCCCCTGGTCGGGATCGGGAACGCCGAGCAGAGCGCAGATCACCCCGAGCGGCAGCGGCAGGGCGAAGTCCGCCATCAGGTCCGCCGCGGGGCCGCGCGCCTCCATGGCGTCGATCAGCTCGCCGGTCCGGGCGCGGATCATCGGCTCCAGGGCGCGGATCCGCTTCCCGGTGAACTCCGGCGTCAGGACGCGGCGCAGCCGGGTGTGCTCCGGCGGGTCCATGTTGAGGAGCTCGTTCGGCAGGATCGGCGCGCGCTGCGCGTCGTACATCGCGAAGGTCTCCTGGTCGGCCAGCACCCGCCGCACGTCGGCGTGCCGGGTGACGAGCCAGTACTCACCGGTCCGGTGCAGCCAGAAGTCCCTCACCCGCCGCACCGGGTCCTCGCGCTGGGCCTCCCCCAGCGCCGGACCCGGGTCGAGCCCGTCCCGGCGGTAGAAGATAGAGATCGGCGGTGCGTCCTGCTCACTCATGGGCCCTCCCCTGGCCGGCCGGTACCGCCTTCCCGATACCCAGGCACTCGCGCCGCCGCGCACACCGGCCCCGGTCCCGTGCAGCACACGGGGCACGGAACCGTCCCCCGCACGCCCGCGCCCCCGCCGGAGCCGCCCCCTGCCGGCAGAAGCCCTGGCGAGCAGCTCCGAGCCCTGGAATCCCCCATGTGGTGCGGACTGTGGGGGCGGCCCCCCACCACCGACAGCCGGCCTCGGCCCGGGCCGAGGCCGCCGGGGTGCGGCGGCCGGGGTGCGGCGGCCGGTCCTGCTGGACGGCGCGCCGCTGCACAAGCCGTCCGAGGGGGCGCCGCAGGAACGGGGGTGTTGGGGGTCCGGGCGAGGGGATCCGCCATCGCACTCTTCCCCCCGCGAGCGCCCCGGCGCATGCTGAACTCCGGGCCGGACAACGGCGTCCTGCCCGCGGAGGGGGACCGGCATGGACTACAAGAACCTGTTCGAACGCATCGACGACGCCGTCCACCCCGTCCTGGCCGAGGGAACCGTCGCCCAGTACATCCCGGCCCTCGCCGCCGTCGACCCCCACCGGTTCGGCCTCGCCGTCGTGGACACCGCCACCCGCAAACCGCCGCGCGGCACCGGGGACTGGCAGGTCCCGTTCTCCATCCAGTCCGTCTCCAAGGTGTTCACCCTCGCCCTGGTGCTGGCCGCCGACGGCGACTCGCTGTGGGCCCGGGTGGGGAAGGAGCCCTCCGGGTCGCCCTTCAACTCCCTCGCCCAGCTGGAACGTGAGAACGCGATCCCGCGCAACCCCTTCGTCAACGCCGGCGCGCTGGTGATCACCGACCGACTGCTCACCCTCACCGGGGACTCCCGGGGCACCCTGCGCGACTTCCTCCGCACCGAGAGCGGCAACCCCCACATCGACTTCGACGCCCAGGTCGCCTGGAGCGAGAGCCACCACGGGCACCGCAACGCCGCCCTCGCCCACCTGCTGGCCGACCACGGCCGCCTCGAGAACCCCGTCCCGGACGTCCTCGACCACTACTTCTGGCAGTGCGCTCTCACCATGAGCTGCCAGGACCTCGCCCTCGCCGCGGGATTCCTCGCCCGGCACGGCCTGCGGGCCGACGGCACCCGGCTGCTCACCCGCAGCGAAGCCAAGCGCATCAACGCCGTCATGCTGATCGGCGGCACCTACGACGCCGCCGGCGAGTTCGCCCACCGCGTCGGCCTGCCCGCCAAGAGCGGCATCGGCGGGGGCATCCTCGCCGTCATCCCCGGACGCGGAACGCTCTGCACCTGGGGGCCGGCCCTCGACAGCCACGGCAACTCGATCGCGGGCATCACCGCGCTCGACACCCTCACCACCCTCACCGGCTGGTCCATCTTCTGACCGGCGGCGCACCCACCCGGCGGCCCGGAGCGCACCGGACGCATCCGGGCCGAACCCGGATGCCTCGGACCTGCCGGATCCTCACGGCCCGACGGAGACTCGCGGCCCGACGGAGGCTCGCGGCCCGACGGGGGCTCAGGTCGTCTGGACCAGGCCGCCGTCGATGACGAAGTCGCTCCCGGTGACATTGCCGGTCCGGTCCCCGGCCAGCAGCACGACGAGGTCGGCGACCTCCTGCGGGAGGCTGAACCGGCCGGTCGCGGACTGCGCGGCCGCGGTCCGGGCGATGTCCTCCGGGTCCCCGCCGGTCGCCTTCGCGACCGTCGCGGCGACGCCGTAGTCGCCGAGCCAGAGTGATGTGGACACCGGCCCGGGACTGACCGTGTTGACCCGCACCCCGCGCGGACCGACCTCCTTGGACAGGGCCTTGCAGAAGTTGGTGAGCGCCGCCTTGGCCGCGCAGTACTCGATGATCGTCGGGTCCGGCAGGAACGCGTTGACCGAACTCACGGTCACGATCGACGCGTTGCCACGTTCGATCAGGTGGGGCAGGGCCGCGCGGGTGGTGCGGACGGCGGCGAGGAGGTTGATCGTCAGCCCCTGGATCCAGTCGTCGTCGGTGACGGACAGGAAGCCGGCCGGACGCGGGCGTACCGCGCCGACGTTGTTGACGAGAATGTCCAGTCCACCGAACACGGAGACCGCCTCCTCGACCGCGGACGCGGGGCCGTCCGCGGTGGTGAGGTCGGCCGACACCGGATGCACCTGCGGCGCGAGGTCCGTCAGTGCTCCCGTGGTGCTCCGCGCCACGGCGACCACGTGCACACCCTCGGCGGCGAGTGCCCGCGTCACGGCGAGACCGATCCCCTTGCTGGCCCCTGTGACGACGGCGACCTTGCCCGCGAGATGAAGGTCCATCGGAGTCTCCTCGGCTGCTGCGGCGGAGCGGGCCGCGGCCCGCCGGTACCGCGCCGGAACGCGGTTCGACCGGCTGCCCGGCCGTAGGCCCACCACCGGTGCCGGGCATCGGCACCGCCGAGGGCGACGGGTCGCACCGCCGAGGTCAGGACCCCTCGATCGCGGCCTTGATCCGGCGACCGAAGTCGGGGGCGTCCTTGCGGGCCGCGTGGAGCGCCGGGCCGGCCAGGACCTTGCCGAGTCCGTGGCCCTCCAGCGTGTTGAAGATCCGGACCCGGGTACGGCCGTCCGGCAGCGCCTTCAGGTCGTAGCCGCCCTCGGCGGTGATCAGGTTCTTGCTCTCCTCGCTCCAGCGGACCGTGTGCGGAGCCTCCAGGCCGGTGATGCGGAACTGGCGGGAGGTCTTCATCCCGGCGTCCTTCACGGTGCTGCGGAAGACCGTCCCGACGGCGGTCGGGCCGTCCGGGGTCTTCGCGATCTCCAGCACCCGGGGACTGAACTCGGGGTCGTGGCGGCCGTCGGCGAGATAGGCGAAGACCTCCTCCACCGGGCGGTCCACCTCTACGCTCGTCTCGAACTGTCCCGACATGTCGGCTCCTCGGCGTGTACGGCAAGCGCCTCACTGCCAGGATTCCAGAGAGTCCTGCCCCGCGCCTCCCGGCTCCCGGCCCGCGCCTCCCGACCCCCGGCTCTCAGCTGTGGCCGACGATGACGGAGATGCCCCAGCCGATCGAGGCGAGGACCACCGCGAAGCTCAGGACCGCCAGGGCGTAGCCGACCGGCCCGGCGGTGGGGCGGTAGGTGGCGGGTTCGGTGGCCGGTTCGCCGGTGGGACCGGACGGGCCGGACGGGCCGGACGGACCGGACGGGCCGGACGGACCGGACGGGCCGGACGGACCGGGCGGGTTGAGCAGGCGCAGGCCGAGGGCGAACAGCGCGGGCAGGCCGGCGCCGGTGAGCAGACCCACCACGACGATCTTCCACACCGCGTCCAGGTTGATCCAGGAGTTCACGAGACCGCCCCGTCCTTGGCCACGACGGGCGCCGGCGCGACCGACCCCGTCCACTCGGCGTTGACGTTCTCGGGCGTCACGGCCGGGTAGCGGGAGGCGACGAAGAAGGCGACCGATGCCAGCACCAGCACCACGAACACCACCACCACGCCGGCCGTCCCGCCGATCCCGTTCGCGGTCCAGTAGGCCAGCGCGCCGACCAGTGCGGCGGCCGGCAGGGTGAACAGCCAGGCCGTCACCATCCGGCGGGCGAGCTGCCAGCGCACCTCGGCGCCCTTCCACCCGACGCCGGAGCCCAGGATCGATCCGGTGGCCACGTGCGTGGTGGAGAGCGAGTAGCCGAAGTCGGTGGAGCAGAGGATCACGGCCGCCGAGGCCGACTCGGCGGCCATCCCCTGGGCCGGTGCGATCTCCACCAGTCCCTTGCCCAGGGCCCGGATCACCCGCCAGCCGCCGGCGTAGGTGCCCAGGGCGATCGCCAGCGCGCAGGAGAGGATCACCCAGTCCGGGGCCTGCGCCCCGGCCGCCAGGTTCCCGTTGGCGATCAGGGCGAGGGTGATGACGCCCATGGTCTTCTGCGCGTCGTTGGTGCCGTGGGCGAGCGACACCATGGAGGCCGAGCCGATCTGGCCCAGCCGGAACCCGTGCTCGCGCGGGCGTTCGGACACCTCCCGGGTGATGCGGCGGACCAGCAGGGTGCCGACCACGGCGACCCCGCCCGCGATGAACGGCGACAGTGCCGCCGGGACGATCACCTTGGAGACCAGGCCCTGCCACTTGACGGCCGAGGTGCCGGCCGCCGCCACCGTCGCCCCGATCACCCCGCCGATCAGCGCGTGCGAGGAACTGGAGGGGATCCCGAGGTACCAGGTGGTCAGGTTCCACAGGATGCTGCCGGTCAGACCGGCGCAGACCACGGTCAGGGTCACCGCCCCACTGGAGACCAGGCCGTTGGCGATGGTCGCCGCCACGGCGGTCGACAGGAAGGCGCCGACCAGGTTCAGCACCGCCGAGACCGCGACCGCGACGCGCGGCGGCAGGGCCCCCGTGACGATCGAGGTCGCCATGGCGTTGCCGGTGTCGTGGAAGCCGTTGGTGAAGTCGAAACCCAGCGCTGTGATGACCATCAACGCCAGGACCGCGTCGTTTCCGGTCACGCAGCAGAACCTAGCCCGCGCACCGCCGGGACCGCTCCCGCGACGACGCGGCACACCGAACAGCCGGGGTCCGCCATCCCATCGGCCCAACACCACACGCCTCCCGGGCGGGGCGGGTGCGGAACGGCGTGGGGACCGGTCGGGCGGGCGCTCCGGGGAAGGTGCCCGCCCGACCGGGGCGGACGGGCGCGGCCGGTCAGGCGTTCGCGCGGGCCGGGCGGCGGGAGCCGGTGGCGAGCCACAGGACGGCCGCGGCGATCACGGCGGCGAGTACCAGGCTGACCGGGCCGGTGCCGAGGCCGAGGCCGCCGCGCTCCCGGCCGACACCGGCCCAGTCGGCGAAGCAGGCGCCGAGCGGGCGGGTGAGCACATAGGCCCACCAGAACGCGAGGACCGGCGGCAGGCGCAGTAC
This sequence comes from Kitasatospora sp. MBT66, assembly GCF_000710405.2. Lineage (NCBI taxonomy): Bacteria > Bacillati > Actinomycetota > Actinomycetes > Kitasatosporales > Streptomycetaceae > Kitasatospora > Kitasatospora sp. MBT66. The sequence goes on along the minus strand of NZ_JAIY01000009.1, from coordinate 3,330 downwards.
CCGGTGGCCGAGTGCCGGTACCGCGATCAGGGCGGCGAACAGCAGGCCCGAGGGCAGACAGCCCCAACCGAGGGTCGCCGCGGTCAGGTCGCCGACGGCGGTACCGAGGGCGAAGGTCGCCATCACCGCCGCCCAGTAGAGGACCTCGCGGCGCCCGCCGCGGACGGTGTCCACGGCGAGGGTGCCCTCCAGGCGGTGCCACAGTCCGAAGACCGCGGCGAGCGCGAGGGCGAACGCGGTGGCCGAGAGGGCGTACGGGACGCCGAGGGCCAGGTGGGCGACGTCGGCCGCCATGGTGCCGAAGACGCTGACCATCACCACCGCCGCCCAGTAGACGGCGGGCCGGTAGCGGTCCGCCCTGGCCTGGGCGGCCAGCGCCGCCGCGAGCAGCACGGCGGCGCCGGCCACGGCCGGGACGGGGCCGAGGGTACGGGCGAGGTAGTCGGAGGTGGTCTCGCCCATGCCGGTGGTGAGGACCTTCACCGCCCAGAACACGGCGGTCACCGCGGGCACCTTGCTCCGGCCCGCGGCCGCCGGGACGTTCGGGAGCCGGGTCCGGAGCCCGGGTGCGCCGGCGTGCGTCGTGGTGTCGCTCACAGCGGAGCGCTCCCTTCCCGGCGCGGCCGTCCCGCGCCGCCGGGTGACGGGGCGTCAGCCACCGGTGACGGTGTTGGCGGTGATCGCGAAGGTGGTGCCGTCGACGGTGACCGCCTGCCGGACGCCGTCCGGGCCGAGGACCACCGCCTGCCAGGCCCGGCCGCCGCCGGTGGCGGACACCGGGTGCAGGGACTCGACCTTGCCGCCGGGCACCGCGGAGGACGCCTTGACCACGGCGTCCGCCGCGTCCAGCGACGGCAGCGGCGCGGGTGCCAGGTGCGGTCCGGCGTCGTCGGCGCGCCGGTCGCTGTCGTTCCTGCCGCCCTCGTGACCGTCCTCGTGCCCGCCGTCGTGGCCGCCGTCGTGACCGTCCGCGCGGTCCGCCCGGGTGTGGCCGTGGCCACGGCCGTCGGCGTGGGCGGAGGCCCGGTCCTCGTGCTCCTCGAAGCCGTGGTGCGCGGCGGCCGCGACCGCGCCGCCGGCTATCAGGACCGTCACGGCGACCGCGCCGCCCCACCGCGCCCTGCGCCCGGGCCGCCACCGCCCCGTCGACGCCTGCTTCGGCTTCAGCTTCCGCTCCTGGTCCTGCTGCGGTGCCTCGAACTCCTGCCCACTCGCGGACTCGTCCACCGTGCTCACCCCTGATCTCCCCTGCTCACCGACGTCTCCGGGCACCGTGCCCGGCCGATCGGGGCCCAGCATGGCGACAGCGGGCTGAAGGGTTGCTGAAGACCTGAGGACGTCTTCAGCAACCGGTAATCAGCCTCGGTGATCAGTCCCGGTGATCAGTCCCGGTGATCGGTCGTCGGAGGACCCGGACGCGCCGGTGCCCGTCGGCCGTTGTGGCCGACGGGCACCGGGCGCTGCGGGGTGCGGCGGCTACCAGCGGTACCACCGCCCCCGGCTGCCGGCGGTGGTGGTGCCCCGGGCGATGAAGCCGAGGAGCCAGATGGCGAGGACGACCAGGCCGACCCACCACAGGACCTTCACGGCGAAGCCGAGCCCGAACAGGAGGAAGACGAGCAGCAGGACCAGGATCAGACCGAGCATGGAGCGGACTCCTCACACTGGAAAATGGTTCGGGCCCCGGCTGCCCCGGTTCCGCCGGATCATGCGCAGACCGCTCCGACCAGCCGGACCACCCGGCTCGCCCGCCGCCGCGGGCCTGCCTCCCGGGGCCGGGATCCCCGTCGCGCGTTACGGGCGGCGTGCTGCGGGGCATACGGCTGCCGGCGCCGGTCGACGAGCCGGAAGGCGCCCCGGGCCCGGGTGTGAACGAGGACGGTGCCCCGGCCGCCGGCACCCGCGAGTGGCGGGCCACCGCTGTCGAGGAGCACCGACGGTCCGCCGCCGGACTTTCCGGTTCCGGTAAGGACTGGGGTAGCCTCCGAGGCGGTACGTGCCTGTGTTGTCGGTCGGCCTCCGTGCCCCGGCGCCGGGGTGGGCTCTAGAGAGGCGACGTTTCGATGGCTGGCTCAGCAACGCCCAACGGTTCGCGCGGGAGCGCGAATCCTTCCGCCGCCCAGGTCGGGGTGCCGGAACTGCGGCTCCTGCTCGCCGGTCTGACGGCGGTGCGCGACGGTGACTTCGGGACCAGGCTGCCGGACGACGCGGACGGCCTGCTCGGCGAGATCGCGACCGTGTTCAACGGCATGGTCGACCAGCTGTCCCGCTTCACCTCCGAGGTGACCCGGGTGGCCCGCGAAGTGGGCACCGAAGGGCGGCTCGGCGGTCAGGCGCAGGTGCCCGCCGTCTCCGGGACGTGGGCCGACCTCACCGACTCGGTCAACGCGATGGCCGGCAACCTCACCACCCAGGTCCGCGACATCGCCCAGGTGGCCACCGCGGTCGCGAAGGGCGACCTCTCGCAGAAGATCACCGTCGACGCGCGCGGCGAGATCCTGGAGCTCAAGAACACCGTCAACACCATGGTCGACCAGCTGGGCAGTTTCGCCGGCGAGGTCACCCGGGTCGCCCGCGAGGTCGGCACCGAGGGCATCCTCGGCGGCCAGGCCGACGTGAAGGGCGTCTCGGGGACGTGGCGCGACCTCACCGACTCGGTGAACTTCATGGCCGGCAATCTGACCGGCCAGGTCCGGGCGATCGCCCAGGTCGCCACCGCGGTGGCCGACGGCGACCTCTCGCAGAAGATCACCGTCAACGCGCGCGGCGAGATCCTCGAACTCAAGAACACCATCAACACCATGGTCGACCAGCTCAGCTCCTTCGCCGGCGAGGTCACCCGGGTCGCCCGCGAGGTCGGCACCGAGGGGCGCCTCGGCGGGCAGGCCGACGTGCAGGACGTCTCCGGCACCTGGCGCGACCTCACCGAGTCCGTCAACGTCATGGCGGACAACCTCACCGCACAGGTCCGTTCGATCGCCTCGGTGACCACCGCGGTCGCCCAGGGCGACCTGACCCAGAAGATCCGGGTGGACGCCCGCGGCGAGATCCTGGAGCTGAAGGAGACCATCAACACGATGGTCGACCAGCTGTCCGCGTTCGCCGACGAGGTCACCCGGGTGGCGCGGGACGTCGGCACCGAGGGCAACCTGGGCGGCCAGGCCACCGTCCGGGGCGTGTCCGGGACGTGGAAGGACCTCACCGACAACGTCAATGTGATGGCCTCCAACCTCACCGGCCAGGTCCGCTCGATGTCCGACGTGGCGACCGCCGTGGCCCGGGGCGACCTCTCCCGGAAGATCACCGTCGAGGCCAAGGGCGAGGTCGCGG
>NZ_JAIY01000008.1:587155-594324 GCF_000710405.2 Kitasatospora sp. MBT66 | reverse complement strand
TTGCGTTCTGCGTGAATTGCCGCGAATTGCTGGGTGCGGCGCGCGGGGGATTCGGCCCCGTGTCGGCTCCGCTGGGGCAGGGGCCCGCGCGGGGTGGACCTAGGACCACCCCGAATTCGGGTGGGACGGCCAGTGCCGGCGGCCCTGCGTCCGGGGACACTGGATGAGGAGGATCGGGGCCGGTCTGCGGCATCGGCATCAGCAATCAGGAGTAGGCGTGGCCACAGAGAGTCGGATCAGCGGGGGCGGTGCCGTGCGCGCCCAGACCGAGGCGGCACTCGCTGCGGGCGGCCGCGGGCTGGCCCGGTTGTCCCTCCTGGTGCTCGCTGCGGTGCCGATCGTGGTGGTGCCCGTGTTCGGGTCCTTCTTCGCCGGCGCGACGGCTGCGTGGATGCTCGACGGCTACTACCCGGCGGTGTTCGTCGCGCTGATCGCCGCCGTGGGCGCGGGCCTGGCACTGGCCGGCCTGTTCGTGCGGCCGACCGCCACCCGGACGCGGGGGCAGCTCAACCGCTGGTACGGCACCAAGCTGCAGGCGGTGTACACCCCCAGGCCGCCGCTGGAGGCGGACGCCCGCGGTCACTGGTGGACGGGCTACTCCTATCACCGGTCCCACAACGTCGCCCGGCTCGCGCAGTTGCTGCACTGGGCCGCGAGGGACGCGGTGACGCGGCGCGAGATGCTCTGGCTGGTGGTCAGCCCGCTGCTGGCGACCGCGCTGGGAGCGGTGGTGCTGGGGGTCCTGGGCAGCGGGGCGGCGTTCCTGGTCGTCGCGGTCCGCGGCGACGGGCCCGTGGGCTCGAGGGGTGCCGCGGCCCTGCTCCTCTCGATCCTGCTCGGGCTCGGGCTGCTCGCTCTGGGCGCACTGCTGGCTCCGTACGCGGTGCGTGCGTACGCCGAGGTGGCCCGCCGGGTGCTGGACAAGGACGGTCGGGCCTCGCACGCCCAGCTGACCCGCCGGGTGGCGGAGCTGACCGAGACCCGGGCCGACGCGGTCGGCGACCAGGCGGCGGAGCTGCGGCGGATCGAGCGGGACCTGCACGACGGCGCCCAGGCGCGGCTGGTCGCGATCGGGATGACGCTGGGCACGATCGAGCACCTGATGGAGACCGATCCGGTGGCGGCGCGCGAGCTGCTGTCCGAGGCCCGGCAGTCCTCGGCGCGGGCGCTCCAGGAGCTGCGCGACCTGGTCCGGGGCATTCATCCGCCGGTGCTGGCGGAGCGGGGGCTGGGTGACGCGGTCCGTGCGCTCGCGCTGGACTGCGCACTGCCGACCGAGGTGTGTGTGAGCCTGCCGGACCGCCCGGCGGCGCCGGTGGAGGCCACGGCGTACTTCAGCATCTGCGAGCTGCTGGCCAACGCGGCCAAGCACTCGGGCGCGGAGCAGGTGTGGGTGGACATCCTGTACCGCGCCGGCCGGCTGCGGGTCACGGTGACGGACGACGGCGTCGGGGTCGCGGATCCCACGAGGGGGACCGGGCTGCGGGGGATCGAGCGGCGATTGGGTACCTTCGACGGTGTCCTCGCCATCGACAGTACGTCGGGCGGTCCGACCACCATCACCCTGGAGCTGCCGTGCGAGTTGTCCTCGCCGAGGACCTTTACCTCCTTCGAGAAGGTCTGATCAGACTGCTGGAGGCGCACGGCTTCACGATCGCCGCCGCGGTCGAGACCGGTCCGGAGCTGCAGGAGGCTCTGCTGACGCACCGTCCGGACGTCGCGGTGGTCGACGTCCGGCTGCCGCCGACCCTGACCGACGAGGGACTCCAGGCGGCGCTCCAGGCCCGCCGGGAGATTCCGGGCCTGCCGGTGCTGGTGCTGTCGCAGCACGTCCAGCAGCTCTACGCGCGGGAGTTGCTGGCGGACGGCACGGGCGGGATCGGGTACCTGCTGAAGGACCGGGTCTTCAACGCCGACCAGTTCATCGACGCGGTTCGCCGGGTGGCGGCCGGCGGTACGGCGATGGACCCGGACGTCATCGCCAAGCTGATGCAGAGCACCTCGCGTCGTTCCGGGCCCTTGCAGCGGCTGTCGCCGCGCGAGCGGGAGGTGCTGGAGCTGATGGCGGAGGGGTGTTCGAACTCGGCGATCGCCGCCCGGCTGTCGGTGAGCGACGGTGCGGTGGCGAAGCACATCGCCAATATCTTCACCAAGCTCGAACTCGCCCCGGCGGAGGACGCGAACCGCCGGGTGATGGCCGTGCTGGCCTACCTCAACGGCACGGCGGGGAAGCCGTCCTGACCGGGCGCCCGCTCCCCCGGCTCCGCGCGGCGGGGGACCGGGGAGCCGGGGAGCGGCCGGTCGCGACGACGGTGCGGGCTGCGGGAACGCTGGGACAGGTGTACGAGTAAACTCCGGTGGGCCGAGCCCGGAGGTCGCTCAGCCGTCCGGCGCCCCGACAAGCGGGAACCGGCAGCCGAGGCAGCGAACGGCCGCAGCCGACATCCAGGGGTTGATAGACGTAATGGCACGCCCATCGCTCACCAAGGCCCACCGCAGCCTGCTCGGTCTGGTCGCCGCAGGTGCCTGCATCATCTCCGGTATCGGCTTCGCCGGCTCGTACAGCGCGGTCAAGGAGCTGGCCGAGCAGAAGGGCTTCGGCGCCTTCTCCTACGCGTTCCCGATCGGCGTGGACGCGGGCATCGTGGTCCTGCTCTCGCTGGACCTGGTGCTCACCTGGCTGCGCATACCCTTCCCGGCGCTGCGGCAGACCGCCTGGCTGCTGACCGTCGCGACCATCGCCTTCAACGCGGCCGCCTCCTGGGGCGACCCGCTCGGGATGGGCATGCACGCCGTCATCCCGCTGCTGTTCGTCGTCGTGGTCGAGGCCTCCCGGCACGCGGTCGGCCGGATCGCGGCGATCACCGCGGACCGGCACATGGAGTCGGTCCGGATGATGCGCTGGCTGCTCTCGCCGGTGCCGACCTTCCGGCTCTGGCGCCGGATGAAGCTCTGGGAGCTGCGCTCCTACGACGAGGTCGTCCGGTTGGAGCAGAACCGGCTGGTCTACCGGGCCCAGCTGCGCTTCCGCTATGGCCGCGGCTGGCGCCGCGCGGCGCCGATCCAGGCGCTGCTGCCGCTCAAGCTGGCCAAGTACGGCGTGCCGCTCGACCCGACGGTGTTCGACCGGATGGACGAGGACGCCAGGGTGGCCCGGGAGGAGAAGGAGGCCCGCGAGGTCGAGGCGGCGGCCCGGGCCGAGGCGGCCCTGGCGGCGCAGGAGGCCCGCGCGCTCCAGGAGAGCCGCGCGGCCGCCGCACTGGTGCCGGCCGGGCAGCCCGCGCGGGCCGTGGCCGAGGCGCCGGTCGCCGCACGGCAGCAGCAGCCGGTCCGGGCCGACCGTTCCGCCCCGGCTGTTGCGCGGGTACAGGGCCCGGCGCAGGGCCGTCCGCAGCCGCAGCCCCAGGGGCAGGTCCACCCGGAGCCGGAGGCGGAGCCGCAGGGCCAGCCCGAGCCCGCTCCTGCCGAGGTGCTCGCCAAGCTCGCCGCCGTGCGGCTGCGCGACGCCCAGGAGCCGGTCGGCGGGGCGCAGCAGTCCCCGGTGCCGCAGGAGGAGGAGCTGAACGTCTGGACCGAGCGTGCCGTGCGGACCACCGGGCACCCCAGCGACGGTGCGCAGGGCGGGCGGGTGCCCGGCCAGGTGTCGCCGTGGTTCAAGCCGCCGCGCCCGACCGACCTGGACCAGCCGGAGGCGCCGGAGCAGCAGGCCGCCGCCGCCGGGCCCGAGGCGGGGTACGCCGAGCCGCCGTTCGTCGAGGAGCGCTTCGCCGAGCAGGGCCGGCTCGACCAGGGCCGGACGGAGCAGGGACAGCTCGACCAGGGTTACGCGGAGCAGGCCTACACCGAGGAGCAGTTCGCCGAGGCCGCGGAGGAGGCGCCGGAGTTCGCCGAGCGCGCGCAGCGGCCGATCGGTCCCGCGCCGCGCCCGGGCTCGTACCGGCTGGACCCCGAGCAGGCGTTCGAGGCGCTGGTGAGCTACATCGACACCTTCGAGCACGAGCCGGACCCGCAGCGGCTGGCCGCCTGGCTGACCAAGAAGTACGGCGTGGCCGGCAACCGTCCCGACGGTTCGGTCCACCCCAAGGACGTCGAGGCGCTCTACCCGGAGCTGCGGGACCGCTACGCCACCTCCGGGCGGGACTGACCCGGCCCGCGGCTGTACCGCCCGGTCCGCCGGCGGACCATTGACGCCCGTTCCCGGCCCGTCTACCTTCGCATCAACAAACTGTTGAAGCGCTGGCCTGGCACGGGCCCCGCGCGCATGCTTGCGTGAGGAGTGACGGATGTCGCAGGTCGAGACGGGCGCTACCGGGCCGACGGGCGCGGCGGGATTCTCCGCCGCCGCCAGGTCCGCCGTGGACGCGCTGCTGGCGCCGGTCGACGCCGAGCTGGCCCACCGCTTCCCGGGCGACCCGGGCACCCGCCAGCCGGTCCACACCGTCTACGTGCCGGCCGACGCCTTCGCCGCCGACACCGTGCGGAGCTGGGGGCGGCAGGCCCTGGAGGCCTTCGACACCCACGCCGGCACCCCCGCCGAGCTCGCCCGCGCGCTCGGCGTGGCGGACGACGCGCTGCTCGCCGAGGTGCACCGCCGGATCCGGGCCAAGCTGGAGCGCGAGCCGGTCGAGGACCTGCGGATCGACTTCGAGGACGGCTACGGCCCCCGGCCCGACGCGGAGGAGGACGCGGCGGCGGTCCGGGCCGCCGAACTGCTCGCCGCCGCGGTCGCCGACGGCAGTGCTCCGCCGTACCTCGGGATCCGGATCAAGTGCATGGAGGCGGCCGTCCGGGACCGCGGCATCCGCACCCTGGAACTGTTCCTCGGCACCCTGCTGGCGCACGGCGGACTGCCCGACGGGCTGGTGCTCACCCTTCCCAAGGTGACCTACGCCGAGCAGGTCACCGCGCTGGTCCGGCTGCTGGCGGACTTCGAGCGCGGCGCCGGGCTGCCGGACGGTCGGCTCCGTTTCGAGATCCAGATCGAGACCACCCAGGCGATCCTCGGCCCGGACGGCCGGGCCACCGTCGCCCGGATGATCGCGGCGGCCGAGGGGCGGGCCACCGGCCTGCACTACGGCACCTTCGACTACAGCGCCGCGTGCGGGGTCGCCGCCGCCCACCAGAGCATGGACCACCCGGCCGCCGACCACGCCAAGGCGGTGATGCAGGTCGCCGCCGCCGGGACCGGGGTGCGGCTCTCCGACGGCTCCACCAATGTGATCCCGACCGGCACCACCGCCCAGGTGCACGCGGCGTGGAAGCTCCACCACGACCTGGTCCGCCGCTCGCTCGCCCGTGCCTACTACCAGGGCTGGGACATGCACCCGGCGCATCTGCCGACCCGCTACGTCGCCGTCTACTCCTTCTACCGGGAGGGCCTGGCCGCCGCCGCGGCCCGGCTGTCCGCGTACGTGGCCAAGGCGGGCGGGGACGTCATGGACGAGCCGGCGACCGCCCGGGCGCTGAGCGGGTACCTGCTGCGCGGGCTCGACTGCGGCGCGGTCGATCTCGCCGAGGTGCGGGCGGCGACCGGCCTGGACCGGGCCCGGCTGGACGCGCTCGCGGGCCGCGGCTGAGCCCTGCCGGCCGCCCGCCCCTCGGGCCCGGTCCGAAGGCCACGCCGTAGGCTGGCGGGGCGGTCCGTGGGCGAGCTGTCGTCCCGCCCGGGCCGCGCCGTCCGCCCCTCGTCGCCCTCCGGGAGAACCGCCGCGCCATGCCCGCCACACCGGAGCCGACCCCCCGGCCGTACCTGACCGTCCGGAGCGCGGGCACGCACGAGATCGAGATCAAGAAGTCCCGGTTCATCTGCCACCTCGCCCGGGTCACCGACGAGGAGGAGGCCCAGGCCTTCATCGCGGGCATCCGCAAGCAGTACTGGGACGCCCGGCACAACTGCACCGCCTTCGTGGTCGGTGAGGAGCAGCGCCGCGAGCGCTCCAGCGACGACGGCGAGCCCGGCGGGACGGCCGGGGTGCCGATGCTGGAGGTGCTGCGCCGGCGCGGGGTGACCGACACGGTGGCGGTGGTGACCCGCTACTTCGGCGGTATCAAGCTCGGCGCCGGCGGCCTGGTGCGCGCCTACGGGAGTGCGGTGTCGGAGGCGCTGGACGAGCTCGGGCTGCTGGAGCGGCGGCCGGTGGCGCTGCTCGCGGTGACGGTCGACCACGCCCGGGCCGGGCGGGTGGAGAACGACCTGCGGGCGGCCGGACACACGGTCAGCGACCTGGCGTACGAGGCGTCCGGGGTGCGGATCGAGGTGGGGGTGCCGGAGCCGGAGGTCGCGGCGTTCCACACCTGGCTGGCCGAGGCGACCGGCGGCACGGCGGTCGGGGTGGCGGCGGGCCGGACCTACGTCGAGGTCCCGGTCTGAGCGGACGGCGTCCGCGCGGCCGGTCCGGGGGAGGGGCCGGGGCGGGGCCGGAAGCCATGCAGATTCTCGTCCCGTGCGACAGTCGGCTTGAGCAGATTCACCCGAATGTAGTGACGTGGCCCGGAGTTGGAACTTCCGCTCCGGGCCATGGCGTTTCCTGGGCACAGGTCCGGCGAACCGGACCAAAGACCCATCGATGGAGGACACGGGACCCCACCGCCCCACGGAGGTATGCGCATGACCTCGGAACGTTCCTCGTCGTCGCCCGCCCGAGCCGGACTCCCCGGCTCCGGAGGCCCTGCGGCGCCCTATCGGATGACCGTCACCACCGCCCTCCCGTACGCCGACGCCCTCGCCCTGGCCGACCAGCACCTCGCCGCCTGGCTGAAACAGGAGGGGTGCGAGGAACCCCCGCCCGCCCTCCTCGGCCCGCCGCCCGCGCTGTCCACCGCCCCGTGCGCCCCGTGCACCCCGTCCGCCCCTTCCGCTCCCTACGCCGAGCGTTTCCGGCTCGGCGACCGGGTCCTGCTGGACCGCGACGGTGGCTCCCTCCCGGGCGCTCCGGGGGACCCGATCGGCCCCGGGAGCCGTTACGACCGCCGCCGGGTCCGTACCCCCGCCCCGCACGGCACCGACCACCTCACCCTCACCCTGGCGGCCGGGCCCACCGGCCCGACCTGGCTCCGGCTGGAGGCCGCCACCCGCACCACCGACAGCGCCGTGCGGACGCCCGGCCGGGTACCGGTGCCCGAACCGGCCCGCACCCTGCTGCCGCTGCTGGACGCCGCCGACGGGCCCG
>NZ_JAIY01000008.1:586607-586976 GCF_000710405.2 Kitasatospora sp. MBT66 | reverse complement strand
GACTCGCCACCCTGTACGTGCTGGACGCCGAGGCGCGCACCAGGTTCAACGTCGCCCTGGAGTTCCACGCCGTCTACGGCGGGGCGGTCCGCACCTATCTGCCCGAGGTCGACCCGGCCTCGCGGCGGGACGGCCGCCGGCACCCGGTGCTGGCCCGCCACCGGATCGAGGAGGACCTGCGGCGCGCGGCCGTCCTGCTGTCCCGCGAACCGCGCCGGCTCGCCGCCGAACGGACGCCGCCGGCGGCACTTGCGGCCGTGCCCCCGCTGCGGGTGCCGGCCCGGGTACCCGTGCTCGTGGCCCCGGTGGCCGTCCCCGCCGGCCGGACGGACCGGCCGGAGGAGCACGAGCGGGGCGCCCGCCCCGCCC
>NZ_JAIY01000008.1:519962-586505 GCF_000710405.2 Kitasatospora sp. MBT66 | reverse complement strand
ACGGCCGGCCCCGGGGCGGGGCGCGGATCCGTCGGCCGGCTCTGCACCGCACCCGGCGGTGGACCGGTGCCGTCCCCGCCGACGCTGTTCGTCCCGGCACCGGCCGCCCCGACCCGGCCCGTGCTGCCCGCCCCCGCCCGTCGGACCGGGCGGCGGCGCACCGGGCCGGCCGGCGGCCACGGTGGGATCCCGCTCACCTTCACCGAGCTGATGGACCGGCTCGGCGAGTTCCCGCTGCTCACCTTCACCGGCGACCAGAAGGCCGCGCTCGCCCTCGACGAACTGCGCTGCGCCGGAGGGGGCTGGGCCCGGCTCACCTGGGACGGTCTGACGGCGCTCCAGGAGTACGCCGAGGCGGCGGTCCGCGGCCGGGCGGGCGGCGACTTCAAGCAGTGGTGCGAACGGACCCCGGCCGGCTGCCACCGCTTCCCGCCCCGCAAGGCGGTGCGCGGCGAGTCGCGGACGGTGTACAGCCACGCCAAGTGGAAGCGCGAGCGGATGCTCCCGGTGCCGGAGTGCGTGGACGCGTCCAGACGCGCCTTCATGGGGGCGCACCTGCGGATCGGCGGCGGCCGCACCGCACCCCGGCTGCACTACCTGGACGACTGTTCGGGCAGTGGCCGGATCTATGTCGGCTACATCGGACTGCACCTGACCAACACCCGGACCAACTGAGAGGCTTGGCTGACCGGTGCGCCCGTTCGGTGGACAATGTCCGGAAGCGGGGCGGACCCCCGGTTCGCCGCCGAGGGGCTGCCGACCGCCCCGGGCAGGCGCCGGACGAGCATGGGGGACGACCACCGATGCAGTACTCAGCAGACGGCCAGTCCGACGGTGCTGTCACGGCCCCCCAACCGGGCTTCCTCGCCTCCGTGTTCCGCGACCTCGGGGTGGAGGAGCCGACCGCGGGCGGTCCGTCCGGTCGTCCCGACGGCACGGCGGACGGACCGTCGGCCACGGGCCGGCCGGCCCCCGGTCCGCTCGGCACGGGCGGCGACGAGGACGTCGCCGCCCACGCCAGGGCCGCCGCGCTCACCCACCACCGCACGCTCACCGTCCAGGCCGAGCACGAGCGGCTGGCCGACCTGCTCCGGCGGTCCGCCCTGCCCGTCTCGGCCATGGACTTCGAGAGCCAGCTGCGCCGCTACGAGCCGCGCCCCTACCCGGACGGCGCGCCGCCCACGACGGCCGGCGCCGACCCGGAGCCGCGCTGGGAGGACTACGCGCCCGCCGAACCGGAGGCCTCCGACCCCGACGGGCCCCCGGTCCGCCGACTGCTCGACTCCGACTACCAGCGCGGACTGGCCAAGGCCCGGCTGGCCCACCAGCGGGCCCTCCGGGAGTGGCGCACCCGGCAGGCCGAGGCCGGCAGCCCCGCCGTCGACGAGTCCCGGCGCGCCCACGACGAGGCCGAGCAGGCCCGGGCGCGGGCGGTGCGCGAGTACAACGACTCCCTGGAGGAGTGCCGCCGGGCCTACCGGCAGGCCGAGCCGGCCGCCGTCGAGTCCCTGCTGGAACGGGCCCTCGCCGCCGCCGAGACCAACACCCGGGACCTGCCGGCGCCCTGCCGTGCCGTCTACCGGCCGCTGACCCGGACCGCCGTGCTCGACCTCGACCTGCCGCCGCTGGACGTGGTGCCCTCGCTGACCGGCTACCGGCTCGCCCCGGACGGCGAGGTCCTGCCGGTGCCGCGCCCGCCGGCCGACCGGGCCTCCGACTACCTGCGGCTGGTCGCCCGGCTGGCCCTGCGCGCACTGCAGGCCGCCGACGCCGTCGACACCGACGAGATCCTCGCCGGTGTCGTGCTCAACGGCTGGCTGCGCGAGCCCGGCGGCGCCCGGCCGCTCTGCCTGGTGAGCGTGGACGCGGACCGTGACGCACTGGCCCGCACCAGGCTGCTGCCGCCCACCGACCCCGACGAGGAGCCCGACGGCGAGGGTGTCTACGCGGACGCCGAGCAGGACGAGGCGCTGGTCCGGCTGCGCCAGCTCGACGCCGCCGTCAGCCCCGACCCGTACGGCGGGACGGGCGTCGAACCGGCCGCGCAGGCGGCGGCCACCGTCCCGGCGGCGCCGGACCTCTCGGCGAACGAGTTCGCCCAGCTGGTCCGTGAGCTGCTCACCCGGGGCGGGCTCGGGCAGTGGAGCGTGCGGCTGCGCGGCCCGGTCGGGCTGGTGGCCACCGGTGAGGGGCCGGTCGGCAGCGCGCTGCCCGGCCGCTGGGTGGTGTGGGCCTCCCGCGGCGAGGGGCCGGTGGGGGAGGAGGAGATCCGGACCCTGGCGGAGGCGGTCCGCGAGGAGTCGGCCGAACGCGGGCTGCGGCTGACCACCGGCCGCTTCACCGACGGGGCGCTCGACCTCACCGGCGAGGACGGGCACCGGCACATCCACCTGGTCGACGGGGACGGCGTCCGCGAGCTGACGCACACCCACCTCGGACTGTCGCTCGCCGCCGGCCACTGAACCGCGCGGGCCCGGCCGCCGGGGCGGTCGGGACCGGTCCGGCGTCCCGACGGGGTCCGGGAGGCCGGGTATCCACTACGGTGGTCGGCCCCGAGCGGGTGCCGTCGGCCGGATCCGACGGCCCGCCCCGGTGCCTCACCCCGACGGCTTGCCCGGCGGGCGACGGCGCGCGGGGTGTCCGACGCTGGGGGACACGGCCGGCCGGCACCGGCTGACGGTCGGCCCGGGGACGGGCGGGACACGGGGGAGACGAGTTGGACAGACGGACCGTCACGGCGGTGCGGCGGTGACCGCGGTCCTGGTGGCCGCGGGGGCGTTCCTGATGACGCTGATCGGCGGCTGGGTCGCGCAGCGCACCGGCGACCGCCGGCACCTGGTGCTCGGCTTCGCCGCCGGGCTGATGCTCGGGGTGGTCGCCTTCGACCTCCTCCCGGAGGCGCTGCACCAGGCGCCCGAGGAGGTGCACGGGGTGCCGCAGGCGCTGCTGATGTTCGCGGCCGGCTTCCTGGCCATCCACATCGTCGAGCGGGCGGTCGCGATCCACCGCGGCCACGAGGAGGAGTACGCCGAGCACAGTCACGGCCACCGCGACAGCCACGGCCGGTCCTCCGATCAGGGCGGGGGCCACCACGCCCACAGCCACGGCCACAATCACGGCCGTGCCAACGGCTCTTCCCGGCCGGACGCCGAGCGCCACCAGGGAGTGGGCCTGACGGCCGCGATGGCCCTGGTCGGCCACAGCGTCATGGACGGCTTCGCGATCGGTGCGGCCTTCCAGGCGGGTACGACGGTCGGCACGGTGGTGGCGATCGCGGTGGTCGCGCACGACTTCGCGGACGGCTTCAACACGTACACGATCACCCGGCTCTACGGGAACAACAAGCGGCGGGCGCTCGCCCTGCTGGCGGCCGACGCGCTGGCGCCGGTCACCGGTGCCGCGATCACCCTGCTGTTCACCATCTCCGAGCACCTGCTCGGGCTGTACCTGGGGTTCTTCGCCGGCTTCCTGCTCTATCTGGCGACCTCCGACATCCTCCCCGAGGCGCACAGCCCGCACCCCTCGCGCACCACGCTGCTCTGCACGCTCGCGGGGGTCGGCTTCATGTGGCTGGTGATCGGCTTCGCCTCCTGACAGCCGGTCGCGACGGGGGCGTCCGGGGCCGGCCGCCCCCGTCAGCCGCTGCGGGCGTCCCAGCGGGCCCGCATCGCGTCCAGCGCCTCGGTGATCGCCGGCCGGCGCGCGGCCTGGGAGCGCCAGAGCGCGAACACCCGCCGGGCCGGCTCCGGCGCCACCGTCCGGGCCACCACTTCCGGCGGCAGCGCGCCCCGGCCCAGCCGGGGCACCAGCCCGATGCCGAGACCGGCCCCGATCAGGGCGATCTGGGTCTCGAACTCGCCGACCCGGTAGTGCACGTCCGGCTCCTCGCCGGCCTCGCGCAGGGTCCGGACCAGCCAGTCGTGACAGATGTTGCCCGGCGGCACGCTCGTCCAGCGCTGCCCGCGCAGCCGGCCCACCGGTACCACCGGGAGCTCCGCCAGCGGATGGCCGACCGGCAGCAGCAGATCCACCGGGTCCGGCCCGAGGTCCATCCGGTCGAGCCCCTCCTGCACCGGCAGCGGCACCGTTGGCCAGTCCTGGACGAGCGCCAGGTCGACCTCGCCGCGCGCCACCAGCTCGG
Source organism: Kitasatospora sp. MBT66 (assembly GCF_000710405.2). Taxonomy (NCBI): domain Bacteria; kingdom Bacillati; phylum Actinomycetota; class Actinomycetes; order Kitasatosporales; family Streptomycetaceae; genus Kitasatospora; species Kitasatospora sp. MBT66. The sequence continues at coordinate 582,364 of NZ_JAIY01000008.1, read as the reverse complement.
CCGCCGGGTACGGGTCGCTCTCCAGCAGCCGCACGTCCAGCTCCGGGCAGCGCTCGCGCAGATCGGCCAGCACCCCCGGCATCAGTCCGCGCGCGCCGGTCGCGAAGGCGGCCACCAGCAGCCGACCGACCGCCTGGCCGCGCTGCTCCTCCAGCCGCACCTCGGCCCGCTCCACCAGCCCCAGCACCGCCTGCGCCGTACCCGCCAGCTCGCGCGCCGCGTCCGTCAGCACCACGCCCCGGCCCTGGCGCTCCAGCAGCACCGTCCTGGTCTCCCGCTCCAGCTTGGCGATCTGCTGGGAGACGGCGGACGGGGTGAAGCCGAGGGCCGCAGCCGCCCCGCCGACCGAGCCGTGGACGGCCACCGCGTGCAGCGCCCGCAGGCGCCCCAGATCCATCATGCAGCAATACTAAAGCGTTGCCTTCAGAACTCATCGCTGGTGCTGAACGGTTCCCGGCGGCCATCCTCGTGCCATGAGCACATCCCCGCACGCCGCCCCGGGCGGCGGCAGCATGAGTCCGCGTCACATCGGCCTGGCCGTCCTGGTGGCCGCCGTCTGGGGCCTCAACTTCGTCCTCATCCACATCGGGCTGCAGAACTTCCCGCCGCTGCTGTTCTGCGCCCTGCGGTTCGCGGTGGTCGCCGTCCCGGCGATCTTCTTTGTCGGACCGCCGAAGGTCGCCCTGCGCTGGGTGCTCGCGGTCGGGGTGGTGCTCGGCGTGGTCAAGTTCGGCCTGCTCTTCCTGGGCATGCACGCCGGGATGCCGGCCGGACTCTCCTCGCTGGTGCTCCAGGGGCAGGCGGTGTTCACCGCGCTGTTCGCCGGCGCGCTGCTGGGCGAGCGCCCCGGCGCCCAGCGGCTGACCGGCCTCGGCGTCGCCTTCGCGGGCATCGGGCTGAGCGCCGTCGACCACGGCCTCGGCGGGCCGCTGGGCGCCTTCGCCCTGGTCGTCCTGGCCGCGGCCGCCTGGGGGCTGTCCAATGTGCTGACCCGCAGGGCCGCCCCGCCGGACGCGCTGCGCTGGATGGTCTGGGTCAGCGCCGTGCCGCCGCTGCCGCTGCTCGGCCTCTCGCTGCTGGTCGAGGGCCCGGAGGCCGACCTGCGCGCGCTGCGCGGGATCGACCTCGCCGGGCTCGGCGCGATCGGCTACGTCGGGCTGGTCTCCACCCTGTTCGGCTTCGTCGCCTGGAGCTTTCTGCTGCGCACCTACGACGCCACCGCCGTGGCGCCCTACTCGCTGCTGGTGCCGGTGTTCGGGATGTCCTCGGCCTGGCTGCTGCTCGGCGAGTCGGTCGGCCCGGTGGCCGCCGTCGCCGCGCTGCTGGTGATCGCCGGGATCGGGATCACCGCGCTGCGCCCGGGGGCGCTGTCCGGCGCGGCGCGGCGGTGGACGCGGTGGTCGCCGCGTAGGCGGCCTCGGCGCTCCGCAGCGCTCGCAGCAGCGCGTCCTGGTCGGCGGGGCTGACCGCGCCGAAGTACTCCTGGGAGACCTCGTAGCGGACCTGGCCGATCCGCTCCACCGCCGACCGGCCGGCGGCGGTCAGCAGGATCCGTACGGCGCGGCGGTCGGCCGGGTCCGGGCTCCGTTCCACCAGTCCGGCTTCCTCCAGCGCGTCGACCACCGTGGTGGCCGAGCGGGGGGCGATGTGCAGCCGGTCGGCCAGGTCGCTGAGCCGCATCGCCCGGTCGGGGAGCTCGCAGCCCGGGGCATGCGCGAGGGTGCGCAGGGCGCGGCCCTGGCCGGGGGTGATGCCGTAGGGCTCCAGCCGCTCGCTGGTGAGGCGGCGGATCCGCTTGATCGCCCGGGTCATCGCGTCGGCCAGCTCGGCGGCGGTGTCCTGTTCGGTGCTGCCCTGTTCGGTGCTGCCCTGCTCGGCGCTGTCCCGCTCGCTGCTGTCCCGCTCGGCACGGTCGGGGGTGCCGGTGCCGGGGGAGGAGCTCGCCGCGTCGTCGGTCGGCGTGGTGGTCATGGGCGGCTCTCCTCGGCAGGTGTTCGACCAAGGGTATCGGCCGTTCCGGGGGCGCCCGGAAAAATGTTGAGTAAGACTCAGTATCTGGGTTAGCGTAGGCGACGAGTGAGGGCACCCTAAGTTCCCTCCCCTGATCCTGGAGGGCCCGTGCCCCGCTCCGAAGCCCGCGTCGCCACCGACCGTTCCGCCCGCTACGCCAAGCAGCTCGCCGCCCACATGGGGCGCAAGATCAAGGCCGACTGGTCCGAGGAGACCGGCCGCGGCACCCTCGTCTTCGGCGCCGGCACCGCCACGCTGGAGGCCACCCCCGACGCGCTGCTGCTCGCCGTCGAGGGCGAGACCGAGAACCTGCCCGGACTGGAGGACGTGGTCGGCCGCCACCTGGTCCGCTTCGGCGCCCGCGACGAACTGGTCGTCGAGTGGCGCCGTGACAACGGCGAGGCCGGCCACGTCCACCGCAACGAGGAGGAGCCGGCCGAGGGCTGATCCCTCCGGACGGCCCGGCGTTCCCTGCCCGGGCCCGGGGCCTCAGTGCCCCGGGCGCCGTCGGGGCGCGGACGGGCGGCCGGTGAGCGGCCACCGGGCCAGCGTCCACAGGACCAGGCCGCCCAGGCACCAGCTGGCCACCACGTCCAGCAGCCAGTGGTAGTCGCTCCACACCAGCCCCAGTCCGACACCCACGGCCAGTAGCGTCGCCGCCGCGGCGAGCGCCCGCCGCCCGCGCGGCGCGGCCGTCCGCGCCAGCAGCAGGGCCGCCACCCCGTACCCGAGCGTGGCGGTCGCGGTGTGGCCGGACGGGTACCAGCCCCACTGGTCCGCCGCCAGCGGCAGCCCGAACGGGCCGGGCCGGGCGAACCAGGCCTTCGCCGGCACCACCAGCAGCGGGATCAGCGCGGCCGTCAGCACCGCCACCGGCACCGGCAGCCACCACCGGGCGAACCCGGCCCGGAACTCCCGCCGGGCCGCGACCGCCCCGCCCAGCAGCAGTACCGGCACCGCCACCGAGCCGCCGCCCAGGTCGGAGAACGCCTTGCCGAGGTGGTTGAGCAGAGTGCTGTGCAGCGCGTGCCGGGTCTCCCGGACGGCGTGCCGGGCCCAGTGGTCCAGCTCCAGCAGCGGTCCGTCCACGGCGACCTGCCAGGACACCAGCAGGAGCACCAGGACCAGGACCGCCGGCACCGCGGGCCGGGCGAGGACGCGAGGCAGCCGCCCCGGAGCAGGGGGGAGAGCTCCGGGGCGGCCCTGATGATCGCCGTTCCGTGCGTCCCGGGGGGTGTGGGCCGGACGGCCGGTCGATCGGCTTTCGGTGTGCACCGCCCCGTACGGGACGGCCTGGTTGTCCTCGCGGCCCTCGCGCGGAGCCGCCCCCTGGGGCGACGCCGCGGACGGCTCCGCCCATGGCTGGGGCTCGCTGTCCATCTGTGATGACACTACGTCAAGGTCCTTGCGCGGCCGAGGAGCTTCAGCGATTCCGCACACCATCTTCACCGTCCGCGCCGGGGGCGTCACACCGGGTTCGAAACCCAACGGCCCGCGGGGACTGAGGTCCCCGCGGGCCGTTCGGCGCTGTCCGGACATCCCTCCGGCGGGTCTTCGGGCGCGGCCCCGGGGCCGCGGGCCGGATCAGACGGTGGCGAAGGCGCCCTCGATGATGTCCAGGCCCTCGTTCAGCAGGTGCTCCGGCATGACCAGCGGCGGCAGGAAGCGCAGCACGTTGCCGTAGGTGCCGGCGGTCAGCACGACCAGGCCCTCGGCGTGGCAGGCCTTGGCGATCGCCGCGGTGGCCTCCGGGTGCGGCTCCTTGCCGCCCGGCTTGACCAGCTCGACGGCGATCATCGCGCCGCGGCCGCGGACCTCGCCGACGCGGACCCGGTCGGAGTCGGCGTACTTCTCCTGGATCGCCCGCAGGCGGCCCAGCATGACCTCGCCGATCCGCTGCGCCTTGCCGTTGAGGTCCAGCTCCTTCATGGTCTCGATGGAACCCAGCGCGGCCGCGCAGGCCACCGGGTTGCCGCCGTAGGTGCCGCCCAGGCCGCCGGCGTGCGCCGCGTCCATGATCTCGGCGCGACCGGTCACCGCGGCCAGCGGCAGACCGCCGGCGATGCCCTTGGCGGTGGTGATGAGGTCCGGGACGATGCCCTCGTCGTCACAGGCGAACCACTGGCCGGTGCGGCAGAAGCCGGTCTGGATCTCGTCCGCGACGAAGACGATGCCGTTCGCCTTCGCGTACTCGACGATGGCCGGCAGGAAGCCCTTGGCCGGCTCGATGAAGCCGCCCTCGCCCTGGATCGGCTCGATGACGATCGCGGCGACGTTCTCGGCGCCGATCTGCTTGTTGATGAGGTCGATCGCCTGCGCGGCGGCCTCGGCGGCGCAGTTCTCGGCACCGGTCAGCCAGCGGTAGGGGTAGGCCACCGGCACCCGGTGGACCTCGGGGGCGAACGGACCGAAGCCCTGCTTGTACGGCATGTTCTTCGCCGTCATGCCCATGGTGAGGTTGGTGCGGCCGTGGTAGCCGTGGTCGAACACCACGACGGCGGTGCGCTTGGTGTACGCGCGGGCGATCTTCACCGCGTTCTCGACCGCCTCGGCGCCCGAGTTGAACAGGGCGGTCCGCTTGTCGTGGTCGCCCGGGGTCAGCTCGTTGAGCTGCTCGGCGACGGCGACGTAGCCCTCGTACGGGGTCACCATGAAACAGGTGTGCGTGAAGGCGGCGAGCTGCTCGGAGGCCTTGGCCACCACGGCCTCGGCGCTGTTGCCGACATTGGTCACGGCGATGCCGGAGCCGAAGTCGATCAGCGAGTTGCCGTCCACGTCCTCCAGCACGCCGCCGTTGGCGCGGGACACGTACACCGGCAGGGTGGTGCCGACGCCGGCCGCCACCGCACCCAGCTTGCGGGCCTGCAGCTCCTGCGACTTCGGACCGGGGATCGCGGTGACCAGGCGGCGCTCCTGCGGGAGCGGCGTTGCGGCGCTCATGGGTTTCTCCAGACTTCTCGGCTCGGTAGTTCGCAGGCTACGGGGGCGTTCGCCGGGCAGGCATGCGCCACTCGGTAGCACTGGGCCGTCCGACTTGTCCGGGGCGGCCAGCCCGGACGGAGCCGCTACCGGGAGGCTCCGCTCCACTACATTGAGCGCGGGCGTGTCGCCGGGGCGGTGGCATGGGTATGGGCGGCACCGACGGCGGTCGGGCCGGCGGGCGAGGGAACGGGGCCGTAGATGGGACTGGACGGGGCACGCAGCCACGACGAGCGGACCACCGCCACCCCCCGCACCCCGATGCCGCACCCGCGTCCGCCGGCCCGCGTGCCCTTCGACCTCGCCGCCTGGGCCTCGGCCCCGCGGCCCGAGGCCGACCCGGGCGTCTTCCGCCAGGACCACCGGCAGCTCGACCCCGACCGGGCGGAGGCCGCCAAGGTCCCCACCTGGCCGCTGCTGCTGCGGGCGGGGCTGAACGCGGTGGTGGGGTGGTTCGCCTATCTCTACGGCACCCAGCTGCTGATGTACCTGCTGGTCTGGTTCGGTCGGCAGACCGGGATCGGCCCGCTCGCGGAGCCCTCGGAATCGGGGGCGATGTTCACCCTGCTGATCGCCAACGTGGCGGTCCTCGCCGTCGTCATCAAGGTCTTCGGCCGGATGGGCCGCTGGCCGGAGGTGTGGCGGCGCTACGCCCTGCCGCTGCTGTCGCGGACGGTGACGGAGGAGGTGCCCGCCGCCGAGGAGGAGCAGTCGGAGGCGGCCCGGCGGCGGGATCCGTGGGCGGTGCTGCGGCAGGGCGGCGCGGGCGTCGCGGCCGGTCGGCTGGACGGTGAGGCGGTCGGGGACGTCGACTACGTGCGGATCCGGCGGGCCTGGGAGTCGGCCCAGGCCGACCCGGCCTTCCTGCCGGCCTTCGTCGAGCAGGTGTCGCTGCGCGGCGCCGCCGCGTTCGCGCACCCCTCGGAGGCGCGCGAGCTGCCGGGCCGGGCGGAGCGGCACGACCTGCTGCTGGGCCAGGTGCGGCTCGGTACCGCGCAGGACGTGCCGAAGAACCCGCTGACCCACCGGTCGGCCGGTTTCGCGCTGGACCCGGTGGTGCTGGGCACCTCGCTGCTGGCGGTGGGCCCGGCCGGGACGGGGAAGACGGCGCGGCTGGCCCGTCCGGTGGCCGAGGCGCTGTGCCTGCAGGCGCTGGCCGGGACGGCGTGCGCGGTGGTGATCGGGGCGGCGGACGCCGACCTGGGGCCGGACGCCTGGTACGACGTGGTGATCGCCCCGGGCGACCCCGCGTCCCGCTACGGGCTGGACCTCTACGGCGCGGCCCAGGATCCGGACGAGGCGGCGGCCCGGCTGGCCGAGGCGCTGCTGCCGGACGAGCTGACGGCGCGCGCCGAGACCGCCCGGACGGCCCTGCAGCAGATGGTCGCCCCGTTCCACGCCGCGTTCGGCCGCTACCCGGGCGTGCGCGAGCTGCGGGCGCTGCTGGCCGGTGAGCCGGAGTCCTTGGAGGCCCTGGTGAAGGGGCTGCGGGCGGCGGAGCGGCTGGGCTCCTTCGAGCGGGACCTGGAGCACCGGGAGCACCAGCGCGGCCGGGCGGACGATCCGGGCGCGCTGCTGGCGGACCGGCTGGCGCTGCTGGACCGGCCGGCCTTCGAGGGGGCGTTCGCGACCGACGGCACGGGCCGGCCGCCGTTCGCGATGCGGGTGCTGGACCACCCGCTGCGGGTGCGGGTGAAGCTGCCGGAGCGCAGCCACCCGGAGGCGGCGCGGATGCTGTCGCGCCTGCTGGTGGGGCAGTTCGTGCAGGCGGCCGGGTCGCGCGGGGACCGCTCGCTGTTCGCGGGCCTGGTGGTGGACGACGCCTCGGCGGCGCTGGACGCCGGGATCGTGCGCGGTCTGCAGCGGCTGCGCGGGGCGAACGCCGGGGTGGTGCTGCTGCTGCGCACGCTGGTGGACCTGCCGGAGGCGCTGCGGGCTCCGCTGTTCGGGGCGGTGGGCTGCCGGGCGGCGTTCCCGGGCATCGCGCCGTGGGACGGGAAGCTGTTCTCGGAGGCCTGGGGCACCCATCTGGTCCGCGAGACGGCGGTGACGCTGGCCCCGGACACCTCGGGCGGCATCGTGCGGCGGGCCGGGCGGCTGGGGCGCAAGGCGCTGTCGGGGACGACGGCGCAGACGGAGTCGGTGACCACCCGGGAGGTGGAGCGGCTGCGCTGGTCGCCCTCGGACCTGGCGCACGCCCTGCCGGCGGGGCACGCGGTGGTGTCGCTGACGGCGGTGTCGGGGGAGCAGGTGCCGCCGCTGCTGGTGGACCTCCGGGGCTGAGGCGGGCCCCGAAGCTCGCCTCGGAGGTGGATTCGGCAGTGCCGGTTGTCCGGAGCGTCCATAATGAGAAGTGGGGATCCCCCTGGACTCCCGGCTCTCCCCCCGCCCGGCCGCAACGGCGCGGTCGCGTCGCTCCCCCGAAGGTGCCATGCCCCCCACACTTGCCTCCGTCGTCCGCAACACCTCGCTCCATCTGACGGTCCTCGCCGGTGCGGACCACCTGGAGCGGCCGGTCCGCTGGGTGCACACCAGTGAGCTGGACGACCCGACGCCCTTCCTCGAAGGCGGTGAGCTGCTGCTCACCACCGGTATCAAGCTGGGCCGCACGGCCGCCCGGCTGCAGGCGTACGTGCACCGGCTGGCCGACGCGGGGGTGGTCGGGCTGGGGCTCGGGGTTGGGCTGTCGCACACGGAGGTGCCGCAGCCGCTGGTGGACGCGGCGGCGCAGCGCGGGCTGCCGCTGCTGCGGGTGCCGGAGCCGACGCCGTTCATCGCGATCAGCAAGGTGGTGTCGGCGGCGCTGGCGGCCGAGCAGTACGAGGCGGTGACGACCAGCTTCGAGGCGCAGGAGGAGCTGACCCGGGCCGCGCTGGGCAAGGACGGCACCACGGCGGTGGTGCGTCGGCTGGCGGCCCGGCTGGGCGGCTGGGCGGCGTTGTACGACGGTTCGGGCGCGCTGTCGGTGGTGGCGCCGGACTGGGCGGCGCGGCGGGCCGGTCGGCTGGCGGCGGAGGTGGACCGGCTGCGGCGGCGTCCGGCGCCGTCGAGTGCCGCGCTGCAGGGCCGGGCGCCCGGGATAGACACGGCGGACGAGGACTACGTGGTGGTCCAGTCGCTGGGGGCGGACCGGCGGGCGCGCGGGTTCCTGGCGGTGGGCACCGAGGACCGGATCACGCCGACCGAGCGGTATGTGCTGAACGCGGCGGTGGCGCTGCTGACGCTGACCCTGGAGCGGTCGCGGGAGCTGCGGCAGGCCGAGGAGCGGATGGGCGCGGCGCTGTTGCGGATGGTGCTGGCCGGGGAGGTGGCGACGGCGCGGCTGGTGGCGGCGGGCCTGTTCGGCGGGCTGCCGGAGGGCACGGTCCGGGTGCTGGTGGCCGGGGCCGGCCAGGGGGTGGACGCCGGGGAGTCGCTGGGCGAGCTGGGCGACCGGGCCGAGCAGGCGGGTTCGCGGGTCGGCGAGAAGCTGCTGGTGGCGCGGGAGGACGGCGCGCACGGGCCGCGGCTGATGGTGCTGGCGCTGGACAACGGCGCGGTGCACCGGGCCTGCCTGGGTGTGGTGGAGGAGCACGAGGGTCTGTCGCTGGGCGTGTCGGCGCCGGCCGCGCTGGAGGACGCCGGGACGGCGCACGCGCAGGCCGAGCGGGCGCTGGCGGTGGCGCTGCGCGGTGGGCGCCGATCGGTGGACCACGAGGAGGTCGGCGCGGGCTCGCTGCTGCCGCTGCTCGGGGAGGACGCCGTGACGGCCTTCGCCGAGGGGCTGCTGCGGCCGCTGCGGGAGCACGACCGGACGGCGCGCGGCGATCTGGTGGCCTCGTTGCGGGCGTGGCTGTCGCGGCACGGGCAGTGGGACGCGGCGGCGGCCGATCTCGGGGTGCACCGGCACACCCTGCGGTACCGGATGCGGCGGGTCGAGGAGCTGCTGGGCCGGTCGCTGGACGACACGGACGTCCGGATGGAGCTGTGGCTGGCGCTGCGCTCGGGCGAGGAGTAGCCGCAGCGGTCGGCCCGCTGGACGCGGTGGAGTGGCCGCGCGGGCGAACGCTACTCCGTGTCCAACCCGGTCGGCGCGTCGGCCGCCCTACCCTCGATTGCGGCTCCACGTCCGTGGGGTCCTGACGACGACGAGGAGAGGCCGGTACCACGGTGACCACCACGTACGATTTCTGGCTGGCCGGCCGCCGGGCGAGCGGCGACGCCGACTTCGAGGTGCACAACAGCTGGGACGGCCGCCTGGTCGGCAAGGTGAGCATCCCCACCGAGGCGCAGGTCGAGGAGGCCCTGGAGGCCGCCGTCGCCGCGCTGCCGGTGTTCGCCGCGACCCCGGCGCACGTGCGTTCCGCCGCCCTGGACCACGTGGCCCGGCGGCTGGCCGAGCGCACCGAGGAGATCGCCCAGCTGATCACCGCGGAGAACGGCAAGCCGATCAAGTGGGCCCGCGGCGAGGTCGGCCGTGCCGTCTCGGTGTTCCGCTGGGCCGCCGAGGAGGCCCGCCGGACCAACGGCGAGACCATGCGGCTGGACACCGACCCGGGCGGCGTGGGCCGTTTCGCGCTGGTGCGCCGCTTCCCGCGCGGCGTGGTGCTGGGCATCGCCCCGTTCAACTTCCCGCTGAACCTGGTCGCGCACAAGGTCGCCCCGGCGATCGCGGTCGGCGCGCCGATCATCCTCAAGCCGGCCCCGGCGACCCCGCTGTCGGCCATGGTGCTGGGCGAGATCCTGGCCGAGACCGACCTGCCGGCCGGTTCCTGGAGCGTGCTGCCGGTCCCGAACGACCGGATGCCGGCCCTGGTGCAGGACCCGCGGCTGCCGGTGATCTCCTTCACCGGTTCGGACAAGGTCGGCTACCAGATCATGGACTCGGTGCCGCGCAAGCACACCACCCTGGAGCTGGGCGGCAACGCCGCGGCCGTGGTGCTCGCCGACTGGTCCTCCGAGGCGGACCTGGACTGGGCGGCCACCCGGATCGCGATGTTCGCCAACTACCAGGGCGGCCAGTCCTGCATCTCGGTGCAGCGTGTGATCGCCGACGCCTCGGTCTACGACGCGCTGGTGGAGAAGGTCGTCGCCAAGGTCGCCGACCAGGTCACCGGTGACCCGAACGACGACGCCACGGACGTCGGCCCGCTGGTCGACGAGAACGCGGCGAAGCGGGTCGAGTCCTGGGTGGACGACGCGGTGGCCAAGGGCGCGAAGCTGCTCGCCGGCGGCACCCGCGAGGGCGCGACCTACGCCCCGACCGTGCTGGCCGAGCTGCCGGCGGACGCGATCCTGGCGACCTGCGAGGTGTTCGGCCCGGTGCTGTCGCTGCACCGGGTGGACGGTGTGGACGAGGCCTTCGCCGCCGTCAACAACTCGCCGTTCGGCCTGCAGGCGGGCGTGTTCACGCACGACCTGCAGACCGCCTTCCGCGCCCACCGGGAGCTGGAGGTCGGCGGTGTGATCATCGGCGACGCGCCGTCCTACCGCGCCGACCAGATGCCGTACGGCGGCGTCAAGGACTCCGGCGTCGGCCGTGAGGGCGTCAAGTACGCGATGGACGACTACACCGTCGAGAAGGTCATGGTCCTCAGCGGCCTGGACCTCTGAGACAGGTGCTGACGAAGGGCCCGGCCGCGGTGCGGTCGGGCCCTTCGGCGTGCCCGGCGTGCCGGGGGAGCGCTCAGTCCCGGCCGGCGGCGGCCGCGACGGCCTCGGCGACGGTGGCGTCGCCGGAGAGCAGGTCCAGGGTCTTCCCGGCGGTGCCGGGCTCGTGCAGCAGGGCGGCCAGCACGGCGGCGACGTCCTGCCGGTCGACGGCGCCGCGCGGGAGGCCGGGGGCGAGCCGGACCAGTCCGGTGCCGGGTCCGTCGGTGAGGCGGCCGGGGCGCAGCACCGTCCAGTCCAGGCCGGGGCGGGAGCGGACGGCGTCGTCGGCGGCGCCCTTGGCCCGCAGATAGGTCTGGAAGCCCTCGTCGGCGGGGTACTCGGCCCGGGCGTCGGCGCCCATCGAGGAGACGATCAGGTAGCGGCGGACGCCGGCGAGTTCGGCGGCGTCGGCGAGCAGGACGGCGGCGTCCCGGTCGACGGTGAGCTTGCGGGCGGCGCCGCTGCCCGGTCCGGCGCCGGCGGCGAACACCACGGCGTCGGCGCCGTCGAGCAGCCGGGCGAGTTCCGGCGCGGTGGCGGCCTCCAGGTCGAGCAGCAGCGGTTCGGCGCCGGCGGCGGCGAGGTCCTCGGAGTGTTCGGGGCGGCGGACGATTCCGGCGGGCCGGTCGCCCCGGTCGGCGAGCAGCCGTTCCAGTCGGAGGGCGATCTGTCCGTGGCCCCCGGCGATGACGATGCGCATGGCTCCGACGGTAGCCCGGGGCGCGGGCGCCGTCCTGGGGAACCGGTGCGGCGGGTCCGCGCGACCGCCGCGGTGGATCGGGGGAACCCGTGGTGCGGGGGAGGGTGTCGGGCAGGCCACAATGGGCGCATGACTTCGCTCGCCCACCCGCAGCTGCGGTTCACCCCCGAGGTGACCGACCCCTCCGGCCCCCGGGAGTTGGTGATCCTCGGATCGACCGGTTCGATCGGTACCCAGGCCGTCGACGTGGTGCTCCGCAATCCGGACCGGTTCCGGGTGGTGGCCCTGTCGGCGGCCGGCGGCCGGGTGGAACTGCTCGCCGAGCAGGCGGTCCGGCTGGGTGTGCGCACCGTGGCGGTGGCCGATCCGGCGGCGGAGCCGGCGCTGCGCGAGGCGCTGGCGGCGAAGGCCGCGGGCGGGCCGCTGCCGACCGTGCTGGCGGGTCCGGACGCGGCGACCGAGCTGGCGGCGACGGAGTGCCACTCGGTGCTGAACGGCATCACCGGGTCGATCGGTCTGGGCCCGACGCTGGCGGCCCTGCGGGCCGGCCGGGTGCTGGTGCTGGCCAACAAGGAGTCGCTGATCGTCGGCGGCCCGCTGGTGAAGGCGGTGGCGCGGCCGGGGCAGATCGTCCCGGTGGACTCCGAGCACGCCGCGCTGTTCCAGGCGCTGGCCGGCGGCACCCGGGCCGAGGTCCGCAAGCTGGTGGTGACCGCGAGCGGTGGCCCGTTCCGCGGCCGCGGCCGGGCGGAGCTGGCCGGGGTGACCCCCGAGGACGCGCTGGCGCACCCGACCTGGGCGATGGGCCCGGTCGTCACGATCAATTCGGCCACCCTGGTGAACAAGGGCCTGGAGGTGATCGAGGCGCACCTGCTGTACGACGTGCCGTTCGACCGGATCGAGGTCGTGGTCCATCCGCAGTCGGTCGTGCACTCGATGGTGGAGTTCACGGACGGTTCCACCCTGGCGCAGGCGAGTCCGCCGGACATGCGGATGCCGATCGCGCTCGGCCTGGGCTGGCCGGACCGGGTCCCGGACGCGGCCCCGGGCTGCGACTGGACGAAGGCCGCGACCTGGGAGTTCTTCCCGCTGGACGACGAGGCCTTCCCGGCCGTCCAGCTGGCCCGCGAGGTCGGCACCCTGGGCGGTACCTGCCCGGCCGTGTTCAACGCCGCGAACGAGGAGTGCGTGGAGGCCTTCCTGAAGGGCCGCCTCGCCTTCACCGGGATCGTGGACACTGTTGCGAAGGTCGTGGCCGAGCACGGTGCCCCGGCCGGGGGAACTTCGCTGACGGTGGAGGACGTCCTGCACGCGGAGGACTGGGCGCGCGCCCGGGCCCGCGAGCTGGCGGCGGGCTGACGGTCCGCCCGGACGGGCAGTGCCACCGGGGCGGGTCCGCCGGACGGCGCCGCCCGGCGGACCGGTACGACGACAGGACGATCGGAGCGGAATGACGGAGGCGCAGCGGTGGCAACGGTGATGACGGTGGTCGGCATCCTGGTCTTCGTACTGGGACTGCTCTTCTCGATCGCCTGGCACGAGCTCGGCCACCTCTCCACGGCCAAGCTGTTCGGCATTCGGGTGCCGCAGTACATGGTCGGCTTCGGGCCGACGATCTGGTCGCGGAAGAAGGGCGACACCGAGTACGGCCTCAAGGCCGTTCCCCTGGGCGGGTACATCCGGATGATCGGGATGTTCCCGCCCGGTGCGGACGGGCGGATCACCCAGCGTTCGACCTCGCCCTGGCGGTCCATGATCGAGGACGCCCGGGAAGCCTCCTACGAGGAGGTGAAGGAGGGCGACGAGTCCCGGCTGTTCTACACGCGCAAGCCGTGGAAGCGCGTGATCGTCATGTTCGCCGGGCCGTTCATGAACCTGCTGCTCTCGTTCGGGCTCTTCCTGACCGTGATGATGGGCTTCGGCGTCTCGATGGCGGTGCCGACCATCGGCACCGTCTCGGAGTGCGTGGTCAAGGCCGGCCAGGCGACCGACACCTGCCCGGCGGACGCCCCGGCGGCGCCCGCCTTCCAGGCCGGGCTGCGCCCGGGCGACCGGGTGGTGTCCTTCGACGGCGACCGGATCGGCAACTACGAGCAGCTGCAGGGCGACATCCGGAAGTCGGCCGGCAAGAAGGTCGAGCTGGTGGTCGAGCGCGACGGTCAGCGACTGACCCTCGAACCGACGATCGCCGTCAACGACGTGCAGAAGTACGACGACCAGGGCCTGCCGGTCAAGGGCGAGACGGTGCGGGCGGGCTTCCTCGGCTTCACCCCGACCACGGGCGTGGTCCGGCTCGGCCTCGGGCAGTCGGTGGACCGGATGTACGACATGGCGGAGAACGGCGTGGAGTCGCTGGCCGCGCTGCCCGGCAAGATCCCCGGGCTGTGGCACTCGGTGGTCGACGGCGCCCCGCGCGAGGTGGACTCCCCGATCGGCATGGTCGGGGCGGCCCGGGTGAGCGGCGAGGTGTTCTCGCTGGACATCCCGGGCAGCCAGCGGGTCGCCTACTTCGTCAACCTGCTCGCCGGGATCAACCTCTCGCTGTTCCTCTTCAACATGCTGCCGCTGCTGCCGCTGGACGGCGGTCACATCGCGGGCGCGGTCTGGGAGTCGGTGCGCCGCCGGTTCGCACGGATGTTCCGCCGCCCGGACCCCGGTCCGTTCGACGTGGCCCGGCTGATGCCGCTCGCGTACGTGGTGGCCAGCGTGTTCATCGGCTTCACCCTGCTGGTGCTGGTGGCCGACCTGGTGAACCCGGTCAAGATCAGTTAGAGCGGCGGGCCGGTGGGTGCGCGGGCGCCCGTTCCCGTGGCGTACCGTTGGAGCCCGGGCGTGCGATCGTCGGCGCGCCCGGGTTCGGTCGTCCCAGCGGCCGGGCCGACCACACATCGACCCCGGGGAACCCTGCGCACATGACCGCGATCTCGCTCGGTATTCCGTCTCTGCCGCTCAAGCCGCTCGCCAAGCGCCGGGTCTCCCGTCAGATCATGGTCGGCAACGTGCCGGTCGGCGGCGACGCGCCCGTCTCGGTGCAGTCCATGACCACCACGCTGACCTCGGACATCAACGCCACGCTGCAGCAGATCGCGGAGCTCACCGCGTCCGGCTGCCAGATCGTGCGGGTCGCCGTCCCGTCCCAGGACGACGCGGACGCGCTGCCGATCATCGCGAAGAAGTCGCAGATCCCGGTGATCGCCGACATCCACTTCCAGCCGAAGTACGTCTTCGCCGCGATCGACGCCGGCTGCGCCGCGGTCCGGGTCAACCCGGGCAACATCAAGGCCTTCGACGACAAGGTCGGCGAGATCGCCAAGGCCGCCAAGGGCGCCGGCGTGCCGATCCGGATCGGCGTCAACGCCGGCTCGCTCGACAAGCGCCTGCTGGAGAAGTACGGCCGGGCGACCCCCGAGGCGCTGGTCGAGTCCGCGCTCTGGGAGTGCTCGCTGTTCGAGGAGCACGACTTCCGCGACATCAAGATCTCGGTCAAGCACAACGACCCGGTCGTGATGATCAACGCCTACCGCCAGCTCGCCGCCGCCTGCGACTACCCGCTGCACCTCGGTGTCACCGAGGCCGGCCCCGCCTTCCAGGGCACCATCAAGTCCGCGGTCGCCTTCGGCGCGCTGCTGGCCGAGGGCATCGGCGACACCATCCGGGTCTCGCTGAGCGCCCCGCCGGCCGAGGAGATCAAGGTCGGCAACCAGATCCTGGAGTCGCTCGGCCTGCGCCAGCGCGGTCTGGAGATCGTCTCCTGCCCGTCCTGCGGCCGCGCCCAGGTGGACGTCTACAAGCTCGCCGAGGAGGTCACGGCCGGCCTGGAGGGCATGAACGTGCCGCTGCGCGTCGCGGTCATGGGCTGCGTCGTCAACGGCCCGGGCGAGGCCCGCGAGGCCGACCTCGGTGTTGCCTCCGGCAACGGCAAGGGCCAGATCTTCGTCAAGGGCGAGGTCATCAAGACCGTCCCCGAGTCCAAGATCGTGGAGACCCTGATCGAGGAGGCGTTCAAGATCGCCGAGCAGATGGAGTCGGAGGGCGTCGAGTCCGGCGCGCCGACCGTCACCGCCGGCGAGTGACCCACCCCGGTGCCGGGTAGGTCCGCGCTGTACTTCCGGAAGCGGGGCCGTCCGTTCGCGGACGGCCCCGCGGCCGTGTCCGGGTGGGGGCAGGGAGTAGGGTGCGGCCACAGTCGTCTCAGTAAGGTGCTGTCTCGATGCTCGATCGAGGTGTGATGCTCCCCAGCTCGTTCCAGGCCGCCCGCGCCCTGGCGACCACCCGCGTGCTGGAACCGCCGGACCTCGCCGACGCCCTCGCCGTGCTCCACCGCGACCCCGTCGCCAACGCCTTCGTGGCCACCCGGGTGGAGGCCGTCGGCCTCGACCCCTGGCGGCTCGGCGGCGAGATGTGGGGCTGGTACGACGAGCACGGCGAACTCGACGCGCTCTGCTACGCCGGGGCCAATCTCGTCCTGGTGGACGCCGGCCCGCAGGCCGTCCAGGCCTTCGCCGAACGCGCCCGCAGACAGGGGCGCCGCTGCTCCTCCATCGTGGGCCCGGCCGGTCCCACCTCGGCCCTGTGGGCGCTGCTGGAGCGCAGTTGGGGGCCCGCCCGTGAGGTCAGGGCGCACCAGCCGCTGCTCGCCACCACGGTGCCGTCCGCCGAGATCGCCCCGGACCCGCTGGTGCGGCGGGTGCGGCGGGACGAGGTCGACATCCTGATGCCGGCCTGCGTGGCGATGTTCACCGAGGAGGTCGGCGTCTCGCCGCTGGCCGGTGACGGCGGGCTGCTGTACCAGGCCCGGGTCGCCGAACTCGTCACCACCGGACGCTCGTTCGCCCGCTTCGGCGAGGACGGCGAGGTCGTGTTCAAGGCCGAGATCGGGGCCGTCACCGAGGGCGCCTGCCAGATCCAGGGGGTCTGGGTCGCGCCCGAGCACCGGGGCCAGGGGCTGTCCGAGACCGGGATGGCCGCAGTGCTGGAGGTCGCGCTGCGCGAGGTCGCGCCGGTGGTGTCGCTGTACGTCAACGACTACAACCTGCGGGCGCGGGCCTCCTATCGGCGAGTGGGGTTCCGCGAGGTCGGGGCGTTCATGAGCGTGCTGTTCTGAGGGCGGACCGGCCGCCGCCGGCCGGGTTGCCGGTGCGGGCCGCGCGGCGGGTGGCCGGGGGGTAACGTCCGGGGCATGGAACGGGTGACTGGGGTGATGTCTGGGTGACCGGGGTGACTGGGCCGGCCGGGGTGCGGATCGAGGCCATCGACCTCGCGGCATGGGCTCCGCAGGCGCTCGACGTCCAGGCGGTGGCCTTCGGGCTCACGCCCGAGGAGGTCATGGTCCGGCTCCACATCGTCGGACGGCACGCCCAGCAGCCCGGGGTGATCGCGCTCGGGGCGGTCAGCGGCGGCCGGCTGGTCGGCTTCGGCTACGGGATGCCGAACCGGCGCGACCACTGGTGGAGCACCGTGATCGAGCCCTATCTGGTCGCCCGGGGGTACGGGGCCTGGCTGGACGGCGTCTTCGCCGTCACCGAACTGCATGTGCTGCCGGAGTTCCAGGGGCGCGGCGTCGGCTCGGCGCTGATCCGGACCCTCACCGCGCGGTCGGGGGCGGACCGCAGCATCCTCTCCGCGATCGACGCGGAGACGCCGGCCCGGCGGCTCTACCGCTCGCTGGGCTACCGGGACCTCGCGCGGGCCGTGCACTTCCCGAACACCGAGCGGCGCTACGCGGTGATGGGCGCTCCGCTGCCGTTGCGCGGGGCGGGCGGCGCGGACGTGGTTCAGAGCGCGCCGGCGAACTCCAGGTAGAGCTCGGCGTCGGGGCGCCGGCCCGCGGCGAGGGCGGCGCCGGCGAGGTCCACGGCGCGGACCAGGGTCCAGCCGCGCAGGCGGTCGCGGTCCACCTCCAGGGCTTCGGCGAGCTGGTGCAGCCGGCGGCGGACGGCGGCCGGGAGGCCGGGGGAGCCGACCAGGGTGTCGGCGCGGTCCAGGGTGAGGCGGGCCAGGTCGTAGGCGCGTTCGCCGACCAGCGGCCGGGGGCCGATCGCCAGCCAGGGGGCGCGGTCGGCGGCGAGCACATGGCCGTGGTGGAAGTCGCCGTGCAGCAGGAACTCCTCGGTCGCGGAGGCGGCGAGGTCGGCGGCGGCCTCCCGGGCCTCGGCGAGGAGGGGGCCGGCCTCGGCCGGGAGCTCCGGGGCGGTGGCGGCGGGCGCCGGGGCGGGCGGGCCGGGGAACGCGTGCCCCGGGGGGACGGGGGTCCAGAGCCGGTGCAGCAGGCTGGTGGCCTCCAGCATCGCCTTGGGCTCGGCGAGGGAGCGCAGCGGGATCTCGCCGTGCAGGCGCTCCAGGAGGAGGACGGTCGTCCCGGGGTCGGGGGCCGCCGTGTCCAGGAGCAGCACGGCGCCGCGGCCGGCCCAGGCGCTGAGGGCCTCGGCCTCGTGGGCGGTGCCGGGGGTGCGGAGGGAGACCTTGAGCACGGCCGGGGCGAGGTCGTCGTCGCGGTGGACGTAGGCGACCAGGGCGAGCGAGCCGCCGGGGTCCAGGACGCGGTCCAGGGTGAGGCGCAGTCGGGCGAGTTCGGCGGTGACGAGGGCGGGGAGCGCGGCCAGCCAGCGCTCCGCCTCCTCGGGGCGGACGGCGTTGACGTTGCGCGCGAGCCGCTCGGGGACGGTGATCTGCCCTGGTGCTGCTGCCGACATGCCGGCCTTTCGGTAGCGGTTCCCCCGTGGTGGTACGCCTCCATTGTCGGTGATGGGAGGGCCGGGGCCCGCTGGGGCGGAGCGCGGGCCGCGCTCCGTTACGGGGTGGGGGTACTCGTCCCGGCGGGGGTGTCGGCGATGCCGGGGAAGGCTGTGGGGGCGGCACCCCACTGGCGGGCGCGGAGCGCGGACTCGCGCAGGGCGTCGGCGGCCAGCGGCCGTTGGGGGGTGGGGACGGCGGCGACCAGGTCGGCGTAGACGCCGGTCAGCCGGGTCTCCAGGTGGGCGGCGAGGCGGCCGGCGGAGGCCGCGTCGGTGACCGGGAAGGGCAGCTGGTAGCCGGCGGCCGCGGGGTCGGGGGTGGCGCCGGCGCCGGAGAGGAGGCGCTGCCAGGCGTCGCGGCGGGCCTGGTGGGCGGCCAGGGCGGTGCGGGCCGCGGTGCGCTGCCCGTCGTCGGTGACGCGGGCGCCGACCACGCCGTAGCCGTAGACGGCGGCGTGCTCGGCGCCGAGGGCGTCCTGGAACGGGGCGGCCGTGCCGCCTGCGGAGGCGGTCGTGGACGCGCTGGTGGAGGCGGACGGCGAGGCGGACGGTGCCGGGGCGGCGGCAGCGGCCGGGGCGGCGTCACCGAGGGCCACGGCGTGCAGGACGCCGGCCGCGGAGACCGAGGCCAGCAGGCGGGCCAGCGGCGGGGAGGCGGCGCCCAGGTCGGCCAGCCGGGCCTGGGCGGTCTGGCGTTCGAGGGAGGCCAGCGCGGCGGTGGTGGGCACGGTGGCGGCCGTGGTGGAGGCGGTGGCACCGGGGGTACTGCCGGACGCGGTGGTGCCCGACGCGGTGGCGCCGGGGGTGCCGGTGCCGGTGGAGGGCGTCGGCGTCGGGGTGGCGGTGTCCAGGGCCGCGCGGTGGCGGGCGACGTCCTCGCGCAGCGGCTGCAGCTGGGGAGCCTGCGGGAGCAGGGCGTCGTAGGCGGCCAGCAGGGCGTCGGTGGCGTCCAGGGCGCGGCGGCGGACCGGCTCGTCGGGGTCGGGGCGGCTGTGGTCGCCGGCCGGGCGGCCCGGGTCCTGGTGGGGCGAGTCGGTGCAGGCGGTCAGCGCTCCGCCGGTGAGGAGCAGCCCGAGGGCCAGGAAGGTCCGGCGGCTGGGCGGCTGCATGGGTGTCACTCCGGGGGCGGGTACGGGAGGACGGCCTGCCCTCGCTGGCGTGAATAATTACAGAATCCTCACCTGTGCGGGCGTGGATTGCCCTCCCGGCGGGCGCGGGCGGCCCGTGTGAGCTTGCTCGCACCGGGCCGGGAGGGGCTGGCGCTGCCGGGGGCGGAATCGGTGGTTGGGCGGTTCACCGGCTAGGCTTTGGGCCGAGCTGCCGCGACCCGGCCGCGCGCCGGAACGGCGCCGGTGGGTGCGGTGCGACCTTCCGACAACAGCAGACGCGGCCGAGGAGTCCACCCGGATGAGCACCACCCACATCGACCGGCTGCGTGCGTTGCTGGAGCCGCTGGCCGCGCAGTCGGGCCTGGACCTGGAGGACGTCAAGGTCACCCAGGCGGGCAGCCGCCGCCAGGTGCAGATCGACGTGGACGCCGACGGCGGCGTGGACCTGGACACCGTTGCCGAGTTCAGCCGGCTGGTCGGCGAGGCCCTGGACGAGTCGGACGTGATGGGTTCCGGCGCGTACGTGCTGGAGGTCGGATCACCGGGTGCGGAGCGTCCGCTGGACCTTCCCCGGCACTGGATCCGCGCCGAGGGCCGGCTGGCCAAGATCCACCTGGTCGACGGCGGGGAGATCGTCGCCCGGGTGCTGGCGGCCGACGAGGACGGCGCGCTGGTCGAGGTGCAGCCGGTCAAGGGCCGCGGACGGGCCAAGGAGCGCCGGCTGGAGTACGCCGAGGTCGACCGTGCTCGCGTCCAGGTGGAGTTCAACCGCAAGGACGACGAGCAGCTCGACGAGCTGCTCGAAGAGGGGGACGACGGTGCGGAGTGACGACCTGCGCACCGACCGCACCATGAAGAACGTGACGAAAGACGAGGAGGCGTAGCCGTGGACATCGACATGAGTGCCCTGCGCACGCTGGTCAGCGAGAAGAACATCCCCTTCGGCCTCGTGGTCGAGTCGATCGAGTCGGCCCTCCTCACCGCGTACCACCGCACCGAGGGCTCGCGCCGCCGCGCCCGGGTCGAGCTGGACCGCCAGTCCGGCCACGTGACGGTCTGGGCCACCGAGGACGCGTCGGAGCTGGACGAGGGCGTCGAGCCGAAGGAGTTCGACGACACCCCTAGCGGCTTCGGCCGGATCGCCTCCAGCATCGGCATGCAGGTCATGATGCAGCGGCTGCGCGACGCCGCCGACGACCAGACCTTCGGCGAGTACGCGGGCAAGGAGGGCGACATCGTCACCGGTGTCGTCCAGCAGGGCAACGACCCGAAGAACGTGCTGGTCGACATCGGCAAGCTGGAGGCCATCCTGCCGCCGCAGGAGCAGGTCCCGGGCGAGGACTACCGGCACGGCACCCGGCTGAAGTGCTACGTCGTGGCCGTGCGTCGGGGCGTCCGCGGGGCGTCGGTGACGCTGTCGCGCACCCACCCCAACCTGGTCCGCAAGCTGTTCGCGCTGGAGGTCCCGGAGATCGCGGACGGCAGCGTCGAGATCGCCGCGATCGCCCGTGAGGCCGGCCACCGGACGAAGATCGCGGTCTGGTCACGCCGCCAGGGCCTGAACGCCAAGGGCGCCTGCATCGGCCCGATGGGTGCCCGGGTGCGCGCGGTGATGGGCGAGCTGCACGGCGAGAAGATCGACATCGTCGACTGGTCGGAGGACCCGCGCGAGATGGTCGCCGCGGCGCTGTCCCCCGCGCGGGTGACGAGTGTGGAGATCGTCGACCTGGCGCAGCGCTCCGCACGGGTGATCGTGCCGGACTACCAGCTGTCGCTGGCGATCGGCAAGGAGGGGCAGAACGCCCGCCTGGCCGCCCGTCTGACCGGCTGGCGGATCGACATCCGACCGGACACCGAGGGCGCCGAGCCGGAGTCCCCGGCCGAGTAGTCGTTGTTGTCGGAGCCCCCCGCCGTTCCCCCCGGAACCGGCGGGGCGGCGCCATGTCCCTTCGGAGGGGTAGACTTGCCTTCGTCTGGCCGGACGCATGTCCGAGCACGCCCGGAACGCACCTGCGTGGGCTGCCGCAAGCGCGCGGCCAAGCACCAGCTGTTGCGTGTCACGGCGGTCGAGGGCGTCTGCGTCCCTGATCCACGTGGCGCACTGCCGGGCCGGGGAGCGCATCTGCACCCTGAACCGGCCTGTCTCGACCTCGCGGTCCGCCGACGGGCGTTCCCCCGGGCCTTCCGGCTCCAGGGCGCGCTCGACACCGAGCGGCTCCGCGGGTTCATCGAGGAGCGGGTGAGCGACAGCTCCCCGTGACAGCGCGCCGCTCGCGCGGCGGAGAACCACCGCAACAAGCACGGCGCACGGGCAGCCGTACGTCGTGCCACCAGTCAGGTACCTCGCGATGTGGAAGTAGGTCGAGATTGCGATGAGCACTCGATGAGTACGCGATGAGTACGCGATGGGTACGCCCATGAAGTAGCGACAGTCCGGCGGACGAGACCCCCGGACTCATGAACAGGAGTGAAGTGGCTAAGGTCCGGGTTTACGAGCTCGCCAAGGAGCTTGGTTTGGAGAGCAAGGCCGTGATGGCCAAGCTCACCGAGCTGGGCGAGTTCGTCCGTTCGGCGTCCTCGACGATCGAGGCGCCGGTCGTGCGCAAGTTGACTGACGCGCTTGGCGTTGCCCCCACCGGTGGTGGCTCTGCTGCCAAGCCGGGCCCGCGGAAGCCCGCGGCGCCCCAGCCCTCGGCCGGTTCGGCCGCGGGCGCACCCAAGCCGGGTGCTCCGACCCCGGGTCCGCGCCCCAGCGCGACCCCCGGTCCCCGTCCGACCCCTGCGGCCACGGTGCCCCCGCGGCTCCGGCCGCGCCGTTCACCGCTCCGCCGTCGGCGCCGGTGCCGGTCCCGGCTCCGGCTCCCGTCCACGCCCCGGCCCCGGCGGCGCCCGCCGTCCGGACCGGTTCGCCGATCAACGACCCCGGCCTCCAGCCGGCGCTGATCACCGCCGGTGCCGCCGCCCTGCTGGCCGGTGGTGCGGCGCTCGGCCAGGTCGGGCTGGCGCTGGTGCTCGTGCTGCTCCAGGGTCTGACGGCGGCCGGCTGGTTCCGGCTGAACGGCATGTGGCCGGCCCGGCAGGGCATCGCGCTGGCCGCGCTGTCCGGCGTGGTGGCCGACGTGGCGGTGCTGCTGGCCGACGAGGACGGCGGCACGGCGGCCGTGGTCGGCACGCTCGGCGGGTTCTTCCTGCTGGTCCTGGTGCTGCAGACGTTCCGCCCGGCCGATCCCAAGGAGCGGTTCTACGCGCTGACCGTGCTCGGTTCGGCCACCGTGGTGACGGTGCTCTGCACGGCGCTGCTGCTGTCGGACTGGGTGCCGGCGGCGGTCGGGGCGGTCGCGCTGGCGACGCTGCTGGCGGCCGCGCCGCTGCCCGGGCCGAAGTGGCTGGGCCCGTTGCTGGGGTTGCTCGCGGCGGTCGGGCTGGGTCTCGCGGTCGGCGCCCCGCCGGCGCTGGGCGCGGCGGCCGGTCTCGGCGCGCTGATCGGCCGCCGGGTGGCGGGGTACGACTTCCCGTCCCGGTTCGTGCACATGACGGCGGGCGTGGCGCTGCCGCTCGCGGTCGCGTCGCCGCTGGTGTGGATCGCCACGACCCTGCTCGGCTGACCGCCGCCGCCGAGGCGGCCTTCCCCACGACGTCCCGCCCCGGAACCATGCTCCGGGGCGGGACGTCGTACGGTCGTGCGGAGCGGCCGTACCGGAGTTCCCGGGTCCGCCGCCGCGAGGACCGACCGCGGCGAACGACACGTGGCGACAGCGAACGACAGCGAACGACAGCGAACGACAGCGAACAGCGACCGGCGACGACGGGGGAGAGCGATGCGCGGCTGGCTGAAGGCGACGATCGGCCTGGTGGTGCTCTCGGGGGTACTGGTGGGCGCCGACCGGATAGCCGTGGGGGTCGCCGAGGACGAGGCGGCCGACCAGATCCTGAAGAGCGGCCGGATGAGCCAGAAGCCGCACGTGTCGATCGAGGGCTTCCCGTTCCTGACCCAGGTCGTCTCGCAGAAGCTGGACGATGTGCGGATCTCCGCGGACGGGCTGACCGTCGGCGAGGGCAAGGACAAGGTCGCGCTGCACTCCTTCTCGGCCAGACTTTCCGGTGTCGAGGTGAGCGACAACATGAGCAGCGCCACCGTGGCCACCGGTTCCGGCTCCGGTCTGATCGACTACGCGGACCTGTCGCGGCTGCTGCCGCCGGCCTCGGAGCTGGTGCCGAACGCGGGCCGGCTCTCGCTCGGCGGCGGCACCAGGCTGAGCCTCTCCTACGGCGGGCCCGGCAAGGTCAAGGCCTCGCTCGGGCCGCTCCCGGTCGGTGAGGCCTCGGTGCACAACAAGGGGAACACCGTGACGGTGGACGGCTTCCGGATCAGCGCGATGGCCTCGCTGCTCGCCGGGGTGTCCGACCAGGCCATCGCCCCGATCAGCTTCACCCTCGCCGCGCTGCCCGCCGGGCTGAACCTCGCCTCGGTGACTCCGCAGGAGGACGGCTTCCGGCTGGCCTTCGAGGGCAAGGACGTCAAGCTCATCGGCTGACCGCCGGCCGGCCCGACCCCGCCGTCCACCGTTCCGCTCCGCGAGACGCGCTGTCCAGCGCCGGCCGCGGAGCGGTGCTGTTCCCACCCCAGGACCGGCCCCCGGGGCCGTGTCGGCCGGGCCGTGGCCGGTTCCCGATGCCCATGGAAGGGTCAAATCCCAGCATCCGAGCGATCTGGTCTCGGTATTCGATACGCTGATGACAGCGGGCCTCGGGTGTCCCTAGCATCGTCGGCATGAAGCGACAGACGGACCTCACGAAGCGGCGGGCGGTAGACCTGTGCCGCGTGGCCGCCTGTCTGTGTCGAATGCGCTGACTCGGCGTCCTGGCAGGGCAGTTGCCGCCCGCCGCCGATTTCTCCGGTGACCTGTGCCAGCCCCTGGGGCCGGGCGCGGCCGCCCTGCTCCGCACCTCTCGCCCGCTCGTACCGCACGCCGCCGTATGTCCCACTATTCGGACAGGAATTCGGACCGGCCTCCGACGGGCGACCGCACCCCCGCTGCGTCGCAGCACCCGAAGCAGCCACCAGCAGCACCACCTTCCGCAAACCGCCCCCGGATGGAGAACAACACCATGAGCCGCAGCGACGTCCTGGTCGACGCCGACTGGGTCCAGGCCCGCCTGGACGACCCGAAGGTTGTCATCGTCGAGGTCGACGAGGACACCTCCGCCTACGACAAGAACCACATCCGCAACGCCGTCCGGATCGACTGGAAGTCCGACCTCCAGGACCCGGTCCGCCGCGACTTCATCGACCAGGCCGGCTTCGAGGCGCTGCTCAGCGCCAAGGGCATCGCCAACGACGACACCGTCGTGCTCTACGGCGGCAACAACAACTGGTTCGCCTCCTACGCCTACTGGTACTTCAAGCTGTACGGCCACGGTGACGTCCGCCTGCTCGACGGCGGCCGCAAGAAGTGGGAGCTCGACTCCCGCGACCTGGTCGCCGAGGTGCCGCAGCGCGCCGCGACCGAGTACACGGCGCAGGCCGTCGACTCCTCGATCCGCGCCTTCCGCGACGACGTGATCGCCGCCATCGGCACCCTCAACCTGGTCGACGTCCGCTCGCCCGACGAGTTCTCCGGCAAGCTGCTCGCCCCGGCCCACCTCCCGCAGGAGCAGTCGCAGCGCCCCGGCCACGTGCCCTCCGCGCGCAACATCCCGTGGGCGAAGAACGCCAACGACGACGGCACCTTCAAGAGCGACGACGAGCTCAAGGCCCTCTACGAGGCCGAGGGCATCGACCTGGCGAAGGACACCATCGCCTACTGCCGCATCGGCGAGCGCTCCGCGCTCACCTGGTTCGTCCTGCACGAGCTGCTCGGCCAGGAGAACGTGAAGAACTACGACGGTTCCTGGACCGAGTACGGCAGCCTCGTCGGCGTGCCGATCGAGCTCGGCAACTGAGCCGCCTGCTCCACCCGTAAGGCTGAAGGGAAGACAAGACATGTGCGGTGCGAAGGCCGGTGGGCCTGACCTGGCAGGAGTTGACGTGGCGAACGAGACGATCATCCAGGGTTCCGTGACCCGCGACGGCGAGCCGGTCAACGGCTACGTCCGACTGCTCGACGAGGGCGGCGAGTTCACGGCTGAGGTGCCCACCTCGGCGACCGGCCAGTTCCGGTTCTTCGCCCGCCCGGGCAAGTGGACCCTGCGGGCGCTCATCCCGGGCCAGACCGTGGACCGCCAGGTGGTCGCCTCCCAGGGCAACCTGACCGAGGTCGCGATCGCGGTCTGACCGTCCACGACGGATCGGCGTCACCGAGGGCCCCTGCCGTGCGGGGGCCCTCGGGCATACCGTGGACGTGTGCAGGCACGTCGGCGACACCGCTACTACTTCGCCATGATGGGCGTCTGCCTCGGGCTGTTCGTGCTGGCCTGGGGCGTGGTCCGGTTCTGGTCCGTCCCGGCCGCGATCGCCATGTGCGTGGTCGCGATGGTGATCCCGCCCGCCGCCGCGGTCTTCGCCAACAAGCGGGACCCCGAGGACGACTGGTGGAACGACCCGCGCTGGGAGGACCCGAAGTGGGACGAGCCCGGCCACGACCGGGACCGCCCCGACCGCCCGGACCGCCGGGATCAGTAGACGAGCGCCTGCACGCCGTCGGCCATGATCTCGCTGACGAAGACCTGCGCGCCCGCGATCCGGACGCCCTCGACGGTGTCCTTCTGCTCGATCCCGCGCCGCACCGCACACTGGGTGCAGAGGGTGACCGTGCCGGCCGCCAGGACCGACTCCAGCAGGTCCGGCAGCGGGGCCGCGTGCGGCAGCTCGAACTCGGCCGCGCGCCCGGGCAGCGCGAACCAGGACGACTCCCCGGTCAGCCAGAGCGAGACCTCGACCCCGCTGGCGACGGCGACCGCCGCCACCGTGAACGCCTGCGAGCACCGCTCCGGCGCGTCCGCTCCGGCGGTGACCTTGATGACGAGCTTCTTCTGAGACGACATGCGGACACAGTAGATCGCCGTCGTGGTGGGGCTCACCGAGACCCGTCGGCACCGTCCGGATAGAGTGAGCGGCAGCAAAATCCACACACTGTCGCCGCCCTGGGAGCCCCCCGTGTCCGGTCTGGAAATCTTCTTCGACGGTCTGCTGGCCCTCATGGCCGTGCTGATCACCTGGTTCGCCGTCTTCTCGGTGATGAAGCTGTACCAGGGCCAGCGCTGAGCGACTGCCGTACGGTTGAAGTGATCCCGCACCGACGACAGCGACCAGGAACATGATCGAGATCCCCTCTGACCTCCACAAGGACGTCGTCCCGCTGGCCTTCCTCCTCGGCACCTGGGAGGGCGCGGGCGTCTACGCCCCCCTGCCGGGCTCGGAGGGCCAGGACACCGAGAAGTGCAACTTCGGCCAGGAGATCGTCATCCGTCACGACGGACGGCCCTTCCTGGAGTTCCGCTCCCGCACCTGGGTGCTGGACAGCGAGGGCGAGAAGGTCCGTCCGCTGGAGAACGAGCACGCCTTCTGGCGCGTGACCAGCAACCAGCACGGCGCCAGCGGTGCCCGCGGGATCGAGATCTCCTCCGTCCGCGACGACGGCACGGTGGAGATCTGGTACGGCGAGCTGGCCGACGGCAAGCCGCAGATCGACGTCTCCACCGACGCGGTGGCCCGGATCGAGGGCTCCCCGGAGTACTCGGGCGGCAAGCGGCTCTACGGCTTCGTCAACGAGGAACTGCTCTGGGTCGGCGAGAAGGCCGCCCCGAACGTCCCGCTGCGCCCGTACATGTCCGCCCAGCTGAAGAAGGTGCTCTCGCCGGCCCAGCTGATCAAGGACATCAACGACCTGCCGGACGACGGCATCGCGTTCTTCAAGTAGGAAGCACGCGACGTCCGCCGAGGCGCACAGGTGCAGGGACCGGCCCGTCGGCCGGTCCCTACACTTGCTTCAGGACCCCCGACGTTTGGCAGGGAACAGGACCGTGGCGGACACCGGCACCACCGACTGGCAGCTCTCCGGAGACTGGAAGGCCGACCTGCGCGAGCGCGGCTACCGGCTCACCCCGCAGCGCCAGCTCGTGCTGGAGGCGGTCGACGCGCTCGACCACGCCACCCCGGACGAGATCCTCGGCCACGTCCGGCAGACCGCCAGCGGCGTCAACATCTCCACCGTCTACCGGACCCTGGAGCTGCTGGAGGAGCTCGGCCTGGTCTCGCACGCCCACCTCGGCCACGGCGCCCCGACCTACCACCTGGCCGGCCGCCACCACCATCTGCACCTGGTCTGCCGGGACTGCGAGAAGGTCACCGAGACCGGCACCGAGATCGCCCAGCCGCTGATCGACAGCCTGCGTGCGCAGCACGGTTTCGACACCGACCTCAAGCATTTCGCCATCTTCGGCCGCTGCGCCGACTGCTCCGCGAAGCGCGCCGCCGAGCGGTCGTAAGCTTGCCGGTATGACCGGTCTGAAGAGCCCGCTGCTTGCGCTGCCCGGAGCCGTCCCCGCCGAGGGCGCCGACGAGGGCGTCGCCGCCCACTACGGCGACATCTTCCGCGAGCAACGGAGCCTCGCCCAGGGGTCCGGCTTCGTCGACCTCTCGCACCGCGGGGTGCTCACCGTCACCGGCGACGACCGGCTGAGCTGGCTGCACCTGCTGCTCACCCAGCACGTCAGCGCACTGCCGTCGGGGCAGGCCACCGAGGCGCTGGTGCTCTCCCCGAACGGGCACGTCGAGCACGCCCTCTACCTGGTCGACGACGGCACCACCACCTGGGCGCACGTCGAGCCGGGCACCCAGCAGGCGCTGATCGGCTACCTGGAGAGCATGAAGTTCTTCTACCGGGTCGAGGTGGCCGACGCGACCGCCGACTTCGCGGTGGTCCACCTGCCGGCCGGCTCGACCGTCTCCGCCGAGGGCGCGGCCGCCGTCCGCGAGCTGACCTACGGGCGGGACCTCTTCCTGCCGCGCGCCGAACTCGCCGCGCTGACCTCGGGCTACGGCCCGGCGGCCGGCGTCTGGGCCTACGAGGCGCTGCGGATCGAGGGCCACCGGCCGCGGCTCGGCTTCGAGACCGACCACCGGACCATCCCGCACGAGGTGGACTGGCTGACCACCGCCGTCCACCTGCAGAAGGGCTGCTACCGGGGACAGGAGACGGTGGCCCGGGTGCACAACCTGGGGCGGCCGCCGCGCCGGCTGGTCTTCCTGCACCTGGACGGCACCGAGGAGGTGCTGCCCCCGCACGGGACGGAGGTGCGGCTCGCCTCGGACCCGCAGGGGCGCTCGCTCGGCTTCGTGACCTCCTCGGCGCGCCACCACGAGCTCGGGCCGGTCGCGCTGGCCGTCGTGAAGCGGAACGTGCCGGTGGACGCGGTGCTGCTGGCCGGCACGGTGCCGGGCACGCAGGACGTGATCGTCCCGCAGTAGCGGAGGTCCGGCGCGGCGGATCCCGAAGCGGGGTCAGACCTCGACCAGGACGGTGAACGGGCCGTCGTTCACCAGCGCCACCTTCATGTCGGCGCCGAAGCGGCCGGTCTCGACCTCGGCGCCGAGCGCGCGCAGCTGGGCGACCACCTCGTCCACCAGCGGCTCGGCGACCGGGCCGGGTGCGGCGGCGTTCCAGGTGGGGCGGCGGCCCTTGCGGGCGTCGCCGTAGAGCGTGAACTGGCTGATGACCAGCAGTGGCGCCGCGATGTCCGAGCAGGACCGCTCGACGCCGTCCCCGTCGGCGGGCAGCAGCCGCAGGGTCCAGAGCTTGCGGGCGAGCTGGGCCGCCTTGGCGGGGGTGTCGTCGTGGGTGACGCCGACCAGGGCGCAGAGCCCCGGCCCCTCGATCGCGCCGACGGTCTCGCCGGCCACCGTCACCCGGGCCTCGCTCACTCGCTGCACCACTGCTCGCATGCGGTCATTCTGCCGGAGGCGGTGGGGGCGCGAGCAGGCCCCCCAGGGGCGCCTGTCGGCCTGGCGTGCGCCGGGTAGCGTGCGCCTGCGCGCTCCTTGGCGCCGCTCCTGCTGCGAAAAGCTTCGGTCGTATCAGCCACCCCTCTTCGCCAGGGGGCCGTTCGGGTGCACGGGCGGTGCGGCGGCGGCGGGCGGGGTGGCACGCTGGGGGACCGTACAAGGGCGGAGCCGGCCGTCCGCCGCGTCATGCGGGGGAGGCCGGGCACGTCCGTGGTCCGGGGCGCCGAAGGTCCGCCGCGCCGGGCCCGGTTCGGCCGGGCGGTCGAGCCGGTAGGTCAGGCGTTCTGGTCGTGTCGCCCTGGTGGGTGGCCACGGCCGGGGGAGGGAACCATCGCGGGCGTCCGGGCGTGCCTCCGGACGGGAACACGCGCCGACGGCGCGCGCGGCGGTGACGGGCCGGACCGGCGGCAGGCGACGGGGTGCCGCGAGCGGGCGGGATCGGGACGACGGCAGGTGGGTTGGTTGATGGACGCGATCGGCACGGCACAGGACCGGTACGAGCGGGCGCCGGAGGACCCCGGCTCCGAACCGGACCTCGGGGGGCTGGGCCTGGACCAGTTGCGGATCCTGCGCCGGGAGACCCTGGAGCAGGAGGAGGACCTCTCCTACCTGCGGCGGCTGCTGCACGGCCGGATGGACATCCTGCTGGCCGAGCTGGACCGCCGGCCCGACGGCGGCGCGGCCCGTCCGGCGGACCCGGCGGAGCCGGCCGGCGCGCTGCTGGAGCGGCTGCCCGCCATCCTCACGGACGCGGCGCCGACCGTCCGCCGCTCGGCCCGGCACGTCACCCTGGGGCCGCCGCGGGGGCAGCAGTCCCAGCTGGAGGCGGACACCCTGATGGGGGACGTGCAGCTGGCCGACCTGTCCGCGCACCCGGCGACGGAGCTGCTGGCGGCGCTGGAACGGCTGCGCGCGCACGAGCGCGAGGTGTCCGGGCGACGGAAGCGGCTGATGCGGACGGCGGACGGATGCAGTGCCGAAATCACCCGCAGGTACCGTGATGGGGAAGCACGGGTCGACGACCTGCTCGCAGGCGGCCCGCTCTGATCGGACGAGGCACCCGGGGTGGGGACGGGCCCGGCTCGCCCCCGGCCCACCCTCACCTCCGGAAGGCTCTTCGCCATGTCCAATCCTGCCCTGCCCGTGCTCGCCGAGGTCGTCCGTTCGGGCTTCGTCGAGGGCCGGCACCACGGCTCGCTGGTCCTGCTCGCCGCCGACGGCTCGGTCGAGTTCGCCCTCGGCGCGCCGGACGCCCCGGTGTTCCCCCGCTCCTGCGCCAAGCCCTTCCAGGCGGTGGCCACCCTGCGGGCCGGGCTGGCGCTGGAGGGCGAGCAGCTGGCGCTGGCGGCGTCCAGCCACTCCGCAGAATCGTTCCACCTCGCCGGTGTGCGGCGGATACTCGCCGACGCCGGCCTCGACGAGAGCGCGCTGCGCACCCCGGCCGACCTTCCGCTGGACGGGATGGAGGCCGAACTCCACCTGCGCTGGGGCGGTGACCACGAGCCCGTGCTGATGGACTGCTCCGGCAAGCACGCCGGCTGGCTGGCCGCCTGCGTGGCCAACGACTGGCCCACCGACAGCTACCTCGACCCGGCGCACCCGATCCAGCGGCTGGCCCGGGAGGCGCTGGAGGAGGCCGTCGGCGAGACCTCCGCGCACGCCGGGGTGGACGGCTGCGGCGCGCCGCTGCTGGCCGTCAGCCTGACCGGCCTGGCCCGCGGCTACCGCTCCCTGGTGCTGGCCGAGCCCGGCACCCCGCAGCGCCGGGTCGCCGACGCGATGCGGGCGCACCCCGAGTACGTGGCCGGCACCCGCCGCGCCGACACCCGGCTGATGCGGGCGGTGCCGGGCGCGCTCGCCAAGATGGGCGCCGAGGCCGTCCAGGTGGTCGCGCTGCCGGACGGCCGGGCGCTCGCCTTCAAGATCGAGGACGGCGCGGAGCGGGCCCGCGGCCCGGTCCTCGCCGCGGCCCTGCGCCGGCTCGGGGTCACCACCGAGGACGGCACGATCGACCGGATCGCCGCCGCGCCGCTGCTGGGCGGCGGCATCCCGGTCGGCGAGGTCCGCGCGGCGTTCTGATAGTCGCCCGCTCGCCTCCGGGGCGCTTTTGTCCGGTGCCGACGGTCGTTGCTCCCTCGCTCCTTCGTCGCTCCCTCGCGCCTCCCTTTCGGCACCGGCGCGCCCCTTCGGCTCGGGGCGGGCGGGCGGTTGGGTCCCGGGGCGGGCGGGCGAGTGGGTCCCGGGGCGGGTGCGCCCGCTCCGGGACCCTGCGGCCCCGCTCCGTCCGGCGGTTGCCGGAGTGCGGACGGGCGGGGCCCGGTGCACGGTGGATCGGGGGCCGTCGCACAGCTGAGGGAGTCCGCCATGAGCGAGCACGTGTACCGGGTGACCGAGATCGTCGGGTCCTCGACCGAGAGCATCGACGCCGCGATCCGCAACGGCGTGGAACGGGCCTCCCGGACCCTGCGCAACCTCGACTGGTTCGAGGTGACGCAGGTCCGGGGCCATCTCGCGGACGGGGGGATCCAGCACTTCCAGGTCGGCCTGAAGATCGGCTTCCGGCTGGACGACGAGGGCTGAGGGCGGCGCGCGTCTACCCGCGCTCGGGCAGCACCAGCGGCACACCCGTCCGCGGGTGCGGCAGCACCTCGACCGGGTGCCTGTACACCTCGCTGAGCAGCGGCGCCCGCAGCACCTCCGCCACCGGCCCGTCGGCGACGGTGGCGCCGTCGGCCAGCAGCACCACGCGGTCCGCGTAGGCCGCCGCCAGCGACAGGTCGTGCAGGACGACGACCACGCCGTCCCCGGCGGCGGCCCGGGTCCGGGCGAGCCGCAGCACGAGTTCCTGGTGCCGCAGGTCGAGCGCGGCGGTGGGTTCGTCCAGCAGCAGCAGGGCAGCGCGCTGGGCGAGCACCCGGGCCAGCGCGACCCGGGCCCGTTCGCCGCCGGAGAGGGCGGTGAACGGCCGTCCGGTGAACGCGGCGGACTCGGTGATGGCCATCGCCTCGGCCACCACCCGTTCGTCCTCCTCGGCGGCGGTGGTGCCGGCCCAGGGGGCGCGGCCCATCCGGACCACCTCGTCGGCCGGGAACGGGAAGGACAGCGCGGCCGCCTGCGGGAGCAGCGCGCGCCGCCGGGCCAGGTCGAGGGGCCGGTAGTCGGCCAGCGGGCGGCCGTCCAGGCGGACTTCGCCCGCGCTCGGGACGAGGTCGCCGGCCAGGACGGAGAGCAGGGTGGACTTGCCGGCGCCGTTCGGTCCGAGCAGGGCCACCACTTCGCCGGCCGTGACCCGGACGTCCGCGCCGGCCAGCAGTTCGCGGCCGCCGAGGCTCAGCCGGACGGCCTTCGCGGTGAGCAGTTCGCTGCCCGGCGCGGGGCGTTCGGGCGCCTCGGGGCGGTTGCGCAGTCCGAGCCTCATGCCCAGCCTCCCTGCTTGGTCCGGGTGCGGCGCAGCAGCCAGAAGAAGAACGGGCTGCCGATCAGCGCGGTGAGTACGCCGAGCGGGAGTTCGGCCGGTTCGGCCAGGGTGCGGGCGGCGAGGTCGGCGGCGACCAGGACGAGCGCGCCGGCGAGCGCGGAGGCGGGCAGCAGGAAGCGGTGGCCGGGGCCGGCGAGCATCCGCAGCAGGTGCGGGACGACCAGGCCGACGAAGCCGATGATGCCGCTGACCGCGACCGCGGCGGCGGTGAGCAGGGCGACGACGGTGATCAGCACCAGCCGCATCCGCTCGACGTCCACGCCGAGGTGCCGGGCGGGCCGTTCGCCGAGCGCCAGCAGGTCCAGCGAGCGGGCGTAGCGGGGTGCGACGGCGAGGCCGACGAGCGCGAACGGGAGCACGCCGAGGACCTTGCCCCAGGTGGCCTGGGAGAGCGAGCCGAGCTGCCAGAAGGTGACCTGGCTGATCGCGGCGGTGTCGGCGGTGAACAGGAACAGGCCGATCAGGGCGCCGCAGAAGGCGTTCACCGCGACGCCGGTGAGGATCAGGGTGACCACTTCGGAGCGGCCGCCGGAGCGGGACATCGCGTACACCGCGAAGACCGTCAACAGGCCGGTGACGAAGGCGGAGGCGGTGACCGTCCAGGTGCCGAGCGCATCCAGGCCGAGCACGATGCAGCCGACGGCGCCGACCGCGCCGCCGGAGGAGACGCCGATGACGGCCGGTTCGGCGAGCGGGTTGCCGAACACGCCCTGCATCAGGGCGCCCGCGCAGCCGAGCGAGCCGCCGACCAGCAGGGCCAGCACGACCCGGGGCAGCCGGACGTTCCAGAGCACCGACTCGGGGACGCGGTCGAGTTCGTGGCCGCCGAGGCCGAGCCGGTGGCCGAAGGAGGCGAGGATGTCGCCGAGCGGGATCCGGTAGGCGCCGGTGCCGGCCGCGAGCACGGCGCAGACCACCAGGGCGACGGCGAGGCCGGCGGTGAGCAGGGTGGTCCGGCCGGGCCGTCGCACGGTCGTGGCGGCGCTGCCGCCGGTCGCGGTGGCGGTCACTTGGCGGCCTTGGGGTAGAGCTGTTCGGCGATCTCGTTGATCACCTGGGGGGTGCGCGGGCCGTAGCTGAGCAGTTGGCCGTCCTCGATCGAGACGATCCGGCGGTCCAGGCCGGCCGGGGTCTGGGCGACGCCGGGCAGCTTGAGCAGGCCGTCGACGCCGCCGACGGAGTCGAGTCCCTTGCTCATCACCAGGATCGCGTCGGGGGCGGCCTTGACCAGGGCCTCGCTGGTGAGCGGGGTGAAGTCGCCGGTGAGGCCGGCGGCGGTGCCGGCGTCCTCGCCGCCGACCGCCGTGATCAGCGAGCCGGCGCCGGAGGCCGGGCCGCCGAGCAGGTAGACCGAGGCGCTGCCGCGCAGGTAGAGGAAGGCGACCTTGGGGTGGCGGTCGACGGCGGGCAGGGCGGCCCTGGCGGCGGTGATCCGCTGCTCGGTGCGCTCCTTCAACTGCTTGCCGGCGTCCGGGACCCCGAGCGCGGCGGCGACGGTGTCGATGCGCGGGCCGACGTCCTCCAGCCGCTTGGCGTCGTCGAGCACGAGCAGGGGGACGCCCGCCGCGCGGATCTGGGCGATCGCCTCGGCCGGGCCGGTGGAGCGGTCGGCGAGGACGACGGTCGGGTGCAGCGAGAGCACGCCCTCGGCGGAGACGTCGTGCGCCTGGGTGATCACGGGCAGGGCGGTGGCCTGCTGGAAGGTCGTGGAGACGTCCCGGGCGACGACCTCGGGGCCGAGGCCGAGGCTGAAGACGATCTCGGCCAGGCTGCCGTTGAGCGGGATGATCCGCTCGGCGCTGGCGACGGTGACGGCCCGGCCGTCGGCCGAGGTCGCGGTGGCCGGGAGCGCGGGGACCGGCGCTTCGGGCAGCGGTTCGACCGTGTCCGGGGCGCGTGAGGTGCCTGCCCCGGCGGCCGCGCCGGCGCCGCCGGAGGCCGAGCCGCAGGCGGTCAGGGCGAGCAGCAGGCCGAGGAGCAGCAGCAGGATCGCGGGCCCGCGGGCGGCCCTGGTTCGGGGGGTACTGCTGCTCAAGGTCGTTCCCTTCGATGGGAGTTGACGCCGCCGGGAGTGGGGGTGCGGGGGCGGTCGACGGGGCTCTTGACTCATATATTAGGTTAGCCTTACCTAAAGTTCGCAAGGGGGTCTGGGCTGCGCCGACCCCGATTCCGGCCTGCCTTCCCGTCCCGCCGAGGAGTGATCCGCGTGCCTCTGCCCCATCGGCTCCGCCGCATGGCCGCCGCCCTGGTGACCGCCCTGGCGGCCCTGCTGACCGTTCTGGTCCTCCCCGGCCAGGCGGTGGCGGCCGAGGGCAAGGTGTCCGGCGGGCGGCTGGACTGGGGGATCAAGCAGTCCTTCCTGACCTACGTCACCGGCCCCATCGCCCAGGGCACTTGGGCGCTCACCGGGGGAGCCGCCACGGTGTCGGGCAGCGGCTTCCGGTTCCACTCGGCCACCGGCTCGTACGACCCGGCGAACGGCGCGCTGACGGCCGCGTTCTCGGGCGGGGTCCGGTTCACCGGGCACCAGGAGAACGGCGCGAACGCGCTCGACCTGAGCATCGGCCGGCTCACCTTCCGGGCCGCCGCGGGCGGCGCGGCCGGGCTGTACGCGGACGTCAGCAGCAAGTCCCGGGAGACCGGGCAGGTCAGCAACGCGAGCCAGGCCAAGCTGGCCGAGCTCTCGCTGGCCGGTGTCGACCTGCGCGGCGCGGCCGGGACCCTGACCCTCAGCAACGTCCCGGCGACCCTGACCGACGCGGGGGCCAAGGCCTTCGGCGGCTTCTACACCGCCGGGACGGCCCTCGACCCGGTCAGCCTCTCGGTCAACCTCCCGGCGGCGCAGGCCGCACCGACGGCGACGGCTCCGGCCTCGCCGACCGCCGCGGCCCCGTCCGCGTCGGCCCCGGCGCCCGTACCCAGCACGACGGCTCCGACCGCTCCGACGGTCCCGACCAGCCCGGCCGCCACTCCGCAGGCCGCGCCCGCCACCGAGTTCGCCAACGGCGCGCTCGACTGGGGCGTGCGCCGGACCTTCCGCGACTACGTCACCGGCACCATCGCCCAGGGCCGCTGGGAGCTGTCCGGCGGCGCGGCAGACGGCGGCGCGTTCTACCGCTGGACGCCCGCCAAGGGCAGCTACGACGCGGCCACCGGCGCGCTCACCGCCGCCTTCACCGGCAGCGTCCGCTTCACCGGGCTGAAGAGCGGCGACAGTTACGGCCTGGACCTCACCCTCTCCAGCACCGCCGTCACCGTGGCCGAGGGCAAGGGCGTGCTGCGCGCCGACGTCTCCGGCCGCACCCCGGACGGTGCCACCCAGCAGCTCACCGGTGTCGAGCTGGGCACCTTCGACCCGGCCGGGCTGACCACCGAGGGCGGCCTGCTCAAGGCCGTCGAACTCCCGCTCATGCTCACGGAGTCGGGCGGGAAGGCTTTCGGCGGCCTCTACCCGGCTGGCACCGCGATGGACCCGCTGAGCTTCGCGGTCGCGCTCGACCCGGCGGCCGCGCTCCCGCCGCTGCCGGACCTCGGCAGCGTCCCGGCCGTCGCGCCGACCCCGTCGGCCACCACCGCTCCGCCGAGCACACCCGCCGCGGCGCCGGTCGCCGCGGACGCCGGTGACTCGGACGGCGTCCCGAC
The DNA here is from genome assembly GCF_000710405.2 of Kitasatospora sp. MBT66. Lineage (NCBI taxonomy): Bacteria > Bacillati > Actinomycetota > Actinomycetes > Kitasatosporales > Streptomycetaceae > Kitasatospora > Kitasatospora sp. MBT66. The sequence goes on along the minus strand of NZ_JAIY01000008.1, from coordinate 546,138 downwards.
GGCGGCCCTGGTCGGCGGCGGCCTGCTCGTCGTCGCAGTGGCCGTGACCGCAGGTCTGTTCGTCCTCCGCCGCCGTCGTACCACCCCCGCCGACGCGGCCTGAACCCCTTCCACTTCCCCGCTCACCGAACGGAGACCCCCATGTCCCGCAACCGCACCCGGATGGCCGCCCTGGCCGCCGTCACCGCCGGCCTCGGCCTGACCGCCTTCGGCGCCCCGGTCCTGGCCTTCGGCGCCGGCGCGCCGAGCAGTGTCACCTACGACACCGGCTCGCTGGACTGGGGGGTCAAGGCCAGCTTCCGGAGCTACGTCACCGGGCCGGTCGGCCAGGGCGCGGTGGAGCTGAGCGGCGGCGCGACCACCAACGCCGACGGCAGCTTCCACTTCGGGCTGGCGAGCGCGAGCTACGACATGGGCAGCCACGCGCTGACCTCCGCCTTCACCGGCGGGGTGCGGTTCACCGCCCACCACGGCGCGCTGGACGTGGGTCTGAGCGACCTGAAGATCACCACCGCCGGGACGGTCGGCACGCTCACCGCCGACACCGCGTCCAAGGAGGTCGTGGGCGCGCCGGACGTCACCCGGCGCGACGACGTCCCGCTGGTGACCTTCACGGTCGGCCGGGACACCACCAACGGCGTGCCGACGGCGGCGAAGCTGACCGAGGAGGGCGCCAAGGCCTTCGCCGGCTTCTACGCGGCCGGGTCGGACGTGGACCCGCTGTCGCTGCTGCTCAAGCAGAGCCCGGCCACGCCGTCCCCGACCGCCACGCCGACGCCGACCCAGACGCCTACGGCCACCGCCACGCCGACCGCCACCGGCAGCCCGACGGCCACCGCCTCGCCGACCGCCACGGCGTCGCCGACCGCTACCGCTTCGCCGACGGCCACGTCCTCGCCCACCGCGACGGGCAGCCCGACCGCCACCGCCTCGCCGACCGCCACCGGTTCGCCGAGCGCGACCAAGTCGCCCACCGCGACCGGCAGTCCGTCCACCGCGCCGAGCACCGGTGAACTCGCGGTCGTCAACGGCACCCTGGACTGGCAGGTCAAGGAGAGCTTCCGCAAGTACCTGCAGAGCCCGGTGGCCAACGGCAAGGTCGAGTTCGCGGGCGGCGCGGCCGACTACCGGTTCGGTGGTGCCAAGGGTGCGTACAACACCAAGACCCACGCGCTCTCGGCGGGCTTCGCCGGCTCGGTGCGCTTCCTCGGCCACCCGAGTGAGGGTGGGGGCTACCAGCTGGACACCACCTTCTCCAAGCTGGGCCTGAGCATCGACAAGGACGGCGCGTTCCTGACCGCCGACGTCAACGCCAAGTCCCTGGACGGGAAGACGAGCACGCTGTCCGGTGCGCGGATCGCCGAGCTGGACCTCTCCAAGGCGAGCCTCGCCCCGGTCAACGGTGTGGTGACGCTCAACGCCGTCCCGGCCAAGCTGACTGCGGAGGGTGTGCCGGCCTTCGCCAACTACAAGGCGGGTGAGGCGCTCGACCCGGTGACTGTGTCGCTGGCCTTCGACAAGAACGCCCAGCTGCCGACCGGTAGCTCGGCCGGCGGCACGGGCACGACCACCGGCGGTACGGCCGGTGGGACCGGTAGCGGTACCGGCACGGGTACCGGTTCGGGCACGGGCAGCACGGTGGGTGGTGCGTCCCTCACCACCACCGGTAGCGGCACCTCGTCGATCGGCGGCTCCGGCGCGCTGGCCTCGACCGGTTCCGACACCCCCGTGATACCGCTGCTGGCGACCGCCGCCGGCCTGCTGCTCATGGGTGGTGGAGCCACCACCCTGGCCCGCCGCCGCCGCGCGTCCCTCAGCGCCTGATTCTTCGGTTGGTGAATGCTGTGGCCCTCGCTCGATTCGAGCGAGGGCCACAGCGCTTTGTGCAGGAAGTCGGCGCAGGTGGAGCCATCGCCGTTGCGTACCCAGAGTGTCCGTGCTGACACTTGCCGTGAGCGCACGGTTCGGATCCGTCGCGTTCCCACCTGAGACGACCTGCATGGGAGGCCGAGAGAACGTGCTGGGACGACGGATTCCGGGGGAAGGCGGTGGCGAGGGGCGAGGACGCCGTCTGCTGAGCGCGCTCGCGTCGGTGGGCGCCATGGCGCTGAGCGGGGGTGCGCTTCTGCCACCGCCTGTGGCAGTCGCCGCGGTGGCGGTTGACGCGGCCGTGGCTGCGGACGCGTGTTCGGTGGCGAACGGTACGACGGTCTGCGACACCGTCGGCTCCTTCACCTACACCGTGCCGGAGAACGCGCGGCAGGTCCGGTTCACTGTCGTCGGCGGGGGTGGCGGCGGGGGCGGCGGGCTCTCCGGTGCCGGGGGTGGAGCCGGTGCCGCGATCGTCTGCACCGTCACCGGCCTGGCACCGGGCACGGCGCTGGCGGTGACGGTGCCCGACGGCGGGAAAGCCGGTGGACCGTTGCAGGGCTCGCAGGCCCTGAGTCCTGCCGGAGGCGGCCAGGCCGCCTCCGTCACCGCTTCTGGTCTGGTCATCTCCGCCGCCGGTGGTGGAGGCGGCGCCGGCAGCGTCGTCGACCTCGGCAACCTCGGTGGCGTCGACGGCAGTGCCGGTGGCGGCAGCGGCGGGGGTGCGGGCGGCATGGCGAACGGCTCTCCGGAGGAGACCGGCGGCCAGCCGGCTACCTCACCGACCTGTACCGCGTCCGGCAACGGGCTGACGGCTGTCACGGGTCCGGCCGCCACCAGCACCGCCGGGCGATCCGGATTGGTAGGTGGCAGCGGCGGGACGATCTCTCCTGACGGTTTCGCACCCCAGTGCCCCGAGGCTGGCTTCGGCGGCCCGGGCGGCCCGGGCGGCCCGGGCGGTCTTGGCGGTCTGCTCGGCCTGGGCGGCCTGGGCGACCTGGGTGACCTCGGATTCGGCAATGGTCGGCCGGGGTGTGTCCTGATCACTCCCGTCCTGTCCTGCCCTTCCGACGGGTCCGCTTCCGTCTGCGCCCCCGGCCTCGCGCAGTACACGGTCCCCGCCCGGACCAGCACGCTGACCGTCACGGCCGTGGGCGCCGCGGGTAGTGGCGGCGGCGGTGGCGGCGGTCAGGGCGCCAGCATCATCTACGGCGACGGCGCCGACGGCCAGGGCAGCACGGGCGGTGGCGCAGCGGCAGCCCTCACCTGCACGTTCACCGGGCTCCAGGCGGGCACCGTCCTGGACATCACGGTGCCCTTCACCACGCCCGGCGGGGCGGGCGGACGCGGCGGAGGCGGCTACAGCACCACCACCGCAGGCCACCCCGGCGACGGTGGCCAGGGCGGCCAGGCCGCGTCCATTACCGGCCCCGGCGGAGTCGCGGTACTCGCGCCCGGCGGGGGCGGCGGGGCCGGCGGCCACGGCTCCGCCAGCCAACCCGCAGGTGGTGACGGAACCGCCGGCAGCCCGGCGGGCCAGGGCGGCGGTGCCGGTGGATCAGGCGGCTTCGCCCGGGCCACCGGCGGTCAGGCGGGTGCCGACCCGATCTGCGCAGCCACCATCGGCGGCGTGAACGCCACACCCGTCGTCTACACCGGCACCGCCGGTGGCACGGTGACCGACAGCCGGACCGGCAGCGCCGGTGGGAGCATCTCCCTGCCGCCCGCCGTCACCAGCAGCTGCGCCGCCGGGACCGGCAACGGCGGAAGCGGGGGCAACGGCGGTAGAGGCGGCGAGAGAGGACGGGCCGACGGGCAGATCGGCGCGAAGGGGACCGACGGCGGCATCGGCTGCGTTCTCATCGTCGCCACTTCGTGACCGGGGCTAAATGCTGTGGCCCTCGCTCGATCCGAGCGAGGGCCACAGCGCTTGGCGCAGGAAGTCGGATCGGCCGACTTCCTGCGCCAAGGGGAAGTTGATGAGGCCGAGGTTATGCGTGGTCGAGTTCGCCGGTCTTGATGGTGCCGAGGAGGGCGGCGAAAGAGGGCGGGGTGGTGTGGAGGATGACGCCGCCGTCGTCGGACTCCCGGAGTTCGACCAGTTCATCCGAGACCCGTACTTCGATGCACTCATTGGACGCGCCGCTGAAGCTGGACTTCTGCCATATGGACTTACTCATGTTGGCCCCTGATGGATCGAATGAAAGTTCGCGACTCGTCGTCGGACAGCGCAAGAGCGCTCAGGCGAGCAAAGGTTGCTCGGTGGCTGGCCAGGTCCGCTGGAGCGTCGAAAAACAGAACGCCCTGGGCTGTGTCCATTTGAAGCGTTGCGAGCTCCGGGACCGGTCCTTCGGCGAACATGATGTTCTCCCCTGCACCGGGGAAGGTGTCCATGTCGAACGGGACCACTCTCACTGAGCTGGTCCCGGCCTCGGAGTCCTTGACCAGGCTGTCGAGCTGCTCGGCAAGGACCTTCCGGCCGCCGAACTGCATTCTCAGAGCTGCTTCGTGGATGAAGGACACGTGTGCCGTTCCGCTGGATCGGAGAGCTTGCTGGCGTTGAGCTCGGAACGCCGTCCTGGTGTCGATGTCGCGCTGAGGCAGCGGGGGCGAGATGCGACCGAAGACTGCAGAAGCGTAGGCGCCAGTCTGCTGAAGGCCCGGAACGTATGTGGTGGCCCAGGTGTAGATCTTCAAGGCATGGGCTTCCATCTCCGCAACCTCAAGGAAGCCCGTCGACAGCTTTCCCTGGTACCGCTCCCACCAGCCCTTCGAGCGTGGCACGGTGAAGTCGATCAGAGCTTCGATGAGCGGCTCGTTGGCGCACTTGCATGCCGCCGCGATCGTGCGCAGTCGGTCTGCGTTGACGCTGGTCTTTCCGTTCTCCATCTGTGTCACCTGGGCTGCGCTTACGCCCAGCGAGCGGGCGAGTTCGCTGCCTCGGAGTCCTGCCTGCTCGCGCATTCTTCGCAGTTCGGTACCCAGGCGGCGCTGGCGAAGCGTGGGGTTCAGACGGCCCGGCATGGCGTCCTCTCGATGTCCTGTGCTCACAGTGTGCCGTGAAGCTTGAGGGCGAGGCCATCTGTCCCCCGGGAGGGGGAATCTCTCAGAGAACTACCTAAAATTAAGTCGATGTGCCGTATGGTCTACCTCACAAGGATCGGATAGATCGTCAGCAAGTGTCCGCCTGTGAGGCTTTGGGTGCACTATGCCCGTTCGGCCCATTGATGCCTCTTCTCTTTCTTCTCCCCCCGCCTCTCCCTCGGAGGTCTGTCATGCGTGCCCTCAACCCGCCCGACTGCTCCCTCGCCCGTGCCGAACTCCGGGCCGCCCTTTCCTCCGCCGGCTGGCCGCCGGACATCATCGACGACGCTGAACTCGCTTTTCACGAGCTCTTCGTGAACGCCTGGCAGCACGGGGGCTGCCAGGCGCCCTCCGTGCTCGTCTGCCTCCGGCCCGCCGTGCTCAGGGTCTCGGTGTGCGACGACTGCCCGGACCTGCCCGAACCCTCTGGGGGCGCCGACCTCTACTCGCTCTCCGGGCGCGGGCTCCACCTCGTGCGCGCCCTCACCCACCGCTTCGGCGTCGACCCCGTCAAGACCGGCAAGGTCGCCTGGTTCGAGCTGGACGCCGCCGCGTGAACACCCCCCTCGAATCGCACGACCCCTACCTCCGCACCTACACCGAGCCCGAAGTGACCTCCCTCCTCCGCGAACTCCACGAGCGGGGCAGGCCCTTCGGCATCCTGTGGGGCTCCGCCGCCGTCAACGGCGCCACCGTCGACGGCCGCCTCCTCGTCGACTTCGGCGACACCTCCGTCGCCACCCTCCTCAACCTCCTCACCCTCCTCCGCGAAGCCGGGCCGGCATGAGCACCTTCCTCATCGGCGCCGCCTTCGCCGCCCTCCTCGCCCTCGCCATCGCCACCGTGATCACCGGCGTCGTCGCGGCCCTCAGGATCGGCCCGCCCCCGCCGCCGATCACCTGCCACGGCTGCCGGAGGCCCCGCACCCCCACGGACGGCACCCCCGACCAGGCTCGATGAAACGCCTCGGAGCAGGAAGTCGGGCGCTCCGACTTCCTGCTCCGTCGCATTTGTGTGGTTCGAGTGACGCTGTTTCACATCCGTGACGGTTGGCGCACAGATCAGCGAAGGACGGCTGACAGGCTTCTCTCATCGCACAGAGCAGCGAGGGGCCGAACAAGCGGACGACAGTCCGCCGGGGTGGCGGACGAAGCTCTGGCGCAGCACCGGATCATCACGTCGTTCCAGGGGGAACAGATCATGAGCAAGGCCCTTTCGTTCCGCAAGTCCTCGTCCCGCGCCGCGAAGTTCGCCGCCGTCGCCGCCCTGACGCTCGGCCTCGTGGCCACCGTCAGCCCGGCCGCCCAGGCCGCCTCGCTCGGTGCCGCGGGTGCGAAGGGGCTGAAGCACAACGTGCTGACCGTCAGCAACGGCACCCGCTACGTGCAGATCGACGGCAAGACGGTCGACTTCCGCACCGTCGTGCGGGACCTCTCCTGGTCCCCGGACGGCAACAAGGCCGTCTTCATCGACGGTTCGAGCAACCTCGTCATCTCCGACGCGGACGGCAGCAACCGGGTCACCGTGGCCAAGAACCCCGGCGGCCAGAACTGGAACCACCCCACCTGGCAGACGATCCCGGGCTACGCCGAGGGCGGGCTGCTCTCCCGGAACAACATCGTCTTCGTCGCCCGGAAGAACGGCGTCTCCCGCCTGGAGACCATTCCCGCCAACGCTGTCCAGGGCCAGCCGACCGACCTGTCCGTCTCGGGCGGCTTCGACGGTCCCGAGCTGCCGGAGACGGGCAACATCTGGCCGAACGCGAGCAGCAAGGCGGGCACCGCCGTCTACGCCAACCCCGGCACCGGCACCGTCTACATCCACGACGACTACCTGCGTTCGCAGAGCGACGTGCTGACCAAGGGCTCGCAGCCCGCGCTCTCGCCCGACGGCGAGGACGTCGTCTTCGTCCGCTCGGTGCAGGGCCACGACCACCTGTTCGTGCAGGGCGTGCACGACAAGACCGCCAAGGACCTCACCCCCAAGGCCACCACCGACTACACCCAGCCGACCTTCTCGCCGGACGGCCGGACCATCGCCGCCCGCACGCCCAAGGGCATCGTCACCCTCCCGGTGAGCGGCGCCGCCAAGCCCACCGTGGTCACCAGCCGGGTCGGCCTGCCGGCCTACCGCGGCTGATGCCGACGGGCAGCGTGCCGCCCGCCTGAGAACCGTTGGACCGCCCGGCCGGGTCAGTCACCGGCCAGGCGGTCCAACTCCGTTCTCAGGTCCGCGAGATGCTCGTCCGCGTTGTCGTGGGGCAGGAACTCCACCACGTCGAGGAAGCGGAACAGCACCCGGGTGTCGGTGATCCCGTACTCGTAGTCGCCGAAGCCCACCACGGCGCCCGTCGTGCCCCGGACCGCACCCCGGACCACGTGCTCGGTCAGGCTGTCCGGCTGCTCGGCCGACTGCCTGCGCCGCGCGTTGGGCCGGGCCAGGTACGGGCAGACCATCGAGGCGTAGAGCATGCACGCGCGGTGGCCGGGGCCCTCCAGGGTCGGGGTGAGGTTGCGGTAGGGCCGCCCGGCCGCCAGCGCCTCGGCGATCGCGGCGCTCTCGGTCTCGCCGACCACCCGCCACACCGGCCCCTTGGGCATCAGCCGGTTGCAGACCGAACAGAGCCGCCCGCGCGCGCAGTCGGCGCTGCGGCCGTAGTCCGTCAGCGCGAACTGGGGTTGGTCGCCCTCCCACGGCGTGATCGCCGGAACGGGGTAGCCGCGCACATCGCGGGGCCTGGCATCGATGGACGGCGGTATCGGGACGTTGTCAAAGCGCACGCCCCATCAGTACCAGGAAGCACCCTCGTCGCACACCTGTCGGAGCCCCGGGAGCACACGACGAAACGCCTCGGAGCAGGAAGTCGGCCGGACCGACTTCCTGCTCCGAGGCGTTCGAGGCGTTCGATCTTCCGGGTGCTCAGGCGCTCAGCGGGTACCGGGTGTCCAGGTCCTGGAAGAGCGCGCCGTTCAGCTGGAAGGCGCGCTTGCACTCCTCGACTACCCGGCGGAGCTCGATCTCGTCCAGCGCCAGTCCGGCGGCGTCCAGCTTGGCCCGGTAGTCGCGCTTGAACGCGGCCGGGTTCTCCACCTGCTCGAAGACGTAGAACCGCACGCCGTCGCCCTTGCGCTCGAAGCCCCAGGTCTTCTCGGCGATGCCGCGGATGATCTGACCGCCCGAGAGGTCGCCGAGGTAGCGGGTGTAGTGGTGCGCTATCCAGCCGGCCGGCCACTCGCGAGCCAGCTCCTCCAGCCGGGCGACGTACGCGGCGGTGGCCGGCAGCGGGACGAGGCCCTCGCGCCAGTCCGGCCCCCGCAGGTGGGCGAGGTCGCGCTCGATGGCGGCGGTGCGCAGGATCGTGCTGTCCACGAACGGCCCGGCCACCGGGTGCTCCGCGAGCTCCTCGGCCCGCTCCTCCAGGGCGCGGTAGACGAACCAGAGCTGGCCGGTGAGGTCGGCGTAGGCCTCGATCCCGAGGTGCCCGCCGAGCAGGCGGCTCATGAACGAGGACTGTTCGGCGGCCTCGTGCTCGGCGCTGCTCGCGGTGCGCAGCACGGTGGAGAACGGGACTACGGGCTGCTCGGGAGTGGGCATGCGGGCCTCCAGTGGTCGAGTACGTCCCCGATTGCTTTGGTTAGCCTAACCTAAGGCCGCGTTATACCGACAGGGTGTCGGGAACCCATCCTCACCCGGTCCCGGGAACGGCGAAGGCCGGGGCCCGCGGAATCACTCCGCGAACCCCGGCCTTCGACTGCCTCGCCTACCTCGAAGCGCCCGGGCGGACGGACCGCCGGACGCACGAGACGGGCGGACGGCTCAGTGGCCGCCCTGCTCCGCCAGGCGCTTGATCGACGCGGTGACCTCGGCCTCGGCCTCGGCGCGGCCGACCCAGTTGGCGCCCTCGACGGACTTGCCGGGCTCCAGGTCCTTGTAGACCTCGAAGAAGTGCTGGATCTCCAGACGGTCGAACTCCGACACGTGGTGGATGTCCTGCAGGTGCTCCCAGCGCGGGTCCGTCGCCGGGACGCAGAGCAGCTTGTCGTCGCCGCCGGCCTCGTCCGTCATCTTGAACATGCCGATGACACGGCACTTGATCAGGCAACCGGGGAAGGTCGGCTCGTCCAGGATGACCAGGGCGTCCAGCGGGTCACCGTCGTCCGCCAGGGTGCCCTCGACGTAGCCGTAGTCGGCCGGGTAGCGGGTCGAGGTGAAGAGCATCCGGTCGAGCCGAAGGCGACCGGTCTCGTGGTCGACCTCGTACTTGTTACGAGAGCCCTTAGGGATTTCGATAAGGACGTCGAACTCCAACGGTTCCTCCAAGGTAGGGACTGACAGAATCCAAGTGTCTCCTACGGGAGTGAGTGCTCAGGAAAGGGGCCGGGTCGGTGCGAGCAGGGGCTGTGTCGGGGCGCCGGCGCGGGGGGACGGCCGCTGGGCTGTTCGGGGCGTCGTTGCTGGTCGCCGCGACGGTACTGGGGGCGGGAGGCGCGTCCGCGCTGCCGTCCGCGCCGCCGTCCGGATCGGCCTCGCCGGGCGGACCGGGGGCCGGCGGCACCCGGGGCGACCAGGACGAGAGCAACGGCCGGAGGGACGACAAGGAGAACCGGGGGGACAAGGGCGACCGGGGCGACAAGGGGGACAAGGGGGACCGCGGCGAGGAGTCCGGTCGGCCCGGGAGCCCGGCCAGTACCTCCGGCCGCCCCACCACCACCCCGCCGTCCACCGCCGCCTCCACCCCGCCCGCCTCCTCGCCCGCCTCCGCGTCCGCATCTGCCTCCACCTCCGCCCCCGCGTCCGCCAAGCCCTCTGCCGTCGCCCGCCCCGCCCCGGCCGGTGCCGTGCTGACCGCCGCCGAGGCCGGTCCGGGTGCCGGACTGCCCACCGCGCAAGGCCTCCAGCAGGCGCTCGCCACCGTGCTCACCGACCAGAACCTCGGCACCGTCGGCCTCGCCGTCGCGGACGCCGCCGACGGCCAACTCCTCTACGGCAAGGGGGAGAACACCGCCGCCACCCCCGCCTCCACCACCAAGCTGGCCACCTCGGTCGCGGCCCTCTCGCTGATCCCGGGGGACACCCGGCTGGCCACCCGGGTCGTCAAGAACGCGGCGACGGGCGGGATCACCCTCGTGGGTGGTGGTGACCCGACGCTGACCGCGCTCCCCGCCGACCAGGTGCAGGTCGCAGGCGTCCCCGCCGACCCGGACACCGCCCCCGCCTCGCTGGACGCACTGGCCCGGCAGACCGCCGCCGCCCTCAAGGCCGCCGGCACCACCACCGTCGCGCTCGACTACGACGTCTCGCTCTACTCCGGCCCGCTGCTGCACAAGAACCACGACGGCGAGAACATCGCCGCGGTGACGCCGCTGATGGTGGACGAGGGCAAGACCGACCCGAAGAGCCTCGCCGACGCCCCCGCCCGGGTCACCGACCCGGCCGGCGCGGCCGCCGAGTCCTTCGCCAGTCTGCTCAAGGCCCAGGGCGTCACCGTCCAGGGCAAGGCGAAGGCCGCCACCGCCCCGGCCGCCGCCGACGCCCCCGTGCTCGGCCGGGTGGACTCGCCCACCATGGCCCGGCTGGTCGAGCGGATGCTGACCACCTCCGACAACACCCTCGCCGAGGCGATCGCCCGCCAGGCCGCGATCGCGGCCCACCAGCCGGCCGCCTTCGATGGCGCCGCCACCGCCGTCACCCAGGAGCTCGCCCGGCTCGGCGTGCCGATGACCGGCGTGGTGCTCAACGACGGCAGCGGTCTGCACCCCGGCAACGCGATCCCGCCGGCGGTCCTGGTCAAGCTGCTCGCCCTGGCCGCCTCGGCGCAGCACCCGACGCTGCGTCCGGTGCTGACGGGCCTGCCGATCGCCGGTTTCACCGGCACCCTCGGCAAGCGCTTCGGCGCCGGCTCCGGGGCGGCCGACGCGGCCGGTCTGGTCCGCGCCAAGACCGGCAGCCTCAGCGGCGTCAACACCCTGGCGGGCACCGTGGTGGACGCCGAGGGGCGGCTGCTCGCCTTCGCCCTGATGACCCGGACCGGCGCCCCCGTCGACACCGCCCGCGCCGCGATGGACCGGGTGGTGGCCAGGCTGGCGGCCTGCGGCTGCCACTGAGCGGCCACGGGTCGGCCACCGGGCCGCCATTGACCGCCCGTTCCGGCTCCCCCAGGCGCACGGGAGCACGTACGGTAAAGGGCATGACGAGCGCGAGCGGCGGGGCCGACATGGTCGACTGGAATCTCGCGGTCGCGACCGCGACCAGGCTGGTGCGGCCGGGGCCGGAGGTGAGCCGGGCCGAGGCGGCCGCGGTGGTCGCCGAACTGCGCCGGCACGCCCTGGCGGCGGAGGAGCACGTCCGGGAGTTCACCGGCATGCGGTCCAGCAGCCTGGCCGAGGCCGCCGCGACCCCGGTGCTGATCGTGGACCGCCCCGGCTGGGTGCGGGCCAATGTGGCGGGCTTCCGCACCATCGTCCAGCCGCTGGTGGAGAAGCTCCAGGCGCGCCGGACGGGCGGTTCGGCCTCCGCCGTGCTCGGCACGGTGGGGGAGAAGGCCACCGGTATCGAGGTCGGCGCGCTGCTGGCCTTCCTCTCGACCAAGGTGCTCGGCCAGTACGAGACCTTCGCCCCGGCCGAGCCCTCGCTGGAGGCGCCGGACAGCCCGGCCGCGCTGTTCGACAAGCCCCGGCTGGGCCCCGAGGGCCCCGGTCCGGGCCGGCTGCTGCTGGTGGCGCCCAACATCGTCCACGTCGAGCGGGAGCTGGACGTCGACCCGGCCGACTTCCGGCTCTGGGTCTGCCTGCACGAGGAGACCCACCGCACCCAGTTCACCGCGGTGCCCTGGCTGCGCGACCACATCCAGTCCGAGGTGCAGTCCTTCCTGGCCGAGACGGACGTCGACCCCGGTGCGCTGGTGGAGCGGCTGCGGGACGCGGCCGGCTCGCTCGGCGCCGGTCTGCCCGGCCTCGGCGGCCGCGGCGGCGACGCCCCGTCGGCCGGCCTGCTGGAGATCGTCCAGTCGCCGGCCCAGCGGGAGATCCTCGGCCGGCTGACCGCCGTGATGTCCCTGCTGGAGGGGCACGCGGACGTGGTGATGGACGGCGTGGGCCCGGCCGTGGTGCCGAGCGTCGCCGAGATCCGGGAGAAGTTCCAGCAGCGCCGGGACCGCGGCGCCAACCGGCTGGACCTGGTGCTGCGCCGACTGCTCGGGATGGACGCCAAGCTCCGCCAGTACCAGGACGGGGCGGTCTTCGTCCGGGGTGTGGTCGAGCGGGTCGGCATGGAGGGCTTCAACCGGGTCTGGACCTCGCCGAACACCCTGCCGACCAAGGACGAGATCCACGACCCCGCCGCCTGGGTCGCCCGGGTGGGCCGCTGACGGCCCCGTCCGGGCGGGACCGGGAGGCGGGGCCGGGAGGCGGTCGGATCCGTTCGCACGAGTGGTCCAGTCGTGCACATGGCGGGTGAAGATACGTTTCTTCATTCACCCGAACGTGGGACGGTGGTCGTACCGGTGGCGCGGGTGGCGTAGCGGGTGCCTCCTTTCTGCCACCATCTGTGAGCGCCCGGTAACAGGGTGCTCATGGAAGCGCGGTCCCCGCCGCGCCCACCGCAGTCCTGTCCCCCCTCCGTCGAGGAGTCGTCCGCCGTGGGCCCACACCCCGCTGTAGCCGCGATACGCCTGGCCGTACGCCGCACCCTCGCCGACCTCGCCGCCGAGGCCGGCTCCACCTTCACCGCGCCGGCCCGCGAGCCGCGCGAGCGCGTCCCCGGCGTGCCGGTGGCCGCCGCCGCGCTGTCGGCCGCCGTCGGCACCACGCTGATCGGCAACGCCCACCGCCACCCCTCCGGGCTGCCCCGCACCCCCGCCGCGCCCGGCTCGCCGCTGGTCCTGGTCGCCGTCAGCGGCGGCGCGGACTCCATGGCGCTCGCCATCGCCGCCGCCTTCGAGGCCCCCAAGATCGGTCTGCGGGTCGGCGCCGTCACCGTCGACCACGGCCTCCAGTCGGGCTCCGCCGAGCGGGCCGGCCAGGTCGCCGACCGGCTGCGCGAGCTCGGCCTCGACCCGGTCGAGGCGGTCGCCGTCCGGGTCGGCCGCGAGGGCGGCCCCGAGGCCGCCGCCAGGGACGCCCGGTACGCGGCCCTGGACGCGGCCGCCGAGCGCCACCGCGCGGTCGCCGTCCTGCTCGGCCACACCCGCGACGACCAGGCCGAGACCGTCCTGCTGGGCCTGGCCCGGGGGTCCGGCGCCCGCTCGCTGGCCGGCATGCCGGCCCAGAAGGGCCGCTACCGCCGCCCGCTGCTGGAGCTCGACCGGGCCGCCACCCGGCAGGCCTGCTCCGCCCAGGCGATCCAGGTCTGGGACGACCCGCACAACTGCGACCCGGCCTACACCCGCTCCCGGGTCCGCCACGAGGTGCTGCCGGTGCTGGAGAAGCACCTGGGCGGCGGCGTGGTCGAGGCCCTCGCCCGCACCGCCCGGCTGTTCCGCGACGACGCCGACGCCCTGGACCAGTGGGCCGCGCTGGCCGAGCGCGACATCCGTACGGGCGAAGGCACCCTGGACGCCGGGAAACTCTCCGAGCTGCCCCCCGCCGTACGCCGCCGGGTGCTGCGCCGGGCCGCGCTGCGGGCGGGCTGTCCGGCCGGGGACCTCTTCGCCCGGCACCTGGAGACGATCGACCTGCTGGTCACCGGATGGCGGGGTCAGGGACCCCTGCACCTACCCGGGGGCGTCGAAGCCACCCGGCGGTGTGGCACGCTGGTCTTTCGGCGGCAGGGCGACTGACGGGCGGGTATGCCCGGGGGAGCCGGCCACCGGCCATCCAGACCCCGACACGTTTGAGGACGTATCCCCGGTGGACCAGAACGACATGGGCGCTGACCTCGCGAAGGTGCTCATCAGCAAGGACGAGATCGACGCGAAGCTCCTGGAGCTGGCCGAGCGCATCGACCGGGACTACGCAGGCAAGGACCTGCTGATCGTCGGCGTCCTCAAGGGGGCCGTGATGGTCATGGCCGACCTCGCCCGTGCCCTGCACTCGCAGGTGACCATGGACTGGATGGCGGTCTCCTCCTACGGGATGGGCACCAAGTCCTCCGGTGTGGTCCGGATCCTGAAGGACCTGGACACCGACATCGCCGGCCGCGACGTGCTGATCGTCGAGGACATCATCGACTCCGGCCTGACGCTGTCCTGGCTGCTCGGCAACCTGGGCTCGCGCGGCCCGGCCTCGCTGGAGGTCTGCACCCTGCTGCGCAAGCCGGACGCGGCCAAGGTCGAGATCGACGTCAAGTACGTCGGCTTCGACATCCCCAACGAGTTCGTGGTCGGCTACGGTCTCGACTACGCGGAGAAGCTCCGCAACCTCCCCTTCATCGGCACCCTCGCCCCGCACGTCTACGGCGGCTGAGAACCCGTTCGGACGACGGGCGGGAACAGGATCCTGTTCCCGCCCGTTGGATCGGGGGACCATAGAAGAACGTCGTATCGCCGTGCTCCCGCCACGTGGGGGGCGTACTGCGGTACGGTCCAATAAAACCGCTCTTCACATGAGCACTGACTGACCGAATGCGCCGGTGGCCCACAGCCCCGCGGCGCCGTTGAGTGGCAGGAGGGACGGGGCGGCAACGCCCCGCATGGATGGACGTTAAGCGATACTTCCGTGCGCCGATCATGTGGATCGTGCTGGCCGTCCTCGCCGTCATCGTGCTGATGCAGGTCGTTTCGGATTCGAACGGCTACAAGACGGTGGACACCGGGCAGGTCGTCGCAGCGATCGACGCGAAGCAGGTCAAGTCGGCGCAGATCACCACGGGTGACTCGAACACGATCAAGATTCAGCTCAAGGACGGCGCGAAGCTGCCCGCCGTGGGCACCGGCAAGCCGCAGTCCGGCAGCAAGTTCCAGGCCTCCTACATCGGGGACCAGGGCGTCGGCATCGCCGACAAGCTGCAGGCGCAGATCAACGACAACGACCAGAGCACGCTGACCGAGGGCTACACCGTCAGCCCCGAGAAGCAGAGCACCCTCGTCAGCCTCCTGCTGTCGATGCTGCCGATCGTGATCATCGTGCTGGTCTTCCTGTTCCTGATGAACCAGATGCAGGGCGGCGGCTCGCGCGTCATGCAGTTCGGCAAGTCCAAGGCGAAGCTGCTCACCAAGGACACCCCGAAGACCACCTTCTCCGACGTCGCTGGCGCGGACGAGGCGGTCGAGGAGCTCCACGAGATCAAGGAGTTCCTCCAGGAGCCGGCCAAGTTCCAGGCCGTCGGCGCCAAGATCCCCAAGGGTGTGCTGCTCTACGGCCCGCCCGGGACCGGCAAGACCCTGCTGGCGCGCGCCGTCGCGGGCGAGGCCGGGGTGCCGTTCTACTCGATCTCCGGTTCCGACTTCGTCGAGATGTTCGTCGGTGTCGGCGCCAGCCGGGTCCGCGACCTCTTCGAGCAGGCCAAGGCGAACGCCCCGGCGATCGTCTTCGTCGACGAGATCGACGCCGTCGGCCGGCACCGCGGTGCGGGTCTCGGCGGCGGCCACGACGAGCGCGAGCAGACCCTCAACCAGCTGCTGGTCGAGATGGACGGCTTCGACGTCAAGGGCGGCGTCATCCTGATCGCCGCCACCAACCGCCCGGACATCCTGGACCCGGCGCTGCTGCGCCCGGGCCGCTTCGACCGTCAGATCGCGGTCGAGCGCCCCGACCTCCAGGGCCGTCTGGACATCCTCAAGGTGCACCAGAAGGGCAAGCCGATCGCGCCCGACGTCGACCTCTCGGCCGTCGCCAAGCGCACCCCCGGCTTCACCGGTGCCGATCTGTCGAACGTCCTGAACGAGGCGGCGCTGCTGACCGCCCGCTCGGACAAGAAGCTGATCGACAACAACATCCTGGACGAGGCCATCGACCGCGTCGTGGCGGGTCCGCAGAAGCGCACGCGGATCATGTCCGACCGGGAGAAGAAGATCACCGCGTACCACGAGGGCGGTCACGCCCTGGTCGCGGCGGCCTGCCAGTACAGCGACCCGGTGCACAAGATCACGATCCTGTCCCGCGGCCGGGCCCTCGGCTACACCATGGTGCTGCCGGAGGAGGACAAGTACTCCACCACCCGCAACGAGATGCTCGACCAGCTGGCCTACATGCTGGGCGGGCGCGCGGCGGAGGAGCTGGTCTTCCACGACCCGACCACCGGTGCCTCGAACGACATCGAGAAGGCCACCGCCACCGCGCGGGCCATGGTCACCCAGTACGGCATGACCGAGCGCCTCGGTGCCATCAAGTTCGGCAGCGACGCCTCGGAGCCGTTCCTGGGCCGTGAGATGGGCCACCAGCGCGACTACTCGGAAGAGGTCGCCGGGCTGGTCGACGAAGAGGTCAAGAAGCTCATCGAGAGCGCGCACAACGAGGCCTGGGAGATCCTGGTCGAGAACCGCGACGTGCTCGACAACCTGGTCCTGGAGCTCCTCGAGAAGGAGACCCTCAACAAGGAGCAGATCGCCGAGATCTTCGCGCCGATCGTCAAGCGCCCGACCCGTCCGGCCTGGACCGGCTCCGCCCGTCGGACGCCGTCCACCCGCCCGCCGGTGCAGTCGCCCAAGGAGCTGGCGCTCACCAACGGCGCCAGCGCCACCGAGGCCGCTCCGGCCGACGTGGTCAAGCTCCCGCAGCTGCCGGTCGAGCCGCCCACCGAGGGCTGATCAACCGCTCAACTGCGCGCATGGCCGGAATGGATGCCGCGTCACTAGGGTTTGTACCCTGGAGGCGCGGCATCCGTGCTGTTCAACCCCGTGTTCGCCAACGAGTTAGCGAGGCCCGCATGATCGACCCGGTGACGCTCGACGGTCCCCCCACCGTCGGCACGTTCGACCAGAAGCGGGCCGAGAACGCGATCCGTGAACTCCTGCTCGCGGTCGGTGAGGACCCGGACCGCGAGGGCCTGCTGGACACCCCCGCCCGGGTGGCGCGGGCCTACAAGGAGATATTCGCGGGCCTCTGGCAGGAGCCCGAGGACGTCCTGACCACCACCTTCGACCTCGGTCACGACGAGATGGTGCTGGTCAAGGACATCGAGCTGACCTCCGTCTGCGAGCACCACCTGGTGCCGTTCCGGGGTGTCGCGCACGTCGGGTACATCCCGTCCCCCAGCGGCAAGATCACCGGCCTGTCCAAGCTGGCCCGGCTGGTCGACGTCTACGCCCGCCGGCCGCAGGTGCAGGAGCGGCTCACCAGCCAGGTCGCCGACGCGCTGATGCGGATCCTGGAGCCGCGCGGCGCGATCGTGGTCGTGGAGTGCGAGCACATGTGCATGTCGATGCGGGGCATCCGCAAGCCCGGCGCCAAGACCATCACCTCCTGCGTGCGCGGACAGCTGCGCGACCCGGCCTCCCGGGCCGAGGCGATGAGCCTCATCATCGGGCGCTGACCGGGTCGCGACGGCTCCGCACGGGCGGCCGGGGGGCCGCCGGGGTGGATGGGATCAGAGCGGCTCGGGCCCGGCGTGCGGCGGGGCCGGGGTGCCCAGCGCGTCGCGCCGGGCGGGCATCCGCAGCCGCACCATCCGCCGCCAGCCGTACAGCAGGTCGTAGAGGTAGAGCATGTGCAGGCCGGCCGTGACCACGGCCAGCTGCCAGCGCGGCCAGGCGAGGATCCGGGCCATCCGGGACGTCACCGCCAGCCCGACGTCCCGGTGGGTGCGGATCTCGCCCCGGGCGCAGGTCTCCAGGACGTGCCGGATGTACGGCCCGTGGCCCGCCGCGGACAGCCGCAGCAGCTCCTCGTGGCAGTAGGCGAGGTGGTTGTCCTCGTCCGCCGAGATCATCCGCATCGCCCGGCCGAGGTCGGGGTTGTCCCCGTACGCCTTGACCAGCTGGCGCATCTGCTCGGCCGCCCGCTGCTCGGTCACCCGGCTGTGCGCCAGATAGGTGATGATCTCGCGCTCGGTCAGCGGGATGTCCGTGGTGAGCCGCTCGTGGGCGAGGCCGACGCCCTGCCGCTCCAGCAGCATGCAGTAGTCGGCCTCGGCGGGGACGTCGACCTTGGGCAGGCCGCGCTTGTGCAGCAGTTGGGTGAAGATCCGGCCGTGCTTGCGCTCGTCGGCGCCGTGCCGGGCGATCTTCGGGGCGAGGACCGGGTCACGGGTGAGTTCGGTGATCCGCTCGTTCTCCCAGCCGCCCTGGTCCTCGCCGCCGGCGGCGATGCTGCAGAACAACTGGTAGGCCTCGTCGTTCCGGTAGATCTCCTCGAAGAGCGATCGGGTACTGAGCATGGGGCCTCCTGCCCGGATCGGGGACCGCCCCGGCGGTCGGCCGGGGCGGTCGCGATACGTCCCCCGCGGCGGCGCGCGCTGCGCCCGACCCGCCGGTAATCACTCAGGTGTCCTAGCGGCAGGGCGTCAGCCGAGGTGGTTGCCCACCCACTCCAGGGTGGCCGGCAGCTCGCGGATCCAGCTGTCGAAGTTGTGGCCGCCGTCGTCCAGGTACATCGACTCCACCTGGAACTGCGGATTGCCGGCGGCCACCTGCTGGGCCAGCTCGACGAACTGGACCGTCTGCGGGTAGTCGGCCTCCTTGCGGGTGGAGACCACCAGCATCGACAGTGGCGGGGCGGGCAGGTTCTGCAGCCGCCAGGTGAGGTCGCTCTGCTCGGTCAGCGTCCGGTCCCCGCCGAACAGGCTGCCGCCGGTGAACTGGTCCTCGACGACCTTGACGTCGCCGTGCAGTCCGGCGGTGACGCCGAACACGTTCGGGAAGCGCATCGCCAGCCGGAACGCGCAGCTGCCGCCGGTCGAGTAGCCGAAGACGGCCCAGGAGGCGGGGGAGCGGCCGATCCGGTAGGCGGAGTGCAGCGCCTCGGGGACGTCCTTGGTGAACCAGGTCTCGGTGCGGGGCCCGCCGGCGACGTCCACGCACTCGGTGTTCCGCGGCGGGTTCAGGGTCGGGCGGGACAGCACCACGATGGTCGGCTGCATCTTGCCGGCCCGCTGGAGCTCCACCGCCTGCTGGACGACCGGCAGCTCCTTCATCAGATTGACCGTGATGCCGGGGTAGCCGGCGATCGCCAGCATCACCGGGAACCGGGTCAGGGCGAGCTTGGGGTCGAAGTACTCCGGCGGCAGATAGACGAACATCTGGTCGGACAGTCCGGTCTCCTTGCCGGTGATCCGGACCGACTCGACCCGGCCGACCTCCTCGGGCGGCCCCTTGGGCAGGTCCCCGACCGTCTCCATGCCGCCCTCGTTGGTCGGCTGGACCAGCGCGTCGCCGACCGGCGCGCCGCCCTTGCGGGCCTCGTTGCTGGTGAGGGCGAGCTTGGTGCCGCCGGAGCCGAGCAGGTCGTCCCAGGAGGTGTAGAACCCGAAGGAGTTGTTGACGCTGAGCGCCAGTACCGACACCAGCACCACCTGAGTCAGCGTCAACAGGCCGACCCGGCCGAGTACCGGGAGTGGGCGCTGCCTGGCCAGCCGCGGCCACAGCCACAGGGTGATCACGAGCGCGGCCGAACCCAGGGCAAGCAGCGAGTTCATCAGCGCGTCGCTGGTCAGTTCCATGCTGTCGGCCTTCCGGTGGGACACTGACAGTGCAGGTTTCATCGTCTGGCGGTGCGTCAGCCCGGGCCACCGCGGCTAGGCTGTCCGGACGCCGGGACGGGCCCGGGATCCCGGTGGCGCTCGCGCGCAACCGACGCCCTAAAATGCGGCGTCCACCGTACGTAGCACGTACGCGGGGGCTCGTCGCGCCACGCGGCGAGGGGCCCCCGGCACCCACCCCTCGGCTCAATTTCGCAGCGCCCCCGGGGCGCCGGTTTACCCTTCGTTGCCGGTTCCTTGGTGTGCGTCTTGCCAGATGAAGGAAAACGCATGAAGGTCCATCACGGCTCCCACCCCGGAGTGACCGGAGACCCCGCGACAGCCTCTACGCTGAACTCCCATGAGCGTTCCCGTGTCCGTTGAGCCGAGCCCCGAGCAGCCGCAGCGCCGTCGCGGCCTGCAGACGCTTCGTACCCAAGCGGCCGCCGTTCCGAGGGCCTGGCTCCCCGGTGCGGTCGGCTACGCCTGTCTGCTGATCGGACTGGTCGACATCGCCAGCGCGGTGTTCCCCAAGCTCCGGCACACCAAGGTGCACACCTTCGCCGGGCAGCTGCCGGGCGGCACCACGACGCTGGCCGCGGCCGGCACCCTGATGATCGGCCTGCTCCTGGTGCTGCTCGCGCACGCGCTGCGCCGGCGCAAGCGGCGGGCCTGGCGGGTGGTGTGCGTGCTGCTGCCGGTGGGCGCGGCGCTGCACCTGCTGCGCTGGCACCAGCTCGGCCCGGCGGTCATCTCGCTGGTGCTGTTCGTGGTCATGCTGGTCCACCGGCGCGAGTTCTACGCCAAGGCCGACCCGCGCACCCGCTGGCGCGCGGTGGTCAACCTGGTCGTCCTGGGCGCCGTGAGCGTGCTGATCGGCCTGCTGATCGTCAGTACCCGGACCAAGTACGAGCTGGGGCACCCGGGCCTGGACCAGCGGCTGGAGCACGTGCTCTACGGGCTGTTCGGCTTCGAGGGGCCGGTGCACTACAACTCGGACCGGATGGAGGACCTGGTCGGCTACCTGCTCGGCGCGATGGGTCTGATCACCGCCCTCACCACCACCTACCTCGCGCTGCGGCCGGAGAAGCCGAAGCCGGAGCTGACCGCCGAGGACGAGGTGCGGGTCCGGGCCCTGCTGGACCGGCACGGCGAGCGGGACTCGCTCGGCTACTTCGCGCTGCGCCGGGACAAGAGCGTGCTGTTCTCGCCCACCGGCAAGGCGGCGATCTCCTACCGGGTGGTGTCCGGCGTGATGCTGGCCTCCGGCGACCCGGTCGGTGACGTCGAGGCCTGGCCGGGCGCGATCAAGGTGTTCATGGCCGAGGCCCGCGAGCACGCCTGGGTGCCGGCCGTGATGGGCTGCAGCGAGGTCGGCGGCGAGGTCTGGACCCGGGAGGCGGGGCTGGACGCGCTGGAGCTGGGCGACGAGGCGATCGTCGACACCGCCTCCTTCTCGCTCTCCGGGCGGGCCATGCGCAACGTCCGCCAGATGGTCAAGCGGATCGAGCGCAACGGCTACTCCTGCCAGGTCCGCCGGGTCTCCGAGCTCGGCTGGGAGGAGCGGGAGCGGATCGCCGACGCGGCGGCCCGCTGGCGCGGCACCGACACCGAGCGCGGCTTCTCGATGGCGCTCGGCCGGTTCGGCGAGCCGGGCGACGACGCCTGCGTGGTGGTCACCGCCCACAAGGCGCCGGAGGAGGGCGAGAGCGGCGACGACCTCAAGGCGGTGCTGCACTTCGTCCCCTGGGGCGAGGACGGCATCTCGCTGGAGCTGATGCGCCGTGACCGGGCTGCCGACCCGGGCCTGAACGAGCTGCTGATCGTCGCCGCGCTCCAGGCCGTCCCGGCGATGGGGGTGCGCCGGGTGTCGCTGAACTTCGCGATGTTCCGCTCGGCGCTCGCTCGCGGCGAGCGGATCGGCGCCGGGCCGGTGCTGCGCGCCTGGCGCGGGCTGCTGGTGTTCCTGTCGCGCTGGTTCCAGATCGAGTCGCTGTACAAGTTCAACGCGAAGTTCCAGCCGGAGTGGGAGCCGCGCTTCCTGGTCTTCCCGAACACCAGGGACCTGCCCAGGATCGGCTTCGCGGCGATGCAGGCGGAGGCCTTCATCACCCTCGGCATGCCGCGCTTCGGCCGCAGGCCGCGGCGCCAGGGGCTGCTGCCGGCGGGGGCCAGGCCGGAGGTCACCGAGGCCGCCTGAGCCGGGCGCACGGCCGCCGGCCCCCGCCGAGGACCTCCTCGGCGGGGGCCGGACCGTTGTCCGGGACAGCGGCGGCCCGGGCCCGGGACGGGTGCGCTCCGGGCCGGGGGCGGGTGCCGGGTGGCCCGGTCCGGGCCACCGGATAATGGGGGCATGAGCAATTCGGTGCCCTACTCGCTGCCCTCCGGACTGCCGCGGCTGGACCGCTGCGCGGTCATGGGCGTGGTCAACGTGACCCCCGACTCCTTCTCGGACGGCGGGCTGTGGCACGACCCGGCCAAGGCGATCGCCCACGGCCTCGCGCTGCGCGCCCGGGGCGCCGACCTGGTCGACGTGGGCGGCGAGTCCACCCGGCCGGGATCGCAGCGGGTGCCGGAGGAGGAAGAACTGCGCCGGGTCGTCCCGGTGGTGCGGGAACTCGCCGCCGCCGGGGTCGCGGTCTCCGTCGACACCATGCGGGCCTCGGTGGCCGAGCGGGCGGTGGAGGCCGGCGCGCTGCTCGTCAACGACGTCTCCGGGGGACTGGCCGACCCCGCGATGGCCCGGGTGGTGGCCGCTACCGGCGTGCCCTTCGTGGTGATGCACTGGCGCGGGCAGTCCGCCGACATGGACCGGCTGGCCGTCTACGACGACGTGGTCGCCGACGTGGTCGGCGAGCTCACCGCCCGGGTGGAGGCGCTGGTCGCCGCCGGGATCGACGAGCGGCAGCTGATCCTCGACCCGGGGCTCGGCTTCGCGAAGACCGCCGAGCACAACTGGGCGCTGCTCGGCCGGCTCGACGCCCTCACCGCGCTCCGCCGTCCCGTCCTGGTCGCCGCATCGCGCAAGCGGTTCCTGGGTACGCTGCTGGCCGACCCGGAAACCGGGGAACTGCGCCCGGCCCGGGAGCGCGACGACGCCACCGCCGCGGTGTCGGTGCTGTCGGCGGGAGCCGGGGCCTGGGCGGTGCGGGTGCACGACGTGTCCGGGACGGCGGACGCCGTCCGCGTGGTCGCGGCCTGGCAGCGCGCGGCCCGGCAGGGGTGATCGCTTGGCGAAGACGGGAGGGTCATGGCAGGTGACGGCAGGTTGAGCGGGGAGACAGCGGGCCGACGGTCCACCGAGGCGGACCGCGAGGCGGTCCTGGAGGCCAACCGCGCGCTCTACGAGGCACTGGAGAACGGCGACCAGGAGGCGGTCGAGGATGCCTGGCTGGGCGCCGGCGAGGCGGACGACAAGGGGGGCGTCGTCTGCGTCCACCCGGGGTGGCCGGTGCTGCGCGGGCGGGCCCAGGTGACCCGCTCCTACATGCTGATCATGGCGAACACCGAGTACATCCAGTTCATCCTCACCGACGAGGAGGTGGAGGTGCAGGGCGATGTGGCCCTTGTCACGTGCACCGAGAACATCCTTTCCGGCGGCGAGGCGGAGGAGGAGGGCGAGCTCGGTCCGCTGGTCGGCGGAAAGGTCGTGTCGACCAATCTCTTCCGGCGCACTCCGGCCGGGTGGAAACTGTGGTCGCACCACGGTTCACCCGTTCTGACCAGCGCCGACGAGGACGACGAGGACTGATTCCGGGATCCGGGCGGAAATCCGGGGGAAACGGCCCCGGCCGGTGGCCGGGGAATTCCCGGCAGGTCACCTAACGTTCACGTCAATCGCCAATGCGGCGTGCGTGGCGACGGTTCGTGCCGGGTAGGACGGTCGGGTGTTGTCGGCGCGCGCGGGTAGATTCGAAAAGGTCAGCGGCGGGCGCGACGCCCGTCTCCGCCCTGCCCGCCGTTCTCGTCCGGGTGGGGCCCGTCCGACTTGGAGCAGTGATTCGTTTGCTGGACCGCGTCACTCTGCGGGGCCTGCGTGCCCGCGGCCACCACGGTGTTTTCGAGCGTGAGCGGGCCGAGGGCCAGACCTTCGTGGTCGACCTGGTGCTGTTCCTGGACACCCGTCCCGCCGCCGCCGGCGACGACCTGACCCGCACGGCGCACTACGGCATCGTGGCCGAGGAGGTCACCGGGATCATCGCCGGCGAGCCGGTCGAGCTGATCGAGACCCTGGCCCAGCGGATCGCGGACCAGTGCCTGAAGCACGAGCCGGTGCAGGAGGTCGAGGTGACCGTGCACAAGCCGGACGCGCCGATCACCGTGCCGTTCGACGACGTGACCGTGACCATCCACCGGGCCCGCGGGTGACCCGTACCGCCTGCCCGGTGTCCGCCGCAGCGCGGCCCGTCTCAGCCCTAGGGGAAGTGCGATGACCACCAGTGACCCGACCGCCGCGCCGAGCACCTTCGACCTGGAGCAGCGGGTCGACTCGGCCGACACCACCCTGCACAGCCAGCGCTGCGCGGTGATCGCCCTCGGCTCCAACCTCGGCAACCGCCTGGACACCCTCCAGGGGGCCGTGGACGCCCTCGCGGACACGCCCGGGCTCAGCGTCAAGGCCGTCTCCGCCGTGTACGAGACGGACGCCGTGGGCGGCCCCTCGGAGCAGCCCGCGTACTACAACGCGGTGGTCGTGCTCCGCACCACGCTGCCGCCCCGCGACCTGCTGGAGCGCGGCAACGCGATCGAGGACGCCTTCGGCCGGGTCCGCACCGTCCACTGGGGACCGCGCACCCTGGACGTCGACATCCTGGCCTACGAGGGCGTCGTCAGCGAGGACCCGGAGCTGCTGCTGCCGCACCCGCGCTCGCACGAGCGCGCCTTCGTGCTCGCCCCCTGGCTGGACGCCCAGCCGGAGGCCGAGGTGCCCGGGCACGGGCCGGTCGGCGCGCTGCTGGCGGCCCTCGGCGGCCCGGACGCCCAGGGTGTCCGCCGTCGCGAGGACATCCGGCTGACCCTGCCGGAGTAGGTCGGCGCCGGGCCGGGTCCGGGTCCGTGCCGCGGGCGGGGCTCCTCGGCCGCGACGGGCCGGAGGGGCCGGGGAACTCGCACGGGGCCGTCGGGCGTACCCATGGTGTCGGCCCCGGCCCGGGGACCCCTCCGGGCCGGGCCCGGTACGGTGGCCTGACGCCGTCGCACCGGAGCCCCGGGGCGGGCGGCTCCGTCGTCGCCCGCCACGTGTCGCCCGTCGCCCGCCGTCCGGGAAAGGACCCCGTCCGAGTGAAGCTGCTTCGCCTCCGTCTGCTGGTCGGCATCACCGTCGTCACGACGGCGCTGTCCTGGGCCGGTGCCAAGCTCTGGGCGTCCCTGGACACCCTGCCCGCGGTGCCGGGCGCGGCGCCGGTGGTGCTGGCCGCGGTGGCGGTGATCCTGCTGGCGACCGCGATCTCGCTGCGCTCGCGGCTCAAGGCGGCACGCGAGCGGCAGCCCGGCGCGAAGCGGGTGGACCCGCTGGGCGCGGCCCGCGCGGTGGTGCTCGCCCAGGCCAGCGCGCTGGTGTCGGCGGTGGTCACCGGGATCTACGCGGGTGCCGGGATCCAGCTGCTGGGCGAACTCGACGTGCCGGCCCGCAAGGACCAGGCGATCACCGCCGGTCTCGCGGTGCTGGCGGGCGTGGCCGTGATCGCGGCGGCGCTCTGGCTGCAGCACGTCTGCCGGCTGCCGGAGAACCACGACGACCCGGGTGGGCACGGGCCCGCGCCCACCCCCCGCTGACCGGCCCCGTTCCGGTGATCTTGAGTGATTTCCCGGACACGTCCGGTCGGTCCGGCACGGTGTCAAGGGCCGAAGCCGACCCTGGGCTGACACGGCCCCAATTCGCACGCTAGTTTCTTGGCATGTCTCGCGGACGCCACCGTCATTCCTCCGTCCTCGGCCGGGTCTTCCCCCCCACCGCCGCCGGCGTGCTCCTCGTCGCCGCGCTGGGAGCGCTGCTGTTCAGTCAGGACACCGTGCTGGTGCGCTCGGTGGGAGCCGCCGCGGTGCTCGCCACGCTCGGCTTCGCCGTGCTGCTGCGGCAGCGCGACCGGGCCGCCCGGGCGGCGGCCGAGGTCTCGGCGGCGCAGCGGCTCCGGGCCGAGGAGCGGTTCGAGGAGCAGCTCGCCGAGGCGGAGTACGCGGCCGAGGTGGCCGAGGAGCGGGCGACCAGGTTCGGGCGGCGGCTGACCGCCGAGAAGTCCCGGCTGGCGAAGGCCGAGACGGAGATCGCCCGGCTGCTCAAGGAGCGGGCCGTGATGGTCGCCGAGCAGGCGCTCAAGGAGGCCGAGGCGACCCAGCGGGCCCTCGCCGCGAGCCGACCCAAGTACCCGGCCAGTCCGGCCGCCTTCGTCCGCGCCGGGGCCGTCCTGCGGCAGCTGGAGCGGCGGGCGGCGCAGGCGGAGGCGCAGCGGGAGCGGGAGGCCCGGCGGGAGGCGGAGCGCGCCGAGCGGGAGCGTGCGGCGGGTGCGGGGCTCGCGCTGCGGGCCCGTACGGCGCCCGCGACGACGTCCGTGACCACGTCCGCGTCGGCGCCCGCGACGGTGCCTTCGCCGGTGCCCGAGCGGGTGGTCCCGGTGGTGCCGGCCCCGGTCGCTCCCGGGGTGCCCGCGCCCGGCACGGCGCCGTCCTCGCCGTC
>NZ_JAIY01000008.1:513495-519628 GCF_000710405.2 Kitasatospora sp. MBT66 | reverse complement strand
CCCAGGCCCAGGCCCAGGTGCAGCCCCAGCCCCAGCCCCAGCCCTTGGCGCAGGACGCGGTGCCGGAGCCGGCGGCCGCGGCCCCGGAGGCCGCCGAGGAGCGGACCCAGGTGCTGCCCCAGGTCGGTCGGACGACCGCCCCCGAGGTGGTCGACCTGACCCCGCACGACGAGACCGAGCAGATCGAGGTGCCGGAGCTCCGCGCCTCCCGCTGAGGCGGCGCGCGCGGCCGGTGCCGAGCGGCGCGGGTGGACGGAGGACCGTCCGCCCGCGCCGCTCCGTCGTTCCGGGCCCGGCGGGGGTTCGAGGACGGGCGCTACGGCCCGGAGGGCGGTCGGGGGTGCCGGGAACGACGCGGCGCCCGCCCCGCCGGGTGGCGGGACGGGCGCCGGAGGGCACCGCGGGGCGGAGCGTCAGAGCTGGACGCCGAAGTCCTGGGCGATGCCGGCCAGGCCGGAGGCGTAGCCCTGGCCGACCGCGCGGAACTTCCACTCGGCGCCGTTGCGGTAGAGCTCGCCGAAGATCATGGCGGTCTCGGTCGCGGCGTCCTCGGAGAGGTCGTAGCGGGCGATCTCGGCGCCGCCGGCCGCGTTCACCACGCGGATGTAGGCGTTGCGGACCTGGCCGAAGTTCTGCGACCGGGCGACGGCGTCGTAGATCGAGACCGGGAAGGTGATCCGGGCGGCCTCGGCCGGCAGCGTGGCGAGGTTGACGTTGATCGCCTCGTCGTCGCCGGCGCCTTCGCCGGTGCGGTTGTCACCGGTGTGGACGACGGTGTTGTCCGGGGTGCTGGTGTTGTTGAAGAAGACGAAGTGGCTGTTGGACAGCACCTTTCCGTCCGCGTTCAGCACGATGGCGCTGGCGTCCAGGTCGAACTCGGCACCGGTCGTGGTGCGGACGTCCCAGCCGAGGCCGACGGTGACCGCGGTCAGGCCGGGGGCCTCCTTGGTCAGCGAGACGTTGCCACCCTTGGAGAGGCTCACTGGCATGGTGTGTGCTGTCCCTTCGATTGCTGTTGCCGGGGATAACGCGGGAACCGCGAGGGTTGGTTCCGCGCGGCCGGTTTCTTTTCCGCCGCCGCCGGCACGGTTTCGGGTATTCCCCGTCAGACGCGCCGGAACCTGCCCTGGAGTTCCCAGACAACCGGATTGTCGGCGAGATCGGGGTGCATGTCGAAGAGGTCGGCGAGGGTGTCCTGGAGGAAATCCCTGGCCTCGCGGCGCAGATCGCTGTGACGGACCACGACCGGCGGCTCGTCCGGCAGCCAGGTGGCGGTGACCTCGACCCAGTTGAAGCGGCGGGCGAACCGCAGCAGATGGGTGTTCTGGGTGAAGTCGAGGTCGGCGGTCTGCACCCGGGCGGCGCGGCCGCCGTCCGGGTCGCGGTCGAGTTCCTCGACGATGTCGCACAGGGCCCAGGCGAAGTCCAGCACCGGGACCCATCCCCAGGCTGTGGACAGGTCGGATTCCTCGTCCTCGACGTGGACGTCGCCGCAGAACAGGTCGTACCGCAGCTCGCGCGCGCCCGCGGACCGGTAGTCGGTCTGCGGGGGGTCGGGGAAGCGGTTGGAGAGGGAGTAGCCGAGCTCGATCACAGGGACATTGTCGGGGTTGGCACGGGACGGCCGGATAACCGGGTGACCCGGCGTGGTCCGGCGCGGGATGATGGGCCCATGCCTGAGCCCGTTCGCGTACGGGGGTCGGTGGTCGTCCCCGACGCCGAGCTCGTCTGGCGCTTCTCCCGTTCCTCCGGCCCCGGTGGCCAGCACGTCAACACCTCCGACACCCAGGTCGAGCTCCGCTTCGACCTGGCCGCCTCCGCGGCGCTGCCCGAGGTGTGGAAGGAGCGCGCCCTGGAGCGGCTGGCCGGTCGGCTGGTCGACGGCAGGGTGCTGGTGGTCCGGGCCTCCGAGCACCGTTCGCAGTGGCGCAACCGGGAGGTCGCCGCGGCCCGGCTGGCCTCGCTGCTCGGCGAGGCGACCGCCCCGCCGCCGAAGGCGCGCCGGGCGACCAGGCCCTCCCGGGGCATGGTCGAGCGGCGGCTCACCAACAAGAAGCACCGCTCCGAGCTGAAGCAGGGGCGGCGCTCCCCGCGCGGCGGGGAGTAGCGGCTGCGGGCGGCGGCGCCCGGCGGCCCCGGCCCGTCCGGGACTGTCCGGAGGTGTCCGGGGTCAGCCCAGGGAGCGGTAGCCGCCGCGGAAGTACAGCAGCGGGCGGCCGCCCGGGTCGGGCACCCGGGCCTCCAGGACCCGGCCCAGCAGCAGGGTGTGGTCGCCGGCCGGCATCCGCTGCTCCGTGCGGCACTCCACGGTGGCGAGCGCGCCACTGATCAGCGGGGCCCCGCTGTACGGACCGCGGTGGTGCGGGGCGTCGGCGAACAGCAGCCGGTCGCTGAGCCGGCCCTTCATGGCGAACCGCGAGCCGAGCGCCTTCTGCTCCTCGGACAGCAGCGAGACCGCCCAGGTCTCGGCCCGGGAGAGCACCTCGTCCATCCGGGAGTCCTCGCGGACGGAGATCAGGACCAGCGGCGGCTCCAGCGACACGGACAGGAAGGACGTCGCGGTCATGCCGACGTCCTCGCCGTCGTCCGGGTCGTGGACGGTCACCAGGCTGACACCGGAGGCGAGCTGGGAGAGCGCCGCCCGGAACTCGTCGGGGGACGCTTGGGAGGCAGCTTCGGGCTGCGGGGACGGGTACACGTAGGCACGCTAGCCCGCGACCGGGGGAAACGACATCGGGCCCTGGTCGTAGGACCAGCGACGCAGCGCGGCTCGGTCCGCCCGGGCACCGGGAAGGTTACGGTTCGCGCCCGGCCTCACCCCCAGGAGTGAAGGGGAGGGCCTGCCCGGCGGTCAGTCGGCTACAGCGCCGGGCCATTTCGGCCGACCACCGGAAATGTGCCGATGAGGCTTTTTGTCCCGTTATGGGGCAGATGAACCGATTAAGGGCGCATTAGTGTCGTGTGATTTAAGTCACAAGTGCTGACCTATTGCTGACCGAGCGTGCCGAACGCTGTGCTCCCTGTGATTCAGTTCTTCTGGCAATCGGACGATAACCAATCAAGACCTATCCGAAGCAGCCGGGGAGCCCCCGCATGGAAGCCGAGTCGGAGCCTTATGTCCGTCTCGCGACCCTCCGCACCTTGCACCGGGTCGTGGCGGACCTCAACGCTGCCCGCAGCCTGGCGGGAACGCTGCAGGCCGTGGTCGAGGGCGCCGTGCACGGGCTCGGATTCGACGCCGCCGCGGTCAGCCTGGTCCGGCCCGACGGCGACCTGGTGGTGGCGGCCGTCTGGGAGCTGGAGGAGAGCGCCATGGGCGGCCCCTCCGTCCTGCTCGGCCAGGTCGGCTCCCGCGAGTCCTGGGACCGGCTGCTCGGCGTCAGCGACCACTGGGGCACCCTGCGCTTCCTCCCCTACGACCGCGGCTGGGCCGTGGCCAGCGACATCCCGCGCTGGATCGGGGACGGCGCGATGCCGGTCTACGCCAACGACTGGCACCCGGCCGACGGCCTGCTCGCCCCGATGTACAGCGCCGGCGGCGACCTGCTCGGCGTCCTCTCGGTGGACCGGCCGCGCAGCGGCAAACGGCCCGGGGCCTGGACCCGCGAGGCGCTGGAGATGTTCTCCCTGCAGGCGTCCATCGCGATCGGCAACGCCCGGCTGCGCGCCGAGATGCAACGCGCGCTGGCCCGCCTGGAGAAGGAGCAGCAGGCGCTGCGGGCCAGCGAGGAGAGCTTCCGCCAGGCCTTCGAGTACGCCCCCAGCGGGATGGCCATCACCGAACTCCACGGCGCCGGCCGGGGCCAGCTGACCAGGGTCAACGACGCGCTCTGTCGCCTGCTCGGACGCCCCCGGGCGGTGCTGCGCCAGCAGAGCTTCGCCGATCTCGTGCACCCCGACGACCGGACGCTGCTGGAGCGCACCAGCGCCGAGAGCGGCCGGGCGGAACTGCGACTCTCCCGCCGGGACGGCGGGTACCAGTGGGTCTGTCTGCGGAACTCGATCGTGGCCGACGCCGCCGAGGGCCCGAGTTTCCTGCTCACCCACGTCGAGGACATCGAGGACCGCAAGCGGCACGAGCTGCAGCTCGCCCACCGGGCCAGCCACGACGCGCTCACCGGACTGCCGAACGGGGCCGAGCTCAAGGCCAGGCTCGGGCGCCGGCTCTGCGCCCTGTCGCAGGCGGTCGCCGCCGGGCACCAGTCCGCCCCGCCCGGGGACTCCGGCCACGGCGGCGCCGGGTACGCGGCCGCGCTCCGCCCCGAGGACGGCTTCGTGGGGTACCCGGAGCACCTGTTCGGCGACTCCCACCGCACGCCCGGCGGCTACGAGGGCGCGGACCCGGCGCACGGCTACGGCCTCCCGGAGGGCTACCCGGCGGCCGCGTCCATGGGCGCGCCGGGCGGGGCGAACGGCTACGGCGACCATGTGCACGCCGTGGTGCCGCCCGACCACGGCCCGGGCGGCGAGATCCGGACCGGTCCGTTCCGTTCGAGCCCCCCGCCCGTCGTGGACAAGGGGCTCGCGGTGCTCTTCTGCGACCTCGACGGCTTCAAGTCGATCAACGACCGGTTCGGGCACAACGCCGGGGACGCCGTCCTGGTCGAGGTCGCCCGCCGGCTCAGCGGGGCCGTCCGGGACGGCGACACGGTGGCCCGGTTCGGCGGCGACGAGTTCGTGGTGCTGGCCGACGGCATCGGCCGCGACGAGGCGAAGGACCTCGCCCACCGGCTGCGCAACGCGATCATCCCGCCGATGCGGATCGACGGCCGGGCGATGCGGGTCGGGGTGAGCCTCGGCATCGGCTGGGCGGGCTGCGGGATGAGCATCGAGGAGGTCCTGCACACCGCCGACGAGCGGATGTACGACGAGAAGCGGGCCCGGGGCGGCGCGGTGCGCGGCGCCCGCGGCGAACGTTCGCACCGGCGGGCAGGCTGAACCGGACTCCCGGGCGGGCGCAAGCTACCCGTGGGTTGTCAAGGGGTCTTTTCGGGGCGTAGCCGACGACAGGTAGTGTTCCGGGGGTACGAGCGACCACGATCAGCGTCCGACGGCACGGCAGTGCGGCGGCGCGACCGCGATGGGGGAGTTGACCACCGTGACCACCGCCGGCAGCAGCGGGGCGCCCCAGGGCCCGGAGGGCGGCGCCCCTCAGGACGACGATCCGTTCGGCTACCTCTACCGTCCGGCCGACGGCGCCTCCGGGCAGCCGGCCGAGCCGCAGCAGGGCGTGCCCCGCACGCCGTACAGCCGCCCGATGGAGGTCGGCCGCGCCCAGTACGGCCAGCCGCCCAGGCCGCAGCAGCCGCAGTCCGGCTACCAGCAGCCCGGCTACCCGCAGGCCCAGCCGCCGCAGCAGCCCTACCCGGCGCAGGGCGACTTCGGTGCCGCCCCCACCCAGCAGACCCGCTACGCCGAGCACTCCCGCCCGCAGCCGGGCGAGGAGCGGCCGAGCGGCGGCGGCCGGGGCAAGGGCGCCGTCATCGGCGCGGTGGCCGTGGTCGCGGCGATCGCGATCGGTGCCGCGGTGGCCCTCAACGGCGGGGGCTCGGACGACACCAAGGACAAGGACACCAAGGGCAGTACCTCGGCCAGTGTCTCGGCGGGCCCGGGCACCGGTACCGGCAGCGCGAACCCGACCGGCTCCGCGTCGGCCACGCCGGCGGCGACCGCCTCCGGTACCGGCGGCCTGGGCCCGGTGGACGCGAGCCAGCTGCAGGCGCAGAACGCGCCGGCCGGCAACACCGTCAAGGGCGCCAAGTCGGCGGACGGCAGCTATCTGACGCTCAACCCGGGCGGGACCATCACCTGGACCGGTGAGCTGGCGACGGCCGGCACCTACAAGTTCACCGTGCACTACAGCAACGCCGCCGCCGACGTGCGGGCGGCGGCGACGGTCAACGGCAAGGACTGGCCGGGCGGACTGGGCTTCAAGAACTACTCCCCCGGCAAGGACCCGGCCTCGTCCTGGTTCAACACCTACATAACGCCGCCGATGGTGGCGGGCCCGAACACCGTGGTGATCTCGGTGCCGGCGGGCAGCGGCACGATCCTGGTCGACCAGGTGCTGCTGGAAGCCACTTCCTGAGGCCTTCCCGGGGCCGGCCTCGGGCCGACCCGGGGCACGACGAAC
>NZ_JAIY01000008.1:485882-513452 GCF_000710405.2 Kitasatospora sp. MBT66 | reverse complement strand
GTTCGTCGTGCCGGGAGGGGTCAGACGGTGGTGATCGGGGCGAAGCGGTCGCCGCCGAGGATCCACTGGCCGCGGCGCATGACGGCGACCAGGTCGTACGTGGCGGAGTCGACCACGACGAGGTCGGCGAGCTTGCCGGTCTCCAGGGTGCCGACCTTGTCGGCGAGGCCGAGCAGCCGGGCCGGGACGGTGGAGAGCGACTCCACGGCCTGGTTCAGGCTGAGGCCGTTGACCGTCACCGAGCGCTTGAAGGCGACGTCCAGGGTGAGCGTCGAGCCGGCGATCGCGCCGCCCTCGACCAGTCGGGCCACGCCGTCCTTGACCTCGACCTGGAGCGGGCCGAGGGGGTAGAGGCCGTCGCCCATGCCGGCGGCGCCCATGGCGTCGGTGATGAGGGCGACCCGGGAGGCGCCGGCGGTGCCGTAGGCGAGGTCGAGCACGGAGGGGTGGAGGTGGACGCCGTCGTTGATGAGCTCGACGGTGACCCGCTCGTCCTCCAGCAGGGCCACGATCGGGCCGGGGGCGCGGTGGGCGATGCCGGGCATGGCGTTGAAGAGGTGGGTGGCGACGGTGGCGCCGGCGCCGATCGCCTCCAGGGTCCTGCTGTAGTCGGAGTCGGTGTGGCCGACGGCGGCGATCACGCCGAGGTCGGCGAGCATCCGGACCGAGTCCAGGCCGCCGGGCAGTTCGGGGGCGAGGGTGACCATCCTCGCGTGGCCGCGGGCGGCGTCGACGAGCTTGCGGACCAGGGCCGGGTCGGGGTCGCGCAGCAGGTCGGGGCGGTGGGCGCCGCAGCGGTTGCGGGAGATGAAGGGGCCCTCGAAGTGGACGCCGGCCACGACGCCGTCCTCGGCGAGCTCGGAGAGCACGGCGGCCTGGCGGGCCAGGTCGTCGATCTCGCCGGTGACGGTGGAGGCGACGGTGGTGGTGGTGCCGTGCTCGAGGTGGGTGCGGGCGGCGCGCAGGGCCTCCTCGGCGATGCCGGAGGCGTAGGAGGCGCCGCCGCCGCCGTGCACGTGCAGGTCGACGAAGCCGGGCACGACGGTGTACCCGGCCAGGTCGAGGTCGCCGGGGGTGGCGGTACCGCCGAGGCCGGCGATCCGCTCGCCCTCGACGGCGAGGCGGTCGCCCTCGACCACGCCGCCGGGCAGGACCAGCCGGGCGCCGGACAGTGCGAGTCGGTCCGCGGTCACGCGGTCACCTCCATGGAGAGCAGATCCCAGGCGAGCAGGCCGGCGCCCAGCGACGCGGCGGTGTCTTTGAGCATGGCGGGTACGACCTCGGGGGGCATCTGGAACGTCAGCCGCTCCGTGACCGCCGCCCGCAGGGGGGTGAAGAGGGTGTCCCCGGCCTCGGCCAGCCCGCCGCCGACGATCACCCGGGACGGGTCGAGCAGGCTCTGGGCGAGCACGATGCCGTCGGCCAGGGCGTCCACCGCGCGCTGCCAGACCGCGACCGCGCGCGGGTCCCCGGCGTCCACCGCGACGGCGCAGGATGCCGCGTCGGCGTCGGGGTCGCCCACGGCCTCGGCCCAGGCGCGGGAGACGGCGGAGGCGGAGGCGAGGGTCTCCAGGCAGCCCCGGGCGCCGCAGCCGCAGGCGGGGCCGCCGGGGCGGACCACCACGTGGCCGATCTCGCCGCCGTAGCCGTGGGCGCCGGCCTC
Source organism: Kitasatospora sp. MBT66 (assembly GCF_000710405.2). NCBI lineage: Bacteria > Bacillati > Actinomycetota > Actinomycetes > Kitasatosporales > Streptomycetaceae > Kitasatospora > Kitasatospora sp. MBT66. The sequence goes on along the minus strand of NZ_JAIY01000008.1, from coordinate 511,789 downwards.
GATCCGGCCGTCGATGCCGATGGCGCCGGCGATGCCGGTGCCGAGGGCGACGAAGAGGAAGCGGTCGACACCCCGGCCGGCCCCGAGCCGGCCCTCGGCGAGACCGCCGGAGCGCACGTCGTGGCCGAGGGCGACCGGCATCGCGCCGTCCGGGCCGGCCAGGCGCCCGCCCAGCAGGGTGCGCAGGGGCAGGTCGCGCCAGCCGAGGTTGGCGGAGAAGACCGCGATGCCCCGCTGTTCGTCGATCGTCCCCGGGACGGCGACTCCGGCCGCCAGGGGCGCGACGCCGAAGCGGGCGCGGCCTTCGTCCGCCAGATCGGCGGCGAAGTCGAGGATGGCGGCGACCACGGCGTCCGTGCCGTGTTCCCGCCCGGTCGGGCGTCGTGCTTCGAACAGCACGGAGCCGTCCTGGGCGAGCAACGCGGCTTTCATGCCGGTCCCGCCAACATCGAGTGCGATGACGTGCTTCACGGGGGACAGTTTCCCTCGGTCCGGTCTAAGAGGTCTAGTCCAGTTGTCGCATTGGTCTGGTCCAAAGGGGTGAGCTTTGTCGCAGAAGTGTGCGGTGTGCGGCACTTTGCGCGGGCCGCCGGGTGAGTCGCCGGGAGGGCGCGGGTGGGCAGGACCGGGCGTCCGGGAGGTCGGATTCGCGGATTTTGTTGCGCGGTGTGCAACAAATCCCGCACTTCGATAACTACCCGGCCTTCGGGGGCCGGAGGTCTGGACCACCGCATGCCCGGTTTGGCACCCTTGCGGCCTCCCCCCGGCCGGATCTCCCCCTGATCCGGTCCGTTCCCCCTCAGCAGGATCCCCCCGAAGGCGGTACCCGCGTTGGACAGGCGCGCCCAGGTCCCCACCCGGTTGTTCGGCGTTTCGATGGCCGGCGCCCTGGCCGGAGCCCTCGTGCTCACCGGCTGCGGCGGCCAGGACAACGGTCCGGTCACCCTCCGGCTGGTGGCGGCCGACTACGGCGAGAGTGCGGACACCAGCTCCAAGCTGTACTGGGACGACGTCGCCCGCCGCTTCGAGACCGCCAACCCGGGCATCAAGGTGGACGTCGAGGTGGCGAGCTGGACCGACATCGGCAAGCGGGTCGACGAGCTGGTCAGGACCGGCAAGTCCCCCGACCTGCTGCAGACCGGCGGCTTCGCCGACCAGGCCGCCGCGGACCGGCTGTACAACGCCTCGGACGTGCTCTCGCTGGAGACCCAGGCGAACATCATGGAGTCGTTCTCGCACGCCGGGCAGGTGCTCGGCACGCAGTACGGCATCCCGTTCGTCTCCTCCTCCCGGGTGCTCTTCTACAACAAGGCGATCTTCCAGAAGGCGGGCATCGCCCAGCCGCCGACCACCTGGAACGAGCTCAAGGCGGCCGCCGAGAAGATCAAGGCCAAGGTCCCGGGCGTCACCCCGTACGGGCTGCCGCTGGGACCCGAGGAGGCGCCGGCCGAGTCGATGCTCTGGACGCTGAGCGGCGGCGGCAGCCTCTCCGACGACGTCGGCAACTACACCATCGACAGCGACAAGAACCAGGCCACCTTCAACTGGCTGCGGACCAACCTGGTCGCCACGGGCCTGACCTACCCCGAGCCCGGGAAGATGAACCGCACCCCGGTGTACAGCGACTTCGCGGCCGGCAAGGTGGCGATGCTCAACGGCCACCCGACGCTGCTGCGGATGGCCACCAACGGCAAGATCGACTTCGGTACGGCCCCGATCCCCAAGAAGGACGGCCTGGCGAAGACCGGCAGCCTCGGGGTGGCCGACTGGATGATGGCGTTCAAGGCCAACGGGCACAAGAACGAGATCCGCCGCTTCCTCTCCTTCGTCTACAACAAGGAGAACCAGCTCAAGTTCGACGAGACCTACAACCTGCTGCCGGTCACCCAGGACGCGTTCGACGCCATGACCGCGGATCCGAAGCACGCGGACCTCAAGCAGTTCGCGGCCGGGCTCGGCAACGCGAGCTTCTACCCCTTCGGCGACCCGGCCTGGGCCGAGGTCTCCAACCGGATCAAGACCGGCATCGGGGCGGCGGCGACCGCCGAGCCCAAGCCGGTGCTGGAGGACCTCCAGCAGGCGGCGGTGAAGGAGGCGGCCCGGATCCGCAAGTGATCCGGGCCCGGCCGGCGGGGGTCGGCGGCGGGTGATCGCGGCCCGTGGGCGAGCGCGGTCAGTAGGTGATCGCGTAGACCTTGCGGAGCGTCTCCCGCACGGTCCAGGTGGTGCGGTCGCCCTCCTGGAACACCCCGGCGACACCCGGGCCGAGCTCCAGCACCGGGCCGCCGTCGACCACGACGGTGGCCCGGCCGCTCAGCACCACGAAGACCTCCGCCGCCTCGGTGTCGGTGACCACGCCCGGGGTGATCTGCCAGATGCCCGACTCGCCGGAGGCGGACTCGGAGAGCACCAGGCCGGACACCTCGGGGGTGCCGGAGACGATCTGCGCCGGGTCGAGCGGGTCGGGCTCGAGCTCGGCGCTCGGGACGTGCAGGGCGAAGGCGGCGGTCGGGATGCTGGTCATGGGGCCGACGCTAGTCGGCGGACCGGGGCTGCGCAGCGGGCAGGGTGTGTCGGGTCCGCGGGGGAGAATGACACTCCGTAGTGATGGGCGGAGGTGGGCCCCGGATGGGCGCGGACGAGGAAGCGGAGCTGCCGGAACCGGAGCGGACGGACGGTCCGGAGCAGCAGGCCGAGCCGGCCGGACCGGCCGGGCTGGACGCCAGGGACCGGGCCGTGCTGGCGCTGGAGGCCCGGAGCTGGCGGACGGCCGGCGCCAAGGAGCGGGCCGTCCGGGAGGAGCTGGGGCTCTCCAGCACCCGGTACTACCAGCTGTTGAACGGGCTGCTGGACCGTCCGGAGGCGCTGGCGCACGCCCCGGTGCTGGTCAACCGGCTGCGCCGGGTCCGCGACGCCCGCCGGGCGGCCCGGTAGAGGTCACCCGCGCGCGGGCCCGGCCCGACCGATTGCCCCCGCCCGGGCTGGGTACGTTGCCGGGCATGGGCCTTTCCGACATTGCGCGACCGCTGACGGACGCCGGACGCACGGGGCTGGCGGCGCTGCTCGCCGCACCTCGTGACGCCGTGATCGCCCTCGACTTCGACGGGACGCTCGCCCCGATCGTCCCCGACCCGGACCGGGCCAGGGCGGACCCGGGCGTGGCACCCGCGCTGCGCGCGCTGGCGCCCCGGGTCGGCGCGGTCGCGGTGGTGACCGGCCGGCCGGCCGCCCTGGCGGTGGAGTACGGCGGGCTGGCCGGGATCGACGGGGTGGTGGTGCTCGGCCACTACGGCGCCGAGCGCTGGGAGGACGGCCGGCTGACCGCGCCGCCGCCGCACCCGGGCGTGGCCGCGGTGCGGGCGGAGCTGGCGGAGCGGCTGGCGGCGCTGGGCGCGCCCGAGGGCACCTGGGTGGAGGACAAGGGCCGCTCGGTGGCCGTGCACACCCGGCGGACGGAGGACCCGACGGCCGCGTTCGAGCTGCTGCGGGCGCCGATGGAGCGGCTGGCGGCCGAGCACGGGCTGGTGGTGGAGCCGGGCCGGCTGGTGCTGGAGCTGCGGCCGCCGGGCGTGGACAAGGGGGCGGCGCTGACCGGGCTGCTGCGCGAGCGCGGGGCGCGTTCGGTGCTCTACGCGGGCGACGACCTGGGGGACGTGCCGGCCTTCGCGGCGGTGGAGGGGCTGCGGCCGGAGGGCCTGGCCGGGCTGCTGGTGTGCAGCGGCGCGGTCGGGGACGCGCCGGTGCGCGAGCTCGCCGACCGGGCGGACCTGGTGGTCCCGGGCCCGGCCGGCGTGGTGGAACTGCTGGTCGCGCTGGGGGAGGAGCTCAGCCGCCCGGTCGCAGGGCGTTGAGCTGGTCCAGGAACCACTGCTGCGGCGGCAGCGCCGTCGCCGCGGCGGCCAGCCGCTTGGTGCGGTCGGCCCGCTCGTCGGCCGGCATGGTGAGCCCGGCGTGCAGCGCCTCGGCGGTGGCCACGATGTCGTAGGGGTTGACGCTCAGCGCGTCCTGGCCGAGCTCGGAGTGCGCGCCGGCCTCCCGGGAGAGCACGAGCGCGCACCCCTGGTCGGAGACCACCGGGACCTCCTTGGCGACGAGGTTCATGCCGTCCCGGATCGGGTTGACCAGGGCCACGTCGGCCAGCCGGTAGGCGGCCAGCGAGCGGGGGAAGTCGTCGTCGACGTGGAGGACCAGCGGCCGCCAGTCCGGGGTGCCGAACTCCGCCTCGATCTCGGCGGCGAGCGCCCGCACCTGGTCGGTGTAGGCCCGGTACTCGGCGAGGTCGGTGCGGGACGGGTAGGCGAAGGCGATGTGGACCACCCGGTCGTGCCACTCCGGGCGGGTGCGCAGCAGGTGCCGGTAGGCCAGGAAGCCGCGGACGATGTTCTTGCTCAGTTCGGTGCGGTCGACCCGGACGACGGTGCGGCGCTCGCCCACGGTCGCGCGCAGGGTGGCGAGCCGCTCGTCGACGTCCGGCCGGTGGGCCCGCTCGCGCAGGAAGTCGGCGTCGGCGCCGAGGCCGTGCACGCCGAGGGCGGTGGTGCGGCCCGCGTGCGTCACGGTGAGCGCCTCGCGGTCGACCTCCGCGCCGAGGTACCGCTCGCAGCAGTCGGCGAAGGCGAGCGCCCAGCGGCGGGTCAGGAAACCCGCCCGGTCGGCGCCGAGGATGCCGGTGAGGACGGCCTCGGCGATGTCGTCGGGCAGCAGCCGCAGGTACTCGGGCGGCGCCCAGGGGGTGTGCGAGAAGTGGCCGATCCGCAGATCGGGGCGGGCGGCGCGGAGCAGCTCCGGGACGAGCGAGAGGTGGTAGTCCTGCACCAGCACGGCGGCCCCGGGGGCGGCCTCGGCGGCGAGGGCCTCGGCGAAGGCCGTGTTGTACGCGAGGTAGGCCTCCCACTCGGTGCGGAAGCCGGCGTCGAAGACGGGGGCGGTCGGGGTGTTCCAGAGCAGGTGGTGGACGAACCAGAGGGTCGAGTTGGCGATGCCGTTGTAGGCGCGGGCGAAGGTCTCCGGGTCGATGCCGAGCATCCGGACGGCCTGGCCGCCGACGTCGTGGCCGGCCCGGTCGAGCCGGCCGTCCGGGGCCTCGCGGGCGGCCCTGCGGTCGGCGTCGGAGAGGGCGGCGCAGACCCAGACGGCGTCCGGGTCGTCGATCGCGGACAGCCCGGAGACCAGTCCGCCACCGCCTCTGCGGAGGGTCAGTGTGCCGTCGTCAGCGGTGCCGAAGGAGACCGGCCCCCGGTTGGACGCCACCAGTACCGCGGCGGCGCCGGTCGGATTCGAACGCTCGGTCGTGAGATCACCCATGGTTGGTTCGTTGCCGGGGGTCCGGGGCGGCAAACCCCCGGGACCGGTCATCGGCGTCGGGTGGCGTACTCGGGCACGGTGTGCATCGGCGGCCGCTCGGTCGCGGTGACCGGGTGGGTGTGGGCGGTGAAGGCGCGGGTCAGCGGGTCGCGGGTGAACTGGGTGAGCAGTGGGCGGACCAGGTCGGCGGAGGCCTTCAGTCGGTGGGTGCGGTCCAGTCTCTCCAGCGCGGTGCGGTAGATGGTGGCCGCCATCCGGCCGAGTGCCTGGGCGTCCTGGTGCCGGTGGTGGCGGATGCCGACGTCCACCTGTGCGAGCGCGTCCAGTCCGGCCGTCTCCAGGGCGTCGACGAGCAGGCCGAGCTCGACGCCGTAGCCGGTGGGGAAGGGCAGCCGTTCGAGCAGGGAGCGGCGGGCCGCGTACTCGCCGCCGAGCGGCTGGACGAAACCGGCGAGTTCCGGCCAGTGCAGATTGAGCAGCGGACGGGCGACCAGTTCGGTGACCCGGCCGCCGCCGGCCGGCACCACCGCGCCGTCGGTCTCCAGCGGCCGGTCGTACATGGCCTTGACCAGCTGGATGTCCGGCTCGGTGAGCAGCGGGCCGAGGATGCCGGAGACCAGGGCGGGGTCGAACTCGCGCAGGTCGGCGTCCACGAAGCAGACGATCTCGCCGCGGGTGACCAGCAGCGAACGCCACAGCACCTCGCCCTTGCCGGGGGCGGCGGGCAGCCGGGGCAGGACGGCGTCCCGGTGGACGACGGTGGCCCCGGCCTCGGCGGCGACCTCGGCGGTGCCGTCGACGGAGCCGGAGTCGACCACCACCAGCTCGTCCACCAGCGGTAGTCGCTCCATCAGCTCCCGCCGGATGACCCGGACGATCTCGCCGACGGTGGCCTCCTCGTCCAGGGCGGGCAGGACGACGCTGACGGTGCCCGCCGGGCCGAGGGCGCGCTTGGCGGCCGGGAGGGTGTGAACCGGTCGGTCGGCCGCGGTCCACGAGCGCCGGCGCAGCCAGGACGCGGTCTCGGGGAGGAGCGCGGGGGTCGGTTCGGCGGGCACTGTGCTCTCCTCGACGGGATCGGTTGGGACGGGTCATCTCGCGTGGCGGACGGTCGGGTTCGGGACCGATGCCTTCGGATACAGTCTTCGTACAGCGATCGGACCTTCGCACGCCGGGGTCGCCGCTGAGCACAACCCACAACTTCACAGAGCTCATCCAGAGGGACTGAGGGAACGGCCCGTTGACGTCCCGGCAACCTTCTCGCACGGCTGGCTTCACGCCCCGGCGGGACAGGTGCCAATTCCGGCCCGGGCGCGACCGCGTCACGGGGAAGATGAGGAGAGAGGCCTCCGCCCATCATGGCTATCGACACCGCCGCACCCGTCACCGCCACCGTTGACCTCGGCCCCGCCACCGCGCTGTCCTGTCGCGAGTGCGGCACCCGGTTCCCGCTCGGTCCCAGCTTCGCCTGTCTCGAGTGCTTCGGTCCGCTGGAGATCGCCTACGACTTCGGCAGCGAGGGCGCCGAGGAGCTGCGCAAGCGGATCGAGGCCGGTCCGGCGTCGATCTGGCGCTACGCGCCGCTGCTGCCCGTCCCGGCCGACGTGGCGACCAAGCCGAACCTCAACCCGGGGTGGACCCCGCTGGTGAAGGCGGACAACCTGGGCCGCGAGCTCGGCTTCACCGGGCAGCTGCACATCAAGGACGACTCCGGGAACCCGACCCACTCCTTCAAGGACCGCGTGGTGGCCTGCGCCATCGAGGCGGCCCGGGTGTTCGGCTACACCACGCTGTCCTGCTCCTCGACCGGCAACCTGGCCGGCGCGGTCGGCGCGGCGGCGGCCCGGGCCGGCTTCCGGTCCTGCGTGTTCATCCCGCACGACCTGGAGCAGGGCAAGGTCGTGATGGCCGGCGTGTACGGCGGCGAGCTGGTCGGCATCGAGGGCAACTACGACGATGTGAACCGCTTCTGCTCGGAGCTGATCGGCGACCCGGCCGGCGAGGGCTGGGGCTTCGTCAACGTCAATCTGCGGCCGTACTACGGCGAGGGCTCCAAGACGCTCGCCTACGAGATCTGCGAGCAGCTCGGCTGGCGGCTGCCGGAGCAGATCGTGATCCCGGTCGCCTCGGGCTCCCAGCTCACCAAGATCGACAAGGGTCTGCAGGAGCTGATCAAGCTGGGCCTGGTCGAGGACCGGCCGTACCGGATCTTCGGTGCCCAGGCGGAGGGCTGCTCGCCGGTCTCGGCGGCCTACAAGGCCGGCCACGACGTGATCCGGCCGGTCAAGCCGGACACCATCGCCAAGTCGCTGGCGATCGGCAACCCGGCCGACGGCCCGTACGTGCTGGACATCGCCCGGCGCACCGGCGGCGCGGTGGAGGACGTCACGGACGTGGAGGTCGTGGCGGCGATCCGGCTGCTGGCCCGGACCGAGGGCATCTTCGCCGAGACCGCGGGCGGCGTGACCGTCGGCGTGCTCAAGAAGCTGGTCGAGACCGGACAACTGGACCCGTCGAAGGAGACCGTCGCCATCAACACCGGTGACGGGCTGAAGACCCTCGACGCCGTCTCCGAGGCCGGCATGACCGCCGTCATCCGGCCGACCCTGGACGCCTTCCGGGGCGCCGGCCTGGCCTCCGCCTGACCCTGCCGCCCCCCTGATCGATCCGCCCAGCGCCCGAAACGAGGAGACCCCCATGAGCGCCAACGTCCGCATCCCGACCATCCTGCGCACCTACACCGGCGGCGTCAGCGAGGTGCCCGCCGAGGGCGCCACGCTGGGCGAGGTGATCGCCGACCTGGAGCGCAACCACGCCGGGATCGCCGCGCGGATCCTCGACGACACCGGCAAGCTGCGCCGTTTCGTCAATGTCTATGTGAACGACGACGACGTGCGGTTCGCCGAGGGCCTGGAGACGGAGATCAAGGACGGCGCGAACATTTCGATCATCCCGGCGGTCGCCGGCGGGTGATCCGCGGGCGGCCCGTTCCCCGCGGGGCGGGCGCGTCGTCGAAGGCCGTCCGCGGCACGGAATTCCGTGCCGCGGACGGCCGTGCGCATTTTGGCGGGAATATCTTCGGTCCCGGGCGGAGTAAAGTGTCGCTGGACCGGGAACAGGGCGCGCCCGTCACCCTGGTCCGGGAACGAATCCACCGCACCGCCACCACCGCCGGCCCGCGTCCGGCGGGAGTCGCGACGGAGCCGGGACCTGGATACATGTCAGGCCGGTGTCAGAATTCTGGCGGGGATTTCGGGTAATACGTCCGCTATGTCCGGCGGAGAATGCAGCAATTTCTCCCGATTGCTCCCGTACTGTCCTGCGCGGCCGCGGGTGAATTCCCCGCCATTGACCCTGTTGCAGAGGGCGTCGATCCGGATACATTCAGCCGCGGTCGACGCAATCGCCCGTTCGCCGGATGCCGTTCGGCGTCATCGGGAGGATTGTGGCGTGCGCGGCTGTGCCCAGGGGGGGTTCCCCGGGCCGGCCTCCAACCAGACCCGGGCCCGCAGACCTGCGGGCGCGTGAAGGGCCAGCACAGCACTAGGGGAGTTCGGAATGGCTCAGGGCACCGTCAAGTGGTTCAACGCGGAGAAGGGTTACGGCTTCATCGCGGTCGACGGTGGTGCGGACGTCTTCGTCCACTACAGCGCGATCCAGATGGACGGCTACCGCACCCTTGAGGAGGGCCAGCGGGTCGAGTTCGAGATCTCTCAGGGGCAGAAGGGTCCGCAGGCGGACATGGTCCGCGCGGCGGTCTGACCTTTCCGACACCCGGGAGTTCTGCTCGGCCCATCGGCTGGTGCACCTCTTGATTCTCATGGCGGGCCCGTGCGACCTCGGTCGTACGGGCCCGCCGTCATGTCCGCCGCCCCGACCGGGGGCCGGGGGCCGGTCGCGGGACCGTGCGGCCGGAGGCGGATCCGGGCCGGTCGGAGGCGGTCGGGGGCGGCCCCGGACGGGGGTGCGGGGCGGGCGGCGCGGCTCGCGGATTGCCCGATTGGGCTTGCACTCACCTACCCGGAGTGCTAATCATTGGCGTTAGCACTCACAGCTTGAGAGTGACAGCGGACCGGGTCGGTGAGGCCCCAGGGAGCGGTAGGGGAATGGACCCCCGCACACCAGGGCCGTCCGTCGCGGGCACCCCTTGGTCCGAGCAGTCGACCGTGTCCCGGAGGACCACTTCTGATGGCCAAGATCATCGCCTTTGATGAGGAAGCTCGCCGCGGCCTTGAGCGTGGCATGAACCAGCTTGCCGACGCAGTGAAGGTCACGCTCGGCCCCAAGGGCCGCAACGTCGTTCTGGAGAAGAAGTGGGGCGCCCCCACGATCACCAACGACGGTGTCTCCATCGCCAAGGAGATCGAGCTCGAGGACCCGTACGAGAAGATCGGCGCGGAGCTCGTCAAGGAGGTCGCCAAGAAGACCGACGACGTCGCGGGTGACGGCACCACCACCGCCACCGTGCTGGCCCAGGCGCTCGTCCGCGAGGGTCTGCGCAACGTCGCCGCCGGCGCCAACCCGATGGCCCTGAAGCGCGGCATCGAGAAGGCCGTCGCCGCCGTCTCCGACCAGCTCCTGGCCCAGGCCAAGGACGTGGAGACCAAGGAGCAGATCGCCTCCACCGCCTCCATCTCGGCCGCCGACACCCAGATCGGCGAGCTCATCGCCGAGGCCATGGACAAGGTCGGCAAGGAAGGCGTCATCACCGTCGAGGAGAGCAACACCTTCGGTCTCGAGCTCGAGCTCACCGAGGGCATGCGCTTCGACAAGGGCTACATCTCGGCCTACTTCGCCACCGACCTGGAGCGTATGGAGACCTCGTTCGAGGACCCCTACATCCTGATCGCCAACTCCAAGATCGGCTCGGTCAAGGACCTGCTGCCGCTGCTGGAGAAGGTCATGCAGAGCGGCAAGCCGCTCGTCATCATCGCCGAGGACGTCGAGGGCGAGGCCCTGTCGACCCTGGTCGTGAACAAGATCCGCGGCACCTTCAAGTCCGTCGCCGTCAAGGCCCCGGGCTTCGGCGACCGCCGCAAGGCCATGCTCCAGGACATCGCCATCCTCACCGGCGGCACCGTGATCTCCGAGGAGGTCGGCCTGAAGCTGGAGAACGCCGGCGTCGACCTGCTGGGCAGCGCCCGCAAGGTGGTCATCACCAAGGACGAGACCACCATCGTCGACGGTGGCGGCGACAGCGAGCAGGTCGCGGGCCGCGTGAACCAGATCCGCGCCGAGATCGAGAACAGCGACTCGGACTACGACCGCGAGAAGCTCCAGGAGCGCCTCGCCAAGCTGGCCGGCGGCGTGGCCGTCATCAAGGCCGGCGCGGCCACCGAGGTGGAGCTCAAGGAGCGCAAGCACCGCATCGAGGACGCCGTCCGCAACGCGAAGGCCGCCGTCGAGGAGGGCATCGTCGCCGGTGGTGGCGTCGCGCTGCTGCAGGCCTCGGTCGCCTTCGACAAGCTGGAGCTGGAGGGCGACGAGGCCACCGGTGCCAACATCGTCAAGGTCGCGCTGGAGGCCCCGATCAAGCAGATCGCGACCAACGCCGGCCTCGAGGGCGGCGTCGTGGTGGAGAAGGTTCGCAACCTCCCCGCCGGTCACGGCCTGAACGCCGCCACCAACGAGTACGTCGACCTGGTCGCCGCGGGCATCATCGACCCGGCCAAGGTCACCCGCTCCGCGCTGCAGAACGCCGCCTCCATCGCGGCGCTGTTCCTCACCACCGAGGCCGTCATCGCCGACAAGCCGGAGAAGGCCTCCGCGGCCGCCGGCGGCGGCATGCCGGGCGGTGACATGGACTTCTGATCCTGATCGTCTCGATCGGATCGGCAGGTCTTTCGTCCGCGAGGGCGGTTCCCCGACGGGGAGCCGCCCTCGCGGCGTTCCCCGGGGGCCGGCCCCCGGGGTCGGGGGGTTGTGGCGGGTTCCCGGGTTTCCGGGCGTTCTTGGGAGACTGGACGGATGGCTACGACAGACGACATCGAGACGGCGCTGCACACCGCGCGGGCGCTGATCCTGGCCGACCTGACCGCGCGGGACGCCGCCGACCCCGCCGTGGTGTCCCTGGTGGAGCAGGCCGTGACGCACCGGCGCTGGTGGCTGGAGCAGTGGCCGGACGGCACCGAGTACGTGCTGGGCCTGGTCGCCCAGGACGTCCAGGACGCGCTGCTGGAGAGCCACGGCCGCTGGCCGCTGTGCGCGGACTGCGCGGCCGACGGCGACCCGCACGCGCTGGGCGTGGAGCCGGAGCTGGGGCCGGAGCCGCACTGGGTGTGCGGCAAGCGCGGCGCCGTGGTGGCCGCCGTGGGCGAGCTGTAACCGGCCCTCCTGCCCTCTGCCGCCGCCGCACCTCCGGGTGCGGCGGCGGTTTTTTTGCGCCGATGGGAACCGTCGGACTACATATGCAGTCCAACGACATATATAGTCCGTCCGAGTCCTTCTTTTCGGCACTGAGTGGGGAGAACCATGTCCCAGCCCGATCCGACCCGTCCGGTCCTCGAACTGCGCGCCGTCACCCGGACGCACGGGCACGGCGAGGCCGAGGTGCATGCCCTGCGCGGCGTCGACCTGGCCGTGCACGCCGGCGAGTTCGTCGCCGTCATGGGGCCCTCCGGCTCCGGCAAGTCCACCCTGCTGACCCTGGCCGGCGGCCTAGACCGGCCCAGCGGCGGACAGGTCCTGGTCGAGGGCGTCGAGCTGAGCGGTCTGAACCGGACCCGGCTGGCCGCCGTCCGCCGCCGCTCGGTCGGCTACGTCTTCCAGGACTACAACCTGGTCCCGGCGCTGAGCGCGGCCGAGAACGTCGCCCTGCCCCGCGAACTCGACGGGGTGTCCGGCCGGACCGCCCGCCGGGAGGCCCTGACCGCCCTGCGCGAGATGGGCATCCCCGAGCTGGCCGACCGCTTCCCCGAGCAGCTTTCCGGCGGCCAGCAGCAGCGCGTCGCGATCGCCCGCGCCCTGGTCGGCGACCGCCGCCTCGTCCTCGCCGACGAGCCCACCGGCGCGCTCGACTCCGCCACCGGCGAGGCCGTGCTGGCCGTGCTGCGGGCCCGCTGCGACGCCGGCGCCGCGGCCATGATGGTCACCCACGACGCCCGGCACGCCGTCTGGGCCGACCGCGTGGTCGTCCTCAACGACGGCGCCGTGGTCGACGGGGGCGTCGGCCAGGCCGCGCACCCGCTGCTCGCCGGCGGGAACGGGGGACGGCGATGAAGCTCTCCGCCCTGCGCGTCGCGCTGCGCATCGCCCGCCGCGACGCCCTCAAGGCCAAGGGCCGCAGCGCCCTGGTGATCGCGATGGTCGCGCTGCCGGTGCTCGGTGTCACCGGCGCCGACATCGTCCACCAGAGCGGTTCGCTCACCCCCGCCGAGCGGGTCGAGCGGCTGGTGGGCGGGGCGGACGCCCTGGTCTCCGCCTACCGCCCGGGCCGCTCCGTCGAGCAGGCGCCCTTCGCCGAGGACGGCGTCCGGGTGCTGCCGGAGGCCCGGACCGACCCCGCTTCCGCCCCCGCGGCCGCCGGGGCGGCGAACTCGGCCGCGCTGCTGGGCGGGCTGCTGCCAGCTGCCTCGGTGCTGCTGCCGGCCACGTCCGGGCCCGCGGTCAGCGCCTCGACCCGGGAGGGCCTGTTCACGACCTCCACCGCCGAGGCCGATCTGACCGACCCGGTCTGGTCGGGACGCCTCGACCTGGTCGAGGGCCGGGCGCCCGCCGCGCGCAACGAGGCGGCCGTCACCCGGGCCTTCCTCGACGAGGCCGGACTGCGGCTCGGCGACTCCACCACGGTCAAGGGGCTGGAGCAGACCCCGTTCCTGCTGACCGGCGTGGTCGAGCACCCCGGTGAGCTCAAGAAGGTGGAACTGGTCGCCCGGCCCGGCCAGGTGATCTCCCCGCTGGCCGCGGCGGCCGCCGCCGCGCCGGACGCCCCGGGCGGACCGGTCGCCGCGGGCCGCGACGAGGCCGTCCGCACCGAGAGCTGGCTGGTCCGGCTGCCCGCCGGCACCGGACTCGACTGGACCGCCGTCCAGAAGCTCAACCGGTACGGCTTCACCGTGACCTCCCGGGCGGTCGCCCTCGACCCGCCGCCGACCTCCGCCGTGCCCTACGACGTCGACAAGTGGGTCTCCCCCGAGAGCGACAACCGGACCGTCATCCTGGTCACCGTGATCGGCATGGCGCTGCTGGAGGTCACCCTGCTGGCCGGCCCGGCCTTCGCGGTCGGCGCCCGGCGCTCCCGGCGGCAGCTGGCCCTCGTCGGCGCCGCCGGCGGCCACCGGGGCCACATCCGGGCCATCGTGCTCGGTGGCGGACTGGTGCTCGGACTGGCCGGAGCCGCCCTCGGGGTGGCGCTCGGCACCGGCCTGGTCGCCGCGCTGCGGCCCTGGCTGGAAGGGGCGGGCGGCAGCCGCTTCGGACACTTCGCGATCGCGCCGCTCGACCTGCTGGCGATCGCCGCCGTGGGAGTGCTGACCGCGCTCGCCGCCGCCGTGCTGCCCGCGGTGCAGGCGGCCCGCCGGGACGTGGTGGCCGGCCTCACCGGCCGCGACACCGTCGCCACGCCCAGCCGGCTGCTGCCGGTCGTCGGCCTGCTGCTGGTCGGCGCCGGTGCGGCGGTGGCGCTGTACGGCGCCGGGACCTACCAGAGCGGCACCATGCCGGTGCTCGGCGGGCTCAACAAGCGGGCGCTCTCGGTGCTCGCCGGTGCGGCCACCGCCGAGGTCGGCATCCTGTTCTTCACCCCGATGCTGATCGCCCTCTTCGGCCGGCTCGCCGGCCGGCTGCCGCTCGGACCCCGGCTGGCCCTGCGCGACTCGGCCCGCCACCGCGGCCGGACCGCGCCGGCCGTGGCCGCCGTGATGGCCGCCGTCGCCGGAGCCGTCGCCGTCGGCGTCTACAGCACCGGGAGCGAGGCCCAGGAGCGGGCCTCCTACCGGCCGGCGGCCCCGCTGGGCGCCGTCGTGCTGGACGCCCCCGCGGCGCCGGGCAGCCCGGAGACGGTCCGGCTGCGCCGCGCCGTCGAGCAGGCCCTGCCGGACCTGGGCACCCGCGCCGACGTCCAGGACGTGACCTACGTGTTCTGCGACAACTGCTCCAGCGCGGTGCAGGCCAAGGGGTCCGGTGCGCGTTCGGAGTCCGCCGGTGTCCGGAGCCGGGTGCTGTCCGGCGACACGACGGTCCTGCACAACCTGTTCGGCGTGCGGGACCGGGCGGCCGAGGACGCCCTGGCCGCGGGCCGGGCGGTGGTCTTCGACCGCGCCTACCTGAACGACGGCCGGACGACGCTGACGATGCAGGGCGCCGCCGGCGGACCGGTCCAGCCCGGGCAGGTGCCGGGGGCGGAGCGGATCGAGGTCCCGGTCGAGGCGGTCCTGGTGGAGAACCCCGACGCGGCCCGGTACGGCGCGGTGCTGATGGGCCCGGAGGCGGTGCGCAAGGCCGGACTCACGGCCCGGCCGAACGGATCGGTGTGGCGCCCCGAGGTCGCGCCCGACCGCAAGGTGCAGCAGCGCGCCGAGGCTGCCGTGGCCCAGCTCGCCCCGCACGCCCAGCTGACGGTGGAGCGCGGCTACCAGCCGAAGGGGGACATGAACACCCTCGCGCTCGGCGGGTTCGCCGTGGTGGTGGTGCTCGGCGCCGCGGCCGTCGCCACCGGACTGGCCGCCGCCGACTCGCGCAACGACCGGGCCACGCTGGCCGCGGTGGGTGCGCCGCCGCGGATGAACCGGATCCAGGCCGGGCTGCAGTGCACGCTGATCGCGGGCATCGGCGCGGTGCTGGGCACGGTGAGCGGGTTCGTGCCCGCGCTGGGGCTGCTGCGGTCGCACGCGACCGGGGAGCTCGGCGCGCCGGCGGTGCCGTTCGCCGCGCCCTGGGGGCTGCTGGTGCTGATCACGGTGGTGCTGCCGGTGGTGGCGGGGCTGGGGGCGGCCGCCTTCAGCCGGGGCCGGCTGCCGCTGGCGCGGCGCGCGGGCTGACGGGCTGACGGGCTGACGGCGTGTGTCCGGGCCCGCACCGGTGGTCGGACACCGGTGCGGGCCCGGACGTGTTCGGGGACTTGTCAGTCGGTCGCGGTGGGTTCGGAGGGCCCGGCGGGTCCGGCGAGCCGGGCGAGCTCGGCCGCGAGGTTGGCCCGGGCGGGGGCGTCGAAGCGCCGGTGCGCGGTGGTCGTGCGGTAGAGCGCGGGCAGCGCGAGCAACTGGCGCAGCACCGCCGCCCGTCCGGCGCGGAAGTCCGGCTCGGGCACGAAGGCGTACTCCTCGCGGACGGCCGCCGCGTACGCCGCGTAGGCCGCCGGCCCGCCGCCGAGCACCGCGAGGTCGGCGTCGCACAGCACCTCGCCGTCGCGGTCGCCGGGCTCGGGGCGGTGGGTGACGGTGAGCCGGACCAGCCGGGCGACCTCCTCGACCCGGGCCGCCGGGAGCCCGCTGCCGCCGAGCGCCCGGACGGCCAGGGCGGCGCTGCGCTCCTCGTTCTCGGAGCGGTCCGGCCGGTAGACGGCGTCGTGGAACCAGGCGGCCAGCCGGACCGCGTCCGGGTCGTCGGCGTGCTCGGCGAGCGTGTCGACGTGGCCCAGCACCGCGCGCAGGTGGTCGACCGTGTGGTACCGGCGCTGCGGCTCGGACCAGCGGCGCAGCAGCTCCCGCCCGGCCGGTTCGGGGTCGGTGGCCGCGCCGCAGCGGTGCAGCAGGGCGGTCCAGGCGGTGAGCAGGTCCTCGGTGGCGGGGTCCTGGGCGGCGCGGGCCTCGGTGGCGGGGGAGGGGGCCTCGGTGGCGGTGGCGGTGGCGGTGGCGGTGGCGGGGGCGTCGGCTTCCGGCATGGCGCCATTCTGCTGGGCCGGGCCGGACCGCCCAAGGATTCCGCTGGACATGATATGTCGACGAAAGGTATATGTAGCTCCATGACTGAACGGGCGATGCAAGAGCCGACGCTGCTCCTGCTGACCGCGCTGGCCGACGCCCCGCGGCACGGCTACGCGCTGATCCAGGAGATCGCCGCGATCTCGGACGGCCGGGTGAAGATGCGCACCGGCACCCTGTACGGCGCGCTGGACCGGCTGCTGCAGCAGGGGCTGATCGAGGTCGCGGCCGAGGAGATCGTCGACGGCCGGGCCCGGCGCACCTACGCCCTCACCGACGGCGGGCGCGGTGCGCTGACCACCGAGGCGGAGCGGCTGAGCGCCGTCGCCGAGGAGGCCCAGCGGCGGCTGGCCGCCGTCCGCGAGCCGTCCGCCCGCCCGGCTGCCGTCCGCCCCGCGGCCGGGGGCGGCAAGCTAGCGTTCTTCAAGGTCAGGGGGGCATTCTCATGACGATCCAGTTCTTCCCGGGATCCACCGACCCGGTGGCGTTCCGGGCCGCGCTCCGGCTCTACCCGGCCCGCTACCGGCGCGAGCGCGGCGACGAGCTGTCCGCCGTCTTCGCCGACTCCACGGCCGAGGGCGGCAAGCTCGCCACCGCGCGCGAGGTGTTCGACCTCGGCGCGTACGGGCTGCGGATGCGCGCCGGCCTGACCGCCTCGTCCACCGCCGGGCGGCTGTTCGCGCTGGCGGCGCCGCTGGTCGCCGGGGCGATCGCGGGGCTGGGGCTGACCCGGGTCCTGCACGACGCGACCAGCCAGGCACCGGTGTGGATGTGGGAGCTGCCGGACCGCGCGGTGCGGGTCCCCTTCTACGCCTCGTACTACGGCGCGCTGCTGGTGCCGCTGCTGCTGGTCGGCGCGGTGCTGGCCGGCCGGTGGCGGCTCGCCCGGACGGCGGCCGGCGCGCTGGCGGCCGTCGGTGCGCTGGGGGTGGCGCTGGCGCTCCTGGTCCAGCCCGACTTCTGGCTGGTGTTCAACAAGTCCTGCGAGGCGACCCCGCAACTGTTCGCCGGACTGCTGTTCGCGCTCGCGCCCCAGGAACTGCTGCGGCGGCGCCAGACCTGGAGCGACCGGGCGATGGTGCTGGCCGCGGCGGCGGGCGGCGGGCTGGTCCTGGTGGCGCAGGACTTCTACAGCTCCTGGGTGCTGATGGACGGAAGGGCGGGCGCGGCGCTGGTGCTCCTCCCGCTGCTGACGCTGCTCTTCGTGGCGCGCGACCGGCTGGTCCCGGCCGCGATGGGGCTGGCGGTGCTGCCGCTGACCCTGACGTTCAGCCTGTTCCAGATCTGGCAGTCGATCGGCGGGGTCTGGCGGCTGATGCCGGTGGTGGGCCTGGCGCTGGTGGCGACGATGCTGGCCGGTGGGCTGCTGCACCGCGATACCGGGGCGGGAGGTCACCGGAGCCTCGCCTGAGCGGGGACGGCCGGGGCCTTGCCGCTCCGAACGGCCGGACGACCGGGTTTTGGACCCGGAGCGTCCGGCCGTTCCGCGTTTTCCGGGGTGCGCCGTTCTCCGGGGGCGCGCCGTTCCGTGCTTTCCGGGGCATGCGCGTTGTCCGGCCAAGTGGCCGCACGGGGCTCGCCGGGGCCGGGGCGATGTGGCACTCTGTCTAATATGTCTAGACCAATTTTCGAAGTCATCGCGCTGACGCCCCAGGATGCCCAGGCCGCCGAGTCGGGCGGCGCCGACCGGCTCGAACTGGTCACCGACATGGCCGCCGACGGCCTCACCCCCGGGGTGGAGGACTTCGCCAAGATCCGGGCCGCCGTCGACCTCCCGCTGCGGGTGATGCTCCGGATCCGGGACGGCTTCGCCCCCGGCGACCTGGACGAGCTGCGCGACCGCGCCGCCGCGCTCCGGGCCGAGGGTGCCGACGAGTTCGTCCTCGGCTTCCTCGACGCCGACGGCGCGGTCGACCTGGCCGCGACCGAGGCCGTCGCCGAGGCGATCGCCGGCTGCCGCTGGACCTTCCACCGGGCGATCGACCACAGCGCCGACCGGGCCGCCGTCCGGGCCGCCGTCGGCGCGCTGCCCGGCCTGGACACCTTCCTCACCTCCGGTGCGGCCGGCGGCGTGGACGCGGGCCTCGACGTCCTGCTGGCCGAGCTGGCCCGGGCCGGCGAGCCCGGCTACACCCAGCGGATCCTCATCGGCGGCGGCCTGCGGGCCGAGCACCTGCCGGGGCTGCGCGGGGCCGGCTTCGACGCCTTCCACGTCGGCGGCGCGGTGCGGGTCGACGGCTGGCAGTCGCCGGTGGACGTCGCCAAGGTCGCCGAGTGGCGGGCGCTGATCGACGGCTGAGCAGTCGGCTCCACGACGGCCGGGCGACGGCGAGCAGTGCCCGTCGCCCGGCCGTCGCTCGTCGCCCGGCCGTCGCTCGTCGCTCGGCCGTCGCCCGTCGGGGTCAGCCCAGCTGCGCCGGCAGCGGCTCGGCGTGCAGCACCTCCAGGCCGGAGACCGCACGGGTCAGCGCCACGTACAGCCGCCGCAGCCCGGTCCGCTCGTCCGGCTCGCCCGCGACCACCGCGGCCGGCTCGTCCAGCACCACGTAGTCGTACTCCAGACCCTTCGCCAGCGAGGCCGGGACCAGGGTCAGCCGGGCCTCCGCGCTGGTCTCGGCGCCCGGGGCGAGGTGCGCCAGCCCGGCCGCCGTCAGCGCCTCGGCCAGCAGCGGCACCCGCGCGTCGGCGGCGATCAGACCGGTCGAGCCCTCCCGGCCGAGCGCCCGCAGACAGGCCTCGACCACGGCCTCGGTGCGCTCCTCCGGCTCGACCCGGCGGACCGTCAGCGAGCCCGGGGCCTCACGGACCGAACCGGCCGGCGCCAGCCCGGGGGCGATCGACGGCAGCAGCCGGGAGGCGTACGCGATGACCTCCTCCGGCACCCGGAAGCCCTTGGTCAGCTCCTCGATGTGCGCGGCCGGCTTGCCCAGGTGGTGCAGCGCCTCCGGCCAACTCGCCGTAGCCCACGGGGTGGTGCCCTGGGCGATGTCGCCGAGCACGGTCGCCGAGCCGGTGCTGCAGCGGCGGCCGACCGCCCGGTACTGCATCGGCGAGAGGTCCTGCGCCTCGTCCAGCACCACGTGCCCGAGCGAGGCGGTGCGCCGCACCAGGTCCATCGCCTCGTCGACCAGCACGGCATCGGCGGGGGTCCAGCGGGCGGTCCGCACCGAGCGGCCCGGCCTGGGCCACAGCACGGCGGCCTGCTCCTCGGCGGTCAGCACCCCCTCCGCGCACCCGGCCAGGAACTCCGGGTCGGACAGCAGCCGCAGCACCAGCTTGGCCGGGTCGACCGCGGGCCAGCACTGCTTGACCGTCGCCTTCACGGCGGCGTTGCGGGCCACCGCGTCCTGCACCCGGTCGTCCGGGGCCTCGCCGGACTGCTCCATCTTCAGCAGCACGGCGTGCGCGATCCGCTGCGGCAGTGCCTCCGCGGCCGCGCCGTAACGGGTCTCCCGGCCCTTCAACTCCTCGATGATCTCCGTCAGTTCGTGGACCGGGACGCGCCAGCGGCGGGAGCCGCGGACCACCACGCAGGGCTCGGTGGGCAGCGCGATGCCGGAGCGCACCGCCCGCCGCAGCACCTCCGCCATCCGGGCGTCGCCCTTCAGCCGGGCCGCCTCGGCGGAGTCCTCGCCGCGCACCTCGACATGCCCGACCAGCTGCTGCACGGTCGCCTGGGCGACGTCCAGCTCGCCGAGCGCGGGCAGCACCTGCTCGATGTAGGAGAGGAAGGCGTTGTTGGGACCGATCACCAGGGTGCCGGTGCGGGCCAGCCGCTCCCGGTGCGCGTACAGCAGGTACGCCACCCGGTGCAGGCCGACGGCGGTCTTCCCGGTGCCGGGCGCGCCCTGCACGCAGAGGGTGCCGGAGATGTCGGCGCGGACGATCTCGTCCTGCTCCGGCTGGATGGTGGCCACGATGTCGCGCATCGGGCCGACGCGGGGCTTCTCGATCTCGGCGGCCAGCAGGGCGGAGGCGGTGTCGCCCTCGGCCGGATCGGTGAGGTGCTCGTCCTCGTACGCGGTCAGCTCGCCGCCGGTGTAGCCGAAGCGGCGGCGGCGCTCGACGTCCATCGGTTCGGTGCGGCTGGCCCGGTAGAACGGCTGGGAGACCGGCGCGCGCCAGTCGATCACCATCGGGTCGCCGTGGGCGTCGTGCACGTGCCGGCGCCCGATGTAGAAGCTGTCCCCGCCGGAGCCCTCGCTCAACTCCTCGCCGATCGCGTGCAGGTAGTCGAGCCGGCCGAAGAACAGCGGGGTGTGGGAGAGGTCGGCCAGGGCGGCGATCCGGGCCTCGATCTGCTTGTGCAGCACGATGGCGGTGACCCAGGTGCCGGTCACGTCGCTGATGTCGAGGGACTCGACGTCCTCGCGCATCGAGCGCAGGGCGGACCTGGACGCGGCCAGGTGGTCCCGCTCGCGCTGCAGGGGGTCGGTGGTGGGGGTGGCGGGCACAGCGAACCTTCCCGGCTGCCCCGAGGACCGGGCGCAGCGGATCGTAGGAGCTCACGGTGGATACAGCCGACCGGTTGCCGTGCGGTCGGCACCTCCCCCGGCTGCCCGCGCGACTTCAGCGGGTACCACGGTTCGGGAGGGGGCAGACGGACGATCCTAGACCCTCTCTTCCGGGTCACGCCAGCGACCGCCCGGCGTGACCCGGGGGAGAGGGTCCGGCCGCGTCGGCCTCCGGGTTCCACCCCGACGGACTCGGGGCCTCCGTACTCCGGGAGGACGACCTACGTCCCGCCGGATACGGCCTTCGGGGTGATGGCGGCGGCCGTTCGGGTGCCTACCGTGGAATACATGAGCACACAGCACCGCACCCGTACCGCCCCGTCCGGCTCCACCGCCACCACCGGCCGCCGCCGCAACCCCCTGACCACCACCGTCCGCAACGTCGGCATCGCCCTGGACACCGCCGCGCGCGTGATCCTCCTCGGGCGCGACGGCGTCCGCTACTGAGCGCTCCGCCCCGCTGAGCACTCCGCTCCGCCGGGCCCCCGGCCCAGCCGCTACAGCACGTCGTCCGCGTCGATGATGCGGTAGGCGTAGCCCTGTTCGGCGAGGAAGCGCTGGCGGTGGGCCGCGAAGTCCTGGTCGACGGTGTCCCGGGCGACCACGGAGTAGAAGTGGGCGGAGTGGCCGTCCGCCTTGGGGCGCAGGACCCGGCCGAGGCGCTGGGCCTCCTCCTGCCGGGATCCGAAGGTCCCGGAGACCTGGATGGCGACGGTCGCCTCCGGCAGGTCGATCGAGAAGTTGGCCACCTTGGAGACGACGAGGACGCCGATCTCCTTGTTGCGGAAGGCCTCGAAGAGCTTCTCGCGCTGCGCGTTGCTGGTCTCGCCCTTGATCACCGGGGCGTCCAGGACCTCGCCGAGCTCGTCGAGCTGGTCGATGTACTGGCCGATGATCAGCGTCTGGTCCTTCTCGTGCTTCTTGACCAGGGCCTCCACCACCCGGCGCTTGGTCGCCGTGGTGGCGCAGAACCGGTAGCGCTCCTCCGGCTCGGCGGTGGCGTAGGCGAGCCGCTCGGAGTCGGTCAGGGTGACCCGGACCTCGCAGCAGTCGGCGGGCGCGATGTAGCCCTGCGCCTCGATCTCCTTCCACGGCGCGTCGAAGCGCTTCGGGCCGATGAGGCTGAACACGTCGCCCTCGCGGCCGTCCTCGCGCACCAGGGTGGCGGTCAGGCCGAGCCGGCGGCGGGCCTGGAGGTCGGCGGTGAACTTGAACACCGGGGCCGGCAGCAGGTGGACCTCGTCGTAGACGACCAGGCCCCAGTTGCGGGCGTCGAACAGCTCCAGGTGGGCGTAGACGCCCTTCCGCTTGGTGGTCATCACCTGGTAGGTCGCGATGGTGACCGGGCGGATCTCCTTCCTGGTGCCGCTGTACTCGCCGATCTCGTCCTCGGTCAGCGAGGTCCGCTTCACCAGCTCGTGCTTCCACTGGCGGGCCGAGACGGTGTTGGTGACCAGGATCAGCGTGGTCGACTTGGCGTGCGCCATGGCCGCCGCGCCGACCAGGGTCTTGCCGGCGCCGCAGGGCAGCACGACCACGCCCGAGCCGCCGTGCCAGAACCCCTCGACCGCCTGCGCCTGGTAGGGGCGCAGGCTCCAGCCGTCCTCGGCCAGCTCGATCGGGTGCGCCTCGCCGTCCACGTAGCCGGCGAAGTCCTCGGCGGGCCAGCCGAGCTTGAGCAGCACCTGCTTGATCTGGCCGCGCTCCGAGGGGTGCACGACCACGGTGTCCGGGTCGACGCGTTCGCCGACCAGCGGCACGATCTTCTTGGAACGCAGCACCTCCTCCAGCACCGGGCGGTCGGTGGTGCTCAGCACCAGGCCGTGGGTGGGGTGCTTGGTCAGCCGCAGCCGCCCGTACCTGGCCATCGTGTCGGCCACGTCGACCAGCAGCGCGTGCGGCACCGGGTAGCGGGAGTACGTCACCAGGGCGTCGACGACCTGCTCGGCGTCATGGCCCGCGGCCCGCGCGTTCCACAGCCCGAGCGGCGTCACCCGGTACGTGTGCACGTGCTCCGGCGCCCGCTCCAGCTCGGCGAACGGCGCGATGGCCCGCCGGCATTCGGCGGCCTTGGGGTGGTCGATCTCCAGGAGAAGAGTTTTGTCGCTCTGGACGATGAGCGGTCCGTCGTTCACGCGGGGAAGCCCTCCACTGGCTGACAGGTCTGTCGGGTCCGCGGGTCCTGCGGCACGCCGACCCTCCAGTGTCGCGCATCCGGCCGGGTGGACGGCACCGCCCCGGGCGAGCGGCTACTTCCACTCGTAGTAGACGCCGGTGGACTTGCCGTCCGGGGCGACCTCGTACTCGAAGAGGCCGACGACGTGGTTGAGGCGGTCGAGCTGCGCCGAGGGGGTGGAGAAGAAGAGGGCGCCGCGCCAGCTGGTGCCGCCGCCCTCGGTGAAGCGGCCGAGGGCGGTGCCGTGCCAGACGACGCTCTGGCCGTCGGCCGTCATGTCGACGCCCTGGCCCTCGCCGCGCAGACCGCCGTCGGCGCGCACCTCGGACTCGTAGGTGCCGAAGCCGTTGACCTCGGTGCCGTAGTAGCTGCCCTTGGACTCGAACGAGACCTCGACCACGACGTGGCCGTCCCCGGCGTCGAGGACGCGGCGGCCGGTGTCCCGGTTCTCGGTCCGGCCGATGAGATCGCCGAGCATGATGACTCCTTTCGTCACCCCCGTGATTCCGGACTACGCCGGTGGAGGCGGGGCGTCAACCGCCGGCACGGGCCGTGCGTCCGGGGACGCGGGGGGTGACCGTGGCGGGAGTGGCTCGTTGATCCCTGCATGAACAAGTCGAAGCGTGTCCTCACCGCTCTCGCCCTCGCCGGTACGGCCTTCGCCGCCACCGCCTCCTCGGCCGGTTCCGCGCACGCGGTCGCGGGCGTCGGCGAGGGGCCCGGCGGACTGCTCGCGGCGCCCGGGTTCCTGCTCGCGGACCTGGCCGGGGCGAACTCCGTGATGCCGGTCGGGCAGGGCGACCTCGCGGCCATGGCGGACAAGGCGATGAAGCAGAAGCAGGCCGAGGAGGCCCAGCAGCAGCAGGCTCAGCAGCAGGGCCACTGAGCCCGGGCGGTCACTCGTCGAGTTCGGCGACGCCGGTGATCCGGTGCAGCGCGAAGGTGCGCAGCTCCCCGTCGTGGTGGTCGAAGGCGGTGACGTAGCCGCCCTCGACCTTCACCGGGTCGATGATCCGCTGGCTGGCGAGGCCCTCCGCGTTGAGGTAGCCGATCCACATCCGCTCACCGAGCAGGACCGCCGTCTGCAGGGTCGCCAGGGTCTCGGCGGCGGCGGTGCGCGGCAGCTGGCGCCCGGACGCGGCGGCGGGCTCGCGGCGGACGGCGGTGGCGGCCCGGTCACCGGCCCGGATCGCCTTGACGGCGGCGGCGAGCAGGGTGTCGTCCGGGGTCGGCGGGCCGTCCGGGACGGGCACCGGCGCCGCCCGGGGCGGGGTGCGGTGGCTGTCCGGGCGGGTGATCAGCACATCGCCCTCGGCGGACTCGGCGGCCGGCGCGTACCCCATCGAGCGCAGCGTGCCCAGCAGGACGTCCGGCCCGGCCTGGGCGGCCAGCACGGTCGGCGCGAGCAGCCGCAGCCGCAGGTCGGCGGAGCGGCGGTCGGCAAGGATCTCGTTCAGCAGGGACGGGTCGTCGCAGCGCAGGTAGGACGAGGCGGCGCCGACCCGCAGCAGGCCGTGCCGGCGGGCCACGTCGTCGATCAGGTAGCCGAGCGGCTGCGGGAGCGGCGTGCGGGAGTGCTGGTCCAGGAAGGCCCGCAGGTCGGCGGCGCTGCGCCCGGCGTCCAGGGCGCGCCGGACCGACTCCGGCGTGAAGCGGTAGACGGTCGCGCCGCCCTTGGACTCGATGTCCGCGCAGAGCGCGAGCGCCTGGGCGAGCGGGGTGAGCAGCGGGCCGGGCGCGATCGCGGTGAGGTCCGGCTGCAGGATCACGTGGTCGAGCGGCTGCGGCAGCAGCGGGGCGAGCACGGTGGCGGGGTCGGCCTCGGCGGTGAGCAGCGCGCGGGCGGGGGCGCCGAGGGCGCCGCGGCCGGTGACGCCGAGGAGTTCGGCCTCGGCCAGGGTCCAGCCGACCAGGTGTTCGCGCAGGTCGCGGCCGTCGGGGTCGGTCTGCCCGCCGCGCAGCGGGCGCTGCCAGCGCAGGGTGGGCAGGAGGTCGGCCGGGGTGGCCGCGGTGCCGGGCGGGAGTTCGGCGAGCAGGGCGAGGGCGGCGCGGCGGACCGAAGGGGCGAGGGTGCGGTCCAGTTCGGGGCCTAGCGCGGCGCGCTGCTTGCCCTTGCCGTCGGCGGTGCCGGCCAGGGCCGGGACGCGGGTCGCGGAGAGCCAGGCGCGGGCGAGCACGGTCCAGCGTCCGGCGGTGTCCAGGCGCAGCCACTCGTCGTACCCGGGCGTCGGCGCCCAGTGCTCGTCGACCTCGCCGTCCGGGGCCAGCAGGCCCGAGGTGTAGGCGAGTTCGAGCCAGAACGCGGCGGTCTGCTCGGTGCTCTCCAGGGCCTGGGCGGTGCGCTTGAGATCGCGCACCCCGAGGCCGCCGGCGCGCAGGGTGGGCGGCGGGGTGAGGCCCCAGAGCTCCAGCAGCTCCTCCACGGTCCGGACGGCGGTGTGCGCCTGTCCGGCGGCCGCGCCGTCCACCGTCCCGGGATCGCGCGGCGCGGCGGTCGGCGCGGGCTCGGGCTGGAGCGGTTCGACGGTGCGGTGGGAGCGCCCGCCGCGCAGGTGCAGGGCGAGTTCGCGGGGCAGGACGACGCTGCCCGGGCTGGTGGGCAGCAGCAGGCCCCGGGCCAGCAGCCATTCGACCGGGCTCTGGGCGTCCTGCGCGGTGACCGGGCGGGTGGCGTCCGGGACGGTGCCGGTGGGCGGTCCCCAGACCAGCCGGTCGAGCAGTCGCAGCGCGGGCTCGGGCGCGGTGGCGAGCAGGGCCTCGCAGCGGGCGCGGTCGCCGAGCAGGCTGGTGAACGCGGCGACGGCGGTGACCGGGTCGGGCGTCGCGGGCTGCCCGGCGGAGGCGAGCAGCTGCTGGAGCCGGGCCGGGGACATGCCGGTGCTCGCCTCGGCGAAGGTCGGGCCGAGGCCGGTGCGGCCGGGGTTGGCGGCGGTCGGGGCGAGCGCCTCGCGGGCCGCGATGACCAGCCGCAGGCCGTTGTCGGGACCCCAGAGCAGCGCCCGGTCGCGCAGGGTGGCCAGGGCGCGGGGCAGCGCGGCGGCGACGGCGGCGCGG
>NZ_JAIY01000008.1:485302-485754 GCF_000710405.2 Kitasatospora sp. MBT66 | reverse complement strand
GGTCGGCGGCGCTCAGCGGGGTGGCCCCGGGGTGCGGCTTCACCTTGGCCGGTCCGGCCAGCAGGGTGCGCACGGCGGCCGGTGAGGAGGCGTCGGGGAGCGCGGCCAGGGCCTCGGCGGTCTGCAGGGTGAAGCGGTCCAGGCGTTCCAGCGCGCGCAGGGCGGAGGCGCGGGAGGAGAGCCGGGCGGTGAGCTGGGTGAGGTCGCCGGGCACGGGGTTGAGCAGGTCGGGGCGGGACCGGAGCAGGGCGACCAGGTCGTCGTCGGGCCGGGCGCGCAGCTCCTCGGCGAGGGTGCGGGCGCCCGCGGGGGACTTGGCCTGGCGCTGTGGGCCCTGCTGTGTGGTCATTCGACCTAGGTTAGTCGGGCGGCGGCGGGGTGGAAGGGCCCCGGCGCCGGTGGATCCGGGGGCGTCGGCGGGTTCGGCGGGGGGCGGCGGGCGCACGGGGTTG
>NZ_JAIY01000008.1:484918-485231 GCF_000710405.2 Kitasatospora sp. MBT66 | reverse complement strand
CCGGGTGCCGCCGGGGCGAACACGGGTGCGGCCGGGCGGCGTTCCGGCTCGCGTGGCGGGGCGGCGGGTGGGTAGCGTCACGGTCGGCGGGGACGACGCCGCGTCCGGACGGGTGGCGGGTCCGGTGCGGTACGGCAATCGGTGCGGCAATCTGTGCGGCAATCGGTACGGGCTAGGCGGGGTGCGTGGGGATGTCGGACGGCGAGTGGTGGCGCAAGCAGGGGCCCTGGAGTGAGCCGCCGGGGGGTGCGGGGGCCTCCGGCGGGGGTGGTGACGGGGACAGCGTGTACGCGGGGGAGCCGGCGCCCGCCGT
>NZ_JAIY01000008.1:473205-484803 GCF_000710405.2 Kitasatospora sp. MBT66 | reverse complement strand
CCGCGTTCCTGCCGCCTCCCACGCGCTCCGGCCAGGGGCGGGGTGCGGGCCGAGACGCGGGTCGGGGCGCGGACCGGGGCGCGATTCGGGGCACCGACCGGGGCGACGGCCCGTCGTGGCTGGCGAGGCCGGCCGAGGACGCCCCCGCCGACCCGGAGGAGCTGCCGCCCGCCTACCGCGCGGTGAGCACGGGCGACTGGGACTACGTGACCATCGACTTCGGGAACGGCCCGGTCGCCTCCAACCGTCCGATCCCCGAGCAGCGGACCACCGCCGACGCCGGTGCGGAGCCCGGGGCGGGCGAGGACGCGGCCCGGGGGGACCGGGCGGCGCCGGACGCGGCCGCCGGGGACGCGCCGTCGCCGGAGGGCGGGGCGGCCGGGAAGGGCAACCGGAAGGGCAGGGCCAAGGGCAACGGCAAGGAGCCGGCCGGGAAGAGAACGGGCGGCAGGAAGGCCCCGGCCCGGGGGAAGAACGGCCCCGCCGGGCCGGGCCCCGCCGAGGGCGCCCCCGCCGCGAAGGGCGGTCCGGCCAAGGCCCCGGGCGGACGTCGCCCCTCGCCCCTGCTGCTGCTCTCCGCCGCGGTGCTGATCGGCGGCGCCGTCACCGGCCAGCTGATCGCCATGCTGATCGGCTGGGCGCTCGGCTACCTGTCCCGCCAATTGTCCGACTTCGTACGGAAGCTGGCGGTGTTCGGGATCCCGCTGATGGTCATCAGCGGCAGCTCGCTCTTCTACTGGGGCCGTGCACAGGGCCGCTGGGGCGCGGCCCCGGCGCCGGGCGAGCAGGGCTCGCACGCGATGTGGGATGCCGCGCCGGGGGTGCTGCGGGTGGCGGCGGTGGTGTCGGCCGTCTTCCTGCTCCTGATGTCCCTGCGCCGCAAGGGCGGCGGAGCGGCGGGCGCCGGCCAGTAGCGGCAGTCGTCCCGCTTGCTGTTGCCAGGTCAACTCCGTTGACGGGAGCGGGAAAAGGGCGAAGACGTCGCCTGCCGTTCACGGGGCGCTCCATCCCCGTCTGATGGAATGGCCGGCCGTGGTGTCACCGATGCGCAACAGCTGCAGGAGGTCTCCCGTGCCGTCGTCCCCGCCCCCGTCCCCGCTCCGGTCCCCGCTGTCCCAGGCATCCCCGGTGCCGTCGCCGTCCGCCCCCGGACGGCCCCGGACCGCCGCGATCGGCCGCCGCGGCCTGCTGGTCGGCGCGGCCGTCGCCGTGGGCGCCCAGGCGCTCAACATCCGTACGGCGCACGCGGAACCCGTCCGCCGGGACCCGTTCCTGCTCGGCGTGGCCAGCGGTGACCCGCTGCCGGACGCCGTCGTCCTGTGGACCAGGCTGGTCGCCGACCCCTTCGACGCCGCCGCCATGGGCCCCCGCTCCGTCCCGGTGTCCTGGGAGGTCGCGGCGGACCCGGGCTTCCGCCGGACCGTCCGGCGCGGCGTCGCCGTCGCCGAGGCCGGACGCGGGCACAGCGTGCACGTCGACGTCCGCGGGCTCCAGCCCGGCCGCGACTACTGGTACCGGTTCCGCGCGGGCCGCCACCTGAGCCCCGCCGGCCGCACCCGCACCGCCCCGGCGGCCGGCGCCCACCCCGGCCGGCTCCGCCTCGGCGTGGTCAACTGCCAGGACTGGCAGAACGGTTACTGGCCCGCGTACACCGCCCTGGCCGCCGAGGACCTCGACGCCGTCGTGCACCTCGGCGACTACATCTACGAGACCGACCCGCGCGGCCAGTACCCGGACCGCCTGCACACCACCCCGGAGACCCCCGGGATCGACCAGTTGCTCACCCTGGCCGACTACCGGGCCAGGCACGCGCTGTACAAGACCGACCCGGCCCTCCAGGGCGCGCACGCCGCCTTCCCCTGGATCGTCACCTGGGACGACCACGAGGTCGAGAACAACTACGCCGGACTGGTCGACGAGATCGACGACACCGGCGCCCGCCACCAGGACACCGCCGCCCTCGCCCGCGAGCGCGCCGCCGCCTACCAGGCCTACTACGAGCACATGCCGCTGCGGAACCCGTACCGCACCGGCTCGCCGGACTACCGCCTGTACCGCCGCTTCGACTTCGGCGACCTGCTGCGCCTCAACGTGCTGGACACCCGCCAGTACCGCACCGACCAGCCGGGCGGCCACTCCCAGGACTTCGGCCCGGTCGCGGACGGCCTGGGCAACACCGCCGGCACCCTGACCGGCGCCGAGCAGGAGAAGTGGCTGCGCCGCGGCCTGTCCGGCTCCCGGGCGCGCTGGAACGTCATCGCCCAGCAGGTGATGATGAGCCAGATCCGCTTCCCCAACTTCCTGGACCCGGCCCACCCGCTGCCGCCGCTCGCCAACCTCGACCAGTGGGACGGCTACGACCCGGCCCGCACCCGGCTGCTGCGCTTCCTGCGGGACGCGGCGGTGGCCAACCCGGTGGTGCTGGCCGGTGACATCCACTCCTCCTGGTTCAGCGACCTGCGGATCGACCGCGACGACCTCGCGGCCGCGCCGGTCGCCGTCGAGTTCACGGCCACCAGCGTCAGTTCGGACTTCCCGGCCGCGTTCGACGCGCCGCTCAAGGCGCTCAACCCCACGCTCAACCCGCAGGTCCGGTACTTCGAGGGCCTGCGCCGCGGCTATCTGCGGCTGGACGTGGACCGCGAGCGGTGGCTGACGGACGCCCGGACGGTCGACAGCATCGCCGTCCGCGAGTCCCCGGTGCGGACCTCCGCCTCCTGGGCGGTGGTGGCCGGCGAGCCGGGCCTCGTCCCCGCCTGACCGCGCGGCTGCCCGGCCGGCCGGTGCTCCGGTCGGCCGGTCGGGCACAATCGGCGGCATGCTGAGACTCGGTTCGGTGGTGCTCGGAGTGCTGGAGGTCGGCCGCGCGGCGGCGTTCTGGGGCGAGGCCCTGGGGTACACGCCCCGGGACGGCGAGGCCGGGGACGACTGGGTGGTGCTCGTCCCGGCGGACGGCGCCCCCGGGGTGCAGGTCGCGCTCGGCCGGAGCGCCACCCCGCCGCAGGAACACCCGCGGGTGCACCTGGACCTCTACGCGACCGACGCGGCGGACCAGGCGGCCGAGGTGGAGCGGCTGGTCGGCCTGGGCGCGAGCCGGGTCGACTGGGACCTCTACCCGGAGGACCCGGACTTCGTGGTGCTCGCCGACCCGGACGGCAATCGCTTCTGCGTGATCGACAGCAGTCGGACCTAGCCGTCCTCGGGCCCTCCGCTCCCGCGCCCGCTGCTCCCCCCGCTCCCGCCGCCCTGGTGTCCGCCCCCG
Source organism: Kitasatospora sp. MBT66 (assembly GCF_000710405.2). Lineage (NCBI taxonomy): Bacteria > Bacillati > Actinomycetota > Actinomycetes > Kitasatosporales > Streptomycetaceae > Kitasatospora > Kitasatospora sp. MBT66. The sequence continues at coordinate 481,541 of NZ_JAIY01000008.1, read as the reverse complement.
TCCTCGTAGTGCTTGCGGCCGCGCAGGAGGCCCCGGCTGCGCCGGCCCTGGCCCAGGCCGGGGTGCGATCCCCCGCCGCCGTGGCCGCCGCCGTGGCCGTGGCCGAGCCGGTGGCCGGGAGGGGGGCCGTCCTCGGAGCGGTGGGCGCGGACCTCCATCCCGGAGCGGACGGTCCGGCTCAGGGCGCCGGCGGCCGCCGCCAGGAACACGAAGTTGTAGGCGATCTGAAGGAGCACCACCAGCCGCGGTCCCTGGCCCGCCGCGGTGATGTCGCCGTAGCCGATGGTCGCCATCGTGACGACCGTGAAGTACAGCGCGTCCAGGCGGGTCTCCAGCCCGTGGAACTCGCCCGGACTGTCGGCCAGGACGTAGTAGGTGCCGGCGAAGACGGTCAGCGAGAAGCAGATCAGGAAGGCCAGCCAGACGCCGGGATGGCGTCCGGTGCCGCGCATGCTGTCGACGATCCGGGCCAGCAGCAGCCCGGTCAGCAGGGTCAGCACCGCCGCGAAGACCACCCAGCTCAGCAGCGGGTGGTCGTCGCCCAGGGCGCGCAGCGGCAGGGTGAAGTACCCGAGCATCAGCAGGGCGAACGAGCCCAGCAGCAGTGCCCAGGCCCGCAGGTCGGGACGTTGCAGGGACGGGGTCGTCGGCGGCTGCTGGTTCGCGGACATCCCGGCCAGCCTGCCCCGGCGCGGTCCGGTCCGCCGCCCGGGCTGCTCCGTCCGGGATCCACGCCGGCCGAGGGCCGACGGCCGGCGCAGCGGCCGGTGCCCGGACACGACGAAGCCCCCGCCGTTCGGGGCGGGGGCTTCGGCCGGCTTCGTACCGCCGGATCAGGCGGTGGTGGACCGGGGGGCCTCGGTGGCCTTGGTCACGTTGGTGGGGTTGACGGCGGCCGGGCGGGGCTGCTCGGCGGCCGGCTGCGCGGGGGCGGCGGTGCTCTGGGCGGTACCCGGCGCGGCGTCGGCGGCGGGAGTGTCGTCCTCGCGCATCGCCTTCGTCTCCGCCTTGAGGATTCGCATCGACTTGCCGAGGCCGCGGGCCATCTCCGGCAGCTTCTTCGACCCGAACAGCAGGATCACGACAGCCAGCACCACAAGCACGTGCCAGGGCTCAAGACCGTTACGCAGCATCCCTGGCCACCGGTCCCTTCTCGTCTAGAGTGATACGTCACAGTTGGGCAAGCGCCCGTCCTGGCCAGTATGCCTGTCCGCAGCGGCGAACGTATACACCGGCCGGGAAACGCTGGTCAAAAACCAGGTGCTGCGCGGACGGACGACCGAGGGGTGCGGGACGCCCGTCCGCCGCCCGTCCGCCCCCGGTCCGGTCAGGTCCGACGGGCCAGCAGGTAGCCGCGGCGGGTCGGCGCCTCCTCGGGGTACGGGTCGCGCTCCAGCCGGGCCGTGACGGTGAAACCGGCCTCCGTCAGCAGGTCGGCGACGGTGTCGGGCTCCAGGGAGCGGAAGTCCAGGTCCACCCGGTGGCCCCACCACTCGTCCAGCGTCCTCACCTCGGTGCCCCGGTGGAACGAGACCAGCAGCACCCCGGACGGCCGCAGCACCCGCCGGATCTCCTCGAAGGCGGGCCGCAGCTCGTCGGGTTCGAGGTGGATCACCGAGTAGAGCGCCACCGCGGCGGCGAACTCCCCGTCGGCGGCGGGCAGCGCCAGCAGATCGCCGACCCGGAACTCCACCCCGGGGTGCTCCTGCCGGGCGAGGGCCACCATCGCGGGCGACAGGTCCACCCCGACCGCCGTCGCCCCGCGCCCGCCCAGCCAGCCGGTGATGTGCCCCGGCCCGCACCCCAGGTCCGCCACCGGCCCCCCGGCGGCCTCCTCCAGCACCACCCCGAGCAGCGCCCGGTCCATCACCTTGAACGCCAGCTCGCCCCCGATCCGCTGCCGGTACTCCTCCGCCACCGTGTCGTAGCTCGCCCGCACCCGCCCGTGCACACCGTCGTCGCTCATCCCGGCAGCCTGGCACGCGGCCCGGCCCCGCGCGGGCGAACGGCCGCGGAGCCGGGCCGCCGAACGCGGCAGCCCCCGCCCGGGGTGGGCGGGGGCTGCGATGACGCGCGTGCGGGGGACCGGACGGAGCGGGTGGGTCAGACGGCGGCGGGCTCGGGGGTCTTGGCGGCCGGGGCGGCGGCGGGGAGGTGGCGCATCAGCCGGTAGGCGAGGAGGGAGGCGCCGATCGCGAGGACCAGGCCGACCACCGCGGCGACGTGCAGGCCGTCGGTGAAGGCGGCCCGGGCGGTGGTGAGCAGGTCGGTGCCGAGCCGGCCGGGCAGCTGGGCGGCGACGGTGACTGCGCCGCCCAGGGTGTCCTGCGCGGTGCGGGCGGCCTCGCCGTCCAGGCCGGCCGGGAGGGCGCCGTCCAGCCGGGAGCGGTAGACCGCGGCGCCGGCCGCGCCCAGCAGGGCGATGCCGAGGGAGCTGCCGAGCTCGACGGCGGTCTCGGAGGTGGCGGAGGCGGCGCCGGCCCGCTCGATCGGGGCGGCGGAGACGACCATCTCGGCGGTGAGGGTCATGGTGCCGACGGTGCCGGCGGCCAGCACGCCCGCCGCGGTGAGGACGAGTGCCAGCGGCGAGTCCGCGCCGACCAGGGTCATCATCGCGAAGCCGGTCGCGCCGATCAGGAAGCCGCCGGCCATCATCGCCGCCGGGCGGACCTTCCCGGCGAGCGCCGAGCTCAGACCGACCGCCGCGCCGACACCCACGCTGGGGACGAGCGACCAGAGCGAGGCGGTGAGCGGGCTCATGCCCTTGACCAGCTGCAGGTACTGCGAGGTGAAGAGGGTGAAGCCCATCATCGCGAACATCGCCACGGTGTTGACGGTGATCGCCCCGCTGAAGGTGCGGATCCGGAACAGCGAGAGGTCGAGCAGCGGGTTGGCGGCGGTGCGCTGGCGCCAGTAGAACGCGCCCGCCAGGAGCAGGCCGGCCGGGACGGCGAGCGCGGCGACCGGGTCCCAGCCGTCCACCGCGAGCGTCTTGACGCCGTAGACCAGGGGCAGGACGGCACTCATCGAGAGGACGGCGCCGAGCAGGTCGAAGCCGCCGCGCTGCGGGGAGCGGTACTCGGGGAGCAGGGCCGGGGCGGCGAGCAGGACCAGGGCCATCACCGGGACGGCGAGCAGGAAGACCGAGCCCCACCAGAAGTGGTCGAGCAGCAGGCCGCCCGCGACCGGGCCGAGGGTGGCGCCGGTGGTGAGGATGCCGCCCCAGGCGCCGAGCGCGATCTGACGCTGCTTGGGGTCGTGGAACATGTTGCGGATCAGCGCGAGGGTCGAGGGCATCACGGTGGCCCCGGCGATGCCCAGCACGGCGCGGGCGGCGATCAGCTCGCCGGCGCCGTCCGCGTAGGCGGCGAGCAGCGACGCGCCGATGAATCCGGTCGCGCCGATCATCAGCAGCCGGCGGCGGCCGATCCGGTCACCCAGCGCGCCCATCGTGATGAGCAGCCCGGCCAGCAGGAACGAGTACATGTCCATGATCCACAGCTGCTCGGTGCCGCTCGGCGCCAGCGTGGTGGAGATGTAGGGGACGGCGAAGAAGAGCACGCCCATGTCCATGGTCAGGACGAGGGTCGGGAGCAGGAGGACGGCGAGGCCGATCCATTCGCGACGGCCTGCGCGGCCGGTGGTGGCGGTCATGAGGAAGACGGTACGGGTGTGTCAGACGTTTGTCTAGTACGAGCGTCTGAATCGATCGTGCGAGACTCACGTACTAGACATATGTGCGAGACGTGCGTGCAAGACAAACGTCTTGATCGGACGTAGCATGCGGACATGGGAAATCGTGAGGACCTCATGGCCGGCGCCAAGCAATGCCTCTTCGAGAAGGGCTACGCGCGCAGCACCGCCCGGGACATCGCCACCGCCTCGGGCGTCAGCCTGGCGGCGATCGGCTACCACTTCGGCTCCAAGGAGGCGCTGCTCAACGCGGCGCTGATCGAGGCCACGGAGGAGTGGGGCGCCGTGCTGGCGGCGGTGGTGGCGCGGGCGAGCGAGGCGTCCGAGGATCCGGCGGAGCGCTTCGTCGCGGTCTGGGACGGTGTGCTCGCCACCATCGCCGAGCACCGCGGCCTCTGGGCCTCGCAGTTCGAGGTGATGCTGCAGGCGGAGCGGGTGCCCGAGCTGCGGGAGGCGCTCGCCGGGATCCAGAAGCACGGGCGGCTCGGACTGTCGGCGCTGTTCCAGGGGCTGCCCGAGGTGCCGGACACCGAGGAGGAGCTGTCCCGGGGCATCTTCTACCAGGCGCTGCTGGTCGGCCTGGCCGGCCAGTGGCTGGCCACCCCCGACCTGGCGCCCCGCGGGCAGGACTTCCTGCGCGGCCTGGAGCTGGTCGGCGGCTCGGTGCTGAAGCCGAAGGGCGCCCCGGCGGACGGTCCGCAGTGGCACGGGCCCACCGGCTGAGCCTCAGACGGTGACGGCCGTCAGCAGCACCACCGAGTCGAGGTGCGCGAGCAGGCCGTGCCGCTCCTGCGGGACGGTCTGCAGCTGACCGGCGGAGAGTTCCTCGCGCCGCCCCGCGACGGTGAGCGACACCCGTCCGCGCAGCACCTGGAGGCTGGCTGCGGCCGGGGCGTTGTGCTCGTCCAGCGAGGTGCCCGCGGTCAGCGCGATCACGGTCTGCCGCAGCACCCCGTCGTGCAGCACCAGATGGGCGCTGCGGCCGTGCGGGCTCTCGGCGGCCCTGGCCGCGTGTTCCGCGACGAGCTGTTCGAGATCGACCATCGCGCGTCCTCCTGCCGTCCTGCTGTCGCTCCGCCGTGCCGCCCCTCGGCGCCGCCGTCCGGCCGCCGTGCCGTCCGGTTGCCGTGTGCCGTCGGGTTGCCGCGTCGGGGACTCCTTGCGGCCCAGCGTCCCGGACCCGCCCCGCGCCCGCACGCCGAGCGGCGCCCGCGTGCGGACGCGCTCGGCGTGCGGAGGCGGCCGAATGCGCTCATGGTGGAGGGCATGGCGACCAACGAGCGTTCTTTCAGCGGGTTCCAGGTCAACCGCTCGCTGCTGGCCGGCGGCGCGGTGCTCACGGGCATCGGCGCGCTGTTCGGGACGGCGGGTGCGGTGATGGTGTGCGCGGCGCTGGCCACGGCCGGCCGCGACTGGGTGCGGCGGCTGGACACCCCGCCGCAGGCCCTGGCCCAGCGGGCCCTGCACGAGGCAAAGGTGGCGTCCTCGGCGGGCTGGGAGGCCTGGCGCACCGAGCACCACTCGCCCAACTGATCACCGGGCCGGGGCCGAGCGCCCGCCGTCGGCGGCGTTCGCCCGTCGGCGGGGTTCGTCCGTCCGCGCGTTCGCCCGTCCGCACGGACGGGCGAACGCCGACGGAGCCCGGCCGGGTTACAGGCCGAGCGACTTGGCGACGATGCTGCGCATGACCTCGCTGGTGCCGCCGTAGATCCGGAAGACCCGGTTGTCGGTGTAGAGGCGGGCGATCGGGTACTCCAGGATGTAGCCGTAACCACCGTGCAGCTGAAGGCACTTGTCGATCACGACGGACGCCGACTCGGTGCAGAACAGCTTCGCCGCCGCGGCGTCCGCGACCGTCAGCTCGCCGTTCTGGTACAGCTCCAGCGCGCGGTCGACCATCGACTGCTGCGCCATCACCTGCGACTCGCAGTCGGCCAGGGTGAACTTGGTGTTCTGGAACTCGGCGACCGTCTTCCCGAACACCTTGCGTTCCTTGACGTACTGCACCGCGAACCGCACCGCCGCGGCGGCGGCCGCGTACGCGCCGACCGCGATGGCCAGCCGCTCCTGCACCAGGTTGTGGGTCAGATAGCTGAACGCGCGGCCCTCCTCGCCGAGCAGGTTCTCCACCGGCACCTTGACGTCCGCGAAGGCCAGTTCGGCGGTGTCCGAGCTGCGCAGACCGATCTTCTGGAGCTTGCGGCCGACCGTGTAGCCGGGGGAGGTGGTGTCCACACAGAGGATGGAGAGCCCGGCCCGGCGGTTGTCCGGGTCGTACGGCGAGGTGCGGCAGACCACCAGGACGAGGTCGGCGAGCACACCGCCGGTGATGAAGGTCTTGGCGCCGTTGAGGACGTAGTGGGTGCCGTCCTCGGAGAGTCGGGCGGTGGTGGTGATGCCGGCGAGGTCGGAGCCGGCGCCCGGCTCGGTCATCGCGATCGCGGTCATGATGTCGCCGGAGACGAAGCCGGGCAGCCAGCGGGCCTTCTGCTCCTCGTTGGCGTACTCCAGCAGATAGGGCAGCACCAGGCCGGTGTGCACGCCCGAGGACCCGAAGCCGACGCCGGCCCGCGCGGTCTCCTCGGCCACCACCGCCTGGTACTTGAAGCCGCTCTCGCCCGCGCCGCCGTACTCCTCCGGCACCTCGATGCCGTAGATGCCGAGCGCGCCCAGCGTGCGGTAGAAGTCCCGCGGCGGATGGCCCGCCGCCTCCCAGTCCTCGTACACGGGGACGACCTCGTTGGCGATGAAGTCGCGGATGGTCTCGCGGAAGGCCTCGTGGTCCTCGGTGAACACGGTGCGGCGCACGGCGGCGCTCCCTTCGACGTGCCCGGCACGGCGCGGCCGGGCGGCCCGCCGATGGCCCCACAAGTTAATCGGGGGTAGCTTCGGCTGTCCAGGGTCGGCGGAGCGGCGCGTTCGCGCTGTTCTCGCTGGTCAACGGCGGGGCGCGGAACGGCCGAACAGTGCCCGGCAGGATCCGGACGACTGCCTGCCGCGGCTCGGCCGGGCCGTGCTCGGCCTCCCGGAGCCGCCGGACCCGGGAGGCCGGAGCGACGCGGCCGGGTGGGCACCCCGCCGGCGTGGGGTGCCCACCCGGCCGCGTTCGGCGGATGTGCCAGGGGTTGTCGGATCAACCCCTAGAGGTGGAGCGTCGTTCAGCCGCCGATGTGCGGGGCGAACAGGGCGGCGAGGTTGCCGTTGCCCTGGAGGGCGCCGATGTTCCCGGCGTTCCCGGTGGCCGCGAGGGTGTTGCTCTGGTTGCTGGCGCCGGAGCCGGTGGCGGTCTGCTGGGTGCTGACCACGTTGCCGTGGACGTTGCCGATGATGTTGCCGGAGCCGGTGTTGCTCACCACGCTGCTGTTGGAGTGGTGGTCCGCGCCGGCTCCGTTGTCGGCGTGGGCGGTGCCGATGCCGGCGAGGAGGAAGGCCCCGAGGGCGGTGACGGCGGCGGCTGCGCGGATACGGGACACGATGGTCTCCCTGAGGGTGGAGTGCGAATGGTGGCGCGTCCCGGAGTGGCCGCTCCGCAGCGCCGTTGCCTGACGTCGCACGACCAGGATTCATCAGGGCCCGGGAGGAACTCCACCGAATGGCCGAGGATTCGCCCGATGGTGGTACCCGGATGATTGTCCGACTGCGGCCCGGACCAGGGATGTTCGAAGGTTCCTTGGTGAATGCTTTACTGTTTCATTGCCAAGAGTCGACCCTTCCGGCCCTCAGGAGTCCGCCCCGTGACCAGCCTCGCCCTCGGCCCGTCCTGGCTCGATCCGACCTACCTGATCTCCACCTTCGGGCTGATCGGCATCCTGGCCATCGTCTTCGCCGAGTCGGGCCTGCTGATCGGCTTCTTCCTCCCGGGTGACTCCCTGCTCTTCACCACCGGGCTGCTGGTGGCCGGCGGCACGTATCTGCACCAGCCGCTCTGGGTGGTCTGCGCGCTGATCGTGCTGGCGGCGGTGGCCGGCGACCAGGTCGGCTACCTGTTCGGGCGGAAGGTCGGACCGGGCCTGTTCCGCCGCCCCGACTCCCGGCTGTTCAAGCAGGAGAACGTGGAGAAGGCGGCCGCCTTCTTCGACCGGCACGGCCCGAAGGCGATCGTGCTGGCCCGGTTCGTGCCGATCGTGCGCACCTTCACCCCGATCGTCGCCGGGGTGAGCGCGATGAACTACCGCGTCTTCGTCCTCTTCAACATCATCGGCGGTGTGCTCTGGGGCGCCGGTGTCACGGTGCTCGGCTACTTCCTCGGGCAGATCCCGTTCGTCCGGGAGAACATCGAGGCGATCCTGGTCGGCATCGTGCTGGTCTCGGTGGTCCCGGTGGCCGTCGAACTGCTCCGCGCCCGGCGCTCCGGCCGGTCCGCCCCGGCCGCCGACGCCGAGCGTTCCGACCGCGCCGCGGCGCCGGCCGCCGGGGCCGGCGGCCGCCATCGCGCCGGGTAGGCGTCCGCGCCCGGCCGGGCCCGCCGTCCCGTACATGTGCGTCCGGCAGTTCGATCGGGCATGGTGTATCCCGAGATCGAACGGCGGCCCGGGGGACCGGCACCGCCAGGGGCGGCAAGGAGCGGAAGTGCCGAAGCGGGGCCGGCCGGGCGGCGGCAAGAAGGCCAGGGGCAGCCGGGGCGGTCGACCGCCCCGTCAGCA
>NZ_JAIY01000008.1:469685-472824 GCF_000710405.2 Kitasatospora sp. MBT66 | reverse complement strand
GGCCGCCGGCTACACCCCGCCGCTCGGGATCCCGGTCGGCGCCCTCAGCCCCGGCGCGCCCGGTGAGGCGCCGTGGCCGGACCGGATGCGCACCCTGCTGCGCACCCCGATGTCCGAGCGCCCGGCCTTCGAACGGACCGCCCGCGAGCTGCACCCCTCGGTCGCCGCCGGCCGCAACGTCCCGCGCGTCCTCGACCTGACCCTGCGCATCGGCGAACTGCTGCTGGCCAGTGGCGAGGCCGCCGAGGACGTCGAGGCGGCCATGCTCGGCATCGCGCACGCCTACCGGTTGGACCGCTGCGAGCCGCAGGTCACCTTCACCCTGATCGGCATCTCGCACCAGCCCTCGCTGGTCGAGCCGCCGATCACCGCCGACCGGGTGGTGCGCCGCCGCACCTCCGACTACACCCGGCTGAACGCGGTGTACGAGCTGGTCGCGGACATCACCGCCGAGCGGGTGAGCGTCAACGACGCCTACCGCCGGCTCGCGGCGATCCGCCGCAACCGCCACCCGTACCCGGCCTGGATGCTGGCCCTGAACACCGGTCTGCTGGCCGGTGCGGCGACCTTCCTGGTCGGCGGGCGGATCGACGACAAGGCCTGGCTGGTCTTCCTCAGCGCCTTCGTCGCCGCCGTGCTCGGCGACCGGCTGGCCTCGATGATCGCCCGTCGCGGCCTGCCGGAGTTCTACCAGTTCGTGCTGGCCGCGATGCCGGCCGCGGCCTCCGGCATCGTGCTCTCCTTCAACGACCTGGGCCTGCGCGGCTCGGTGGTGATCACCGGTGGGCTGTTCGCGCTGCTGCCCGGACGCGCCCTGGTCGCCGCCGTGCAGGACGGTCTGACGGGTTTCTACATCACCGCCGCGGCCCGGCTGCTGGAGGTGATCTACCTGGTGGCGGGCATCGTCATCGGCGTGATGCTGATCCTCTATCTGGGGGTCGGCTTCCAGGCGAAGCTCAAGCCGGACGAGTCGCTGGTCGGGATCAGCTACCCGCCCGTCCAGATGGTCGCGGCACTGGTGCTGACCTGCGCCTTCGCGATGCTGCTGCAGACCGACCGGCGCTCGCTGGCCCTGGTCACCCTGAACAGCGGCATCGGCTGGGCCAGCTACGGGGTGCTGGCCTACAACGCCCAGCTCTCGCCGATCGTCGCGACCGGGGTGGCGGCCGGCCTGGTCGGCCTCTTCGGCCAGCTGATGGCGCGCTACCGCAACGGCTCCGCGCTGCCGTACGTCACCGCCGCGATCGGGCCGCTGATGCCCGGTTCGGCGCTCTACCTCGGCATGCTGTCGTTCGCCCAGGGCCACCCCAGCGGCGGCCTGGTCCAGATCACCAGGGCCGCGGCGATCGCCCTGGCGCTGGCCATCGGGGTGAACCTCGGCGGGGAGATCGCCCGGCTCTTCATGAAGCTCCCGGTCGGGGTCGAGCGGCCGTCGCTCGCCCCGGTGATCCCGCGCCGGGCGGCCAAGCGCACGCGCGGTTTCTGACGCCGATCGTTGGCCTCCGGGCCATGTCGTGGCAGACCGTACGCAGCACCAGGAACGAAGGTAAGACGCATGACCACACTGCTGGACGGCTATCGCGAGCACATCGTCGCCGCGCACAAGCAACCGCTGTTCCTGCTGCTGGTCGGGTTCATCACCTCGTTCGTCTTCATCCGGTTCAGCGTGCGGATGATCAGGGCCCAGGTCCGCTGGTGGCCCGGCAACGTGACGCCCGGCGGGCTGCACATCCACCACATGGTCTTCGGTCTGGGCTTCCTGCTGGTCGGCGGCATCGGGGTGTTCGCCACCTACGGCGGCCACCCGTGGATCGACCTCTTCGGCCTGCTCTTCGGCATCGGCTGCGGCCTGGTGCTGGACGAGTTCGCGCTGATCCTGCACCTGGACGACGTCTACTGGAGCGAGCAGGGCCGCAAGTCGGTGGACGCGGTGATCTTCGGCATCCTCTTCACCGGCCTGCTGCTGGTCGGCTACGTGCCGCTCGGTGCCGAGCCCACCGGGGAGACCAGGTGGGGCCTGGTCACGGTGATCTCGGTGAACGCGCTGGCCATGGTCGTCACCCTGCTCAAGGGCAAGATGTGGACCGGCCTGCTCGGCATCATGGTGCCCGGCCTCTCCTGGGTCGGCGCGATCCGGCTGGCCCGGCCCAGCAGCCCCTGGGCGCGCTGGCGGTACGCCGGGCGCCCGCGCCGCCGGGCCCGGGCGCTCCGGCGCGAGCGTCGTCTGCACCGGCGCGCGGACATCGCCCGCACCTGGCTTTTCGACCTGATCGCCGGGGCGCCGGACAAGGTGTCGGCGAACCACCCGGCCGCCCACCGGGTGGCCGAGCGGATGGCCGCCCGGGCCAGCGCCCACCTGGACGCGCACGCGGCCCGGGCGCTGACCCGGCGCTCCGCGCGGCTGGCCGACCGGCGCTCGGCGGCGGGCGGGGAGCACCCGTCGGGCAGTCACCGGACCTCCGGGGCGAACGGCAACGGGGGCGCCGCCGGCCACGGGGCGGCGTACGGCGGGCCGGGCGGCTACGGCGGGTCGGCCGATCAGGCGGGGCCGCGGGACGGGTCCCAGCGGCGCCGTCGCACCGTCCGGGCCGGCCGGGACCGGACGTACGCCGTCCGGCCGACCGGGCAGTCCCTCCGTCCGGGGCGACACCGCTGGTTGCGGCCGCGGACGCGTCGGATGAGCCGTTAGTTCGCATACCCTGGCCGCCCGGTCGGGACCGTACTGCGGTCGGATCATCAGATGGTCACCCGGCCGGCGGTGCGGACTTGAGGTGTGAAACCCGCCCGGCTTGAGAACATGGCGAGCAGTGACCGTCTTGTCACGGAACGGGATGTTTTGCCGCACCTCTCGGCGCCGGACGGGCGACGGGTGGGCGACGGTCCGGCGATCCGCCGGAACCGCTCGGCCCCCGCCGCGCCCGGTCCCGTCGCCGCCCCGGCCGCACCGCGGCGCGGGTGCGCGGCCGCTCCCTCGTGACCGTACGAAGGGATGAATCGTGGCGCGCAGATTCCTGCCGACCCTCCTGTTGTCCCTCACCGCCCTGCTCGGACTGCTCCCCGTCGCGGCGGCCGCCCCGGCGGAGCCGGGCGAGCCCAGCGCGGCCGCGGCCGAACCGTCCGGGGCCGGTTCCTCCGGTTC
>NZ_JAIY01000008.1:469184-469652 GCF_000710405.2 Kitasatospora sp. MBT66 | reverse complement strand
CGCCGGGGGAGGAGGCCTACCCCTCCACCGAGGAGATCGACCGGTCCCGGGCCGAGGCCGACGCCACGGCCGGCTCGGTCGCCGCCATCGAGGCCGGCCTCACCGCCGCCAGGGCCGAACTCGACACCGCCGCCCGGACCGCCGAACAGGCCGTCGAGGCGTACAACGGCGCCCAACTGGCCCTCACCCGGGCCCGGGCCGAGGAGTCCGCCGCCGCCGACCGTTCGGCGGCCGCCGAGGCCGAACGGTCCGCCGCCGCCGAGGACGCCGCGGCCCTGGCCGCCGAAACGTACCGGCAGGGCACCAGCGCCGAGCTGTCCGCGATCAACGCCCTGCTCGGCGCACGCGGCCCGCGCGAGGCCGGGGACCGGGCCGCCGTGGTCGGGGTCGCCAGCGACCGTTCCCGGCAGATCCTCGACGCGGCCGTCTCCACGGCCGCCGGGGCTGCTCGGGCCGCGGCCGCCGCGC
>NZ_JAIY01000008.1:370185-468790 GCF_000710405.2 Kitasatospora sp. MBT66 | reverse complement strand
GCACCCCCGGCCGGGCGGCCCTGGTCCGCGGAGGGCGCGGCCTCCGCCGTGGCCTTCGCCCGCGCCAGGATCGGCCTGCCCTACATCTGGGGCGGCGAGGGCCCGGCCGGCTACGACTGCTCCGGGCTGACCATGATGGCCTGGCGCGAGGGCGGCAAGCGGCTCAACCACTTCGCCGCCGACCAGTACGCGCAGTCCACCCCGGTCACCTACCGCCAGCTGCGCCCCGGCGACCTGGTCTTCTGGAGCGCCACCGGCCGCGCCGCCGACATCCACCACGTCGGCCTCTACATCGGCGACGACCAGATGATCGAGGCCCCCCGGGTCGGGATGCCGGTCAAGCAGGCCAGTCTCTGGATCATGGGCACCCCGGACTTCTACGCCCGCCCCTGACCGGCCGCCGCCCGGCCGTGGGTTCTCGAACTCGGCTGCGCCTTCTCACGAGCCCTTCGCCGTGGCTGCGCGCGCGAAGAGCGGGTGGGACACGGAGTCAGCGGCAGAGATCCATGATCGTGTCGTCGAAGTCGGGGAACTCCCGGGTTGCTTGCTCGATGACGGCAGCGGGCAGCTGCTGCCGGTCGGGGGCGAACCGTTCCGCGACGGCCCTGAGCTCCGGGTTGGGCTGCGGCACCCAGCCGGGCTCGTACAAGAAGGCTGCTTCCCAGGGGCCGAAGCCGCCGGCCAGCAGCCACAGGAAGTCGCCCAGGTCGCGCGCCAGTACGCCGGTCTCGCCTTCGGAGCCGAGGAAGACGACGGGCTGGTCGATGAGCGGGCGGCCTGGGCGGACCAGCCAGAACGCCGCGTATCCACCCGTGCCGTCCTGACCGAACACACGGAAGTCGTCACCGTTCAACTCCGTGTTGCCGGTCCAGGCCCGGAGCCAGTCGGTGGTGTCCTCGGCGGACCGGAAGTCCGGGAAGGGCTCGAAGTCGATCCCCTTGCCGTCGTCGTAGTCGAACGGAACCGCCAGGGCGGCGGCGAGTGCGACAGGGAGCTGTCGATCACTGGTGTCAGTCACGTGGAGAGGCTAGCCACGACCACTGTCATCCGCCGGGGACCGTCACGGCGTCGGCGGTCGCAGGTCCAGGGCCTCGGCGAGGGCGGCGGTGACCGGGCCGGCGTGATCGGGCAGGTGGTGGGCGGCCCACCCGGCGGCCAGGGTGTGGAAGGCCGTCAGGTCGCGCTCGACGCCGGCGAGCAGGCGGCGGGCCTCGGCGGCCGGGAGCTCGATCACCGGGCCGTCGTCCAGCTCCGCGTCGACGAGGAGGCGGACGGTGTCGCCCACCCGTTCGACCTGGGCGACGGGGTCGTGCCCGAACCAGGTCGCGCCGCCGCCGTCGAGCACGTCGAACCAGTCGCGCCACTCGTCGATCCCCGCACAGCAGCCCGGCAGGAAGGTGGTGCCGGTGGCGCTGTCCGTCACCCTCAGCCCGCCGGCCGCGTACAGCGAGTCGAAGGTGAGCAGCCCGTGCAGGAAGGAGTCGAGCGGCTCGCGCGGGCGGGGCGGGCGGCGGGGGCGGTGCCAGGGCTCGGGGTCGAGGTCGTTGAAGCCGGCGATGCGCATCACCGCCGTGCCCACCTCGGCCGGGGTGAGCCGGCCGTGCAGCGTCAGGTACGGGTCGACCTCGGCGACCGGCCAGAGTTCGAAGCCGTCGGGGTCCCAGTAGTCCAGCACGGGCTGCATCACGATCACCCGGGCCAGTGTTCCGCAGGCCCGGGGCGTCCCGCACCGGGATTTCGCGCGTGGGGCCGTGGCGGGAGCCGGGTTCCGGGCGGTCTGTCAGGGGCGGCGTCCAGGGGCGGAATAAATCGGATGCCGTCGCCGAAACCCCGCCGTACCGTGGGCGGATGGGCAACGAGACGAACGGCGGGCCCCGGGAGCCGGGCAGCGGCCGACCGGGCGAGCGGACCGACGGGATCGAGATCCGCGCGATCGGCGAGGACGAGGTCGAGGCGTGGGACCGCGCGCTGGCCCTGGGTTTCCTGCGCTCGCACATCGGCCGGGCGACGGAGTACCGCCGTCGGCAGTGGGAGCCGGGCCGGATGGTCGGGGCGCTGGCCGACGGCCGGTTCGTGGCCACCTTCCGCAGCTTCGACACCGAGCTGACCGTCCCCGGCGGCGCGGTCGTCACGGCCGACGCGATCACCGCCGTCACCGTGACCGCCACCCACCGACGGCGCGGCCTGCTCCGCCGGATGATGACCGCGGACCTCGAGGCCGCCCGGGAGCGCGGCGTCCCGGTCGCGATCCTGATCGCCGCCGAGTACAACATCTACGGCCGCTACGGCTTCGGCCCCGCGACCCGGGGCCACGGCTGGAACATCGACCTGCTCCGGGCCGGCGGCCTGCGGGACGGCCTGCCCACCGTGCCCGGCGGGCGGATCGACCTGGTCGAGATGGCGGAGCTGCGCAAGATCGGCCCCGAGCTGTTCGACCGCTGGCGGGTCACCCAGGCCGGTGTGATCGCCCGGGACGAGCTGATCTGGCAGCGGTCGACCGGCGAGATCGAGGTGCCCGGCTTCGACTGGAAGGAGCCGTTCGCGGCCGTCCACCGGGACGCCGACGGCACCCCGACCGGTCTGGCCGTCTACCGGATCGACGACGAGTGGGACGGCTCCTACCCGAACTGCACGCTCACCCTCGTCGACCTGTTCGCCCTCGACCGGCCCACCGCCACCGAGCTGTGGCGGTTCGTCTGCTCGATCGACTGGGTCCGCAAGGTCGTGGTCGAGAACGTCGGCCCGGACGACCCGCTGCCGGTGCTGCTGAACGACCCGCGGGCCGCGACGCCGCACGTCGACAACGCCGACTACATGTGGCTGCGGGTGCTCGACATCGAGGCCGCGTTCAACGCCCGGACGTACGGCGCGGCCGGTCGCACGGTGCTGGAGGTCGACGACCCGGCGGGCTACGTGGCCGGGCGCTGGGCGGTCGAGGTCGCCGAGGACGGCACCGGCCGCTGCGTCCGGACGGCCGACGAACCCGATCTGGCGCTGGACGCCTCGGCGCTGGGCGCGCTCTACCTGGGCGGCGAGACGCTGCCGAGGCTCGCCGTGGCCGGGCTGGTCACCGAGCTGCGCCCCGGCGCGGCGGCGGCCGCGGACCTGCTGTTCCGCACGCCGCTGTCGGCCTGGAACATCGACGGATTCTGAGTCGCCCGCACCGCCGGGAAACGGCCGGTCCGCTTTCCGCGGGCCGGCCTTTCGCTTGGCCGAGTGCCGTTTCCTCGCGCTATTTGACGGCGGTCTTCCCGATGGTGGGAAGAATGAAGTCCTGGATGAGCCCCTTGGCGTCGCGGACGATCGGCCGGAACACCCGGTAGCGCGAGAGGTTGATCACCCGGGCTGCCATGGGGGTGGACCGGCGGACGAATTCCCGGGTGCGCTCGGTGTCCTCGGTCCGGTCGAAGACCCAGTAGAGGACGACGACCATGAGGTGCAGCCAGAGCACGTCGGGCAGCAGCTCGACCAGTTCGGCGTCCAGCTTCGGTGCCAGGTCCGAGCCCTGCAGCACGTCGCGGAACAGCGCGACCGCGGTGGCCCGGGCCGGGTGCGACTCGTTGGAGAACGGGCTCAGGGCGCTGGTGGGGTCGGCCGCCGTCCGGAAGAACTGCGCGGCGAACTCGTGGTACGGGGCCGCCGTGTCGAGCCAGGAGACCAGGGCGATTTCCAGGCGCTCGGCGAAGTCCCGGGTATCGGCCATGCGATTCCTGGCGTCCGCCGCATGGTCGTACGTCATCCGGTCGTAGAAACCCTGGATGAGAAATTCTTTACTACTCCAACAGAGGTCTAGTACGGTCCTGACCATGGGAAACACCGAAACCAAGGCGCTGCACTGCCCCGCCGAGTGGGTAGAGATGATCGAACGGGCCATGTCTCAGGCCCTGCCCGCGCCCCGAATAGCCGGGCCCGACACCGTGCGAGTCGGCCTGATGATCCGCCAGTCCAAGGCCCGCGAGTACGAGATGCGGAAGAACCCGGACGGCACCGTAACCAAGGTGCGCAGCGACAACAGCCCCCGGGCGCAGCTTGACGGGGCGCTGCACCTGGTGAAGGCCCCGACTCACGCCGGCTGGCATGTGGCCCCGGAGCACGTGTTCGCCGACATCGGCGTGTCCGGGTGGGCCCCTGGTGTGAAGCGGCCCGGGTACGACGGAATGATGGAGGCCGTCACGAGTGGACTCCTGGACGTCGTAATCGTCTGGTCCCTGTCCCGGCTGTCCCGCAAGGGCGCGCTTGATGTCCTGTCGGTCATTGACGTTTTCGCCAAGCATGGCGTGCGGTTGGTTTCTGTCACCGAGCCGTGGCTTGACACCGACCCCAATAACCCGGTCGGTCAGGCGATTTTGGGTCTGACGGCCGCCCTGGCGGCGCAGGAATCCAACCAGAAATCGGTGTACATTACTGCGGCGCTGGACCAGATTCGCCAGCGTGGCGGCCACGTTTCCGGTATGGCGCCGTACGGACTTGAAATCGACCGCATCCTTGTCGACGGGGTAAAGGTCGGAAAGCTCAAGCCGAAGTTCGGGGACGAGGAAAATGCGCTTCCCAGTGATCACGTTCTGGACATCATCAATTACCGCCGTTTCAAGAGGATGACCGAGGACGAAATCTGCCTCAAGCTCAAGGAGCGGGGAATTAAGACTTCTCGCGGTAAAGAGGATTGGAACCGGCAGGCGGTTTATAAGATCCTCCGCGACCCTCGGTATGCCGGGTACTCCATTGAGCCCACGACGAAGATAGAAACGGACGAGGACGGGAACAAGAAGCGGACCCCGACCACATTCCTGCCTCAGATCATGTACGGGCCTGATGGGGAACCGGTGATGTTGCATGAGGGAATCATCACCCCCGAGGAATGGTGGGAGTTGCAGGAACTGATGGGCCGGGACGCTAAGAGCGTCACGCGTCGCAAGGAGCGGGACGGCGACGACTGGGTTGGTGTCTTCACCCGGCAGCGCATCCTCACCTGCCATGTGTGTGGGCGCCCCATGCAGAGCAACCCGGGCAGCGGCAAGAACAAGTACCCGTTCTATACCTGCAACACGGGCCCTGGAGGCCCCAAGGGGGCGGGGAAGCACAGCCAGGGCGTTACGGCCCGCCAGGTTGAGGAGCACCTGCCCCGTATGGCCTTCCAGCGCCTCTACGGCATGGACCAGACCGACCCCGAGGACCAGGCGTTCATCTCCACCGTGGCTCGCCGGTTTGCGGCCCAGGCCGATGGCGGTGAAAAGGCGGGCAAGCTCAAGGCGGCCAAGAAGGAACTTGAGCACGTACAGGGGGCGCTGACCAACCTTGCGGCGGACCGAGAGGCGGGTGTCTACACGGGCCCGACGATGGAAAAGCAGTACCGCGCTTCCGTGAAGCGCCTCACGGCTTCTGAGGCCCGGCTGATCAGCAAGATTGACCACCTTGAGGCCGAGCTAAACGGGCCGGTCGAATTGCCGTCCGAATGGTTCTCGGCGGAGCGCCAAGCCGACCCAATCGGCAAGGATTCCGCCTGGTCCAAGTGGGATTTGGACACACGCCGCGACTTCGTGGCCATGATGCTGGACAAGGTGGAGGTCAAGCCTGTCGGGCGCAAGGGCAACCACATGCCGGTGGTGGATCGTCTCGAAGTCTTCTGGGCTGGAACCTGTGAGGACGAGGACGAGGCGGACAAAAAGGGGCAGGTAGCGGACGAGATGGAGCAGGTAGAGGCCGTGTAAGCGCCTGACCGGTGGCCCGGATCGCAGAGCAACATCTGTGATCCGGGCCACTTCCCTGTCCGGGCCCGGCCGGTGGCCGAGGCGGACGGCGCGAGCGGCTCCCAAGCGCAGAGTCACCACAGGTCACAGGAGGTGAGAATAAGGGCTGTAGAGATGTATTGATGTAGCTATGAACAACATCTAGCAACCACCCTAAGAGAGTCCGGCCTGTGTCCTCTGTGGGGCAAACCCGGAACCCCTTGCAGAACAGCATTCGTGCACGCGGCCCGCCCGCGCCGAGCCTTTACCACCCCCCATTAATCTCTCTGTAAGCGGGAAACGCGCGTGCGCGCAGTAACGCATGCGGCACCCTTTCCCGATCAGCCCCCGCCCGCTTCCTTGGGCGCTCCCTGCGGTAAGTCGCGTCTCTCCGGCGCACGCCGGTTGAGCGCTCGCCAGGGCGGGGGTTTTGGTGCCCTCGGCTAACGGTTAGGCCGCCCGCCTCTCACGCGGGTAGTGGGGGTTCGAATCCCCCGGGCACCGCATCGCAGTGTGAGATCTCACCCTGCCCTGTCCCGGTAGTCCAACCCGGCAGAGACGACGGCCTTAGACGCCGTGCGATGGGGGTTCGAATCCCTCTCGGGACACCCGTAGGAGGAACCCCTTGCCCGGTACGTCCGGACGCCCTGGCGTGTCCGTGGTGAAGCCCTCGGCCCCCAAGCCCGTACAGCCCAAGCCTGCCCCGCCTCGGGTCGCTGCACCGCCCATCGTGGTCGTGCCTCACCCCGTGGTGGTCCCCGTGGTCAGCGCCCCTGTGGTGCACCACCACGAGCCTGGCCGGCTGTCGGGGTGGGACGTGCTCGGCATGGTCATGGCCATGGCCCTGGTGGTCACCGTGCTGTGGCTGGTCGCCCGTCGGTGGTGGGACTGAGTGCCCGGCTGGCAGGGCAGTGACCGGGCCAAGCGACTGCCCCGTGACTGGGCCACCCGCCGCCGGTTCGTGATGGACCGGGCAGGCTGGCGCTGTCAGTGGATACGCACCGACACGGGCGGACGCTGCCCCGAGCTGGCAACGGACTGCGACCACATCACCCCTGGCGACAACCACGACGTGGCCAACTTGCAAGCCCTGTGCGGCTATCACCACTCGGTGAAGTCCGGGCGCGAGGGCCGTGCGGGCAGTGACGCGGACCGGGCCCCTGGTGGCCGATGGTCACGGATGCGTGAGCTTCCGAAGCATCCCGGTTACGCAGGGTAGTGGGGGAGGACTCCCCTCCCTTCCTCCCCTATCGCTACGCCATAGCAGGAATCGGCCTGGCTACGGGTCTGGGACTTCCGATCTGATCTTTCGGTCACCCGCTGTGACCTGGCCTTTCGGCCGGTTGCCCCGGGTGGCTTACGCGCGCGTGCACGTAACGCGCGCACGTGAGCGGGCCCCTGGCGGGCGTACAGCGCCCCCGGGCGGGATTCCTCGGCCGGGCCCCTCAACGGGCCGCAGACGGCCGTACAGGACTCCGCCCGCACCCAAGGAAGGGGGCCGCTTGGCTGGCTTCGGGCCCCCGCCCAAGACCAACGCCCGCAGGACCAACGCCGACACGTTCGACCAGGACGTTGCCGAGGTCACCGCGGAATCCGTCGCCGCTCCCGAACTCCCCACGCCGAAGCGCTGGTTGTCGGCCACCCGGACGTGGTGGACCACCTGGTCTACCGCCCCGCAGGCCGCCGTGTTCGTCGGGACGGACTGGCAACGGCTGGTCATGCTGCTGCCGCTGGTCGACGGCTACCACCGCGAGAAGGACCCACTCCGCGCCGCCAAGCTGCTGGCCGAGATCCGGCAGAACGAACAGTCCCTCGGTGCAACGCACTTGGACCGACTTCGCGCCCGCATCAAGGTCGCCGGCTCGGCCGAGGGCCCCGGCGAAGCCGTGGGCCAGGGCGCCGAGGTCATTGACCTGGCGGACTACGCCGCCATGTTCGGGGGCGCCTAGTGCAGACCGGCAACCTTCCGTCCGGCCTGCCCGAGCGCACCCTTGGCTGGCACGTCATCGCCTGGTGCTCCCGGTACATCCGCCAGCCGGACGGCGAACACGCGGGCCGCCCTTGGCGGTTCACGCGCGAGCAGGTCACGTTCGTGCTCTGGTTCTACGCGCTGGACGACGCCGGGCGCTTCGCCTACCGCCGCGCGATCCTGCGCCGCTCCAAGGGCTGGGGAAAGTCGCCCTTGCTCGCTGCGCTGGCCATCGTGGAATTCATCGGCCCATGCCGACCGAGCCCCGGGCAATTCGTTCGTGACCCGTTCGGGAATCTCCACCCCGCCGGGCGCTCCGA
Organism: Kitasatospora sp. MBT66; assembly: GCF_000710405.2. Classification (NCBI taxonomy): domain Bacteria; kingdom Bacillati; phylum Actinomycetota; class Actinomycetes; order Kitasatosporales; family Streptomycetaceae; genus Kitasatospora; species Kitasatospora sp. MBT66. Next base: position 460,775 of record NZ_JAIY01000008.1, on the reverse strand, counting down.
GAACGCGCCGCACGTCCAGATGGCCGCTGTTTCCGTACAGCAGGCGTATAACACAATGGATGCGGTACGCGGAATGTTGGTCGAATCCCCGGCCGTACGGGATTACAACCTTGACGTCGGCAAGACCGTCATTCAATTTGCTGACGGCCGCCCCGGGAAGATTGAGCCGGTAACGGCTTCGAGTGCTTCCCTTGAAGGCGCCCGACCGACATTTGTAGTTGCGGACGAAATCCATCACTGGACGAAATCCACGGGCGGGTTCGCCATGGCCCGAGTGCTGTCCCGAAATCTCGGGAAAAGGCCCGGGGGCATGGCGCGCATGGTCATGACGACCAACGCCCACGCCCCGGGTGAGAACTCGGTTGGCGAGCAGGAATACGACGCGTTCATTGATATCAAGATGGGCAAGGCCCGTCGGACGAATGACGTTCTGTACGACTGCCGCGAGGCGCCGCCGGATTTCGACATGGCCGACGCGGACCAGCTCCGCGAGGCCCTGCGGGTTGCGTACGGGGATTCGACGTGGGTCGACCTCGGCCGAGTCATGGCCGAGATCTACGACCCCACGTCCGACCCCTCGGAGATGCGGCGCTTCTACTGCAACCACGTGGTCGCCAGTAGCGATTCGTGGTTGGACCCGGCCGAGGTGGACGCCGTGGTCCTGGCCGGCCTCGGTGGTGCCCCGGAGCCTGGCGCCCTGGTGGCGCTCGGGTTCGACGGGAGCAAGAGCGACGACGCTACCGCCCTGGTGGGCGTCGACGTGGAGACCGGCCATGCGTGGGTTGTGGGCGTCTGGGAACGCCCGGACGGGCCCGACGCGATCGGCTGGGAGGTTCCCCGGCCCGACGTGGACAAGGCCGTCCGCGACACCTTCGAGAACTTCGACGTGGTGGCGTTCAACGCCGATGTCGCGTTCTGGGAAAGCTACGTCGACCAGTGGGCCGAGGACTTCCGGGAACACCTTTTCACCAAGGCCAGCCCCAAGCACTCGGTCGCATTCGACATGCGCAACCGGCTGCGGGATTTCACCCGCGCCGCCGAGGCGACCCACGCCGCCATTGTCGAGGGCGCTCTTTCCATTGAGGACCACCCGTCGCTGATCCGGCATCTCAAGAATGCCAGGCGCCGGCCGAACAACTACGGCATCGGATTCGGCAAGCAGTCCCGTGAATCACCCCACAAGGTGGACGCCGCGGCTGCTTTTGTCCTGGCCCGAGAAGCCCGACGCACGGCCCTTGAGGCCGGAGTCATTGAAAAGAGGGCCCGAAAGGCGCCCGGCACGTTCGTGAGTTTCTAGGGAGTTTCACCTTTTGGCGGGAGCACTTGACGTGCTGCCCGGTGCTCTCGCCATTCGATCGGCGGAGTCTGCCCGGGTCCAGCGAATAGCAAGCGCCCTGCGTGGCGAATTCCGCGAGTCGTACATGCCCAAGACGTACGACCGCGAATACAAGGTAATGCGGGAACGGGCAATCGCGAACTGGCTTCCCCTGGTGGTCGACGTGACCGCCGAGAACCTGTTCGTGGAGGGCTTCCGCCGTCCCGACTCGGGCGACGACCTGTCCGTCTGGGACATCTGGCAGGCCAACCGCTTGCAGATGCACCAGACCGTTGTTCACCGCTCCGCGCTGGCCTACGGCGTCAGCTACGTCACCGTCCGCCCCGGCGACCCGTTCCCGGTCATCCAGTCGGCCCCGTCGACCAGTTGGACCGTGCACTACGCCGAACCCGGCGACGAGTGGCCCGTGTGGGCCCTGCGCCGGATGCGCTCGGTGCCGATGTCCGACGACTCGGACGGCACGCTGTTTGAGCTGTGGGACGCCGATACGGTGACGTTCGTCCGGGTGCCCGGCGACGGGTCCAGCCTGGACGACCCCTCGGCCGTCGAGATCCACGAACAGCCCGTCCCGCACGGCCTCGGCGTCTGCCCGGTCGTCCGGTTCGTCAACAGGCTGCCGATGGACGACGGCGCCGTCCCGGTCGGCGAAGTTGAGCCGCTGATCCCCATTCAGGAACGGCTCAACGAAACCACCCTCGGCCTGTTGATGGCACAGAACTACTCGGCGTTCCGTCAGCGTTGGGCCACCGGCCTGGCGATCCCGCGCGACCCGACCACCGGCCAGGCCGTCGAACCGTTTTCCGCCGCCGTGAACCGGCTGTGGATGACCGACAGTCCCACCGCGCAGTTCGGGGAGTTCGGCCAGACCGACCTGTCCGGGTTCCTCAACTCGATTGAGGCCGGAGTCCGGGGCATGGCCGCCATCGCCCAGGTGCCCGTGCACACGCTGCTTGGCTCCCTAGTGAACCTCTCCGCCGAGGCCCTGACAGCCGCGCAGGACGGCCTACGCCACAAGGTGGACGAACGCCGGACCCTGTTCGGTGAGTCGTGGGCTCAGGTTCTCCGCCTGGCCGCAGCAGCAGCCGGCGACCTGGCCACCGCCGAGGACACGTCCGCCCGCATCGTCTGGCGCGACACCGAGTCCCGGTCCCTGCCCGCCACCGTGGACGGCCTCGGCAAGGCCGCGCAGATGCTCGGCATTCCGCCCGAGGGCCTGTGGTCGCGCATCCCCGGCGTCACCGCTGCGGACATCGCGTACTGGCGAACCCTCAAGGACAACGCCGCCGTCGCCGGGGCCATGGCCCAGTTCTTCACCGGGTCCCCGGGCGTGGACGGCCCTGTCCCGGCCGCGCAGGGCCTGGCCGCATGACGGCCGCCACCGAGCTGGCACAGGCCCTCACGCGGGCGCACGGCGCCGCACAGGGCGGGATCGTCTCGGGCGCCCTACGGCGTGTGCTCACGCTGTGGGGCGTCCTGGACATCGAGAACCTGGACGACTCGTTCGCCGAGTATCTGCGCCTGGCCGAACCGGTGTTGGCCGAGGCCAAACACAACTCGGCCAGAGCAGCGGCCGGTTACTACGACATGCTGCGGGCCGCCGAGGGTGTCCCCGGGACCAGCCCGGCCGGGCGCTTCCTGGCCGACCTGGTGACCTCGGGCGAGATGGAGTTGAGCCTTGGGCCGATCGGCCCGGCCTACATCCGCAAGGCCCTGGACGGGGGCATGACCTTCGAGCAGGCCGCCCGCGCCGCGTGGGTCAAACAGTCCGGCCAGATGTCACACAGCATCCTCGGCGGCTCCCGCGACACCATCGCCCACCGCATCGAACGCGACGACCGCGCTATCGGATACCAGCGCGCCCCGTTCGACCGGAATTGCTGCGCGTTCTGCGGCGTCCTGGCCAGCCGAGGCGCCGTCTACAAGGCCCGTGGCGCCGCCATCACCGCCAAGAACGGCAAGCGCTATCACGACCACTGTCGGTGCCAGCCGCAGCCCGTGTTCCGGGCCGGTACGCCGCTGTCCGACGCGGGCCAGCGATTCCACAAGCTCTACGCCGACCACGGCGACATGAACGAGGTCCGCCGCCACCTGGACGGCCGGACCACCAAGGCAGAGACGGAGAAACCGAGTGGCGGAAGCGCCGACGACTGAGACCACCCCGGCCCCCGAGGCGACCGCCCCGGAGCCCACCCCGGCGCCCACGCCGGCTGTCCCCTCGGCCCCGGCCCTGACGGCCGCCGAGCTGGAGACCTACAAGTCGGCCGTCGCCGAGCTCAAGGCCCTCAAGGATGCTCAGCTCAGCGAGCAGGAGCGCGCCCAGCAGGCCGCCAAGGACGCCGCCGACCGGGCCGCCGCAGCAGAGGCCGAGCTTGCCGACCTGCGGGCCGCACAGACGCGCGCCAAGGTCGCCACCGAGCACGGCCTACCGGCCGCCCTGGCGGACCGCCTCAAGGGCGCCACCGCCGAGGAGCTGGCCGCCGACGCCAAGGCCCTGGCCGACCTGCTCAAGGGGGCCGCGACCCCGAACCTGCGGACCCGTCCCACCCCGACCGTTCCGACCGGCGGCGCCGTCGACAACGGCACCACGGGCGACATCGACCCCATGAAGCTGGCGGCCACCGTGCTGGCCCGCCGCCTCGGCTAAGAAAGGCCCTAACTCCCTTTGGCTGACCACGCTTTCAACCTGGCCAAGGTCTATTCCAAGGCAGCTATCCCGCTGCTCAAGGAACAGCTCGTCCTAGGCCGTCTCGTCTTCCGCGACGCCGAGCGCGATTTCGTCGGCGGTGTCGGCACCGTCGTGAACATCAAGAAGCCCGGCGCCCTGGTCGCGCGAGAGACCACGCTCAAGAACAAGGCGTCCATCACCACGGACACCGTGACCGAGGGCACCACCCCGGTCGCCATCGACCGGCACGTCTACTCGGCCGTCGACCTCACCGAGGAGGACGCCAACCTCAACGTCGAGGATTACGCGAGTCAGATCCTTGACCCGCAGGTTCAGGCCGTCGCCGACAAGGTCGAGGCGAACCTTGCCACCGAGATGAACAAGGTTCCGGCGGGCGCCGGTTCGCTGCTGATCGACGCCGCGAACCCGTCCAGCGCCTACAAGGCGATCAAGGACGCCGGTATCGCGTTCGACAAGCGGAAGATCAACCGGACCGGTCGCATCCTGGTCGTCTCGCCGGACATCCTGTCCGTTCTTCTGGAGGACGACAAGATCATCCGCCTGGACGCTGCGGGTGAGGGCGGCGCCCTGCGGGATGCCAACATCGGCCGCCTGTCCGGCTGGAACCTGTTCCTGTCCAACCAGATCAACGGCGCGATCGGCTTCACCAAGGAGGCGTTCGCGCTGGTCGTCCGCGCGCCGCGCAAGCCCGAGGGCGCGACTTTCGCCGCCTCGGCCGACGGCCAGGGCTACGCGCTGCGGTACCTGCGGGACTACAACTCGGACACCCTGACGGACCGTTCCGTCGTGTCCACCCTCATGGGCGTCAGCACCCTGGACGCCAACCGCGCCATCGGTCTGAAGCTCAAGCCCGCCGCGTAACACCCCCGGGGGTCAGTGTGAGATCTCACGCTGGCCCCCGCCGAGTTGGGCGGAGGGCCCCTGTACGCAACCGCTGACGACGTGTCGGCCCGCCGTCCCGTTCCCCTCGGGGACGCCGAGCGGGCCCGGGTGGCGATCCTCTGTGAGGACGCGTCCGCCCTGATCCTGGCCGAGGCCGGGACGCCCCTGCCCGAGGCCGCCCTACCGGTCGCCAAGGTCCTGGTCGTGCGCATGGTCGGCCGGGCGCTGGACAACCCCGGCGGGTTCACGGCCGAGACCATCGGCAGTTACAGCTACCAGCGCGACGCCTCGGCGTCAGCCGGCCTCGGCCTGACCGAGGACGAACGCGCCCAACTGCGGCGCCTGGTGGGCCTGCCGCAGACGGCCAGCCCCAAGGTCGGTCTCGGCTACGACCGGTGCGACCGACGCACCGTCACGGATGTGGGGTGGCCGGACTGATACCGCCCGCCCTGCTGCCGCACCGAGTGCTGGTCGAGAGACCGGGCCGCAGGACGGACCGGTACGGCGCGTCCGTGGACGACTGGTCCACGTCGACCCGCGCCGAGTACCCCGCGTGGATCGAGGACCAGGGCGCCGAGCTGTTCGGCCGCCCCGCCCCCGGCGGGTACCGGTCCAGCCTGCTGGTCCTGCCACCGGACGCGGACCTGTCCCTGTCCGACCGCATCACGGTCGACGGCCAGACCTACCAACTCGCCCGTCCCGCACGGCTTGTGAGGACGGCCGCGGGGCCCCACCACGTCGAGGCCGAACTGACCAACTACGAGGGGGTCAAACGTGCCTGACGTACGCGTGGAGATCGACGCCGCTTCGCTGGACGCCGTCGCGCAGGACCCCGAGATCCTGGCCGTCCTGGTCCGCAAGGCCCAGGAGGTCAAGGCCAAGGCCGAGGCCATCGCCCCGCGCCAATCTGGCGACTACGCGGGCAAGTTCAAACTCCGCTCCGGAGTGAAGAACGGCAAGGCGTTCGCGCAGGTCGCCAACACCGACCCCGCCGCCAACATCATCGAACTCGGCGCCCGGGGCGGGAAGAACCCGAAACACCGCGTGCTCGGCCGGGCCTTGCAGTCCATCCGGGAGGACTAGTTGATCGTCTTCCCCGACGCCGAGGCCCTGGCCCTGGCCCACCTGCGGACCGCACTTCCCGACCTGCGCGGCGGCACCGAGCTGCCCGCCCTCGCCGACGGCCGCATGTTCCTGGTGGTCGGCCGGACGGGCGGGTCCATGACCTGGCCCGTACTCGACACCGCCGCCCTTGACCTTGAGGTGTGGGGCCCCGACCGGGCCGACGCCCACGACGCCCTACAAGCCGTCCTAGGCGCCCTGCTGGCACTCGACCGCCAGCCCGGCCCCATCGCCTCCGTGCGGGTGACTTCCGCCCCGCAATACGCCCCCGACGCCATCACCGGCGAACCGCGCTGGCTGGCATCCATCGACCTGGCCACGCGGGCGACCTGATCGGAGTAACCCCCTGCCCACCAGCACCACCCCGATGTTCCAGCCCGAGCTAACCCGTGTCGCTACCGGGGGCGCCCTCTACAAGGCACCGCTCGGCACCCCTCTCCCCGCCGCAGGCGTGACCACCGACCTGACCAAGTGGACCAGCCTCGGCACCTTCACTGACGACGGCGTGTCCCATGAATTTTCCGAGGACACCGACGAGATCACGTCCTGGCAGAACGGCGTAGTGCGGACCCTGGTCAAGGGCCGCAAGCTCACCCTCAAGGTGTCCGCCCTGGAGTCCAGCAAGGCCGTCCTAGAGACGTTCTACGGCTCCGCCCTGACGGCCGGTGGCGACTCCAAGTCCGGTGTCCTGGACATCAAGGCGACCGTCAGCCGGCCCCGGGAAACGTACCTGTTCGAGTGGCAGGACGCCGTAGGCCAGATGTGGCGCCTTTACATCCCCGTCGGCCAGGTCAGCGACGTGGAATCGCCCAGCTTCAAGAACACCGAGGCCGTCACGTGGGGGTTCACCCTCTCCGCCCTCGGCAACGCCGGTTCCCTGGCCCAGTGGCAGATCACCGACGCCCCGGTCCTCACTGCGGCCGGGATCACCGTCACCCCGTAACGGGTGGCGCCAACTCCCCGAGGCGGCCCCGTGATGCGGGTCCGGGGCCCCTCGGGGGCAGCGTGAGATCTCACACTGCCGACCCGCAACGACCCGCAGCACCACAGGAGATACCTACTTGAGCAAGCCCAACGGCGCCCGCTACCGCCTGGCCACCCTGCGGCAGAACGCCGCCGCCCGCCTCGGTGGCGACACCATCGAGTTCGAGGCCCCGGACGGCGCCGAGTTCGCCATCCCCGCCCCGGGATTCTGGGACGACGACGTGAAGCTGTGCATCAAGGCCGGTGACGACGTGGGCATGGCCCGCGCACTACTCGCGGACCGCTACGAGGAGTTCCGCCAGGCCGGTGGCCGCGCGGACGACCTCGGCCTACTGTTCCGCGCCTACGCCGAGGGCCAGGACTCCACCGTGGGGGAATAACGGCGCTCGCCGACTACCTCACCGAGCACTACCCGGACCTGGACGCCGACTTTCGGCGCCTGTACCGGCTCGACCTACACACGGACGTGGGCACCCACGCCCTGACGTGGGGCCGCTTCCGGGACCTGCTGGCACGGCTCCCCGCCGACTCCTGCCACGTGCGGGCGCTCTCGGGTGAGGACGTGGGCGAGTGGACCCTTGACCGCCACCTGTTGGCATCTCAAATCGACCACATGCGGTCGACCAATTGGCTTATCGGCGCCCTTCTGGTGGCGCTCGGAGGGGCGAGGAAGAATCCCGTTCCCGAACCGTCTCCCGTTCCCCGCCCCGGGGTCGAGGCGAAGAAGCCGAACGAAAGCAGGGGATTCATGGCACTGGCCGCCCGAATGGGCCAGCGCCCGCTAATTCGATAGGTGGTGAGCGTGCCCGGTCGGGGTAATGCAATTCGGGCCGGGTCCGCTTACGTAGATATTCGCGCGGGTGACACATCCCATTTGGTGAGTGGTGTCACCGACGCCGCGCGGGAGGCCGGTCACCGGGCCAGCAACGAGCTTGAGTCCACCATGGGCGAGGCGCCCGGAGGAAAGTCCGGCCAGGGATTCGCCGCCGGTTTCGGCGGAAAGCTCAAGGCCGGAATAGCCGGGGCCGCCCTCGCAGCCGGCGCCCTGCTCGCACAGGGCATCGGGGACGCGCTGGAACACGGCGCCATCAAGAGCCGTCTACAGGCCCAGCTAGGCACCACAAACGAGGCCGCGGCCTCGGCCGGAAAGGTCGCCGGAAAGCTCTACGCAAAGGGCGTCACCGAAGATTTCCAGACGGCCGCCGACACCATCAAGGCCGTCATGCAGTCCGGCATTGCACCGCCGGGCGCGACGACCGAGCAGCTACAGGCCATCTCCACGAAGGTGGCCGATGTCGCCGGGGTCTTCGACCAGGACCTTGGCGGGGTCACAAACGCGGTTTCGCAGATGCTGCGGACCGGCCTGGCGCCGAATGCCGAGGCCGCCCTTGATGTTCTGACCAAGGGATTTCAGAACGGCACGAACAAGGCCGACGATCTCGTTGACACGTTCAACGAATACGGCGTCCAGTTCCAAAAGCTCGGCCTTGACGGACCGGCCGCCCTCGGCCTGATATCGCAGGCCGTACAGGCAGGCGCGCGGGATTCCGACGTAGCGGCTGATGCCCTCAAGGAATTCTCTATCCGGGCCATTGACGGAAGCAAGACGACCGCCGAGGGATTCAAGGCCCTCGGGCTGGACGCCGAGGACATGGCCGTCAAGATCGGCCAGGGTGGAAAGACGGCCAGCGACGGCCTTGCGCTGACGCTCCAAAAGCTCAAGGAAATACCCGATCCCGTCGCCCGGTCGCAGGCCGCCGTAGCACTTTTCGGAACTCAGAGCGAAGATCTCGGGGCCGCGCTCTACGCGATGGACCCGAGCAATGCCGTTGCGGCGCTCGGGGAAGTCGGCGGCGCCGCCGAGAAGATGGGCAACACCCTTCGGGATAATGCCCAAAGCAAGATCGAGGTTTTCAAGCGCAGCATTTCCGAGGGCGTCACCAACGCCGTCGGTGGCTACCTCATCCCGTGGGTTGAGCGTGGCGCCTCGGTCGTCGGTAGCGTCCTTGGCCCGGCCTTCACCAAGGGCCGGGAGGTCGCCACCGAGCTGTTCAGCGGCATCGGTTCCGGCTCCGGGATCGTCTCCGAGGTCGGCGGCAAGCTGTCGTCCCTGGCGGACACGGCCAAGGTCTACGTCCTGCCCGCCGTGCAGGGCCTCGGGGACGTGGTGGTCGGCAAGCTGCTGCCCGCGTACCAGTCCGTCGCCTCGGCCCTGGCCACGGGTTTTCTGCCGCTGTTCCGTACGGTCGGCAGCATCCTGACGGACACCGTGTTCCCGGCCGTGATGCGGGTCTACGGCGCCGTCTACGAGAACTTGACGCCCATCGTCTCGGCTGCCGCCGACGTGATCCGCCAGTACGTCGCCCCCGGCGTCCAGATGCTCGGCGAGAAGCTGACCGAGGTCTACGTCAAGGCACAGCCCGTGATCTCGGTCGTTGTGACCGTCACGGAGGCCGTGGCCAAGTTCGCCGCCCGACTGCTCGGCGAGGTCATCCCGCCCGTCCTGCGCTTCGCAGGTGAAGTGCTCGGAAGCCTGTTCAACGCCCTTGGAACTGCCATCAGTTGGGTCGGCAACGTCATCGACTGGGTGGTCCGCTTCGGCCGCGGAATCGCCGACGCGGCGGGCGCTGTCGGCCGGTTCGCCGGCTCGGTGTCCGACCACTTCAACAGCTTCAAGTCGACTGTCTCGAACGGCTGTTCCGAGGCCGTGTCCTACGTGGCTGCACTGCCAGGCCGTGCGCTCTCGGCGCTGTCCAGCCTCGGCAGCTACCTGGCGCGCGCCGGACGCGACGGGTTCAACGACATGAAGGGCGCCGTAACTGACGGCGCCGGAAAGGTCGTTGAGGAGGCCAAGGCCCTGCCCGGCAAGGTCGCAACGGGCATCGGCAACCTGGGATCGCTGCTGGTCGGCGAGGGCCGCCACGTGGTCGAGGGCCTGTGGCAGGGCATCCAGAACGCCGGTGGCTGGATCAAGGACAAGGTGTCCGGGTTCGTCAGCTCCGTGATCCCCGGCCCCATCCGGGACGCCCTCGGCATCCACTCCCCGTCCCGCGTCACCGCCGAACTCGGCATGTGGGCAGGTCGGGGCCTGGTGGTCGGCCTTGAGGCCACCGCCCCCGAGATGCGCCGCACCGCCGAGGGATACGCCCTCGGTATGGCCGACGCCCTCACCACCGGCCCCCGCGCCGTCCCGGCCCTGGCGGGCGGCACCGCCCCCGCCCTGGCGCGCGACGCCATCGGCACGACCGACGGGGCCAGCGTCAGATCTAACGCTGCCGGGGGCGGGGTCACGGTCAACGTCCGCACCGACGCGGACCCCTACGAGATCGGCCGGGCCATCGCGTGGGACACCCGATACGGAGGGAGGTAACCGCTTGGCAGTGGCCGCCCCGGTCATCACCTTGACCGGAGTCACTGAGTCCACCGTCACCATCACCATCACGGCCCCCGTGGCGGGCGCGACCCGCTACGCGGCCCGGGTGGTCACCCTCTCGGGTACCCCCGTGGCCCACGACAGCATCACAAGCCAGTTCACCGGCCCCAAGGCGCTGACGCTCGGCAACGACTCGGCGGGCAACGCTGCGGACTACCCGCTGAATGCGGGCACCGCCTACCGGGTCGAGTGCAAGGCCGGGGACGCCACCACGTGGGGCCCGTGGTCCGCACAGGTCGAGTTCACCACGACCGGCAACCCACCCCCGCCGCCGGTCCTACCCATGCCCGAGACCGGCGTCACGATGTCGTTCGCCGCCGAGTCCTGGACCGCCCACTACGGCGGCGTCCTGCTCGGCGGCCCCTCGGCCATCGTGCTGCAAGAGGTCACCGGCCTGCTGGACGCACCCGAGGTGCGCAGCAGCGACAAGGCCCTGTTGCAGCGCGACGGCCTGGCCACCGGAACGGACTACCTCGGCGGGCGCATCGTCCACCTGGCGTTCGTCGTCCTGGACGGCCCCAAGAACGTCGAGGACACCCTTGCAGCGTTCCAGCCCGGCGGCCCCCTACGGCCGTTCCGCTTCTCCTTCCCCGGGGTGGCCGGAGGGGCTGGCCGGCTGCTGGCCAAGGTCCGCAAGCGAGACGTTCGCCTGGACCAGTCGTACGCCTACGGGGCGGTCCGGGTGGCCGTCGAACTGTTCTGCCCGGACCCGCTGTTGTACGCGGACACCGAGGCCACGACCAAGGTGTTGCCAATCACCCCGCGCGGGTCCGTGAAGATCTTCCCTCTCAAGTTCCCGTTCGGGTTCATGAAGTCGGGCGCCGTCGGCATGGCGGCCCCGGTCCCCATCACCGTGGCGGGCAACACCACGACCTGGCCCACGTACACCATCACCGGCCCCGTGTCGTCCCCGAGCATCACCAACCGGTCCACGTCCGAGCGCATCACGGTGCAGATCGACGTACCGCCGCGCGAGGTGCTGACCATCGACACCCGCAGCCGCGCCGTCCTGCTCAACGGCGCGTCCCGCTACGGGAACCTCACCGCGGAATCGGTCTGGTTCCCACTCCGCCCCGGCGTCAACGACCTGGTCCTTGACGACCTGTTGGGCGACAAGTCCCGTACCGCAGTGGCGCGCTGGCGCTCTGCCTGGCTCTGAGAGAGGTACCCGCATGCCTGGCGGACTCCGCGCCCCGCTCTACCTCAACAAGGGGGAGTACAGCCCGTCCGACTTCCGGTCCCTGCTCACCGACGTACGCGGCACAACCGTGGGCGTCGTCCCCGGCGCCGCCGCCGACGGCCTCAAGGTCTCGGCAGTGTCCGGCAGTTCGGCGCGCGTCGCGGTAGCCGGCGGCCGGGCCTGGATTCCCGCCACCTCGGCCGGAGTGCGCAACCCGCGTGAGAGCTTCTACGTCGAACTCCCCGCCCCCGGCGTCGCGTTCAACCTGGCAACCCCGAGCGCCAGCGCCGACCGCTGGGACCTGATCGTTGCCCGGGTGTCCACCGACACCGACGCAACCGCCTTCGCCGAGGTGCCCCTTGCCACCTTCGTGCCCGGCGACCTGACGGCCGGATGGACGCTGGACGTCGTCAAGGGCACGGACGGCGGGGCCGTTCCCTCGGTCCCGTTCGACAGCTACCTGATCCTGGCCAAGATCAAGGTCCGCAAGGGCTCAACGTCTCTGTCGGCCACCGACATCGAGGACGTGCGGTACACCACCGCCGGACAGAGTGACCCCACCGTCCTGGCCCCGATCCGCACGGCCGCCGGACAGGGCGTCGCGGCGGTCGCCACCAGCCAGGCCCGAGGCGGACTCATCTACTCCACCGATGAGGACCGCCTGTACGTCAAGGGCGCCACCGACGCCCGGCCGGTGACCTACCGGCCCACCGTGTTCATGTTCTGCACCGGCAAGGGCGCCACCGGCTGGTGGGGCGCCGACGCCCCCGGCGGCGGTAACGGACGCATGCTCATGTTCGACGGCCCGGCCGCCCCGTATGACCGGATCGGCATCCTGTCCTACCAGATGCGCTACTCCTGCCCGCCCGGCCGCGAAGGCTGGACCTCGGCGTGGGTCCTGTCCAACGGCGTGTTCCAGTGGGAGAGCATGCGCAGCTACATGAACACGGGTGGCGTCCACGCCGGTACCGCCCAGGTGCAGATCCCGAAGAACACCGCCCTGGCCGTCTACATCTACCTGTACTCGCAGGGCGGTTCGCACCAGTTCGACGAGTGGCAGAGCAACGGCCAGATGACCGTGATTCCCGCCGAGTAGGAGGAACCTCGCACTACCGCGTCATCTTCGCCGAGTTTCTTTCCGGCCAGGTCTGGGGCGAACTCCCCGTCTCGGATCTCCAGTTCACGCGCACGCTCAACGCCCCGGGCGCCGCCAGCATCAAGGTCCCCCTCGCAGCCGGCCCGCTCGACTTTCAGGCCCTCCAACCCTGGCGGGTCCTGGTCTACATCCAGCGCGGCGGCCAAGTCCTGTGGGGCGGACCGCTGGTGTCCTACGGCGTCGACCTCGGCGCCGAGGAAGTCACCCTCTCGTGCCTCGGCCTGTGGGCCTACTACCGGCGCCGCGTCATCAACTACACGTCCACGCACACCCAGCGGGACCAAGCGCTGATCGTGCGCACCCTGCTGCGGGACTTCGGGGACGGGACGGGCGCCTACCCGTGGAACACCGGACCCAAGGCGCTGACCCTGGACGACTCGTTCACCACGGGCGTCCTGCGGGACCGGACGTACTGGCGCCACGAGTGGAAGAACCTCGGCCAGGCCGTCGAGGACATGGCCGCCGTGGCGAACGGCTTCGATTTCCGCATTGACCCGGCCTGGTCGGCCGGTCGCCTGGTCAACCGGTTCGTCATGAGCTACCCGACCACGGGTGAGCCCACGTCCGTGGTCCTGGACCACGGCGCCACCTGCGATGTCACGGCGTTCACCGTCGACGGCTCGAACGTCGCCACCGAGGCCACCGCCACCGGGGCCGGGGACGCGGAGGCCCAGCTTGCGACGTGGTGGTACGACCTGGAACACGAGACGGACGCCAGCCGGCGAATCCCGCGTCTGGCCACGGTGCAGTCCCGCACCGACGTGACCGACGTGGGCACCCTGGCCGAGTACGCCCAGCAGGCCATCAGCGAGGGCTCAACGCCCCTGGTGGTCCCGGCCGTTCGGCTCTACCCCGGGCAGTACCCGGGCACCGGTGACCTGGCCGTGGGCCAGCTGGTCCAAGTCCGCGCCAGCGTCGCCGGGTGGCCCGCCGTGAACGGCACATACAAGATCACCGAGATAACGACGCGGGTCGACAGCAGCGGAGAGGACACCGCGCTGATGCTCGCTCCCAAGGGGGTTTTCGATCGTGTCGGCAGCTATGCACGCCCCTGACCTCGGCGCCGACCTGGCCGCCCTGCGCGCCCGTCTGGACCGGCTGGAACGCACCCCTGGCCGAGGCGCCCGGGACGAACACTGCCCGGTCAGTACCTACCCCTGGTGGCCCGGCGGGTCCACCTTCAACCGGGTGCTTGAGTTCCCCATCGGCGGAGTCAACAACCCGGTCATCCGCTGTGAGTTCTACTACCAGCTCGGCGGCACGGGCGTGGTCGAGTTCCGCCTACGCGACTTCAGTTCCAACGCCACGACCACGGCCTACGCGGCGGGCATCGGCGGGAACCACCGCTTGCGCTGCGACTGGCTGTATCCCATGGGCGACGGGTTCGCCCGCCAGTCGACCACGTGGCGCCGGGTCGAGGTTCAAGCGCGGGTTGCCAGCGGCTCCCCGACCCTCGGCGTCTGGCCCAGCATCACCGTCGGCACACAGCTCTCTGTGGCCCCCAACGCCACCGCCGCCGGGTTCTTCACCATCGACCCGTAAGGGGACCCCGTGGACGGCCATTCCTTCACCCTGACCATCGTTCTTCCCGACGCCGACGTACGCGCGATCACCGCCTATTTCACCGGCGTTGACCCCGGCGTGGCCGACGACTTGGCCGTGTCCCGCGCCGGAGCGCAAGCCCTGCGCGCCGCCGAGCAAGCCGTTACGGCCCTGCTGCGGCGCGTCGCCGACTACCGGCCCCTGGCTGCCTCGGTGACCGTGCAGAACCCCACCACCGACCCCAACCCCGTGGTGCCGCTCACCGGACCGGCCGACCCTTCCTGACCCACTTCACCGAGGGGGCCAGTGTGAGATCTCACGCTGGCCCCTTTCGCATGCCCGAAAGGACCAGAACCCTGGCTACTGGCAACGACCTTGTGCGCGTCGCGTCCGCCGATATCGGCTACCGCGAGGGCCCGAACAACGATTCCAAGTACGGCCGCGCCTACGGCCTCAACTTCAATCCCTACTGCGACATGGCCGTGAGCCTGTGGGGCCAGGCCATCGGCGAGCGAAGCGCCGTCGGCTGGTTCGCCTACTGCCCCAGCCACGTGGCGTGGTTCAAGCAGCGCGGCCAGTGGCTCGGCCGCAACGCCTCGGTCGTCCCCGGGGACATCGTGTTCTTTTCGTGGGACGGCGGCCCCACCGCCGACCACGTGGGCGTGGTGCGTGCCGCGTCCACCGGTACCGCCGACGTGCCGACCGTCGAGGCCAACACGTCCAGCGGGCAGGCCGGTTCACAGTCCAACGGGGACGGCGTGTACGCGCGCACCCGCAGCCGGGCCTACATCCTTGGGTTCGGTCGCCCGGCCTACTCCGGCGGCGCCCCGTCGACCACCGGCCGTCACCGGATTACCAAGGGCCAGACCCTCGGCGGAATCGCCGCCGCCCTCGGCGTCTCGGTCGCCGTGCTGCTCGGCCTCAACCCGGACATCAAGAACCCGGACGTGGTGCGCGAGGGCCAGGAGATCAACGTTCCGGCCAAGCCGACCGCTCCGGGTGGTGGCAACTCGGCCTCGGGCGGGGACACTTCCGCACCGGCCCCGGCCCCGGCCCCGAACCCGCAGCCGGCGCCCGGCCCGGCCCCCAAGCCGCCCAAGCCGAGCACGGGCCGCTACGTGCCCCCGGCCTACCCGAACGGCATCGCGCCGAACAAGGCCCGGCCCTCGGCCCGACAGCTACAGGCCGCCCTCAAGGCGACCGGCTACATGCCCAAGTCCGTTGCAGCGGCGGACAACTACGGCCCCAAGACACAGTCCGCGGTGGCCAAGTGGCTGGACGCCCACCCGGCCTACAAGGAGCGCGGCAAGCGCTACGACCCGTCCATCGGGCCCAAGGGCTGGGCCGCCCTGTTCCGCCAGGCGTACGGCAGTTAAGGATGTGACCCCCTGACCGACCAGCCCGATTCCCTCGGCGTCCACATCTCCCCGAGGGAGATCTACGACCAGATCGTTGGCATGCGCGAGGACGTACGCGGCCTCACGCAGACCAGCGAATCCGTCCGCGCCGAACTGGCCGACCACGAGGACCGCCTACGCCAGATCGAACGCTGGCGCTACGCGGTTCCGGCCACCGTCGTCATGGGCCTCGGCACCGCCGTGGCCGAAGCAATCCGCATCGCATCCAAGTAGGGAGCACCACACTGAAGTTCACCGACACCATCAAGGCCAACCCGGTCATGGTCCGGTCCGTCATCGTGGCCGTCCTGTCCGCCCTCGGCGCGTTCGTGCCCGAGCTGGCCGGCGTCGAGGGCAACGAAACCGTCATCGGCCTGGCCGTCGCCGCCGTGGCCCTGGTCCTCGGCCGAGGCGCCCACAACCGGGTGACCCCCACCCACGTGGCCGACGCCCGCGAGGAGGCCGCCCTTGTCGCCGGTATGGCAGCGCGACGGGATGCCCTCGGCGACCCCGAGGCCACTCCTTAACCACCCCCCATCACCTCCCGTGGAACACGACCACGGGAGGCAGCAGCATGCGCGGAATCGGAATCATCGGCCGGGCCCGGACCGGCAAGGACACCATCGGCGAACGCCTGGTGACCAAGCACGGATTCGCCAGGGTGGCGTTCGCTGACCCGCTCAAGCGGGCCGTCCTGCGGACCAACCCGCTGTTCTCCCTGGACGGCAGGTACGGCCGGGCCCGCATCGCCGATTACGTGGACGAGTTCGGGTGGGAGCACGCCAAGGCCAACCCCGAGGTGCGGCGCACCTTGCAGGCGTTCGGCCAGAGCATCCGGGACATCGACTCGGGTTTCTGGATTCGCGCCGCCATGCGTCAGGCCCGCAACCTCGGCAAGGCCGGACGCCCCGTGGTCATCACGGACGTGAGGTACAGGAACGAGGCGACCGCCCTTCACGCGGCCGGGTTCGTCCTGGTCCACGTCGACCGGCCCGGCGTCACCCACCTGTCCCACGAGTCCGAGGGCGCCCTTGGCCCCGAGGATGCGCAGGTGGCCATCACCAACGATGGCACCCTTGCCGAGCTGCACGCCAAGGCCGACGACATCGCCAGCCGCATGCCGTGACCCCGCCCCCGTGGCGCACCCCTGACCGGGTGTGCTGCGGGGGCTTTTTCGCGTTCCGGCCCAGCGTTAGATCTCACGCTGCCACCATGGGGCGCCGGTCCGCACAGATGACCGAGCAGAGTTATTTGACTAACACTGCTCGGATGGTCCAAGATCAGAACACGCCGCCGGACGGACCGGGGCAACGAAAGGGAGGGACCATGTCCACCAAGGGCACCGACAAGGCAACTGTCCGCACTGCCAAGGATGCTGGCCACCAGGTCGGTACCGTGGGCAAGGGCGCGACGCCGCACGCGATCATCTTCAACAGCGAGCGTTCCGAGATCGAGGCGCTGTGCAACGGCAAGGCGGCGTCCCCGCTGCGGGCGGCCAAGCTCGGTGACGCGCTGTGCGTCAACTGCGGCAAGAAGCTGGTCGCCCTCGCTGCGGCGGCCCCGGTCGAGGAGCCCGCCGAGGCTGCGAAGCCCGAGGCCAAGCCGAAGCGCCGCCGGACCGCCAAGAAGGCTGAGGCCGCCCCCGAGGCCGCCGAGGCCGCCGAGGCCGCCGAGGCCGCCGAGCAGGCCCCGGCCGAGCCCGAGGGCCTGTTCCCCGCCGAGGACCCGGCCCCGGCCGATTCGCCGGCTGAGGGCGCCCCGGTCACTGCCGAGGCCCTGCGCAACGTCTGGTACCGCTACGAGAACACCGGGCGGGCCATCACCCGCGACCAGCTCTCTGAGATGCTGCCGGACGTGGCAGACCTTGAGTACGACGCAGACGGCGACCCGGCCGAGCACGTGTGGGACCAGCTGGCCGAGCTGGTCAACACCGCCGGTGAGGCGGGCGCCGACAAGTCCGGCCAGCCGATGGACTCGGACAACCTGCCGGTGGAGCGGACCCCGGAGAACATCCCGACCGTGATCCTGGCCGGGGTCGCGGACGCCGACCCGAACAGCGCGGACACCCCGCTTGAGGGCAAGGTCACGTCCCACGTCGAGAGCTTCCGCAGCATCAAGGCCGTGGTCGCCCTGGTGACCGAGGGCGCTGCCCTGGCCAAGCGCGTGGTCAGCGCGTCCAAGAAGGCCGAGGCCGGTCCCAAGCAGCTTGCCATCATGCAGCACCAGATCAAGCTGGAGATCCCCCGCGACAGCGACGGCTGGCCGGACCTCAAGGTCCAGCAGCAGCGCACCCGCGACGCGCTGGCCGCCATGTGGGACGAGGCCGGGTTGAAGGTCGTCAAGCCCAAGGACGGCGAGGAGATGGACCCGGCGTCCAAGGCGGCCCACAAGGTCCGGGGCGCGACCCGTGCGCACGGCAACGACGTGCGGGTCCTCTACCTGCGCGGCGTGATGGCCGACGAGGAGCAGCGCGCGAAGTTCCCCGGCGCCGAGTCGACCGAGGACCTGTTCGCCGGGTACGGCATCGAGGACGAGACGACCGCCGAGAAGCGGGAGCGCCAGGCCGCCGAGCGGGCAGGCCGGGCACAGGCCCCGGCCGAGGCCGCCAGCGACGCCGAGGGCGCCGAGGACGGGGGAGAGCAGCCCGCCCCCACCGAGCAGCCCCGGGACGGCGTGGCGATGCTCGCCAGCATCCGCGCGGCACTCGCCTCGGTCGACCTGGCAACGGCGCAGCCCAAGCCGGGAGCGGACCCCCTGGTGGAGCTGTGGGCGATCCGTGACCGGGTGGCCGAGCTGATCGGCCAGGTCGTCCCCGCCGAGAACGACGCCGAGTAGTTAGAACACCGACGGGCCCCCACTTACCATGACGGTAGGTGGGGGCCCGTTGCGTTATGAGAGGACCCCAAGGTGACCGAGCGGCGCCGCGTGATGCTGGACCTGACACGGGACGACCTGACCGGCGCCCTGCACTGTTTCCGCCTCGGCGCCGACCAGTGGGACGACCTGGCCCGTGATCCGGCGGCCCCCGAGTACCGCCGAGAGCTGGCCGAGGTGATGGCCGACAGCGCCCGGGAACTGGCCGAGAGGCTGCGCCGAGCGTGGGCCGAAGGGTTCCCGGTCCCGTAGGCCCCGCACGGCCGTTCTAGCCCCCGTCACGCCCCTTGAGGGTGGGCGGGGGCTTTCGCGTGCCCGAGCTGCTGGCCGCCGCCGTTCCGCAGGCGATCACGTGACCACGCTCCGTGATCCGGCCCCCGCGCCGGCTGGCCCTTGACCGGCCCCCATCCATCCCCGTGCAAGGCACAACAGCGCCAACCACGGGAGAGTTCTTGGCCACCATCTCGACCATCATGCGCGGGGGTTCCCGCCTGTACGTGAACCCTGAAACGCGCGTCAAGGTCCCGGGCGTCACGTCGATTCTCTCGATGCTGCCGCAGGACTTCCTGCGCTACTGGGAAGCCAAGATGGTGGCCGAGGCCGCCGTCAACAACATCGGTTCCCTGGTGGGCCTGGTCCTCAACGACCAGGCCGGGGCCGTCGACTACCTCAAGGGCGCCGCCCGCCGCTACACCCGCCAGCGCGCGGACATCGGCTCGGCCGCTCACGACGTGTTCGAGCGGCTGGCCAGGGGTGAGGACGTGCGCCGCGTCGGCCCCGACATCGAGCCGTACCGCCGTCACTTCTCCGAGTTCCTGGACCGGGTGCAGCCCGAGTTCCTGCGGCTGGAAGACATCGCCTGGAGCGACCAGCACGCCTACGCCGGATCGTTCGACGCCATCGCCAAGGTGGACGGCGAACTGTGCGTCCTGGACTGGAAGACCAGCAAGGCGACGTACCCGACCGTCGCGTTGCAGCTCACCGCCTACGCCAGGGCGGACAAGATCGTGGACGCCGAGGGCACCGAGCACCCCATGCCCGAGATCAACGCCGGGGCCGTCCTGCACGTCACCCCCGAGGCGTGGGCCCTCAAGCCCGTGGAGATCTCGGACCGGGTGTTCGACCACTTCCTTGCCCTGCGCCAGACGTTCAACTGGGACCGCGAGATCAGCAAGGAAGTGCTCGGCAAGCCCGTGGCGTCCGGCGGCGCCCTGGTGACCGGCACCGAGCGACGCGCCAAGTAGCCCGCCCCGCAGGGCCTTTACCGGCCCCCATCCATCCCCGTGAGCCGGGGAGCGGCGCGGCAGAGGGCCAGCCGGCCCCGTGGACACGCGCCGCCCCTCGGTGACCAACTCCGCACCCCCAAGCGCCACTTAGGAGCACCCCCGCTTGTCGACCCTGGCCATTTTCGACACCGACCCCGACGCCCGACCCAAGCCGAAGTACACCAGCGACATCGTGGGCAAGTTCCGGTCCGGCATGCTCAACAGCCTCAACCGGCCGGTGTCGCTGCCCAACTGGCGTGTCACGACCGGCGACCCGGACGTTGCCGACGCCGTGGCGTCCGCCCTCGGCGGCGAGTCCGAGACGTGGGACACCTCGGGTGAGGACATCTACCAGGTACTCACCGAGTCCGCCTCGGTGGACATCATCGTGGAGAACGGCGACGCCATCGACAGCCGCCTGATCCTGTGGGGCCGCTCCGGTCCCATCCACGAGTGCAACGGCGCCGTGTTCCTCGGCCCCGAGGAGGACCAGGGCCAGCCGTGCGGCTGCCCGCCGCTGCTCAGCGACCGCAAGGCATGGGCCAAGACGGGCCGAGGCCCGGCCCCGTCCATCTCGCTGACCTTCCGCCTGGCCAGTGACGTGGACCTCGGCAAGTTCAAGTTCACGTCCAGCTCTTGGGAGCTGGCCAAGGTCGCCCACGAGTACGCCGAGGCCCTGGACAAGGTCGGCGGCCCGGCCGTCGTCCGCCTCACCCTGGAACTGGTCGAGTTCACCACCGCCGCCGGTCAGGACGTGAAGTTCCGCAAGCCCGTCCTCAAGGTCATCAAGCCGTACGACGGCGACACCAAGAACCCGGACCTGTCCCGCGTCGGGTTCTAACGCACCACCAGTGTGAGATCTCACGCTGCCCAAGGGGGCGGGTCACCACGGCCCGCCCCCTTCCCATGTCCGCACCCCATGCGCCCGACGGAGAGAGCACTTGGCCAAGAGTCCAGCCACCGATATAGCCGGAGTCCCGATCACCCCCGGCGCCGTGATCGTCTACGCCGCCCGCCTCAACAACCGGGTGCGCCTGGCCGAGGGCGTCGTCACCCGCGTGTCCAGCGCCCTGGTCGGCGGTCGCGTCGTGCCGTTCCTGCGAGTGCGCCCGACCGGCAACGAGTCGGGCTTTGTCAAGCGCCGGTGCATGCGCGAAGTGAACATCACGACCGAGCACGTGGCCGTCACTGTCCCCCCGGGCCGGTGACCGCGTGATCTTCCGAGTCACCCCCGAACAGTGCCCGCCCCTCGGCCTGCTCCGCACGGCCGGAGTGGGCGACAACATCGTGATCTACGACGACGCGCGCAGCCGCGCCGACTTCTCCCGCGTCCTGGACGCCGCCATGGTCGGCACCACCCGGGGCGCCCTGCTGCTGGTCGAGGGGGTCATCCCCGATGGACCGTGAAACGTTCGGCACCGTACTGCGGTGCCTGCTCGGCGCCGAGGCCGCCCTACTCGCCCTGCTGCTCGCCCTCGGCATCCACGCCCTGGTGGACCGGTGGCGGAACCGAAAGGGGCGTCCGTGACCATGAGTTGGCCCGATCTGGCCGCCAATCTGCTGGCCCTGCTCACCCTGGCCGGCTGCGCCATGGTGGCACTCGGCGTGCTCTGCCTGCTGCTGGCCGAGGGCCTGGCGGCCGTCCGCGACGCCTGGCGGTCGCGTGGTCAATGAGTCCAAGCGCAAGGGGACGGCGTGGGAATCCACTGTCCGCGACTTCATCAACGAAGCAACTGGCAAGTACAGAACGCCAGTTGAGGGTGAGCCGCGCCAGTTCGCCGATTCCGCGGACCCCCACAACTGCAAGCGCCAGACGCAGCAAGGCCGTTACGACGTAGGCGACTTGCACGCCTGGCCCGTCGTGATCGAGTGCAAGGCGGAGAAGCGCATCACCCTGCCCGAGTACGTCCGCCAGGCCAACGCCGAGGCCGTGAACGCGGGCATGCCGTTCGGCGTCGCCGTGATCAAGGCGCCCCGCAAGAACGTCAAGGACGGATACGTCGTCACCGACCTGGCCACCTTCGTTCGCATCCTCCGCGCCCTGCGGGAGGGACCACCCAACCCCTAGGAGAGACACCCCCATGGACATGGACAGCCTGGTCACCCGCCTCGGCGGGGGCGACTTCGAGACCGTGCCGGACGGCGTGGTCGTGCGCTGCCCGGCCCACGACGACACCCGTCCGTCCCTGCTGCTGGTCCACCACGAGGGCGGCAAGGTCGGCGTCCACTGCCGCGCCGGCTGCCCAACTCCGGCCGTGGTGAACGCCGCTGGGCTGTCCATGTCCGACCTGTTCAACGTCACGGCGGGAACCGTGGTCGACTCCGCCCCGGCCGAGCGCCCCGACCTGGTGTCCGGCGCACCGGTCGCCGCGCTGGCCCACTACGTGGACGCCGCCTCGGCCCGCCTGTTCGACTACTCCGCCGAGTGGGCCGCCGCCGCGCGCGCCTACCTGGCCGACCGGTTCGGCGTGGGGGACGAGCTGGCCGCCGAACTGGAACTCGGCGTGGACGACGCCTCGGACGCCATCCCCGCGTTCGCCTACCTGCCCGCCGCGTACACCCGCTACCCGCGCCTGGTCGTCCCCCTGCGCAACTTCCACGGCCTGCCCAAGGGCCTGCAAGGCCGGGACCTGACAGGCCGCTGCCCCAAGCGCTGGCTCTCCCTGGCCAACCCCACAGGGATGCGCTGGACGGCCTACGGCGCCCTTCCCGCGCCCTCGGGCGTGGTGATCATCACCGAGGGCCCCGGGGACGGCCTCACCGCCCGCGCGGCCGGGTACGGGGCCGTCGTCATCCGGGGCGCGTCCCTGGCCGCCAGCCCCGAGCTGGCCGCCGAGCTGGCCGAGGGCCTGGCCGGTCGGCGGGTCCTGGTGTCGTCCGACCGGGACGCCGCCGGGTACCGCTTCGCCGCCGCCATCGCCCTGGCCCTGCGCCCGCACGGGTTCGACGTTCACCACCTAGTCCCGCCCGCCACGGGCATGGACCTGACCGACTGGCGCGGCGTGGCCGCCGACCAGTTCGTCCAGCAGCTCGGCGCCGCCGTCGACTCGGCCCTACCGGTGTCGACCGGAGAGGGACACGCCGAGCTGGACGCCCACCTTGGCACCGCCATGCCCTCGGCAGACGACGCCGCACACGCCCTGTCCGTCCTGGAACGGACCATGGAACGCTACGGCGCCAGCGACGTTCTCAACGCCCACGCCCTGGTGGCGTGGTCGGACGGCCGAATCCGCTACGCCCCCGGCCTCGGATTCCACGTCTGGAACGGGCGCGTGTGGGAGCGCGACGACGTGAAAGTCCGCCAGCTCATCCATTCCATGGGCGCCGCGCTGACCGTGGCCGCCGCAAAGCGCCGCGAGGACCGAAAGGCGACCGGCCAGGAACCCGAAAAGGACTGCCCGATCGCCCGTGCCGCGAAAGGCTTCACCATGAGCCGGCGGATCGAAGATCTCATCCGGGAACTCCGGTCCGTCCCCTCGGTCTACGTCGACGCCGGGGAATTCGACAACCGGCCCGAACTGCTGACCTTCCGGAACGGCGTCGTAAACCTGCGAACCGGCGCCCTGCGGCAGCACCGGAAAACCGACCTGCTGACCGTCTGCCTGCCCTACGAATACCGACCGGAAGCGGAATGCAAGCGCTGGCTCCGATTCCTCTCCGAGATCTTCCCGACCTACCCGGAACTCACAGACTACATTCGCCGCCTGGTCGGATACGGGATTACCGGCTCCGTTGACGAGCAGTGTTTCGCCGTGCTTTACGGAAAGGGCGCGAATGGCAAATCCGTTTTCACGGACACACTGTCCGGCATCTTCTCGGGGATTTCCAAGACGACGCCTTTCGCAACGTTCGAGGAACGGGCCGGAGGCGGTGGCATCCCCAACGACATCGCCGCCTTGAAGGGATCACGCCTGGTCCTGGCCTCGGAAGGCGAGGCCGGCCGCCCGCTGAGCGAGGCAACCATCAAGCGGGTGACCGGAAAGGACATGGTCGCCGCGCGATTCCTCCGACAGGAATTCTTCGAATACAAGCCGACTTTCCTGATCTTGCTTGCGACCAACCACAAGCCGCAGGTAAAGGGCCAGGATGATGGCCTTTGGCGCCGCGTGAAAATGATTCCTTTCGCCCGCTTCTTCGCGCCGCACGAGCGGGATTACAAGCTGTCCTCGGACCTCCTCGCCGAGGCCGAAGGAATCATTTCCTGGGCAGTCCGCGGCGCCGTCGAATGGTACGCCAACGGATTGCAGGACCCGCCCGTTGTGCAGGACTCCACCCGGAACTACCGGGAAACCTCGGATGCCCTGTTCGGCTTCTATCCGGGAACTCTCGTGCCCGCCACGGAAAACGACTACATCCGGGGCAGTGACGCATTCAGCGCCTATCTCCAGTGGTGTGAAGCCGAAAACCTCCAGCACCGCGAGCGCTGGACCCGACGCGCTTTCTACACCGCCATGGAAGAACGCGGCGTGCCCCGCAAGCGACTCAGTTTCGGAATGGCACTGGTCGGCGTGAAACTCGCCGAATCCACGCCAGCCGGCCCCGGCATCTTCGGGGGCGAATAGCAAGGAGAACCACATTGCGGGTCCACCCGTACCGGATCGCCGGTCAGCCGGTAGAAATCCGTGTAGTCGAGACGGCGGAGGACCTGGCGCAGTTCGATGCCTGGTGCACGGCCAAGGCCGAGGCCGGGGCCGTCGTCGGGTTCGACACAGAGACCTCGGGCCTGGACGTGTTCTCACCCGGCTACCGCTTGAGGCTCTGTCAGTTCGGCGACCTCACCACGGCGTGGGTCCTGCCGGTGGAGTACGGCGGCCCGTTCGCCGCAGCCGCCCGCAAGTGGCTGCTCCGCCTGCCGCAACTCACCATTCACAACGCGCCGTTCGACTGGCAGGTCTGTGACGCGCACCTCGGGGTGAGCCTTGAGGACCTGTATCCGCGCACCGTGGACACCAAGATCCTCGCCACACTGGTGGACCCCCGCCAGCCCCAAGAGGGTGGCATCGGGACCGGCCTCAAGCCCTTGTCCGCGCACTGGATCGACCCGGGCGCCCCGGACACCCAAGGGGACCTCACCGCCACGTTCCGGGCCCTCAAGCTCACCAAGGCGAACGGATGGGGCCGCATCCCGCTGACACATCCAACATACGAGCT
This sequence comes from Kitasatospora sp. MBT66, assembly GCF_000710405.2. Classification (NCBI taxonomy): domain Bacteria; kingdom Bacillati; phylum Actinomycetota; class Actinomycetes; order Kitasatosporales; family Streptomycetaceae; genus Kitasatospora; species Kitasatospora sp. MBT66. Next base: position 435,767 of record NZ_JAIY01000008.1, on the reverse strand, counting down.
GTACGCGGGACTTGACGTCATCCTCGGGTCCTGGCTGCTTGAGGTGATGCGCCGGGTGCACCGGGACCTGGACATCCGGCCCAAGCTGGTGGAGTACGAGCACCGGCTTGCGTTCATCTGCGCCGTGATGCAGCGCCGCGGAATGGTCCTGGACGTGGAGTACGTCCGACAGCTTGACGAACAACTCCTGGTAGAAGCCGAGCAGTTCGCCCTACAGGCCGCCCGGTTCGGCGTCGACAACATCAACTCGACCACGCAGGTAGCGGACGCCCTGGTGGCCATGGGCGAGAAGCTGTCCGACCGAACAGCCGGCGGACAGCTCCGCGTCGACAAGGCCGTCCTCCTGGCCCTGGCCGACCGGGACCTGTCATGGGACCGGCTGCACCTGCGCAAACCCAACCCTCTGGCCGAGGCCGTCGTCAGGGCCAAGAGGGCGTCCAAGTGGAGGACGGCCTACGCCTCAACCTTTCTGGAAACGATGGACGTTCGAGGAAGGGTGCACCCGGATATCCGGCACCAGCAGGCCAGGACAGGACGTATGTCCATATCCCGGCCCGCCCTTCAAACGCTCCCGTCCGGGGACTGGACGATCCGCCGCGCGCTGCTCGCCGAACCCGGCGACGTGGTCGTTGCGGTCGACTTCACCGCCGTGGAGATGCGGGTGTTGGCCGCCCTGGCGGACGTGCGCAAGATGCGCGCCGCCATCGAGGCCGGGGCCGATCTCCACGACTACACCGCCCAGTTGGTCTACGGCCCCGGGTTCACCCGGGATCACCGCCGACTGGCCAAGGGCGTGGGCCTGGCCACCATCTACGGCGGTGGCGCGGAAACGATTCACCGCCAGACCGGCGCCCCGCTGGACGAAATCCAGTACGCCCGCAAGACATACGGGCGCGTCTACCCCGAGATCAAGAGGGCGTCCAACGCCTGGCAGCGCGAAGCGTTCGCCAACAACATGGTGTTGGTGTCGCCGGTCGGGCGCCGCCTGCCACTGGACAGGGACCGAACGTACGCGGCAGTCAACTACATGTGCCAGTCCACGGCCCGCGACCTGCTGGGCCAGGCCCTGATCAACATTCAGGACGCTGGCGCACTCGACCTGTTGCGCTTGCCGATCCACGACGAGGTGGTCCTGTCCGCACCCAAGGCCGAGGCCGAGGAAGTACGCCGTACCGTCGAACGCGCCATGACCATGGAGCTGTTCGGGGTCCGGATCGACGCCAAGGGCAAGGTCGGCGGTCGCAGTTGGGGAACCCTGTACGGCGCGGCAGCGTGACCGGGCCCGAGGACTACCGAACCCTGGCCCGTCGCCGCACCCGGGTTCCCCCGGCCGTGACCCCCGAGGCCCTAGCCCGATGGTGGGACGACCTCGGCGCGTACGCCTGTGTCGCCTGCTGGGGACCGCCCGAGCACGCGGACCACATCCAACCCCTGGCCCGAGGAGGTGAGCACAGCGTCTACAACCTGCTACCGCTGTGCTCGCCGTGCAACCTCGCCAAGTCCGACCGTGACCCGTGGGAGTGGCTGCGAACGGACATCCTCGGCGCCAGCGGCGGGGGTGGCGGGCAGCGTCAGATCTAACGCTGCCGGTTGCCCATTCCGAGCGCGAACGTCCCACGATGCGGGTGCCCGGATGGACCTGTCACCTGCGGGTTTTAAGATCTCTTAAGGTGCCACCGCCCCGCTACCGAGCGTAGTTGTCGGTGGTCCGACGGGTCGAAATAACGGTTGTTCAGATTCAAACCGCGTGCTTACGTTCTCTCTCGAACGAATGAACGAATTTGGGGGGTGACTCACTGTGTCCGAGCTTGGCCGCGTCATGCCTTGGGGCCGGATGGCCGTGCGCGCCACCCGCGCCACGCTGCTGCGGCGCCTCGGCGCGTTCTTCCTTGACGCTGCCACTCGGGTTCTGGACACCGTCCGGCGTGACGCTGGCCGGGCCCGTATCGGCCGGGACGTGATGTTCGCCGCCGTGCGGGTCTACCTGCGGTTCACCCTGTCCAGCTACCCCATGGCGGCCCGCGTGCTGGTGGCCGAGGCCATCGTCAGCGCGGCCCGCTCCGGGGAGGCCCACGCTGCCGCCGAGGCGGCCCGGATGCGCCGGCTGACCGGCGCCCTGGCCTTTCTCAACGTCGTGGCCGTCCTGCCCTTCCGCGTGGCCGCCCGCACCGTAGCTCTGGCCCGCGCTGCGGCCCGCTTCGTGCGCGCCTGTGCGGCCATCCTTGCCCACGCGCTGACTCAGCGCGGCTCCCTGCCCTCCGGTCGGTCGACGGCGGGCAGAGCGGCGTTCTAACGCCTCTCCTGGCCCCCGTTCGTCCGGCGACCCCGGACGGGCGGGGGCTTTCGCATATCTAGGCACCGGTCGGCGCAGCCGTAGCGCGCGCCGCGCCGCTCTCTGGCCTGCCCTGATCCCTTAACTCCCCTTTCGCGCGGGGGACTTGTTCGGCGCGTGCACGGCCCCCGACTGCCGCACTGCACCCGGACTCATGGCATGTCCATGCCCTTTTCCGGGCCCTTTACCGGCCCCCATCAACCCCCGCGACTCAGCCACCGCACCACGGAGCCAAGCCGCGATGACGCACGCCCTGACCTGCCCGAACACCCCCACCGACGCCGATGAGCTGGCCGCCACCGTGGCCGCCGCACAGGCCGGTGACCCCCGCGCCGTCGAGGCCGTCCTTGCCCGCCTTGAGGGCGCCGTCATCGCTCTGGCCCACCAGCGCGCCGAGCGCACCGCCAACGGGATGGCACACCGCGACGACATGGCCCAGGAAGGCCGGATGGCCATTTTGGGAGCGCTCAAGGACTACTCTCCGCAGCCGGGCGCCGCCTTCACCACCTACGCCATGACCCGCATCAAGAACGCCATCTCTCAGGCCGCCTGGCAGGAGACGACGCCCGGCGTCGACCAGCGCGACGCCCGCACCTACCTGGCCGCCCTGCGAGAGACCGACGGGGACCACGACGCCGCCGAGGCCCTTGTCAGGACGCTGCCGGACACCAAGCACCGACTCTCGCGGGAGTCCGCCCGAGCGGCCCGCCTGGCGTTCGCGCCGCCCGTCGCACTCGACACCATGACCCACGACGACGCCGAGGCCGCGCAGCGAGAGTTCAAGTTCCGGGGCGACCGCGTGAAGTCGCCCCAGGACCGGTGGGCCGAGCGCCAGGGCAAGGCTGACGCGTCCCTCGGCCTGGTCCGCGACGACGTGGCCCACGACCAGCACATCCGCGCGGCCCTGGTGAACCGGGTACTGCTGCCCAAGCTGTCGCCCACCCAGCGCCAGGTGATCGACCACACGTATGGCACCTCGGGCGCCGCGTGGCTGGTCAAGGTGTCCGCCATCGGCATGCGGGGGGCGGATGTGACCCCCGACCTTGAGGCGATAGCCGGGGAGATCGGCACCACGACGGCCGCCGTGAAGCAGCACAAGAGCGCCGGACTGGCCAAACTCCGGCGCAGCTACGGGGACTTCGAGGACGCCCTTGCCACCGCGGAATCCATCGCCGCCTAAACCGCCCGTGCGCACAAGGGAGTTGCACCGTGCCCCACTATATGACCCCCGAGGACGCAGCGCTAGCCGGCGCGAGCGTGCTTGACCTCGCCGAGGACCCGGCAGGCCCCACGTGGGCCGCCGACCTGTTCGACGCCGCCGACGACGACCAGCGCTAGATCTAACACTGCAACAGGAGAGAACCACATGGGCGTCCAGCTCAACACCCGCACCGTCACCACCATGAACGCCAAGACCGGCCGCATCACCCTGGTTGCCCCCGAGGGGGACAAGGGGGGCGTCCTGCTGGCCGCAGCTCCGAACACCCGCCTTGAGCCGGACCACATGCATGCCCTGGCCACCTGGCTGCACGCCGAGGCAACCCGGATTAACACCGAGGCGGCGCAGAAGCAGGCACAGGCCGAGGAGGACCGGAAGGCCGAGGCCGAGCGCAAGCGGGCCGAGACCGAGCGCCAGCGCATCGAGGCCGCCCGCCGGGCGCGTGCCGACATCATCCGCAGCCTGGAGGGCCGGACCGGTACGTCCTGGCGTTTCTGAGGGGAACCGACCATGAACCTGCCCGATCGCACCGAGTACCGGTTTGAGGACCACCACGTCGACGGGGACGCCCTGGTCCTCAAGGTCGACAAGGACGGGGACGTACTGATCAGCACGCACGAGGGCGGGGAAGTGGTCGGCGGGTTCTACCTGCGGCCCGACGACGTGGACGCCCTGGCGGTGGCTGTCCGCCGCCTCGGTCGCACCGGCGCCGCCCACCGAACGGCAGTCGTCGCCCAGCCTGGTCCCGCCGATATACCCCCGCCCGTTGACCCCCGAACTCCGGAAATGGTCGAGGCCGAGGAATGGGCGGATAAGGCGGCCCGGCGCGCTACCTTCGCCGAATCCATGCTGCCCGCCCCGGGCACCGAGGACCGAGAACGCGCGTTTATCCGCGCAACGGAAATGCTCGGCCCGTCCGCCTCGGCCGAAAGTCGAATGGAAATGGCCCGCTTCCTGCTCGGTCAAAGCCGCTGGACATAGCGCACCCGCAGCCGGCCCCCGTCTCTCCGCGTGAGGGACGGGGGCCAATTCGTCGTTTCAGAGTTAGAACTCACACTGCCCGAGAGGTGGCCATGCGAACCCCCAAGCCTGCCGCAAGTCTTGCAATCGGCGATGTGATCGGCACCACGGCGCGGCCTGTCGTGCTGGCCGTCCAATTCGAGAGTCGAGATGACAAACCGGTGGTCCTGGTCCGATTCGACAGCACGCCGGGATGGCACTCATACGCCCCTGACCAGCGGTTCTACGTATGGGAGCGTGCCCATTTCTGACCTTGGCGAGGGCGCCCCCGGCCGTGCGTGAATGATCGGTTTCAAGTTCGAACCACCTGCATGTTAGCTTTCGGTCGTCGCGGCACCGAGGCAAGGGGGATACCCGTGGTTGCGCTGACTTCCGAAGAAGTTTCGGTTCTCCTTACGGCGTACGCAGAAACGCCGGATATTCTGGAGATCGGGCCAGAGTATCCGGTCATGCTCGCGCTCGTATGCAAAAGGATGGCAGTAATCGACACCGAGCCCGATCAACTCGGAGGTCGGACTACTCGACTGCTGCTAAGTCCCCGCGGCCGTGCGGAAGCTATTCGCCGCCTCGGTAATGCGGGTGCGAGAATTAAGTAATGCCATCGCAAAGACGTTTATATCCAAAATGAGCCCTCGGCCTAAATGGTCGGGGGCTCATTTTGCGTTGGGGGCCTAGTCCGACTGCTACCCGGCCGTTGCTGGCGTGCTAGCGCGCTGTTACGTTGGCGGCCATGACTCAGCGAAAGCGGCGGGGGGCCGACGGGGTAGCACCCGGCCGGAGAGACTTTGAAGGGGCACGGGCGATGATCGCCAGCCTGTCCCTACGGGAACTGTGTACCGAGTGGCTGGAAGGCCAGGTGGCGCCGTCCGCGACCCTTGAGGACTGGCTAGTCGAGGACATGGCCCGACGTTGCGGCCAGGCCGCCGTGCGGGCTTGGCAAGCGGCCATGGCCGAGGCGGGGAAGCCCATCGACCCGTTCCCGTTCCTGGGGCCGGCCGAGGGCCAGGCCGAGACCGAGTAGGGCCCGCAGCGACAGAACCCCCGACCACTCCGGCCGGGGGTTCTGCTGTGTCCTGCGGCGCTAGCTGAGCGTCTGCGGGTTGTACTCGTACCCGATCGTGAAGCGGGTCGGGATGCACCACTCGCCGTACTCGATGATCCCGGCATCATCCGACCACCGATGCACCCCCGCCAGGATGGGGGCCCCGTTGGGGATGCCGAGGGCGCTTGCTTCTCGGGCGTTGGCCGCTCGTCCGTGCATGTCGTCACGGGCGTGGTTGATGCTCCGGTTGGTGGCATCGAGGATCTTCGTAAGGATGCCAGCGTTCTTGCCCGGCGCAGTAGAGAGGAGGTCGGGCACCAGGGCGGCGAACTCGGCAGGGTAGTAGACGCCCTGGTACATGAGTCGCTGGCGACCCTTGCCCACCACGAAGTCACGACGTACTAGCTGGTCGCCGGGGTCGAGGTTGAACAAGTCCTGGACGTACAGGGGGGGTTGGCAGAGTTCCGCCCGCGTGACGATGCTCGTTTCCCCCATCATCAGGTTTGTCCGGATGCGGTGAACCTGGAGGAGTCGGTCACGGCCGGATGCGGCCACCGACGGTTCGTCCGCGACGAAGGTCCCGCGCTGGCTGGTCCGGATGTACCCCTCAACCTGGAGAGCCTGGAGCGCCCGGCCCACGGTGGCACTGGCGACGTTCCAGCGCTGGCACAGCTCACGCTGACTGGGCAGCTTGGTACCGGGCTCCAGTTCCCCGGACAGTATGGCCGTCCGGTAGTGGTCGGCGATGCGGGTGAACGTGTGGTTGGTGCCTGCCATGGCGGCGCCCCCTGAGTGGTGACGGAAAGTCAGTGCGCTAGGTCACCGACAACCATACTCCCGCGCTGTAGCGCACCGGTAGCTTTGCGCTACCACATTTCCCCGGTGTGCTAGGAGATTCCGCCGATGTCCCTCGCAAGCAGGAAGAAGACCGGTAAGAGCAGCAAGCAGCAGACCGCCCGGAAGCCGTACGTCTCCCCGGATGGCTGGACGCCGCTGGACGACTACGACCCGTCGGTGGCGCTCGCCGTGGTCCCCCACACCGTGGAGGGATGCACCTGCCCCGGATGCCGTCGGGGTCTCTCCACGGCCGAGCTTCGGGCCGCCGGGTGAGTGCCGCAGCGCTCCGCGAACCGCCCAACGACGACCAGGGCGAAGAGGATCACTGGGCGTTCCTGGCCCGCGCGAGCGTTCGTGAGCTGCCCGGCGAACCCGGCCCCGTGGAGAGCAGCGCGGGGGAGTAGTGGCGGCGCACGGTTCCTACCCCGGCGGACTGGGCGCGTTCTTCTCCGGGGCGCGTGAAGCCCGCCAGGTCCTCAACATCCGGCGACGGCCCCACCCGTTGCCACCTGCACGGCACAGCACAGCACTACCTCATCCGAGCAGTGACAAGAGGGAGGGCCCACGATGACCGTGACTGTTGAGCTTCAGTCGCCGAACACCGTGCTGGCGAACGCAGTTGAGAACGTGTTGGACGTGCTCCGCCCCCGCATCGTGGCCGAACACGTGGACCACATCCGGTTCACGGTCGGGACGCAGATCAACGGGGCGCCGCACATCGGTACGCACATGGTTCAGAGCCTGTCGTTCATGGTCGCCGAGGCGGCCCGCGACGCTTACGGCCTGGACGCGGACGTGGAGTTCTACGCGCTGGACAACGCTCCGGCGGTGACGACCACCGACCCGGACAGTGGGCACGTGTACCAGCGCACCTACTACGACGAGTTGGGGCCGGTGGCGGTCGGCGAGTTGGTGCGGATGCACTACACGCCCCTGTTCGACTCCCTGTCCCTCCGTACCGGCATCGACTACCACCTGACGACCTACACCGAGCAGCAGGCCAGCCCGGTGTTCCGCGCAGAGTTCCTGCGGACGCTGGAGTACCTGGACGAGATCCGCTATTGGCTCGACCCGCACGCCGGCTCGGCACACATCCGCATCCCGTGCCCCACCTGCGGGTGGGCCGAGAAGTATGCGGCGCGCACGCGGTTGTTGGACCTGGACGACTCCGGCGCGCTGTTCGAGTCGGTGTGCATGAACCACGGCCGGTACGAGGCCGACATCACGCCCTTGGGCGGTGGCTACGTGGACCTGGCGACCCTGTACCGCAACGTCGTCAAGGAACGGTCCTACCGCCCCTCCGGAACGCTCCACGTCATGGTCAAGGGCGGGGACTGGGCGTTCGGCTGCCAGCTCGTGGACGGCGCGCAGGTGGCGATCGGCCCGACCGCTGCCGCTCCGGCCCGCATCTTCACCCCACAGATTCTCGGCCCGGACGGGGCGAAGCTCTCCAAGAGCTTGCTCCGTGAGCTGGCCGAGGCCGGAAGGCCGGCAACCGGGGAGGGCTTCCGATGGATGCTCAACCCGGCACTCTGGCCCGGCACTTCAGAGGACTATGTGGATGCGCTCTCGGACCTGGGGGAGCTGCTGCTCTCCGACCCGAGGCACTTCTACCGGCCCTACACCACCACCGAATTGGAACGACTCATGACCAGTCGCCAGCCTGCCAAGAACGAATCCCAGGCGCATGGACGACCCCGCAACATCCAGATCTACCGGCAGTACTTCGACCTGATCGCCGACGGCAGCAAGACCGTTGAGGTTCGGGTGGCCTACGACTCGATGAAGCGCATCAAGGTCGGGGACCTGCTGAACTTCACGTGCCGGGGCGAGGAGTGCTTGACGCGGGTTACCCGCATCGGCAAGTACGCGACGTTCAAGGAGATGTTCGGCACCGAGAAGGTCGAAGCGGTGAACCCGAAGGCGACGGAGGCCGAGCAGTTGGAGGCGATCTACGCCATCTTCCCGCCCCACAAGGAGGCGTTGGGCGTCCTGACGTTCGAGCTGGAACGGGTGAACGGCCGGTGAGCCCGCTCGGCTCCCGGCGCCGCGTCCTGGTCGTCTGCAAGGGCAACATCTGCCGGTCGCCGATCGCCGCCCTGATCATCGCAGAGCGGTCCGCCGGGACGCTGGACGTACGGTCGGCGGGCACCCGGGACTGGCACGTGGGCAAGCCGGCGCACCCCCTGATGATCGAGGCCGCAGCGGCGTTCGGCTACGACCTGACGGCACATCGCGGCGCGCTGCTGGACGCCGAGTTGATCGAGTGGGCGGACGACCTGGTGGTCGTGGATGGCGAGACGGCGAAGGCCGTTGAGGTGCTGGCCCCTGGACGAACGGTCCGGATGCTGGGAACGGGCATCACCGACCCATGGGGCGGCACTCCCGAGGACTTCGCGCGGGCCGTCCACGACATCCAAGAGGCCACTCGGTTGTTCTACGCGGCCTGACACACCCCACCCCCACACCCCGGCTACTCCTGGAGCCCGCGCGGCCCAGGAGTAGCCGGGTACCACCCGGAAGGACACGCACGTGAGCGAGAGCGGGCAGCAGGAGCCGAACGAACTGGAGCAGTTCGCAACGGCCGCGTACCTGGGGATGAAGGCAGCGTTCATCATCGCCATGGAAACGTTCTGCAACGAGACGGGGGCCGACCTGGACGCGCTGCTTGGCGCACTGGAACGTGACCCCCGAATCGGACAGTTGCGCAGCGTGGAAGGTTTCGACCCCTGGGACTTCCGGGCGTTCCTCGCTGTGCTCAAGGCCGAGAATTCCGAGGCGCTGGGATTCTTCCGCGCCATGGAGCGGTTCCCCCGGCAGGCCCTGGCGTCCGGCCCCGCTGGAGCATCGGCGTGACCTTCCCCTTGGACGACGGGCAGGCTGAATACCGGGAGGCCGCAGAAAGGGCACAGCAGGGCCTCACGGACCCCCGCCGGACCGTTGTCGCCTACACGGTGTCTGTGGCGGGCGTGATGGCCGCCCTGGGCGCACTGCTGGCATCCGCCTGGCGCTGACCCCACCGACCGCCCCGTCCGTGCGCATCCCCCGACGCACGGGCGGGGCTACTTGCTACTTGGCCGCAGCCTTGCCGATGGTTGGCAAGATGAAGTCCTGAATTAGTCCCTTGGCGTCCCGGACGATCGGCCGGAAGACCCGATACCGGGAGAGGTTAATCACCCGGGCCGCCATGGGGGTGGACCTACGGACGAATTCCCGCGTCCGCTCGGTATTGTCGGTGCGGTCGAAAACCCAGTAGAGCACCACGACCATGAGGTGTAGCCAGAGGACATCCGGCAGTAGCTCCACCAATTCGGCGTCCAGCTTCGGCGCCAGGTCTGAGCCGGCGAGTACGTCGCGGAACAACTCCACGGCGGTAGCTCGCGCCGGATGGGACTCATTGGAGAACGGACTCAGAGAGCTGGTCGGGTCGGCTGCCGTGCGAAAGAACTGGGCGGCGAACTCGTGGTAGGGCGTGGCCGTGTCGATCCAGGACGCAATAGCAATTTCCAAGCGCGCCGCGAAATCGCGGGTTTCCGCCATTCTATTTCTTGCATCCGCGGCGTGGTCATAAGTCATCCGGTCATAGAATCCCTGAATTAGGAACTCTTTTCCGGCGAAATAGTAGTACGCGTTCCCGACTGAGATTCCCGCCTCGGCCGCAATGGCGCGCATCGTGGTTTTTTCGTATCCGCGTTCCTGGAAAAGCCGCATGGCCGTTTCGAGGATGAGGGCGCGGGTCTGCTCGCTCTTGTCCGTCTTGGGCAGGGCGCGCCCGCCCGGAAGCTCGGGGGCGCCAGTCTCGTTCGGCTTGTCCACGCTGGCCGACCCTACCGGGCCGGGGTCGGCGAAACCCCGTCCCGCGTAAGCCCTGGGCGGTAGCCTGCCCTCATGATCAAGATGGATGCGGAAGCCGCTGTTGCCCTGCTGGCTGGCCAGGGAATCCCGTGCACGGCAGGGCCTCGCGACCTGGCGGCGCCGGACGGGGCGTGGTGGATCTTCGGGGGACCGAACCCGGCAGCGCCGCAGGACTGGACGGACCTCGGGCGCCGACTGCTGGCGGCCACGCAGGCCGAACCCGTACTAGACCTGACCTGCAATTCTTTCGCCGAGAAGTAGTAATAGGCATTTCCGACCGAAACGCCCGCCTCGGCGGCGATGGCGCGCATGGTGGTCTTCTCGTAGCCGCGCTCCTGGAAGAGCCGCATCGCGGTCTCCAGGATCAGGGCCCGGGTCTGCTCGCTCTTGTCCGTCTTCGGCTGGGCGCGACTGCCACGTGTCTCGGCGGGTGCCGAAGGGGTGCCGCCGTCGGTGCCGCTGCCGTCGTTCGTCGCGCTCGGGCCGTTCGTCGCTGCCAGGTCGTCCACGGCCCCGAGCCTAGCCCGATCGGCCCAGTCCCAGGCGGTGTCGGCGCGGTGCGGCACCGGATGCCCCCTCCGCATCCGGTGCCCACACGGGCGCCGCTCTCCGTGAACTCTCCTCGAGTCACTTCGAACGCGTTCAAAAGCATGCCATGACTTCGGACCGGGCTTGAACGCGTTCAGGGCGGATGAGAGGCTCGTTCCGTGATCACCACCATCCGCCGGGGGAACGCCCGGGACGCCGAGGCCGTCGCCGCACTGCACGCCGCCAGCTGGCGCAGCGCGTACACCGGCATCGTCCCCGACGGCGCCCTCGGTGACGGGCTGGCGGACGAGCGGCGCGAGATCTGGGAGTTGCGGCTGAGCGTCGACTACGGCGCCCCGGAGGCGACCCCCGAGCTGCTGATCGCCGAACAGGCCGGCGACACCGTGGGCTTCGCCTACCTGGTCCCGATGCCGGACGGCCGGGTGCTGCTCGACAACCTGCACGTCCGCCCCGGGCTGACCGGTGCCGGGATCGGCGGGGACCTGCTGGAGGCGGCCTGCGCCTACGTCGTCCGGCAGCACCCCGGAGCGGACCTTTGCCTGGAGGTGCTGCAGGCCAACACTCGCGCGATCGCCTTCTACGAGCGCGCGGGCGGCAGGCGCACCGCGGCCGGGCAGGGCGTCTTCCCCGGCGGTCACACGCTGCCCGAGTACGAGTACACCTGGTCGGCCGCCGCGCCGGCCGGTCAGTCGTGGTCGTAGACCGTCACCGGTACCCCCCGTTCCGTCAGCCGGGCCCGTACCAGGGGCTCCACCGTCTCCCAGCGCCCGCCCGCCAGTCCGCAGCCGATCCGCGGCATGTGCACCGAGGCGCCCAGGGACAGCGCGTGTCCGCCGAGCGTCGCCAGCGCGGTGTCGATCGCCTCGTACCGCACCGGCGGCCCGGAGGAGCGGCCCGTCCGGATGCCGCGCTGGCCGATCAGGTTCGCCACCCAGAGGTACTCCGTCACCTGGACCAACTGCACCGCGCCGAGCCCGAAGTCGTTCTTCGAGCGCTCCCGGTGCCACCGCCGGTAGGCAGCCTCCGGCTCGGCCCACCGCCGGGAGACCGCCAGTACGAACCCCCTCCCCCAACCTCCGAGGTCGTTGCAGACGTGCGCGATCACCTTCACCCCCTTGCCCAGGGGCGCCGTGGCATCGCCCCGGACGTAGTCGATGGTGCTCGCTGCCGCCGTCATACCCCGCAAGCTAGCGGGTGGCACCGACAGTGGGTTCGGGGGAAGTGCGGGCCGAGGGCCGGGGCCCGGTGCCCAGGTGGCGGCGGCCCGCGAGGGCGATCAGCAGGGCGAGCGCCGCCGCCCCGGCCGGGATCCAGTAGCCCGCGCCGGGCCCGGCGTGTTCGGCGAGCGCGCCGGCCAGTGCCGAACCGGTCGATATGCCGATCATGATCCCGGACACCGCGATCGCCATCGCCTCGTTCAACTGCCGCTGCGGCAGCAGCTCCTGGATCAGCGTCATGCCGGTGACCATGGTCGGCGCGGTACCCGTGCCGGCCGCGAACAGGGCCACCCCGAGCAGTGCGAGCCCCGCGCCGCCCAGCCCGGCGGCGAGCGGCAGCAGCAGGAGCCCCGCCATCGCCGCCACACCCCGCAGGAAACGGGTACCAGCGGGGCCGGTCGGCCGCAGGGTGCCGAACACCAGCCCCGCCACGCAGGAGCCGGCCGCCACCAGGGCCAGCAGCCCGCCCGCGACCGGCCGGTTCCCCAGCGCGTCCGCGTAGGCGACGGTGGTCAGGTCGAGCGCGCCGAAGACCATGCCGGTGCTGAGGAAGGTCAGGGCGAGCACCCGGAGGGCCGGTACCCGCAGCGGTGAGCGGTCCGCGGCGCCGGAGCCGATGGAGGGGGAGGTCGCGTCGGTCCGGTCGGCCGTCGGCGGTTCGGTCCGCCGCTGGGCCGCGAAGAGCAGCGCGCCGACCGCGCCGACGCCGCCGGCGGCGAGCATCCCGGCCTCCGGGGCGACCGTCGTGCACAGGACCATGCCGAGCACCGGTCCGGCCATGAAGCAGAGCTCGTCCAGGGACTGTTCGAGGGAGTTGGCGAGGTGCCGGTCGTCCGGTGCGTCGCGGAGCAGGTGCGCCCAGCGGGCCCGCGCCATGCCGCCGAGGTTCGGCACCGCGGAGCCCGCCGCCCAGCAGAGGTAGAGCGTCCAGTCGGGCGCGCCGAGACGGACGCAGAGCAGCAGCCCGCACAGCGGCACCAGGTTGTACAGCACCGCCGGGACGGTGACCCGGGCCTGCCCGAACCGGTCGACGAGGCGGCCGATCAGCGGCATGCCGATCGCCACCGCGACCAGCCCGGCCGCGGCGACGGTGCCCGCGAGGGCGTAGGAGCCGCGCCGTTCGGCGATCAGCACCACGAGGGAGACGCCGGTCATCGACATCGAGAGCCGGGCGAGCAGTCCGGCCAGGGTGAAGGCGACGGTGCCGGGCCGGGAGAACAGACGTCGGTACGGGGCGAGCACGGGACTCCGCGGGAGAAGAGGGGGAGGGGGAAGGGCTCCAGCCTCGGGCCGCCGGTCGTTCGCGGTCCAACACCTGTTCCGCCGCATCGACAACAGAATGCTGTTTATCGGGGCCGGGCGGCCGCCGTACCGCACCGCCCGCCCGGTCGGCCGCGCGTTGCTAGCCTGCCGCCATGCCCCACGACCTGCACCCCCGTCTGCTGCGCGGCTTCGTCGCGACCGCCGAGACGCTGCACTTCGGCCGCGCCGCGGAGCGGCTGCACGTGGCCCAGCAGGCGCTCAGCCGGGATGTCCGGACGCTGGAACGGCTGCTCGGCGACACGCTCTTCCTCCGCACCACGCGCAGCGTCGAACTCACCACCGCCGGGCACGGATTGCTGCCCAAGGCCCGCCGACTGCTGGCCCTGCACGACGAGATCCTGTCCGGTGTCGCGCACCGGCCGCTGCTGCTCGACCTCAACAGCGACGTCACCGGCCCGGACCTCACCAGCGACCGGCTGCTCCAACGGGCCCGCGCCGCCTGGCCGGAGGGCGAACTGCTGGCCCGGTTCCACGGCGGTCTGGCGGCCGCGGCCACCGAACTGCTCGCCCACCGGCTGGACGTGTCGTTCGGCCGCTACGCCGGACTGCCCGCCCGGACGCGGGACCGGCTCGCGCAGCGCCCGGTCAGGTTGGAGGCGGTCTCGGTGATGATGGCGGCCTGCCATCCGCTGGCCGGGCGGCCGGCCCTGCGGCTCGCCGAACTGGCCGGGCACCCGGTGGACATCTGCGCGGGCAATCCGGCGACCACCGAGTGGGCCGACCTCGGCCGGCGGCTGTTGGAGGAGCACGGTCTGGACGCGGCGCCCCCGCGGGTCCCGCCGGTGGGGGTGGACGAGACGGCCCGCTACCTGGCCCGGCACGGCGACCCGATGCTGACCACCGTCGGCGGCCCGGTGCTGCCGGGCGCGGTGAACGTGCCGCTGGTCGAGCCGGTCCCGCTCAGTCTGGTGAGCCTGGTGCACCGCCCGGACCTGCGGCATCCCGGGCTGACCGCGTTGCTCACGGCGGCGGCCGAACTCGGAGCGCGCGAGACCTGGTTGCGCCGCCCGGCAGGCAGTTGGCTACCGGCGCCGGACGCCGCGCTGCTGGCGGTCTAGCGAGCAACCGTCCTGCCCGATCGGATCCGCCGGACCGGGATCCGCCGGACCGGGATCCGCCGGACCGGGATCCGCCGGACCGGGATCCGCCGGACCGGGATTCACCGGATCAGGAATCACCGTGCCACGACGGGTTGTTGTGGCGGGACACGACTCCACCCCTGCCGCTCGGGGGTCGGCAGGGGTGGAGTCGGGTGCGGGCGGGCGGTCGGCCGGAGGGCCGACGCGCGCGCCCGCGCTGTCTGGGGCCCCGCAGGGCCCGCAGTCGAGGTCGGCCGGGTCAGGCCGCCTTCACGGCGGAGATGTCGAAGGTGAGCTTGACCTTCTCGCCGATCAGTACGCCGCCGGTCTCCAGCGCGGCGTTGTAGGTCAGGCCCCAGTCGGTCCGGTCCAGGACGGCCTTGCCCTCGAAGCCGACCCGGTCGGCACCGTAGGCGTCGACGGCGTGGCCGGTGAAGTCGAGGTCCAGGGTGATCGGGCGGGTGACGTCCTTGATGGTCAGCTCGCCGCTCATCCGGTAGGACTCGTCGCCCACGCGCTCGGCGGAGGTGCTGCGGAAGCGCATCTCCGGGAAGGTCTCGGCGGCGAAGAAGTCGCCGGTGCGCAGGTGCTCGTCGCGCTGGGCCTGGTTGGTGTCGATGCTCGCGACCTTGATCACCAGGTCGGCGCGGGAGTTGGTCGGGGTGGTGCCGTCCAGGTGCAGCTTGCCCTCGTACTCGGTGAAGCGGCCCTTGACGTTGGTGACCATCGCGTGGCGGACGGCGAAGCCGATCTCGCTGTGGGTGGTGTCGATGGTCCAGTCACCGGTCAGGTGTCCGAGCCCGAGGTCCTGGCCGGCCGGGTTCTCGGCGACGGCGACGGCGGTGGTCGCGGTCTCGGTGGTCTTGGTGCGGTTGAACAGGCCCATGGCTCCTCCTCGGGTTCGAAGCCATTTGTTTAGGCTTCAACTTGATGTCTCCACTGTAGACCCGACTCGTTCAAAGTTCAACCACTGATCGCGAGAACCTCCGTCCGGTGTGTCGGGCGGCGGTATCGTCGGGCCGGTCCGGCCTCCCCGCTTGACCCTCGACCCGGTCGAGGCCCCAGAGTCCCCGGCATGGAGAGCGACCTGCGCAGCATCGGCGAGCTGGCCCGCGACAGCGGTCTGAGCATCAGCGCCCTGCGTTTCTACGACGGCGCCGGGGTCCTCGCCCCCGCCCGCGTCGACCCGCGCACCGGCTACCGCTGGTACGCCCCCGGGCAGCTCGCCGACGCCCGGCTGCTTGCCCGGTTGCGCCGGGTGGGCCTGCCGCTGGCCGACATCCGGGCCGTGCTCGGCGCGGCGCCCGGCAGCGGTGCCGCCCAGCGCTTGATGGACGAGCACCTGCGCCGGCTGGAGCACGGCCTCGCCGACGCGCGCCGCGAACTCTCACTGATCCGCCGGTTGATCGACCAGAGGGAGAACCCCATGGCCACGCCCCCCGCCGAGTACCGCTTCACCGTCCCCGCCCGGGGGCTGGCCGAAGCCCTGGACGCGGTCCGCTTCGCCGTCGGCGGCGACCCCGAGCTGCCGGTGCTGTCCGGCGTGCTGTTCGACCTCGACGGCGGCCTGCTGCGGCTGGTCGCCACCGACCGCTACCGGATCGCCCTCGCCGAGGTGTCCGTGGAGTCCGCGGTGCCGGAGGAGGGTGCCGTGCCGGTCGCGCCTGCCGCCTCCGCCGTCGTGCCGGTCGCGCTGGCCGACGCCGTCCGCGCGCTGCTCGGCTCCGCCGCCGGGGTGGTGGAGCTGGCGCTCGGCGCCGGAACGGTGCACGTCACGGTGGGCGGCCACCGGATCGAGGGTGTCGCCCTCGACCACGACTATCCCGACTACCGGCCCCTGGTCCGGCTGGAGCCGGTCCACCGGATCGGCCTGCCCGCCGCCGAGCTGCGCGCGGCCCTCGTGTCCGCCGCGACCAGCAGTCTGCCGTCCGGACCGCACGGCGCGGCCTGCGAGGTCACCCTGCTGACCGTCGACGGCGAGGGCCGGTTCGCCGTCGCCGCACCGGGGGCCGACGCCGACCTGGCCGCCGGAGCCCTCCGGGTGGCGGTCAACCGCGACTTCCTGCTGGAGGCCCTCCCGGCCGACGCCCCCGGGCAGCTGGTCCTCGAACTCGGCGGCCCGATCACCCCCCTCGCCGTCCGCACCGCCGACCGCCCCGGCACCTTCTCCGTCCTGATGCCGGTCCGCCTCCCCGCCTGACCCGGCACCTCGCTGTGCCACGAGCCGGCGCCTCGCTGTGCCCCGACCCGGCCCGACGCGCTTCGCGTCGGGCCGGCCGTTTGCTGGTGCTAGCACTGTGCTTGCAATTGCAAGCGCGGTGGGGCAGGGTGTCCGCATGGCCTCACTGAACGTCGGCCCGCTGGGCGAGTACATCCGCGAGCAGCGGCGCAATGCGCAGTACTCGCTGCGGCAGCTGGCGGAGGCCGCCGGCGTGTCCAACCCCTACCTCAGCCAGATCGAGCGAGGGTTGCGCAAGCCGAGCGCGGAGATCCTGCAGCAGATCGCCAAGGCGCTGCGGATCTCGGCGGAGACGCTCTACGTCCAGGCCGGAATCCTGGAGGAACGGCGGGATGAGGGCCTGGAACTGCGGGCCTCGATCCTGGCCGATCCGCTGATCAACGAGCAGCAGAAGCAGGCGCTGCTCGCGGTCTACGACGCCTTCCTCAAGGAGAACGCCGCCGGACGGCCGTCCGGCGCCGACCCGGTGAAGGCTGCGGCGGAGGAGCCGGCGACGGACCAGGCCGGGGGCGTGGGCGGGAGCACGGACGAGCACCGGGGCGAGGCACCCTAAACATCACGGGAGGACCGGCCATGCCGATCACGGACGACATCAAGAAGACCCTGACCGACCCGACCCCGCTCTACGCCCTCGCCGGCGCCGGGGACCTCGCCTACGAGAAGCTGCGCGAGGTGCCGGGCCGGGTCGAGGCGCTCGCGGCCGACCGCAAGGGCACCCAGGAGAAGGCCACCGCCGCGCTGGCCGAGGCCCAGGCCCGGCTGGTCGACGCCCAGGCCAAGGTCAGCGGCTCGGTGAACGCCCTGCCGACCGACCTGAAGGCACTGCAGGAGAAGGCGCAGAGCTTCGCCCTGCAGCAGGTCGGCCGCGCCGTCGAGCTGGCGGTCAAGGCCAAGGAGACCTACGACGAGCTGGCCGAGCGCGGCAAGGTCGCGGTGGACCGGGGCCGTGGCGCCGACGCCGACGCCGCCGCTGCGGGCGAGGCCGTCGCCGAGCGGGTGGACGCGGAGTCCGCCGAGGCCGGAGAGCTGGTCGAGGGCGAGCTGGTCGAGGACGAAGCGCCCGTCGCCCCGAAGCGCGGCCGGTCCCGCAAGAGCGCCGAGTAGCTCCGCGCGGGCCGGGCCGCAGGCCCGGCACCCCGGGGCACGTCGGGTGCCGCCGGGCCGTTTGACCCCGTGGTGCACCGTGCGCCGTGCCAGGATGGGCGGGCAGGTGTGCCGCAGCGAGACGCAGAGGAGGCCGTGATGGGCGGAGTGGCCCAGATTCTGATCCTGGACTACTTGAACCCGTTCTGGTGGCTGGCCGTCGCCATCCTGGGCTACAAGCTGTTCGCGCTGGTCGACGCCGCCACCCGCCCGGAGGACGGGTACCGGGCGGCCGACAAGAAGACCAAGGGCTTCTGGCTGGCGATCCTCGGTGTCGCCTTCGGCCTGGACCTGCTCTTCGGCGCCAACTTCATGACCAGCTTCCTCACCCTGGGTGGCCTGGTCGCCGCGATCGTCTACGTGGTGGACGTCCGTCCGGCGATCCGCGCGCTCACCAACCGGGGCGGCGGCCGGGGCGACCAGCGCAACATGGGGCCGTACGGGCCCTGGTAGCCCTCCCGGCGCTCACAGTCAGGGGAACGGCCGAGCCCCGGTCGTCCGGCGGGTCCACCCGCCCGGACACCGGGGCTCCGTGCTGTCCGTCTCCGTGCTGTCCGTCTCCGTGCTGCCCGGCTTCCTGCTGCCCGGCTCCTGCTCGTCAGCCCAGGATCAGCTGCGCCGGGTTGCGCTCCAGCAGCAGCACCGCGACATCGTCCGTCAGCGCGCCGCCGTTCAGCTCCTCGACCTCGGCGATCGCGCTGTCGACCAGCCGCCCCCGGGTGAGCCCAGCGGACTGGTGGTCGCCGATCAGCTCGGCCAGGCCGTCCTGGCCGAGCCGGCGCGAACCGGCGCCGATCCGGCCCTCGATCAGTCCGTCCGTGTAGAGCAGCAGCCGCCAGCCGCGGCGCAGCTCGAAGGTGTGCGACGGCCAGACGGCCTGACCGTCGTCGCAGGGGAGCAGCCCGAGGGCGGGGCCGGCGTGCTCGGAGGGGAGCCCGATCGGGGTGTGGTCCTGGCCGAGCAGCAGCGGCGGGGGATGGCCGGCGAGGTAGAGCCGCGCTCGTTCGACGGCCCCGGGGGTGCCGGCGTCGGCCGGCTCGATGACCAGCATGCAGAGCGTCGCGAAGATCTCGTCGCTGCGCCGTTCGTGCTCCAGGACGTGCTGGAGGGTGGTCAGCAGGGTCTCGCCGGTGAGGCCGGCGAAGACCAGGGTGCGCCACGCTATCCGGAGCGCCACCCCGAGCGCGGCCTCGTCGGGGCCGTGGCCGCAGACGTCCCCGATCACCACGTGCACGGTGCCGTCGTCGGTGCGGACCGCGTCGTAGAAGTCGCCGCCGAGCAGGGCGCGGCGGCGGCCGGGCCGGTAGCGGCGGGTGAAGGAGAGGTTCGCGCCGTCGAGCAGCGGGGTGGGCAGCAGGTGGCGCTGGAGGCGGGCGTTCTCCTGGCCGCGCAGCTCGGCCTCGACGAGCCGGCGCTGCGACTCGTCGGCGCGCTTGCGTTCGACGGCGTACCGCAGGGCGCGGGCGAGCAGCGGGCCGTCCGTCTCGTTCTTGATCAGGAAGTCCTGGGCGCCGGCGGCCACGGCGGCCGCTCCGAGTTCGGCGCCGGCGGCGTCGGTGAGCACCACGACGGCGGTGTGCGGGGCCCGGCGGAGCAGCTCGTGCAGGCCCTCCAGACCGTCGGAGGAATCGGAGGGGTGTGGCAGGTCGGCGGGGGCGGCGAGGTCGAGCAGGACGCAGCTGAAGTCGCCGCCGCGGCCGGGGTCGCCGCCGCGCGAGCGGCTGCGGCGGGAGCCGGAGGAGGTGGGGGCGAGCAGCGCGAAGGCCTGGTCGAGGCCGCGGGTCCAGTGGATCTCGATCGGGGCGCCGCTGTCGGCCACCGCGGCCTTGAGCAGCTGGGCGTCGGTGGCGTCGTCCTCGATGACCAGCAGTTTGAGCGGGGCGGTGGCGGGAGGAGCGGCCGGTCCGGTGGTCGGCGCCTGGCCGGCGGCCTTCGACCGGGGGTGGGGTATCGGCGCGGTGGCCCTGGTGGGGCGGTCCGACCGACGGTCCGCCCGGCGTTCCGGTGGCCGGGCCGGGTGCTGCCCGGGCGCCGGGGCGCGGTCCGGCGCGCAGCCGTGGGCGGGCGCTGCGGGGGCGGACCGGTCCTGGGCGTGCCCGGGACGGGCGCCGCCCTGGGCGCCCGGCGAGCCCGTGGCACCAGGTGCCCGCCCGTCTCCCGTTGCGGGCATCGACTGATCCTCCCTTTCCCCGAGTGCGTAACGGCCGAGGTCCGTCCGCAGTGCCCGCTCGGCACCCTGCGTCGGGGAACTTCTCGCGACCATAACGTGATCTCCGGGGATTTCTCCGGTCGGCCGGTGCCGTTGTGGCTCGTGCCGTGCCGGTGGCAGTGTGACGGATGAGGCGGGGAGGCCGACGGTGGCCCGTGGAGCGGGCGCCGGGCCGGTTCGGGAGAGGGGCAGTGGCATGGTGACGCGCATCACCCTGGTCGAGGGTGACATCACGGCGCAGCAGGTGGACGTGGTGGTGAACGCCGCCAATTCCTCACTGTTGGGCGGTGGTGGGGTGGACGGTGCGATCCACCGCCGGGGCGGACCGCGGATTCTGGCGGAGTGCCGCGAGCTGCGGGCCTCACAGTACGGGCGGGGGCTGGCCACCGGGCGGGCGGTGGCGACCACGGCCGGTGACCTCCCGGCCCGCTGGGTGGTGCACACCGTGGGGCCGGTCCATCTGGCGGACGAGTACGAGGAGCGGGCGGAGCTGTTGGCCTCCTGCTACCGCGAGTCGCTCCGGGTGGCGGCGGAGCTGGGCGCGCGCACGGTGGCCTTCCCGGCGGTGTCGGCCGGGATCTTCGGGTGGCCGCCGGCGGATGCGGCCAGGATCGCGCTCGGGACCGTCGCGGCGGTGGTGGCGGAGCGCGACGACGGGCCGGAGGAGGTGCGGTTCGTGCTGTTCGGGGCGGAGATGTACGAGGTCTTCGCCGGCGTCGGACAGGAGCTGGGGCTGACGGGGCAGGAGTGAGGTACCGATCGGGTGCCCCCATGGTGGCGTGACGGGGCGTCAACACGCCAGAGATATTCGATAACTCGTTCGAGTGAATCCGTGGACTCGCTCGCGGGCGCCCGTGAGCCGCTGGTCGGGGGTGCGGGGCCGGGAGGGGCGCCGGCGGCCACGGTGCCAGGCCGGCCACCGCCAGGGTGGCTACGGCGCCAGGGCCGTCCAGGGCAGGGTGACCTCGCCCTGCCGCCACCGGCCGCGCGCGTCCACCAGCGGCCAGGCCCCGGCCAGCGCGGTGCAGGCGGCCACCCAGCGCTGCCGGGCCCCGAACGCCCCGTAGGGCGCGGCCGCGGCCCAGGCGCGGTCGAAGTCACGGAGGAACGCGTGCACCGGCCGGCCCGGCACGTTGTGGTGGATCAGCGCCTTCGGCAGCCGTTCGGCCAGGTCGGACGGCCGGTCGAGGCCGCCCAGCCGGGCCGCGAAGGTGACCGTCCTGGGCCCCTCCGGGCCGAGCGCCACCCAGACGTGCCGGCGGCCGATCTCGTCGCAGGTGCCCTCGACCAGCAGCCCGTCCGGCGCCAGCCGGGCGCACAGCCGCTCCCAGACCGAGGCCACCTGGGACTCGTCGTACTGGCGCAGCACATTGGCGGCCCGGATCAGCTGGGCCGACCCGCCGCCGTCCAGCGGGACCTCGAAGCCGCCGCGCCGGAAGGTCAGCAGCGGCGGCACCGCGTAGGGCAGCGCCGCGGCGACCCGGGCCGGTTCGATCTCGATCCCGACCACCCGGACGTCCGGCCGTACCGTCCGCAGCCGCCCGGACAGCTCGACCGCCGTCCACGGGGCGGCGCCGTAGCCGAGGTCGACGGCGGTCGGCGGGCGGTCGGCGGACCGCAGCGCGGGTCCGAGCGTGTGGGCGATCCAGCGGTCCATCCGCCGCAGCCGGTTGGTGTTGGTGGTGCCGCGGGTCACGGTGCCCACCGGCCGCCGGGCCGGTCCGCGGGCGGGCGCGGTCGCGGAATCGAAGGAGGAGGCGGCCATGTCCCTCAGGGTACGGGCCCGGCCGGGACCGGACGGCGGGCCCGTCCCGGGGCGGGCCCCGGGCGCCCCGGGAAAGGCCCCGCGGCACCCCGCGACCGGGCCCGGACCGGGCACGCGGGCACCGGCGCCCGGCCACGCGGGCGCCACGCGGGCCATCTCGTCCGGCGACCCGGGAATGCGGGTCACCGATCGCGTGGTTGGCAGACTGGTGGTGATGTGTGCCCGGACGGGGCGGCAGGCCGACGCGCGCCCCGGCGGGCGTCCCGGCCGGGCGGCGCGGGCGGCGGCGCACACACCCGACCAGCAGGAAACAGGCAGCAGGAACAGGCAGCAGGCAAGGGCTGCGAGGCGGGCAGCACACGAGGAGGCTTCAGCCAGGTGATCCAGCACCCCGTCCGTTCGGTACGCCGTGCCCAGCCGGCCACGCCCGCGCGCGGGCGGCTCCAGTCGCTCGTCCAGGCCGGCCGGCGCCGCCCGCGCCGGATAGCCATGCTCAGTGTCCACACCTCCCCGCTGCACCAGCCGGGCACGGGCGACGCGGGCGGCATGAACGTCTACATCGTGGAGCTGGCCAAGCGCCTGGCCGCGCTCAACATCGAGGTCGAGGTCTTCACCCGGTCGATCTGCTCGGACGACGAGCCCACCGTGGAGCTGGCCCCGGGCGTGCTGGTGCGGCACGTCACGGCCGGTCCGTACGAGGGCCTGGTCAAGGAGGACCTGCCGGCCCAGCTGTGCGCATTCACCCACGGTGTGCTGCGCACCGAGGCCGGCCACCGGCCCGGGCACTACGACCTGGTCCACTCGCACTACTGGCTCTCCGGCCAGGTCGGCTGGCTGGCCGCCCAGCGCTGGGGCGTCCCGCTGGTGCACACCATGCACACCATGGCGAAGGTGAAGAACGCGGCGCTGGCCGAGGGCGACACCCCCGAGCCGACGGCCCGGGTGATCGGCGAGACCCAGGTGGTGGAGGCGGCCGACCGGCTGATCGCCAACACCACCGAGGAGGCCGCCGAGCTGGCCCGCTTCTACGCGGCCCGCCCCGAGCAGCTGGCCGTGGTCCACCCGGGGGTCAACCTGGACGTATTCCGCCCCGGCGGGGCGGGCGCCCCGGGCACGGCGGAGGCCCGCCGTGCCGCCCGGGCCCGGCTGGGACTGCCCGCCGACGCGGCGGTGCTGCTCTTCGCCGGCCGGATCCAGCCGCTGAAGGCCCCGGACGTGCTGCTGCGCGCGGTCGCGGTGCTGCTGGAGCGGCGTCCGGAGCTGCGCGAGCGGCTGGTGGTGCCGGTGGTCGGCGGTCCGTCCGGCACCGGGATGGCCCGTCCGGAGAGCCTGCACAAGCTGGCCGCCCAGCTGGGTATCGGCGACGTGGTGCGCTTCCACCCGCCGGTCGGCCAGGCGATGCTCGCCGAGTGGTACCGGGCCGCGACCGCGCTGGTGATGCCCTCCTACAGCGAGTCCTTCGGCCTGGTCGCGCTGGAGGCGCAGGCCTGCGGCACACCGGTGGTCGCGGCCGCGGTGGGCGGCCTGCCGGTCGCCGTCCGGGACGGCGTGACGGGCACCCTGGTGCACGGCCACGACCCGGCGGACTGGTCGCGGGCGCTGGAGCCGTACGTCGTCGATCCGGAGCTGGTGGGCCGGCGGGGCGCCGCGGCGGCGCGGCACGCGGCCGGCTTCGGCTGGGACACCGCGGCCGCGACCACCGCCGAGGTGTACGCCGGCACCCTGGCCCGCCCGGCCGGCCGGCTGACCGGGGCCCGTCGGCTGCTCGCCTGAGCGGAGCAGTGGCGCCGGTCGCGGGCGGCGACCGGCGGGCCGCCCGCCGCCGGACCCGGCCCGACCCGCGCTGCTGCGCGCGGCCGTACTCCCGAGTAACGTCAGCCCCATGGCATTCCGCACCAAGGACGAGGCCCTGACCCTCCTGCGCACCGCCCTGGACGGGGCGGGGGTGGCCTGGGAGCCGGCCGCTGCCGACCCGTACACCCTGGTGGCGACCCTCCCGGGCACCCGGAAGCTGAGCACCACGTGTGCGCTGCGGATCGGTGACCACACCCTCTCCGTCAACGCCTTCGTGGTCCGGCGCCCGGACGAGAACCACGAGGCCGTCTACCGCTGGCTGCTGGAGCGCAACACCCGCATGTACGGCGTGGCGTACGCGGTCGACCGGCTCGGGGACGTCTACCTCGCGGGCCGGCTGCCGCTGGAGGCGCTGACCCCGGACACCGTGGACCGGCTGCTGGGCACGGTGCTGGAGAGCGCCGACGAGCCGTTCAACACCCTGCTGGAGCTGGGTTTCGCCACCGCGATCCGGCGGGAGTGGGAGTGGCGCACCAAGCGCGGGGAGTCGACCCGCAACCTGGCGGCCTTCGCCCACCTGGCCGGTCCGGTCCCGGACCCCGCGGCGGCGGCGCCCGCCGCCGAGTAGCGGGCCGACGACGGCCGGGCCGGAGAGTCGGCCCGGCCGTGCGGGCTCAGCCGCCCGTCGCGGCCCGCTCCGGCTCGGCGGTCTCCGCCGGGACCACCCGCACCGTTCCCGGTCCCGTCCCCACCGTTCCCTTTCCCGTCCCCACCACGTCCGACTTCGCCAGTGCCGCCCCCGGCCGCCGGCCGAGCAGGACGTAGCCGCCCGCGGCGACCGTGCCGAGCACCGCGCACGCCCCCCACATCACCCCGCTGCCGGCCCGCTCCAGCAGCACCCCGCCGGCGGCCGGCCCGAGGAACGAGGCGAGCGACCAGGAGAGCGAGTACACGCCCTGGTAGCGCCCCCGCGCCTCGGCCGGCGACAGCTCGGCGACCAGGCCCATCATGGTCGGCGCGTTCAGGATCTCGCCGAGCGTCCAGACCGCGACGGTGAAGGCGTAGAACCAGGCCGAGGAGCCGGCCAGCGCGGTCAGCCCGAAGCCCCAGCCGATGAACAGCGCGCTGGCGACGAGCAGCGCCGTCCGGTCCCGGCCCTCCATCCACCGGGTGACCGGGATCTGGAGCACCACGATGAGCAGGCCGTTGAGGCCGATCACCAGGCCGTACTGGGTGGCGGTGATGCCGGACCGGCCCATGTCCACGGCCAGCGTGGTGGAGCCCTGCTGGGCGACCAGGGCGAGCAGCAGGTTGAGCACCACCACCGCCATGAAGCGGGCGTCCCGGAAGACCGCGGCCAGGCCGATCGTCGGCCGCGCCTTCGGGCCGTCCGCGGTCACGGCGGGCGTGTCGGGCCTGGTCTCGGGGATGCGGACGAAGATGACCACCGCGCAGACCACCGTGGACAGCGCGTCCAGCAGGAAGAGCGTGAGGTAGCCGTGGGTGGCGATCAGGCCGGCCGCCGCCGCGGAGAGGCCGAAGCCGATGTTGATCGCCCAGTAGTTCAGTGCGAAGGCGCGGACCCGGTCCTCGGCGGGCACGATGTCCGCGATGATCGCCGAGGTGGCGGGCCGGGTCGCGTTGTTGCAGAAGCCGACCAGGAAGGCGACCACCGCGATGGCCACCTGGCCGTCGGTGAAGCCGAGCACCGCGGTGAACAGCGCGGTACCGAGCTGCGCGGCGACCAGCGTCGGCCGCCGTCCGATCCGGTCGCTCAGCACCCCGGCGACGAGCGAGGCGACCGCCGAGCCCAGGCCGAACAGCGAGGCGACCAGCCCCGCGTAGGAGGCCGAGTAGCCCCGCTCGGTGGTCAAGTAGAGTGCGAGGAAGGTGACTCTTGCTTAGCCCTGATCATAGTCATGGCGGGTGGCTGTCCGCAGGTAGTTAGGTTGATAGCCGCGCTACGGTCTACCTGACGTGGTGAAGCAGCCCGGGGCACCTTGGGAACGCGGAAGCCCCCTCCCCGGGTCGGGAGGGGGCTTCACGGTGCATCTACCGGGCGGGGCGGGTACCGGGGCGGTGGAGGGGTACCGCCCAACAGTCCAGCGCGCGGTACCGGGTCACGCCATCAGTCCACGGGCTCGGGTCGTTGGGTACTCGGGGAGCGTGCCACACGCCGTGACGCTGATGGTTGATGATCTGCCACCCGTTCGCCCTGCACTTCAGCAGGCCGCGTGTGTTGCCCTGCCGGGTGCCGTCTGAGAGGTCTTTGATGAACCCGCGTGCCATCACGCCACCGCCCCAGCGAGGGTGTGCGCGCCCGGGTAGGTGTACCCGGGGTCGGGGTAGCCCGCGGCCGCCGCAGCAGCTGCGGCTCGTCGGACTTCCAGCTGGCTGGCTTCGTACGCCGCTTGGATCTCGTCGAGCTCGCGGCGCCACGCGTCGCGATCGACGTACGGGCGGACCAGGGTTCCCCCGATCGGTTCCTCGCGCTGCAGGTGGTGCGCTGGCGATTCACGGCGCAGACCTGCAGCGGGCAAGTGGGTCGCTTCGGGGGTCGGAGGTGGGGTGATCAATGCGAGTGCAGTCTCGCGAAGGGCTGTGCGGTGTTGGGGGCGGCGGGCCCGCTGGCCAGTGCCGGGGGCGAGCAGGGTTCGAACGCGGCTGAGCAGCCAGCCGATAATCTGATGCATGTCTTAGCTCCACGAAGCTAGGGCCGGACCCCCGGGCGGTGCCAGCCGATCGGGGGTCTTTCTGTTTCGACGGTAGTAGCCACTTGTCTAGCTTGTCTAGGTGGTCTGCTTGTCTAAGTGGTCGGGCAATTGAGTGTTGTCTACGCTCGGCGTATGGCTGAGAGTCCGGATGCCCCGTACAGGTCGACCGCCCCATACATGCGGATCGTTGAGGAGTTGACCGCGGAAATTCGGACGGGCACGTACGCGCCGGGCGACTCCATTCCGTCGGAGCACCAGTTGTGTGCGCGGTTCGGCGTGGCACGCGAGACGGCACGGCGGGCGGTGGCGACGCTGCGTGAGCGTGGGCTCATTGAGACCGAGTGGGGCCGTGGGTCGCGCGTGGTCGCGCCGCCGGCCGGAGACTGAAAGGCCCCGCCCGGACGAACCGGGCGGGGCCGCAGGCCGGGCGCCGTCAGGTCAGTAGCGGGCTGACGGTGCCGGCCGCGTGGCCCATGTCGGCTTGGGCGAGATGCGTGACCAGTTGATCGCGGACGTCCTGCAGGGTCCCGGGAAGGGCTGCGTCCTGCAGGGAGGCGGGGGCGAGCCCAGCGCGGAAGCCGGCGTTGGGCAACAGTGTCTCGACCAGCGCCCGCGCAAGATCCAGACGGGTCCGCTCCCGGAGGGCGAAGGTCAGGTGAAAGCTGGTGTCATCGCCGACGGCGTGCGGCTTGTGCACCCACCCGCGGGGCAGCACGAGTGTGTCGCCCGGATTGAGCGTGTACTCGGCGGCCGGGCCAGTGGTGTCCCAGCGCTGCTGCATCTCCGGCGTCCACATGTCCGGTGAGGTGAGGTGCCTCGCGGTAGGCAGCTCGACCTCGGGGCGCCAGATGGGCCAGACCTTGCGTCCGTGCAACTGTGCGACAACCGCGGTGAACTGGTCCCAATGGTGGTTGAGTCCTTGGCTCCCCGGCGGCGAGATGATCGCGGAGACGTACAGGGAGTAGCGGGTCTCAGCCTGAATGGCCCGGCAGAGCTCCGCGAGGTACGGCACGGTGCGCTGAATCTCGCGCAGGTGGATCGTGTGCCCGTCGTCGAAGAGAGCGCGGATCTTGCCGGGGGTCATCTCCCCGTCCTGGGAGAACCGTCCGGGGTGAACGGCACGTCCGTCCTTCACCGCGGCGGTGTACGAGGGAGTCAGCAGACCGTGATCGATGTGGGTCGTCATCAGTTCGAGGGTGACCCGGTGATCGAGCTCGGACCCCTTGCGGTGGTACAACGTGGGGCCGGTGGGGCATTCGGCGAGCAGTGACTCGGCGTCCTGCCCGAGCAGCTCTGAGAGGGACATCGAACAGTCTCCTTTCACAGTCCGAGTGGGCATGCAATTTCGGGGAGGTGGCGGTTCGGGCAGGCGATGATCGCGAAGTTGATCATCCGTTCGCCGGGGATGTAGTAGCACCAGACGACGTCCACGCCGTTGGTGATGTCCGTGCGAGCCTGCTGGGTCTTGATGTCGAGACCGGCGTCGACCGCCCGTTTGTCCCGCCGCTGCTCGGGTGGGGTCGACTGGTAGGTCGTGACGAGCCAGTTCACCGCCGGATCGACTTCCTTCCACGTCCGATCGGCGAGGTCGGCGGGCCGGCGCAGCAGGTAGTGCCCCGTCTGGGTGGGCGGGATGGTTCTGCGCTCAAAGGGCGTGAAGGCGAGCGGGTCGGGTGTCTTCTTCTGCGACTTGAGCCACTCGGTGTCGATCGGGGCCGGTCGGCGCAGGTGTTCTGTGTGGTACTGGGTGTTCGTGCCGATCCAGGGGCCGTACCCGTGCCAGTGGCCAGTGAAGTTCACGGGTTATCCTCCAATGAGGAGGTGCCTGCCCCAAGTTGAGTTTGGGGCAGGCACCTCCGTGTTCATGGGTGCGTCAGCCTAGGACGTCAGGCCGCGAGACCCCGGTCGGCGACCCACCTGCAGGCGAACGCGTCGAGCTCGGCGGCGGAGAACCGCAGCTCGCGGCCGGCTCCCTCCTCCTTGCTGTCACGGATGGCGAACCCATCCGCGGCGCCCGGGATCGCGGCGAGCGAGACGCAGGTCTCGCTCTCGCTCTCCAGGTTGCCGCCGCACTGCCGCACGAACAGGCCGGAAGTGACCTCCGGCAGCGTGTAGAGGTCGGACATTGTTCCTCCAATGGGCTTGGTGCACAGGACCGTTCGGCCGGTTGGCCGAACGCGTGGCGGCGCGACTGGCAGCACCGCCGCCCGCCCGCACTGCCGCTTGTGCGGCACCTGCAGACGGAGCCATGGGGGCGGGGTGTCCCGCCGTTGCCTGGCCGCGCGCTCCTACGGGGCGGCGCGCCTGGCCGCGTTGTGTCGCTTCCAGCGCAGTTGCTGCGACTCGGACCGGCCTCGTATGTGAACGCCCCAGAGCTGCATGCGCGGGCGCAGCCAGTCGTCGGAGCGGCCGACCTCCCGGGCGAGAGCGTCCATGGTGGCGCCTTCCCGGTAGCGCCTAATCAGCTCCTCGCGTTCGGCGCGCGTCGGCTCACGCTGGCGAGGGATCGGCTTCATCCGAGATTCCGTGGGGAGTGCTGTCATGGGGATGGTCCATATGAGTAGGCGGACGGTACGAGCGCCCCCTCGCCACGGTCGTCCAAGCCGTCCAGGACTTGTCACCGTGGCGAGGGGGGTGGTGCACCCCGCCGGCCGCGCAGGAGGCCGGAGGTTGGTCCCGCCCCGCACGTTGCTTGTCACGCGACGAGTGGGGCGGGTGATCGAGGGGTGTCCCTGCCGGCCGGGCTCCCGACGTTGGCCGGCAGGGACTTCGCGCTCCACGGAGGAACCATGACGAGACTCCGGAGCGCGTTCCAGCGCGGCGCCACCTTGGGGCGTGCGCTGGAGCTCTGCCGCCCGCTGTGGGAAGCGGGCGGCTGCCGCAGACGCCAGGCAGCGACGTGTGCGGAGTCCGGCGCGGGGCTGGGCGCCGGGGAGGCTGCCCGTGCCGGACGGTGCCACCACCGGCTTGGGGGCCGGTGCCGACGGGCCCGCCGCGTGACGACCCACAAGGTCACGCGGCGGAAGCCGGGGGCGGGAGATCGGAGCGGTCGAGCGTTCGGGTGCCCTCGACGTTGGGCTGCTCCACCATGTCGACGAGCGGACGGGGCGCCTCTGCCCGCGTGCGGTTGGGAGGGCGCTCGATGAACCGGACATCGGTCTCCCACTCGCATCCGCCCGCCTCCGGACGCAGGTGAACCGTGCGCCCAGCTCGCTCCATCACCACCCCGAGGCGACCGGTCAGCACGTCGTACACGAGCGCGCCGCGCGGCGCGTCGTAGGGGTTGGCGAGAGGCTTGTGCGCGCTTTGGGTCGGGTCGCCGTTCGAGAACATCGGAGCCAGCGCGGAGAGGTCGGGGATCGGTGCTCCGCTGCTGCACTGGCCGCAGGTGCACGGCCTCATGTGTCGGTCCTCCACCACCGGCGGGTGCCCGAAGGTGTCCGACCCAAAAGTCTGATGATCCGTCATGAATGCGTCTCCGTTGGTGCTGTAGCGCTCCGTACGTCCTCGCTGTGTTCTAAGGATCGTCACTTGCCGCTACGCTCACCAGGAGTCGAGCTATAACACCCGGAGAGTTATAGGAGCTGGTCGCGTGACCGTCGAGACTGACGCGCCGGACCCAACTTCGTCGCTGCTGGCCTTTCTTGGTTCGGAGATCCTTCGGCTTCGGACGGAACGCGGCTGGTCTCAGGGCACGCTCGCCCGGGAGGCGCACACCACGCAGGCCATGATCAGCTATCTGGAGTCGGCCAAGCGCGTGCCCACTGAGGATCTCGTTCGGGATCTCGATGTGGTGTTCGCGACGGGCGGCCACCTTGGCAGGCTGCTGCCGTTGGTGCTGCGCTACGCCTACCCGTCATGGTTCCTGCCGTACGTCCAGTTGGAACACGACTCCAAGTCCATGCGAGTGTTCGAGAGCCAGATTGTTCCGGGGCTGCTGCAAACGGAAGGGTATGCGCGCGCGATGCTCACAGCCGTACGGCCGGACAACCTTGACGACCTGGTGGCGGCTCGGATGTCTCGGCAGGCGCTGTTCGAGCGGGAGGTGCCCCCGCATGCCTGGTTCGTGGTCGACGAGCAGGCACTGCTGCGGACCATAGGCGGAGCGCAGATCATGATCGAGCAGTTGGAACGTCTCCTCGATGCGGGCCAGCAGCCGCGGACGGTCATTCAGGTGGTACCGGCCAGCGTCGTTGCTCACCCTGGACTCGCCGGCCCGTTCACGGTTATGTCCTTCGATGAACAGCCCGATGTCCTCTACGTTGACGGCTTCTCGCAAGGGCGTTTGGCGCTCGAATCTATCGAGGTTGTCGAGGCGGGGCGCGCCTATGATCTGCTCAGGGCGGTTGCCCTGTCGCCAGAGGCGTCGGCCGAGCTGATCGGCGCGCGAGTGGAGGAACTGAAGAGATGAACAGGGCGAGTGACCTTGATGTGACGTGGAGGAAGAGCCGTCACAGCACGAACGGCGGGAACTGCGTCGAGGTGGGCGACGGCCTGCCGGGTGCCGTGCCTGTGCGCGACTCTAAGGACCCGCACGGACCTGCCTTGACCTTCCCGGCCAGTGCCTGGCATTCCTTCGTCGCCGCCGTTCGGGCGGGAGATTTCGGCCCCCTCTGATCCCTGCCCCAACGACGAAAGCGCCCCCCGTACCGGCCGTGGCCGGTGCAGGGGGCGCAGTGCTGTCTACGGGGGGTCGAGGTGGACAGTGCGGCGGTCGACGCGGTCGACGGCATCGCGCAGGCTCGCCCCGGAGTTGGGGTGCAGCTCGTGCTCGACGGCGACGAGCTTGTGCTCGATCTTGTCGAGCCTGGCCATGACGCCGGGCCGGCCGGGGACACCGGGGCGGTCGTCGGTGCCGGTCCAGTCGTCGACGACGTCCTCGACGCGCTGCGCCAGGCGGCGGGCGCCGCGGGTGGCGCGCCAGAGCAGGCCGAGCGCGGCGGACAGGGTGACCACCGCGCCGGCCCAGAGCAGGACGTCGTCGAGCCGGCCGGCGCCGGTGGCGGTGCTCACTCGGTGCCGTCCCCCTTCGGCGGGGTGCGCAGCCACGCGGGCAGCAGCTGCTCGACGACGTCGAGAGCCATCACGCGGGTGACGGCTCCGGCCACGGTGAGCGCGACAGCGACGCCGGGCAGGGTCTCGGGGATGCCGGCGGTGGAGACGAGCAGGGGGAGCGCGGCGAGCAGGCCGAGCAGGCTCTGCAGGCCGGTGCGGATGGTGCGGCGGGTGGCCTCGGTCATGGGGGTGTCTCCCGTGTGTGGGGTGCCCGGGGCCGGCCGGCCCCGGGCGGATGGTCAGCGGACGGTGAAGCCGTGGCGCTCGCCGAGCTCGGCGAGCGAGCTGCGGCCGGGGATGCCGTCGGCGTCCGCGCCGCGGTATCCGAGCTGCTGCTGCCACCGGGCGTAGGCCGCGCGGGTGCGCGATCCGAACGAGCCGTCGCCGGTCCACTGGCCGTCGAGCAGGCCCTCGGCG
This sequence comes from Kitasatospora sp. MBT66, assembly GCF_000710405.2. Lineage (NCBI taxonomy): Bacteria > Bacillati > Actinomycetota > Actinomycetes > Kitasatosporales > Streptomycetaceae > Kitasatospora > Kitasatospora sp. MBT66. The sequence goes on along the minus strand of NZ_JAIY01000008.1, from coordinate 403,958 downwards.
GCGAGGGCGGCCTCGACGGGCCGGACGGCGTCGGGGTGGGTGGTGCCGCCCTGCGGGAGGCCGGGGTCACGGCGGGCGGCGGCGGCCACCTGGTCGAGGTCGACGACCGCCTGCTCGCCGGGCAGTGCGCCGCCGAGCAGGCGCCGCAGCGACTGCTCGCCCGGCACCCCGTCGGCATCGCTCCCCGTGTAGCCGAGCGCGGCCTGCCACTCGGCGTAGTTCAGGGTGTCGGCGTCCCGCCAGTCCTCGTCCGGGCCGACGGCGTAGTGCCGGCCGTACCCGGCGGCCACCAGCGCTTTGCCGACCTGCCGCACGTGCGGGCCGTGCGCGCCGAACCCGTACTCCAGGCCGCCGACGGTCACCCGGTAGCGGGCGGGCCCGGCCGGCTGCGGATCGGGCGTCGGCTGCGCCGGCGTCGGGTCCGGGACGGTGCCGGTCGCCCGGGCCACGATCGCGGGGAACACCCGCTCGTGCCACTGCTGCACCCGGGCGTCGCCGGGGCACGCGGTGCCGGAGGTGGACCACGACGGGTGGAGCCGGTGGTAGCCGTAGCCGGGGTCGTCCGGGGTGCGGCAGATCCGCAGCGGGATGCCGTGTTCGTGGTGGAGCCAGACGCCGAGCGCGACGAGCTGCTCGATCTGCTGCTCGGTCCACGGGTCGCTGTGCTGGTCGTTGCTCTCCGTCTCGATCGAGACGGCGCCGGTCCCGTCCGGCCGGCGGTTGGCGGCCGCGTTGGCGTCCGCGCGCGTGCCGGTGCCGATGAACTGGCCGAGCTCGCCACCGTAGCCGAGCCCGAAGTGCGATTCGAGGTTCGTCGAGTCGCGCCAGTACTCGAAGATCCGGCGCGGTCCCCACTCGGCCGCGATCGAGTGCGCGATGAACTGCGTTGGTGTGATGGCCGGTTGGGCGTCGCTCTCGGGCTGCAGCTCGATCCGCTCGGCGCCGGGGTACCAGGACATGAGGGGTCTCCAGACATGGAAAAGCCCCGGGGCCGACAGGCCACGGGGCGAACGTTCGTGAGGTGTTGGTGAGTTGGGCTAGCGGGTCTGCGTGCCGATGACACCGACGGGGCAGGCGTAGACGGTGCCGGCGCCGCCGGTGCGCCATGCCTTGATCTGCACCGTGGAGATGTCGCCGTACCTGCCGGGGCACAGCTTCGGGCCGTCGCTGAAATGGAACCAGTCGCCGCCGCCGATCGCGCGCTGCTCGCCCCACGGTTCGCCGTTGACGTAGACCTGCGCGACGCCGGTGGTGCCGAAGTCCGCGGCCGCGTAGCCGGCCACCGTCAGCATCGGGTGGTAACGGACGTGCGCGGCGGTCCACATGTTGTCGGGCCCGTCGGACTGCGTCTTGGCGTAACGATCGAGGTCCCCGTCGGGGTACATCGGGCTGTGCAGGTAGGGGACGGCGAGCCCACCGTTCACCCGGTCCTCGGTGAAAATCGTGTTCCCGCGGGAGTCGTAGATGTCGAGGCCCTGCGGCTGCGTGCCACCGGAGAACAGGGCAAGGGCGTTGGAGCCGTCTTCGCGCTTGATCACGACGCCGTACTGCGCAGAGCCGTCCGGCCGGTCGATGGTGAGTCGCCCGATGAACACAATGGGCGTGCCGTCGCCGTCCCGAACAGTCAGCGTCCCGCCCTCGGCGATCACGACGGGGCCGTGCTGGATCTGATCCATGGCGGGTCGCGTCTGCGCGCGGCCGGAGAGCTCACGCACTTGGCGTTCGAGGGCGCGGATGCGGTCGAGAAGATCCTGCGGGATCGCGGCCAACGGCTATGCCTCCAAAAGGAGTTTGGCGGATTCTGGGCGCCCGCGCTCGGGTGGTGTGACGGTGATCCCGATGATCCGGTGGCGGGCGGTCATGCCCTCGGGCCACCACAGATCGGTGACCTTGACGCGCGCGGTCGCGCCGAGCAGGGCAGGGCTGATCTGTGCGTCCAGTCGCACCGTGATCTCGGGGACGGTCCGCGGGTCGAGGTGGGCGGCGGCGTCCGCACGGGCGTGCGCGTCGAGCGTCTCCTGCTGCTCAACGGTGCTGTAGTCCGCGGAACCGTCGAGCCGCGGCCACCCCGCCGCGATGTCCGCCTCGCCGGTGACGAGCGGGGACAGCAACGGCACCGACTCGGCCGTCTGGTTGCGGTTCGTGCTCGCGCCGCGCGCCTGCCAGACGTTGGCCTTGCTGGTGGCATCGACGGGCCACGTGTACGACAGGATCGGGCCCGGGCGGGTGAGCACCACCTCGGTCGAGCCGGCCCGGATCACCGGGTGGCCGAGCTGCAACTGCTTGACCCGCCGGCCGCTGTCGGGGTCGCGGGTCGAGGCGATCCGCCACTCGAACCCCCGCTCGACCCGTGAGAGCTGCTCGATCAGATCCCGGACGAACGGCTGGTCGTACCGCGAGTAGGTGCGGTCCCGCGCGACGCCCGACACCGCGGTGTCGACCTCGATCCCGATGTCACCTCCGGGCTGCGCCGCGGTGTAGGAGATGAGGGTGCGCACGATGTCGAACTGATCGACCCCGTCGGCCTGCAGGGTGTCGTAGAGCATCCGGTGCGCGAGGTAGCTGTCCCAGGTGGCGGCCTGCAGGGCGAGGGAGAGCTCGCCGCGTTCGTCGCTGGCCAGGCTGCTGGTCCACAGGATGCCGCCCCACCAGATCGCGCCGGCCCGCTCGACCCACAGAGCGGTGCGCCCGGGGACGAGCGCGGCGCGGGCGCGGGCGGCGAGTTCGGCGGTGACCAGGTGGACGGTCGCTCGCAGAGATCCGGTCTTGCCGAGGAACTCGTCGAAGCTGACGCCCCACAGCGGCAGGACGTCGAGCAGTTGGTCGCTGCGCAGGTCGCAGATCAGCACGCGGTACGGGGTGAAGGGCAGCAGCGCGACCACCCCCCGGGGTGCCGGGGCCGGTGGGCCTAGGCGGTCTCGTAGGTGATCTGTATGCGCATCGAGGCTCCGGCAATGGCCCACCGGTACCCGAGGGTGCCCGGGGTCATCCACGACCCGTCGGGGGCCGTCGCGAGTACCTGCGCGGAGTCCTCGCCCGCGTCCAGCGTCGGCAGCAGCTCGCGCCAGTAGGACTGTGCGTCGTGATGGCGCCCCGTGCCCTGCCAGCCGTGAGGCGCCCCGACGTCCGCGGCCGCCGTCGGGAGCGACACCCGGATGTACCCGGCGCCGAGCGAGCTGCCGGTACCCCAGCTCAGCCACGCGACGGCCTCGACGTGTCGCCCGATCCGGCAGTAACGACCGCCGGCCGTCGCCTCTCCGTAGATCTCAAGGCCCGTCCAAGCCGGGGCGTACGGCACCCAACTGCCCATCGGCACCCACCCGAGCCCGGACCAGCGTTCGAGGCCGGTGCTCCCGTCGCGCCACTGGCCGGTGTAGCTGCCGAACCCGGTCACGGACTGCGGCACGATGCCGCCGACCGCGGCCGGGTACGCCACCCACTTGGTTCCGGACCACCGTTCAACCCGGGTGCCGGTGTCGCGCACCTGCCCGACGTAGGAACCGGGGTCGGTGCTGGCGTCGGGCCGGATGCCGCCGGCGGCGACCGTGTAGGTGCGCAGGTCGACCAGGGCGGTGGCCCAGGGGATGCCGCCGGTACCGGCGGACGCGGCGACCGGCACCCGTACCGACCACAGGGGGAGCGAGCAGGCGGGAAGCGGCGCAGGCTTCGGGTCGGCGGCCGCGGTGCCCTTCAGGATCTCGACCGCGGCCAACGCCTTGCCGCTCTGGTCGTAGAGCCCGTCGTAGACGTGCAGCACGACCAGGTCTATCCGGTCCCACTGCGTGTGACCGGGCGCAAAGGTGAGCGGCTCGGGCAGGGTGAGCGTCAGCGGGTAGGCGCCCTGAAGGGCGGTGCCCTGCACCACGGCCCGGCCGGCGCCGAGCTGCGCCTGCATGGGGGCCGTCGAGGTGAGCGAGAAGGGGGTACCGCCGGGGATCACTCCGGGGGCGGTGGTGGTCGCCCCGGTGGGCGTCATGGTGCCGACGGGGGACAGGCGGGTGTCGGTGCGGGTCTGCCCGGTGGGCGGGAGCCACGCGGCGCGCACGGGCACGCTGGTACCTCCTTACCAGTAGGCGTGACGCCAGCGCAGGTCGGCGCGGGCGGCGGGGTTCGGAACGCTGTCGGGGGCGCCGGCGAACGCGAAGTCGCTCGTGCCGGGCGCGACGGCGAGCAGCTGCTCGGGGGCCGAGCGGTCCGTGACGGTGTGGAGCCGTGAGGAACCGGACAGGGTGACCGTGCCCCCCGCCCCGTCGACGACGAGCTGCTCGCCCGGGCCGAGCGTGATGTCGTACTCCCACCGCCGGCCGGTGCGCAGGTCGACGAGCGAAGGCTGCTCGACCGGCCCGGTGAACACCAGCACAGCAGGCGTGGGGGCCCGGCCGGCGTTGGTGGCGGTGATGATGCCGGTGGACCCGCCGGACCCGAAGGTGAGCCCGTCCTCGGTCGCCGGTGCGCCGCCGGGCGGGGTGGCGAGGTGCCAGTCGAGGCCGCGCTCGGCGGCCGCGTCGAGGTGCCAGTCGAGGCCCTGCTCGTCGACGGGCAGGCCGGTGTCGGCATGCTGCTCCGTGAGGCTGTAGCGGCGGGGGTCGGTCGCCTCGAACTGCAGCGAACAGCCGGTGATGGTGCCGACCCGGTACCCGCGGCCGGTCGGCACCGACCACCGCAGACACCGCGCCCACACCAGCAGCGGCCCGCGCTCGTCGAGGTGCACCACGAGCGGCAGCTCGTCGTCGAGCGACACCGCGCCCGCCTCGAACTGCCCGACCACCGCCCCGATCCGGGCGGCCGGCGCCCGGATCACGATCCCGTCGACCGTGATCGTGCGCGGCTGCGCCCACAGGGCACCGGGGTAGGCGCCGTGACCGGCCGGCCGGTTGGTGGTGCCGGAGTCCCACGCGGGGGAGTCGGACCACCCGGTGAGCGTGCGCCATCGGTAGGGGGTGCCGGGGCCGAGCAGTAGCTGCTCGCCGAACTGGATGTGCCCCGGCAGGGTGACGCGGTCGCCCGTGGCCACAGCCTCACCCCCTCACCTTGAGTTCCCAGCCGAGTGCCGCCGCGAGCTGCTCCGGCGACTGCCCGCCGGCGTGGAACTGGTCGATGTGCAGCAGCGGACCGCCGCCGGACTGTCCGATGGCGGCCGGCCCGTAGCCGGAGGCCGGGGACGGCGCGGCGACCGCGGCGAGTGGCGAGCGGGCGGCCGCGGTGAGCGCGGGAGTGTCCGGCACCTCGACCAGGTCCCGCATCGCGGCGGCGAGCTCGGGCTGCGCGCCCTCGATCCCCGACACGATGCCGGCGGGAATCCACCGGCCGACCTGCCGGGCCATGACCCGGGACGGCGAATGGATGCCCAGAGCCTTGGCGATCGGGCCCGGAATCAGATCCTTGGCCCAGCCCATCAGGGTGTCTTTCAACCATCCGCCCATGGACTGGATGCCGGACCACAGGCCGCGCACGATGTCGCGCCCCTTGTCGACCAGCAGCGAGCCCAGATTCCCGAGCGAGTCGGCGATCCGGCCGGGCAGTGCCTTGATGTCCGAGACGAGCCCGGACGCCTTTTCGGAAACGCCCGAACGGATCGAATCCCAATGCTTGATCAGCAGCCCGACGAGAGTCCAGTTCAAGAAGAACTCGACGATGCGCCCGGGGATGCCGCGGACGAAATCCACGGTCGCATTCCAGCCGTTGACGGCGCCCGACTTGATCGAATCCCAATGCTTGATCAGGAGCCCGACGAGAGTCCAGTTCAAGAAGACATCGACGATCCAGCCGGCCGCCGACTTCACAAAGTTGAGGGCCCACTGCCACGCTGCGGATGTTGCGGAGCGGACGGTGTCCCAGTTGCTGACCACCAGGGCGACCAGACCGACCACCGCCGCGATGATCCACCCGACCGGGCCGAGCGCGATCACCCACGCGGCCGCCATGCGCGCGGCCTGCAGCAGGCTCTGCGTGCCCATGAGCACCCACGCTCCGACCACCCGGACGCCGGCCGCAACGGCGGCGACTCCCTGCGCCACCCACCCCGCGATCATCTCGGCGTTGGTGACCAGGTACGTGGCGCCGGTGCGCACCGCGGCCGCGGACTGCGCCGCCCAACCGGCCACTGTTGTAGCGGTGGTGGTCACGGCCTGTACCGCAAGCGCGATGAGCGTGGGCAGCAGGACGGCCGTGACGATGCCGGCCGCGATGCTGAATGCGAGGCTGTGCTCGCCGACGAACTTGCGGGCGGTGTCGTACTTGCTGCCGAGCGTGCCGACCCAGTCGGCGGCCGCCATGAGGGCGGGCACGACCTTGGCACCGAGCACGTCGACGGCGCCCTGTTGCAGGCCGCGCGTGAACGCGGTCCAGCGGGTCGAGGCGTTGTCCCGCATGGTGTCGCCCGCCTTGGCCGCGGCGCCGTCGACCGCGCCGAGACCTGCGACCGCGCTCGACGGATCGAGCGAAAAGAGAGCCTTGGAAAGGTCTTCGGCCTGCGTTCCCAGCAGCGCGAAAGACAGCTTGGACCGCTCGGACGGATCCTTGACCTGCCGCAGCCGATCCATGAGCTGATCAAGCGCGGCATTCGCCGACGGTCCGCCCTTGTTGAACGCGGCAGCCATCTTGTCCGCATTCAATCCGATGGCCTTCAGGCCGTCGGCAGCTGACCCGTCCTTGACCCTGATATTCAGTTCCTTGAACGCGTCGGCGACGAGATCGGCGTCGCGCGCTCCCGCTTCCAAGCCCTGATGGATAAGGCCCATGGCCTGCTTTCCATCAATGCCCAGATCCCGAAACTGGACCGGATATTCGTTGAACGTGTCGAGCAGATCTTCGGCTTTATTTGCGCCGAGCTGAGTTCCCCTTACGAGAATGTCGAAAGCCTCGTCGGCGTCCTTGGCCATCCCCGTTTTGAGCATCTGCCCAACGGATTTGGAGACCGGGCCGACTTCCTCGCCGAGAATGTCGGCGACCTGCTGCGCGCGGCCGCCGACCTTCTGCAGCTGCTCGGCCGTCGCGTCGGCCGGGACGAGTCCTTGCTGCCAAAGGTTCTTGAGAGCCTCGTTGGCGGTCTCGACCGACTCGGTGTAGCCACCGGAGTACAACTTGCCTGCAGCCTTGCCGAGTTGGGCAGCCTGCTCGGGGCTCGCGCCGAGCTGCGCGGTGAGCAGGCTCGTCCCCTTCTGCTGGCCGACGGCCTCGGACAGGCCGGTGACCACCGCGGCGCCGATCGCGCCGCCGATCAGGGCGCCCTTGACGGCGCCGAGTGCGCTCGTGATGCCGGAGCCGGCGCGCTCGGCTCCGCGCTCGGACTCCTCGGCGAGCTGCTCGCCGAGCTCGCGCCCGGCTGCTTGTCCGGCCCGGCCCGCCTCGTCCTCGACGACCTGCGCGGTACGGCGGATGCCCTGCTCGGTGCGGCGCAGGCCCTGTTCGGCGCCGCTGTCGTCGACGGTGATGGTGGCGAGCAGCTCGCCGACGGTGAGCGCCAACTCGGCTCACCCCCTCGGCGGTCTACCCTCCGGCGGGCAGTCCGGTGATCGCTGCGATCTCCGCGGCCGACGAGACGGTGCGCGGGGTGCGCGCCCACAGCTCACGGAAACGGGAGTCTTCGCCGACACCGCCGAGCAGGACCACGAACCGCCGCTCACTGAGCGCGGCGATCTCGGCGGCGGTGAGGTGGTAGGTGCGGGTGAGGTCCGCCTCGACGGCGGCCCAGTGCGTCAGGACCGCCGACCAGAGTCCGCCCGCCGGCGCGTCTTCGCCCGGCGGGTCGCCCGGTTCGGCGCCGCCGGTGCCGGGGCTTTTCCCACGGTCGCGTTCTGCCGGTCGTAGAGCTCGGCGGCGCGCTGCATGGTGACGCTGCCGGGCCGGCGCACGGTCGCGGCCGCATAGATGAGGACGATGCCGAGCTGCCTGTCGGTCATGCCCTGCTCGGCCCAGTGGTCGAGGGCATTCTCGCCGACCAGGGTCCGCAGCATCGTCCGGACGTCGTCCGGGTCCTCGGACGCCTGCAGCCGCTCCATCTGCAGCGTGAACATCAACGGCAGCGCGTCCGGCAAGGTGTACGTCCGGCCGTAGAGCTGGAACGTTTCTGCAGGCGCGTCGGCGGTCTGCTCGGCGAAGAACGCATCGAAGTCCGCGAACCCCCCGTCGCCGGGCGGGTCCTGGTGGTCGAGGTCGAGCTCGTCGTCGGTCACGAGCCACCCCCGGCCGGCGGCGGGGTCACCGCGGCGGTCGACGGCTTGCCGCACCGGGTGATCGTCGCGGACCACGACGTCTTCTCGGTGGTGCCGCCGCCCTGCTCGCCCGGGCTGACCGTGGCGTCCCAGACGACCCACTTGGTCTGGGACTTGTGTCGCCAGCGCACGGGGTTGTGAGACTCGGCGCCGAGACGGGGCACCCACGCCTCGTCGACGTACGCCTGCCCGGGGTCGCGAACACCCACCTTGTCCGCGGCGTACTTGGACTCAAGGGAGATGGACGCGCCACGCTGCATGACGTCCTGCGAGTAGTGGCCGTCGTCATCGAACGTCGTGATGTCCTCCGTCTCTTCGTTCTCGCCGGGCGAGTGGGAGAAGCTCGTCAGCATGCCGACGCGCAGCCATGTCTCGGAACTGGCCGTCACGTCCTGCACCTCGAACAGCCAGCCGCGGGCGTCGATCGGGCGGGGGGTTCCGGGGGTCGCCATGGGGTCACCTCCTAGGTAGGTCGGGGGGTCGTCGCCTCGATGTCAAGGCGGAAGTTGATGGTGTGCTCGTGCCGGCCGGCGGCATCGACGCCGAGCGGGGCGGGGGTCTGCTGCGCGATGCACAGCACGAGCCAGAGACCGCCCGGGAGGTCGACACCGGCGAGCCCGTGCAGCGCGCCGTAGATCGCTTCGGCGCGGGCACGGGACACCCGGGGGTCGGCGGTGCCGCGCACGCGCACCTGCAGCGACCGCTCGTCCCAGCCGTTGAGCGGGTCGGGGGTGCCGGCGCCGTAGAGGGAGAGCTGCACTGCGCGGTCGGGCGCCGGGGGCAGCAGCTCTATGAAGGTGTCGCCGCGGACGCCGGTGGGGTCGTAGGCGAGCAGGCCGGTGGCCTGCAGGTAGCGGGCGAGGGAGTCGAGGACGTCAGCCACGAAGCGCCCGCCGGACCGCGGCCGCGATGATCTGCTCGACCGCCGCGGCTTCCGCGGCGGCCGGGCGTTCGAGGTATTTCGCCGTCCGGCCCTGGTCGTGGCGGGCGTTGAGATCCTCGTGCACGCGGGCCGCGTAGGGGGTGTCGTAGGAGACGGCGGCGACGAGCTGCTGCTCGTCAACGCTGGCGACGCCGGAGCGGGCGAGGGTGCCCTCTTCGATCGGCACCACCTCGCGGGAGACCTGCAGCACGTGCTCGGCGGCGGCGAGCAGGCCGCGCGCCGCGGCCGCACGTTCGGCCCGCAGGGTGGCGTCGCCGGTCCACTCGATCCGGGAGCGGGGTCGGCTCATTCGCAGGTCACCTCCTTGTGCGCGGGCACGGGTAGGCCCGGCGCGTCGACGGTCGAGACGGTGATCGGCACGGTTGTGCGGCCGGTCGGCAGGGTGATCCGGGAGCCGGCCGGCACGGCGGTGTCGAGGTCGAGCACGACCTGCGCCGAGCTGACGACCTGCCGGCCGTCCGGGGCGCGCACGAGTCGCACCGTCTCGGACACCAGGGCGGGCACGTCGTCGAGCGGCGGGCCGTAGACGGGCCCGTACGCGGAATCCCCGACGTACGGCTCGACGGTGATCCGGTGGCGCAGAAGCCACCGGGGTACGCGGGTCACCATGGGGCGCCCACCCCGTGACCGGTGAGTCCGGCTTGCTGCAGGGCACGCCGTGTCCGGGGCGCGAGATCGAGTGCGCCGGCCGGGGCCGTGCTGCTCGCCGAGAGGCTGATCGAGCCGGCGCTCACGGACGACCAGCGCGCGGCCGCGCCGGTCCCGTCCTCTCCCGCGGCGAGCTGGTACTCGACCTGAGCGCACGCGGCATCGGCCAGCGCCCCCGCGTGCGCGGGGTGAGCGGGGGCGCCGGTGGAGTCGACGGGGTAGCAGGCGGTGAGCAGCGCGGCGTCGACGTCCTCGGATGCGCGGGCGAGCAGCCGCTCGGCGTCCGCCGGCGCGGGCCGGCCCAGCCATGTGGCGAGCTGCTCGGGGGTGGCGTAGGTGGGAGCCACGGTGCCGCCACCCCCGATCACTGGGGCGGCGCGATCGGCGCCGTCCCTTCCTTGGCGCGGGCGCGCCCCTTGGCGCTGGTGGGCGGGGGCGGCGGGTCGTCGCCCGTCGGTTCCTGCTCGTCGGTGTCGTCGAGCTGCTCGATCTCGTAGCCGTAGCGCAGGAAGTACAGCCGGGCCCCGACGTCGAGTTCGTCGACGGTGGCCCGGCCGGCGGTGAAGCGGACTCCGGCGACGGTGTCGTCGTCCCCGAACGGGGAGGTGATCGCGTACGACATCACTTCACCTTGATGTTCCGCAGCACCGCGGCCGCCTTGGTGGCCTTGAGTACGACCGCGACCGGGCCGAGCTCGACCTCGCCGACCTTCAGCGCGCCGGCCGTGCTGAAGTCGGGCAGCCACTGCTGAACGAGGTTGCCGCTGGTGGTGGTCACGCCGTGGAAGCCGTCGATGCCGATGCGGACGGCGTAGAGGTCGGACAGGCCGGTGATCTGTCCGCCGGGGCCGGCGCCGTCGACGTCCCGGGACTCGATCGGGACCACCGGCAGGGTGCTGCCGGCCCGGTCGCCCAGGTTGACGAGAGGGATCCCATTGTAGAACTCGACCTTCTTGCCGAACGCGTTCAACTCACGGTTGTAGTAGCCGGCCCGACGGGCGAGCGAACGCACGCGGGCAATCGTCTTGCCGTTGCCGAGCAGTGCGGAGGGGGTGCCGTCGAGCAGGTCGAGGAACTCGTCGAGTGCGTCGAGCGCGGCGTGCGCCTTGGCCGTGTCGGTGCCCAGCGTGCTGCCGGTCCAGTCGAGGTACGAGCCGGCGCCCATCTCGGTGGCGGAGTTGGCGAGGGCGACGTCGAGTCCGTCGAACCCGAGCACGTCGCCCTCGGGCGTGGTCTGCTTCTTGCCCGTGATGACCTGCTCGCTGAAGAACGTGTTCGCGCTCTTGATCGCCTGCGTCATCTGGAAAGTGACTTCGTTGCTCGCAGCCGGGCCCAGCTGAGCGATAGTGCGGTCGATCTCGAAGGCATCGCCGAGCGGCGCGAGATCGACGTCGTAACGGGCGCGCTTGGCCTGCCCACGCGGGTACTCCGAGTTGAGCTTGCGGAAGCCGGCGGGGCGCTCGGCGACCAGCCGGGTGTAGCCGTAGGACAGGGCTGCGCCGCCGCCGGCGGGGTTCACGGCCTGGTCCCAGATCATGTTGTCCAGCAGCCACGAGTTCTTGCGGAACTCGTCGATGACCTGCAGGTCCACGGGGTCAACGGTGTTGAGCTTGGCGTCGGCCAGTGTGATAGCCATGGGGCAGGGACCTCCTTACTTGGCGAGTCGCGCGCTGATCGCTTCGAGCAGCGACGCGGGTTCGGTACGGGTGGTGGGGGCGCCGCGGAACTCGGAGCCGGACCGGGCGGGCGCGGCGGGGGCGGCGCGGTAGAGATCGGGGTCGGCCTCGACCGCCGCGGTGATGGCGGTCTTGAGCTGCTCGCCGAACTGGCCGTCGGCCGGGTCGAGGTCGGCGACCGCGGCCGCGAAGCTGCGGGAGTTGAGCAGGCGATCGGGGCGCGCGCCGGCGGCCTCGGCGGCCTGGTGGGCGGCGAGCTCGACCTGCGCGGTACGCAGCCGGTCGGTCAGCTCGCCTAGCTGTCGGTCGCGGTCGGCCACCTGCGCCGTGAGCTGTGCCGGATCGGAGTCCGATCCGTCCCCGGCGTCGGGGTTGATCGCCTTGTTGATGGCGTCGAGGGCGGCCTGCAGCTGGTCGCGCTGCGCGGTTGCTTCGGTTGCCTGGCGCTGGGCGTCGGCGAGCTGTTCCGCGGTGGGGCCGGTCGGGTCCGGCGGGGTGGCGGGCGGTGCGGCCGGCGGGTCGGTGGGGCCCGGGGCGGGCGGTGCCGGCGGGGCGCCGGTGGGCTCGCCGGTGGGTCCGGTGTCGCCGGAGCCTCCGAGGATCGGCCAGATCGGGCGCCCGTCGCGGCGCCGGCCGACGGCCTGCAGTCCGGTTCGGGGGTGGATCGGAAGTGCGGTGGTGGTCAAGGCGGTTGGTCCCTCCGGGCCGGGGGCGGAAACGGAAAAGGCCCGTGCCCCCGGGGCGGTTTCTAGGGGTCCTCGCAACACCTGATGGCCTATGCGGCTGTCAGTAGATCACGCAGGCGCTCGGCTGGGGTCTTCCAGCCGAGCGTTTTGCGTGGCCGGCGGTTGAGTTGCTGGGCGACGTGTTCGAGGTCTTCGGGACTGTGCACGGACAGGTCGGTGCTCTTGGGGAAGTACTGCCGCAGCAGACCGTTCGTGTTCTCGTTCGATCCGCGCTGCCAGGGCGAGTGCGGATCGCAGAAGTAGACCGGCACTCCCGTGGCGACGGTGAACTGCTTGTGCGCGGCCATCTCGCAGCCCTGGTCCCAAGTCAGCGAGCCGCGCAGGTGCTCGGGCAGGCTCTGGATCAAGGGCACCAGCACGTCGCGGACCTCCGCTGCGGTGTGCCCGCCGGGCAGGTGCCCGAGCATGACGTAGCGGGTGGAGCGCTCGACCAGGGTCACGATCGCGCTCTCACTGCGGGGGCCGACGATCAAGTCCCCCTCCCAATGGCCGGGCACCGCCCGGTCCTCGACCTCGGCGGGCCGCTCGGAGATCATCACCATCTCGTCGACGAACCGGCGGGTGCGCTGCTCGGGGCTGCGGTGCGGCTTGCGGCGAGTGCGCCCGGTGCGCAGTGCGAGCGCGACCTCGCGTCGCAGCCCGCCGCGGGCCTGGACGTAGACCGCCTGGTAGATCGTCTCCGGACTCACCCGCATGCTCTCGTCGTCGGGGAACTCGCTGACCAGAGCGTGACAGATCTGCTCGGGCGACCACCGCTCCCGCAGCCCGTCCGCGACGAACTCGCGCAGTGCGCCCGGCCGGGCGAGCTTGGACTCCTTGGGGCGTGATCGGCTTGCCGCCCATGCCCGCTGGGCCCGGTGCGGCCGGTAGACGCCGTCGACCGCACGGGTGTCGATCTCGCGCTTGACGGTGGAGGCCGGCCGGCCCAGGGCCCGCCCGATTGCCCGCAGCGACCGGCCCTCGCGGCGCATGTCGGCTATCAGCTCCCGTTCGGTCACCGTCAGGAACCGTGGGTGCAGCCTGGCCTCGACCGCCGCTGTCGAGGGCGCCGGCGTGCGGGGAACGGTGCTGGTCATGCCCGTTGTGTAGTCGATCTTGTGTCCATCGGGGTGGAGGCGCGCGTTGCCGCTCTTGCGGATCCCGTGGTCCCAGTCCTGGGCGGTGCGCTTGTGGACCCCGACCCGCGCGGCGGCGTCCTGCCGTCGCACCCCGGCCGCGCGAAGCCGCTCGTACTCCGCCCGGCCCGAGTGCCTGTTCCTTCCCGGCTTCCCACGGCCACGGACACCGGCCTTGCGTGCCCACCCGGCCGCCGTGTGACGGTTCGCCCCGACCGCCCGGGCCGCCCCCGTGACACTGCCGTCCTCCCGGTCCAGCGCTTCGAAGAACCTCGCCTTCAAGTCCTCAAAATCCACGATCCCCGCAACTCCCTGGGGTCAGGGTGTTGCGGGGATCGCTAGAACCCGCCCGGTGGGGGTGCGGGCCTTGGCGGTGGTGGGTGGCGCGCTACGGCGGCGCGGTGAGCGGGCGGGCGGCGGCGTAGCCGCGCACCCATGCGGAGCGCAGCAGGGACTCGCGCGAGTGGGGGCAGGCGGTGATCGGCTGTCCGGCCCGGGCCGCATCGCGGCCGGCCCGGGTGGCGCGCACGGCGTCGGCGCGGAACCCCAACACCTCACCCCCTAGAACTTGTTGGAGACGTCGCTGCTGCTCTTGCGGGCGGTGTCGGCGGCGGCCGAGCGTACGCCGGTGAGCTGCTCGGTGTACTCGGCGAGCGTGGTCCGCGGGGACACCTCGGCCCAGTACCGTTTGAGTTCCTCGGAGGCCCGGGCGTACGCCACGTGGGCAGGGCCCGAGAAGACGGTCAGGGGGTCGATGCCGTCGAGCTCGGCCCGCTTGGTGAGCAGCACCCCGCGGCACCATTCCTCGGCGTCGAGCCACTGCGCGTAGACGTACTCCTCGTACATCTGCCGCACCTGCTTGGTGGTGAACGCCCGGCGGTTCCCGGTCTCGGCCCACTCCCGTTCGGCGAGCCAGCGCTCGGCCGCCGGGAGCCGGTCCCACGGGTGTTCGTCCGGGGCGGCGTCGACCCACGACCAGTCGTCCATTGGGGAGCCCGGGCGCAGCGCGTCGTCGAGGGCGGCCCGGTCGGCGAGCTGCGCCTCGATCCCGCGGCCGGCGGCGGCCGGCGGCGGGGTGGTGGGGTAGCGGCGGTCGAGTTCGGCGGCAATGCGCTCGGCCCCGTCGGGGTCGGTGTAGCGCAGCGCCCACCCGAGGCGGTCGTCGGCGACGGCGGACAGGTCCGCCAGCAGTCGGCCGCCGGGGAACAGCTCGACGAGCAGGGCCCGGCGGTCGGCCTCGGCAGCCAGGGCGGCGAGCTCGTCGCCGGTGGCGTGCCGGGCCCGCTCGGCGAGCTGCTGCTCGGACATGCCGATCAGATCCCGGCGGGCACCGGGCAGGGCGGCGTCGATGTCGCGCCGGTCCAGCTCGGCCGCCACCCGCAGCACCCCGGGGTCGTCGAGCAGCGGCAGCACGCGGGCGAGCTCGTCGTCGCTGAACTCGACCAGGTGCGACGACATCCGGCCGCCGGGCCGCACGCGGTCGAGCAGGGACTGCTCGTCGCGCCGGTTCGCCTCGGCCTCGATGCGGGCACGGCCGCGCTCGTCGAGGGAGCCGTGCCGCAGCGCGGCGCCGAGCTGCTCGTCGCTCATCTCGCCCGGCGTCCGGTGATCACCAGCGCGCACCCGGGCGGCCTCGACCGCATCCGGCGGTACCGGCCGGCGCGGTTCGGGAAGGTTCCCCGCCCCTGGCTGCTCGCGGTACCGGAGCCGCTTCAACTCCGGGTTGGCGGCGAGGTGGTCGCGCATCCGCTGCTGCCAGTCGCGCACCCGCTGCTCGGCCACCTGCCGGGCCTCGGGCGTCGCGGCCGCGGCCGTGCGGTTCTTGTACTTGCGGATCTGCCGCTCGATCGCGCGCTGCCGCTGGCCTGCCTCGTACCCGGTGCCGTCGGACGGCTCCGGCGGGTCCGCGGTGGTGACACCCGGGGTGAACGCGCTCAGCGAGTGTCGGCAGTTGGGGTGTTGGAGTCCGGCGCGGCGGGCCTGCTCGACGCTGCCCGCGATCCGCACGCGCACGGCGCGGCCGTCGTCGACGGCGTGCTCGACCTCGACCTCGCGCGGCCCGTCCGGGCCGTCGAGCGAGAGCACCCTGCCCTCCCACTTTCGGCAGAGCGGGCACTCGCGCGGCGCGCTCGACACCTTGACCAGGTCGACGCCGGCGGCGCGCAGCCGGTCGGCCTGCCCCTCCACGGCGGCCCGGCCGACGGCGGTCCGCACGGCCATCTCGGCATAGCTGGGCATCTGCCAGGACCGGCCTGACTTGTCGACGAAGGACCGGAGGCCGCGGTCGGCGAACCGTTCCATGGCCCGGGCGGTGGCCTGGCGGCGGGTGTCGATGCCGAGCAGCGGCGTAGCGGCCACCTCGGAGACGACCTGTCGGTATCCGTCCTCGACGCCGCGCAGAATGCCGCGGTGCGTGGCCGTGACGAGCTGGATGGTCTCTATGGCGAGCCGGTCGACGGCGCGGCCGGCCGGGGTCGACTCCGCGATACGCGCGGCGTCGACGTCGGCCAGGGCGCCGAGCTCGGCCAGCCCGGTCCGGGCGCCGCGGTTCCATGCTTCGGCGACGACGTCGTGCACCTCGGTGGTCATGGCCGTGCCGAGCGCGTCGACGACACCCTGCGCCGCGCGGCGCAACGGCTGCACGTCGGCGAGCTTGGCGACGGCCCACCCGGGGGCTTCGAGGCCGTCGGCGATCTGCCGGGCGACGATGCCGAGCAGGCGCTGCTCGGCGTCCTCGTACAGGGCCCGCACGCGGTCGGCGAGATCCTCGGCCATCCAGGGGGAGACCGGCACGCGATCACCCCCTCGACCACCTACACGCCGAAGCTGGGCGCCGGGTCGGGCACGGCCTGCCCGGTCTCGGCGTGGATGCGGGCCACCTCGGCGGCGACCGCATCGGCGTCCCACTCCGGGCGCAGCATTCGGACCTTGGTCTCGGTGCTGACGGCCTGTGCCTGGCCGAGCAGGGAGAGGGTCTGCGCCTGCGTCTGGGCGTCCGGGGCGACCGCGGCCCCGAATGCCACGGTCGGCCGCTCGGGGGCGAGCCGGGAGAAGCCGAGTGCGCGGTCGAGCTGCAGCATGGCCTCGGCGATGTCGGCGACGGCCGGGGACGCGTAGCTGATTTTCGCCCTGCGGGTCACCATGCTGTCGTGCCCGCGGGCCAGGGTCTCCGTCGCGGTGACCGGCGGGCCGCCGTCGAGCCCGAACGTGCTCGGGGAGTAGCCGGCGGCCTCGACGATCTGCCGCACGAGCGCGTCGGACGTCGCCTTGTGCTCCGCAACGCGGATGGCGAACTGGCTCATGGTGATGCCGGCGCCCGTGTCGGTCGGCGGGATGTCGAGCGTCGACCAAATCTCCTGGTCGTCGTCGAAGCTGGCGCCTTGGCCGGGGCCGCGGTTGCGCAGGTAGCCGGCGGGGACGATGAGGCGTGCGCGGGCGAGCCGGATGTCGCGCATCCAGCTCGACCACACCTCGTCGAGCGCGTCGCACATGTCGCGCGCCGGGCCCTGCAGGTCGGATCGGCCGAGCGGGCTCCCGCGGTGGGAGCGGTTGGGGCCGATGTTGGGCCAGTAGGCCGCGGTGAGGCCGGGGATGCCGGTCTCGATCGTGCCGGACGGGCCGAGCGACTCGACGACCGCGGCCGTGCTCGGGTGCTCTGTGAGGGGCACCTGCCGGCCGATGTTGTCGGTGGTGCCTTCGTAGAGGGCGTGTTCGATGCGGCCGCGCTCGTGCCTCTCCAGTCGGCGCAGCACCGTCGAGCCGCGTCGCTCCAGTTCCTCCCAGCAGGTCAGGGCGACCAGGTGCCCGTATCGGACCTCGGGCAGAGCGGCGTCGTGGTGCACGGTGGTGAGTAGCGGGCGGGGGCCGATCTCGGCATCCCACGCGGCCACCAGGTACACCCCGCCGAGCGCGGCGGACACCTCCGCGGCTTCCAGCAGGGTCCGCTCGGCGCGCGGGCCGAACAGCTCGTCGAGCCGGGCCTGCAGGGCGGTGTCGGTGACGGTCACCCGCGGGGGCTCGCCCATCAGGAGACCGGCGGAGCGGCGGGCGACGTCGGCAGGCATCGGGATGTGCAGGCGACTCTCGCGCCGGTCGGGGGTGGACGTGCGCTCGCGCCCCCACAGGCGGCGCCGGCCGTCGCGCCGACGGGCCTGCCCCTGGTAGACGGCGGCCAGGCGGCGCGGGTCGCCGGAGTACCACGCGTCGTCGATCGCGATCTCGGCGAGCTCGGGCGCCCAACGGCGCGGCGGCCAAGGGCTGTTGGCTTCAGGGAGTGGCATCGGCGATCACCTCCTCCGCCAGCAGATCGGGGACCAGGTGGCGCCACTCGGCGGCGGTCGAGTGCACGACGTACCGCAGCGCGTCGCACGAGTGATCGTTGATCTTGAGCGGGCGGTCTTCGCCGGCGGCGGTCGCGGCCGGGTCCCAGACGTACCCGGGCAGCTCGGAGAGCAGGCCCTCGCACGAGCGGTGCACACGCATCAGCCCTGATGCGAGGGCGGTCGACGTCGAGCGGATCCCGTCGAGCACCTGGTTCTTGGCCCGGGTGGTCCCGGGGTGCCCGTCCTCCCAGAGCTGGGCAAGGAAGCTCGCGGCCGACGGATCGAGGAACGTCCACTCGGGTTCGACCTGCAGGCCGTCGAGCCAGCCGCGCAGGGCTGCGCTGTACTGGGCATCGGTCATCTGCCGGCGCCGGGCACGGGAGTCGTAGCGCCACTCTGCGCACGCGTACAGCCGGTTGTCCTCGCCCAAGCCGAGCAGGATCGCGGCGAAGGGGTTCGACGTGCCGTAGTCCACGCCGAGCCAGTGCCGGACCATGGGCGGCAGCTCGTCGACGACGTGCCGCTGCTCGTCCCAACAGTCGTAGATCGACCCCTCGGCGATCACCCACGCGCCGTCGATCATGCGCCGTCGCCACAGGCCGGTGTACTCGGAGTGCAGCGCCCGGACGTAGGCGGGCGACAAGCTCGGGTTGTCGCGCAGGCTGAAGTGCCACGCGCGCAGGTCGAGCTCGGTCGCGCGGTCGAGGTACCCGGTGCGAAGCCAGTGCCGCGGCGAGTCGGGGTTGGTGGTGGCCAGCAACTTCGCACCCGGGACGCTGAGTCGGGCGAGCAGCTGCACCCAAAATGCCTCGGGCAACAACGTCGCTTCGTCGACGTACGCCAAGTACGCCGTGAGGCCGCGCAGCCGACCCTCGGCCCGGGCGTCCGCCGCGCCGATCAAGTGGACGGTGCGCCCGAGGATGACGGCGGTGGTGGCGCCGCGGGTGTGCCGGACCTGCCCGGCGGCGACCGGCCCGAACAGCGCCGTGTCGCTGAGGGGTTCCAGCACGTTGCGCTCGATCGTTTGCAGACTGCGGCCGCAGACGATGATCAGCCCGGACGGCGGCGCCTCCGCGACGGCCAGCAGGAACGCCAGCAGCGAGGCCACCGTCTTGCCGGAGCGAACCGCGCCGTGCCAAATGTTGATGCGGGCGGTGGCCCGGGCGACCGACCGAAGTTGCTTGCGGGACAGGGGGAGATCGGGAGCGGGGGCGAGCACAGCTCACCCCCCGTCGGCGGCCGCCTCGTCCTCGTTGGCGAAGGCAGACCGCAGGCCCCGGGCAAGATCGGTGAGCATGCTGCGCACCTCGTGCCCGGACGTGCCAGCGTCGATCTCCGCCAACCGGGCCGCGCTGGTCAGATACCCGCCGATCGCCTGCGAGTGGTGGCGCTCGTCCTGCGCCGGCGGGTCGTCGCTCACGACCTCGACCGTGTCACCGGTCGGCAGCAGCTCAACGCGCACGTACGCGTCGGCCTCGACGCGGTCGAGGTTCGATGCCGCCCGCCGGTACAGCCGGGCCGTCAGGTCACGTCGCAGGGCGGCGAGATCCTCCTGCCGGGCCGCGGTCGCCGCGGCCGTCCGGGCGCCGCCCGTGAAGGCGAGCCCTTCCTCGGCCGCGATCTTCGAGACGGTCGAGCTGCTGCGCCCGATCGCGGAAGCTATGGCGTTGCGGGACAGGCCGTCGGCGTGCAGGCGGCGCACCTGCTCGCGGTCCTGGTCGGTGATGGGCTCGCGCACGGGGCATCACCTCCCGGGCACGCAGAACGGCCCGCCACGGGGGGATGTGGCGGGCCGTAGGTCTGGAGTGCGTTCCGGGCACGCCGGAAGCGCCTCCAACATTAGGTCACGAAGTGGTAACGGTGCAAGGGGTTAGCTGCGGGCCCGCTCGACGACCGCAGCGGCTTCCGCATCGGTCCCGGGGCGGCCGGGCCAGACCAGCACGCGCACGGCCGTCACCTCCTCGTCCGCGGCGTGGTCGGCGAGTACCTCCTCGACGGTCACCGCGGCGAACCGCTGCGCGTTGCGCGCCGGGTCGGCGTCGACGATCTCGACGGGTGCAAGCTCGGCGTCGTCCTCGACCTCCCACCCGCTCGCGGTCTGCAGGTCGACCCGGTACGCGAACAGCATGTGCCCGTCGATCACCGCGCGCACCCGGTCCTCGGCGACGTCCAGCTCGGCCGCGATCACCGGGGCGGGCAGACGGCCCTCGGCGGCCGCCTCGACCACCAGGGCGGCGAGCTGCCCCTCGATCGGGCGGCCGGCCGCGGCGTGCTCCCGTGCCGTGCGCAGCCGGGCGAGCGCCGTCTCGGCGTCGAAGTCGTCGAGCAGCGTGCCGAGCTGCTCGGCGAAGGTGCGGGCGCCGGCCCGCTGCTCCTGCTCGGTCATCGGTTCCCCGGCCGGCCGCTTGACGTAGACGGTGGGGTCGGGCTTCTCGGTCATGGTGGGCGCCTCCCTAGCGCTCGGTGCGGGCGCCGGGCCCTACCGCCGTAGGGTAGGTGGCGCCCCTGACAGGTGCTCTCTGCCGGGTGCGTGGCCCCTCGGGGCCGCGGGGTCGGCCGGCGTTGTAGCGGCGCCGGCCGACCCGCGTTCACGCCTGCTCAGTGCGGTGCTTGCGGATGATCTGGTAGATCCGTCCCTCGGTGTACTCCAGATCCCGCGCGATCTGGGCTGCCGACCGGCCGCCGTTCTTCGCCTCGACCACGATCCGGGCGAGCTGCCGTTCGAGCGGCGCCGACTCGCGCCGGATGCGCACGGCATCCTCGTACGTGAGCTGGGGCTCGTCCTGCTGCTGCTCGGGCATGGTCTGAGGTCCTTCCGTGGGGCCGGCCGAGCTGCTGCTCGACCGGCCGGTGCTGTCACTGCCTACTCTCGCCGATCCGCCGGCGCGCCGCGGCGCCGGCGGTCGACCCGCGCCGCCTACTTGCGGCGACGGCCGCTGAAGTCGCAGAAGTTGCACCCGCGACCGGAGCAGTCACGGCAGCGCGGGCCGCTCTCGATCTCCTCCGGCGCTTCCTCGACGGGCGCGTGCTCGTACAGGCGCCACGCCCGGACCTCGCCCCCACCGCCGGCCTCGACGAGCCAGTCGGCGGCCGCCATGCGGGTACGCAGGATCTCCAACTGCACTCGGTGCGGCGCACCGTCCTGGTCGCGGTGCTGGCCGTCAACGAGCCAGTAGAGCGCCACCAGCCTGTCACCGCGCGGCTCGACCATGACACCGGCCGCGTGCGGGTTGTCCTCGATGTCGTCGCCCTGCAGCGCGGCCAGCCGCAGCGTCTCCCGCTTGCCGTGGCCGGTGAGAGCACCGAGCGCGGCCCGAACGTCCGGGTGCTGCGCGTGCTTGGGCAGGCACCCGCGAGACTCCCCGCGGTGCGCCACGACGGTGCCCTCGACGGGCGCCTGCTGCGCCTCGTCCTTCGGGCCGTACTTCGCCCGTTCCGCGGCGCGCCGCTCGGCAGAGTTCGCCTCGAACGCGGCGCGGGCGACGGCCGCCTCGGCCTTGATCCGGTCGAGGTCGGCTTGCGAGATGCCCATCTTCACCCGGACGCGCATGGGGCCGTCGGGCAGTGCCTCGACGGGCGCCTGCTCGGCCGCGGCCGGCACGGGCTGCTCGGTCAGCGGGATGTGCTCGCCCGACGGGCTGACGGCCCACGCGTGGCGGAACATGGCGGCGCCGGCGCGCACCTCGTCGAGGGTGCCGGCGGCGCGGGTCGAGCGCAGGCTGCAGGTGCCACGCTCGCAGACGTCGCGCGGGTCCTCGCACACCTGCAGGGCGTACCGGCCCGGGCGCGGCTCGTGCACGCCGAGCACGGCCTGCTCGAACGCGTTGGTGGCCACCGGCGCGGCCGGCCGTGCCAGACGGCGGCGCGGCTTGGCGGGCGCCTGCTCGACGGCGGCCGGGGTCGGCGCGGTCGGGGTGTCGAAGAGGGTCGGCTCGACGGCGGCCGGGCGCTTGCGGGCGGGGGCGGCCGGGGGGTTGAGCAGCGGCTGATCGGCGAGGGACAGCTCGGCGCGGCGGCGGTCGCCGTGCGTGCGGTCGCAGTTCTTGCAGACGCGCAGGGCGCCGGTGGACAGGCCCTTGGCCGCGGTCTCGGGGTCGACGACGTGCAGCGCGAGCCGCTTGCAGTAGCCAACGGTGATGCCGTTGTCCTGCTTGTGCAGAACTGCGCTGCGGGCGCTGGTGGTTGCGTAACGCATGGGGTGCTCTCCCTGTGTCGATGGGGTGCCGGGTAGCGGCCGGCCCTGCAATCACTGCAGTAATGATTACTGTAATGATTACAGTTCGCGTTGGCAAGGGGGTGACGAACGCGGGCCCGGGCAACAGCCCGGGCCCGTCTTCGGGGGTGTGCCCCGGGGTCACGCGGCCCGGCCGGCGGCGGGGCGGTCGAGGGCGGCGAGCAGCTCGACGAGCTCGGCCGCGTGCCACGCGCGCCGGCCGCGCCGGTCGCGGTCGACAGGGGCGGGGCAGGTGCGGCCGGTGGCGCAGGTGACGCTCGGGGCGGTACGCGGGTCGGTATGCAGGGTGAGCTCGCCGGAGCACCACGGGCACGCCCGGCCCTCGATCACGGTCTCGGCGCGGTCGAGGCCGAGCGCGCCGAGCACGAGGTGCTCGGCCTGTCCGGCCACGCGCACCGCCTCGTGCGCGAGGTGCTCGGGCAGCAGGCCGAACAGGGCCGGCCTGCGCGTGCGGGAGCCGGCGCGCTGCTCGGGGTCGGTGTCCTCGTCGAGCAGGCGCCCCTCGACGTACAGCGCAGCCCAGTGCAGGCCGTGCCGACGGCTCCCGGGGTCGGTCGGGCTCGCATAGTGCCACCGGCGGGGGTCGCCCGCGTCCGCGGCGTCGACGGCCCACACGACCGGCCGGCCGGGGGTGGAGACGGGCCGGCGCTCGATCGGCCGCTGCACCGCGGCGGCGAGCGTGTCGGCGGTCTCGAACACGAGCCGCTCGACGCGCACCGCGGCGTCGACGGCGGCGAGGTTGGCGGGGGCGGGGTGCTGGCGCAGAGTGAGCGGCACGCGGTCGTCGACGAGCAGCTCGGCGTCGGCGGCGGCCTGCCGGGCAAGGTGGGTGGACAACTGGGCGGGCGGCCACACGGGGGCCGGCCCGGTCTCGATCGCGACGAGCAGTGCGCCCCAGTGGTCGCGCACGGTGCGCAGCTGCTCGACCGCCTGACGGATGCGGGTGGACGGGTACACGATGCGCTCCCAAGTAGGTTGTGCAGGTGGAGAGTTGGTGAGCCCGGGCGCCCCTCTGTCGCGGTACGGGGGCGCCCGGGCCCGGTCTAGGTGGCCGACCGGTCGGCGGCCGCGGCGGGGGAGCGGCGGTCGGGCACGGGCTGCAGGCCGGCCGCGGCGAGCTCGACGGCGGCGCGGCCGCGGGCCAGCGCCCATCCGTCGAGCAGCTCGGCGGCGAGCAGCTCCTCGTAGTCGGCCCGGTCGTCGACGGCCGGCCGTGCCGCGGCGTCGAGGCGCTCCCGCAGCAGGGCGAGCTCGGACTCGACGGCCCGGCCGCGCTGCGCCCTGGCCAGGGCCCGGCGCAGGGCCCGCAGCCGCTGGCGGGCCGTGCGGCGCAAGCGGTCGTGAAGCCGGCTCCACTCGGCGCACCACTCCCGGTAGCGGGCGAGCTCGCCGATCCCGTCGCGCAGCAGCTCGGCCTCACCGGGCAGCAGGGCGCCGCGCGCAGCCCGGTCGACCAGGTGCAGCATCCGCTCGACGTCCGCCCGGTCGGTGGGGGTCGCACTCACGGGATGTCCCGTGGGTCGAGGACGTAGGCGACGACGAGCCGGCCCTCGACGGGGTCGAGGAACAGGTCGGCGTCCACCGCGGGACGGCCGGCGGCGCGCAGCTCGGCGCGCACCGTGTCGAGCAGCTCGGCGACCACGGGCAGGGACACGGGGAAGGGCAGAGCCCGCTCGGCGCGGGTCTCGTGCACGAGGTAGCGGGAGGGCAGGGCAGGCACGGGCTGTGACCTTTCGGGAGGGGCGGCGCGGACACCCGCGCGCATGGGGGGCGCATCGACCGGTCGCGGCGCAGGGATCATCGAATTCCCCTACAGTGAGCGACAGTTCGGGCCCGCGGGCGGCCGCCGTCGCGCGGGATCGGAGGCTGCACCATGAGGGCTTCGACGGCGGCGAGCTCGACGGCCCGCTGCTCCTCGCGGCGCTGCTCGGCGAGCAGTTCGGCCTCGACCCGGCGGGCGGCGATCTCGGCCTCACGCCGGGCCCGCAGCAGGGCCGGCCCGTCGAGGCGGTCGACCACGCGCCACCGGCCGTACCCGATGGACTCCTCGCAGAGCACCACGGCGCCGGCCGCGGCGTGCGTGCGGGCCACCCGTCGGAACTGGCGGCGGTCGGACGACTCGAACAGGGCCGGCTGCTCGCGGCCCGGCCACGTGGCGGTGAGCCGATAGGCCGGGGTCGGGATCGGGTGGCGGGCACCCGGGCGGTGGCGGCTTTTCACGCGGCACTCTCCTGTCGGCGGCCGGCGGCGGCCTTGTCGGTGCGGGTGGGGTGGACGGTGCGGCGCCTCGACCAGGTACCGGCCTGCGCGCCGGGCGCGAGGGTGCGCCGCCGGCACGGTTCACCGGCCGGCGCGTGGCACCAGTCGCACGAGACGGCCAGTGCGTCCGGGCGCCCGGCGGCGGCCGCGGCCTCCCGCGCCGCCCGCACCGGCCGGTACCGGGCGAGCTGCTCCACGGCGGCCGCCGGCAGCGCCCGACCGGCGCCGATCCGGGCGGCCACCGACGCGGCCGGCCCGCCGGTCAGCTGCCGCGTGCTGGTCGGCGCGGCCTGCCCGGTGGCAACCGCGACCCGCTGCTCCCGGATCGCGTGCCGGTAGGCACGGTCGTCGTCCGGGTCGACGGCCGGGCGCGGGTCGGTGTGCCGGGCGAGCAGGGCCCGACGGTGCGCGGCCCACGGCCGGGCCACGTCCGCGGCGATGATCGGCCACGGGGTCTCGGCGATGTGCCGGCGCACGACCGCGGACGCGTCCCACCCCTCGACCGCGACGGCCGGCACGTCCTGCAGCAGCTCGCACCACCGCCGCAGCTGCGCGCGGGCCTCGTCCTCGTCGGCGTTGGCGTTGCGGGGGTCCAGCTCGGCGGCGTAGGCGAGCAGCGCGGCCACCTCGGCGGGGTTCATCGGGCACCCCCGCGGGCCTGCAGGTCGTCGAGCGCGGCCTGCAGCAACGCGGCGTTCCGGGTGGCCGGTGGTGAGGGGCGGGAGGCGCCCCCGGGCACGGACCGCAGCGCCGGGCGGCCCGTCGGGCGCTCCCGGCCGATCCACTGCTGCCAGTCGGCGCGCCACTGGGCAGGGGTGCGGGCCGGCGCAGTCGCCCGGTGCTGCGCCCACTTCAGCGTGGCGTGGTCGAGGCCGTCGGGCCCGAGGCGCTGCAGGTGGCCGGAGACCGCGGCCCACCCGAGCAGCTCGTCGTCGGGCTGCCAGTCGGCAGGCAGAGAGATCGCAGCAGGACCACCCACGGCCGCAGAGCCCCCGCGCCCGCGCGCGCTCCTCTGCTTCCCTCCCGTTACTTCTCGTTCCCTCTGGTTCTGGGGGGCAGAATCTGCACCCCCCGCCCCGCAGGAACTGCACCCCCGCCCCGAAGAATCTGCACCCCCGGGGGTGCAGTTCTCGCACCCCCCATCGGCCGGGGCGGAAGAATCTTCCTCCCCCTCGACGGCGGCGCCGGGCGTCCAGCCGACGGCCTTGGGGAGGCGGTAGACGCGGGCGCCGTAGGGCCCGAGCCGGCCCTCGACGAGCTCAAGCTCGCCGAGCCGGATCGCAGCCTTGATCGCGTCGCTCACCGAGCGTTCGCTCGCGTTCGTGCGGGCGGCCAGGGTGCGGGTCGACCCGAACGCGACGCACTCACTGCCGGCGCGCTCGGCCAGGGCGAGCAGGACCAGGCGGGCCGTGCCGCGGGCATCCGAGCACTCCCACACCCACTCACGGGCAAGATGACTCAACGGGGTTCCCTCCCTCGGGTGTTGGGCGTAGACGGTGGATCGGGGCGCCGGGCGACGGCGGCCGGGGAATGGGCGGTGCACCGCGGCCCGCACGGGTAGGGGCGAGCCGGTCGACCGCACGGGCCCGGGCCGGCGCCGCAGAACGGACTCACGCGGTGTCGAGCGCGTCGAGCTGCCCGGGTACCGGATCGACGACGTCCTCGACCACCGGCCGGCGCCGCGGCCGCCGGCGCACCGGCGGCGGGGTGGTCGGGTACGGCTGCGCGCTGCCGTCGAGGGCGAGCTGCACCGGCCGCTCGACCCGACCCTCGACGGCCGACCGCCGGCCGCTCACGAGCCGTCCCTCGACGGCCCGGCGGCGGTCTGTCGGCCGATGCGCGCGATCAGATCGAGGTACCACCGCGGCTCACCCGCCGCCCGCGCCGCCCGCCAGAGCCCGCGGACCTGTTCGACGTCCGGCGCGCCGCTGGCAGCGGCCAGCCAGCACCGCCGGATCATGACCCGTACTCCAGTTCGATTAGATGTCGACCGGCGACCGTGCACTCGGCGAGCTGCTGCAGCTGCCGGCCCAGCTCGGCCGCCGCCCGGTAGGACAGATCGGCGGCGAGCAGGCCGTCGCGCGGAAGCTCGTCGACGAGTGCGGCCCGGCGGCGCCGCAGCACCCCGGCCCGGCGCCGCCGGTGGGCCCACCGCAGCAGCGCGCCGCGCACCCCCGCCCGGGCCCGAGCACGGGAGGCGTCCAGTGCGGCCCCCGACCAGTCGAGGGCGACGTCGTCGGCGCGCGGGTCGGTCTTCCGGGCACGGTGGTGGTCGGCGGCCGCGGCGAGCTCGCGCAGCAGCTCGCCGACGAGCTGCTCGTCGGCTGCGTAGGCGAGCGCGACCAGGTCGAGCAGGCGCTCGGCCCCGTCCGTGACGTCGAGGCGGACGGTGTACCCGTCCGGATGCAGATCGGCCCGGATCACTGGGCACCACCGCCGACCACTGGCGGCCGGCGCGGGTCCCCAACGAACCGGGCATACACCCGGTGCTCAGTGTCGACGGTTCGCGAGACCGCCTGAAAGGCGCCCGCCGGCCCGTAGGCCGCGAGCTTCGCCGATCGGATGGCCTGTGCGGCGGATGCGGCTCGGGTGACGGTGTCGGCCCGGTGGACGACTGCCCACTCGCCCGGCCGTGCGCGCAGCGCGGACGCGATCCGGCTGTGCTTGGTCTCGGCCGGCGGCGGCGGGCCGAGGAACTCGACGACCTGCGCGGCTGTCACGCTGCCACCTGCGCAGAGTTCGGCCGTGCTCCGGCGGACTTCTCGGCCGCGAGTCGATCGGCGCGCGCTCGGCGGATATGCGGTCCGAGGATGCGCGCCACGAGGCTGAGCTGCTCGTCGGTGGGATCTGGCCACGCCCGCACCTCTGCGGCCGTGGCGTCGTCGTCGTTGTGATCAGACATCGGCTCCCCCTCCTCCTGTTGCGGAACAGAGACAGCCGGGCCGCTTGTCCGTAGGAGTCGCACCCGTCAGGCTGTCTCTGTTTCGAGACAACAACGAACCTAGGTCGGCCGAAACGGCACGTCAACGCATATCCCGAGTAGTCGACTCGGCGGCATGTGCGCTTCAATAGAGCTGTTCGCGTAACGAGACACGAACGGAGATGAGAAAAGATGTGGGAATCGACCCCGTTCGCCGACATGGTGCGCGAAGCCCAAGCGCCCGACGGTGTGACGTATCGAAAACTTGCCGAGCTGGCGATCGACCCGGAAACGGGGCAGAGCCTCACCCACAACACCCTGTGGAAGATCGGTCACGGCGACATGGTCAAGATCGCCCCGTGGATCGTGAGAGCGGTCGCGGCGGCGGTCGGCCGGCCCGTCCGAGAGGTACAGGCCGCCGCCGCCGAGCAGTACATCGGGCTGCTTGCCGATGACCCGTTCGGAACGAGTACCCCAGAGACAGCCGTTGTAGTTGCGCACGTCCCTGGGCTACGCCGCGCGGACATGCCCAGAGTCGAGGAACTGCTACGGAACTGGGCGTCAGGAGGCGGCGGGTGATAGTGGGTGAGGTCGTCACAGAACGTGCGTGACCTGCGACGACCTGCGGGGTAATGTGTGCAAGCCCGATTCGGAAACGTGTACGAATCGTGACGTTCGACATGCCCACAGGGGGAAAGACGCGCATGATCAAAGTCACCCGAACCCGACTCGACGCCGGCGCTCCGGCCGTCGTCCGCGCCACCTGCGAGACACTAGAACTCGCAGTGGACGATCGGCACATCACGCCCACCGGCGCCGCAGCCATCGAGACCGCCCTGAACGGTCTTGTAGGGCGCGGCGGAGGCGACGAGACGAGCACGGAGACCGACTGTTGATCACCCGCTCTTCAGCGAAGCGCAACGGGCCGCACAGCAAACGCTGTGCGGCCCAAGTTCGTTCGACCCCTATGCGGCCTCGACGAAGTCCACGCCCCTCGGTGTGACGGTCACGTACTCCTCAACGGGCAGATCCCGACCGTTGCGGCCCCGCCGCTTGATCCGCACAACGAGGAGCGTCTGCGCGATGAGCCGCTGCTGCTCCAACTTCAGCGACGGCCAGGCGCGTTCGAGATCCTCCCGCGTAGCACCCGCGAGGTCCCCCACCACCGACGGCGCCCGCAGAGCCTGCGCACGCTTCTTCGCAGCCTCGATCTGCGGAAGGTAGTCAGCCTCCACGGCCACGAGCGCCCGCGCGGTCAGCCGCCCCGCCCCCGCCTCGACGTAGAACTCATCGAGCTGAGCGGAGAGCAGCGCCACCTCGGCCTCCGCCTCCTCCAACTTCTTCATGGTCTCTTCGTCGTCTCGCGTGCACGCGGCGATGAACGCCGGGTTCGACAGCCAATCGAGCAGCTTGCCCCGCACGAACTCGTCGATCGGCTCCAGTTCAGAGCTCACGTGATACCCGGTCTCGTCCTCCGCGCCCGGCTGCTGGCATGCAAGCCGGGGGACACCCCCGCGGCGGATGTCCGACCCGACGGGGACGTCACACACATCGCATTCGGCGATGCCCGGAAGCCAGTACTTCGACGCCCCCGGCCGAGAGTTCCACTTTCCGCCGTCCCGACGGTCCTTGATCACCAGCAGACACCGCGCGTGCGTCGCCTTCGGAACGATCCGCGGCCAAGCCTGCTCCGAAACCACCTCGCCATGGTGGGACCGAACGCCCAAGTACCGAGTGTGACGAGCAAACTCGACGATCGTGGGCGGCACCCACCGGCACATGATCCGCGGCTCACCACGCGAGTTGAAGTCCCGCGAGATGTCGAGCGGCAGCTCTTTGGCCGCGAGACGCTCCTGCACCTCCCGCTGCAGGTCGAGACGATCGGTGATCCGAGCGATCAGGTCAGGGTGAAGATCCCGATCCGTCGGCAGCCCCGGCCGCCACTCGGCCAGCCTGGTTACCTGCTGCTTGGTCCACTCGGGTGCCGGCGGCTCGACGCCGCGGCGGTTCAGGTCCCTGGCGATCTTGCTGTACGCCTCACCGCTGGCCACTCGGCGGCAGATTTCAGCAACCACCTTGGCTTCTGCCGGCTCTTTCTCCACCCGGACAAAGGCGCCCGTGTACGGATCGTAGACGCGCCGGTACCCGTACACCTTGCGCCCGTGCGGCTTGCCCGCAACGGCGTTTGCCCGAAGCGACCGCATCACGTTCGCGCGAAGCTCGTCGACCTCACGCTCGCCGAGCACGGCATCGATCGCGGTCCGGAAGCGGTCGTCCTTGTCCCGCGGGTCGTAGATCTTGCCGCCGTAGCACCACAACACGTTGTGCTTCGCGCACGCATCACGCAGCCGCACGTAAACGGCTAGGTCACGCTGCAGGCGGGTCGAAGCCCAGGCGAATGCGATGTCGAGCTTGCCGGTCTCGATCCACTCGATCATGCGCTCGAAGTCCTCGCGCTCGGTGTTCGCCCCGTGTCGGGACGCCGAGCGGTCGTCGTCGATGAACGTCTCGACCATGACCACCCCGAGCCGGTCGCCGTCCCTCTGGTTGGCGTCGAGCTGCTCGCGCACGGACTCGCCCTTGCGGGCCTTCTTGCCCTGGTAACTGCTCTTGCGGGCGTAGCTACCGCCCCGCAGCCCGGCGTACGGAGTATCGGCCCCCTGCTGGCCGGTGAACGTCGTTGGCACCATGCTGCCCCCTAGATCGTTTCGATCGTACGGTCTAAGCAAGAGCCACGAACGTGACCACGAACGCGCCCAGCTTGTTGATCAGGGTGCTGGTCCAGAGCCACCAGAACTGCCGCGGCAGTCCGCTCATGGCTTCGGTGAGGGCTCCGACCACGCGGGCCGGGACGAAAACGGGCATGTGGGGGCTCCCGGGCAGGCGGCCGACCCCCGAGCACGCGGGCAGGACCGCTCGGCGGGAAGGTAAGTGTCACTGGTACGGATCACACCTTACTCATCGGGGGGTCCGCCCACCAGGGGTTTTATCGGGCTCCACTAAGCTGGGCGCCATGGCTGACACGACGTACCGACTCATCCTGCTCCGCCACGGCGAGAGCGAGTGGAACCAGAAGAACCTGTTCACCGGTTGGGTCGACGTCGACCTCAACGAGAAGGGCGAGAAGGAGGCCGCGCGCGGCGGCGAGCTCCTCGCCGCCGAGGGCTACCTCCCGGACGTCCTGCACACCTCGCTGCTGCGCCGCGCGATCCGCACCTCGCAGATCGCCCTGGACAAGGCCGACCGCCACTGGATCCCGGTCAACCGCAGCTGGCGCCTGAACGAGCGCCACTACGGTGCGCTCCAGGGCAAGGACAAGGCCCAGACCCTGGCGGAGTTCGGCGAGGAGCAGTTCCAGCTCTGGCGCCGCTCGTACGACACCCCGCCGCCGGTGCTGGCCGACGACTCCGAGTTCTCGCAGGCCGGCGACGCCCGTTACGCCGGGATCCCGAGCGAGCTGCGTCCGCGCACCGAGTGCCTCCAGGACGTCGTCGAGCGGATGCTGCCGTACTGGTACGACGCCATCGTCCCGGACCTCGCCGCGGGCCGGACGGTGCTGGTCACCGCCCACGGCAACAGCCTGCGCGCGCTGGTCAAGCACCTCGACGGCATCTCCGACGCCGACATCGCGGGCCTGAACATCCCGACCGGCATCCCGCTGGTCTACGAGCTGGACGCCGACTTCAAGCCGACCGTCCCCGGCGGCCGCTACCTCGACCCGGACGCTGCCGCCGCCGCGATCGAGGCGGTCAAGAACCAGGGCAAGAAGTAAGCCACTTGCCGCTACGGCCCCTCACCTGCGCGTATGGCGCTGGTGAGGGGCCGTTGTCATTCCCGGGCCGTCTGTGGGCCGTCAGCCTTCGTGATCTTGGACCCCGAAGACCCCTTCGATCGCCTTCCGGGCCCGGTCCCGGCTGTCCGGCAGCAGGTGCGCGTACACCCGCAGCGTCAGCCCCGGATCGGCGTGCCCCAGGTACTCGCTGACGACCTTGATGCTCTCCCCGGCGTCCAGCAGCACCGAGGCGTAGAAGTGCCGCAGCGCGTGCATGCCGTGCTCCCGGGCGGCGGCGTGGGACTCGCCCCGGGCCCGGGGCGGGATCACCCCGGCGGCGGCCAGCGCGCGCTTCCAGTGGTCCTCGTTGAGCACGCCGCGCCAGACGATCGAGTCCGAGAGGCTGGTGAAGACCAGCCGCTTGGTGACCGGCGGCCCGCCCGTCTTCATCCACGGCAAGGTGACCTCCACCGGCGGGAAGCGCTCGATGTGGGCCCGGAGCACGTCCGCAACCGGCCCGGGGAGCGGCACGCTCCGCAGCGTCCCGCCCTTCGGCGGGGCGAACACCGGCTTGCTGAGGCTGAGCTTCAGCTGCTGGGTGACGTGCACCGTGCCCGCGTCGAAGTCGAGCGCGTCCACGGCCAGGCCGAGGATCTCGCCCTGCCGCAGCCCGCAGCCGGCGCCGACATCCACCGTCGCCCGGTACCGCTCGGTCATCGCGGCCCGGACGGCGAACACCCGCTCCGGTTGCCACGGGACGACCCGCTTCGACCCGACGACCGGCGGCTTGACCGTCTGCGCCGCGCACGGGTTCCGGGGCAGGTGGCCGTCGTCCACGGCCGCGCTCAGCACGGCGCGGACATTGGAGAAGATGACCCGGGCGTACGAGCCGGAGATGCCCGACGTCTCCAACTGCGCCACGAACTCCCGGATGTGCCCCGGCTGGAACGAGCCGAGCGGCCGGGCCCCGATCCGGGGGAAGGCGTGCCGCCGGAGCTGCGAGCGCATCGACGCCTGCGTGTTGGGGTCGCTGGTCTGGCTCCGCAGCCAGTGCTCGGCGAACTCCTGGAACGTGGTCTTCGCCGCCGCCGGGTCGAGGTACTGCCCGCGCGACATGTCGGCCTCGATCCGGGCCAGCCACTCCTCCGCCAAGCGCTTCTGGCGGTCGGGGAAGCTCTTGCTCTTCTCGGTACCGTCCGGCGCGACGTAGCGGGCGCGGTAGCGCTTGCCGGTGCCGTAGCGGTCGGTGCGGCCGCGCCGCGGCTTTCCGTCGGGGCCGGTCTCGGTCTTGTACCAGCGGTCTTGGATGTGTCCGGCCATGGGGCCGCTCCTCTGTTGTCGGGGCTGTAGTCGACGTGTAGTCGGGGTGTTGTCGGGCCTGTAGCCGAGGTGTTTCCGCAGGTCGCGCGGCGGGTGTAGTCGAGGGGGCGGGGCGTTCGGCGGCTCCCCGGGGGAGGGGCTGGAGCGGCCCGGCGTACGACCGCCGGGGCGGTGCCCGGGGGCGGTGATGGGGAGTGTCCCGGGGTGGCCCGCAGGGTGGCTGGCTGGTGGCTGGTCGGGGTGGGTTGTCCGGTTGGGTGTCGGGAGGGGTGTGTGGTGGGGCAGGGAGGGAGGCTCCAGTACCCGGGGGAGGGGCCGTTTTCGGGGTGTTGGGCGGGGGCTGCGGGGTGCCTCCCTGCCTCCCTGTGGCGGTGTTGTTGCTGGTCGGGGTGGGGGTGGGTGCCAGGGAGGCGGGGAGGGAGTTCTCCCTGCCTCCCTGGCGGGTCCCTGATCGGTCAGGCGGCCTGTTGGGTCTGGTCGGTGACCCATTGGGCGACGGCGTCGGGGTGGTAGCGGACGTGTCGGCCGGCGCGGAAGCCGGGCGGGCCGGTGCGCTTGCGGCGCCACTGGTAGACGGTCTCCAGGGGGACGCAGAGGAGGGAGGCGATGTCCTCGGGGGTGAGGAAGCGGGTGGGGAGGGCGGCGGTGGTGGTCGGGGCGCGGTGGTTGGCCAAGGTGGTCTCCGGGTGCGGTCGGCCTGTTTGTCACCTGTCACCTGTCACCTGTCTGTCGCCTGTACGAGGCGGGGCAGGGGTGGGTTCGGGCAGTGCGGGGCCCGTTCCGGGGGTGGGGATGACAGGTGACAGGACAGGTGACAGGGGGCTTGGTCGGTTGCGGTGGGTGAGGTGTCAGGGCCGTCAGGCCGGTGTCACACGGTCGGGGCCGGGTGTCAGGTCGGCGGCGGGGTGGCTCCGGCGGGGTGTCAGGGCCGTCAGGACCGGCGCCGGGCGGGTGTCAGAGCCGTCAGGGGCGGGTGCCGACCGGGGTGTCAGGGGCGTCAGACGGGGGTGTCAGAGGTGTCAGCTCGCGTGCGCGTGCGCGTTACCCGGGGGTTTGGGCGTCAGCGGTGTCAGACGATCTCTGACACCCGGGGCCTGACGCTCGGAATCCGGCGTCCTTGTGACGGAGGGTGACTTCCCTCCCACCCCCCACCCGGCCGGAGAACGTCCTCCCGGGCCCCTGAGCGGGCGGGGGGAGGGCTTTCCGGGGTGGGGGGTGGGAGGGGGGAGATTGCGAGGAGTCACCGGTTCTAGCGACCGGGGGCGGGGTACCGGGTCGGGCTGCGGGCGGCTTCCGGGGCTCGGCCGGCGGGGGCGCTAGGCGCTAGGTGGCCGGTCGCGGCCGGGGTCGCCCGCTAGCGGGGGTGCTAGGTCTAGCGGGTGGTGCTGCTAGCGGCTTGGCCGTTCGGAGGGTGTCCGGGGCTTGGTGGGGAGCGGGCGCGGGGTGTCGTGGCGGCCGGTGGGGCGTCCAGTTTTCTGGACAGTCGGGTGGTCGGCGGGGTGTGTTCGGGGGTCATGGTGGTGGTCTCCGTCGTCTCGGGGGTGGTCCGGAAAGGCCGGAAAGGCCGTAAAGGGGTCTGAGCTGGGTTTTTGCGTGGCGGAAAGTG